>CANNGA010000001.1 GCA_947504035.1 uncultured Flavobacteriaceae bacterium
GGCAAGAGTGAGTCCCTCCTAATAGGGCGGGATTAAGGGAGGTGTTTTTGGATACTGAATCAAGAGATAACCTTTGACACACCCCTATACTCCCTTTTAATAGAGGGGACTTTGGATTTAACTTAGATTGTGATTTTTTTAGTTTTCTTGTCATTATTAGGGCAAGAGTGAGTCCCTCCTAATAAGGAGGGATTAAGGGAGGTGTTTTTGGATACTGAATCAAGAGATAACCTTTGACACACCCCTATATTCCCTCTTAATCGAGGGGACTTTGGATTTAGTTTAGATTGTGATTTTTTTAGTTTTCTTGCCATTAATAGGGCAAGAGTGAGTCCCTCCTAATAAGGCGAGATTAAGGGAGGTGTTCAGTGATTAAATAAAGAATTGTTTTTGATAGACCTCTATATCCCGCTTTTTGTTGGAGCTTCAGAACTAGCTGTATGGACAATTATTTGCTTTACAAAGCTTGATTTTTGTTATTAGAGTCGTAAAGACATGTGTGTCGTCTTGCTGTATATTTACTTCAATCTAGCTTTTGCAACTATTTTTTAAGGAAAGACTAATCCAATTTGTCTGTTAAGCGTCGAAACACTTTTTTAGGGTTTTTATTTTCGTAAAGCACATCGTAAACGGCAGATATAATAGGAAGCTGCGATTTGCAATTCTCATCACTTAAAAGGTGGGCGCTTTTTGTAGCGTAATAGCCTTCTGCAACCATATTCATTTCCATCTGTGCAGATTTTACCGTGTAGCCTTTACCTATCATATTACCGAACATGCGGTTTCTAGAAAAAACGGAATAGCCTGTAACGAGTAGATCACCTAGATACGCAGAGTTGTTAATATTACGTTTTGTTTTATGCATTTTTTTAATGAAATGTTTCATTTCTCTAATAGAATTGCTCATTAAAACACTTTGAAAATTATCGCCGTAACCCAAACCGTGTGCGATACCCGCAGCTATAGCATAAATATTTTTTAGCATGACGGCATATTCAATGCCTATCACATCGTCACTCACCTTGGTTTTAATGTAGTGGCTCGATAGATTTTTGGCTATATTTTCTGCTTTCGTAGTGTCTGAACACGAAATCGTTAAATACGATAAACGCTCTAAGGCTACCTCTTCGGCATGACAGGGGCCAGCAATAACGGCAATATTATCGTCTGGAACACGGTGCGCCTTATGGAAATGTTCGCCTACCAATAAGCCCGTTTCAGGAATGATACCTTTAACCGCAGAAACAATAATTTTTTGAGATATGTCTACGTTAAGCTTTTCCAGTTCACTATGAATGAAGGCCGACGGAATTACAAAAATTAAAACGTCTGCCCTGCTAGCAACCTCATTAATATCATTACTAAGTTGTAGTTGTTCCAAATGAAATTCTACAGAGCTTAGGTAATTAGGATTGTGCTGTTCCTTTAGGAGATGTTCTTTGGTATAGACACTTCTCATATACCAACCTATTTCATCTAAGTTTTCAGAAAGCATTTTTACGATAGCTGTAGCCCAGCTGCCTGCTCCAAAAACGGCGTATTTTAAAGGTTTACTCATAAAAAAACACATTCTATTATGGCGTCAAAAGTACATAAAATATGGAAAACGGCATCTTAAATCTAAGCTTAAGGTATTTTTTGGCATGCCTTTTGAAATTATCACCATGAAACTTTTAAAACAAATGATTATGAAGACGATAAAATTACTATTAAGTATGAGCGTAGTAGCCTTGCTACTTACCTCTTGTTATGCAGAGGTACTTGTAGATGATATTGAAACGGTTGAGGTTGTTGAAGTGGTAGAAGTGGTAGAAGTCGTTGATGTAGCGCCCGTAAGTTTAAATCGATTGTTAAACACACATGAGTTGTGGTATGTAGATATTAACCAAACTCTTGGTTTTGGTGAAATCCCTTTTTTACAAAAAGCATTTACCATTTCTTTTATAGAAGGTACGTTGTATGCAAATACTAATTTGGTAGGACTGGGAAGCTTAGGCGATGGTTTTGGTATAGATGTAGCAGCATATGAAACTGTAGGGATGGTATTGGATGTAAGACATGATATCGATGGGTTAACTCGATTTGAGGTTTTTCAAGTCGATGGAAATACACTAGAACTGTATAACAGGGCTACAGATACCTCTTATTTTTTGGAAGGCTACCAACGCAGTACTTTTGATTATGATTTTGTGTTCTACGATAACATACATTACTTTCTACAGGAGTACGATGCTTGGGAAAAAACATTTACGAGCGAAATAGGAGTGTTGAATGAATTTGATAATGAGAATTTTTTACAATTTTTAGCAGGTGGAGATGCCGATTCATTTAGAAGTTCACAGTCTTTAAATGCCAATAGAATTGTGTGGAATTTTACAGGACTATACGGTATAGGTGACATTGAAGGCGTGTTGGATTTAAAAACTTTAACATTAGATTATGATTTCTTCAACAATGAATTTTTTGAATTGAGCGTTATAAATGACCATACAATAGAATTGTTTCACCCTACATCGGAAACGCTATATAGATTTGAAGGTAGAGGTAATATTCAATTCTTAAAGAAAGACACGACAAAAGCTAAAAACGCTAGCGCTAAAACGCGCACGTTTAGACATAAAAGAAAAGACAATCCTAGAGCCTAGTCTTTAGGACTTACAAATTTTGGTTGGTTATTTAGTTTGAAAACCGCTTAGTACAATTGGTGCTAAGCGGTTTTCTTTGTGGAGTTATTAGGGAGGTAAAAGATGTGTTTTATACTAGCAACGGCATTAGTTCATCCATTTGTTTAAAGTATTAAATAACTCTTCTTTTATAATTGGTTTTGATAAAAAGTCTACGGCACCTTTATTGAAGCATTTCTTTTTTTCGTCGGGCATCACGTAAGCCGTTTGCATTATTATTTTGGCATCTGGATTTATGGATAAAATTTTGTCTAGGGCATCAATACCATTCATTTCTGGCATTCTAATGTCTAATAAAACAATGTCTATATTGGGGTTGCAGCGGTAGGTTTTAATCGCTTCTTTTCCGTTTTTGGCAAAAATAAGTTTGGCACCGCTGTTTTTAAGTACGATTTGAAATAGCAGTTGTATTAAGGTATCGTCTTCTGCTATTAATATGGTTTTGTTTTTTAAGAATAAGGTGCTACGTTCTAAAACAGGAGGCTGTTCTTTTTTTTGGAAGTGCAGTTGCTTTAGTGGTATTGTAAACTCAAACAGAGTGCCTTTGTGAAGTGAAGATTCAAGACGAATGTCTCCACCTAATAATTCTAGGATGCCTTTACAAATGGCGAGACCTAAGCCTGTACCCCCGTATTTAGCGTTGTTTTCATAGTTGATCTGTCTAAAACGTTCAAATATTTCATTTTGCTTGTCTTTTCTAATACCTATACCTTCATCTTTTACAAAGAATTTTAGATGGTCATCTACAGCGTTAAAACCAAAGGCGATGGTGCCTTTTTCAGAGAATTTCAAGGCATTGTTGAGAAGGTTGGAAATTACTTGCTGCAAACGCTGCGGGTCGGTAACGGTAACTAAGTTTTCATAAGCTTTGGGTATATGTGTTACAATGTTAATATGGTTTTTCTTTTTTTCTTTTTTGAGTTCATTAAATGTAAGCTCTAGGTTTTGTATCAGTTTAGAAACATGACATTCTTTGTAGCAAATTTTTATTTCATTAGATTCTATTTTGGCAATGTCTATAATATCATCAATGAGGTTGAGTAATTGTTTAGAATTTCCATCTATAATTTCTAAATACTTTAAACGGTCTTTGGCGGATAGCTTATCATTTTTTAGCAATTCAGAAAAGCCCAAAACACCATTCATAGGGGTTCTAATTTCGTGACTCATGTTTGCCAGAAAATAATTTTTATGGTTGTTGGCATCTTCGGCAGCTTTTTTAGCTTTAAGAAGTTCTTCTTGATCAATTTTGCGTTGCGTAATGTCTTGGGCAGCACCTCTTAAGGCAACAATAACACCGTCTTGATCCTTAACAGCTTCTCCTCTTGCCCATAGCCAGCCGACAGCACCATTTTTTTTAATCATTTTTAATTCTAATTCGTAGGAAACTCCTGTACGTTTTGTGTTTTCCACGGTTTTAGATAAAATGTCCCAACTTTCTTTACAAAATAATTGTTTGTGTTTGGTATAGTCTGGAGGCGGTAGTGTAGGGTCTAAATCATAAATTTTATAAAGTTCTAAAGACCAGTTCACTTTATTGGTGGCTAGATCTAAATACCAACTGCCTACTTTAGTGATTTGCTGTATCTTTCTTAGTTCTGATTCGCTTTTAGTAAGGGCCCTTTTTTTATTGATAAATGCTGTAATATCTGCAAATGTCGCTGCGAATTCATCTTTGTTAGGTGAAAATAGATGTACTTGGTAATGCTTGCCTTCTGGCGTGGTATAATTTTCGATATACTGTTCTTTTCCACTGGTAGCGGTTTCGCCAAAGGTGTCTATCCAAGTGCTAGGATCATCTTTAATATAAGGGAGGATGTCCATGAGTCTATGATTTATTAATTCTTTTTTTGAGAGTCCTATAATTTTTTCAAAAGTGGGGTTGGCATCAATATACGTCCAGTCTACAGGAATGCCTTTTTTATTTTTTATAATTTTGGCATGTACGAAGCCTTCATTAAGGTGTTCAAATAAATTACGATATCTTATGTCTGTTATGGTTAATTCTTTTTCTACTTTTTTTAGGTTATTTATATTGTAAAAAGTAATTACAATGCCATCTATAGCACCATTGGCAGTGATGAAAGCACTGGTGCGTTTTAAGTAAAAATTGGCATCTTTATCTTGAACTTGTTTTTCTGAAGTAACGCGTTGCTTTAATACTAATTTAGAATCTTCAATAATAGAGATTCTAGTGGCTTCATTAAAATTAGAGGTAAAGCTAGATAAAGGGCGGCCTAAATCGGTTTCATGCAAGTTGAAAACTTCTTTTAAGGCGGGTGTGAATTTACGAATGCGCAAATCGGTATCTAAAAATAAGGTCGCTATAGCGGTATTGTCTAAAAGATTAGAGACATCGTTACTTAAGTTAACGAGCGCTTTGTTTTTTTCTTGCATTTCAGAGTTTACGGTATAAAGCTCTTCGTTTACAGACTGCAATTCTTCGTTAGACGCCATGAGTTCTTCATTAGAAGATTGCAATTCTTCGTTGCTGCTTTCTAATTCTTCTATTGCATTTTGAAGTTCTGTTTTAACGATTTTTAATTCGTGTTCCAAATCGCCCAAACGTTGGCTGGACACTTCTTCGATGTTTATGTTTTTAATGACAATAGGGGCTGTTTTTGAAAAGACTTTATCATCGCTAAATTCAATTAAAAAACAGTTCTCAAAACCACTTTCGGCGTCGGGTTTATGAAAGGTGAGATCGAAATTAGAATGACCACTAGGTGTTTTATTTACGATACCTTTAATGATGATATCTTTCTGCTCACTTTTTAAACGACGTAAGCCACTTCTAACTATAGTTGCTACTTCTGTATTTAACATTTTAAGTAGATTGTTTTCGAAGACCCCTTCTTGATGCATTAATCGTTTTCCGGCATTGCCTTTAATAAAAAGAATGTTGAAGTCTTTGTCTATGAAAATAGAAGATGGGCTGTGTTTTTTACTCAAATATTTATGGTAAACAGCTTCTGGGTCATTATTCAATCTCGAAGGTTTAATAATGGTGTGTTCTGACGTGTTTCTGTAGCTAAGCGCCTTAATACGTTCTTTTGGGTTGTTTTGTGAGGGCATGTATTTAGCGGTAGCTGTATTTTGATAAATTTTCCATTTCATATCAATAACTTTAAAATAAGCTGCTGCTGCGCCTAAAGCTTCGCTATTTCCTAAAAATAGATATGAGGATTGGTTGAGGGCAAATTGAAAGTTTAGAAGTACTTTTTCTTGAGAGCTACTGTCTAAATAAATAAGCAGATTTCTACAGGTGATGAGGTCCATTTTTATGAAAGGAGGATCTTTTATAAGATTATGACTTGAGAATACAATTTTTTCTCTTAAACGTTTTATAATCTGTATTTTATCTCCAGTTTTTATAAAGTAATGGTCTAAATACTGTTTTTCAATTTCATTAATAATGTTGATGTTATAACGGCCTAGACTTGCTATGGATAAACCTCTAGGATCTACGTCTGTAGCGAAAATTTTGAAATCGAGATTGAGCTTGTGTGAGTGGATATAGGCGTCTATCAGGATGGCTATAGAATAGACTTCTTCTCCTGTAGAACAACCCGCTACCCAAACTCTAACGGTGTCATGTGAAGCTTTAGCCTTGCAAATGTTTGGGATAACGTTGGTTTGTATGCTGCGAAAGGCATCTGTATCTCTAAAAAAGCGCGTTACACCAATTAAAAAATCGTCTTTTAAAGCTTTTTTCTCATCGTCGCTGCCAGATAGGAATGTGGCATAATCGAATACGTGTTCAATATTATTAATATGCATTCGTTTTTCTAAGCGACGTAAGAGTGTGCTTTTTTTATAGGTTCTAAAATCTATTCCAGAAAATTTATAAATACTAGTGAGTACAGCGGTAATGACAGCAGCATCAGTGGTGTTATCCTGTAATTCATTTGGCACAACGAGTTGTTTGCCTATGGGTTTTTTATGTAATACAGCGGCAATACCTTCGGGATCTAGAATATAGTCTATGGTATGAGTTAGAATCGCGGCGTTAGGCATGCCATTAAACTCGGCCGTTTTTGGATCTTGTACCAGTGTCATGCCTCCATGTTCTTTAATGGTACGAATTCCTCTAGATCCATCAGAACCTGTGCCAGACAGAATAATGCCAATAGCACGGGATTTGTACACTTCGCCTAACGTATGAAAAAAGATGTCGACAGGTAAATTTAGGTTGTTCTTAGGTGGCTTGTCTAAGAGTGCTAATGTATTGTTTTTAATCTCTAAATTTTTGTTCTTATGATTTAGGTATATGGTATTGGGTACCATACGTTGCTTGTCTTTTGCTGTGTGTATGGGCATTTTGGTATGCTTACGTAGCAGCTCGGGCATGAGGCTTCTAAAATCTGGGGAAAGGTGTTGAATAATTATAAACACCATACCTGTATCGTCGGGCAGATGATCAAAAAAGGATTGTATAGCATGTAATCCACCAGCAGATGCGCCAATACCAACAACAATCAAGTTGGAATTTTTATTAGAGGTCATAATCTTTTGTTAGGGATCTCTAAAATAATGAAAATTCTTACCTTTTTTGCTTTTTACGCAATAAAAAGACGGAAAAAGCTATTTTTTTATGCGAAATTTACATTAAATCGATGTTTTTTGTGTAAAAGATCAGTTTTATACCCATTAGGTATAGAAATTCATATCGTCAATATAGCTCCAAACAGCTTCTGGAAGCATGGGTTTTATGTTTTTACCCTCTTTTATAGCCTGTCTGATGTGTGTTGATGATAATTGCATGACCGGGGCATCTACGGGATGAATTTTGTCATGAGCATCAAATTGTGTTGCAGGAGCCTGGTTAGAAATTCTTGGGTACACGTAGATGTGGTGGTGTTCTAAGATGAGCTCATAGTTTTTCCATTTATGAAAACTCTTAAGATTATCTTCTCCCATAATAAGAGCGAAGTCATGCTTAGGGTATTTTTCTTGTAAATGCGCAAGCGTATGTACTGTATAATTGGGTTGAGGCAGTTTAAACTCAATGGCACTGGGCCTTAATTTGCTATAGTCCTCTGTTGCCAGACGTACCATTTCTAAACGCTCGTAATTGTCCAACAGGCTGCTTTTTTTCTTAAAGGGATTATGAGGCGTAACTACAAACCAGATTTCGTCTAAATCGCTGTGTTCTGCGATATGATTTGCAATAATAAGATGCCCAATATGGATGGGATTAAAAGAGCCAAAATACAAGCCAATATGCATACCTAAACGTTATTGTTTTATAAAATCACTTACTTTTTGTTCGGCTTCTTTTAAGGCGCTTTCCAAATCGTCATTAATAACTATAGTGTCAAATAAAGGCGCTGTAGCCAATTCTGCCGAAGCTTTAGCTACACGCATGTTTATCTTGTCTTCGCTTTCTGTTTTACGTTTTTTTAGTCTTATTTTTAAAGCATCGACACTAGGTGGCTTTACAAAAAGAGCCAAAGTTTCGTCTGGAAATTTTCTTTTAATGCGAAGACCGCCAGAAACATCAATATCAAAAATTACGTTTTTTCCAGTAGCCCAGATGCGTTCTACTTCAGTTTTTAGAGTGCCATAAAAATTATCGCGATACACTTCTTCCCATTCTAAAAATGCATCTGCCTTAATCTTAGTTTTAAAGGCATCGGCAGATAAAAAATAATAATCTTTACCATCTATTTCATCGCCTCTTTTGGCTCTAGAGGTCGCCGATATTGAGAATTCTAAATTGAGATGTTCAAGGCCTAAAAGATGTCTTACTATGGTTGTTTTTCCCGACCCCGAAGGTGCCGAAAATACAATAAGCTTGCCTTTTTTTGATGTTGTAGTGTCCAAATGCGCTGTGTTTAACGGTTATAAAATTTTAAATGGGGGCTTATAGCACGTTTAGAAGTTGTTCCTTAATTTTCTCCAACTCATCTTTCATTTGCACGACAAGCTGCTGCATAGGCGCATAATTACTTTTAGATCCAATGGTATTAATTTCTCGTCCCATTTCCTGACTTATAAATCCTAATTTTTTTCCATTAGAATCTTTAGAGTTTATAGAGGTTGTAAAATAGTTTAAATGGTTTTCTAAACGTACTTTCTCTTCGGTGATGTCAAATTTTTCGATGTAATAGACCAGCTCTTGTTCAAAGCGATTTTCATCATATTTTTCTCTAAGCTCTTCTACGCCTTTTTTAAGGCGTTCTCTCACACCGTCCACACGTTCGGGGTCTATTTTAATAATGGCTTCAAGTAGTGTTCTAATGCTTTCCACACGTTCATTAAAATCGATTTCAAGGACTTTACCTTCATCTAAACGGTGAATCATTAAAGCCTCTGTCGCGTTTTGTATTTCAGCTTCTATAGCTTTCCATTCATCATCATTAATCTCTTCTCTAACGGTGTTTAAAGCATCAGGGAAGCGCACTGCCATTTTTAAAAGCTCTAAGTCTTCTGCTGGAACTACAGTTCGTAATTGCGCCATATATTGTTGAACAACAGGTGCGTTTATTTGTGTAGATGTATCTTCTGCTGTAGTCTCTACATAAATAGAAAAATCTACTTTACCACGTACCAGTTTACTCGCTAAAAGTTTTCTTATTGTAAGTTCCTTTTCTCTATAAATAGAAGGCATTCTAGCGTTTAAATCTAA
The DNA here is from genome assembly GCA_947504035.1 of uncultured Flavobacteriaceae bacterium. Lineage (GTDB taxonomy): Bacteria > Bacteroidota > Bacteroidia > Flavobacteriales > Flavobacteriaceae > Jejuia > Jejuia algarum. Next base: position 9,316 of record CANNGA010000001.1, read on the forward strand.
ATTCTTGCTATTTAGAGATTTAAGTTCAATAGTGATTTTTTTGGTAGGTAATTGTAAAACAGATTTCCCATAACCTGTCATTGAATAAATCATAAATTCTGAAATTAAGTTATGCAAAGGTAATTATTAAGTATAGATTACGATAATAATGATGTAAAAAGCGTGTTTATATACTAATAAATGGTTTATAAACGAATTAATAGATACATTTGATACCTAAAATTTTGAAGTTGAGTTATGGCATATTCCTTTATTAAGACAACAGTGGTTCTAAGTGTGTTGATGTTTGGCCTTTCGTGTAAAAAGGCAGTCACAACAGATACTGTAACACAAGATACTCCTAAAAGCAATGCCGTAGATACCACGATACCTAAAGTGAAGTCATCTTTAGCTAAAGCGGTAGTAGATAGTCTTATTGCACACCCTCCTTTAGGTATGGTGTGGATTCCTGCAGGCACCTTCATGCAAGGTGCGGTACCCCAGGACAAAGCAGCTATGGCGCATGAAAAACCGCAACACCCTGTACATGTCGATGGGTTTTTTATGGATGTTACCGAGGTGACCAACGCACAGTTTAAGGCCTTTGTAGATGCAACAGCGTATATTACCGTTGCAGAGCGCGAAATAGATTGGGAGGTTTTTAAAAGCCAACTGCCTGAAGGCACGCCAAAACCACATGATTCTATATTGCAACCAGGATCATTATTATTTAAAAAAACAGCTAAGTCTGTGTCTAATCTCTATGATTTTTCGCAATGGTGGCGGTGGACTATAGGGGCCAATTGGAAACATCCTTTAGGTAAAAATTCTAACATTTTAGAGGTTATGGATCACCCTGTAGTACATGTGAGTTTCGAGGATGCTAAAGCCTATTGCAAATGGGCAGGCAGACGTTTGCCAACGGAGGCCGAATGGGAGTATGCGGCTAGAGGTAAAGAAAAAAACACGACTTTTTTATGGGGTGATGATCCCTCTAAGTTAGCCAAATGGGTGAACAGTTGGGAAGGCGAATTTCCTGTGAACAATACATTAGCCGATGGTTACGAACGCAGTGCACCTGTTAAAACTTATTTGCCCAATTCGTTTGGACTTTATGAGATGGCAGGTAATGTTTGGGAGTTTACTAGCGATTGGTACAATTTAAAATATTACGAAGAATTGGCAGCTTTAAAAACAGTAGTAGATAATCCGAAAGGAGCATCAAAAACCTACAACCCTAATAATCCTTTAATAGAAGAAGTTATCATTAAAGGCGGGTCTTTTTTGTGTACAGATTCGTATTGCGCTAGTTATAGACTGTCTTCTAGAATGGGCAATAGTACCGATTCTTCTTCAGAGCATGTTGGATTTAGAACTGTAGTTACTCCAGAGATGTTAATGGAAAATTAAGAGGCCGATTGCTGTTTTAAACTTCTGTTTAAAAGTCCCATACCGACGTAGAGTACAGGTGAAATTAGAAATTCAAGTATGGTTAAGGCAAAGCGTCGCATATTAAAACTAATATCTGCAATAAAGAGGTCGAATAGCCCCAAACCTGTAAGGATAATAAGTCCAGAAATGTGCACGAAATGCCATAGTGAAGACATCCATTTATCTTCTAAGGTTCCTAAATGCGAGGTACCTATAAAATACACTGTTAGGGTTGCACCAAAAGAGATACCGTGCCTTAAAAAGCCAGAAAGTGCTGCTACATCTTTGTTTTCTAAAAAGTATATATAGAATAAAGAGTATATGATGCCAATAAGTATAAGTCCTGCTATAAAACGGACTTTATCCGACTTGTAAAGTTTCATTTTTAAAGTGTATTTTTCTAGAGTAATAGATCCAAATTATAAATGTAGATACATATACCGTAGCTTTAAACAGGTAATGGTGCGCAAAATCAAAATACGTATCATTGTATTCCATTAAATAAATAAGGCCAACGCATCTTATAATATTAATAATGTCGAGTAGTATAACCCCAAGAACGATGTAAAGCACTTTACGCCAAAAACGAGAAGGCATACATACAATAAAGCCAATATAGAGTACGAGTAAAGACAAGCCATTACAGGCGTGTGCAATATAAAGTACAATACTATCATTGTGATAGATAATGGAGGCTAAATTGTCTATTGATTCTCCTGCATACACCGAATTCCATACTTCTGGAACCGCAGTAAACCCACTCATTGTGGTAAAATTATTGAGGACAAATACAGACGCAGCTCCAACATGGTTAGTGAGTTTGCTATCTAACCATTGCGAATCGAACAAGAAAAGCCCGTATATCACTTCCCAAAGGACGAAAAACAATAAGGCCTTTCCTAAGAAAAGCCTTATAGGTTTAGGGATCTTACTTAAATGAGATTTAATTTGCTTCACGATTAGAACCTCTTAGTTTTTTTACTCCAAAAGCAGCTGCTCCTAATACTAGGATGCTTAAACCTCCATCTAAAGGAATAGATGTCTTTGGCTTTGCAGGCACTTTTTTAATTTTTGTAAAAGTAAAGGTAAACGATTTAGAATTTCTAGATTTAGTGATCTTTACTTTTTTAGGGAAAAAGAATGATGACCATGACCATCCTCCTGTTAAAGCATAGGTGCTTGTTGTTGCATTAGCAGTACTACTGAGAGAGAGCGCAATAACAATTACCGCAGCTTGAACACTTTTTTTGAGTGTTTTCATTTCTTTGCGGGATTTTAGATTAATTAACTAACTAATATCAAAAATAAAGATCATTTTAGTGGATGTCATTTTTTATTTGAAATTTTCGATAAACGCTTTTATTTCTGCTATAAGTCGAGTGGAAATGTCAAAAAAACCGATGAAAAACATTTACTAAAGTATTGACCTCTCTAGTGTTGTAGCTGTGCTCTTATGGAATTGAGCGTAAAATGAACCTTATGTTTTTTGTGCGTATAAAAAGTTAAAGTATAGTGCAATAGATGTACTCTTAAAAAATGATTTTAAATGTTTAACCATTGTTTAAATTCTGCGGCCTTATTTTTACTTATAATGATTTCTACATCTGCGTCTCTTACTAAAATTTTAAGCTGGCTATTGCCGTATTTTATAATTTTATGAATTGAGGTGATGCTTATTATAAATTGGCGATTGGCTCTAAAAAATAGCGAATGGTCTAAAGAAGAAATTAAATCGTCTAAACTTAAATTTGTGGTAGATCGTTTACCTGAAAATGAAATGACATAGGTAATGGTGTTTTCGGTATGAATGTATGCGATTTCATTCATGTTTATAGGTACCAATTCGTTTCTAACATGTGTGAGTAGTCGTTTTTTACTAGGGTCTGCTAGTGCTTCTTGTTTTGCTTCTTTAGGTTGGTGTTGTTCTATTTTTTGTTGGTAGGTCACCAAATCTGCATTTAGTTTAGATAGGTTAATCAATTCGTTTTCGAGAGTGCTGTTTTTTTGTTCCAATTGCTTTTCATAGTAACTGCCTATCATACGTACGGCAAAAGACGACATGACAATAATTAAAACCCCCATTAAAATAAAAATGGTATAAAAACGTCTTTTTAATTTTACAACTTGATTAATAACCGCATTTAAATTTACATGTGCAGCAACAATAAGGTCAGATTCGTTTACGGTAGCGGTATAGACAATTTCAGATTCTATTTTAGAAATATCATTTTCTTTTTCGTTTTTTAGCCGCATTAATAAATTGTACAACTCATTGATATTGCGCCCATCTTTTAAGGTATTTAAGACCTCTTGATTTGGATTAACTTCTTGTTTTATTTTAGTAATATCTGGATGCGATACCACTTTCCCTGACCAATCGAAAATAGAAATAAAAGCACTTCCTGTGTGGGTGTTTGCTAGCGTACTTTGAATATTATCTGTAATGCTTTTTTTGTCAAGTCCACTTTTAAACTCATAATTTAAAAGTTTAGCAATGGCATCTGCCTCACGTTTACTGGCTTCTAATTGCACTTCTAATAATTGATTGATACTTATTTTGGTCACATAGCCAATGCCTAGGGAGGCTATGATTAAAAAAATAATCGAAATAGAAATAAAAGTCAAAAAATATAATTTATCCTTTCTCATAACACCAAATCATTACAAATAACAGTCAAAAGTAATTAAAAATTAACGACTTATTTAAGTTCTAAAAAGGGGAATTACACTCTAAATTTAGAAAAACATTACTTTAGTATTTTTTGTCGTTTTTATAATAGCTAAAGTCGTGTTTTTATTAGTATAGTCGTCGTGTTAAACGTTTATTTGTAGTTTGATTTTTATAGCGTTTTTTTCTAAATATTAGAAGAATAAGCTATGTGTGTAGTATTAAAGTAGAAATTAGAGGCTTAATTTGTTTTATAACAAGTTAACGTTGGGTTTTTATGCTTTAAAAAGGAAGATGTTGTATTTTTATAAAGTTGATGATTAATACCAGAAATAATGCATAGAGTGCGTGTTCTTATTGTCTTATTACTAGCTTTAACAAGCTTTAATTATAAGCCAACACAGTATATTGACAGGCAGGGGCAGGTGTCTTTTTTCTCCTACACAACCGCAGAGCATATCGCGGCAAATAACAACCAAGTGTTGAGTATTATAGATATTTCTAAAAATGAAATAGCTATTAGCATGCTTATGAAAGCGTTTGTGTTTAAAAAATCATTAATGCGAACACATTTTAATGAAAGCTATTTGGAGTCTGATTTATACCCCAAAGCGACATTTAAAGGACAAATTGTAGATTTCGATGCGTCTATTATTGGCCATCAAACCAGAATGGTGAAAGGGACGCTTACCATAAAAGATGTTGCTAAAGCTTTTGAGATTAAAACAGATATTCAAAACACGAATGGGAAATATTTGATAACAGGAGATTTTGAAATAGCAGTTAGCGACTTTAATATTAAGATTCCTTCTATTGTTGCGCCTAATATTGCTAAAGTTATAACGACTAAATTTAGATTTGAATATAAGCCTCATGAAGAATAATAACTATTTGCTCATACATTTAAGTCTCTTGCTAGGGTGCATGGTTTCTGCTGGGGCTCAAGACTTATTAGAAACCTTAGATAAAGAATACCCAACTACGCCTCAATATACTTCATCAACGTTTAAAGGCACGCGTATTTCTATTGGCCAATCTGTTGAAAACCGAAAAGCAGGGGTGTTACAACTCATGGCACTACACCGGTCTTGGAATTTACCAAATGCTGGTGCGCAAAGATTTGTTGCAGACAAATGGAGTTCAAGATTAGGTTTTGAATATGCGATTACAGACCGATGGACTACGGGAGGAGGATGGACGACCTTAGATGACGTTTATGATGGTTATTTGAAATACAATCTTATGCGGCAATATCAAGGAGGCTGGAAACAGCCCGTGAGTGTTACGCTTTTTCAGAATATAAGCTATAAAGGAAACTTGAGGCTGCCTGATGGTGTTTCTGCTTTCGATGAACGCTCAGCATTTACAAGCCAGCTTTTAATAGCTCGTAAATTTACACCCGCATTATCGCTACAAATTTCACCAACAGTTATATCTAGAAACCAATCTGCCTTGGCTGAAGATCCTTCACTTCATTTTGCATTAGGTTTTGGAGCGCGTTATAAGTTAGGAGGCCATGTCTCTTTAGTTTCAGAATATTATTACGTGGCTAATCCACTAGTGTCTAGAACTACTTTTGGAGCTTTTGCTTTAGGGGTGAATTGGGATGTGCGTTTCCTTTTATTGCAATTCCAAATGACCAATACGAGACGTATGGTAGCCGATGGTTTTATACTACAAACACCAAATAATTTTAACACTAGAGATGGTAATTTTGTGTTTGGTATTAATGCTGTTTTTGCGCTTCATTTAAAAAAGAATTAAGCCGCTTTAAGAGCGATTTTGTTTTGTTTTAGTGGTCGTGTTATGCGAAGCGTTAATGCGAAAAAACAGCCTAATTTTTACTCGTGTTGTTGTATGAGAAAGGTATTTACTGTAATCTATTTGTAGGTGTATTGTTTATAATAGAATCTCAGGTGTCGCGCTTAAATTTCGATTGAAATTTTAATGCTTTTTTTTCCGCGTTTAACGTTTTTTTTTCTTCTTAAGAGAAGTTGTTTTGTTTTAAGGTGTTGGTTTTTAGGTTATTTGTGCTGTTAATCCATCCCGTTTAAAATAATGAAAACAAAACACTTAAACGCTGTAAATAGCCCCCATTCAGTCACCGTTACCGTATTGCAAACACGATTGCATAACCTGAGGTGTTTGCGAATTATAGACATAAGTTCAATTTTAGATACCGTAATATGCTTATGAGACCTAAGATGATAACAACGAACGTCCAACCAATTCAAATAGCAACACCCTCTGTAACGCACGATACTTTAAATGCTGAGCAAAATGAAGCTTCTAAGTCTCCTTCTACAAAAAAGTTGTATACGATTATGACGGGACATAGCATAGCATCTGGAAGCAATAATTCTAAATATAAAATGGCTATTTGCAAGTATGTCAAAACCTTTAATGGGATCGTGTTAGAATGTAATGCAAATGCATTTGTAGTGCTGTTTGAAAGTGCGAGTAAGGCGGTGTATTGTAGTCTTAATATACAAGCCATATGTAAAGTTTTAAATGCAGCATTAAATATCAGCTTAGATATTAAAGATTGTAGTCCAGAAGATGCCATTCAAGAAAATAGTTATAACGCTACTGTCGCCTTATTACAAACTGCTGTGCCATACCAAATTGTACTGTCTCAAACCGTAATGACAGTACTTGGAAGCACACATTTTAAATTCAAACCGTATAAAACTGCTTTTGTAAGCAAGGATGATAGACCTACTTTGTTTTATAGCATTATAAAATGTGCCACTATAAATACATTGCGAACTACAGAAGCGATCAATACTGGGTCTTCAAATAACGTGTTCTTAAATAAAGTGACTCAAATTGTAGGATGCCATTTAAGTGATGATGGTTTTGGGGTGAAGGCACTTAGTCAGCATATTGGTATCAGCGAACGGCAATTGCAACGTAAGCTTAAAGCTATTGTTGGACAATCTCCCAACACTTTTATTGCGATGCTGCGTTTAAAACAGGCAAAAGTGCTTTTAAAAAACACAAATGATAGTAGTTCTGAAATTGCTTTTCACATCGGGTTTTCTAACCCGTCGTATTTCTCTAAATGTTTTAAAAACGCCTTTAAAATGAGTCCGACCACTTATAGACAGCGGCATAAGAACGCTTAATATAGAAGCCCAAGAGGCAGAAGCGTATGGTATTGCGCAATAAGAGCCTGGCACCATGTAATTACAACTAATTTAAAATAAAAACAATAATGATACACTATATAGAAACGATAAAACGCATAGAAACCGCTGTAAAAACAGGAGCGAAACATTTGGATTTATCCAAACTCGATTTAGAAACTCAAGATTTAGAACAAATCATGCCTTTAATTATCGAAAAGCTGCCTGGGCTAAAAACTTTAGATTTGGCATACAATGCATTTCATGTGTTGCCAGAAAGCGTAACAGGACTTAAAGGTCTGGAAGAGTTGGATGTCTCTTTTAATAAAAATACGTTTAAGTACGTTAAGCATATTAAAAAACTTAAAAATTTAGTGGTGTCTTTTGATCAATATCACGCATTACACTTTGAAATGTCTGAATTAAAATCACTTTTGGTTTATAGATTGAAATTTGATAGACTAGCATTTGCGGGGTAATGAGGTTTGTAATCCCCTTGTCTTGGATATAGAGGAAATGGTTTTTCGATGGGATTTTGAAACCGTTACAGTGTAAAACACACACGTTTCTAACTTTTCGTTTGCAAATAGTATCATAAACATATCAAAATTTCCTTTTGCATTCAAGTTATAATGGATAGTTTTGTTACAAATCATTTGGACAACATTTATGGCACTACAAACACAAAAAATACCAGTAACAATAATTACGGGGTTTTTAGGATCTGGAAAGACAACGTTAATACATAAAATAGCTCAAAATGCAAACGGCAGACGCTTAGCTATTATCGTTAATGAATTTGGAGAATTAGGAATGGATGGAGAGATTCTTAAAGGAAATGATTGTGGATGCGATGAAGAAAATATACTAGAATTGAGTAATGGTTGTCTTTGTTGTACTGTTCAGGAAGAATTTTTGCCGACAATGTTACAGCTCATGGAGCGCAAGCAAGACATAGATCACATTATTATAGAAACTTCTGGTTTAGCGTTGCCAAAACCCCTTTTAAAAGCGTTTAATTGGCCAGATTTAAAACCTCAAATAACCGTAGATGCTGTTATTACAGTTGTGGACTGTGTGGGACAGGCTACAGGAGAAATTTGTGATAGAGCTAAAGTGCAATCGCAACGTTTGGACGATGAAAATTTAGACCACGAATCCTCTATTGAAGAACTGTTTGAAGACCAATTGTCGTGTGCAGACCTTATTGTTATGACGAAATCTGATTTGATTCATGAAACTGAATATGCAAAAGTACATGAGGTCATTCAGAATCGTGTTGGCGACGCCATCAAACTCATATCGGCCGTAAAAGGCGATATCCCCGTAGATGTCTTATTAGGTATTGATGCCAAATCTGAAGAACATGTCGATGAGAAACATTCGCATCACGAAACACACCATCACCATCATGATCACGATCACGACCATCATCATGACCATGAGCATGATGAAACCATTACCTCTATAGTTTTAAACGTAGAGGTAGATCATACCCCTAAACAATTAATTAATGCCTTAAAGGTATTGGTTGCAAACTACCCTATTTATAGGATTAAAGGAATTATTAATGTACCCGGAAAACCCATGCGTATGATTGTGCAAGGAGTGGCCGATAGGTTCGAGAATTACTTTGATAGAAAATGGAAGGCAGAAGAACTTAAAGCAACACGCTTAGTCATTATTGGCGAGCAACTGGAAGACCAACAGCTACAAAGTGCATTAGAAGCACAGTTAATGAGTACTATAGAAGCATAATCATAATCCTATGAAAATATACACACGAAAAGGCGACACTGGTATGACTGGTGTTTTTGGAGGTAAACGCGAATCTAAAGATTCGGCACGTATAGAATGCAATGGTGCATTAGATGAAGCTAATTCTACGATAGGTTTATTGCGTTCTAAACTGGGCACTACGCATGAATGGCAGCCACAGCTTCATAAAATTCAAAAAGATTTAATGGATATGATGTCGCATTTAGCGCGACCTTCAACGTCTAAGAAGGAGAACCCCAATCCAAGACCTACAGATGGAGCAGCGTTTTGCGAGGAATGGATGGATGATATGGAGTCTAAAATAAGTGCGCCTTCAGATTATTTTTTATTGCCTGGAGGTAATGAAATATCAGCATTATGCCATGTATGTCGTACACAAATTAGACGGGGAGAACGCCGATTGATCACATTACTGCGTGAAGATCCAGACGCCGTAGAAGACTATGTAGTGGCCTATGTTAACAGATTGTCGGATTTGTTTTTCACCATGGCAAGAGCAGAAATGGATAAAGCCGGCGTAGCAGAAGAAAAATGGCAACTCTTCTTATACAAACGAAAAAAGAAAAAAACCACATAATTTTGCATACGATTTACGGAATTGCTTTAGGGCCAGGAGACCCTGAACTGCTTACGCTTAAAGCGTTACGTTTATTAAAAAAAGCAGACGTTATTTTTTACCCAGGATCGATTACTAATGGCGTAAAAAAAAGTTTTGTGCATCCCATTTTACAGTATCATAATTTAGAAGATAAAGTACTGAGAGGTTTTTTTTTAGAAATGTCTCATGATAGAACACAAGCCTCAAATATCTATAAGGAAACGGCTAAAGCCATTGAAGACGCCTACCATTCGGGACAAAACGTAGCCGTAGTATGTGAAGGCGATATTAGCCTGTACGCGTCTTTCTCTTATATATTAGCAGCACTTAAAGAGCTGCAGTTGCCTGTTGTTTTAGTGCCAGGTATCAATTCGTTTTCTTTAGGAGCGGCGCAACATAAAGCACCTCTTTGTTTATTAGATGCTAAAGTCGCAATCATTCCAAGAGCAGAAACAATCACAGAAATCACCACATATTTTTTAAAGTTCGATACCGTAGTCCTTTTAAAAATACGATCTGGATGGGCTAATTTTCAGTCCGAATTATTAAAAAAAGACTGGAGTTATTATTATTGTGAGCGATTAGGTACCGCACAAGAATACATCACTACAGATTTAACGACACTTACTCATAGAGAAATACCCTATTTTTCTTTATTAATTATAAAAAAATGATCAAAGTTGTTGGGCTAGGCCCTGGACATTCAGACTACATAATTCCAATGGCTACGCAGGCAATTTCAGAAGCGACCGTAATTATTGGCTATCATTACTATTTTCAATTTATAGCGCATCTTGTGCCACCAGAAGCCTTGTGTATCGGGAAAGAACTTAGTGAAGAAGAAAAAAGGGCAGAAATCGCTATAACCCATGCTTTAGAAGGCGAAACGGTTGTTGTTATAGGATCTGGAGACGCAAGTATTTATGCTATGGCCTCTCTGGTATACCAAAAGGTCGCCGAACAAGGCTTAGATATTCCCGTAGAAACAGTGCCAGGTATTTCCGCTTTTATCACAGCAGGAAGTAAACTAGGTGCTATTTTAGGTCATGATTTTTGCTGCATATCCCTATCCGATTTAATGACGCCTTGGACAACGATAGAAAAGCGTATCCATGCCGCAGCAATGGGTGATTTTGTGACGGGGCTGTACAATCCTAAAAGTAAAAAACGCTATTGGCAGCTGCAGGCTTTAAAAACGATTTATTTAGAATACCGAGATGCCAAAACCCCTGTTGCCATCTGCAAACAATTAGGGCGTAGCGCAGAAGCGATTACACTAACAACCCTAGGAGATTTAGAGGTTAATGATGTCGATATGTTTTGTGTGGTGTTGATTGGTAATAGTCAGACATTTGCATATCGCAACCATTTAATTACCCCAAGAGGCTATTTAAATAGAAAACCAGAAACAGGCTTGGAAATTCAGCAGGCTAGTTTTGAAGCCATATTAAAGCAATTGCCACCGCATACATTGCAAAAAGATGCGTTATGGGCTGCCATAAGGTGTATACATACCTCTGGAGATTTTGAGTATATCAAGTATTTAGAAACGTCGCAGAACGCGATAGCAATTTGGCAGGATTACCTTAAAGCGGGAGGAACTATAGTGACGGATGTTACAATGGTACAGGCAGGAATCACCAAAGCATTTGTGAAAACATATGAGAATGAAGTGGTGTGTTTATTAAACGATCCTGAAGCTTTAAAATTAGCAGAAACAGAAGGTTTAACCCGGACCCAAGCCGGTATAAAATTGGCCGCCAAAAAATACCCGAAAGCACTCTTTGTTATTGGTAATGCACCTACAGCATTAATTGAAATTACAGATCAAATTCAGGAAGGGCTACTGTCGCCTACAGGTGTTATTGGAGCCCCCGTAGGATTTATTAATGTTATCGAGTCTAAAGCACGTTTAAAAATGATGACCGATACACCTTATGCTTTGATTACAGAAAAGCGCGGTGGAAGCAATTTTGCAGCAGCACTTGTCAATGCTGCTTTTACATTAGATGACGCACAACTATAACACTTATGGAAACGCCAAAGCAACGTCTATTTAATACCGAAGAACAACAGGTGCTTGAAAGTATTTTGAAGCACCGTAGAGATGTTCGGGGGAATCATTTTTTAGAGACCCCTTTATCAGACCAAGATATTGATACGATTTTAAACGCAGCATTGGCAGCACCTTCCGTAGGGTTTTCCCAACCTTGGGAGTTTGTACTGATTAAAGACCAAAAGACAAAACAAGCTGTAAAAGCTACGTTTTCTGAAGCAACAGAAGCGGCTGCTTTAATGTTCGACGATGAGAAACAAAACGCCTATAAAGCACTTAAATTAGAAGGCATTGTAGAAGCGCCTTTAAATGTCGCTGTTTTTTATACACCTAAAGAAGGTCCTGTATTAGGACAAACCAGTATGCCAAAAATGGGAGAGTATAGTGTGGTTTGCGCCATACAGAATATGTGGCTCATGGCCAGAGCCCTTAATATTGGTATGGGGTGGGTGAGTATTTTGGATCCTGAAAAAGTGAAAGCGGTGTTGAATGCACCTTCAGACCATCAATTAATTGGATATTTGTGTTTTGGGTATACAGACCTCTTTTACAACCAACCAGAGTTGGAACTTAGAAAATGGGAGCGTAAAAAATTTCAAAACGAAGTTGTTATTCAAGAAAACTACAATTCAAAGTAAACTTTATAGAATTATATTCGTGTTTTTATGACGTTTCATATTATTGGCATAGCAAATAAAATACCTCGTTTTACTTTAGAACAGCAAGACTTAATTTCACGACATGTTGTATTTAGTGGCGGAACACGACATTATGAATTGGTGAAAGCACAACTTCCTGAAAATCATATATGGATCCCTATTGTCGCACCAATGGCAAACGTGTTTAAAGCCTATGAAACTCAGAACGCGCCTTTAGTTGTTTTTGCCTCTGGAAACCCTTTGTTTTATGGGTTTTCAAATACCCTACAGGCGAAATACCCTAAGGCCAAAATAACGACAACACCGTATTTTAGTGCCATCCAATTGCTTGCTAATGCAACACATACAAATAGCAATTTATTGCAAACTGTAAGTGTTCATGGGCGGACTTGGAACCATTTTGATGCGGCACTAATACAACAAAAGCCACTGATAGGTGTCTTGACAGATGCCGAAAAAAATCCTGCAACTCTAGCGCAGCGCATGTTAGACTACGGGTATTCAAATTATAAAATGAGTGTAGGAGAAGATCTCGAGGGGGCCCATGAGGCCTATCACGAATTGACGTTATTAGAGGCTTCAAAAAAAGTGTTTTACCCTTTAAATTGCGTGCTTTTAAAAAAAACAGCACACCGCAAGTTCGACTTTGGTATAAAAGATACCGCTTTTTTAGGCTTGCCCAATCGGCCCAATATGATTACAAAAATGTCTGTGCGTTTAACAACATTGCACCTTTTGGAAGTGATGAATAGTGCTGTTTTTTGGGATATTGGCTTTTGCACAGGATCTGTTAGTATTGAAGCAAAACTAAAGAACCCCAACCTTGAGATCATTGCTTTTGAAAAACGAGCAGAATGTGAAGCGTTATTGCTTGAGAATCAAAAACGTTTTGGTACTCCCGGGATAGATAGGGTTATGGGCGATGTTTTCGAACAAGACCTCAGTAAATTTCCAAAACCAGACGCCATTTTTATAGGCGGGCATGGCGGAAAGTTAAAAGCGTTATGCTCTAAATTTAGCGCCTTTTTAAAACCAGAAACGGTTATTGTTATCAATGCCGTTAAAGCAGATTCAATAGCGCTTTTTAAAGCAGGTTGCGCTGCAATTCAGTATGAAATTACAGAAGAAATGCGCATGACTTTAAATGCGCATAACCCTATTACGGTATTAAAAGCAAAAACTGTTCAAACAGATCGTAATTCAGGTTAACTTCTGGTATATTTGTGATGTCTTTTTTTATAAATTTTGTCAAGTACACATGTCCGAACATACCATAAAAGTTGCTATACTTTGCTTTACAGATCAAGGGGTAGCTATCGCTAAACTATTACAAAAAGAATTTTACCGTTCTAAAGTTTTTACAACAAGAGCGACGCCTCCTGCAAAAGATTTAAAACAGATTACATCTGTTGCTGAGGTGATGGCAACGGATTTCCAAAAGTATGATGCATGGGTTTTTGTGGGAGCATTAGGTGTTTGCGTACGGAGTATTGCACAGTACATTGAAGATAAAACTACAGATCCCGCTGTAATTAATGTAGACGATCAGGGTGAATTTGCGCAATCTGTACTTAGCGGTCATATTGGTAAAGCCAATCTCATGACTGCTCAAATAAGTAGGATATTAAATGCGCAAGCCGTTATTTCTACGTCTAGCGATTTGCAAGGGTTATGGGCATTAGATACATTAGGGGAAACGTACCAGTGGAAGGTAAAAGGATCTAGACCTACTAATGAGATGATCGCTTTGTTTGTAAATCGAAAACGCACAGCACTTATCTTAAAAACTAAGGATAAGGGAACTCAATATCTAGAAAAGACCTGTCCCGATTTTGTGACCGTGTTTTATAGTCTAGACGCTTGCGATTTTGAAGCGTTCGATCTTATCATTTATGTGGGGTATGAATGTTTTGAAACCCAAACACCTGTTCTGTCGTATTACCCGTCTTGTATTGCGATAGGAAGTGGTTGTGCCAAAGCTATAGCATCATCTTTACTTATTGAGGGGCTCGTCTCTGCATTAAAAAAAGAAAACATAGCTATGGAAAGTGTACATGCTATTGGCTCTGCAACACTTAAACAAGAAGAACAAGCTTATCTGGATTTTGCAGCACAGTACAATTTGCCTTTTGTAACCTTTTCTGGAGAAGAACTCAATACTATAACTGTAGCAAACCCATCAGACGTTGTTAAGAAAAAAGTGGGCGTCTACGGGGTTTCAGAAGCTGCCGCCGCTTTAATCGCAAAACAATCTACGTGGCTTGTAGAAAAAACAAAAGTGGAAACGTCGTCTGGAAAGAAATTCACTTACGCTTTTAGCCTTTTAAGTACTTATGAACGTAAACCAAGTATTGCTATAGTAGGCGCAGGCTCTGGTGATCCAGAACTGTTAACTTTAAAAGGACAATATATATTAGAGCATGCAGATTGTATTTTGTATGCAGGAAGTTTAGTGCCAGAAGCTTTAACGCATATGGCAAAAGAAGGCGCTTTGGTACGCAATTCAGCCTCTATGACTTTAGAAGAACAAATTGCAATTATAGATCAGTACTATGCTGAAGGAAAATCTATCGTGCGTTTGCATTCTGGCGATCCCTCAATTTATGGTGCGATCCAAGAGCAAATGACTATCTTCGATGCCAAGGGTTACGATTATTACATTGTGCCCGGTATTTCGTCATTTCAAGCTGCTGCAGCACATCTAAAATCAGAATTCACCATTCCAGAAGTCGCACAAACCATCATTCTTACTCGAGGTGAAGGCAATACACCAATGCCAGAGCATGAGAAAATTGCAGATATGGCAAAGTTACGGGCTACGATGTGTATCTTTCTAAGCGTAGGCATTGCGAAAAAAATACAGGGTCAACTTTTAGAACATTATCCAGAAGACACACCCTTAGCCATATTGTATAGAGTAAGTTGGCCAGATGAACAGGTTTGGATAGGTCAACTTTCTGAATTAACAACACTAATTAAAACCAATAAGTTAACTAGAACCGTTATGATTATAGTAGGAGAAGCTATAGGCGCACGTAAAAATCGTTCTTGGTTGTATGACGATAATTGGCATCATATTTTTAGAAAAAAAGAAAAAGCAATCCAATCCTAATGGTACTTGTCTTTGGTGGAACGACAGAGGGAAAACGTGTTGCAGAAACATTAGATGCGTTAGGCATTCAGTATTACTATTCTACAAAAACCAAAGTTGCATACACGGGTAAAGGAATACCGATATTTGGAGCAATGACCCTTGAAGTGTTAGAGATATTTTGTAAAACACATAGCATTACGCATATCATTAATGCATCGCATCCATTTGCATCGCAATTGCATCAAACCATTGCGGCACTACCTTTAGAGCTGCCTTTAATACGTTTTCAAAGAGTTTTTGCTCCAAGAAGAGGACATCAATTAGTGACTTATGTGGAGAGCTTTAAAGCTGCTATAGCGCATTTTAATGCCAATAACTACCGGTCGTTGCTGGCATTATCGGGTGTGCAGACGATTGTAAAGCTAAAACCGTATTGGGACACCCATCCTACTTGGTTTCGTATTTTAGATCGAGATACTTCTAGGGATATAGCGGCAAAAGCAGGTTTTTCTAGTTCGCAATTAGTGTTTGGATATCCACAACTTAAGGCAGATGAAATGGTATTATTTACCAAAATAGAACCAGAAGTTGTTTTTACCAAAGAGAGTGGAAGTCATGGCAAACTGGATGAAAAAATAGAAGCGGCATTGGCCTTAGAGCTTCCAATTACAATTTTAAAGCGACCAGAAATTTCTAATCGGTATCTTTGTATAGATGCTCTAGAGGAGTTGGTTCAAATTATAAATTAATGTTTTGAGTGGATTACAAAACATACCAAATAAACCCTTACGAAGCGGTTATACGACGGGCGCTTGTGCTACAGCGTGTACAAAAGCAGCTTTATTAAGTTTAGTAACACAGCAAAGCCTTACAACGGTAAAGGTGCACTTGCCTGTGGGGACGTTGGCTGTATTTCAGGTAGATACAATAAGGCTTACAAAAACAGAAGCGGTGTATGCAACTGTAAAAGATGCAGGAGACGACCCAGATGTTACCCATGGCGCAACGATTAGTGTTGCAGTGGCTTTAAATACTACGGGTAATGTGCTTTTTAAAAGAGGAGAAGGTGTTGGTTTGGTAACACTTCCAGGATTAGAAATTCCTGTAGGCGAACCTGCTATTAATCCCGTGCCCCGACGCATGATGACTGTAGTTTGTGAAAAAATACTATCCGATTACCAGCTTGAAACCAAAGGTGTAACGATTACCGTAGCTGTAAAAGATGGCGCTGCATTGGCTAAAAGAACACTTAATAGCCGCTTGGGTATTTTGCATGGCATTTCAATTTTAGGCACCACAGGTATTGTAACGCCTTTTTCTGCGGCGTCTTACATTGCCAGTATTCAACAAGGCATAGATGTTGCCATTGCCAATGGAAAAACAGCGTTGTTGCTTAATTCAGGTGCGCGTAGTGAGAAGATGCTAAAAGCATTAGTTCCAGAAATAGACCCCATATCTTGTGTGCATTATGGCAATTGGATACAAGAAACGTTCGAGAAAATTAACGCTACACCTCAAGTAACTAAAGTCGTTATGGGGATTATGTTAGGTAAAGCCGCAAAATTAGCCCAAGGCCATACAAACACACATAGTGGGAAAACCACATGGGATAAAAATTTCATATATGAGTTGGCTTTAGAAGCAGGCTATTCTAAACCCGTAGCAAGCCAAGTTTTAGCACTTAACATGGCAGGACGTCTTAAAGAAATCTTTACCTTTGCCGAACAGGAAAAATTTTATCAAAAACTAATAGAACGCTGCCATTACCATTGTCAAAATATAGCGCCAAATGTGGCGTTGCAAGTGTATTTAATTGCTAATGATGGTGCCCATATAACACACGCTTTATGAATATAATGAATCTTGCTCGCCCTTTAATTGCTGGGGTATTGCATTCTTTTGAGCCAGATCATATGTCTGCGGTTTCAGTACTTGCGGCAGAAAACGCCATTCAAAAGAAAAAAGTATCCTTAAAAACGATATTTACAGCGTCGCAATGGGCCTTAGGACACTCGGTAACATTATTGATGTTTGGAGGTATAGCACTCCTGTTTAGAACGGTATTACTCCATGTTGTAGAGCGTATTTCGTTTTGGGCAGAATTTTCTATTGGGCCTATAATGATTTGGTTAGGTGTTATGGCAATCCGCAGAAATCACAAAATCAATGCGATGATGGCAGCGCATAAAAAAATTGAAGCCCATGAACATTTGGCAAGCAATCCTATTCACTTGCATGGGAAACGCGGAGAAGAAATTGCCATGAACCCTATTAATAGGTCTTTCTGGATTGGTATGCTACACGGGTTAGCAGGTACAGGAGGGGCACTTACTTCTGCTTTAATTATTAGTGCCGATACGATTTCTGATGCCTTATTGATTTTGAGTGTAGAATCGATAGGGATCATTCTTTCAATGGCAATTTATAGCTATGTTTTAATCTTTACCATGAGTCGTTTTATAGAGCGTAACCTCTCTATTTTTAAATGGATGAATGGGGTTATTGGGGTTATTTCGATTGTGATAGGTTTGATTGTGTTAAAGAGTGTACTCTAAATATCTTGAGTTATAGTATGGCGTATTAGAAACCGCGATGCATAGCATTACTACTTCATAAATCCGTATTTTTACAATCCTTATAACGATTAAAGATGCCATTAAAATACAGTTACCCCTTTACAGCCATACCAGCACAAGACGATTTAAAATTATGCTTGTTACTTAATTTAGTAGATCCTAGTATTGGAGGCGTATTGGCAACAGGAGATAAAGGCACCGCAAAAACTACAATGGTACGTGGGTTGAGCCAATTAATGGGACCTGAAGTGCCCTTTGTAAACTTGCCTATTGGTGCTACAGAAGATCGGGTTTTGGGAAGTATTAATTTGGACGCATTAATAAATCAAAAAACAACCCTTGTAGATAAGGGCTTGTTAGCACAGGCTCATTTAGGCTTTCTGTATATCGATGAGGTTAATTTGCTAAATGATTACCTTATGGATGTTTTATTAGACGCCTCTGCAACGGGGGGCTATCATTTAGAACGTGAAGGTATTTCACAGTGGATGGACAGTCGTTTTGCACTTGTAGGAACGATGAATCCAGAAGAAGGCACTTTACGCCCTCAATTGCTAGACCGCTTCGGATTGAGCGTGACCATTCATACCCCTAAAGATAAAAAATTACGATCTAAAATTGCCATGCAACGCTTGCATTTCGATAGCGATCCAGAAGGCTTTTACAATCAATTTGCTCACGAAGAAAAGGCCTTAAGAACACAGGTGCTGTCTGCAAAACAGCATTTAACGCGCATTCAAATTCCGGAGCACGTTCAAGAACTGTGTGCCGCATTAACCATTAGCAATAAGGTGGAAGGCATGCGTGCCGATATTTTATTGTTGAAGACGGCAAGAGCCTACGCTGCATATTACAACCATACAACGGTGACCCCAGAAATGGTGCATGCCATCGCAGGGTTTGTGCTGCAACACCGGGCTAAAGATTATACACCACCTTCAGATTCAGAGGCAAATACAGATGCAAATACACCAGATGAAGAACAGTCTGAAGAGGCTACTGCAGAATCAAAAACACCTCAAAATTCAGGATTTCAACTGCCAAAAGCAGTACAGCAAGGCTTGAAATTTTCAACGCCTAGGGCGCATAAAAAACAAGATGTAAACTTAGACGCTTTGAATACTGTTTCCGTAGCGCCAAGTCCCGCCAAACCATCCAGCGAACTTGCAGTGCTAAAGTCTGTTAGACAGTATCTAAAAACAGGCGTGTTTCATTCTATTTACAAACAACGTACCCAAAAATCGACAGCACGTATTGTTTTTTTAATAGACACAAGTGGTTCTATGGCTTTAGAACACCAAATGGGGTATTTAAAAGGCATTATAGACAAAACGATAGGTACTTACCCCTTACAAAAAATACAATATGCTATCGTCGGGTTACAGGATACTACGGCTAAAATAGTGCAAGAGTTCACCTCTAATACAGAGCGCATAAAAGCGTTAAACTATCAATTACGAACAGGAGGAAAAACCAATTTAGGGGCTGCTTTTTTAAAAGTATACGAGCTTTTAAGAACCTTAAATACGCAAACAACGCAACTGTTTGTGTTTACAGATGGCAAAGCCAATACAGGGGCTCAAGATCCGTTTCAATATGCCGTTAACACTTATAAAACCTATTTAAGGCGTTTGCCTAAAGCCACGGTAATAGATACCGAAATGGGCGTTGTAAAGTTAGGCAAAGCAAAACAATTGGCGCAACGGTTAAAAATGGACTACGCAGCACTTTCAGCGTTTTAATTTTAGAGTCATGTCAAAAGCATTTTTAATTGCAGCCCCGTGGAGTAATTCTGGGAAAACTACGGTCACCTTAGGGCTATTACGCTGGTGTCTTAATCAAGGTTATAAGGTGCAACCTTTTAAATGCGGCCCTGATTATATCGATACCATTCATCATAGTACAGCGGCAAAAACACCAGCGATTAATTTGGATACCGTGATGATGCCAGAACAGCATGTGCATACTGTTTTTAATAGCTATGCGCAAAATGCAGAGGTTAGTATTGTTGAAGGGGTTATGGGGCTGTTCGATGGTGCTGTAAAAGATAAAGGAAGTTCTGCAGCTGTTGCCAAGCTATTAGATATCCCTGTAATTCTTGTGGTTAATGCAAGCAGTATGGCCTATACAATCGCGCCTATTTTACATGGTCTTAAAACGTTTGATCCATCTGTTAAAATAGCAGGTGTGCTTTTTAATTTTATAAAAACGGCTTCACATTATGCCTTTCTTAAAGAGGCCTGTGCTGCTGTAGATATACCCTGTTTGGGATACCTACCACCTAACGAGGCCATTGCTATTCCGTCCAGACATTTAGGCTTACATATAGATAAAGATTTTGAAACTGTTATAGAAAATGCAGCTTCACATGTCGCTGCCCACATTTCTATTTCGAAAGTACTGGATGTCGGGAAGGATATACCCTATATGCCTAAAATTAAGCATGAACTAACAGTAGTAAAAGCGTTAAAAACCATAGCGATAGCAAAAGATGAGGCTTTTAGTTTTACGTATCAAGAAAATTTAAAGTGGCTTGAAGCTATGGGGACTATTATTTACTTTAGTCCTTTACACGATACCAAATTGCCTAAAACCGATTATATTTATCTCGCTGGAGGGTATCCAGAATTACACTTGGAACAGTTATCTAAAAATAAAACCATGCGCCATCAAATTAAAGCGGCGGCAGCAAGAGGGGTAACGATCTATGCAGAATGCGGGGGCATGATGTATTTAGGAGACGCTATTATTGATGAAAGTGGTGGTGTTTATGACATGGCGAATGTGTTTCCATTTCGTACATCTATGGAAGCTAAAAAATTGACTTTAGGCTATAGAAAAGTGTGCTTTCCGCATTTAGAGATTTGGGGACATGAATTTCATTATTCTAAGGTGTTAAATGATAGTGGTATTCCAAACATAGCAGAGGTGTTTTCTGCCCGAGGGCAAGAAGTGTCTGCTAAAATTTATACCTATAACAACGTATACGCGAGCTATATTCATTTGTACTGGGCAGCGTTAAAACAGGAAGATATATGCATTTAGTAGCCACAATACCTGGAGGATGGAATCCTAATGACGACGAAATTTTTTATATCGATCAGCAACCAGGCGACATCGTCTTTTTAAGTGCTGGAGATACCGAAATCCACACCTTAAACGAGGCTTATAAAACACTACATGCTAAGGAAGGTGATACTTTGCCAAGTTTACGCATGACCAATCTTGTATACCTTAAACAAGAATTGACTATAGATACCTATCTAGAAGATGTGCTTGAAAAGGCTAAGGTAATTGTATGCAGCATGCTGGGCGGGGTGAGCTATTATAAATATTTAGTAGAATCTTTGGTCGCATTACAAGAACGTGTAGGGAATACAGTATTGTTCTTACCAGCACATGAACCAGATGTGGAATTAATGCAATTGTCTTCTGAACGTATCGATATTGTACATCAATGCCGACAATACATTCAAGAAGGTGGAAAAGAAAATGCCATTTCACTTTTAAACTATTTACGACATACGTTTTTTGGCGCTCCACTTGCAATTGCTCCTGTACAGTCTACAGCAGATGTGTTTTTATACACGAGTAGCACAGGAGTGTTAAATCAATCGCTTTTAGAGAAAACACTGCATCCAGACTGGCCTAATGTGGTGCTATTGGCGTACCGAACGCACTATCTTTCAGATAATTTATCTCCAATACATGCTATGAGTCGTGCATTGAAAGCCCGTAACATGAATCCTTTTGTTGTGTTTGCGAGCAATCTTAGAGATGCTAAATTGGTAGAGCATGTACAGGAATTAATGACAGATTCTGGCAAACGTCATGTACACAGTATTATTAATACCACAGGGTTTACCATTAAACCTATGGACGGTTCTAATTTTATATTTGAAAGGTTAAAGGTCCCGGTTTTACAGGCTATATTTTCTACAGCCAATAAAACGGTATGGGAGGAAGGCCTTTTTGGGTTGCCTCCAACCGATATCGCAATGAATATTGCATTGCCAGAAATAGATGGACGCCTTATTGGTCGTGCTGTTTCCTTTAAAAAAGAAGTAGAAAAAGATAGACTTACCGATAGCTCTATCTTAAAATATGAGGCTTACGAACCTGCCTGCGTATTTATGGCCGAACTGGCAAAGCGCTGGATAACATTACAGCATAAAAGCAACAGTGAGAAACGAATTGCTGTAATTTTGCCAAATTATCCCAATAAAGACAGTCGTTTGGCAAATGGCGTAGGCTTAGACACGCCAGAAAGCTGTATTGTGCTCATCCAAAAATTAAAAGCCGAAGGCTACACCACAGGTGATGCATTGCCTAAAAGTGGTACAGAATTAATGCATTGGATGACTCAGGTTACAACCAATGCTATTGCTACAACGGTAACAAGACCTCATGCTTTGGTGTTTGATTTAACGGCCTTTAAAAATTGTTTTTCTGCACTGTCGGAAGGGCTTAAGGCAAAAATTGTTGCGCAATGGGGCGCGCCAGAAGACGATCCCTATTATACAGAGCATGGGTTTATCATTCCAGGGTTTGTGTTAGGGCATATTTTTATAAGCATCCAGCCTTCTAGGGGGTATAATCAAGACCCTCAGGCCATTTACCATTCTCCAGATTTGCCTCCAACGTATCAGTACTTAGCCTATTACTTTTGGCTACAAACTACGTATAATGCAGATGCTGTTATCCATTTAGGAAAGCATGGCAATCTTGAATGGCTGCCAGGTAAAAGTGTTTCGTTAGATCCAGAAACGTGTTTCCCTGCGGCTGTATTTGGTGCATTACCTCATTTTTACCCTTTCATTATTAATGATCCAGGCGAAGGCACACAGGCAAAGCGAAGAAACCAGGCTGTAATTATAGACCACCTTATCCCGCCTATGACGCGCGCAGAAAGCTATGGGAGTTTAATGAAATTAGAACATTTGGTGGATGAGTATTATGAGGCAGCATCTTTAGACCCTAAACGCGCGCGCGTATTAGAAAAGGAAATAGCCGCTTTAGTTACAGAGACCAAACTAAATGTAGATTTGGGCATTGCTTCTCAAGATGTAGATGAATTGCTTATTAAATTAGACGGGTATTTATGTGAATTGAAAGAAGCACAGATTAGAGACGGCTTGCATATTTTTGGAATAGCGCCAGTTTCAGAACAATTACTTGATTTACTTATCGCTTTACACCGTGTTCCTAGCTATGGACAAGAGGGCATTACACAGGTGCTTGCGAAAGATTTAGGAATTGAAACCAATGTGTTAGCTTTAGAGTATACCGAAATGATGCAGCTACATATTGAAACCGTATTTTGCAAAACAGCAGGGCAGGTTATTGCGCAATTGGAAACTATTGCCAAGCGCTTATTGCGTTCTTACTTAGAAGAGGGTACCGTTCCTGAACATTACCCGCTGACTCATAAATTTTTAGAGTATATCAAGTCTAATACCTTGGTAAAGGTTCAAAAAACAACAGATGAATTAGAGCATTTAGTACAGGGGTTGAATGGTGCTTATGTCCCTTCGGGTCCCTCTGGGGCACCTACGCGTGGACGTTTAGATTTGCTACCCACAGGGCGTAATTTTTATTCTGTAGATGTGCGCACCATACCCACAGAAACAGCATACCGATTAGGAGAAAAAAGTGCGCAATTGGTAATAGAACGCTATTTACAAGAAAATGGCGATTACCCAGAAACCATAGGGATTTCTGTATGGGGTACCTCTACAATGCGAACAGGAGGTGATGATATCGCTCAGGCATTTGCACTAATGGGTGTGCGGCCTATATGGAAGAATGTAAACCGTAGGGTGACAGATTTTGAAGTGATTCCTTTAATTACTTTACGACGCCCACGTGTGGATGTGACGTTACGTATTTCTGGCTTTTTTAGAGATGCATTTCCCGATGTTATTAATTTGTTTAATGCTGTAGTTACGCGACTTGCTAACTTAGATGAACCTGTAGAGGATAATCCAATTCGCAAACGTTTTTTAGAAGAGCGCACACAATGGCAAGCCGAAGGCTTAGAGATTCAAGACGCTTCGCAACGTGCTTTGTATAGAGTTTTTGGATCTAAACCAGGCGCTTATGGCGCAGGATTACAAGCCGTAATTGATGAAAAAAACTGGAAAACCCAAGACGACCTCGCTAAAGTATATATCAATTGGAGCGGATATGCTTATGGAACTTCTAAAAAGGGCGTTTCTGCTCATGAAGCTTTTCAAAACCGATTGCAGGCCATGCAAATCGTAATGCAAAATCAAGACAATAGAGAACATGATATTTTGGATAGTGATGATTATTACCAGTTTCATGGCGGATTAGCTAATGCTGTAAAAACGGTAAAAGGTGATGCTGCAGCTATTTATTTTGGAGATAATTCTAGACCAGAAACGCCCAAAGTAAAAACATTAAAAGAAGAGTTGTTAAAGGTTTACAGATCGCGTGTTATCAACCCTAAATGGATTAAAGGGGTACAACGGCACGGGTATAAAGGGGCTTTTGAAATGGCTGCAACCTTAGATTATTTATTTGCCTACGATGCGACCACCAATCTTATTGATGATTTTATGTATGAAGGGATTACGGAAAGCTATTTGCTCACTCCCGAAAACAAAGCGTTTATTCAGCAACATAACCCTTGGGCGCTAAAAGATATGAGTGAACGCTTACTGGAAGCGATTCAACGTGGAATGTGGGCAGATCCATCAGATGAGGTGAAGCAACAACTCGAACAGTTGTATTTGGAAGGTGAAGGTTTGGTGGAGTAGAAATTGTTTTTAATATAAGAGGATGGCCAGTGTATTTATATAAAAATTGTTTTATAGTTTTTGTTTCTTCATTAAGATGTTTTTCATAGAAGCTTATTTGATGATTTTAAGAAGGTAACTTATGCCTACAATGGGTGAAAATAAATAATTTCATTACATTTGTTTGTGTGACTGTTATGTGACTAAACGGCTTTATTATAACTTAACTACCTGATTATCAGTTGTTATTTTGTGTGATTATGAAAAATAATGAATTGAAAATATTATTAAGTGAACTACGTTCATTTGTAAATGAAACAGAGTGGGTTGAATTTAAAGTTAATAACGGTACTGAAATTGGAGAATATATTTCAGCTATTTCAAATTCAGCATGTGTACACGATAAGGCATATGGTTATATTGTATTTGGAATTGATGATAGGACTCATAGAATAGTAGGTACTAAGTTTACTTCAAATAAAAACGGAAAGGGTAATGAAGACTTGATACCTTGGATTGCTAGGTTATTAGAGCCTAGAATAAATTTTGATTTTTATGAGTTTGAAGTAGAGGGGGTTAATGTTGTAGTTGTTAGAGTGAAAGCAACTCAAAATACGCCTGTTAAGTTTAGAGGGATACCATATATTAGAATAGGTTCATCTAAAAAAAAATTAGATGATTACCCCGAAAAGGAAAGAGTTATTTGGACTAAAAGTCCGTCAATTGGTTTTGAAAAAGAAATAGCTGTTTCTAATTTAGAACCCGATGAAGTTTTAAAATTGATAGATTACGCTTCATATTTTGAGTTAACAAATACACCTCTTCCTGAGAATAGAGAAGCTATTTTTGATAAATTTTTACAAGAAAGGTTAATTATTAGAGACGCAAATAATTATAGTATTACAAATTTATGTGCCATTCTCTTTGCTAAAAGGTTAGATGAATTTGAAAGTGTTGACCGAAAAGCAATTAGAGTTATTATGTATCAAGGGAAAAATAAATTACGTACAAAAAAAGAACAAATTGGACAAAAAGGATATGCTTCAGGGTTTAAAGGATTAGTAAATTATATTAATGATCAGTTACCTTCAAATGAGGAAGTAGGAAAGGTTTTTAGAAAAGAGGTTAAAATGTACCCTGAATTAGTTATAAGAGAACTAGTTGCTAATGCAATTATTCATCAAGATTTTAATGAAAAAGGAACGGCTCCCATGATTGAAATTTTTGAAGATAGAGTAGAAATTTCAAATCCAGGAAAGCCATTAATAAGTACAATGAGATTTATTGATCATAACCCTCAATCTAGAAATGAAAAATTAGCTTCGTTTATGAGAAGACTTAATATTTGTGAAGAAAGAGGAAGTGGTATAGACAAAGTGATTTTTGAATGTGAATATTACCAGTTACCAGCTCCTAAATTTATAGAAGGAGATAATTATACTCGAGTGATCATATATGCACATAAAACATTAAGAAAAATGGATAAGGAAGATAAAATTAGAGCTTGTTATCTTCATTCTTGTTTAAAGTATGTGTCAGGAGAACACATGACTAATCAATCTTTGAGAGAACGGTTTGGTATTAAAGAAAAAAATTATTCAATGGCATCTAGAATAATATCAGAAGCTATAAAATCTGGACAAGTAAAGGATTACGATCCAGAAAATACATCTAAAAAGCATTCAAAATATATACCCTTTTGGGCATAAATTTAGAGAAAGAATTTTAGTTTAGGTTGATTCTTTTGAGGAAAAAGGATGCTTTACCTAAATTCCTAGCAGTTTTTTAATCTTACGGCTTAAAGATGATGTGCTGACTCCAGGTTTTTCATCTTCTTCAAAAAGAATGCCTTTTACATTAAGGTGGTGTCCTACCTGTTCTTTACCATAATCTTGTTCAAAACCAACCACTTGTTTACGGTACTTGCACATCTGGCAGTTCATGTAAGCAGTTCCTGTTTTTGCTTCTTCCAAACGTTCGTCAAAAGCTTTCATTAACAATTCATCAGTACCAAAAGGGGCTGTGTAGACGTATTCGTGTTGGGAATTGGTGTTTCTGTCGGTGACATGACCATAAATACGTTCTAGTAAAACACCGGTGAAAAAGAAAAAAGGAATAACAATAGTGCGTTTAAAGCCTAATTTTTCTACCATTAGTAAAGACTCATCAACTTTTGGATAGGCGGTGCCACTGTATGCTGTTGTCGCAAATCCAAAGCCCATGCCTTCCCATAGCATGCTAGTAAGCTTGGAGACATCGCTATTTGCATCTGGGTCTGTTGTGCCGCGACCAATAACGACTAAGCAAGTGTCTTTTCGGTCTAAAGGGCTAAGTGTGGTTTCAGTTTCTTCAATGCGTTTTACGGCCAGATCTAATAAAAATGAATTGACCCCAATATGTTTGCCCATTGTGATGCTAAGGTCTTTATGGTAACCTTGTATGGTATTTAACTCGTAAGGGATGTCGTTTTTAGCATGAGATCCCGCAAATAGAATTACAGGAAGCGCGTAAATTTTGCGAACACCATTAAGATACATGCGCTCTACTGCGGCTTCATAAGTAGGATGGTTGAATTCCAAAAATCCATAATCGACTTCGTAATTGTCTTGGTAGCGCGCTTGCAAAAGGGTGACTAATTTTTTAAAAGACGTGATTGCTGCTGTCCTACGACTGCCGTGTCCACAAAGTAATATGCCTTCTTTCATTGGTTGAGATCCATTAGAGGGTTTCGTGTTGTATTAATGGTGTTTGTATAAGTAGCGGTATTTCTATGTTTAGAAAAAAGCAGTCAAACATTTAATATTAGGTCAAAAATATTGATTTTATGACTATTCTACTCTTTTTTATCAGGAACCTTTAGTACTAATGAGACATAAAGGGCCTTATGTTATACAAGTACGCACACTAGATTAATTGTAAAGGGTCTGGGTGTTTGTATGTATAATTTAAAAGTGTTTTACTCTTTGTGTTCGAGATGATTTTAAACGCCTTTTTTTCTTGATGCATAAACGTTGGGGGGGTGAGCCCAATTTTGGTTGCCGCCAATGTGTAAAACGTTTTGCGTAAAGGATGCTGCTCTGCACAGCCGTTTATAATTTCACCCCATGCCTCTTTTTCGATAACAGCATTGATAAGCCCTATGCAATCATCGCGATGAATCACATTAATCGGTGCATCTCCATTTTGAACGTTTGTCTTATTCGCTAGGAACCTTCCCGGCAACCGGTCGTAACCAATCAAACCACTTAAACGAATGCTTGTAAAACGTTCTTCTAAGTGCGTTTTCAATAATTGTTCGACAGCAGCAACTGCTTTTCCAGAGGCTTTTTCGGGCTGTACTTCTAATGTTTCAAAAACTTCAGCATTTGTGTTTTGATATACGGAAGTTGAACTGATAAAAATAACCTTTTGATGTGCTGCAATAAAAGGCAGTATACTTTGTATTTGCTGTTGGTATACGTCTATAATATCAGGAATGCGTTTAGGCGGAAAGTTAATAACGACAATTTCACTTTCAGAAAGGAATGCGTTATAGGTGGCCTGAGATGCTTCTCCTAATTTTAATAAAAAAGGTGTAATGCCCTGCGCTTCAAGTTTTGGGATTTTTAAGGCTGTTGTTGTAGAGCCTTTTACGGTATACCCTTTAGATAAAAAATCGATAGCGAGTGGTAATCCTAACCAGCCACATCCTAGTATGCTAATGTTCTTGGGATTCATGGGTTTCTATTCTAATATTATGTTGCGATGGCATTGCTAAGTATATCTTAAGGATATGCGCCCAAGTACTGGTGTCTTCGTCTTGTATCCAAATGCTAACAAGGTGTTTCCCTTTTTTGTTTTTAAGGCGTATTGCTTTGGTAAATGTGGTTTTTTCTTTAAGCCAAATAACCTCTGCGACACTTACTTTACGGTTTGAAATCTCTTCGGAAACCGTTTTAGGAATACCGGCGATGGCTAATGTGAGTTGTACTTGCGCTCCTGTTAGTTTTAGGTCGTAAGGGGCGCTGTAATCGACATGATGTGGTTCGCGTAATACGACCATGTCATCTGTTCCAATTTGTACGCCAACAGGTTGAGGTGTTTTAAAAAGATATTGGAATAAAGGGTATAGATGTTGGTCTGAAGCAAAAGCACGGGCCACTAAAATAGCACCGTAATCAGGATCTGTTTTAGTCTTAAATACAGGAGGTGCTATTGTTTTTTCATTTGAAGAGCGTAATACAGACCAGCCTTCTTGGTATAATAAGTAATCTTCAACAGGTTTGTCGTCTTCAAGATGCGAGGACATAATGGTTAGGGCTTTTTCTGGGGTGAGGTTTTTGTACCAGAAATTGCCCGGTTGTACAATCCAAGTAGGGGCGTCTTCGCACCTGCCATTACATCGCGTTTTTATCGTATGGGTGTCGTCCCATAAATCTTTATTACGAAGGTAGGCTCGTGCTTCCCTTATGGCTAATTCGCCATTTGCTTTTTGACAAGAACCGCCGTCGCAAAATTGAAACGTTGTTGTGACTTTAGAAATGTTTTTTCCCATGTTAATGATACATAAACGCAGTAAAAGTTTTAGAAGGAAAAAACAGATAACGCTTTATGTTTATGCTACATCATGCCCAAGCAATGAATTTGAGGTGCCGCTATCTATTCTTAGATCTAACCCTTTACCCGAGAGTTAATACTATTAGGTCTTAGGGCAGGTCTCCTGACTTACGCATTACCATAGCCTTCCCATATAATAGATACAGTGGTTTTTTAATGGTAATATATAAAGCGCATTACAGTTGCGGGAACAGTTTTGGGTTTTCACCAAATTCCCTTTTCATCTTTTATGTCTAAAAGAACCATAAGACTAAGAACGAAGGTACTTTATTTATTTAAATAATAGACTGAATAAAGGCAACACGTTGTGTTAAAGTTGCTTTTGGTAAGATTTTTAGTGTGAAATTTAAGTCTTGGTAGACGTCTACAAGGTGTTTATGGATAAGCGCTGCGTCTTGAAGCGATTGTGGCCGTTGTGGATCATTGGTATAGATAGCTTCCCATGGTGGCGCTAAAAAAACAATAGGCTGGTAATAAGACTTAAAAGGGAACCGACTTAAACGATCTGGAATTTTACAAGCGCTTGCTTTTAAATAGGCCATACAATCTGGCAGCCCTCTGTCTACAAATGTGCAGGGGGTTACAGGGATGTTCAATTCTTTTAGGGTTTGTTCATATACCAGATTTACAAAGCCTATAAGGTCTTCCCAAGGCGTTTTATTGCCACCTTGTTGCTGTTGTCGTAGTATAATTTGTCTTGCTATTTCATCATGGCAGGCATACCCCTGTTGTTTTAGGGCATTAATTAAACTTGTTTTTCCAGTGCCAGGTGCACCAGTAAGAATGTATCTTTTAGACATTATAGGACAAAAAAATAGAATATACTAATAAGTGTTACGGTAACAAAGGTGACTTTGTGGTTAATGCGGGCTACAGTTGTTATTTCATGTTGTGCTATATGTCTATCATGTGTGCCAATATAGGGTTTGTCTACCTGTTTGCCATGGTAATAATTAGGCCCTCCAAACCTACAATTTAAAATTGCAGCCAATGCAGCTTCTGGATACCCTGCATTGGGGCTAGAATGCTGTTTGCCATATTTTAGAACGAAAGGAATTTTATGAAGTTTTCCTGTTACAACTAACATTATAAAGGCCGTGATTCTAGCAGGAATGTAATTGGCAACATCGTCTAATCGCGCTGCAAATTTTCCAAAATGGAGGTAACGTTCGTTTTTATAGCCTATCATAGAGTCTAACGTGTTAATCATTTTATAAGCCATGGCGCCAGAAACCCCAAACAATGCATAATAAAACAGTGGTGCGACGACACCATCGCTTAGGTTTTCTGACATGGTTTCGAAGACCGCAATGCGAATTTGCTGAGGGTTTAATTGTTTTGTTTCCCGACCTACAATCCAAGACAATCTATTTCGACCTTCAGATAGTCCTTTTTCTAAGGCTTTAAAAACGGCTTTGCCTTCTGTGATGAGACTTTTATTGGCTAAAGCATAAAAGACAGCTACAGATGCAAAACTATAATAGGCTATGGGATAGGGTAATAATAGAGTTTCAATTGTGCGAAAAACGAATAGTGTTCCACCTACTAAAACCAAAGTGAGGGCCATGCCTTTTACTGTTTTAGAGGCGCCAGAATTTAGCTTTTTTTCACCAAAGGCTATACAATGTCCAAATACACGTATGGGGTGGGGAAGCGCTCTAGGATCACCGAAAATTACATCTAAAAGGTAGCCAATACCTAGGGGAATAAGGATTAATGCGTATGCCATGCTTTTAGTGCGTTAACTAGTAATTCGTTTTTTTGGGGACTCTGGCTTGCAATACGTATGTAATGGCCATCTAAGCCTCTAAAATTAGAAGCGTCTCGTATTAATAATTGATGGGTGTATGCAAGATAGTCTTTTAATTTTGCGGCATCTGGGCTGTCTAATTTCACTAAGAAAAAAGGGGTTGTAGATGGCAGGACTGTAAAGCCACTTAGAGTATCGATATCCTGTTGTAATGCTTTACTAAAGTTTAAGAGTGTGGCCATATTAGGAGCTAAAGCCTTGTAATTGTTAAAGATGTATTTTCCAGCTTCAATGGCCATGGCATTGACACTCCAAGGCATTTTAGCGTGTTGCAGTTTTTGTTTTAATTCTGGATGACACATTATATAGCCTAAACGCAATCCTGGTATGGAAAATAATTTAGTTAAAGATTTTACAATTATAAGCGTGTTAAATTCTTTTAATAAAGACTTGCAGGAGTCGATGCTAAGGGTGAAATCAATATAAGCTTCGTCAATTACAAATGTGGTCTTAGGAAATTTTAGAAGCAGTGTGCGTATTTCGGTTACGGTAGTGCTATAGCCATCTGGGTTATTGGGATTGCATATAAAAACGATATCGTCTTTAAAATTGGTATCAAGCAGGTCTGCCCGCTTGTAAAAAGAGATGCGCATTTTGTTTCGCATACAAGCGTCCTCGTACTCAGAAAAAGTAGGTGTTCCTATAGCTGCTGTTTTGCCATAGAATAATGTAGCGATAAGATAGAAGGCTTCTGTTGCACCATTGGTTGTTAAAATAGACGCGGCCTCTAATTGATGGTGTTGTGCTATCTTTTCTGATAGTTCATCTGCATTAGGCGTTGGGTAATTGGCAATTGCAGGCAATTTATGTTTAAGGTGGGTTATAAGCTTGGCTGCTGTGCTTTCGTACCAAACATTTGAACTAAAATTAGCTTTAAACGTGGTGTTGTATAAATACCCATCATCTCCATGGCCGTATATCATTAGCTGTATTGCATTTTAGAAATTATAGATGTTATATCAATATGCGTTTCTAACAGATGGGCTAAAGCGTCATAATTTTGATCCTTATACGCATTATAATCAAATGGCGTTGCTGCTTTTTTAGAGGTATATGCTTGTAATACGTCTTCAATAACCACAGGGTTGTCAAGAATGCCATGAATATAGGTGCCCCAGCATTTGTTATTTAAATAGCCTTCGGTATGTGTTTTTAGTTGATTTAAAGGTGCTGAGGTCTCAAAGGTTGTTTGTCCCATATGAATTTCATACCCAGTACAGGTGTCTGGATATGTTTTAAATTTGAAATCACATTGCAGTGTTGTTTTTTTAGCGGTTAATTGTGTGACCATAGGGAAAATGCCTAAGCCGTGCACTGTTTTTATATCACTTTCGACGCCAAGAGGGTCTTCAATACGGCGGCCTAGCATTTGATAGCCTCCGCAAATCCCTATAATTGTCTTTCCAGAAGTATGCGCTGTTAAAATCACTTCTGCGATGCCTTGTTCTCTTAGAAATAAGAGGTCTTGAATGGTGTTTTTACTTCCTGGCAGTATAATGATGTCGGCATTTTTAATTTTATCAGGATCTTTGGTGTAGAACAAATGCGTTCTAGGGTCTTTTTCTAAAACATTAAAATCGGTATAATTAGACATATAGGGGAGCAGTACAATGGCAATATTGATCCCCGTTTCAGTGGCTGTTTTTTCCTTTTTATCTAGCCCCACAGAGTCTTCTTCTTCAATATAGATGTCTTGGGCGTAGGGTACTATGCCTAAAACAGGGAGACCTGTTAATTGTTCTAATATTTTTTTGCCATCATCGAATAAGGTGGCATCTCCTCTAAATTTATTGATGATGATTCCTTTTACTAATGCTTTTTCCCAAGGTTCTAGTAGGGCTATAGAGCCATAAACACTAGCAAAAACGCCGCCTTTGTCGATATCTGCAATGAGGTAAACGTCTGCTTTTGCTGCTTCGGCCATTCTCATGTTTACAATGTCTCTATGTTTTAAGTTTAATTCGCTAATACTGCCAGCGCCTTCTAAAACAACAGGGTTGTAGGTATTTTGCAATCGCATAAAGGCGGTTTTAGCTTCTTCGAACAAGTGTGTTTTATTATTGCCTAAAAAATAGTCTTTGATACTTTGGTCGCCAATAGGTTTGCCATGTAATACCACTTGAGATTTATGAGTGCCAGAGGGTTTTAATAGAATAGGGTTCATATCTGTGGAACAGGCTATTTTACAGGCTTCTGCCTGTACAGCTTGTGCCCGTCCAATTTCTAGACCATCTGGAGTTACAAAGCTGTTAAGCGACATGTTTTGCGCTTTGAATGGTGCAGGCGTAAACCCTTTTTGTTTTAGAAGTCTGCAAATTCCTGTAACGAGCATGCTTTTGCCAACATCTGAGCCCGTACCAACGAACATAATAGGGCGTAATTTTTTCATTTTTCTATGGGCAATGAATTGCTGTCAAAATTAGGTAAATAATTTGGCTTTTTTTAGAGAAGGTAAATTTAATGACATAAACAAGCGCCTCTATGGGATGTTATTTTAGCAGGAATAGCAAGATTCGAACTCGCAGCTTCGGGGTCGAAATGCTTTGCATTCATGAACTCATTAATTTAAAATAAGCATCGTGAATACACCCAATGTTTTATCCATTAAACTATACTCCTAAATTGTGGAACAAACAGGAATCGAACCTGTATCTTCGGATTTTAACTCAATGCATTCTATTTGATAAATAGGAGGCGTTGAATTCACAAGTTCATTTCAGTCCGTCGCATTGACCAACTTTGCTATTGTTCCATTTTGGGTGACTTCGGGATTCGAACCCTGTTCTTCTCATTCACAATGAGACGTTTTACCAAATAAACTAAAGACACCATATGCTTGTAAACCCGATAGGACTCGAACCTATACCTCAGGAGTCAAATTCCTGTATGCTCACCATTTACATCACGAGTTTATATGCGCCACCTTGGATTACGCATTCATTCTTATTGTTTTAAGAAATCGTGAATACTTCCATATTTCTAACCAAGACTATACGGGGTTTAAACCCGATGCCGCTTCCAGTTGGGCTAGTGGCGCATAGTATGGGGAGAGAGACTCGAACTCTCAGATTCCTGATTCTAAGTCAGGCGCGTTTACCATTTTCGCCATCCCCACATTTAATATCTGTATTCCGTAGGGGAATCGAACCCCTAATTCCACATCGAAAGTGTGGCGTCTTAACCATTTGACCAACGGAATATTTTGTCTGAGAAGCAGGATTCGAACCTGCGACCTCTCGCGTCCAAGGCGCGTAAACTACCACCGTTATCTTCTCAGAGAAGGTACCACGCGGTTACAGATTGCAACCTTCAGCTATTTGAGAGACAGTCAAATAACTGTCGTGGTACATGTGGAAGTGGTAGGGCTCGAACCTACACGCTCCGAAGAGATCAGATTTACAGTCTGACGAGCCAACCAATTGCTCAACACTTCCTTAATTTGAGATCAGTTTGGAAGACTTATCTCATTTATAGTTTTTTAAATTTAGAATTCGAGAATATCAATATTTTCGAAGCCACACGAGTCGTTATATCCGAACAGTTTTATCTCATGCTGTTTATTTGTCTTTTGGTCTCGATGAGTTTGTAAACTCATTTCAAGACCCTGGTCACCGCCAATTGGGGTGTCCTTATTAATTTGTGTTCATAAAAAAAGCACCTCTTTTCGGGAGGTGCTTTACGTGTTATTGTTGTAATTGATATCAATTTATAACATAAGTATGCTCCCTAAATCTAAACTTGTATTGCTCATAACCATGAAACAGCTCTAAGTGCTTCGGCGTGCGAAGACAGGCATTTAATGATAAAGTATGTTGTAAATAAAGTGTCATTGTTATTTTGTTTTGTTGTTGTTTGACGTTGCAAATATCAAATCAATTTTTGAATTACACAAGGAAAAATTGAATTTAATTTACTGATAATCAATTATTTATGTTGTTTTTAGGCAATAGTCTTCCTGTCCGTGTTTTACGGATATTGAACATTTTATACAACAGTCTGTCTCCCAATTGTTTTCTGTTTCAATGCTTTATTTTATCGGTTTCTAACTTTTTAACATTATTTTAAAAATTTCCATAAAAAAAGCGTCCATTTTAATTGGACGCTTATAATTTATAATGATTTATGGCTAATAATAGCTTCAATTACTTCTAAAAATCACATAGCATCCTGTGCACTCATTATATTTTGAGCGCGGGTTATAGAGGTAAAACTCTAGATGTTGATTGCTATGTAAGTGTTGTGTTGTCATTTGTTTTGCAAATATGAGACTTTTTTTTAAATCAATACTTATAATGATAAAAACGTGTTCTTGTGTGGATTAATACATCATTTATTGTATTTAAGTCTGGTCTCTCGGGTAAATTAGAAGCGGCATATAGCGCTTCTAATTCTACTTTGCGTTCTTCCGCCCAATTGACTAATGTGTCGTATTCGAATGCGCCTTCTTTAATAGCTAATAGAAAGTTTCTGTCTGTACGTTTTACATTAATGGTGTTTTCTGAAGCAATCTCTTTTGCCATATGCAATAATCTAAACATATGCATCATATTTTTAGAATCGTAATTCTTACCATGTGATACCGTTGTTTTATAGCGTTCTTCATTGCGTTTGTCTACCCAATCCCAGTATTCTTTATACTTTTTACAATAGGTTGAATAGCCATCTTTGTTAAAAAAGAGCATCCCTATAGGTTTTTCTTCTTTAGGAATGGAGCTTAAGGCAATAGTGTTTGCGTTTTCACTTCG
The DNA here is from genome assembly GCA_947504035.1 of uncultured Flavobacteriaceae bacterium. Taxonomy (GTDB): domain Bacteria; phylum Bacteroidota; class Bacteroidia; order Flavobacteriales; family Flavobacteriaceae; genus Jejuia; species Jejuia algarum. The sequence goes on from CANNGA010000001.1 coordinate 45,196, forward strand.
AACAATCCCCTTATAAGGTATCTCTAGACTATGGTATAAGTTGTTGCCATCTTTTAGATGTGAAATATTAGCGATGCCACAATTTTCCTGTTTTATATTTTTCATGTCTAAAAACACCTTTAAAGGTATTGCCTTCTCTTTTTCATACACGAAACAAAAATCTAAAACAGATTTACGCTCCTTTTCAACGGGGTTTACAATTTTCTTTTCTAAACCTCGCGCTTTTTTTAGTTGTGCATATGCATAGTTTGCAAACGACTTTTTACATTGCTTAGACAGAAAGTAGTCAAGCTTTATAGTGTTAAAAACAGGATGCTTATATAATATACATTCCTCTGGTACATGTAATAACTCTAATATATTAGGGTTGTTTTTTGAACAGAGTTCTATAAATTTTCGTAGTTCGTAATACACAATGTCATTAGAGGTATTATTGATTTGACCTATATAGTCTAAAGCATAAAATTGCGTTTTAGGCAGAATGAACACCCCTCTTATATCAGTATCCGATGTTGGTGTGTCCAATCCGTAAGCTCTACTACCACTTATACATTCAAAAATGATATGTCCAGACGCTTTATGTTCTTCGATAGTCATGATATTGTTTTTAAAAAGAATGCATTGAAGTCTTTTGGATTCGATGTTTTGTTTGTTAAATCGTTTTTTATACGAGTATTCTCTACCGCAATTTGCTTTACCAGTTCAATTAAACAAGCATCAACTGGCTCATTGCTTTTTTCTATATGCCTGCTTTTTAAAAGAATTAATTCATCTAAGATGGCGTGGTATTTAGTGTCAATTAAAGGATATAGTTCTCGAAACAAAACTGGGGGTATTGTTTTGTTGTGATAAATCCAATTAGCACAAAGCGCAGTTCGAATGGCATAAAAGAAGCTTTTTAGCGTCATTTTATGAGAGCCTAAAGTTTCTTCAAACCTTTTATTCATACTATGATAATGATAAAACCCCGAAACAGGATTGAAGTTATTTATAGCCAAACTTTTTATGTGAGTTAAGAAAGCGGCATCTTCTCTGTAAACTATAGGTGAGAATAGCCATCCTAAAAAGGAAGCGTTAGATTTTGCTAACAGTTTGAGTGCTTTGCGTACATCCCAACCTGAACCATCTAAATCATCTTCAGTCATAAACTGAATGCTGTCTTTTTGATCCCAAAGATTTAGATACCAGTCTTTTTTATGCTTATAAACAAAGCGAATATCATAATCAGAATCGGGAGACGCAAAACCCCAAGCTCTGCTTCCAGATTCTACAGCGCATAAGATGTCTATATTTTTATCCTTTTCTAATTGTTCTAAGGTCTTAAGAATTTTTGGTGTCATGATTGCTGCTTTTACAATTCTGACACAAATATTCGACTAAACTACGCAGTTATCTTGCGTAGGACGGATGCCGATTTAGGTTTTTATAAAATAGAGAAGGTTGCGTTGTGAAGTTTTCTTAGTATAACGTATAGATTAATAGGTTGTTAAGGGGTGTTGCAAGCCTATTTAGATACTGCGATGTTTCTAATGTTTAAAGGCCTGAACATTTTATAGTTCAAGCCTTTAAACATTAGACGTGTTAAAAAATACAATACACGTCTAAAAAGTATTAGGTTATGTGTTTAAAGTGTGTTACAACATTTCAAAAAGTTTCTCAGCAACCAATTCAGACGAAGCTGGATTTTGACCTGTAATAAGTGTGCCGTCTTGTACAGCGTAAGGTTGCCAATCTTCGGCTCTAGAAAAAACACCGCCGTTAGCTTGTAGCATTTCTTCTACTAAAAAGGGCACAACATCTGTGAGTTGTACAGCAGCTTCTTCGGTATTCGTAAAGCCTGTTACTTTTTTGCCTTTTACTAAAGGATTGCCATTAGTGTCTTTTGTGTGTTTGAAAACAGAGGGCGCATGGCATACAGCACTTACAGGTTTGTTGGCACTGTAGAAGCTTTCTATAAGCGCAATGGCGTCTTTGTCTTCTGCGAGATCCCATAAAGGCCCATGACCCCCAGGGAAGAAAATAGCATCATAATTGGCTTCGTTTACCGTGCTTAATTGTATAGAATTGCTTAAAATTGTTTTTGTGGTGTCATCTTTATCAAAGCGTTCGGTAGCTGGCGTACTAAAATCTGCAGTTGCGCTATTAGGATCTATAGGAGGTTGCCCGCCCTTAGGCGATGCTATGGTAATGTTTACGCCTTTATCTTTTAATAGGTAATAGGGGCTAGCGAATTCTTCAATCCAAAACCCTGTTTTTGCTCCTGTATCTCCTAATTGGTCGTGGCTTGTAAGCACGAATAAAACGTTTTTCATAATTTAATTTTTGTTTTTAATCGCGTGCCTATTTGGTATAATAGGGGTGCCGATTATGTTTGAAATGAGTTTACGCTATACCGTTTAATACGGATATATGCTGTTATACAAAGATACAGCCAAGAATGTGTGATCTTATTTTTTTATGAAAAGCTTATGAATTTAGAACCAACACTAAGGTTTTAGGATAGCGCTTTTTAATTAAAAAAATCATCGTAAATATGTTATTTACAAAGGATTGATTTAAGACGTGTTCAAGGGGGGAATTGGACCCGTACTCTCGAAAGAACTGGGGTTTAAATCCAGTTCAATTGTAGTTGTAGATACTTCTGTCTGCCTATAAAAAAAGACATGGCGTGTTTAAAAAAGATACTTAATAGCGTAGGAATGTGATGTATTGTATAAGATTAAACGTCATACTGATTAAAGTTTTACTTATTTTTAGACCCTTAAACAAAATACATCGATGAGCATACAAATTAAATTATTTGTAGATGATTTAGAATTTAATGTGTTAGAATATGACTTCGACATTTTACAAAATGCGGATAACACAGGATTACCTAACAGCAGATCTACTCCTCAACCCTTTAAGTTTTCTATTGAAGCCACAAAGCATACTATTTTTTATGAGTGGGCCATACATTCTTCCATGCAAAAAAGGCATGTTAAAATTGTGTTTTCTCCCGCTAATGGGATGGGTAAAAGCGAAACCATCGAGCTTTTAGATGTCTATTGTATCTTTTACCAATTTAAGTATAGCGCTACAGGCAGCCAGCCTGCATTAGAGCATTTTAAATTAACTCCAGCGACGATGCTGCATAATGGTCAAGAAAAATTTAGGCACTATTGGGCGGTGACAGATCTTGCAAGGCTTAATGTTGCGCCAACAAGCACGAGAAATGAGAAAAAAATTACTAAGTATTATTTAACCAACACAGATGGCGAGCCGATTAAAGGTTATAAAAAAGATGATATTATTGTTGTAAACATAGAAACCTTAAACCGTATAGGCGATAGCGTAACGATAGATTTAAATAATGCGCAATATGATTTTGAATATAATGGCAGTATATTACCCAATGATACCCTTAAAAACATCGTGATAGGAAGCGATTTAGAACAAATAGAGCTAAAAGTCGTTGCACAAAAACAACATACCTCATGAAACCAACCACATTTAGAATAACCTTTGAAGACGGGGAAACAAGATCGGCCAACTTAATGCCTATAATGCCCGCAACATATATAGCGACCGTAGCGCCAAAAGATGCAACAGACCCCACTAAGTTTAGCGGGGCATATGGGATAGATTGGTGTGAAATGGATGGTAGTTTTTCGAAAATCGAAACATTTCAAAACACGAAAACATCCGCTATTAGTCATGTGCTAGACGTAGCAACCAGCCAGTTTAAAACAGGAGGGACGGATGCAGAAAAGCAAGCGCATCTCAAAAAAATGTATGAGGTTGTGAAGTATCAAGGTAAAGATTACCCGCTTACCTGGATTAATCTCCCTAAAGGAAAGGTAGTAAGCGTTACTATTAAAGCTGCCTTGATAAGTGGCACGCGCGAAAAAAATGATTTTTTAACCATTGTTAAGCATCCTAATTTTGAGATATCTCACGATAAAACCTCAGATGCGGGGAGCAATCCCGCCATTAAATTAGAGAAGATTAAAAACAAAGGTTGGGATGTAGACATTAAAGCATTAAACACCTTTGCCCAAACGGAATATATTGTTATACAGGATTATAAAGGTGATGAGGTTGGCAAAATAGAAATGGCACCTAACTCATTGGTTAATTTAAATGTTAAAATTGTTCCTGTTGTTTTTAATCGAGCAAGTAAGAATAGTGATGCTGAAGATTTATACGAAAAAGCATTAAAAGCTAAAGATGATGACAATAACGATTTAAAAACTACATTATGCTCAAAATCTCTCAATCAAGCAGGTATTAATTGTATCATTGCACCTTTTAATAAAACTAACCCTGAGTATGTATTTATAGATCCAAGTGTAGGTGATTGGGGAAATTATTATGATAGCAGTGCTGAAATATTAAGTGATTGGACATTTGAACTTACTGACACTAACAAACCTCAATCAAATACTACAGAAGACGACTTAAAAACATCTCCGAACAGAACAACAAAGTTTTTACTAGATGAACTGAAACAAGCTTATTTTTCTAAGCCTCATAGAAAAAATTTTAAAGGGGCAGTAATATTTATTACCGATAAAAGTTTTTCAAAAGCAACAATAGGAGGTTATTCAGAAAGTGTACCTTTAAAGAATCAAGGCTGTGTTATTTTTAAAGTAGGGTTGGAAAATAGTAAAACCTATGCTCATGAATTGGCACATATGTTGGGCTTAGAACATTATTTTTTAGATGCAGAAACTAATGCAGAAATAGCAGATAGAATCAAAGTCCTAAACGAAATAGATACAGAAGCAGAGAAAAAAAATATTCTTAAACAAAAAGAAGCTATAAAAGATATTGAAAACCTTATTTCAGAAGAGAAACAAGATGCTCTAAATGAAAACCGTTCTGTAGATAAAGACTTTATTTATAGGCAAGAAAAGAGTTTGAAAAGAATCAATGACAATATTAAAGCTTCGGAAGATAATATAAGAATCTATGATGTGTTAAATAGACAAGTAAACGTTGGGAAAAGTAATTCATTTAAGGTGATTAAGAAATCAAGTAAAAATTTTATGGATTATTATAATCTAAAAGTCTACTTTCATAAGTTTCAATCAGAAATAATAAAACAAGAATGTATTGATTATTACCAATAAAGTTTGAAATATGATTTTTTATTCAGAAAAATTTGATGTAAAAGGTGTTTTTAAACGGTGCCAATTAAATTGTTTGTTCCTTTATATATTATTATTTATTTTAAGTTCTTGCTCTTCGTCTAGGACTCTTAATGAAAATGATTTAATAAGCTCATCTACAAAAGGAAATTTAGATAATTTTGGGAGTTTGTTATGGAATATAAATAATGATAGTATCATTAAATTCAATAAAAAAAACTTAAAAATAATAAAGAAAAAAGGAAATGAGAAGCCTATTTATATAAAATCGTTAAATAAGTATGTGTTTTATTTGACTGAATTAGATTATAACCCTAAAAAAATATCATTTGAGCAAGAAGCATATATTATTTCATACCTGATTGATTTTGAATTGGAATTTCAGGGAAAATTGAATTTAAATAACGTTCCCGAAGGGTCTAGACAATCTTTAACGTTTTTTAAAGAAAAAGATTTGCTTTTTCATTTAATGTACAATGAAAACAATAAGAAATACAAAGCTTTATTTGAGAAAAATAATTATTTCAATCTCTCCTTATTCAAAGAAAAATACATAAAAAATTATAGATATATTCCAGTGGATATAAAAAAAATCAGACCTACTTCAGTGCCGTCTATATTAGAATAATAGATTTTGAAGATAAAATCGAAACATTTCAAAACACGAAAACATCCGCTATTAGTCATGTGCTAGACGTAGCAACCAGCCAGTTTAAAACAGGAGGGACGGATGCAGAAAAGCAAGCGCATCTCAAAAAAATGTATGAGGTTGTGAAGTATCAAGGTAAAGATTACCCGCTTACCTGGATTAATCTCCCTAAAGGAAAGGTGGCAAGTGTAACTATTAAAGCCGCTTTGATAAGTGGCACGCGCGAAAAAAATGATTTTTTAACCATTGTTAAGCATCCTAATTTTGAGATATCTCACGATAAAACCTCAGATGCGGGGAGCAATCCCGCCATTAAATTAGAGAAGATTAAAAACAAAGGTTGGGATGTAGATATTAAAGCATTAAACACCTTTGCCCAAACGGAATATATTATCATACAGGATTATAAAGGTGATGAGGTTGGCAAAATAGAAATGGCACCCAATAGCGTTGAGAATTTAGAGGTTAAAATTATTCCCGTTGTTTTTAAGTCTACCCCCGCCAAAGAAACGACAGATGCACAAGCCCTTTATAAAAGTGCAACAAATGGCACAACGTTAATAGATAGTCTAAATAATAAAGCTTTTAGCCAAATGGGGATACAATGCACTATAACACCATCGCCAGAATGTATTGTGGTAGACGTTACAAAAGACGATTGGGCGCAGTTTTACCAAAGTAAAAATGATGTATTTAAGGATTGGGACTATCAAAATACAGATGTAAGGCCTAAAGTATCGGTAGATGAAGATGGAGAAAAACGATATACACCCAGAGACTCAAGCCCTCGATTTTTAGTAGATCAACTAGAAGATCTGTATTTTGCTAAATATGGCAAAACACATAAAGGTGCATTAGTTTTTGTAACCGATAAGAAGTATACTATTCCTAATATTGCAGGGTTTTCGCAAACAAGCCCAATAAGAAGTCAAGGAACGGTTATCTTTAAAGGCGGGTTAAACGATGTTTCTATATTTGCTCATGAAATAGCCCATATGCTTGGACTAGAACATACGTTTTTTAAAGATGTTAAGGATGCGGGTGATGAAAACAAAAAACTAGGTAAACTCACACGCAATCAAAGTATTGCCGATGGAGAAAAAGAGATTCAAGGGTATATAGCGCATGCGGAAAACTATATTAAGGAAGATAAGGAAACTATCAAGAAAATAAAGTCTGAAAATAGTAGCCTCTCTCAGAGCAATTTAAATGATATAAAAAAAATAGAAGCATCTATAAAAGATACGGAAAAAAATATAACCAAGTACAAGGATAATCTAAGAAAGATAAGTATCAATAGTGTATGTGGTTTTAAGGTAACCCAAGCAAAAACTAAAAACTATATGGATTATATTAACGATAGAACGTATTTTGCGAAGTACCAAGCGGAATCTGCAAAAAAGGAGTGTAAAGATTTTTATAAATAAATTTTCTTATGAAGCGCATTAGGTTAATTAAAATAAGCAACTCTTTTAAAAGAGTAACAGCTAGAAGTTTTTTGTTAAGCATTATATTAGTCACGATATCATGTGGCTCACAAAATAATTTATTAAAAAACAATACACCTAAAGACCTTACTTCTTTTGAAAAGTTTATATGGTCAAGAGATTTAGATAATACTATTAAGATTAACAAACAGAATCTTATGTATATAACCAAAACCACTAAGACTAGTAAAAATGATAATTTTAATTTTTTGCATAGCTACTCTATTGATTTAACAGCTGTTGATCCTGATTTAATAGAACTTTCCTTTCTAGAACGAGCTTATGTTTCAGCTTATATTGTAGAGTATTTATATAAATGTCGAGAAAATTTAGAAAAAGATGATCCTTATAAAGATTCTAATTTTGTTTATCGTTTATTAGCACCTCGTCATGCCAATAAATACAATAGAGAATTTAAAAAACATAATTATTACGGGCTAAAATTATTGAAAAAGCATCACCTTGAACATTTTTGGGAATACCCAGAGCAAGATACCGTCCCTTCAATAAAGAGAATTATTGAGTAAAATAGACTCAACTAAATAAACAAACCCTTTCAACAAATTTCAAATGATATTAAAATAACGAAACAATAAATTTCAGATGCTGAAAATTCTATTGTTAGACTTAAAGACAAACTAATAAAAATAGATAGAGAGAGTATGCGGGTTTAAAGTTACTCAAGCAAAAACTAAAAATTACATGGATTATAGTAACGATAGAACGTATTTTGCGAAGCACCAAACTGAGCTGGCAAAAAAAGAGTGTAAAGATTTTTATAAATAAACATATTACTTATGAAGAGTTTATCCCTCATTAAATGTTTTAAATATCAAAAGACAGTGTATGTAAATTGTTTACTTGCTATTATATTGATGGTTATGTCTTGTGGCTCACAAGAAAAGCTTATAGAAAACAATGTATTGAAGATTGATAATCCACCTAAGGATTTAGAATCTTTTGAAAAACTTATGTGGATAAGAAATGCAGATGGTATAATTGTAATTAACAAAAAGAACCTCAACAAGATACATAGAAGTACTCAAACTGGTGAAGACGAATATTTTAGTTTCTTACAGAGTTATGCTATTCGACTAACAGCTTCTAGTAAACAACCGATAGCAAAGAAGTTTTCTTTTTCAGAGAATGCTTATGTTGCTGGTTACGCTGTTGAATATTTATATAAATGTCAAAAAAGAATTAAAAATGGAGATCTTTTTAAAGACACAAAATTTATTAATCGGTTTTTAGCTCCTTGGAATGCCAATAAATACAATAGAGAATTCAAAAAGCATGATTATTATGGTTTAAAATTATTGAAAAAGCATCACCTTGAACATTTTTGGGAATACCCAGAGCAAGATACCGTCCCTTCAATAAAGAGAATTGTTGAGTAAAATAGCCATAGAAAAAGGAAGAGGATTTAAGATTAAAAAAGGAACAAGTAATAATTTTATGGACTATGATATATCACGGCTATATTTTAATAAATTTCAATGTTTAGTAATGCGAGAAGAAATTAAATCCTTTTATAATGGATAACAAAATATTTTACTTGATACTAGTTTTTTTAACTATATCGTGTGGAAGCCAAAAGGCGATTACAAAAAAAGACTTACTGTATAAATCTACACCTGAAAATTTAGACAAGTTCGGTACATTCATTTGGTTAAAAAATAAGAACGATTCAATAATAATTAACAAACAGAATTTGGATATTATTAAATTAAAAAAAGACCAATATTCTAAATCTATAATTAAATATACTGACTTTTTAAGAAGCCCGAGATATAATATAAAAAATATAAATTTTTCAGAAAGAAGTAAAATACTCGCTCATATCATATTTTACATGAAAGATATTGAATATGACGAAAAACAATATTCACTTATAGAAAACGTCATTTTTCGAGATATAGATTTTAAATACTATAATGAATTTGAAAAGCAGGACTATTATAATCTTCCAAATTTTAAAGATCAGTATAGAGAAACGTTTCAAAAATTGAAGCCTCCAAAGAAACTTGAAGTTATAAAACCAATACTAAAAATTGAGAAACAAGATTAAAAGAAAACTTGAAGTGTAGCTTTAGGCGCATTGTTTTATGATAAACGAAATAGAACTGTATCAAGGTAAATAGATATAGAAGAAATGTAAAGATTTTATAAATAAAAGTTATGAAATTTAATTTTATCAATATATTACCAAAAGCAGTAGGGCTATATATAGTCCTACTATTTCTTGCATCCTGCTGGGCTCAACAAACGATTAGGGAAAGTGATTTACACTATTTTGAGACGCAAAATTGGATCTTAAAAAATTACAATTTTGAATTAGACGAAAGGAATACATCATTAATGTTTGAGGGTGAATGGAATATAGGTGTAATAGGAAGACAAAAGGATACAACTATTTTTTTTGAGTATTTCAAAATGGGTAAAGATCTATTTCCAGGAAATTATCTAAAGTTATATGAAACACTAGAAAACGGCAAAAAATTATATCACAGAATTGGTCTTAAGAAAAAAGACACATTGTTTTACTATATTTCCACGATTCCTAAAAATGCAATACGAATTGATTCAATGCAATTTATTAAAGGAAAAAAATATTATTTAAAGTCCATCGGAAAATCTTCTGATAGTACTAATTTAAATTAAATAATACTTTAGATCTCTTTTGAGAAGAAAATACCGTAATTTTTTCGAAAATTTGGAAAGCTCCTACTTCATAAGGAAAATTGAAGATATGGATAATATTTTTTCATTGATAGTTGATCATAAAATTTCGTTGTCTGAATCTAGCTTAGATAGTTCTACTATGAAAATTGAGAATATATTAGTTCAATAACACTTTAATATGTATCTTTGCAGTAACAGTACACACCACGCTACATCATAAGAACAGCGTCCCAGGGTGTGTCTTTTGCTTTATAGACCTTTCCCATTTATCATCAATATGTTTAAAAAAGACCCAACCACAATAGAAGAACAGATACAAAAACTTAAGGATAGAGGTCTAAATATTACTCCCGAAGATAATGCAGAACACTACCTTTCACATATAAGCTATTATCGATTAGGCGAATATTGGCATTCTATGCAATATGATAAGGAACGACATTTTTTTAAAGAAAATAGCGTTTTTTCTGATGTTATTGCACTTTATAGTTTTGATAGAGAATTACGAATTCTTCTTTTTGATGTTATCGAAAAAATAGAAATAAGCCTAAGAACTAAACTAATTTATCATCTATCTCATGAAGTAGACCCTTGGTGGTTTCAGAACTTTGATTTATTTACCGATAGTATGGCACTTGTGAAAACACTATCTAATCTCGAAGAAGAATTATCGCGCTCCAAAGATCCAACTATTAAAAATCATAGGAAAAAACATAAAGATGACCTACGCTTTCCTCCTGCTTGGAAATCTCTAGAACAAACTAGTTTCGGTGCCTTATCCAAACTATATGGAAATCTAAAAAATACAGTTAAATCCAAAGACAAAATTGCAGAAGAATACGGTGCAGTAAATCATACTTTTTTACCTAGTTGGTTACAATCTATAGCTCAAATACGTAACTACTGTGCACACCATTCCAGACTTTGGAATAGAAACTTACCAGGAGCTCCAAAACTATTACCAAAACCACCTAACCCCTGGATAACTGAACCAGAAAATATTCCTAAGCAACACGATTTCCAAAAATTATACGTGCATTTATGCTTAATGAAATATTTACTAAATACGGTACAGCCGGGCAATACCTTTACATCAAAACTAAATGCATTATTACAAAAATATTCAAATGTAGATCCTGATGCCCTTGGCATGAAACCCAACTGGCAGCATGAGCCTTTATGGAGTTAAAACAATTTTTTTAATTCCCGTACATAGAATTAAACTTTTCTAGATCAACACCTAATGCTTTAGCCTGCTTTTCTTTCCACTCTGTAAAATAGTCTACAAAAGTAATACTTCTTGCGTGTATTTCTCTTAAAGTACCATCTTCTGCCTCTATTAGGGCAATTGGTTGCTCATCCCTAATAATCCACATATGAAAATATCCTTTTCCTCCGCAGTCTATAACACCTTTTATTTGCTTTGGGAATTCTACTTTTCTAAGGTTTCCTTTATTCATTTTTATATTATTATGTTCAAAAATTGTTTTTAAATCCAAGTCATATTTTTTTTCTCTTAAAATAAGTAGCATATCAATAAAATTATCTAAAGTGGGGTTTCTTTTGCCACTACTCCAATCATATATTTGCTGCTTATTTCTACCAACAATATTTGCAAATTGCCGTTTGTTACCACCAGTTATTTCCTCAATTAACTTATTAAAAACTGTCTTTGCATCCATATATCAAATATAAGTCAAAAGACTTACATTTAAATCTTTTTCTTTTAGTTTACCAGAAATAAATTATCAAGTTAAAAAGTTGCCCCATTTGTTGTCCTATAAAACAACAAAACCCCTAAAATCAATAGATTTCAGGGGTTTTTTGTACTCAAGGTGGGAATCGAACCCACACTCTCGAAAGAACTGGATTTTGAATCCAGCGCGTCTACCAATTCCGCCACTTGAGCCTGTTTAGGACAGCAAAAATAATTTTTTTTCTTTAATTACCGTCAAAAATACTAAGCAATATGCTTTATTGCTAAAAATAAATGTCTAAATTTGCACCTCGTTTTTAAAAAACTGCGTTTAAGCGCTATAAAACAATTACTTAACTATGCCTGTAGTAAATACTGAAGCTAAAATTTTTGCCTGTACCCAAAGTACAGCTTTAGGTGAGAAAATTGCCAAAGCGTTTGGTGTGAAGTTAGGTAACGTTATTACCTCGACCTACAGTGATGGTGAATTTCAACCTTCATACGAGGAGTCTATTAGAGGAAATAGAATTTTTATAATAGGATCTACACAGCCAGAACCAAGAAATTTAATGGAAATGCTGTTGATGATAGATGCTGCAAAACGCGCATCTGCGAGACACATTACCGCAGTAATGCCTTATTTTGGTTGGGCTAGACAGGATAGAAAAGACAAGCCAAGAGTACCTATTGCGGCAAAGCTTATCGCTAAAATGTTAGAAGCAGCTGGTGCCACACGAATCATAACCATGGATTTACATGCAGATCAAATTCAAGGGTTTTTTGAAAAACCTGTAGATCATCTGTATGGCTCTATTATATTTTTACCCTATTTACAAAGCTTAAACTTGCCAAATCTTACAATAGCCTCACCAGATATGGGAGGATCTAAACGTGCTTATGCCTATTCTAAGGCACTGCAGAGCGATGTTGTAATTTGTTATAAGCAGCGTGAGAAGGCCAATGTGATTTCGCATATGGAACTTATAGGCGATGTGAAAGGGAAGAATGTGGTATTGGTAGACGATATGGTAGATACAGCAGGAACGTTAACGAAAGCTGCAGATTTAATGATGGAGAGAGGCGCTTTAAGTGTAAGAGCAATATGTACGCATCCTATTTTATCTGGTACCGCGTATACACGATTAGAGAATTCTAAATTAGAAGAATTAATCACGACAGATTCTATACCATTACGACAAGAAAGTGCTAAAATTAGAGTATTGAGTTGTGCAGACTTATTTGCTGAGGTTATGGACAAAGTGCATAACAACAAATCGATAAGCTCTAAATTTGTAATGTAAAAAAGAGAATAATACAAGATGCTAAGCATCTATACTATAATAAATAATAATAAATAACACTTATGAAATCAATTACAATCAACGGATCTCAAAGAGAAAGCGTGGGCAAAAAAGCAACAAAAGCCTTACGTAATGCTGGTCAGGTTCCTTGCGTATTATACGGAGGAGACAAGCCAGTGCATTTCTCAGCACCAGAATTAGCTTTCTCTAAACTTGTATACACACCTAACGCGCACACAGTTGTGATTGTTTTAGACAATGGAGAGACTTTAAATGCAGTACTTCAAGATATACAATTTCATCCAGTAACAGATAAGATTTTACATATCGATTTTTATCAATTATTTGAAGATAAAGAGATTGCATTAAACATCCCTATTAACCTTGTTGGTAACTCTAAAGGTGTTAAAAATGGTGGTGTATTAAGACGTAACAATAGAAAATTACGTATCAAAGCTTTACCAGCAAACTTACCTGATTTTGTAGAGATCGACATTACACCTCTTAAAATTGGAGATAAGGTATATGTTAGAGACTTAGATCAAGAAAAATACAGTTTCTTACACACAGAGAACACTGTTGTATGTCAAATTAAAACATCTAGAACAGCAATTGCTGCAGATGATGAAGACGAAGAAGCTCCAGCAGCAGAAGCTCCAGCAGCAGCAGAATAAATTTAAGATTTTTAAGCATATAGAGCACCTTTGTTTCAAAGGTGCTTTTTTATTGTAAAAAAGCTAGAAAAACGACTTTAATTTTAAATTTAAAAATATATCTTTGCACGCGAAAACTTAGAATGGGTTTCAACAACTAAATCGCATAATATTAAATACATAAGTAATGTCTAAAGTTACAGGTAAAGTTGCACAAATAGTAGGTCCAGTTATCGATGTTGCATTCGATGCAGGGTCAGAACTTCCAAAAATTTACGATTCATTAGAAATAAATAGACCAGATGGGTCCACATTAGTATTAGAAGTACAGTCTCATATTGGAGAAGATACAGTACGTACTATTGCAATGGATTCTTCAGATGGTTTGAGTAGAGGTACTGAAGTTAATGCAACTGGGGCTCCTATACAAATGCCAATTGGTGATAATGTTTATGGGCGTTTATTTAATGTTATTGGAGATGCCATTGATGGTTTAGGAGATTTGCCTAAGGCAGGTGATGAAGGTTTACCAATTCACCGTCAAGCACCAAAATTTGAAGACTTATCAACGTCTACAGAAGTTTTATTTACAGGTATTAAAGTTATAGATTTAATTGAGCCTTATGCAAAAGGAGGTAAAATTGGTTTATTTGGAGGTGCAGGAGTAGGTAAAACGGTATTGATACAAGAATTAATTAACAATATAGCCAAAGGTCACGGTGGTTTATCTGTATTTGCAGGTGTAGGAGAAAGAACTCGTGAAGGAAATGACCTTTTAAGAGAGATGTTAGAGTCTGGAATTATCAAGTATGGTGACGACTTTATGCACTCTATGGAAGAAGGCGGATGGGATTTATCTAAAGTAGATAAATCTGCAATGAAAGGTTCTAAAGCAACTTTCGTTTTTGGACAAATGAATGAGCCACCAGGAGCACGTGCACGTGTGGCTCTTTCAGGATTAACAATTGCAGAGTATTTCCGTGATGGCGCAGGAGATGGACAAGGAAAAGATGTTCTTTTCTTCGTAGATAATATCTTCCGTTTTACACAAGCTGGTTCAGAGGTGTCTGCATTGCTTGGGCGTATGCCTTCAGCCGTAGGTTACCAACCAACATTAGCAACAGAGATGGGAGCTATGCAAGAGCGTATCACATCTACTAAAAAAGGATCTATTACTTCGGTACAGGCTGTTTATGTACCTGCAGATGATTTAACCGATCCAGCACCAGCAACAACCTTTGCGCACTTAGATGCAACAACAGTATTGTCTCGTAAAATTGCAGAGCTAGGTATTTACCCAGCAGTAGATCCATTAGATTCTACATCTAGAATTTTAACAGCAGATATCTTAGGTGCAGAGCATTACGATTGTGCACAGCGTGTAAAAGAGTTATTACAACGTTATAAAGAGTTACAAGATATTATTGCTATTCTAGGTATGGAAGAATTATCTGAAGAAGATAAATTAGCAGTATCTAGAGCAAGACGTGTACAACGTTTCTTATCACAGCCTTTCCACGTAGCAGAACAGTTTACAGGTATCCCAGGTGTTTTAGTAGACATTAAGGAAACTATTAAAGGGTTTAATATGATTATGGATGGTGAATTAGACCACCTACCAGAAGCTGCTTTTAACCTTAAAGGAACTATTGAAGAAGCTATCGAAGCTGGAGAGAAAATGCTTGCTGAAGCCTAAACATGTTTAGAGTTTAGTGCTTAAGTAAAATTAACTTATAACGCAAACTCATAACTCATAACTAAAAAGAGATATGTATTTAGAAATTGTATCACCAGAAGCTACTTTGTTTAGTGGCGATGTAGATTCTGTAACTGTACCAGGTATAAATGGTGAATTTGAAATGCTTCAAAATCATGCTGCTATTGTATCTTTATTAAAAGAAGGGCAGGTAAAAATCTCTGGAAATATTAGTTTAGAAGAACATGTAGCTTCTAAATTTTCAAAAACAGACAAAGGTTATGCTTTAGCTATAAATTCTGGAACTATTGAAATGAATGACAGCAAGATCATTATTCTAGCAGACTAGAAAATATACATTATATTTATAATAACAAACCCCCGAAGTTTTAAAGCTTCGGGGGTTTTAGTTTTTATTTATAAAACAAAAACTAAACAACAACTAAATATATGTTTATAGCAATGGCTAAAATTGCGAAAATGGCTAACCCAAATATTAAAGAGCGATCAATAATAGTATCATTAATTTTCATAATCATTTTAGTTTTTAAAAAGAAACTCTAAACCAAGTCATTATAGCTTAGAGTTTCAAAGTATATTCTTATAAGAAGAACTGATTAATAGCTGTTACAAATGTAGCGTTGCCATACAACTTATAAAATACGTAGAAGTACGTATTTTGTGTTTTAAGTGCTAACGATAAGCACATTATTAGGTTAAAACATCTTTAAAATAAGTGTTTTTAAGTTTTAAGTCTGTGTCGTATAAGATAGATTTGAAAAGTGAATTATTTTAAAGTCTGTCTTATTTTACGAGATGATGTATTGAAAAATGGAAGCAGAAGGACTCACTGTAAAAACAAAAAGCTCCAGGTTAAAAACCCAGAGCCTTTTTTAAATAATTCTCCCTAAGAACTAATTAATAGCAGGGTAAAATTAATTTATATTTAAGTGTTATGAAATACGTACTTCTACGTATTTTGTAAAAAAGCCTTGTTAAGGTTAGACCAAATAGACAAGGATGTTGGTTTATTATCTAAAGAAAGTTTAGATACAATGTTGCTTCTGTGTTTGTCTACGGTTCTTGGAGAAATAGAAAGAATATCAGCAATTTCATGAGAGGTTTTAGCTTGAGAGATAAGCTTAACAATCTTAAGTTCAGATTTTGTTAAAAGGTCTATGCCTTCAGGCTTCTTGTTGCTATTGTAGTTGAGATAATCTGCAATTTCCTCACTAAAATAGGGTTTATTGTTTTTTACTTGAGCGATACAATTTTCAATCTCTTCTATGGCAAACTCTTTGAGGATATAACCAAAAACACCAAACTCTAAGGCTTTATCATAAAGTTCTTCTTCTTTGTCGAAGGTGATAAGAATGACTTTTGTTGGTAAATTATTGCGTTGTACTTCTTCAGCGATATCTATACCCGTCTTATAAGGCATTCTAATATCGAGTATGGCGATGCTTGGCTTTAGCTTTACAATAAGATTGTAAGCGCTTTTGCCGTCTTTAGCGCTACCTAGAATGTCATAACCTTTAGAGGTTAGAAAATCGGTTAAACCACGAAGCATTAGCGGATGGTCATCTGCTATTACTATAGATGTATGCATTGGGAAAAGGGATGTTTGCTATTAATAATAAGGACGTCTTCTTTTAAGATCCTATAATTTTAAATATAAATATTTTTTTTCATAATCTATGACAGCTTTTCCTTTTTTTAGGATGTCTGCGCCAATAATGCCGTCTACTGGTTTGGCATTATGAGTAGTCAATGCGGTATTAACGTGTGTTAAGTTAAACAAAACAATGGCAACTTTGTCATGATTCCATTGGCCTATTTTAACTTTATTTTTATTAGAAATTTTGGTTTCCATGCCTGTAGCACCAGCGCCAGCGGCCAAGATTTTAGAATCTTTAACTTTAAGCTTAAATGTAGAAGTGCCTTCAAACCCCACACAAGAACTAGAAGCGCCAGTATCTAAAATAAAACGCCCCTTTTGGCCATTAATAGAAGCCTTAATTTCAAAATGGTTTGTTTTTGTTAAGTGTAATTTAATTTTAGTATAGCCTTTGTCTAAAAGAAAGGATTGAAGAGAAGTTTCCATCAATTTTGTTTTTCACAAATATAATTTTATAAAATGAATTACTTTTACGATACAAACCATTAAAATTGTTTCATACCATTTTGACACTTACAGATACCCATACCCATTTATATAGCGAAGCTTTTGATGAAGATAGAGATGATGTTATAAAACGCGCTCTAGATTTAGGTGTTTCGCGATTTTTTATTCCAGCTATCGATGCGTCGTACACAGACGCGATGTTGGCTTTAGAAAACGCCTATCCAGACCTCATGTTTTTAATGATGGGACTGCATCCCACCCATGTAAAAGAAAATTATAAAGCCGAATTAGCGCATGTTGAAGCCATGTTGAAGACCCATAAGTTTTATGCGATTGGAGAAATAGGAATTGATTTGTATTGGGACACGGCAACACTAGCATGGCAACAAGAGGCCTTTATAGCGCAAATACGATTGGCTAAAAGGTATAAATTGCCAATAGTGATTCATTGTAGAGCAGCTTTTGATGCTGTTTTTGAAATTTTAGAAGCTGAAAAGGGCGCGGACTTGTTTGGGATTTTTCATTGCTTTACAGGAACTCTAGAGCAAGCCCAAAAAGCCATAGGGTATAATATGAAATTAGGAATAGGCGGTGTTGCAACATTTAAAAATGGTAAAATCGATACCTTTTTAGAGCAAATAGACCTTAAACATATTGTTTTAGAAACCGATGCTCCTTATTTGGCACCAGTACCTTACAGGGGTAAACGTAATGAGAGCGCTTACGTTGTGAATGTGTTAGAAAAACTAGCTCAAATTTACAATAAACCACAAGAGGAGATAGCACGCATCACTACCGAAAATTCTAAAGTTGTTTTTGGTGTATGAGCAATTTAAAACCAAACATATTACTTATCTATACTGGCGGCACCATTGGGATGATTAAAGATGCTAAAACAAATAGTTTACACCCTTTTAATTTTGAAAACCTGCTAGAACAGCTCCCCGAATTGGATTTATTAGATTGTCGTATAGAGACCATTTCGTTTCCAATACCTATAGATTCGAGTGCAATGACACCAAAGGATTGGATTGCCATTGCTGAGATTATAGAAACCCATTATATTCATTATGATGGTTTTGTTGTCTTGCATGGCAGTGATACGATGAGTTATACAGCCTCAGGTTTAAGTTTTATGTTAGAAAATTTAGAGAAGCCCGTTATTTTAACGGGGTCTCAATTGCCTATAGGAGATTTGCGTACAGATGCTAAAGAGAACCTTATCACCTCAATTCAAATTGCAGCGTTGCAAAAGGAGGGTGTAGCAGTTGTACAAGAAGTGTGCTTGTATTTTGAGTATAAACTATACAGGGGTAATAGAACGACAAAGGTAAATGCCGAACACTTTAAAGCATTTAACACTCCAAATTATCCATGTCTAGCAGAATCTGGGGTGCATTTAAAGCTTAATTCGTCTTTTTTATTAAAGCCAGAAGTGTCAGGTCCTTTTAGAGTGCATAAAATCTTAGATGAAAATATCGTTTTAATCAAACTATATCCAGGTATTACCGAAACGTATATGCACGCTATTTTAGAAATTCCAAACCTAAAAGCAGTCGTTTTAGAGACGTTTGGTTCTGGAAATTGTAGTACTGCAGATTGGTTTTTAAGCCTTTTAAAAACACTTGTAGCGCGACAAATACATGTTATAAATGTAACGCAATGTATCGCTGGTCGGGTAGAGATGGGGCAGTATGAAACCAGTATGGCACTAGAAAAAGTAGGAGTACTATCTGGAAAAAATATAACAACAGAGGCAGCTTTGGCAAAATTGATGTACTTGTTAGGGAAATCATTTTCGTATAAAGCATTAAAAATGAACTTCGAAATCCCGATAAGAGGAGAAATGAACTAAAATTAACCTTTAAAGTTTTAACCTTTGCGTTTTTTTTTGTTATTTGGCGGACTTTAAAAGTAACAATTAAAACAAAGAGAGGTGGCCGAGTGGTCGAAGGCGCACGCCTGGAAAGTGTGTATACGTCAAAAGCGTATCGAGGGTTCGAATCCCTTCCTCTCTGCATAAATTGTATTTTGATTGTATTTTTTTATATCTTTAACACTTTAACTAATAAAATTAAGATTTAGAACATGAAAAGATTATTTTCGATCCTTGCCATTACTGGAATGATGGTTTTTGGAACAGCAAATGCAACTACAACTGCTACAGCTACAACTGCTGCTACTACCGTAGTCACTACACAAAATGCCAATGAGGCTGCTCCTAATGAAGAGGTAGGTTTTCACCAAGGATTAAAAAAGCGTTTTATTGAAGGAGGACCTGAGTTTATGGGGATCGTACTTTTATGTTTAATTCTAGGATTAGCAATTGCTATAGAAAGGATTATCTTTTTAAACCTTTCTACTACCAATACAAAGAAATTAACTAAAAATGTAGAAGATGCTTTAGCCTCTGGAGGCATAGAAGCTGCAAAAGAAGTATGTAGAAATACAAAAGGGCCTATTGCCTCTATCTTTTATCAAGGTTTAGACCGTACAGATGAAGGTATTGAAGCTGCCGAGAAAGCTGTTGTTGCTTACGGTGGTGTGCAAATGGGACAATTAGAGAAAAATGTATCTTGGATTTCATTATTTATCGCCTTAGCACCAATGCTTGGTTTCATGGGTACGGTAATCGGGATGATTCAAGCCTTTGATAAGATTGAAGCAGCAGGTGATATGAACCCTTCTTTAGTGGCAGGTGGTATTAAAGTAGCACTTTTAACAACTGTATTTGGTCTTGTTGTGGCAATTATACTTCAAATATTTTACAATTATATTATTGCTAAAATTGATAGCATCGTTAATGATATGGAAGATTCTTCTATCACATTAATGGATATGCTAATTAAGTACAAGAAGTAATAATTTAAATTGTAAAATAATATGAAAAAAGTATTAACGATAATATTAGCCATAGTAGGAGTGCTTTCTATAGTTTTCTTAGCTATGATCTTAGCCGCAGGAGATGAGGCTATCAAGCTAGGAGAAGCTAGTGGTACAGTAGACTCTTTTATGTATGTAGCCTATATAGTTTTGTTTTTACCACTCGCTTTAGTCATTATTTTTAGTCTAAAAAATATAGCGACTAATGCCGATACTTTAAAGACAACATTAAGAAGTGTTGGGGTATTCGCCTTAGTAGCATTAATTTGTTATTTCGGATTAGCTACTGGAGAAGCAACTACACTAAAAGATGGTGGGGATTTTTCAGCATCAGGCTCTAAATTATTAGGTGCAGGATTGTATTTATTCTATGCATTGATATTAATAGCAGGAGGGTCTATGTTGTTCTTTGGCGTTAAAAAAATGATTAAATAATTATGGCGAAACGAGCAGCACCAGAAGTTAATGCAGGCTCTATGGCCGACATTGCCTTCTTATTACTCATATTCTTCTTGGTTACAACAACCATTGAGAAGGATTCGGGTATAAACCGTAAATTACCTCCAATAGAAGAAAATACAGAGCCACCAATTATAAAACAAAAAAATATTTTTACCGTATTGGTAAATAAGAATAATGATTTGTTGGTGGAAGATGAGCCTATGGAGCCTAAAGCGCTTAGACAGGCAGCAATAGATTTTCTTGACAATAATGGAGATGGTTCTTGTAAGTTCTGTGAAGGGGCAAAGGATCCAGAGTCATCTGATAATCCAGATAAAGCCATCATTTCATTAAAGAATGACCGTGAGACATCATATGCAACGTATATCGCGATACAAAACGAACTTGTTGCAGCGTATAATGTTCTTAGGAATAGATTAGCTCTGAAATTAGGTCCTGAAAAGGGATTTCCTAATATGAATTTCTTGCAGATGCAAGACTTACATAAGGATGTACGATGGAATGGAAATAAAGAGAAATTGAAAGCTCTTATCGATCAAATCAAGAAAGAGATTCCACAGAAATTGTCTGAAGTCGTAGAATAAATAAATTAGAATAAAACTAAAACGTAAATTACATGTCTAAGTTTAAAAAGAAAAAAGATGGAGGATTAGCTCCAATAAACACTGCGTCTTTACCAGATATCGTTTTCATGTTATTATTCTTTTTTATGGTAGCTACCGTAATGAGGGAGAATACTCTTAAAATTAAAAACGTATTGCCTCAAGCAGATCAAATCGAAAAACTTGATAAAAAGAATCCTGTAAGTTATATTTACATTGGCAAGCCCAGTGAGAATTATAAAAAGTTTGGTAATCAACCAAAAATTCAGCTAAACGATAACTTTGCAGACATTAGTGATGTTGCAGGTTTTGTTGCTGCTGAAAGAGCAAGTTTAAGAGAAGAGTTGGTGCCCTTCTTAACTATAGCTTTAAAAATTGATAAAAAAGTGAATATGGGTATTGTAGGTGATGTAAAGCAAGAATTACGAGAAGTAAATGCTTTAAAAATCAATTACACTACAGCTTCAGGTGATGCCTTAAGCAACATAGAGTAATAGAAAACAATCTTAAAATAGTTATAGAAAAAGTCGAGAATTTTAATTCTCGACTTTTTTATGTTATAATAGGAATACGATTTTAAGAGCATAAGTTAGAATACGGTATAAATGGTGTGTTTTTAGCTTAAAAAAAAGAAAATGCTAAGACAGCATTGTCAGCGTATTTTAATTTCTTAAATTCATCAGGAACTAATTCATAATAAAGATGTTATTATATAAAAGTGCAGGTTTAACGTTTTTTACGCCTAACGTTTCGCAACATTCTGGAGCGCCTTTCTTTGATATGGGAATCTCAGCAGGTTTTCCTTCGCCAGCAGACGATTTTAAAGAGCAACGCTTGTCTTTAGACAAAGAGCTTATTACAAATAAGGAAGCCACCTTTTTTGCACGTGTAAGTGGCCAATCTATGATAGGCGCCGGTTTAGATGATAATGACTTATTAGTTATTGATAGAAGTTTAGAACCTGCTCATAATAAAATTGCAGTATGCTTTTTAGATGGCGAGTTTACCGTAAAACGACTTAAAGTGGAAGGGGAACAGGTTTGGTTACAACCCGAAAACCCTAATTACAAACCTATAAAAGTTACAGAAGAGAATAACTTTGTGATCTGGGGTGTCGTCACTAATGTGATAAAGAAAGTTTAACCGTTTCCTAAAACGTCGACGTGGGATTTTAGGGTTTCCTGTGCGATGTATAATGTGAAAAATTGCAGAACTTTACATGATATGAATTCATTTTTGGGTCATCAAACAACAGTAGATTTTTACGGTTGTACAGCAGAACAAATAGAATCTTGCGCATTTATAGAAACGGTACTTTTAGAAGCCGCTAGAATGTTAAAACTTACTGTTGTTAACACGACAATACATGCGTTTTCTCCAATAGGCGTAAGTGGTGTTATTGTTATCGAAGAAAGTCATATCGCAGTGCATACCTGGCCAGAACATAATTATGTTGCCATAGATTTTTTTACCTGTAATACGTCTTACGATTTAAGTCATGGCTTAGAATGGTTGAAGGCGCAATTTAAAGCGGCTTATTTTAAGGTTAAAGAAATAAAACGCGGCGATTTAGAAGAGATACAACAGTATAAAGCATAAAAGATGTCATTAAAACAGAAACTTTTTTTACTTATTGATGACGAACGTGGGAACAAAAAAGGCGATCATTTGGTCGAATATTTTATTTCGGGTTTAATTTTATGTAATGTTGTTATTATTTTTTTAGAATCCTATAAATCTATTAATGCAGCTTATGGTGCTTTTTTTAGAGCTGTAGAAGTGTTTTCCATAGTGGTTTTTTCTATAGAATACTTGTGTAGAGTTTGGGTCGCAGATCTTCAATATCCTAAATTAACGCCACTACGGGCACGTGTAAAATACATGTTCTCTTTTTTAGGTCTTGTAGATATACTGTCTATACTACCTTTTTATCTGCCTTATGTTATAACATTAGATTTAAGAGTAATACGTATACTGCGTTTGTTACGTTTATTGCGGCTATTAAAATTGAATCGGCATTCGAAATCATTACAACTTATAGGTGAGGTACTTAAGCGCACGCGCAATGATATTTTTGTTACTGTTTTTATGGTAGTTATTTTATTGGTTTTATCCTCAACATTAATGTATAGCATAGAGAACGAAGCCCAACCAGAAGCGTTTGATAACATAGGTCAAGCATTATGGTGGGCAGTTGCCACATTAACAACCGTGGGGTATGGCGATATTTACCCTGTAACAGGCTTAGGCAAATTATTGAGTAGTATCATTGCTTTGCTAGGTATTGGTATTGTCGCATTGCCAACAGGGATTATAAGTTCTGCGTACATAGAAGAAGTTCAAAAACGAAATCACAAAGCGGTATGCGAATGTCCGCATTGTGGTAAAGAATTATAAAACAGAATATTATGTTTGGAAGCCGTGAAAATGCCTTTAAATTAGATAAGCTTAAGCCAGGCTACACACTTGACTTGAATATGAAGGCTTGGGAAATTGTCGAGATTGCGACTTACGACTGGAAGGCAGACGGGAGCAGCATAGAATATACTTTAAAAGCTAAAGATGCAACTATTATTTATCTAGAAGTAGAATATTATAAAGGAAAATATGACGTGTGTTTTAGCAAAGCAGTCGCGATAGAAGAACAGCTACTAGAAGCGGCTATCCATGACAAAGCCATTACTTTTAAAGGCCGTTTATTTACTTTTGAAGACAGCTACAAAGGCGCCTATAGAAATGAGACCAAAGGAAGCCGTTGGGAAAATTTAACCGCTTACGTATTTCAGAACAAAAAAGATACGATTACTATCGAAGATTGGGGTAGTAGCGATTACGATGTTTTTTTTGGAACACGTATAAAAGCAAAAGCAATAAAGAATATTAAAGCAGGTAAAATATGAGAGTAATACACGGTATTTTAATAATAGTTTTAAGTATAAGCAGCGTTGCCTGTGGAAATAAGGAGAAAGCCTCTGTTACGATAGGTGAAGAATATACAGAACGCTATATTAGAACGTCTAGAGCTTCAGATTTTTCCATTGTATTGAATGATATGAATGTGGACACTCAAGGAGATAAACTCCATTTTCAACATAAATACCATATCCTTAAGGTGGAGAACGATTCTTTAAAAGTAGATTCATTAGATTGGAAAACAGTAAATGAAGACTTTTTTAAAAAACATGAAGCTAATTTGGGTATGGAAATTGTTTCAAACCATGACAATAATTTATCGCGTATAGCAAAGCCTGTTGGTTTCGATTGGGCCGTAGGAAACCCTAAATATGGCGAATGGGAAGCCGAACACCCCAAAGACAGTACACATACAAACACTGATAGTTCTAGAAGGGTTTGGCGTCCACATACTTCGGGTTTATTTTGGTATTGGATGTTAAGGCGACCAGCCTACCAAAGAGATTATGTCTCTAATAAAGTCTATAATGCTTCAGGACGGTCTTATTATGGTGGTACAACAAATGGGGCGACCTCTTATGGTACAAATAGTGCATATCAAAAATCGAAGCGCTCTAGTTTTTTTACAAGAAAGCGTAGCAGTTCTAGTTGGAGCACCTTTAGAACTCGAAAGAGTGCCAGTTCATCCCGTTACGATGGTGGCTCTACCACAAGATCACGTTCAGGAGGTTTTGGAAAATAAAATTACAGCGCGTGCAGATTTCTAATAAAAGAAAATCCTTTGCCCTAAAAACAGCATTGTTTGCTACAGGGTTTAGTGGTATTGTTGCAGAGTACATCCTGTCTACATTGGCATCGTATTTTATAGGGAATGCTATTTTACAATTTACGCTTATTGTGTCTATCATGCTATTTGCTATGGGGCTTGGTAGTAGGTTAAGTAAATCGTTTAACAGTAACATTATATTCTACTTTGTAATTACAGAATTGCTACTGTCTGTTTTGGTGTCATTTTCTGCCATTGCCTCTTATCTCGTTTATGGTTTTACCAATATATCTTGGGTGGTTATATACCTGCTATCCATTACTATAGGCTTACTCATAGGTTTAGAAATACCTTTTGCGACCAGAATTAACAATGACTTTGAAGAGTTGCGTTTAAATATTTCAAATATTTTAGAAAAGGATTATTATGGGAGTTTGCTTGGGGGCTTATTTTTTGCCTTTGTAGGCCTGCCTTATTTAGGACTTACTTATACACCTTTTGTACTTGGACTTTTAAACTTAGGTGTTTCCTTTTGGCTGTTTTATGTCTTAAAGCACGAGATTTCTAAACGTTTAGGAAGGCTTATAAAAATACTATATGTGCTTGTGTTAAGTGCAATAGTGGTTGGAGCTTGTTTTGCAAAGCCATTAGTGTTATTTGGTGAACAAGCTAAATATAAAGACAAAATTGTATTTACAACGCAAACTAAATATCAAAAAATAGTGATTACCAAGTGGAACGCATGGTACTCTCTTTACATAAACGGCAATCAGCAACTCTCCACATTCGACGAATATTTGTACCACGAACCTATGGTACATGTAACACTGGGTTTAGCAAAAAAAAAGACGTCTATTCTGGTATTAGGAGGTGGTGATGGTTGCATAGTTAGAGAGTTATTAAAGTATGATAGCGTAACGGCTATTACTTTGGTAGATTTGGATGAGGCCATGTTAAATTTGGGGGCCAATCATACCATTTTTAAAGACTTAAATAAAGGGGCTTTTGCTAATGCTAAGGTGCGTACTGTAGCTGCAGATGCATTTACGTTTTTAGAACAAGATACAGGGCTTTACGACGCTATCTTAGTAGATTTACCAGACCCTAATAACGTCGATTTAAATAAACTATATACAAAGGCATTTTATAAGCTCTGCCATAATAGACTTACCAAAGATGGAGTGTTTATAACCCAAGCTGGAAGCCCATATTATGCTACGAAAGCATTTTATTGCATAGCTAAAACATTACGTGCCTCAGGATTTTATACCATGCCTATGCATAATCAAGTCTTAACCTTAGGCGAATGGGGTTGGGTGATAGGTATGAAAACACCTGTAACAGCTTCAGCAGTAGCGCATTTAGAGATCAATAAAGATCTTAATTTAAAATGGCTCAATACAGCAGCTGTAAAAGGACTTACGGCATTTGGAAAACCTTTAGTCGATACTAGTGCTATACGTATCAATACGATTTTCGACCCTAAGTTGTATGTGTATTACAAACAAGGCAATTGGAAGTTGTACTAAAATAAAATACGCTTTATAAGCCTGCGTTATACTTAAAAAGGTTTTCGATGTCTTAATACATCATTACGTACTACGAAAACCCTCGTAATAAACAAACAAACTGCAATAAAGAGGCCTAAAATAAAAAAGCGAAACATGTACATGTCTCGCTTTTAAGTCTTGAATTTTAAATTGTATTAAAGCTCTAACGCTTTAGTAATATTATTATCCATGAGTATCTCAACAGGATTCTCTAAAGCTTCTTTAATAGCTACTAAGAACCCTACACTTTCTTTACCATCAATAATTCTATGATCGTAAGATAAGGCCACATACATGATTGGTCTAATAGCAACACCACCATTTATAGCAACAGGGCGTTCTACGATATTGTGCATCCCTAAAATAGCACTTTGAGGTGGGTTGATGATTGGTGTAGATAGCATACTTCCAAATACACCACCATTAGTAATGGTAAACGTACCTCCTGTCATTTCATCTACTGTAATTTGACCATCTCTTGCACGAAGTGCCAAACGCTTTACTTCAGATTCTACACCTCTAAAACTTAGGTGTTCTGCATTTCTAATTACAGGAACCATAAGTCCTTTAGGTCCAGAAACAGCAATACTAATATCACAGAAATCGTAAGTTAACATCTCTTTACCATCAATCATTGAATTTACAGCAGGATACATTTTAAGCGCTCTAACAACAGCTAAAGTAAAGAAACTCATAAACCCTAAGCCAACACCGTGTTTCGCTTTAAACGTCTCTTTATACTCTTTTCTAAGCTCGAAAATAGGAGCCATGTCAACTTCATTAAATGTTGTTAACATCGCGGTTGTATTTTTAACGTCAACTAAACGCTCTGCTACTTTACGACGTAACATAGACATTTTGCTTCTTGTTGTTCCTCGGCTACCACCTGTAGGTGTGCCCATAGATGGAACGGCTTGAACAGCATCGTTTTTAGTAACGCGACCGTCTTTTCCAGAACCAGAAACAGAACCCGCATCAATCCCTTTCTCTGCTAATATTTTTTTAGCCGCAGGACTTGCGCTTCCAGAAGCATAGGTTTTAGTTTCAACAGCCTTAGGAGCAGAAGCTGTTTCTGCCTTAGGTGTTTCCTTTTTTTCTTCTTTAGGTGCAGCATCACCTTCTGGTTTCGCAGCACTTGTATCAATAAGGCATACTACAGCACCAACGGCAACAGCATCACCTTCTTCTGCTTTTAAAGTAATAGTACCACTCGCTTCTGCAGGTAATTCTAAAGTAGCTTTATCGCTATCCACTTCTGCAATAGCTTGATCTTTTTCAACATAATCGCCATCTTCTACTAACCAAGTAGCTATTTCTACTTCTGTAATAGATTCTCCCGGAGATGGTACTTTCATTTCTAAAACCATGCGTAAATAATTTTAATTGTATTTTAATTTTGTTTTTTATTCTTCTATATCGAAAACCGTGTTGATAACGCGTTGTTGTCTCGCTTTATCTCTTGTGCTAGATCCTGGAGCAGGAACAGAGGCAAAAGGTCTAGAGTTTACCTCTAATTTTACCAAGTTCATGCGTTGTAACATATGTGTCCAAGCCCCCATGTTTTGAGGTTCTTCTTGAGCCCAAACATAAGACTTTACATTAGGATAACGGTCTATAACGTTTTGTATTTTTTCTAAATGAAGCGGGAACAGTTGTTCTATGCGCACCAAGGCAACGTTAGTCGTTTCTAGAGCGTCGCGCTTTGCTAACAGGTCGTAATAAAATTTACCTGTACAGAACACCAATTTCTCAACACCTTTTGGGGCGATAGTATCGTCTATAACTTCTTCGAAGCTTCCTTCTGCTAATGCACTAATTGAAGAGACGGCTTTAGGATGACGTAATAAACTTTTTGGCGTAAATACGATGAGAGGTTTTCTATAATCACGTTTCATTTGTCGTCTTAACAAGTGAAACATATTTGCAGGCGTTGTACAATCTGCAACAATCATATTATCGTTACCACATAATTGTAGATAACGTTCTATTCTTGCAGAAGAGTGTTCAGAACCTTGACCTTCGTAACCGTGCGGTAATAAAACCACTATACCGTTCTGTGCCTTCCATTTATCTTCTGCTGCCGATAAGTACTGGTCAAAAATAATTTGAGCGCCATTACTAAAGTCACCAAACTGTGCTTCCCAAATGGTTAAAGTATTCGGGTTTGCTAATGCATAACCATAATCGAAACCAAGAACACCATATTCTGATAAAAAGGAATTGTAAATATACATTTCACCTTTATTGGCAGGATTGGTATTTAGAAGATTAATACGTTCTTCAGATATTTCGTCTCTTAAGATTGCGTGTCTATGGCTAAACGTACCACGTTCTACATCTTGACCAGAGATACGAACATTAAAACCTTCTTCAAGCAAACTTCCATAAGCTAAGGTTTCTGCCATACCCCAATCGAGTTGATCGGTTTCAAAGACCATTTTGGTACGGCCTTTTAAGATACGTTCTGCTTTTCTTAAGAATTTAACCCCTTCTGGTACTGTAGAGGTTATTTTAGAGATCGTTTTTAATTTCTCTACGGGATAGCTTGTATTATCTTGCTCGAGCATGGCATCAACACCTCTACGTGTAAAACCTTTCCAGCGCTCTTGCATGAACTCACGAACCTTAGAAGATTCTGCCTCTTTAGACTTTTCGTATTCGTTTTCTAAAGTGGCTTTAAATTCTGAAACAATACCATCGGCATAACTTTGATCAATCGTATTTTCAGCAATGAGTTTTTCAGCATATATTTTGAAAGGATTGTCGTGTTTAGAGATGTTTTTATATAATTTTGGTTGTGTAAAACGTGGTTCATCCCCTTCGTTATGACCATATTTTCTATACCCCAATAAATCGATATAAACATCTTTTTTATAACGCATTCTGTAATCTAAGGCCAATTCTACAGCATGAACAACTGCTTCTGCATCATCTGCATTAACATGTAAAACTGGAGATAATGTTACCTTAGCGACATCGGTACAGTAAGTACTAGAACGTCCATCTAAATAATTGGTAGTAAATCCTATTTGGTTATTTACTACAATATGGATGGTACCTCCAGTTTTATAGCCATTAAGTTGACTCATTTGAGCCACTTCATAAACAATACCTTGCCCCGCTACTGCGGCATCTCCATGCACTAAAATTGGGAGTATTTTGGAATCATCTCCATCATAATCATCATCAATCTTAGCACGAGTTATACCTTCTGCAACAGGTCCAACAGTTTCTAAATGAGATGGATTTGGAACCAAATTCATTTTGATAGACTTCCCGTTTTGATAAGTTTTATCTAAGGTTAATCCTAAATGGTATTTTACATCACCATCGATTTCTTCATCTTCAAAATCTTTACCATCAAATTCACTAAAGAGTTCTCGAACAGGTTTTCTAAAGATGTTTACTAAAGTACTTAAACGCCCTCTGTGTGCCATACCAAGTACACATTCTTTAACGCCATATTTTTCTACAGCATTGTAAAGTGTGTTACTAATGGCTGGAATTAAAGACTCTCCACCTTCTAATGAAAATCGCTTTTGCCCTACATATTTGGTCTGCAAGAAATTTTCGAAAGTTACAGCTTGATTTAACTTAGAAAGAATGTATTTCTTAGTCTCAGCAGAGTAGCTAGGATGGTTGTCGTTAATATTTAATTTGTCTTGCCACCACTTTATCACATCAGGGTTACGAAGGTACATGTACTCAACGCCTATGGTATCGCAATACATCAAATTAAGATGATCTAAAATTTGGCGTAATGTTTGTCCGCTTTGTCCAAGTATATCACCTGCATTAAAAACAGTATCCAAATCACGTTCTGATAATCCAAAATTTTGAATATCCAGACTTGGTGAATAGGTTCTTCTGTCTCTAACAGGATTGGTTTTTGTAAATAAATGCCCGCGACTTCTGTAACCGTCTATTAAACGTGCTACTTGAAATTCTTTTTGAACATGCTCTGGTATTACAGAGTTCGTGTTATTTTGAACAGCGTTGTCAATTGCGAATTCTTCAGATCCAAAGTCATAACCTTGAAAAAAAGCTCTCCAGCTAGGTTCAACACTATCGGGGTTTTGCAGGTATTGATCGTACAAATCTGCAAAGTATGCTGTGTGTGCAGCGTTTAAAAAGGAAAATTTATCCATTATATATGTGATGCTATCGCTTCGTAAAAAAAAATATTCTCCAAAAATACAACTTTTCCAAAAATTAGATCTCAGTTTGAAGAGTTTTGTATAGCAGTCGTGTTATTTTGATAAAACAAACTAAAATACCGTTAATTTTTTGAGAATCTATATTAATTAAGCCCTTCGCTTAAAGAATAAAAAAAAACACCTTCCATTAGGAGGTGTTTTTATTTTACGAGGGTAATGTTTTTTATAAATTAGGTCCGTATAAAGTACCAAAATCTACAGCGTTAAGACGATTGCCCGAAGCGATAAAATTAGAGCCAAAAGTGGTGTCTATAGCGTTTAAAAATTGATTGGCCATAAGCGCATAACCTCTTGCGCTAAGATGTATCCCATCTAAACTAAAAGCGCCTCCTGTTACCAAACTAGATGTTATATTAAAATTATCGAAATCAATACCTGTTCTTAAATCTTTAAGTGTTTGATTCAAATCAAGAAGTGCTATATCGGCACTGGCATCAGCAACGCTTTGTATTGTTGTATTGTACCCAGAGATGGCTGCGGTGATTTGTTCAAGTTCTTCTGTGTCTAATACATCCCTATCGTCTATACCATTTACGGCACTTAATACTAAATTAGCCTGTTCTGGTGTTGGTATACCTCCCAGTTGTAATATTCCAAGAACTTGAAGAACTTCAGGTGTAAGGGTTACTGTTCCGTAGCCGTTAGCTAAAGCCCCTTGATCTATGGTGAGTAAGAGCAATTCGTTTTCTGTCATTTGTCTAAATCCAAGAGGGTTTTCATCTGTAACAGGAGTATCTATAATCCAACGGTTAGCACCTTCATTAAAAGGTATAGCATATTGAGCAGCAAGCGCATTTGCATTTGCCTCAGGGATGCCTTGTAATTGTAGGCCTTGGCTAAAGATGCCACTAACTGCTTGAAAAACGCCTGTTAGTTGTGCCGCTGTGGCCTCGTCTAATACAAGCGCATTGTTTGGTACGGTTGTGAAAAATGGAATGTCTTCAACATTAGGGAGTAAGGTCACCACACCTTTGGCGCCATTAGCGGTTAAACCATTTATTAGAGCATTATAAGTAGCTTCAAAGCCTACGCCAACAGGCCCTTCTTGAGGTGTTAATGGATTAGAGCCATCGCCACCCGAGGTTGCAAAACCGAGGTAATCGTTTCCTCCTATAAGTGATAAGGTGAAAAACGTAGGATTTTGGACTAAGGCATCACCTAAAAGTGTGGCTGTTGGGCTAGATGCTGCTCTAACATAGTACGGGTTGGCTAAGCCTAAACTTAAATTTGCAGGATTCCCATAACCATCAAAGACCAAATGGAAACTTTTTGCACCAGGGATACCAAGGTTTTGGAAAGGACCAGGGATCACGTTTGTTGCTTCGGTACTTGTCGTAGCATCTAATCTTTCAGGACCGCTACCATTAAAAAATAGTCTAGAACCCGTAGCAGGATTAGGATTGCCAGCAATAAGTAAACCTCCTATATTATCGTTTAAAAGCGGTTGGTTAAATGTACCGCCTCCTACATTTGCAAATTGTTGTGATAATAGGTTGGGAAATGAATTTTCTTGGGCAACTCTAAATAAACTCCCGTCAGTAAAACCTGCTGCAAATGAAGCGCCAAGTGCAACATAATTAGAAAAATCGGCCGTTCCTGCTGTAAGTTCTGGAAGAACGGTTTCCTCTGGTATTGGACTATCAACATCATCACAGGCAAATAAACCTAGTAAAAGAGCCGCTGAACATATATATTTAAGTGTCATAGTTTTTATATTATAAGTTATTGATTGTTAGTGAAGCATAGTATTGCGTTCCTATAAACCCTGTACCTACAGCTGTAAAGTATTCATCGCCTAATAGGTTTGTCGCTCCCACTTTTAATAGTGATTTTAACTTTGGTACTTTAAAATTAAGTTGAGCATCTAGTACATGATATGAAGGCACTTCACCAGTAATAAATGGTGATTCCCATACGTAATTATCACTCCAACGCCATGCAACGTTAAAACCAAAGTTTTTGAAAAGCTCTGTATTGCCAAATGTGGTTTTAAATTTATGTTCTGGTGTATTAAACGTTGTTTGGAAATCTGAATTGGCCTGGCGGTCAAAATCTAATCGTGCAAACGTGTAATTTGCACCCAAATCAAAATTGCCTAAAACTTTAGTGGTAACACCTATTGAAGATCCAAAAGAACTTACTTTCTCAGTGGTATTTGTATAGGCTCTATAGGCTTGAAAATCTTGATTTGCTAAAGCTATAGCAGCTAAAGGTGCATCGCCTTGAGCCGTAGCCGTTGTTTGTGTTAATTGTACATCACCATAAAAAGGATTTACAACGTCTACTGTTGTTAAAAAATTGTCATACTGGTTGTAATATGCGCTTACATCTACAATAAACTTTTTTATTTTTCCTCTATAGCCCACTTCGAAAGAACTGACTTGTTCTGGTTGGACAAAATCTGGATTTGCAATTTGTAAATCTGCTGGATTTTGAGAATTGGCAAATGCAGAGACAGAACTTCTAGTAAATGAATTGTTGTATGCGCCACTACCGTCGTATGTAAAACTATCTGTTCTTAATACGGCTCTACCTGTTGCAGATAGAGCGTTGCCGCTAGCTGTTCTTATATCACGTTCAGGATTGTCGGGTGCACTACCCAAAAGGATGATAGGACCTACATCGAAACCAATGTATAGAGCCTGTGTATCTGGATTTCTAAACCCTGTTTGGAAAGATGCTCTTAAATTGTGTTTATTGTCTTTCCCTAAATTATAACCTACAGATAATCTTGGTGAGAAAAATGCATCAAAAAGTTCTGATTTGTCATAACGAATAGAGCCTGTTAATCTTAGACGGTCGTCTTTTAAAAGTTTCTTTTGAATTTGAGTATAGGCACCAGCTTCAGAATAGGGTATTTCACCATCACCGTCTGTATAGATAGAACCAAAAGAATTAAGCACGTAAGTTCTATAAGAACCACCAACTTGAATTTCTGCAAAATCAACCAAGTGGCTAAAGTTATAATTAACATCAGAGTGGTAAATCTTAGATTCATCTCTAAATTGACTGCCCGTTTGTATGTCAGAATCGGTTATAACGGTTTGGACTGCACGTTCAAACTCTGGTGTACCTGGTTCTAATCGTCCTGTGTCTGCTACGGTTCTTGCATTGGCATGCGCTTCATTAGCATTTAAACCTGCTAATGTACCTTGTAGAAATGCTCCAGCATATTCTCCAAACCATTGGGAATCAGACTTCCATTGTCTGTTTACATTTACACCAGTAAATACCAAATCGTAAGAGTCGCCCGCATTATCTGCAGTGACATAACCCCTAATGAAGAAATTATCATTTTTAATTTCGATTTTATGCTGTTGCAGAAAGAAATTATTTATAGAATACCTGTTCGAGCCTTGGTATAATGTTGAACCAGAGCCTATTTTCCCTTGATATTGAATTTCAAAATCATTTCCCCATGGCCTATAAAATAAACCCCAATCTTGTTTGAAACTTCGCGCTTGGTAATTGGTTAAGTCAACTTCATTATAACCTGTTCTACTTACATTAACATCAGGAATGAGGTTAGCTAATGCAGGGTTTGGTAGATTGTCAAGGAACGCTTGGCTAGATTTTACATTGGCTAAATTAGTACTTACTAAATCTCCATAAACGTTGATCCCATCATAATCAATATCATTTTCTCGTGTACTAGAAGCATCAACAAAATTACCGTTTCTGTTTTTACCTCGGGTATCATTTGCACCCCAGTCTGTTCCTTTTAAGAAACTAAAGTTAACTTTTGCAGCAAACTTGTCGCTAAATTTATGAGCTACACGTACCCCGTAATCTAAATACTCGTTGTCTCCAGAAACGTCCTGAGAGGTAACACCATATTTATAATAACCACTAATGCCTTGATGGTCAAAAGGGCTTTTACTGGTCATAAATAAAATACCATTAAAGGCATTGGCACCATATAGGGCAGATGCTGCACCGGGTAAAATTTCTACACTTTGTACATCTGTTTCAACCATACCTAAAAGATTTCCTAAGGGGAAGTTAAGTGCTGGCGCAGAGTTGTCCATACCATCTACACGTTGCATAAAACGTGTGTTTTGAAATGTAGCAAACCCTCTGGTATTTATAGATTTAAAGGTTAAACTATTTGTGTTGATATCAACACCCTTAATGTTTTCTAAGCCGTCATAAAATTCTGCGGCAGCTGTATTCTTTATAGCTTTTAATCCAAAGCGTTCTATAGTAACAGGAGATTCAAAAACACGTTCTGGAGTACGCGATGCAGAAATAACAATTTCATCAAGAGAAGTTCCTTCTTTAAGAATGAGTGTTACTTTTGATGATTTTGATGTATAGTAAGTAGATGCTGTTTCGAATCCAACGCTACTAGCCTGAATGGTAAAGGGCGGTTTTTGACTAACAGTTAAATTGAAACCGCCATCAAAATCTGATATGGTACCGGATGTTGTTCCAACAATAATTACGTTAGCGCCAGGGATAGGTTGGCCACTAGAATCTGTAACAGTTCCAGAAATAGTTGTCTGTGCGTAGGTGAGTACACTAAACAAAAACAGTGTGAGTTGTAGAATTGTTTTCATCTGCATTAATTAGTTTAATTATGAGTGTTCGGCTATTTCTTTAATAGACACAACACCCTAAAAATATAAAAAAATTATGCACGCATAGTATTTTTTGTTAAAAAAAACATAAAATAATTGCGTTTTTAACAGAAAACAGGATTGAAAACAAGAATAAAAAAAAGAAAAAGAGAAGGTGTCGCTAAAACCTTCTCTTTAGTGTACTGTTATTCAACGGTTACCGATTTCGCTAAATTTCTAGGTTGATCTACGTTTTTATTTAGCATTACAGCTATGTGATATGATAAAAGTTGTAGCGGAATTGTCGTTAATAGAGGAGATAGTGCTTCTATAGTATCAGGAACTTCGATAACGTGGTCTGCAAGTTCTCTAACAATAGTATCACCTTCAGTAATAACACCTATTATTTTCCCTTTTCTAGATTTTATTTCCTGAATATTACTCACCACTTTATCGTAATGTTCTGCTCTAGTTGCAATAACTACTATTGGCATATTCTCATCGATAAGTGCAATAGGACCATGTTTCATTTCAGCCGCAGGATACCCTTCAGCATGAATATAAGAAATCTCCTTAAGTTTTAAGGCCCCTTCTAATGCTACAGGGAAATTGTAACCTCTACCTAAGTATAAGAAATTAGAGGCATCTTTATAAATGTCTGAAACCACTCTAATATGTGCATCAGATTCTAAAGCTTTTTCAATTTTATTAGGAATCATTTCCATTTCTAATAAATAACGACGGAAATCAGAACTAGAGATAGTGCCTTTAGCTCTAGCTAATCTTAAGGCTATTAATGATAATACCGTAATCTGCGTGGTGAATGCTTTTGTAGAAGCCACACCAATCTCAGGGCCAGCATGTGTGTAAGCTCCTGCATCTGATTCTCTAGCGATAGATGAACCAACAACATTACATACACCAAATACAAAAGCGCCTTTAGATTTAGCCATCTTTATAGCGGCAAGAGTATCGGCAGTTTCACCAGATTGCGAAATTGCTATAAGCACATCGTTTTCGGTAATAACAGGGTTTCTGTATCTAAATTCAGAAGCATATTCCACTTCAACAGGAATTCGTGCAAGATCTTCAAAGATATACTCGGCAACAAGTCCGGCATGCCATGAGGTGCCACAAGCGACGATAATAATGCGGTTGGCATTTAAGAATTTCTTCATATTATCCTCGATGCCTGCCATTTTAATAATGGCCTCATCTCTCAATAAGCGCCCTCTATAAGTATCTACAATAGCTTTAGGTTGCTCGTGTATTTCTTTTAACATAAAATGCTCGTAGCCGCCTTTTTCAATCTGTTCCAAGTTTAATTGCAACTCCTGAATATTTGCAGGCACTTCAGCATCATTTTTAATTTTTCTAACTTTTATTTTTTTGTGGAATCTGATAATAGCCATTTCTTCATCTTCCAAGTATATTGCGTTTTTAGTATACTCTATAAATGGAGAGGCATCACTTGCAATAAAAAATTCGTCTTCACCAATCCCTACCGCTAAAGGACTTCCTAAACGCGCTACAACCACTTCTTCAGGTTTGTTTTTATCGAAAACGGCAATAGCATAAGCCCCTACAACTTGGTTTAATGCAATCTGTACTGCTTTTCCTAATTTTACCTTTTCTTTTTTCTTAACCTCTTCTATAAGGTTAATTAAAACTTCTGTATCTGTATCTGATTTAAAAGTGTAACCTCTATTGATCAATTCTTTTTTAAGGGATTCGTAATTCTCGATAATACCATTATGAATAATGACTAAATCTCCAGAGTTTGACACATGAGGATGTGAATTCACATCATTAGGAACACCATGTGTTGCCCAACGTGTATGACCTATGCCTAAATTACCTGTTTTTGTAATCTCGTTTTCAACACACTTTTCCAGTTCAGAGACTTTACCTTTGGTTTTGGCTACTTTTAAGTCTGTACCGTCATACAATGCTATACCGGCACTGTCATAACCTCTATATTCTAGTCTTTTAAGGCCTTCTATTACGATGGGGTAAGCATCTCTTGGTCCAATATATCCAACAATTCCACACATAGTTTCTTGATTTTAATATGTACGCAAATATGTAAAATAAAAGTTAACGAATAACAATTATTATACGAATGCGCTAATTTATACGATAAAACTCATCTAAACGCTGAGAAGTTCTTTCAGGGTACGTTATTTTATTATGATCTCGGTTCAGTAGAAAAAATCTCTAAACGCATTCTTTTGTTAGCATCATTGGTATTTGAGCCAACTAATACGGTACCTCTTGGCGTTATTACGGTATTAAAAGGGACTTCGGTAACAGTACTATTTTCTGTGCTATTACCCAAAGGCGCGGTAATAGCGATATTAATATTATTTGTAGACACTAAACCTAATTTTGGATTTGGAAAATCGTTAAACAAAATATCATTTAGGTGATCGGTAACACGTAATCTATACCTAGAAACACGCTCTCCGTTTTCTACAAATGTCGTTCTTAAACTGGAACTAAAGGATCTAGCAATTCGTGTAGGCGTATCATCTGGTGTAGGATCTTCATCATAATCAGAAATAGAACCGTTTGTGTCTAAATTATAGATGTAAAGTCTATCATGAGTATGGTAATCTTCACCATTGGCATCTACCGCGTTAGAAACTCTAGTAGCATCTTCATAGATTAAAATCTGTGCCTCGTTTATTAAGCGTTTTAGTTCGAAACGACCGTTTACTTGAGGTAAAATATTGCCTTCATCATCGGTTTTACGATAGGTTTTCTTAAAACATTCTAATGCCGTTGCTCTAACCACAATTGGAGCGCCAGCACTATTTGTACCGCAATTACAGTCCGTTAAGGTGGTGTCGTCAAAAAGTTCTATAACACCTATAGCACCTTCTGTACCTTTAAGGTATATTCTAGGGTCTCCATTAGTAGTGTCTGCATTTACTGGAAGTACAGAAGTAAAATTATTGATAAATGTATTTAACCGGTTGCCTGTGAAATTTAATCTATAAGATAAAGTGTTAGGCGCTACTGTTTCATCATTAGTATAATTAATTATAATGTTAGCCCCTGGGTCTAAAAAATTAAGAAGTACCATGCTACCAGTGCCATTAAGCGCTTCCGCTTTGATGTATAAACCTCTAAAGAACGTCTCAAAAAGCCCTAAGTTTGATAAGGCTTCTGTATTCGATGAATTAAATAGTTTCTCTTGCCAAAAGGTTCTGTTAGCAGCTGTCTGTGCTAAATCTATTTGGAAAGCAGGTTCGAGAATAGTAGTGGTATTCGCATCACTATCTGCCTCTTCAGAATTAATAGCTCTCGGCGCGTTAGATATTTCGAAAGATTGAGACTCAATAAAGGTATGACCTATGTTGTCATCAAAATTTATCTCTTGAGATCCCAATAATGCCAAATTGTTTGAAGTGTCTTGATTGGCCCTAGAAAAATAATTTTCGGTATCATCTGTACTATTTGGATCGAAGTCTCTTAAGAAAAATGTATTTTCATGAATAGATAAATTTATAGGTTGCAGATTTACAATGTTATTGTCTTGTACGAATAGAGAGTCTAATCGAAATATAGGATTCGCACTGTCACCACCTATAGCTGTACTAAAATACGGGATGGTTAAAATAACAGAAGTAACCTCTGGGTTAGACCCGAAATCAGGATTAAGGGTTTCAGGACTAACTTGTGTTACAATACTAGCACTAGTAGCGCCATATACAGGGTCATTAAAATAGCCTAATAAATATGAAGGTAAATTGTTGATCTGTTGTGCCTCAATGTTAGCATTATAAGCGACAATGTCTATAACGTCTCTTGGGGTGTCAAAATTAAAATTATCATCCCCAACAACATTACTTTCAATAGAAGTGAATTCTTCATCACAACTCACTGCCGCAAACACGATACATACCAATGTGAAAGTGTGTTTAATGACTTTAAATATCTTCATAAATAGTCTGCTAAATGATGAATATTAAAGGCTTAAACTAAAACTTCAGTATTAAAAAACTGAGTGTAAGCTTCGCCGAATTCATCTTTATTTTTATGTTCTAATACAGGTTTATTAGAATCTTTAATATACGTTTCTAAAAGTTCGGGTAAAGCTTCTGAACCTACGATGAGCGCATCAGAATAATCAATGGCAACTTTCATTAAATTATTATAAGACGGTTCCTCTAGAGGTTTGATCGCTTCTTCGTCAATATTATCAAACTTAATTTTATTAACCATGTCTTTGTTTAACGTATCATCGAAGCTTTGATTGTATACAGAGGTTACAATTTTACTTTCGTTAAATAAAGGTTCATCTTTATAGTATTCTCTAAGGTATAGAGGTAATAGAGACGCCAACCATCCATGTACATGAATAATGTCTGGAGACCAGTTTAATTTTTTAACAGTTTCAATAACACCTTTAGCAAAGAAAATGGCACGCTCGTCATTATCTTTAAATAATTCACCGTTTTCGTCGGTTAAAGTGGCTTTTCTCTTAAAGTATTCGTCATTATCAATAAAATAAACTTGAATACGTTCTTTAGGTATCGATGCTACTTTTATAATAAGTGGCATGTCTAAGTCATTGATTACTAAATTGATCCCTGAGAGTCTTATAACTTCGTGTAATTGGTGTCTCCTTTCATTGATATTGCCATAGCGCGGCATAAAAATTCTAATTTGACCACCTTGTTGATTAACCATTCTAGGTGCCTCGAACGACATTGAAGAAATTTCAGTTTCTGGTAAATAAGGCACTACTTCAGATGATACATATAATATCCTCTTATCTTTCATATATGGTTTGCTTTTGAAGATTCAAAAATAAAAACACGCAAAAGTACAAAATTTTATGCAAAGTCCTTGTAAAATCTTAAGTTTGCACCCGTTAAATTTTTTATAAAATTTGGAAGTTTACAAACAAAAAGAGGATGTTATTCGCGCTGTAAGTGCTTTTAAATCTCAAAAGAAATCGGTTGGTATGGTGCCCACAATGGGGGCGCTTCATCAAGGACACCTGCAATTGGTTATAAAGGCTTTAGCGCAAAACGACTATGTTGTAGTGAGTGTTTTTGTCAATCCTACGCAGTTTGACAACCAAGACGACTTGAAAAAATACCCTAGAACGCTAGAAGCAGATGTAGAATTGTTAAAAACAGTTCATAAAGATGCTATTGTTGTTTATGCACCCTCGGTTGAAGACGTCTATGCAGATCAAGTGGTTTCAGAACGTTTTGATTTTGAAGGTCTAGAGTTCGAAATGGAAGGCAAGTTTCGTGAAGGGCATTTTGATGGTGTTGGTACCATAGTGAAGCGTCTTTTTGAAATTGTGACTCCAGATAAAGCCTATTTTGGCGAAAAAGATTTTCAACAATTGCAAATTGTAAAAAAGTTAGTCGAGAAACAGCATATTCCCGTAGACGTAGTAGGCTGCGAAATACACAGAGAAGTAAGTGGTTTGGCTATGAGTTCGAGAAATGTAAGACTTACTAAAGCGCACAGCAATGAAGCGCCTTTTATCTATAAAACTTTAAAGGCTGCCAAAATTAAATTTGGCACAGAAAGTGCTACTAAAGTAACGGAATGGGTTGCGCAGCAATTTAAGGCTAACGACTTGTTGGCGTTAGAGTATTTTTTAATTGCAGATGTATCAACCCTAAAACCCGTAAAACGCAAGTCTAATAACAAGCAATACAGAGCATTTATAGCTGTATTTGCTGGCGATATAAGATTGATAGATAATATCGCTTTAAATTAATTATCTTTGCCCCATGCAAATTCAAGTCGTAAAATCTAAGATTCACAGAGTCAAATGTACAGGTGCAGAACTCAATTACATTGGTAGTATTACTATCGATGAAGATTTAATGGAGGCTGCAAATATTATTCAAGGTGAAAAAGTTCAAATCGTAAATAATGATAATGGAGAACGTTTGGAAACCTATTGCATTCCTGGTCCTAGAAAAAGCGGAGAAATAACGCTTAATGGCGCTGCGGCTCGAAAAGTAGCTGTTGGTGATACCCTTATTTTGATTACTTATGCTACTATGGATATCGAAACTGCAAAGGTGTTTAAACCCTCTTTAGTTTTTCCAGATGAAGCTACAAACTTATTAAAATAAAGTTTGAATCCTAAACTTACAAAAGCTGTAAAAATTGTAGTGCCCTTGCTCATTGGGGTGCTTTTAGTTTGGTATTCTTTAGCTCAAATTTCTATAACAACCCTTGTTGGTTATTTTAAAAAGGCAGACTATACGTTTATCGCTCTAGGTGTTGTGCTTGGCTTATTAAGTCATTTGTCTAGAGCTTACAGATGGCGTTTTCAATTAGAGCCTATGGGATACCATGTGAAGCTAGGCAATAGTATCATGGCGGTATTTGCAACGTATTTAATCAATTATACCATACCGAGAGCGGGAGAAGTTGCAAGAGCATCGATTTTAACAAATTATGAAGGAGTGCCTTTTGAGAAAAGTATAGGTACTATAGTCGCAGAGCGCATCGCAGATTTGCTTGTCATGCTAGGAATTATTCTTGTGACATTACTTTTGCAATTTGACTTTATCTATGGGTTTTTGGTGGAGCGCTTTAATCCTTTAAAAATAGGTATAGCACTCGCAGTATTAGTTGTTATAGCGGTTTTCTTTTTGAGATTTATTAAAACGAGTCCCTCTCCATTAGCTTTAAAGATAAAGCGTTTTGTAAATGGATTGGTAGAAGGCGCCTTAAGTATTTTTAAGATGAAAAAGAAGTGGGCTTTTATCGGGCACACGCTTTTTATATGGACGATGTATGTGTTGATGTTTTATGTCACTTCCTTTGCTTTGCCAGAAACCAGTAATGCGCCATTTGCAGCAATTTTAATTGGTTTTATAGCGGCAAGTTTTAGTATCGCAGCAACAAATGGTGGAATTGGCTCTTATCCAGAAGCTATTGTTTTAGCATTTACATTATTTAATTTGCCAGAAGATCCCAGCCGCGCTTTTGGTTGGATTATGTGGGGATCTCAAACCATTCTAATTATTATTTTTGGAGGGCTTTCTCTAGCGTATTTACCTATTTACAATAGAGGTAAAGGCACTAAAAAGCACTAAAGATTACTTTTTAGCTCTAAGTTAATTTATTACCTTGCAAGTATCAATTTACAAATCACTTACAAATGAAAAAGACGATTACTTCTATTTTCCTTGTGCTTATGGCATTGGGAAGTGTTAGTGCACAAGTAAAATATGAGACATTCCAGTCTAAAAGATTGGGAGATGCCCGTCAAATAAAAATTCAATTACCTAGAGGTTATGGTGAAAATACAGAGAAAAGTTATCCTGTCTTTTTTGTTTTAGATGGAGACTATTTATTTGAAGCTGTAGCAGGAAACGTGGACTACTATTCGTATTGGGAAGATATGCCAGAAGCCATTGTTGTGGGCGTGAATCAGTTGAATACACGTTACGACGATTGTTTGTATTCTGAACAAAACTCGTTGCCAGTAGACTCTGGAGCAAAATTCTTTGAGTTTTTAGGTTTAGAACTCGTACCCTATATTGAAGCTAATTTTCGAACTGTAAACTTTAGAGTTGCCGTAGGGCATGGTGAAACGGCTAATTTTATAAATTATTATTT
The DNA here is from genome assembly GCA_947504035.1 of uncultured Flavobacteriaceae bacterium. Taxonomy (GTDB): domain Bacteria; phylum Bacteroidota; class Bacteroidia; order Flavobacteriales; family Flavobacteriaceae; genus Jejuia; species Jejuia algarum. The sequence continues at coordinate 88,183 of CANNGA010000001.1, forward strand.
ATTGAAGGAAAACCCATTATTTCAAGCTTATGTGGTTGTAAGTCCAGAATTAGCGCCTAATATGCTAGACTATATTCCACAAAATTTAAAAACTATTAAAACAAAGCTGTTTTATTATTTGGCACAGTCCACGTCAGATTCTAAGTCTGTTAAAGGAATGACCGAATCGTTACATGCAGACATAACAGCGGTAGAAAATACATTCCTGTCTTATAGTTTTGATAGTTTTGAAAATGCATCGCATTACTCTGCACCAGCACATGCCATTCCTAATGCGTTACAAAACATATTTAAAGTATTTCAGCCTATAAGTAAGAAGGAATATAAAGAAGAAATTTTACAGTTAGAAATTTCTCCAGTAGTGTATCTAGAAGAAAAATACCAGACTATACAAAACCTATTTGGAATCAAAAAGAAAATTTTGATCAATGATTTTAAAGCGATTGAAGCAGCGATTAAGAAAAAAGAAATGTTTGAGTTTTATGAACCATTAGGTAAATTGGCACGAGAACACTATCCAAAAACCCTATTGGGGAACTACTATTTAGGACGTTTCTACGAAGAAACCGGAGAGCCTAAAAAAGCATTACGGACTTATCAAAATGCGTATTTGTTAGATGAGATTGCAGGTGTTACTAAAGACGAAGTGTTGGATTTAGCCGATGCTTTAAAAGAAGATTTCGGATTTCATTAATGGCAAAGGTAAAAACAACTTTTTTCTGCCAGAGTTGCGGTGCGCAATACGCAAAATGGCAAGGACAATGTAATGCTTGTAAAGCATGGAACACTATTGCAGAAGAGGTTTTACAAAAACCAGAAAAAAGCGAATGGAAAACTCCCGTAAATCAAACGAAACGTGCGGCTAAGCCTTTAAAAATTAAGGATATTGATGTTTTTGAAGAGGCAAGATACGATAGTTTAGACGCAGAGTTTAATCGTGTTTTAGGTGGTGGTATCGTGCCAGGATCGCTAACATTATTAGGCGGGGAACCAGGTATAGGTAAAAGTACCTTATTGTTACAAATAGCGCTTAAATTACCATATAAAACACTTTATGTTTCGGGAGAAGAAAGCCAGAAACAAATAAAAATGCGGGCAGAGCGCATCCATTTAGATGCTAACAATTGTTATATCCTTACAGAAACGAAGACCCAACGTATTTTTAAACAAATAGAAGCTTTAGAGCCAGACATTGTTATTGTTGACTCTATCCAAACCTTGCACAGTGATTATATAGAATCGTCTTCAGGAAGTATCTCTCAAATAAAAGAATGTACTACAGAGCTTATAAAATTTGCTAAAGAAACCGCAACACCAGTTATTCTTATTGGGCATATTACTAAAGATGGTAATATTGCGGGGCCAAAAATTTTAGAACATATGGTCGATACAGTATTGCAATTTGAAGGGGATAGAAACCATGTATTTCGAATTTTGCGTGCACATAAAAATAGATTTGGCTCTACCAACGAATTGGGAATCTACGAAATGCAAGGCTCAGGTTTGCGCGAAGTCTCTAACCCTTCTGAAGTGCTTATTTCTAAAAAAGATGAAGAGCTCTCAGGTCATGTTATAGCGGCTACATTAGAAGGCGCTCGCCCTCTAATGATTGAGGTGCAGGCTTTAGTAAGTACAGCGGTTTACGGTACGCCACAACGTAGTACTACAGGATTTAATGCCAAGCGTTTAAATATGCTTTTAGCCGTTTTAGAAAAAAGGGCAGGGTTTAGGTTAGGCGCAAAAGATGTGTTTTTAAATATAACAGGTGGAATTACAGTAGATGATCCAGCAATAGATTTGGCAGTGGTTGCTGCAATTCTATCGTCTAACGAAGATGCGCCTTTATCACATAGCTTTTGTTTTGCAGCAGAAGTAGGCTTATCTGGAGAAGTACGTCCTGTACAACGTGTAGAGCAGCGTATTTTAGAAGCTGAAAAGTTAGGGTTTTCAACAATATTTGTGTCAAAGTATAATAAAATAAGTCTTAAAAATAGCGCTATAAAGGTAGAGTTAGTCTCTAAAATAGAAGACTTAGTAGATCTAATTATTTAGACGTCAAAAGCAACCAATACCATTAGGTGATACATAAAAAGGCAGGAACATTTAAGTTTCCTGCCTTTCAATGTATATGCTATTACATACAAAGTAATAATTCATGATTACCTGTTACCACAATCAATTTGATAAAGCACAGAAAGGCTTCTTTCTGCAAACCTAGCAGGTACACGAGTAACCGCTTCAAGTCTTCTATTGGCGCCAACATTAGTGTCTACCTGTTCGAATAACATCAATCTGCCATTAACTCTTGCACCTGGCTGAGAATTGAATGATGTTGGGAATTGAAAATCGCCTCTAGAGCGTAACGTAATTCTATCTACACCAGCAGATAAAAACCGATTGCTAAAAAGATCTCTCAATCTAAGATCTATATCAATACCTCTTGTATCGCGATCTATAGCGTTTCTGGGAATAGTATAAGTTTCTTCTTGACCTCTAAGGTTTCTAACGACAAGGCGGTAATTTATGTCATTACGCAATACTTCAGTGTTACAGCCCCCTTTTTCTGTTAGAGCTATTGTTTCAGCTTCTAAACCATTAGTGCTGTTGTCCTCTAATTGGTCGCTTTCGCAAGATGAGAATAAGGCAATAGTTAGTGCTAAAAAAATGGATGGAATGGTCTTCATAATTTAAAATTTAGTGGTTTGTTTAATGTTTTTCGTTCCAAAAAATACGGGTTAGCGTATGAGATAGCCCTATGTGCTACGCGAAATAACGTTGAGGTTGTGTGATCTCTTTAAAGCAGCATATGGGTTTATTTGTAATAAAATAACATATGTTTAGTTGTTTTATCTGGTCAAAACTACGCTCTTAACGACATCGTGCTGTCCTGTACAATACTGGGATGATGTTAATTTTACAACTTTAACATATTAAAATAAGGCTTTTACAGTCGGTACTTTTTTAGGTATCTTAGTTATAGTAGGCGCTATTAAAATTAAAAAACACGTAATAGTTGTTTTTGAATTAAAAGGGTGAGATGAAATTTTTTAATGCTGATAACTCTATGATATGTCGGTGTCTATAATTGATTGGTTTGGCGCTCTCTACAATAAAACCCATTAGGCTATTAGGTGTTTCGTAAATAAAATTCAAATAGGCATGGCATCACATTAATTAAAATACTTTTTTATTTATAGATCAGCTAGTTTTAAGACGCAATAGAAGCGTGTAAACTTCATTTTTTAGACGTTTATACCGCTATAAATGTGATGTTTGGTGAAATGCTACAGGATGAAGATATGTTTCTAATTGTAAACGGTGATTGCTATTGTAGGTTAAATCTCATTTTAGTATACAATCACATGTGTTTTATCTTAGATTATTGATGCTTTATCAAAAAAAATAAGGTTAGTACAATAAAATCATTCTGATAGTTATATTTGACCTCGAAATCTATTTCAGAGATACATTTAAGCCCCTCAGCTGTATCTAAATAGACAACTCCATTGGCTATTCAGTATTGATATAAGTACTTACTAAATCAATCTGATATGAAACAGTCTATTACACTTTTAGTTTTACTCTTCTTTCTAGTAAATTTTTCTTATGCTCAAAACGCAGATGGTGACAGTATTCCAGATCTTATAGATACCGACGATGATAACGATGGTATCACAGACTGTAACGAATCTGCAGCGCATCTCACCGATGCTAGTTTTCGTTGGACGTTAAATACACCTGTCGGTACGTTGGAAATGGATGAAACCAGTGACCCCACAATTACAGACTGGGCGGTAAGTGCTACCGACAGTATGATTATAAGTGGTATTACCTATAATGTAACCTCTTCTTTTGTTGAAATAACCCAAATGCCTTCCGCAACGTTAGCCGAAGCAGAACTTAATGGGGACTATATTCAGGTGGCGTTTACAACAGGTGCAGAAGCACATACTTTTAACTTAAAGGATGTCACCACAGGGTGGTTTATGGAAAATAACGAAGGCGATTCTTTTTATATGACCCTATGGTATAAAGAAAGTACGTCTAGCACTTGGACAACATTGTCCGAAGATGTTTTTCGTACGCCAAATGATCCTTCATATAGTGATTTTGACCATATGGATATATCAAATATCTTTTTAACGTCTAATACAACTTACCAATTTAGATTTTATGTTTACAACCAAGTTGATGATAGTGCAGCTTCAAGATCTATTTTCGATGATGTATTTTTCTTTTTCGATGCCTGTCAGGCTTTAGATACCGATGGTGATGGTACACCAGACCATTTGGATCTTGATAGTGATAACGATAAGTGTTATGATGTTGTAGAATCTGAAGGTGTAGACGCTAATAATGACGGTATTTTAGACGGTACAGGATTTAGTGCAACAGGAACTGTCGTTGGAGGCTCAGGGGGCTACAATGGGGTGACGGGAAATGAAGTGGTAGCCACAAACCTGACTGTGAATGACGTGCCTCAGGATCAAAGTGCTAACGAAGGCGATACGGCCTCTTTTAGTATAAATGTTTTTTCGCGAAATACCACAAATTTTACAGCCTCTGGAGCACCAGACTTTAGCTTTGGACAATCTACATTTTCGTTTTTCGAAATTGAATACCAATGGTATTTAGGAGATCCAGATGCAGGAGGCGTTGCCTTATCCAATTCAAGTGTTTACAGTAATGTTACAGGAAATTCATTAACCATTAGAGATGTTACAGGGTTAGATGGTAATAGTTATTATGTGGAAGTTACACATGAAAACAATGTATGTCTGCGAGAAGTGCATGGCGCTACGCTAACGGTTACTAATCCTTGTGACGCTTTGGCTTCGGGCAATTTGGATACCGATGGTGATGGTATAAGTGATATTTGTGATCAAGATGATGATAATGATGGGATTATAGATACTTATGAGTGTTCCGCAGCGATACAGTTCAACGCTCCATCTTTATTAACCGCAACCACTTTAAGTGATGTTAAAGTAGGAGAGAAAGTACTTTATGAAAATGCGTTGTTTTTTCAAAACCGATATTATGATATTGTTTTAACAGTAACCGCTATAAATGGTACGTTTACCGTGTCGTGTAATGCCGAATTAAACATGTCTGATACCAGCCCTATAAATGATAGTTATGTGAGTTATGCCTTAGATTTGGTGGAAGCAGGATCTGCGACCCCAGATAATCCAGAAGGAACAACAACAGTATTGTACGACCTTATATTACAACTTAGAGATAATGATTCTAATAATGGTTCTGATTTCACAGAGATTAACGGGTTTAATGCGACGACTGTAACGCGTAATGTAAGGTCGTATTTAGCGCCAACAACGGTATTGGAAGTCGGTGGATTTATAAATACGCCAGACCCAGCAGGCTATACCTTATACAGGCTAAACCCTACGCTTTCAGGAGACACAACCAATTGGTCTAGTGAAGGCGCTTCAGGAAATGATGAAACTACAAATTTCTTGTACTTAGATTTTGATGTTTTCTCGCATGTAGATTTAATTTTTGGAACCACAGGATCTGCGACTTCGACAGGACTACGATTAACAAAATTTGGTGCGCAGTCCTCTTGCGATAGTGATAACGATGGGTTGTTAAATACCTTAGACATTGATAGTGACGATGACGGTATTCCAGATAACGTAGAAGCGCAATCTACAGCAGGTTACAGGGCGCCTTCGGGAACCATAGACCCTGCCACAGGAATAGATACAAGCTATGGCACAGGTATAGTACCTGTAGATACCGATAGAGATAACCTGGTAGATATGTTTGATAGCGATACCGATAATGATGGTACGCCAGATATAGAAGAAAATGGACAGGCAAACGTACTTACACATGTAGATGCAGATACCGATGGGCTTGATGATAATTTGGACGCCGTTACTGGAGTTTTGGATGTTAATGACGAAGTTACGAATGGAGCGCTTGCAGAACTTATCGCTGTTTTTGGAGATGTCGATGAAGATGCCGCATTAGGCGGTGATTTAGATTATAGAGACCTGTTTGATGGTAACCCACCAGCAACAGCTTCGATAGATTTTGATGGCGTAGATGATTACCTGTCCACAAATGCATTTATAGAAGGTTTACCTCATGTAAGTATCATGGCTTGGGTAAAAACAGATGCTGGTAATACTACAGATATGGTGTTAGCAGGTGAAGATACGGGCTGTAAACTATGGTTAGAGAATGGTGTGAAACCAATGTTTACAGTGAGAACATTACATGGAGAGGTAACTGTAAGCTGTGGCTGCACTGCTATTAACCAAGAGGAATGGCATCATCTTACAGGGGTGTATTCAAGTGAGACTGGTCGAGTGTCTTTGTATGTGGATGGTGTTTTGGCACATTCAGAAGATACAGGACACGCAGGTGCAACTATTGCAAGTACAGATGCTGCCAATGGCTATTTTGAAGTGGGACGACTGTCTACGAAAGATGTAACCGATCATCTTTATTTTAAAGGCGCTATCGACGAGGTGCGTGTATTTGATGTAGCATTAACGGAGGCGCAAGTTCAAAATATGGTCTACCAAGAGATTAACGAAAACAATGCATTATTACAAGGCGCAACGGTGCCTAAACCTATTGTAGATAATGCAACAGGAGAAACAGTATCATGGGCACACCTCATAGCGTACTATCCTATGACCAATATTATTACAGGAAAAACTTCCGATTATTCCAGTTATGATAACGATTTGTATTTAAATTATATCAATACAGTTCAAGATCAAACAGCACCAATGCCATATTTAGCTAGTCATCCAGGCGCATGGACGTTAGAGTCGGTTTGGGCACACGGCGCTGTATGGGATATTGAAGATATCGTAAACAATAAGAGCTGGAGTATTGTTAAAATAGCTGCAGATGTTACGACCAATCACGATATCGTAACTGCAGGATTGCTAATAGATTCTGGCGCGAAGTTAACCGTACAAAACGATCATGCTGTTCGAAACACCTCTTACTTAGAGTTAAATGGTACACTAGACCTTTTGGGAGATGCCCAATTGTTACAAAGCGCAACCAGTGATTTGGTAACAGCAGCAAATGGTAAAATTTTAAGACGTCAAGAGGGCGCAACCAACCCTTACTGGTATAACTACTGGTGTTCTCCTGTAGGTGAACCAGAAGAAACAAGCTTGTTAGATGCGAACAAAAACACCAATTTTAGGCTTAATATGCTAAAAGATGGTTTGGGAGAAGCTATAGAATTTACACGAGGTTTCACGGCTAACGGGACTGTAAGCTCATATTGGTTATTTACTTTAATAAATGGAGTTAGTTATTACGATTGGGCGCAAATTCCAGTAACAAGAGGTTTAAGTCCAGGCGTTGGTTATACGCAAAAAGGAACGGGAGGGCCTAATGCGGATTTTATTTTTGAAGGAAAACCAAATAATGGTCCAATAGAAATAGAGGTAGAAGATCGCGCTAGTAATGGTACAGACCCAACACGAACACGAACAAATGTACTTGTTGGTAATCCTTACCCTTCGGCATTAGATATTGATAAATTTATAGATGATAATGCAGGCGTAATTTCTGGGACTATTAGCTTATGGCAACAGTGGAGTGGAAACTCTCATGTTTTAGACGAGTACAATGGCGGGTATGCCCAAGTGAATAAAACAGGAGGCGTAAGAGCGTCTCAATTTGTAGGTATAGAAGGAGGGACGACGAATGGTTATGAAGGTACAAAAGTACCAACAGCTTATATGCCAGTAGGGCAGGGCTTTATTGTTGAAGTGGTAGCAGACGGACATATAAAGTTTAATAATGGCCAGCGTGTTTTTGTAAAAGAAACCCCTTCAGAAACTGGTTCTGGAGAGAATTCAATATTTTTTAAAGACCAATCCGTTGTGAAGTCGCAGCAGCGTGTTTCTGAAAATTCACAAGATTCTAAGGACGCTTCTGTTATTGAAAAAATACGTTTAGAGTTCAATGCAGTGACAGGGCCAGCAGTAAAACGAGAACTGTTACTTGGTTTTAGTACATTAACAACAGATGCTTACGATTATGGATATGAAGCAGAAATTGAGACAACAAGTAATAGCGACCTTAATTTAATTTTAGAAGGTAAACATTATAATATTCAAGCGTATGGCGCTATTACATCAGAAAAAGCAGTACCCTTACATTTAAATGCTTCTGGAGACTACACATTTGAAATAAAAATGACAGCGTTAGAAAATTTGCCAGAAGATCAAGAGGTGTATTTAAGAGACCATTTAACAGGTGCTTACTTTGATTTAAGACAAGAACAATCGTATAGATTTACAAGTGAACAAGGTGTTTTTAATGAGCGTTTAGAACTGGTATTCCAGTCCGAAGCTGCAACCTTGAGTACAGAAGAAACGGCGGTAGCCTCTAACTATATATACTATAACAAAAAAGAAAATACGCTATATGCTAAAAAACTCACTGAAGACATTTCAAAATTTGCCATCTATAATTTAAACGGGCAGAAAGTTATGGAAATGAATACCTTGTCTCGTGAAACATTAAGTCGTGGTATCCCTTTGTCCAATATGTCTAGCGGCGCTTATATTGCCTGTCTTAAAACCAAGCAGACGCATCAACTTATAACTAAGAAGATTATAAAAAATTAACTATAAGATCAAATTCCTATATTAAAAAAAGCTGTTGATTCCCAATAGCTTTTTTTAGTGGTTAACCTGTTGTAAATGTGTTTACATGTTAGGGTGCTGAAGGTTTATCCATAGTATGAAAGCTACTAGATTCACCAAAGGTAACGGGATCAAAATTGAATAGCCTAAGTTGTCTTAAGGCCTATATATTGTCTCTCTTATAATGACAACGCATGGGTTTTAATAACGAAAATAATAAAAGGTTACCCCTGTTGTGAAATTGTCTTTAGTTTTATGACGTAAAGTAAAAAAAGTACTTATGGTACAGCTATAAATTTATTCATACTATTCATCTTTTAAGTATAATTCGCTAAATTCGCAACCTTATAAGAATTAGGGATAAATGAGCGCTAAATTTGCTGAATATAAAGGACTTGACTTGCCGAAAGTTGCAGAAGAAATTCTAAATTACTGGCAAGAACATAACATTTTTGAAAAAAGTGTAACAACCAGAGAGGGAAAAGCACCATATGTGTTTTATGAAGGGCCGCCATCTGCAAATGGTCTGCCAGGAGTACACCATGTTTTAGCACGTGCGATTAAGGATATTTTTCCACGTTATAAAACCATGAAAGGCTTTCAAGTAAAACGTAAGGCTGGATGGGATACACATGGTTTACCTATAGAACTTGGCGTAGAAAAAGAGTTAGGTATTACTAAAGAAGATATTGGTAAAACAATTTCTGTAGAAGATTATAATGCAGCTTGTAGAAAAGCAGTGATGCGTTATACCGATATCTGGAATGACCTTACTGAGAAGATGGGGTATTGGGTAGATATGGACGACCCATACATCACCTATGAACCCAAGTATATGGAGTCTGTTTGGTGGTTGTTAAAGCAGATTTATACCAAAGACTTACTGTACAAAGGCTATACCATACAACCGTATTCTCCTAAAGCAGGAACGGGATTAAGCTCGCATGAGTTAAATCAACCTGGAACCTATCAAGATGTTACAGACACGACCATAGTGGCGCAGTTTAAAGCCAATGCAGAAACATTGCCAGATTTTTTACAAAATGAAGGCACTATTTATTTCTTGGCTTGGACAACAACACCTTGGACCTTACCAAGTAATACGGCCTTAACAGTAGGTCCAAAAATAGAATATGTATTAGTAGAAACTTATAACCAGTACACATTTGAGCCTATTAATGTGATTTTGGCTAAAAAATTAGTGAACTATCAGTTTTCTGGTAAGTTTACAAAAGTAGAAGAGAAATCAGAACTGTTACAGTACAAGGCTGGCGATAAGAAAATTCCGTTTTATACCGTTAAAGAATGTATCGGTAGTGATCTGGTAGGTATAACCTACGAGCAGTTGTTACCATATGTGTTACCAAACGATCATCCAGAAAATGCTTTTAGAGTTATTGCTGGTGATTTTGTAACGACCGAAGATGGTACAGGTATTGTACATACAGCACCTACTTTTGGAGCAGATGATGCCTTGGTTGCTAAGCAAGCCACACCAGAAGTACCACCAATGTTGGTGAAAGATGAAAATGATAATTTAGTACCACTTGTAGATTTACAAGGGCGTTTTAGACCCGAATTAAAGGAGTTTGCAGGCAAGTATGTAAAAAATGAATATTACGCAGCAGGAGAAGCACCAGAACGCTCTGTCGATGTTGAAATTGCAATACAACTTAAAGAAGAGAACAAAGCGTTTAAAGTTGAAAAATACAAACACAGTTACCCTAATTGCTGGCGTACGGACAAACCTATATTATACTACCCTTTAGACTCTTGGTTTATTAAAGTGACCGACGTTAAAGCGCGTATGCACGAGCTTAATACCTCCATAAATTGGAAACCTAAAAGCACAGGAGAAGGTCGTTTTGGAAACTGGTTGGCGAATGCTAACGATTGGAATTTATCACGTTCTCGTTATTGGGGGATTCCATTACCAATCTGGCGTACAGAAGACGGTAAAGAAGAACTTTGTATTGGCTCTGTTGCAGAACTGAAAGCAGAAATGGCTAAAGCAGTAGAAGCAGGCGTTTTAGAAAAAGCTATTTTTGAGGACTTTGAAGTTGGTAATAATTCTGATGAGAATTACGCCAAATTAGATTTACATAAAAATATAGTAGATGCAATAGTACTGGTGTCGCCTTCTGGGCAGCCAATGCATCGTGAAAGTGATTTAATAGATGTTTGGTTCGACTCGGGGTCAATGCCTTATGCACAATGGCACTATCCGTTCGAAAATGCAGACCTTATAGATAAAGGTACGACATTCCCAGCAGATTTTATAGCAGAAGGAGTCGATCAAACCAGAGGATGGTTCTATACGCTTCATGCTATAGGTACCATGGTCTTCGATTCTATTGCTTATAAAAATGTAGTCTCTAACGGTTTGGTGTTGGATAAAAATGGACAAAAAATGTCTAAACGTTTGGGGAATGCGGTAGATCCTTTCGAGACTTTAGGTACTTATGGTGCAGATGCGACACGTTGGTATATGATTTCTAACGCAAATCCGTGGGATAATTTAAAGTTCGATTTAGAAGGTGTTGAAGAAGTGAAGCGCAAGTTCTTTGGAACTTTATATAATACCTATTCGTTTTTTAGTTTATATACCAATTTAGACGGATTTAGTTATGCTGAAGCTGATATTGCGTTACAAGACAGGCCAGAATTAGACCGATGGATTCTTTCGGAATTACACACCTTAATTCAGGATGTAGATACCTATTATGCCGAATACGAACCTACAAAAGCGGCTAGAGCTATTTCAGATTTCACACAAGATTATGTGAGTAACTGGTATGTGCGTTTAAGCAGAAGACGTTTCTGGAAAGGAGATTATCAAACCGATAAAATTTCGGCCTATCAAACCTTGTACACCTGTATGAGCACTTTGGCGAAGTTAGCAGCACCTATAGCGCCCTTCTTTATGGATAAATTGTATTTAGATTTAAATGCAGTAACACAAAAGGAGACCTTTGAAAGTGTGCATTTAGCAGATTTCCCTGTGTATAATGCTACTTATGTAGACAAGAGTTTAGAACGTAAGATGGCAGCAGCGCAAACCATATCGTCTTTAGTGTTATCGTTACGAGCTAAAGAAAAGATTAAAGTGCGTCAGCCACTTCAAAAAATTATGATCCCAATTGATACTGCAGTGCAAAAAGAAGAGATTCTGGCGGTGTCCGATTTGATAAAACATGAGGTGAATGTTAAGACTGTAGAGCTTCTAGAAGATGCTTCAGACATCTTAGTAAAGCAAATAAAACCTAATTTTAAAACCTTAGGGCCGCGTTTTGGTAAAGATATGAAAGCCATAGCAGGTAAGATTATGAGCTTTACTGCAGAGGATATTAAAAAAATCGAACAAAATGGGAGTTTTGATGTTGAAATCAATGGAAAAAATCTTATTTTAGGACTCGAAGATGTGGAGATCACATCTCAAGATATAGAAGGGTGGTTGGTTGCAAATGAAGGTGCATTAACAGTAGCTTTAGATGTCACTATCACTGAAGAATTGAAAAAGGAGGGAATTGCTAGAGAACTTGTAAATCGCATTCAAAATTTAAGAAAAGATTCTGGTTTTGATGTCACAGACAGAATTGATGTTAAATTAATGGATAACATACATGTTGCTTCGGCGGTAACTTCCAATTTAGAGTATATTAAAACAGAAACATTAACGGAGGGACTAGAAATAGTTGATCAAATAGATAATGGCATAGACATTGAGTTTGATGGAATAAATACCAAATTATCTATTAAAAAACATTAAAAGTATGGCTTCAAATACAAACGTAAGATATTCGGATGCAGAATTAGCAGAATTTAAAGTGTTAATTCAAGATAAGATTGATAAGGCAAAGCACGATTTAGAGCTAATTAAAAGCGCTTACATGAACGATCATAATAATGGTACAGATGATACCTCTCCAACTTTCAAGGCGTTTGATGAAGGCAGTGCTGTAATGAGTAAAGAATCTAATTCTCAACTGGCAATACGACAAGAAAAATTTATCAGAGATTTAAAAAGTGCACTTATACGTATAGAAAATAAAACCTATGGCGTGTGTCGTGTAACAGGAAAGCTTATAAATAAGAAGCGTTTAGAGCTGGTGCCGCATGCCACTTTAAGTATAGAAGCTAAAAACATGCAAAAATAAATATACTACTGTAGTTGTAGTACGATATCAAGAAACGTCTCGCTTTTTCAAGGAGGCGTTTTCTTGTTTTAGAGCAAAATTTTCAAAAGCGTAATTTTAAGTTAGCAGGCCTCATGTCTTTAAAAAAATCTATTATTTTAATCGTTGTTATTTTACTTGTAGACCAAATAAGTAAAATATATGTAAAGACACATTTTGCCTTGCATGACAGTGTTGAAGTGTTTAGCTGGTTTAAAATATATTTTATAGAAAACGAAGGTATGGCTTGGGGAACACGCATTAGCGATTTCGTATCTTTCGTCTCAGACAGATCCGCCAAAACATTTCTAACCCTTTTTAGAGTTTTTGCCATTTTTGGTATCGGCTATTGGTTATACAGTGCAACTGTTAAAAAGCGTGCAAAGGTATTGATACTTGCTATAGCTTTAATTTTTGCAGGCGCTTTAGGTAATATTTTAGACTCTGTGTTCTATGGCATATGTTTTGGAGACAGTTATGCTGAGGTAGCGCGTTTCATGCCAGAGCAAGGGGGCTATGATACGCTTTTACATGGTAAGGTTGTAGATATGCTCTATTTCCCATTATTTAAAGGCTATTTGCCAGAGTGGATACCACGATATGGTGGAACGTTTTTTACATTTTTCGATCCTGTTTTTAATGTAGCAGATATGGCTATAAGTGCGGGCTTTATTACGCTTATAGTGTTTAATAAAAAAGCATTCGAATAAAAGAAAACGTAAATAAGAGTTTACTAACGTTTCTTAATCTGAATAAATGTGAAGTGTGGTGAATGTTGGTTTTTTAAGCATGCTATTTAGTTCAGGAGGCGTTATTGTATTTAAATATCTTTTCTAAAGCGTCTATATTAATGGGTTTTTTTAGATAATCATTAACTTCGTTAAAGGCTTTAGCTCTATTAATATCTGTTGGGTTTATGGAGGAACTCACAACATAAAGCTCGATACTTTTACTAAACTTATTTTTAATTTTCTTAAACCGTTCAATAAATTCCCAACCATCCATAATAGGCATGTTAAGATCTAAAAAAATAATCTCTGGAATAGCATCAGAATCAATAGTGTCTAAAAGCGTTTCAAAGTAATTTATACTTTGCTTACCGTCATTGAAAACCAGAAGCTTATTGCATAAGTTTTTGCGTTCTATTATTTTCTTAACGAGGCTAATATAGATAAGATCGTCATCAATGATGCAAGCGGTTTTCTTGTGTGATAATTCCATTTAAAAAAATATTCTAAAAAGGGTTCCTTTATTGACTTCACTTTCAACAGTTATTTCACCATGAAGCGCTTCTATTTGATTTTTAGTGATGAACAGGCCAATGCCTACCGCATCACTATTATAGTGAAATGTTTTGTACATACCAAATAGATTAGCTCCAAATTTCTCCATATCAATACCTAAGCCATTATCAGAGATCTCCAAGACTGGTTTTGCATTTTTAGTGTAAGTTTTTATGTTTATGACAGGAGGTCTGTTGGGGTGTTTGTATTTTATAGCATTTGTAATTAAGTTAAGCATGATGCTTTCCATGTATGCGGGAATGTAATCGATGGCCTCTACTTTAGAAAAATCAGAATTAATAAGGGCATTCTCTCTTATTATAATTTGATTGATAGATGATAACACCTGCTTTAGGGCACAGTTAAACTTAACTTCAGATTTTATTTTATTAATATTCGTTTGTATGGTAACAATTTCGTTTAAATGCTCGATAGTATCATTTAAACTTACGGCAATGTCTTTAACATTATCTAATAATTCTAGTTTTTCATCTGGAGATTCAAAAGAATCTATAAGTTGAGATACAAGTGTTAAATTACTGCTGTGCGATCTTAAATTATGAGATACAATGTGTGCGAAATTGAAAAGCCTCTTATTTTGCGATGCAATAATATTAGAGGTTTTTAGTAAATTTAACTCCTTAGTTTTAGCGGCATCTATATCTTGAAATACGCCTCTAATACCTATAATATCTCTTTTAGTATTGTATACAGGCTTTCCCATGGCTTTAACCCAAAATTCACGATTGTTACTGGTAACCATTTTAAGTTCAATATTAAAAGACTTACCGTAAACAGCACATTTGATAAATGTTTTTCTGGCTAAGCGTTTATGCGCTTCAGAATAATACTTTTCAGAATTTTTAAGTGAAGGAATATAATCTTCAGGGTATTCTAAAATACGTCTGCTTTGTTGGTCCCAATAACTCTTTTGTTTGATGAAATCAACATACCAACTGCCCGTTCGGGTCATTTCGGTAGCTTGCTTGAAATAAAATTTATCTTTTTTGAGCTTCTTATTGGTTTTAAACTTCCTCTTGTTAAAAAAGATAAGCTTAGAATCCTTTTCTAATTTAAAGGATAGATTTTGGTTTGTAGTACACACAAACTCCTTATAGGTACCTTTTTTAGTCCTAATAAGCATGCTTTGTCTAAAATTGACGTTGCTTTTAATGAGTCCAAAAAAGTTATTTCTAAACAGATTACTGTCTTCTTTATGGATCAGGTTTTTTAAGAAGAAATCTAAAGATATTTTTAAGTTCTTTTCAGAGTACCCCAATACCGATAGGAAAGCTTCCGACCAATACAACTCACCGCTTTTGAGTTCCCAATATCCAATATCGATATCGTTAACTACTCTACTCGTTACGTTTTTTAACATAATATTGTTAGAAATGGGGTAAAAAGATTATTTCTTAGTCTTGTAAATTTAAAAAATATTTTCCACAACAACAAGGATTAAAGGTTCTTTATCGATAAAAGCAATCACTTCAACGAGAAGGTGGTTTTAGGAGTAATGCAATAGTCGAGTTTAATATCACTGGGGTAAGTATCGGTAATCTTAGCCTCTGGTTCAAAAAAGGACAATCCAATTTTTACAGTGTTGGGCTTACATTGGCCCAAAAAGCGGTCGTAAAAGCCTTTTCCGTAACCTACGCGATCACCTTGAGTATCAAATGCAAGTAAAGGAACGAACACCACATCTATACTTTCGTTAGGAATAGGAATTCCGTCTATAGGTTCTGGAATGTTGTAGGCGTTCTTTATAATAGAGAGGTTGTCGGTTAAAAGAAAATGTTGCATTGTACCCATTTCGAAATCAGTTTTGGAAATCACAATATTTTTATCCATTCCAGATAAGAGACTTAAAATAGGGTCTGTATTTACTTCCTTTTGTTCTTCAATGGAAAGAAAAACATGGTAGAAATTGTACGTCCAAACAGAGAGCTTAAGAAGATTATTCGCAATGGCAATGCTTAAATCTTCTATCTCTTGAGGCGATAGTGCATTGCGAAGCGTTTTGTATTTTGATCTAAGCGCAGCTTTAAGCATAAGGGTTAGGGGTTAAGGTGCGTGGAAATGTGAAAAAGCGCATCGCCTTGGTACACAATAGGCAGTTCGTTTACATTGATAACATGTCCCGAATTTTTAGCTCTAACAAAATAATTAAACTTACCATAAGGATCTGTAATATGGCCCATAACATCATCTTTTTCTACATAAGAACCTACAGCTATTGCCGCTTTAAACATTCCAGAATATTTGGCACGTTGCCATTTGCTTTCGGTAATAAAAACCACATTTTTTTTAGCAGGAGAGGCTTTAAATCCCGTATTTAACATGCCTAAGTGCTTTAAGACACGCTTAGCACCATTAACACCAGAGTTGGTGACCATATCATCTATATGAAATGATTTCCCTCCCTCAAATAATATCAAATCTTTGCCGAGTTTGGCACAGGCATACCTAAACGATTTGCTAATGGTTTTAGAATACAACACAAAAGGCGGTGCAAATACTTCTGCTAAGCGGTCTAAATGTGTGTTGTCTTTGTCATATCTTAATTGCGGGGCATTAAAGCGCCCAGAGCCTCCAGTATGAAAATCGATAATTAAATCGGCATGAGGAACGATGGTTTCAATTAATTTATGAGCAACACGACCTGCTAAAGAACCACTAGTACTTCCTGGAAATACACGATTGAGGTCACGACCATCAGGGAATTCGCGTTTTAAATTTATAAATCCAAAAATATTTATAACAGGCATGCAAATAATAGTCCCTCTTTTGGGTTGATAAATGCCTTTTGCAATGAGTTGCCTCACAATCTCTACGCCATTAACTTCGTCGCCATGAATACCAGCAGTAAAGAGTACTGTTGGACCTGCTTTTTTAGAACGGCTAATAATGACGGGAACATTAACAGGCGAGGCCGTGTGTAAGTTGGCAACATCAAAATTTACTTCTGTTGTTTCTCCAGGTCGTATTGTTGTACCCAGAATTATTATGTCTTTCTTCTCTACGCTCATGCACTTTAATCTTAATTAATGTCTGTTGCGCTCTACATGGGTGATAATGCTTTTTGCAATGTTCTTTCCAGTAGCACCTTCAATGCCCTCAAGCCCTGGGGTGGAATTAACCTCTAATAATAGAGGGCCACGGCTGGATTGAAGCATGTCTACACCACATACGGGCAGTTTTAACGCTCGAGACGCCTTCATAGCTACTTTTATTTCGGCCTCATTAAGTTTTATAATTTCGGCAGCACCACCACGGTGTAAGTTAGAGCGAAATTCGCCATCCTTTCCTTGACGTTTCATAGCGCCAATAACATGACCATCGACAACTAAAGCTCTTAAATCGGCACCCTTCGCTTCCGCAATATATTCCTGTACCAAAGCACGAGCCTGTAAGCCATGAAATGCATCTAATACAGATTCGGCAGCATTTTGTGTTTCGGCCAAGACCACACCCAAACCTTGTGTGCCTTCTAAAAGTTTAATGATAACCGGTGTGCCGCCAACGTGGGCTAAGACCCTTTCGATATCTTTAGAATAATTTGTAAATACGGTTTTGGGCATTCCAATGCCTGCTTTAGAGAGTCTTTGAAAGCTTCTTAGCTTATCTCTAGAGCGGATAATAGCGTCTGATGTTACCGATGTAAATACATTCATCATCTCAAATTGCCTAACGACTGCACAGCCAAAAAAAGTAACCGAAGCCCCTATTCTTGGAATAATGGCATCCACATAATCTAAATACCGATCGTTATAGAATATGGTTGGTTTCTCTTTTTCTATAATAAGATCACATTTTAAGGGATCTATCACCTCCATACGGTGTCCGCGTTTTTCGCCTTCTTCTACAAGACGATAGGTCGAATACAAATGCGGATTTCTAGAAAGTATGACTATATTCATAACACATGGTGTAAAGTGCTTAAAAGAATACCCATAACATGATCAAATACTTTAAAATTCTTCATAGCGTTATAAAGTTACGTGCAATATAGTAAAAAAGCCTAGCGAATTTTCAGTTTTTGGCGATTTAGTATACCTTTACAATGATGGATACCCCCGACTTAGAGATACAGCTAAAAACACTGCCAAATGCCCCTGGTGTTTATCAATATTATGATAAAAACGAGGTGCTAATTTACGTAGGAAAGGCAAAGAATTTAAAAAAGCGTGTCAGTTCCTATTTTACGAAGCACCATGAGTATGGTAAAACTAGAGTTCTGGTAAAAAAAATTGTGACCATTAAACATATTGTTGTGGAAACAGAAACGGATGCCTTACTGCTTGAAAATAATTTAATTAAAAAGTACCAACCACGTTATAACGTTATGCTTAAGGATGATAAATCTTATCCTTGGATCTGCATAAAAAAAGAACGCTTTCCTCGCGTATTTCCAACACGGCGTGTTTTTAAAGATGGGAGTGACTATTTTGGCCCTTATACAAGTATGAAAACAGTACGGACCTTACTAGATCTTATTAAAGGCTTGTATGCATTGCGCACCTGTAATTATAACTTAAGTGCCGATAAAATAGAGGCAGGAAAATATAAGGTGTGTTTAGAATACCATTTGGGAAATTGTAAAGGCGCGTGTGAAGATTTAGAAACAGAAGCGGCTTACCACACTAATATTAAAGCGATAAAAGAAATTATAAAAGGGAATTTTAAAGATTCTCTGTCTCAATTTAAGCAGCAAATGAAGCAGTGTGCCGAGGAGATGCGGTTTGAAGAGGCTCAAAAAATTAAAGAGAAAATAGAAGTGCTTGAAAATTACCAAGCAAAATCGACAATCGTAAATCCAAAAATTAGTAACGTAGATGTGTTTAGCATTGTAAGTGATGAAGGTTACGGTTATGTTAACTTTTTACAATTATCGTACGGATCTATCATACGATCCCATACTTTAGAGATTAAAAAGAAATTAGAAGAAAGCGACGCGGTACTTTTGGAATTGGCAATTACTGAAATACGACAAAGATTTAACTCGAATTCTAGAGAGATTTATGTGCCTTTTCAGCTGTCTTTAGGGGAAGGGATTAAAGTTACCGTGCCCAAATTGGGAGATAAAAAACAAATTTTAGAGCTGTCTGTAAGAAATGCAAAGTACTACCGTATGGAGCGTTTTAAACAAATAAAAATTGTAGATCCAGACCGACACGCGAACCGAATAATGGCGCAAATGAAAGCCGATTTAAGACTTTCTGAAGCGCCAAGGCATATAGAGTGTTTTGATAATTCGAACATTCAAGGTACAAATCCAGTAGCCGCATGTGTCGTATTTAAAAACGGAAAGCCAAGTAAAAAAGATTACAGGCATTTTAATATAAAAACGGTAGAAGGGCCAGATGATTTTGCGTCTATGGAAGAAGTGGTATACCGAAGGTATAAACGTTTGTTAGATGAAGATGAGCCGCTTCCTCAGTTAATTATTATAGATGGAGGTAAAGGACAATTATCGTCCTCTTTAAAAAGTTTAGACGCTTTAAATCTAAGAGGCAAAATAGCCATTATTGGTATAGCGAAACGTCTGGAAGAGTTATTTTACCCTAATGACCCTATACCACTATATTTGGATAAAAAAAGTGAAACCCTTAAAGTGATACAGCAATTGCGAAATGAGGCGCATCGGTTTGGTATTGAGCATCATAGGAATAGACGTAGTAAAAACGCGTTGCAAACAGAATTAGAAACGATACCAGGCGTGGGTGAAAAGACAATAGTAGACCTTTTAAAAACGTTTAAATCTGTAAAACGCATTGCACATGCGAAGTTAGACGAGTTAGAAGCTGTTGTAGGCGTATCAAGAGCAGAAAAAGTATATAATTTTTACCATGAAAAGTAGCTGATAATTTGAAAACATATACCATCATAATCTTAATGAGTATTTTGTGTTGCCAAACTTTTAAGGCGCAACAGAACACCGAAGGTGTGTCTCGCCCTAAAATAGGATTAGTACTTAGTGGTGGCGGAGCTAAAGGGTTAGCGCACATTGGAGCATTAAAAGTAATAGACAGCTTAGGTATAGAGGTCGACTACATTGCAGGAACCAGCATGGGCGCGATAATAGGTGCTTTGTATGCCTCTGGGTATTCGGGAAAAACATTAGATTCGATTTTTAATGAAGTCGATTTCGATAAGATTATTAATGATGATTTGCCTCGAGGATCTAAAGCATTTTACGAACGTTACAATTCCGAGCGTTATGCATTAACACTGCCTTTCGATGGCTTTAAATTAAAGTTGCCTTCAGCACTGTCTCGAGGTCAAAACATATTTAACATCCTCTCTAGGTTGTTATTACATACTAATGGGATACATGATTTTAAAGCGTTACATATCCCTTTTTTCTGTATCGCTACCAATATAGAAACCGGCGCTCCCGTTTTATTAGATAAAGGGAATTTAACGCAAGCGCTTATGGCCAGTAGCGCCTTACCATCGTTATTTCAGCCCGTAACTATAGACGATCAAATTTTAATCGATGGCGGGGTGACTAATAACTATCCAATAGGGGATTTAAAAGCCAGGGGTATGGATGTTATTATAGGTTTAGATGTACAAGACGGTTTGCTTGAAAGAAAAGAACTGGCTTCGGCAGCCGATGTGTTACTGCAAATCAATAATTTTAGAACTATTAATGCCATGACATTAAAGTCTAAAGAAACAGATATTCATATCAAGCCCGACATTAAAGACTTTAATTTAGTGTCTTTTAGCCAAGGGAATCTTATCATATCGAAAGGAAAAGAGGCGGCGCTCCAACAATTAGAAGCACTTAAGAAACTAAGTAAAACCAATGCGGTTAAAAAAGAATTTCCTGAGATTAAGGCTTTTAAAGATACCATAGGATTAAGACATATTGTTTTAAGAGGGAGTGAAAAATACACGCGCTCGTATATTACAGGTAAATTAAAAATTAAAGGGGATGAAAAATTGCCTTATACTAAGTTTTTAAAAGGGATTAATAGTTTAGTGGCGACTAATAATTTTAATGCATTTCATTATTACTTGAATCCTACAGAGGCAGAAGGGGTTTATGATTTACAGGCAACAGTTCAAGAAACTAAAGAATCTACTTTTTTAAGATTAGCAGTACATTACGATGATTTATACAAAAGTGCAGCGCTAATAAATGTTACTAAAAAGCGATTGTTATTCAAGAACGACACCGCTTCTCTAGATCTTATTTTAGGGGATAATGTAAGGTACGATTTTAATTACTTAATAGACAAAGGATTTTATTGGAGCGTTGGGTTACGATCACGTTTTAATGCATTTAATAAGGGGGTTAACGCACAATTGTTGTTAGATGACACAGAAATAGCGGCTACGGGATTAAATCAAATTAGCGTATCACTCCAAGACCAAACCAATCAATTTTATTTAGAAACACTTCTTAGGAAGGATTTTGCGTTAGGTTTAGGTGTAGAACATAAGCGTTTGGAAATTAAATCGGAAACTATTGCTACAAATACAGATGAAGATGAATTTGAGTTTGAAGGGACAGATTATATAAGCGTGTTTAGCACGATTAGATTAGATACGTATGATAACAAATACTTCCCAACCAAAGGCGTTGCTTTTAATGGCGATTTGCATTCCTATCTTTTTGCATCAAGTTTTAATAGCACATTCGAAAGTTTTTCAATTGCAAAGGCAACAGTAGGATACGCTTTTAGTACAGGAGCTAAATTGGCGTTTAACTTGCAAGCAGGCGCAGGACTTAAATTAGGGGATACCTCTACAAGAACTCTAGATTTTGCCTTAGGAGGCTATGGTAATAATCTTATCAATAATTTTATTCCGTTTTATGGATATGATTTTTTCTCCTTAACGGGAAGTAACTATATCAAAACAAATTTTGGTATGGATTATAGAGTGTTTGGGAACAACCATATTACCCTAGAAGGAAACTGGGCTAATGTCGCTAATGGTGTTTTTGACACAAGAGATTGGTTTGTATTACCCCAATATACAGGTTATGCTATAGGCTATGCTTACGATAGTTTTTTAGGACCTATCCAGATAAAATACAGTTATTCACCAGAGCAAAATGATAGTGTTTGGTACTTTAATGTAGGATTTTGGTTTTAGGGTGTGCCTGTTTTTCTAACAGAACTATAACATTTCAAAAAGCGACCATTCCAATAAAATTTCTATTTTTGGAATAGTAATTGTAATTTTAAGTGTAACATAATATTATGTAACATTTTAAGTTACATTTATAATTACCCAAATCAAGATGAAAAAATTACTATTACTATTAGCTGTTTTTACCCTAACACAAATGTCTTTTGCGCAGCAGCAATCTGCTTTTAAAGATGGTGAATGGTTTAAGTTTAAGATGAGTTACAGTGGATTTCTAAAGGCAGGTAATGCCACTTTAACGGTTAAAGAAACCCAACTTAATGATAAAGACGTGTTTCATGTTGTTGGTAAGGGGTGGACAACAGGTATGATAAAGTGGTTTTTTAAGGTGAAAGACCGTTACGAAACGTATTTCGATGCCTCGACCAACATGCCTTATAAATTTATTAGAAATATTGATGAAGGTGGACATACTAAAGACTTAGAGATCAATTTCGATCAAGACAATCATAAAGCGCACATCAACAATAAAAAATATAAGGTTAAAAAAGTTGTAGATACAAAGCCTAATATTCAAGACATGGTATCTACATTTTACTATTTGAGAAACCATTTAGACACAGAAAACTTAAAAACAGGAGATGAGGTGCGTGTGGATATGTTTTTTGATGAAGAAAATTATGGATTTAAATTGCAATATTTAGGCGAAGAAACCATTAGTACAGATTTTGGAGATATTGTTTCTTTAAAATTTAGGCCTTATGTTTTAGCAGGTCGTGTATTTAAGGAAGAAGAAAGTTTAACACTATGGGTATCTAAAGACAAAAATAAAGTACCTTTGCGCATCAAAGCGGATTTGGCTGTGGGATCGCTTAGAGCAGATTTAGAAGCTGTTAAAGGGTTAAAACATCCATCGCGCGTAGTTGCTAAGAATTAATGAAATCAGACGCAGACATAACTCATAAGCTCAAAGAGAAATACGAGTCTATAGATCAAGATTTAGATGTACACTTAGAAGGTTTACTTCATAGTAAACCAGTGAATTACTGGGACTATATACAGACAGATGTATTATTAAATCTTCAAAAACCCCGAACAGATTTTCCAGATGAAATGGTATTTATCATGTACCATCAGGTGAGTGAATTACTGTTTAAAATGATACTTTCTGAAATTGAGCAAATTGCAGAAAACCCATTAGAAATCAATAGGTTTACGACTAAAATAGAACGTATTAGTCGGTATTTTGATGTGCTAACATCTTCGTTTAGTATCATGAAAGATGGTATGAATGTATCGCAGTACAACGAATTTAGAACAGCTTTGACACCAGCAAGCGGATTTCAAAGTGCGCAATACCGAAAAGTAGAGTTGGCATCTACCGAAGTCATCAACCTTATAGACAAACGTTTTCGATCTAAAATTGACAAAGATATTTGTTGTGAGAAAGGGTTTGAGCATTTGTACTGGCAAGCCGCAGGTAAAGATTTTAAAACAGGGAAAAAAACATACACACTAACGGCGTTTGAAACGCGTTATAAAGACGAATTGCTAAGGTTTGCAGATCAGTATAAAACCCGTAACTTGTGGAGTAAATTTAAAGAGTTACCAGAAGCCGAACAGCAAAATGAAAGGCTTGTACAGGTGATGCGCGATTACGATCATACTGTAAACGTAAAGTGGGTTATGGCGCATTATGATACCGCAAACCATTACTTGAATATTTGTGGTAAAACAGCAGAGGCCACAGGAGGCAGCGAATGGGTGAAATACATGCATCCAAAGTATCAAAAAAGAATATTTTTTCCAGATTTATGGACAGAACAAGAAATAGAAGATTGGGGAATAGAGGTATAATGTTTATAATTTTGGGGCTAGCACTACTCTCGTGCAAAGACGAATCTGTCCCCGAAGTTAAAGAAGAAATTGTAGAAGTTGTAGCGCCAGAACAACACATAGAGTTTGGTTTTAATCTAGACGAATATATAGTCAAGAGAGATACGATTAAAAGCGGTGATAGTTTTGGACAAATTTTAGAGCGAAACCATGTCGGTTATCCTAAAATTTTTCATGTTGCTGAAAAAGCAAAGGATACGTTCGATATTAGACGTTTACAGGTGGGTAAACCTTATACATTACTTTGTGTTAAGGAAGATTCCTTAGAAGTTCCAAAATGCTTTATTTATCAACCTAATTTGGAAGACTATGTTGTTATTAACTTTCAAGATTCTATCCATGCCTATACCAGTAAAAAATCAATTACTTATGTCGAAAAATCGGCTACAGGTGTAATTAATAGCAATATTTCAGAAACTTTAGAATCTCAAGGCTTAAGTCCTAGGTTAGCTTATAAAATGGCTGATGAAGTTTTTGCATGGACCATAGATTTTAGAAGATTACAAAAAGGGGATCGTTTCAAAGTTGTGTATACCGATAAATATATCGATGATAGCATATATGCAGGTGTACATAAAATAAAAGCAGCATATTTTGAGCATAATACAGAACCGTTTTATGCTTTTGAATTTATGACTGATTCTACAAAAGGTATTGTAGATTATTTTAATGAAGAAGCAAAAAATCTAAGACGTGCATTTTTAAAAGCACCAGTTAAATTTAGCAGGATATCATCACGTTACAACTTAAAAAGACGTATTGCTGTGTACGGTTATAAAGTTAAACCTCATAAAGGGACCGATTTTGCAGCACCTATTGGCACACCCATTATGGCAACAGCTAATGGAACCGTAACAAAATCGGAACGTAGAGGCGGAAATGGAAAATACGTTAAAATACGACATAATGCCACCTATGAAACGCAATATTTACACATGCGGAAGCGCAATGTAAAAGTGGGTGATTTTGTAAAACAAGGAGATGTTATCGGTTGGATAGGTATGACAGGAAGTACAGGAGGGCCACATGTGTGTTACCGTTTTTGGAAAAATAAACGAGAAGTAGACCCCTTTAAGCAAAAACTGCCTGAAGCAAAACCGATTTCAGATTCTTTAAAAATTCAATACTTAGACTATATAGAACCTATAAAATATAAGTTAGATAACATCAATTTTAAACCACAAATTACAGAAGAAGAAGCCCCAGAGGCCCCTGTAATTTATCAAACCAATTCGTAATATGGCATTACCTAGTATCAATCCGACAACAACAAATTCTTGGAAAAAATTAGAGGCACACTTTAAAGAAGTGCAACATCTTAAAATGAAAGATTTATTTGTTAAAGATGATGGTAGGGCCGATAAATTTACGATAAGCTGGGAGGATTTTTATGTGGATTTTTCCAAAAATAGAATTACCGATGCAACGTTTCAGTACCTTTTAGAATTAGCCGATGAGGTGAATTTAAAAGAGGCTATAGCACAACAGTTTTCTGGAGATATTATTAATGAAACAGAAGGGCGCGCCGTATTACATACAGCTTTAAGAGCCCCGAAGTCTGCTACGGTTACAGTAGATGGCCAAAATATAATACCAGAAATACATCGTGTAAAGGAAAAGATAGAAGGGTTTACTCATGAAATTGTATCAGGTAAGCGAAAAGGCTACACGGGTAAAGCATTTACACATGTTGTTAATATTGGGATTGGAGGGTCAGATTTAGGCCCTGCTATGGTTGTTGATGCTTTACAGTATTACAAAAACCATCTTACCACCTATTTTGTAAGCAATGTAGATGGAGATCATGTTAATGAGGTTATTAAAAATTTAGACCCAGAAACCACCTTATTTGTTGTAGTATCCAAAACATTTACAACACAGGAAACGCTTTCTAATGCCAATACCTTAAAATCTTGGTTTTTAGAAACAGCAACCGAAGCAGACATCGCAAAACACTTTGTAGCTGTTTCTACCAACTTAGAAAGTGTGAAAAACTTTGGTATAGACCCAAACAATATTTTTCCTATGTGGGATTGGGTAGGAGGTCGTTTTTCTTTGTGGAGTGCCGTTGGTCTAACGATTAGTTTGGCTGTAGGTTATGCTAATTATGCTCAGCTTTTAGAAGGCGCACATAGCATGGATGTACATTTTAAAAATGAAGATTTTAAAAGTAATATCCCAGTTGTTTTAGCTTTGATAAGTGTATGGTATAATAACTTCTTTGAAGCCGAGAGCGAAGCCGTAATTCCATATTCGCAGTACTTAAACCAGTTTGCGACCTATCTGCAACAAGGTATTATGGAAAGTAATGGTAAAAGTATAGATAGAAATGGAGCCCCTATAGATTACCAAACAGGAACCCTAATATGGGGAGAGCCAGGTACCAATTCGCAACATGCCTTTTTTCAATTAATACATCAAGGAACGAAGTTAATTCCAGCAGATTTTATTGGTTTTACAAAAGCACTTCATGGCAATCAAGACCACCAAGATAAACTAATGTCTAACTTTTTAGCACAGACAGAAGCTTTGCTTAATGGAAAGACAAAAGAGGCTGTTAGCGCAGAAGGAACAAAAGCATCAATTATTCCGTTTAAAGTATTTGAAGGCAACAAACCTACAAATACTATTTTTATAGATAAACTATCACCAAAAAGTCTAGGCAAGC
Source organism: uncultured Flavobacteriaceae bacterium (assembly GCA_947504035.1). Classification (GTDB taxonomy): domain Bacteria; phylum Bacteroidota; class Bacteroidia; order Flavobacteriales; family Flavobacteriaceae; genus Jejuia; species Jejuia algarum. The sequence continues at coordinate 114,965 of CANNGA010000001.1, forward strand.
TCATCGCCATGTACGAACATAAAATATTTGTTCAAGGGGTGATATGGAATATTTTTAGTTACGATCAATTTGGCGTAGAGCTCGGAAAGCAATTGGCGAATAAAATTTTAAAAGAATTCAATACAGATGCCGTAAATGAACATGATGGATCTACTCAAAATCTATTAAAACACTACAAGGCGCGTAAATAAGAAATAGATCTAAATAGGGCATGTTTAATTTCGTGCCCTATTTTAAAAAAAGGCGTATTATCAGCGCTTTTTTTATGGATTAAAATCACTATTTTTGATTAAGAAATAAATTAAACAATTATGTACGGAGTTATTCAAGTTTTACATTCTTATTGGGCATTTATAGTGCTTTTGGTACTATTAGCAGCAGTAGTAAATGCCATTTCTAAATCTGCAACTGGTAAAGAATACAGTCCTAAAGATTTTAGAATTTCTCTATTTGGATTAATCGTAACACACATCCAACTGCTTATAGGTTTGGTGTTGTATTTTGTATCGCCAAGACTTGCCTTATTTTCTGAATTAGGAATGGGAGGCGTTATGAAAGATGCTGTAAACAGGTTGTACTTGGTAGAGCATCCTTTTGTTAATATTATTGTAGTAGCTTTAATTACTATAGGCTATTCTAAACATAAAAAGAAATTAACGTCTGCACCTAAGTTAAAGACAATTGCTGTTTTCTATACCATCGCTTTTGTTTTGTTACTTACTAGAATCCCTTGGAGTGCCTGGTTGGGTTAGAATGCCTGAATAATTGTTAAATTGCTTTAATAAGGTAAATATATACGGGGAAGTGGTCACTATAACCATTTGTAAACCCATTGCTATTCCAACTTCTAAAAGGATATCCTTTGTATGTTCCAGTAGCGGTAATGAGGAAATGTTTATTAAATATTCCAGCCTTATAGTAACGTAAAGAAGACCGATCGTTTTCTAAAAGTGGTTTAGAGATTATAATTTGGTCAAACAAACTCCATGTATCTCTATACGCTGTAGTCCCCAAACCCTTACGGTACAGATATTCAAAAGGATTGTATAAGCCTTTACGCGTTAGGTCTTTCCGCACATTTGTTGTTTTTAAAACCCGTTTCACACTTTGGTTTGTAGGATTATCATTTAAATCTCCCATGGTAATAATTTTAGCATAAGGCGATTCCTGTTGTAGCGAATCTATAATGTGTTTATTGAGTTTTGCTGCTGCAATACGTTTGTGGCGACTTGCTGCTTCTCCTCCACGTCTAGAAGGCCAATGGTTTACAATAATATGTATGAGATCACCCTCTAGTTCCCCACTAACCACCAATTGGTCACGTGTTCTTACCCTTTTTTGGGTTTTAGAATCATAGAGTCTCAAGGTATAAGGTTGCGAATGCATGGGCATAAAACGCTGTTTTTGGTATAACAATGCAACATCAATACCTCTAGCATCTGGGCTATCGTAGTGTATAATACCATAATTGCTTGGCCTTAGTATGTCGGTGTTTACGAGATCTTCTAATACAGCTCTGTTTTCTACTTCACAAACTCCAATAATTCCGGGTGTAGAGGAGGTATCGTTTTTACCTATTAGAGATAGGGCATAAGCCATGCGTTCTATCTTATGTTCATATGCTTTGGCTCTATCTCTTTTTAAAGCCATGATGGGACTGTACTCATCAAAAATAGCAGGTGCGTTAATCGTATCAAACAAATTCTCTAGATTGTAAAAAGCCACAGTATGAATTTTAAATGTTTGCGCTTGGCTGTGGCAGTGAAAACCTATAACAAAGAGTACGATATACGTGAAATAGAGGTTGCGTATTAGCATAGGTACTATCATTTAAAAAAACTGTTAATTGTGTTAAAATCTTACAATTATACGCAATTATGTAGTTAAAAACTTATAAAATTACTATAATTGAGTCTTCAAATGGTATTATGAATAAAATTACCCTCACTTTTTTATTCGGTATGGTAACGCTGTTGGCACTTGCGCAACAGACCCTAGTAATGGGTAACGTAAAGGATGCGGTGACTTCTCAATCTATCACTAATGCGACGCTTACCCTAGCCCATACAACTATTACGGGGCGTACAGATGTAAAAGGCGTATTTAGGCTTTTTAAAGATTTGCCTTTGGGGGAGCAATTGCTTGTCGTTTCTAAATTAGGATATAGCACCAAACAGTTTCAAATTGTAGTAGAAGCAGGGAAAACGGTATTACTCGAGGGGGTTACCTTAGAAAGAGATGCGTCTCAAACTCAGGATTTATATACAGTAACACTTTCTGAAGATCAGTTAAATGATCAAGGGCGTGGGGCAGATAATATCTCAGGCTTATTAGCAGCGTCTTTAGATGTGTTTCAACGTACTGCTGCATTCGAGTTCAGTTCCTCTTTTTTTAGAGCTAGGGGCTTAGATTCAGATCATGCAACAGTTCTTATAAATGGCATTCGAATGCAAAACGTATTTAACGGTCGTCCGCAATGGAGCCATTGGGGCGGTTTAAATAGTGCCTTACGAAATCGGGAACTCGTTTCTGGATTAGCGGCTTCAAATTCTAATTTTGGAGGCGTGCTAGGAACAACCCATATCAACATAAGAGCATCTCAGGCCCGTAAGGGCGCTGCGATTAGTTATGCATCCTCAAATAGAAGTTATACAAACCGACTTATGGCAAATTACGCATCGGGGGTATTAAAAAACAATTGGGCCTATACTTTAGCATTAGGGCGGAGATGGGGAAACGAAGGGTTTCAAGACGCTACACTTTATGATGCCAATTCCATTTTAGTAGCTGTCGAAAAAAAAATAAGTGCGGCACACAGTATAAATGTCGCAGGGATTTATGCGCCAAACCGCAGAGGGAAAGCATCGCCCAATACCCAAGAAGTTGTGGCGCTTAAAGGAACTACTTATAATGCTTACTGGGGGTTTCAAGATGGGAAAAAACGAAATTCTAGAATAAAAGAAGTCGAAGCTCCTATCGTTTTATTGAATCATTATTGGAATTTGTCTTCGAAAACGAGACTAAATACAAACCTAGCCTATCAATTTGGTAGGCAGAGTGATAGTCGATTAGATAATAATGGTACAGATTTAGTGGATGGCGTTGCTGTTGGCGGTGGGGCAAACCCGAGTCCAGATTACTACCAAAACCTCCCCAGTTATTTTGAACGCAATTTTCCAGAAGATTTGCAATTTGCTTTTTTAGCATTGCGCGATTTCGAAGCCGATGGTCAAGTCGATTGGAATGCATTTTACGAGGCTAATATTGCCAGTGCACAAAATGGTGGTAATGCGGTTTACGCCTTATACGAAGATCGCAAAGAGGATAAGCAACTTACGCTCAATACTAGTTTTAATACCACAATTAATACGCATATGCTTTTAGACGCTGGGGTCAATTTCCAACGAGTATCCTCAGAGAATTATGCTGCTGTACGAGACCTGTTTGGCGCTACCCAGTATTTAGATGTCGATCAGTTTGCAGAAGGACTTACCGAAGCACAAAACGATTTGCAAAACCCAAACCGATTGGTAAGAGAAGGCGATCGCTTTAAGTACAATTACAAGCTTTTTTCTACAGAATTAAGTGGTTTTGCGCAAACACAGCTGCGTTATACTAAGGTAGATGTATTTATGGCTGCAGCACTAACACATACAACATACCAACGAGAAGGATTGTATCAAAATGGAGCGTTCCCCGAACAGTCTCTAGGGAAAGGCGAAGTATTGGACTTTACGGGATATAATGTGAAAAGTGGATTGACCTATAAACTTTCAGGAAAGCATTTATTAATGTTAAATGGCAGTTATGGGTTAAGAGCACCAACGCTACAACATACGTTCTCTAATGTAAGAGAAAATCATAATATAGTACCAAATACAACGGAGGAGAAAATTTTGTCTTCAGATGTGAGTTACGTGTTTCGATCAGCACTAATACATGCTAGGCTAACAGGATACCATACCAAAATAGAAGATGCGAATGAAGTTTCTTTTTTTTTCGCTGATGGTATAGGAGGTGATAATGTTGCCTTTGTACAAGAATTGCTGCAAGGGGTCGATAAGTTACATATAGGCATAGAGTTTGGTATAGAAGCAAAACTAACACCAACGTTGAAGCTTAAAGGGGTACTTGCTTTTGGGCAGTTTACCTATGCCAATACCCCTAATTTATTCTTAACAACTGAAGCAGATACAGATGCAACGGCAGCTGGTTTTGTAAATGGGTTTAGAGATTTTGGGACAGCGAATTTGAAAGATTACAAAATTTCGGCAGGCCCACACCGTGCTTATGCTTTGGGGTTTGAATATCGGGATCCCGATTATTGGTGGTTTGCAGCGACAGCTAATCTTTTTACACATACTTATATTGATATTAGTCCGTTAACGCGGTCTTCTAATTTTACAACAGATTTTGATGGTAAGCCCTTTAATGATTTTGATGCGGTACAGGCGAGAACCTTGTTACAGCAAGAACGGTTTAAACCCTATACAATCGTGAATTTGGTGGGCGGGAAATCATGGAAATTAGGAACGCATTATTTCAGTGTGTTTGCAAGTATAAATAACGTGCTAGACGCTGTATTTCGAACTGGAGGTTTTGAGCAGGGACGCAATGCTAATTTTAGGACACTTCGAGATGATAGGGCTTTAGAAACGCCTGTTTTTGGTGCGAAATATTGGTATGGTCGTGGGGCAACTTATTTTTTAAATATGAATTATAGATTTTAGAGAGATAAATACATGACACTTAAAACACACACAGGTATAAAAGGCATACTCGTTTTATGGCTTACATTTTGGGCTTGCGTAGAAGATGACGATTTTTCAATCCCTACACCAGTTTTAAACGCGGAAGTAGAAGTTCCTACGGAGCAGATAATTACTTTTAAAGCAGTAAAAGGCTTATACATGCAAGCCATAGAAGGCGGTCGAAGCACTGTCGTTATTCAAAATGATGTCTATATGGAGGGCTATGTGGTGTCATCAGATAAGGCGGGTAATTTTTTTGAAACTTTAATCATTCAAAATAAAACAGATGCTAGTAATCCAGACGATGATCCAAGATTAGGGTTTAAAATTAACATCAATCAAAGTAGTTTGTCTGATACGTACCAAATTGGACAAAAAGTTACCGTAAAATTAAAAGGGTTAACCATTGGAGAAAGCAGTGGTGTACTTACAATAGGGAGAGGTGATGCTGTAAATGTAGGGCAAATTCAAGCGTCTGAATACCGCGATATTGTTAAACGCACAAATACTATAGCAACGATAAGTCCTAAACAAGTTGCTTTAGAAGATTTGACAGAAGCAGATGAAAATACGCTTATTCAATTGGAACATATGCAAGTGCATCGTTTTGAGTTAGGTACTACGTTTGCAGGCGAAGCCTTCGATCAATTCGATGGGTTGCGTGTGTTAGAAAGCTGTGATTCTGGAATCCAAATGGCAGTGAAAACCAGTACGTTTTCAGATTTTAAAAGTGTTGTAGTACCTCAGGGTAGTGGGAGTGTAATAGGTATATATAGTCGTGATTTTAGAGACGATTTTAGTGTGTTGATTTTGAATAATTCGGCAGCAATTAATTTTAATAGTGACGACCGTTGCGATCCATTAGAACATTCGTGTGAGCATGTTTTAAGTAGTGGTACAGAGACGCTTCTTTTTGAGGATTTTGAAACACAGCGTAACAATAAAGTCATAGCTATAGAAGGGTGGACGAACTACATAGAAAAAGGGCGGCAAGGCTGGGAAGGGTGGTCTTCTACAGGAACTAATGCGTCTTTGGGGCGTTCGGCACGATTTCAGTCGGCAAGTTCTGGCGATGTAAATAACGTGGGCTGGCTAATCACTCCAGAGATAGATTTGGAGGCGCAGGACGGCGAAACGCTTAGTTTTAGAACCTCCAGCAGTCGCGCAGATAGCAGTTATATGGAGGTGTTTTTTGCCGACGATTGGGATGGTTCTCATACAGGTGTTCCCGAAGCAACTTGGCGTATTTTATCTGATGCGTATGTGGTAAAAGATACAGATGCTTTTGTGCCGTGGTTCCCCTCGGGGCCTGTAAACCTATCTTGTCTTTCAGGAATCATTCATATTGCGTTTAAATATACAGGCGGCGGACAAGATAGCTTTGATGGGGTTTATGAACTAGATGATATTCACATCAGTTATACGTCTCAAAAGTAGATGCGCATTAGACATCCTAAAACGGTATTATTTTTTTAAAATGACATACATAGGAAAATGAGCGAATCTATAATGTGTTTATTGAGTTTTGCTGCCGCAATACGTTTGTGGCGACTTGCTGCTTCTCCTCCACGTCTAGAAGGCCAATGGTTTACAATAATAGGTATGAGATCCCCCTCTAGTTTCCCACTAACCACCAATTGGTCACGTGTTCTTACCCTTTTTTGGGTTTTAGAATCATAGAGTCTCAAGGTATAAGGTTGCGAATGCATGGGCATAAAACGCTGTTTTTGGTATAACAATGCAACATCAATACCTCTAGCATCTGGGCTATCGTAGTGTATAATACCATAATTGCTTGGCCTTAGTATGTCGGTGTTTACGAGATCTTCTAATACAGCTCTATTTTCTACTTCACAAACTCCAATAATTCCATAGGCATTGCTTGTATGTTCTTTATTTTTTGTTTTTTCGACCAACGGTATAAATAATCGATATTAAAAAAAGCAACGGTTTAAAAACTTTAATGTGTTGTAAATCAACTAATTAATTTTTTAAGAGTTACGGTTTAACCTCAGCTATATTAAAGAGAAGTACTAAATATTTAATAGTAGTTTTTTTCATTTCTTATAGAAGTAAATACACATAGTTTTTGAAAGTATTTTTTATGTAAATTGCTCTGTATAATTAAAAAAATATCTTTATACAAAGATATTTTTTATCGATTTTACACAATATTTTAAACCTTATAAGCGCATACAAAACAACAACATACTGCCTAATTTAACAGTTTAATTGGCTACTTTTAGTGCTTAATTATTAACCACAAAAGTATTAAAAATGAAAAATTTTAGAGTAGTATTTATCTGTAGTATTTTGTTAGTAGGTTTATTAGCGTCGTGTACAAAACAGGAATTAAATGAAGAAGAAAAACTCACAGGTTGACCAGACGTTAGAAGGTCAAATAGCAAGCGTTAAAAATTTCTGTGCTATTTTTTTAATAGTACTCTCTGGGATTATTCTTTATTCAGACAAGATTTTGAATTATTATAATATAGGTTCTAATATAGATTTTAAATACTATTATAATTTAGAATCTTTTATTTGGCATGTGTCGCAAACCATAAGCCCAATTTTAATTCTATGTGTGTTAGCTCTCTACTTAAAAAATAAATTCGTCAAATTAGCTTTACTTACGCCTTTGTCTATATACTCTATTCAAGCCATGTATGTTGTGGCTGATGAAAACTATATTGAAAATGAATATTTTATTTATTACACTATAACTTTTATAACTACGCAATTACTCTGTTTCTATCTTTTGAATATTTTTATCAAATCATATGCTCTAAAAATATCTAAATTAAAACTGAGTATAAGAGATTTGACACACCTTATCTTTAGATTTAAAAATAAATCTTTCGACATTAATAACCCTGAGGTTGTTGATAAAAAAGTATATGAGATCATTTGCTTAAAGTTATAGAAATTAACAAACCTAAAAATCAGCAAGCCCTTTTTAGCAATAGTTCTCTCTATTAATTGTAATAGCAAGTAAGAAGAGTGGTTACAACTTATACCGAGATGAAAGGTCTTTTTTGTTAAAAAAACCTTACATGTAATTGGGGTCGTATTATATTTAGAGATGTATAGATGATAAATAGCACTAAAATGTTTCAAAATAGTAATATTCAAGAACTCGTAAATAAAATAACACAACCAGACGCGACTTGTAAACTTGATTATGAGGTGCCACAAGTTTTAGAAGAACGCCATTTATGTCTCATCTCTAGTTTAATAGAGGGTGTAAAGCTTTGTGTTAGAAATACCATGTATACCCCTTATGTTCATATTAAAGATGCTAAGGGGGATTTTATATTCAATAACCGTTTAAAAATTGAAAACTTAAGACCGAAGAGTGTTTAGTATAAGGATGTCAGTAGTTATAAGTAATACTTTTAACAGTGGATTTATGACATTAGACGTACTTTGTTAGAAAAACACCATCAAAATTTTTGTTTAGGGAATAGTAGGCATCATCTGCAAACCTATAAAAAGCGTATAAGTTATGTTAAACATAATGTAGTTTCTTAATCTGTTTTTTATCTTTACTTCATGAGAATACTAATTTTAATTGTTTTATGTATTAGTACGTCTTTGTCTGCTCAAAATGTGATGTTGGCAAAGCAATATTACAAGAAAGGCGCGTTTAAAAAGGCCCTTTTTGAATATCAAAAGTTATACGAGACCTCTAAGTCTAGTATCAGTTACATTTCGCAAATTGTAGACATCCATCAACAATTAGAGCAATACAAAGAGGCAGAAACATTTTTACTATCCATTATTAAAAGAACGAACTATCCAGCGTTTTATGTCGAGTTAGGGTATAATTACCAGTTGACAAATGCCTTAGAAAAAGCGCATGAAAATTATAATATTGCCATTAATAGCATTACAAAAAATCCAAATAATGTATATGCTGTAGTACGCAGTTTTCAAGGGCATTCGCTATTAGATCAAACCGCAATAGCCTACGAAAAAGCCATGGCGCTAAAACCGCTTTTAAATTTAAAGCTGTCCTTGGCGCAGATTTATGGAGAGCAGGGCAAACTGGATAAGATGATGTTAAACTACATCGGTTTTATAGAACGTAACCCCTCGTCATTAAGCAATGTAAAACGCGCCATTAACGATTTTGTAACCGAAGACCCAGAAAATGAAGGCAACGTGTTACTGCGAAAATTGCTTATTAAAAAGGTGCAATTGGCACCCAATATTATATGGAACGAGATGCTAAGTTGGCTTTTTATCCAACAAAAGCAGTATGCGAAAGCATTTTTGCAAGAAAAAGCCATTTATTCTAGGCAACCCCAGCGTATGCCGCGTATTTTAGAGTTGGGTAGAATTGCCGCAAAAGCAGAGGCAATAGATGTCGCACAAAACATTTTTAATTATGTGATTGAGACCGCCCAAAATATAGACACCAAACTCGAAGCGCATTACGATGCATTGCAAATAAAAACGAAAACGGCAGCCCCAAAAGTATATCCCGACTTAGCGCAAAGCTATTTAGACATTTTTAAAACATATGGCACATTTTCTCAAACATTCAAATTGCAAATTGCTTATGCCCATTTTTTAGCCTTTCGTATGAATGCTCCCCAAAAGGCAACCTCGTTTTTAGAAGAAGCTTTAGAATTGCCATTAAACCGCATGGAAAAGGCCACAATAAAATTAGAATTAGGCGATATTTTGGTGCTTCAAGAACAGTTTGATAAAGCACTGATTTACTACACACAAATACAACGCAATTTAAAAAACAGTACCCTCTCTCAAGAAGCGCGCTTTAAAGTGGCTAAAGCCAGTTATTATAAAGGCGATTTTAAATGGGCAGAAGCGCAACTTAAAATTTTAAAATCCTCAACCTCTCAGTTGATAGCTAACGATGCCTTGGATCTTAAACTACTAATTACAGACAATAAATACGAAGATTCTCTACAAACCGCTTTAAAACGGTATGCTAAAGCAGACTTATTGGCGTTTCAAAATAAAAATGATGAAGCGATAAGCCACTTGGATTATATTTTAAAGACCCATAAAACAGAACCTATAATTCCGCAAGCCTTATACAAACAAGCTTTGCTTTATGAGCTTAAAAAAGCGTATAATAAAGCCTCAGAAAATTATCAAAATATCATCATGAATTACAGCGATGGGGTTTTGGTGGATAATGCGCTATACAATCTAGCAGAATTGTATAACCACCAACTGCAACAACCAGAAAAAGCCAAAACATTATATAAAGAGCTTGTTTTTAATCACGCAGATAGTATTTACTTTGTAGCGGCACGAAAAAAGTTTAGACAACTGCGAGGCGATGCCATCAATTAATTACAAATAAGCCCTAGGATATGAATTTTGATACCAACGAACTTATAGGTTTCGTAGCAGCACTATTAACAACCATTGCTTTTTTACCCCAGGTGTATAAAACTTGGAAGACGAAAGACGTATCTAGTTTGTCGCTACCCATGCTGCTCTTATTTTTTACAGGCGTTCTACTGTGGTTGGCCTATGGCATTTTAAAAGACAGCCCTTCTATGATTTTTGCTAATGGTACTACCGTGGTTTCTACAGTTTTATTGCTACGATTTAAGATAAAGTATCATAAAAAATAATTAATTTTAAGGATGAGGACACACTGACAAGATTACAGCCTTGATAAAATGGTGTAATTATTGTTATCTTTATTAAAAGAAAAACTAAAATTATGATTGGATATTATATATTAATAGGAGGTATCTCTTTAGTAAGTTGGTTGGTAAGCAACACCTTAAAACGCAAGTTTGCAAAATACTCTAAAATTCAACTTAGAAATGGCATGAGCGGTGCCGAAGTGGCGCAAAAAATGCTAGCAGATCATGGTATTTATGATGTTGAGGTTATCTCTACAGCAGGGCGCCTAACAGACCATTACAATCCTAAAAATAAAACAGTAAATTTAAGTGAAGCTGTGTATAACGAACGTAATGCCGCCGCTGCCGCTGTTGCCGCACACGAGGTAGGGCATGCGGTGCAACATGCAACGGCTTACAGTTGGTTACAAATGCGTTCTACCTTAGTTCCTGTCGTGAGTGTAAGCTCTGGAATGTCTCAATGGTTAATCATTGGAGGCTTAGTTCTTGGTGGTGCAGCAGGTTTAGGTTTAGGATGGTGGGTTGCCGCTTTGGGTGTCGTCTTAATGGGCTTTGCAACGCTGTTTAGTTTTATAACATTACCCGTAGAATACGATGCGAGCAATAGAGCATTAGCATGGTTAAAAACTAAAAATATTGTAACCCCAGACGAATATAAAGGTTCTGAAGATGCCTTAAAATGGGCTGCGAGAACCTATTTGGTGGCCGCTATAGGCGCTTTAGCAAACTTATTGTACTGGGCACTGCAAGTGTTTGGTAGAGATTAAGTGGCGTAATAACATTACGACTACAGAAAAGCTAAGCATTTTAGTCTAAGCTTTTTTTGTACCTTGTAGGACTAAAGATAACACGTAAACAAGTAATTATGGAAAATTCTATAGAAAGTAAACTCTTAGTAGGTCAATTATCTGACACAGATAAGGTGGCATTTTATAAAAAAACCTATGGTCACGTTGCAGGAGGCGTTCTTGCGTTTATACTCTTCGAATACCTATTGCTTCAAAGTGATGCCATAGTCAACTTTGCATTGTCAATGACCCAAGGGTGGCGATGGCTGGTAATGTTAGGCGGATTTATGTTTATTACTAATTATGCCGAAGGTTTGGCGCTAAAAACACAGGATAAAAACAAGCAGTACTTAGCGTATGGCCTTTACATTTTAGCAGAGGCTTTTATATTTGTACCCCTTATTTATATGGCAATTGTGTTTACAGAGAGTTTCGATTTACTCAACCAAGCAGCTATAGTAACCTTATCTTTATTTACAGGCTTATCAGCCATAGTACTGGTAACCAAAAAAGATTTTTCTTTTTTAAAGTCAGCGCTTACCGTAGGCTTCTTTATTGCTTTAGGTTTAATTTTAGCAGGAACATTATTTGGATTTAATTTAGGACTATGGTTTTCTGTAGGGATGTGTGTACTTGCAGCAGGTTCTATTTTATACCAAACCTCTAATCTTGTTCATAAATATACAGATAGTGAATACATACCCGCTGCTTTAGGGCTATTTGCCTCTTTAATGTTATTATTTTGGTATGTGCTTAGTATTTTCCTGTCAAGAGATTAAAACTACAGATATCACTTAAATGATTAAAGATTCTAATTCTAGATGCAAACGATTTAAAAAGATCATTTTTTTAAATTAATACCAGCATTAAGGCGTGTGCAACGTACTTAAAATAATGCCTAAAAAACCAGAATATCCAGATATTCTGGTTTTTTATTGCGATAAAATAAGAACTTGTTTTAACGCTGTTTACGATACGATTTTCTAGTGTAGTTGGCGGCACACGCAGTTGTTTATACACTTTGTAATACTTCTTAAAGTATCTAAGTTGAATTGGTGTTAGTGTGATTACAAGCCAAGTTGTTTTAGAAACACCAGTTTTGAAGTTTAAAAAACCGTATTGCAATAAGGCGTTAAAGTATTTTTAATATTAAGCGCTTTATTTTAGACTTAAAGCGAAAACCCCTAATTTTATACACTGTATAGAGGTTGTGAAAGAGGCTTCAACAAATGCATTACATGATTTAAAAACACCCTGTTTAAGGGGATTTACCCGCTACAAAGCATGACACAGCAAGAACCAGAGTTGTATTATAAAACACATCTTGAACAGTACCAACAAGAGGTGAAACACTTACAAAAACGAATCGCCCTATTAAGCCTATTACGAATCATCCTGTTTTTGGTTGCCGTTGCCTTAATTTATTTGTTTTATCCGCATTGGAAAACCCTAGTCCCCATAACTCTTGTAAGCGTTGTTGCGTTTGTGTATCTCTTAAGTAAACATACAGACGCCAAAGCCAAACGCGCATTTTATAAAGCTTTAGCTGCTAGTAATGCAGAAGAACTTAAAATAGCCGCTAAACAATTCCATCATAGAGCGGCAGGTGAGGAATTTCAAGACCCCACTCATAATTACAGTTTGGATATTGATATTTTTGGACGCGGGTCATTTTTTCAATACATAAATAGAACCGCAACAAAAGCAGGGACGCAAGAATTGGCAGATGCCCTAAAAGCCAATACCATTTTAGATATAGAAAAACGACAAGAAGCGATTAAAGAATTGGCAAGTAAGCCCGAATGGCGTCAATTTTATGCTGCTCATGCTAGTTTGGTTAAAGTAGAAACCCCAGCTCATTTTATTGTAGATTGGGTAAGTACATATAAGCCCTTTTTGCCTAAGGTTATGGCATATTTTCCTCAGGTATTTACACTAATAACCGGTTTAATTTTTGGCGCTATTTATTTTGAAATTTCGGGGAGTCAAACCTTACTTGTGTCTTGGTTGTTGCTAGGTTTGGGACTTACAGGGGGGTATGTAAAGTCTATTAATAAGCTGGCAGCAAACTCCGATAAAGTAAAAGATACCTTTAGACAGTATGCTGTTTTGTTAGACCGTATTGAAAACGAAACCTTTAAATCGCAACTGTTACAAGAAAAGCAACAACGAATCCAGTTAGATGCGCTAAAGGCGTCACAAATTTTCAAACAACTCTCAAAAGCTTTAGATGCCTTAGACAATAGAAACAATATTATAGGCGCTATTTTTGGCAATGGTTTCTTTTTAAATGATATTAAGAACAGTTACAAAATAGAACGTTGGATTGCTACTTATGGGATTAAAATAGCCCATTGGTTTGAGGTGGTGTCTTTTTTTGATGCCTATAACACCTTAGGTAATTTTAGTTTTAACCATCCAAATTTTACCTATCCAGAACTTGTGGCTGAAGGAGATGTTATAAAAGCGACGCATTTAGGACACCCCATGCTAGATGCCCAAAAACGGGTAGATAGCCATGTTACCCTCACTAATGAGCAGTTTTTTATCGTTACAGGTGCAAATATGGCTGGAAAAAGCACGTTTTTACGTACCATAGCATTGCATATTGTTATGGCAAATATGGGGCTTCCCGTTTGTGCAAGTTCAAGCCAGTACCATCCTATGAAATTAATTACAAGCATGCGCACCTCCGACTCTTTAACCGATGACAGCTCCTATTTCTTTTCAGAATTAACCCGTCTTAAGTACATTGTAGACGCTATTGCTAAAACCCCCTATTTTATTGTTTTAGACGAAATACTTAAGGGAACTAATAGTACCGATAAGGCTATAGGTTCACGTAAGTTTGTAGAGAAACTAGTCGCTTCACACGCGACAGGAATTATAGCAACACACGATTTAAGCCTGTGCGAGATGGCTACCGAATTAGAAGCTGTAGAGAATTATTATTTCGATGCAGAGATTGTAAATGACGAATTGTATTTCGATTATATCTTAAAAAAAGGCATCTGTCAAAATATGAATGCTTCTTTTTTGCTTAAAAAAATGGAGATTATATAAGTGTAAATAAGAGGGGAATTCATTTTTTTTAAAAAAGATGTGACCCTTCGAAAATAAGTGCGTCTAAATAGTAAAGGATAACATCATGAAATACAGTATAACATTTTTTTCGACAGTACTAATCGCTTTAGCTAGTTGTACCTTAGCAGCTCAAGAGGTCACTGTTAATGAAAAGGTTTATGAAATAAAAGAAGCCTTAATATTTCAAGGAGAGACCGATGTCACTGAAACCTTAACGGTTGAAGAAAAGTCAAAAATTAGGACAGCCCTAGAGACTAAGCAGAAGGAAATGGCTCGTATTGAAAAAGAGGAGATACAAAAAGCAGCTTTAGAAAAAGCGGCAGCAGATTATGATGTTGCAGAAAAACAGAAAAAAGAGGCTGAAAAGGCGTTGAAAAAAGCCGAGAAAGCACAGAAAAAAATGGATAAAGTTAAAGCGAAGCATACTAAAGCAACAAAAGTACACCGTAGTACGGTTGAAAAGTATGAAAAGCTTAAAGGAAAAGGAAAATTATCTCCCGTAGATGAAGCGAAATGGCTTAAAAAAATGGAAAAATTAAAAGCGAAAATGCTAAAAGCCAAATCGAAACTATAAAGTATTAAGAATTTTGCTCTAAATTTAGTTTGACTACTTTGAATTGTTTGTGTAAAGGGTTCCGAAACATCTGTTTTGGAACCTTTTTTTAGTAAAGAACTTTTATCTTTAAACCCAAGTTAAGCCTATAAACCGCAAACCCAAAAGAGATGCAAGACATACTGCGAATCGCATTAGTACAAACCGATTTAGTCTGGGAAGCACCAGAAGCTAACCGCCTACGTATAGAGGAAACCCTTTTAGCGATAATTAAAGAAGGCGTCGATCTTGTAGTTCTACCAGAAATGTTTACCTCTGGCTTTACGATGAATGCTGCACAAGTCGCAGAACCCATGACGGGAACCACAGTGTCTTGGATGAAAGCCTTAGCCGCAACACACGATATAGCCATTACAGGAAGTTTAGTTATAGAAGATAATGGGCATTATTACAACCGTTTGGTATTTGTAAGTCCAAAAGGGGTAGAAGGGTTTTATAACAAAAGGCATACGTTTACTTTGGTTGGTGAAGATGAAGTATATCACGCAGGCGATAAAAAGTGGATTGTAACTTATAAAGGATGGAAGCTGTGCCCTTTAATCTGTTACGATTTGCGTTTTCCTGTTTGGGCAAGAAATGTAGAGGCTTATGACGTCTTGTTGTATGTGGCGAATTGGCCCATACCAAGAATAGCAGCTTGGAATACCTTATTGCAGGCAAGAGCTATAGAAAATATGAGTTATACCTTAGGTGTAAATAGGGTAGGTGTAGATGGTGTAGGCGCTACTTATAATGGCAGTTCTGCCTGTTATGATGTGTTAGGGAGGCTGCTTACAACACTCCCTTTAGAGCAGTCGGCTTACGAAATTGTGTCTTTATCTAAGACTCATATTAATAGGTATAGACGTAAATTTAAATTCCTTCAAGATAAAGATCAATTTAATCTTTTAAAGTAAAACTCGTTTCTGTATCCCAGCCCGCTCGTACTTCGTCAATTTGTTTTTCAGAATGTTTTACAATTTCAGGAAGCGTTTTGGTGCGGTAATGACCTGTATCGTATATTTTATTGCCATTGGCATCAAAAATAACACGTATAAAATACTTTCCTGGAGCAATATCTAAAAAATCTAAAGGCGCTTGTGCTGTAGCATACTTTTCATATTTTACCACTCCCTTTTCTGTGGTAAGCTGAACAATTATAGGATAGGTCGCATTATTGACATTAAGACGAAGGTTGCCAAAGCTGTCCTTTTTTGGAGTGTTTAATGTATATGTAATCGTATCATTAGTGTTGTTAAAAAAGTCTGTGAAAGCACCAGGCAAGATTTCCATTTGGTAGCGGTTTTCCTCAGCCTTATCGAAAGCAAAGGCGTAGGTATTTGTCGCAGAATCTAAAGGTTTAACGGTATAGGGTACAGGTAGAGAATCTTGATCTATTAATTTAATTTTGGACGCATCATAACCTGTAAAAGGTATAGAACCAGAAATTTTAAAATCCTCTTCATAACCAATAGGGCCATTAGGCAAACTGCTTATTACTAGGGAATCACGTTCTTTATCTCTAAGACGTACTGTAAAAGATTTTGTAATATCAGGGTGTTCTACGTCTAAAATTATAGAATCTAATGTTAACTTGGGCGCATACCAGTAGTACAAGGTGTCCTTTTTGGCATCTTTTGTAATGCGAAATTTAAAATCTTCTGGGACTTCAGATTGTACCGTAAAAGTGGCTTTTTCGGGGTCACCTTCATAACCTATTATTATTTTTTCACCATTTACGAGTAAAGGCCTAGAAGGTTTAAAATCTATGTTTTCATTAAATAACTTTAAATTATAAGTAGTGTCTGTGGGTACGGTGATAAATTCTTTTTCAAAAGCAATTTGATCGCTTTTTTGTTGAAATTTATTGTCTCCATTTTTATCTTTTAATGCCAGCAATAAGTATTTGCCTTCTTTAACATTTTCAATGGTGTAAGACGTGACGCTATCTAGAGTATTGGTAATGTATTTAGGCGTTTCTTTGTATATAATAGAATCGGTAAATGTCGAGTCTACCTCATAAAGCATCACAGAAACAAAGGTTTCTGGTTTGCGTTTCAAAGCATCTGTGATGGTCCCAGAAACCGTTAAAGAATCGATATAATTTCCTGTAGAAAATATATATTTATAAAACGTATAAGGATTCCCCTCGTTATTGTCTTGTATACTATTCCCAAAATTAAAGGCATATGTGGTGTTGGGTTGTAAGGTGTCTAAAATTTTAATGGAGACAAATTTACTAGCACCACCCGTAGGTGTAATTACAGGCTGTGTTTTCATTGGCGGCGATATAATAAGCTGCTTCTGTAAATCCTTTAATTTAATGTATTCATTAAACGTAATTTTAATTGTATTGCCTTTAAAATTTGTGGTGTAATTTTTAGGAGAGGTATTTACAATTTTAGGCGGATCAATATCTTTTTCACCCCCATTTGGATTGCCACGGTTGGCACAGTTTATACAAATACAACCAATACTTAAAGCTAGGGCAAGATTTAAAAATATACTACGCATTATCCAAATACTATTTTACACAAACCTACATAATTTTCAGAGATTTGTTTTCATTGCTAACGATTATATTCTTAAGCTATTGCTATGGTCGCAATACTTACTTTAATATTTGGCGCCTGTTGTAAGACCGTAATACAGGCTTCTAAAGTGGCGCCGGTTGTTATAAGGTCGTCTACAAGCAAAATGTGTTTGCCTGCTATGCGATGTGCATCGCTTAAGGCAAACCAGACACTACTGTCACTCCAACGTGCAAAACGTTTTTTTTTAATTTGAGAAGACGTGTGTGTTGTTTTAATTAAAACACGGTCTAAATAGATCGCATCTAAGGCTTTTGAAATTTGTATGCCGAATTTAGAGACTTGATTATAACCTCTTTGGCGTTCACGTTTTTTGTGCAGCGGTACAGGGATAACAAGATCTATGTCTTGGTAGGAAGGAACACGGCTTAACTCGCCCCCTAACCAATCGCCTAAAGTAATGCCGATGCTTTCATGCCCCTTGTATTTTAAGTTGTGTAATAATTGCTGTACCAAGCCTTTCTTTTCAAAATAGAATAAAGCAGTGCCCTGTACTATGTGGGCACGACCTGCAAGTATGTTTTCAAAATGCGTATCGCCATTTAAGTGAAAATTAGTAACAGGCAGTCGATGTCTACAATGCACGCAAATAACACCTGTTTGGTCGCTTAGGTAATGCGCACAGGCAAAGCAGACTTTAGGAAAAAATAAATCTACAAGCGCTTTCAAAAAAGTAAGAATTAGTGGTCTTTTGTAAATTTAACAAAAAAATAAATAGAGTGGGTCTTTAATTTTATGGAAACATTGTATTTAGTTACATACGGGTTTTTTATTTTTGCAGCTATGGCAAATCAAGACGATACATTTAAGAAGGTGATTTCGCATGCTAAGGAATACGGTTATGTGTTTCAAAGTAGCGAGATTTATGATGGTTTAAGCGCAGTGTACGACTACGCTCAAAACGGCGCAGAATTAAAAAAGAATATACGTGACTACTGGTGGCGCGCTATGGTACAGATGAATGAAAATATTGTAGGTATAGATGCCGCAATATTCATGCACCCTACAACATGGAAGGCTTCTGGGCATGTAGATGCGTTTAATGATCCTTTGATTGATAATAAAGACTCTAAGAAACGCTACCGTGCCGATGTTTTGGTAGAGGATTTTAGAGAAAAAATCTCTGAAAAGATTGAAAAGGATGTTGTTAAAGCAAAAAAACGCTTTGGTGAGGCTTTTGATGAGGCACAATTTAGAGCGACCAATCCTAATGTAAAACGCAGACAAGCACAAATAGATGATATTACGGCACGTTTAACTAAGGTGCAAGAGGAGGAAGATTTAGAAGGGTTCAAGCAACTTATTGTTGATCTTGGTATTGTTTGTCCTTTAAGTGGGAGCAAAAATTGGACAGATGTAAAGCAGTTCAATTTAATGTTTGGTACCAAGTTAGGGGCCTCTGCAGATAGTGCAATGGATTTGTATTTACGTCCGGAAACAGCTCAAGGTATTTTTGTTAATTTTTTGAACGTGCAAAAAACAAGCCGATTAAAGATTCCTTTTGGTATTGCACAAACAGGTAAAGCCTTTAGAAACGAAATTGTAGCCCGACAGTTCATTTTTAGAATGCGCGAGTTTGAGCAAATGGAAATGCAGTTTTTTATAAAACCCGGTACGCAAGCTGAGTGGTATAAGCATTGGAAAGAAACCCGATTAAAATGGCACTTGTCTTTAGGTATGGGGGCAGATAATTACCGTTTTCACGACCATGAGAAATTGGCACATTATGCCGATGCTGCTGCCGATATTGAGTTTAAATTTCCTTTTGGATTTAAAGAGTTGGAAGGTATTCACTCTAGAACCGATTTCGATTTGAGCCAACATGAGGCATTTTCAGGTAAAAAATTACAGTATTTCGACCATGAGGACAATAAAAGTTACGTGCCTTATGTGTTAGAGACGTCTATAGGTTTAGACCGTATGTTTTTAGCGGTATTTTCTAACGCTTTACAAGAAGAGGCTTTAGACAACGGGACGACGCGTACCGTATTAAAGCTGCCAAGTGTTTTAGCACCTGTAAAAGCAGCGGTATTGCCATTAGTTAAAAAAGATGGTTTACCAGAAGTTGCCCGACAAATTATAGAAGATTTGAAATGGGATTTTAATGTGATTTATGATGAGAAAGATGCTGTTGGAAGACGTTACAGACGTCAAGATGCCAATGGAACGCCTTTTTGTATTACTGTAGATCACGATACTTTAGAGGATCAAACCGTGACGATTAGACATCGCGATACGATGGCTCAAGAGCGTGTTAAGATAGAAGATTTAAACGCGATTATTAAGAAAGAAGTTGATGTGCGTTACTGGTTACAGAAAATGAAGTAAGCCCTAGCATACCTCTTTAAAATAATTTAAAATAGCACTTGGAAACAGGTGCTATTTTTTTTTGATAGCACAGGTTTCTTTTGAAAATTTGTTTTAGTATTTTGAATTTACATATGAATGTATAAATTTACAGGAGTGTAGTAGTAATAGCTGCCGATAACCCTTAATGCATTTTAAATGAAGAAAATACTTGTTTTACTTTTAGTAGTGCCGTTCTTAGCTATGGCAGAAGTTAATAGTGAAGACGCACAAGCCGCTTTACATCAAAATTCTGGTCTGGTTGAGCAATTTGCACAATTAGCACCCATGGGTATTAATCCTTATGCAACTGTATTTATGACGTCTATATGTGCAAAAGTAGGTTTTCATAATGCTTTTGTAGCTACGAATCCCTTTTTTGACAATTGGTTCGTATTAACTTTTTTTGGGTTGTTATTTGTGTTTACGGCTGTTGTGGGAACAATTTTTAAAACCAACAAAGCAACAGCAACCATTGCTTTGGCTGATAATTACCTCTCCAATCATGCGGCTTTGATTATTAATTTTTTTATAATGTTAGCGCCAACATTTTTAGCGAGCAGTCCAACAGACCACCAGGTGGTGTTTGAAGCAGGTTTTTTTTCAATAGGATTTAAAACAGCGCTTGTTTTACTCGTGTCCATGTATTTTCTGGTGGTTGTGATGAGCGTGCGGCTTTTCTTGGATATCCTTATCTTTTTGTCTCCTGTGCCTTTTATAGATTCTATTATAGAGGTGCTAAAAATAGTGCTTACACTACTCTTTGTAGTTATTAGTATTGTAAGTCCTTTAACTTCGGTAGTGATTTCGGTTGCCATGTTTTTAGTTGCGATGGTATTTTACCGCCGCTCCATGCGCCTTGTTAATAGGACGAAATACTTTATAATTTACCCTGTTTTAAATGTATTCAAACGAAAAACATCTATTTTATCTAAGGATGGAGAGGTGTCTATTTTGGTATTCATGGCAAGGCAAACAGGTAAAATTAAAAAAGGAAAAATTGTAAGGCTTATAAAAGAGAATGGTAGTTTCTTTCTTGTAGAGCGGCGCTTATTTTTTAAAAACAGGAGAACCCTTATTGCACTGGAGGGGTGCACAATGACACAAAACCGTCTTCAAACCCAAATTAAAGATGGTAATCATGAAAAGTTTTTGGTCTTAAATAGAATCTATCATAGCCATATAGCAGCGCTTAGTGCAGCGCTTCAAGTTGAAATAACCACTAAAGAAGCCTTTGAATTGCAATTTCATAAAAATGCTTTAAGCCGCCTTAAGCACATGTTTAGTAAAAAAGACATTGCAGCACTTAAATCTATTACGCGTTGAATTTAAAGATGTTTGTGTAGAACCTATGAGTGGAGTTGTTCTAAGTGTTTATTAACAGTCTAATACAGTTCAGTTGAGGCGCTATATTAGAACATGGTGTGAGGTTATAGTATAAAACAAAGCTGTTACATATAAGTTTTGAGCATAAAAAATGCCTCACTAGTTTTAACTAGTGAGGCATTTTTATAGAACTAAAGTATAAGCGTTATGTTTAGTGTTCGTTCAATCTAAAGTCTGGATACGCATCCATACCATGTTCATGAGCATCTAAACCTTCTAATTCTTCACGTTCAGAAACTCTAATACCAACTGTTTTCTTAAGGGTGAATATAATTAAGAATGCAGATACTAAACAGAATGCAGCATAACATGCAACACCTGTTAATTGGATTAAGAATGTATGTTCCGGGTTTGTAGAGAAGATACCAACAGCTAAGGTACCCCATACACCACAAATAAGGTGTACAGCAATAGCACCAACAGGGTCGTCTAATTTAATAGCGTCTACAAAGGCTACAGCAAATACAATTAGTGCTCCAGCTATTGCGCCTATAAGGATGGCGCTTTCTGGTGTCATAACGTCTGCTCCAGCAGTAATTCCTACTAAACCTCCTAAAATACCATTTAAGAACATCGTTAAATCTAAGTTTTTGTACTTAAGTAACGATACAAAAGCAGCAACAACACCACCAGCTGCAGCAGCTAAACAGGTTGTTACTAAGGTTAAAGATGTTAATTCTGGATCTGCAGAAAGTACCGATCCTCCGTTAAAACCAAACCATCCTAACCATAGGATAAGTACCCCAGCAGTTGCTAAAGGAATAT
Source organism: uncultured Flavobacteriaceae bacterium (assembly GCA_947504035.1). Taxonomy (GTDB): domain Bacteria; phylum Bacteroidota; class Bacteroidia; order Flavobacteriales; family Flavobacteriaceae; genus Jejuia; species Jejuia algarum. The sequence continues at coordinate 136,901 of CANNGA010000001.1, forward strand.
TGTGGCCTGGAATCGCTTGAGGTTTTCCGTCCTTAAATTTGCCAATACGTGCTCCTAATAACCATACTGCTACTAAAGCAGCCCAGCCACCTACAGAGTGTACTAAAGTCGAACCTGCGAAATCGTAAAAGCCCATTTGATCTAAAAATCCGCCACCCCATTTCCATGAACCAGCAATTGGGTATACAAGACCTACGTAAATTACTGTGAAAATCATAAAAGGACCAATTTTCATACGTTCTGCTACAGCTCCAGATACTATAGTTGCTGCAGTTGCAGCAAACATACCTTGAAATAAGAAATCTGTCCACCATGTGTAACCACCATCGGCGTATTCTGGTGTCATGCCATTTTCAGGAGGCGTAATACCAAACCCTGCAAAATCAATAATACCGGCAGAACCTTCTGCGAATCCAGGGTACATTAAGTTAAACCCTGCGATATAATAAAGGAGTAAGCCAACGGTTATGATGAAAATATTTTTAAATAAAATATTGATCGTGTTTTTTTGTCGTGTTAAGCCTATTTCTAAAAATGCAAACCCTGTATGCATAAAGAAGACAAGCGCCGTACAGATCATCATCCATACGTTATTGGTTGTTAATAATTCCATAATGTAGTGTAAAATGTGTTAGTGTTAAATCTTATTTTAAAGTGTCTGAGCCTTTTTCTCCTGTGCGAATACGGTAACATTCGTTAACATCAGAAACGAATATTTTACCGTCACCAACTTCTCCTGTGGCAGCAGCATCTAATAAGGCTTTGATTGTAACTTCTTCGAAATCGTCATTAACTACGATAGATAAGTGTCTGCGTTGTATGTCACTTGTGCTATAAGAAACACCTCTGTAGACATGGCCTTCTTTTTCGTTTCCAAGACCTGTAACATCCCAATATGAGAAAAAGTTAACACCAACATTGTGCAGTGCATCTCTAACACTGCTGTATTTGGATTTTCTTATAATTGCTTCAATTTTTTTCATTGTATCTTTATGATTTAGTTAGACTTCTAAAATAAGAAGTTATTATTGAAATAAAACAGCTTGTGAGTTGTTTTTCTTGTAATACTCCTATTTGTCTATATGAAAAGAATGCCGTGAAGCTTTAGCTTCAGGCATTCTTTCTTTAATTATATACTTAAAGTTTAAAAGGTATATTTAGTCTTCCATTTCTCTCTGTCTCTTACCTGGGTAAGCTAGAGCACCGTGTTCTGAAAGATCTAAACCTTCGATTTCTTCTTTTTCTGTTACTCTTAATCCAACTGTTTTCTTTAAGGCAAATAAGAATATAAAAGAGGTTAGCAATGCCCAAACAGCATAAGCTAAAGTCCCTATTAATTGTGTTACAAATTGTGCTGAACCGCCACCATTAAATAAACCAATAGCAGTATCACCATCTACACCCCAAAGACCAATAACTAAAGTACCCCAAGCACCACACACACCGTGTACAGATACAGCACCTACAGCATCATCAATCTTAAGTTTTTGTTCTATCAACTCCATAGCGAATACCACAATAATACCACCAATGAAACCAGCTAATATAGCACCACTCTCACTCATGTTACCACAACCAGCAGTAATACTTACTAAACCAGCTAAAGCACCATTAAGCGTCATGTCTAAATTTGGTTTACCATACTTTACCCAAGATAATACTAAAGCACCGATAGCACCTGCAGAAGCCGCAAGGTTAGTTACTAATACCACCATAGAAGCACCAGTAGCGTCATCGCCACCCCATGCTAATTGTGAACCACCGTTAAAACCAAACCATCCAAACCATAAGATGAAAACACCTATAGTGGCTAATAATTTGTTGTGTCCTGGTATAGATACCGCTTTACCATCGATATACTTCCCTAATCTTGGTCCTACTAAGATGGCAGCAACTAATGCAGCCCATCCACCAACGGCATGTACAATAGAAGATCCAGCGAAATCGATAAAGCCCATTTTAGCTAACCAACCATCGCCATTCCATTGCCATCCACCAGCTACAGGGTATATAAAAGCAGTGATTATAATTGAAAATATGATGTATGTTGTATATTTTGTTCTACCTGCAATAGCTCCAGAAACAATTGTTGCTGCTGTAGCACAGAAAACCGTTTGGAAAAACAAATCGGCAGGGCCTTGGTTGTAGGCGAAACCACTCCAGCCAATCCAACCGTTAGTATCTCCATACATAAGAGAGTACCCAACAAACCAAAATACTAAGGAACCTACGGCGATATCCAAAACGTTTTTCATCGCGATGTTTACCACGTTTTTAGAACGTGTCATACCAGACTCCACTAAGGTGAATCCTGCTTGCATTAAGAATACTAGAATACCAGAAATAAGCATCCATAACATTCCCATGTCGCCTTCTACTGCGGCGGTATCTTGAATTAAAAAGGGTATATTATATATAGACATAATAAATAAATTTAACGGTTAATGTTTTAAAGAGAGAGAATAAAAGCAAGTTCTTTACGGATTAAAAGAACTTGCTCATTCTTTATTAGTGTTGTGTTGTTGTATTTGTATTGATATGCTTTCTTAACTTAGAATGCGTAGATTGCAGCTAAAGTAAAAGATGCTAAGCTACTTGTAGCTTCTAAGTCACCATCAACGAAAGGCTCAACATCGTTTCCAAAAGAATCTAATCTGATCTCAGGTTTGATAGTTAAGTTTTCTATTGAATAGCTACCTGTTAACGTTGTAGCAAAAATGGTGTTATCATCAACACCGTCAATATCTACATAAGTACCGAAAAATTCACCTCTTAATCCAAGAGTGAAATCGTCAGATAATGCATATTGAGGATATAATGCAGCGCCATAGAACCCAGCGTCATTACTGTTTTGGTAAGCAGCGTTGATCCCTAAGTAAAATTCATCAGATAAATCGAATCCACCTGTGTAATCAACCTCAAACCCTAAGACAGCATCGTTGTCATAGTAGAAGTTTAAGAATTGTCCTTTGTAGCCTAATTGAAGACCTAAAGCATAATCACCTGTAAGGTTGTTGTTTGTATCTGTAGCATTCATTATTGCAGCCATTAAACTGAAATCATCAGATAAAGCGAAATCAGCTTTTAATCCTACATGAGAGAAAGGACCGCTAGAGAATAAATACGATGTGCTATAATTGAAGTTTCCTACTGGAGAAATTACTTCATAACCTAAATAGGTGTTGAAACGACCCAAAGTTAAGGTTGTAACATCAGAAACATTCCAGTAAGCATATAATTGATTGATGAAAAGATCTGTATCTCCTCCTACTGATTGAAATGCTCTTGTTCCAAATGCCAAATCAGCAACAGCTCCAGTTTTTTCACCTTCGTAAGTCGCTATTAAATTTGCAAAACCTAGAGCGAAACCTGTTTGGTTAGCAAAAGATGTTCCTGGTGCTTGAGCTGCGAATTCACCTGTAGGAGAACCGTCTTCGAATAAAGGTAGAGCAGCATCAGTAGATGTTAAATTCGTTCTGTAATACGTATCTACAGACCCGCTAATAGATACTTTCTTTTCTTCAGCATCTTGAGCAAAACCAAGAGAAGCTGCGAAAAGCATTGAGAGTGTAATTAATTTTTTCATAATGTTTAAATTTTGGTTATTAATTTTAAAATTATTTATAAGACAGCGGCTAAACTATCTAAAAAAGAGCATCCCCCCTAAAAAAAGAGGGGTTAATGGTTTATTTTTATCATTTTTCAAATTTTACCCCCTTTTTTTTAGAGGTATTCTGTTTTTTGTTAAATTTTATGAATTTTTAACAACCTCATTATTTGAATAATTGTCAAAATTTAACAGGTTTCAGTGCCGTTTTTTTTGACAAAAACATAATTTCTCATAAAAAATTTAGAGATTCTTAGTTATCATTATATATATGGTATTGAATATTTAACAATATATTTCTCTATTATTGATAGAAAACGATTTTTAGCTTTATATCTATTAAAAAATCGAAATAATGAAATACGATGCTTTATAAATCTAAATCCAATGCCTACCTTTGTATTTCGACGCTTTTTTAATTTAAATATATCGTTGATTATGCTGAAGAAACAAGGATTATATTCCCCCGAATTTGAACATGAAAACTGTGGCGCAGGTTTTATTTGTAATCTCAAAGGCGAGAAAACAAATCAAATCATACACGATGCCTTAGAGATTCTAGTAAAGCTGGAACATCGTGGTGGTGTTAGTGCCGATGGTAGAACAGGAGATGGTGCCGGACTTTTAATTGATATCCCTCACGATTACTTTAAGCGTGTGTGTGATTTTGATATTCCTGAACAAAGAGACTATGCCGTTGGAATGGTGTTTTTACCAAAAAACCAAAACCAATATAAATTTTGTAAAGATACATTCGAGAGAGAAGTATTAGCACAAGGTTTAACGGTGTTAGGGTGGAGAGAAGTGCCTGTAGATTCGTCACAATTAGGACAAATCGCTTTAGCATCAGAACCTAATATTGAACAATTATTTGTTGGGAAAAGTGAAGCTATAGACGAAGCAACGTTTAAAGCAAAATTATATGCGGCTCGTAAAATTACAGAGCATGCTGTTAGCACGTCTAAAATTTCTGAAAGCTCGTATTTTTACGTGCCAAGTTTGTCAACAACAACATTGATATACAAGGGTATCATTATGCCTGAAGATATAGGGCCTTATTATACCGATTTACAACAGGAGGATTTAGTAACGCGTTTGGCTTTAGTACATCAGCGTTTCTCAACGAACACAATGCCAACATGGGAACTGGCACAACCGTTCCGCTTCATGTGTCAAAATGGTGAAATCAATACCCTTCGTGGTAATGTGAGTCGCATGCGTGTACGTGAGGAAATCATGAAAAGTGATGTCTTTGGGCCGCAAATAGATAAGTTATTCCCGATCATATTACCTGGAAAGTCAGATTCTGCGTCTATGGATATGGTTGTAGAATTATTAACGCATACAGACCGTTCGCTTCCAGAAATCATGATGATGATGATTCCTGAGGCATGGGAGAAACACGCGACCATGTCTGAAGAGCGTAAAGCATTTTACGAATACAATGCTTGTATCATGGAACCATGGGATGGTCCTGCTTCTGTACCATTTACAGATGGTGATTATATAGGCGCATTATTAGATCGTAATGGTTTAAGACCTTCACGATATACAGTGACCAAGAGTGGGAAATTAATCATGGCTTCTGAAGTTGGTGTTGTAGAAGTTGCTCCAGAAGATGTAGAGTCTCATGGTAGGCTAGAGCCTGGTAAAATGTTCTTGGTAGACATGAACGAAGGCCGCATTATTGATGATGAAGAAATCAAAACAAAAGTAGTATCGCAACGTCCTTATAAAGCATGGTTAAACGAAGAACGTTTGCATTTAAAAGACGTACCGTATACAAACGAAACCTGTCCTATCGAAACCATCGATATTAAAACAAGACAGCGTTTATTTAATTATACGTTCGAAGACATTCAAGAAGTGATTACACCAATGGCAATCGTTGGTAAAGAAGCTTTAGGGTCTATGGGAATTGATACGCCATTGGCTGTATTGTCCGATCGTCCGCAGTTAATTTCAAACTATTTTAAGCAATTATTTGCACAGGTTACCAACCCACCTTTAGACGGTATTCGCGAAGAGATTGTAACAGATATTAGTTTGAATCTTGGTAAAGACCGTAACATCTTTAGCATTACCGAGCGCCAGTGTAGAAAATTAAGAATTCAAAATCCGGTAATTTCTAATGCCGATTTAGAAAAAATAAGAACGATTAACATCAAAGGTTTTAAAACCGAAACCATTCAAATGCTTTATCCAAAAGCACAAGGAATGAACGGTCTTGAAGATGCTTTAGATGCTATTGTAGTTCAAATAGAAAAAGCCTTAGAGCGCAAAACGAATATCATTATCCTTTCGGATAGAGGGGTGAATGAAGAAAATGCGCCAATTCCTTCTTTATTAGCGTGTTCTTATGTAAACCATCAATTAAACCGTTTGCGTAAGCGTTCTTACTTTGATATTATTATCGAATCTGCAGAACCACGTGAACCACATCATTTCGCCACTTTATTTGGTTATGGTGCGAGTGCGATTAACCCTTATATGGTTAACGAAATTATCAGAATGCAGGTAAAAGAAGGCTTCATTACTGGAATGGATGAGCAAAAAGCTGTAGACAACTTTAACAAAGCCATCGGTAAAGGAATTCTTAAAGTAATGAATAAAATAGGGATCTCTACGTTACATTCTTATAGAGGATCTCAAATTTTTGAAATTGTTGGTTTCAACTCTCAGTTTGTTGAAAAGTACTTCCCGTACACAGCGTCTCGAATTGAGGGTATTGGACTTTATGAAATTGAAAAAGAGATTAGCGAGCGCTATAAATTAGCGTACCCTGATAAAGCTATTGATAAAAAACTAGGATTAAACATTGGAGGTGATTACCGTTGGAGACGTAATGGTGAACGCCATATGTTTAATCCAACTACAGTATCTAAATTACAGCAAGCGGTAAGACTTAGTGATCAAAAAAGTTACGATGTATACGCTAAAGCTATAAACGAACAATCACAGAACTTAATGACCATTCGTGGTTTATTTGAGTTCGATAATTTAGATCCTATTCCTTTAGATGAAGTAGAACCATGGACCGAAATCGTGAAGCGCTTTAAAACAGGAGCTATGTCTTATGGGTCTATCTCTAGAGAAGCACACGAAAATTTAGCCATTGCTATGAACCGAATTGGAGGGAAATCTAATTCTGGTGAAGGTGGAGAAGATAGAAATCGTTTCCAACCAGATGTAAATGGAGACAGCCGCAACTCTGCAATTAAGCAGGTGGCTTCTGGACGTTTTGGTGTGACATCACATTACTTAACAAACGCTAGAGAGATACAAATTAAAATGGCGCAAGGTGCCAAGCCAGGAGAAGGCGGTCAATTACCTGGTGAAAAGGTATTGCCATGGATTGCAAACGCACGTAATTCTACACCTTTTGTAGGGTTAATTTCGCCACCACCGCATCACGATATCTATTCTATTGAAGATTTAGCACAGCTTATCTACGATTTAAAGAATGCCAATCGAGATGCCAGAATTAATGTGAAATTAGTATCTGAGGTTGGTGTAGGAACCATCGCTGCTGGTGTGGCTAAAGCCAAAGCAGATGTTGTACTTATATCTGGTTATGATGGTGGTACAGGAGCATCGCCACTAACGTCACTAAAACATGCGGGTTTACCATGGGAATTGGGGTTGTCTGAAGCGCAACAAACCCTTGTATTAAATAATTTGCGAAGTAGAATTGTTGTAGAATGTGACGGACAGCTTAAAACAGGACGTGATGTCGCTATCGCGGCGTTATTAGGAGCAGAAGAATTTGGATTTGCAACAGCGCCTCTTGTGGCTTCGGGATGTATTATGATGCGTAAGTGTCATTTAAATACATGTCCAGTAGGTATCGCCACTCAAGATAAAGAGTTACGTAAAAACTTTAAAGGCACACCAGAACACGTTATTAATTTCTTCTACTACATTGCTGAAGAGTTAAGAGCTATTATGGCCCAATTAGGGTTTAGAACACTAGCTGAAATGGTGGGGCAAACGCATAAAATTAATGCCAATAAAGCCATCACACATTATAAGGCTAAAGGTTTAGATTTATCGAGTATCTTACATAGACCGTCTGCTTACAGTGATTTACCAGTTAGAAATTCTGAAAAGCAAGATCACAATTTAGAAAAAGTACTTGATTTTACAATACTAAAAGATGCGCACCGTGCATTGTATAGAAAAGAGAAAACAACTTTAGAATACCCAATAAGCAATATAGATAGAACTGTTGGTGCTATTGTAAGTAATGAGATCTCTAAAATTTATGGCCACTTAGGATTGCCAGAAGACACATTAAACCTAAACTTTACAGGTTCGGCAGGACAAAGTTTTGGCGCCTTTGGAGCCCATGGTTTAACGTTTAGTTTAGAAGGAAATACAAATGATTATTTAGGTAAAGGTTTATCTGGTGCTAAATTGATCATTAAAAAGCCTACAAAAGCAGACTTTGCAGCTAATGAAAATATCATTGTTGGTAACGTTTGTTTATTCGGAGCTGTAAAAGGAGAAGCTTATATTAACGGTATTGCAGGAGAACGTTTTGCCGTTCGTAATTCTGGAGCCACGACTGTAGTAGAAGGTGTTGGAGATCACTGTTGTGAGTATATGACAGGAGGCCGTGTTATCGTATTGGGAAGTACAGGACGTAATTTTGCTGCTGGAATGAGTGGAGGTATTGCTTATGTATACGATCCAGAAAATAAGTTTACAAACGGTTTATGTAACACAGAAACTATTGAATTTGAAGCAATCACAAGCGAAGATGCTAGCGAATTGAAAGGTTCAATAGAAAAGCACGCACTTTATACAGACAGTGCTATTGCTAAGACATTACTAGAAGATTGGGACAACACATTGGGTCACTTTGTGAAGGTAATGCCTATAGAATACAAACGTGCCTTGAAGCGTTTAGAGACTGAAGAACAAATGGTAGAAGAATTAACAGCTTAGAATCATGGGAAAAGTAACAGGTTTTAAAGAATTTGATAGAAAAGATGAAACATACACGCCTGTAAAAGACCGTGTACAACATTATAAAGAATTTACAGTTCCACTTTCTGAGAAGGAATTAACAACACAAGGATCACGTTGTATGGACTGTGGGATTCCTTTTTGCCACAGTGGTTGTCCATTAGGAAATCTAATTCCAGATTTCAACCATATGGTACACCAAGGCGAGTGGCAAAAGGCGTCATGGTTATTGCACTCTACGAATAACTTCCCGGAATTTACGGGACGTTTATGTCCAGCACCATGTGAGAAATCATGTGTATTAGGGATTATAGAAGATCCAGTTTCTATAGAAAATATAGAAAAGAATATTGTAGAGCGTGCCTTTAAAGAAGGCTGGATTAAGCCACAACCTCCAAAAACAAGAACGGGTAAAACAGTTGCTGTTGTAGGTTCTGGACCAGCAGGATTAGCTGCAGCACAACAATTAAATAGAGCAGGACATACTGTAACCGTTTTTGAACGTGATGATGAAGTTGGAGGTTTATTACGATACGGGATTCCTAACTTTAAAATGGAAAAGGAAATTATAGACCGTCGTGTTGCAATTTTAGAAGCAGAGGGTATTACGTTTAAAACAAACGTAAATGTGGGCGTAAATTATGATTCTAAAGACTTAAAAGCATTTGATGCTGTGGTTTTATGTGGCGGTGCTACAGAAAGACGTAGTTTACCAACACCAGGTATTGATGCTAACGGTGTGGTACAAGCTATGGATTTCTTAACACAACAAACTAAAGTATTGTTTGGGAAGACTGTAGAAGACCAAATTATGGCTACAGATAAAGATGTGATTGTTATAGGTGGTGGAGATACAGGCTCTGATTGTATTGGAACCTCAAACCGTCATGGTGCTAAATCTGTGGTAAATTTTGAAATTATGCCTAAGCCTCCAGGACACCGTTCTGCAGCTACGCCATGGCCATTCTGGCCTTTACAGCTTAAAACATCATCGTCTCATGAGGAAGGTGTAGAGCGTAATTGGTTAATTAATACCAAAGAGTTTGTTACCGATGAGAACAATAAGCTTGTAGCACTTAAAACAGTTAATGTAGAGTGGAAAATGGTACCAGGACAACGTCCGCAATTGATAGAAATAGAAGGTACTGAAAAGACATGGCCTTGTGACTTGGCTTTATTAGCTCTAGGATTCACAGGACCAGAAAACACATTAGCAGACCAGTTAGGTTTGGATACAGATGCACGTTCTAACTATAAGGCAGCGTATGGTAAATACCAAACGAATGTTCCTAATATATTTACGGCAGGCGATATGCGTCGTGGACAATCTTTAATTGTTTGGGCCATTTCTGAAGGTAGAGAAGCCGCAAGACAGGTTGATATTTATTTAATGGGTAAATCTGATTTACCTTCTAAAGATATTGCTGGAGATTTAGTGCCGTTGCATTAAACACTTTCCTGATAATTTATTAAAAATGCGAATCGTAAGGTTCGCATTTTTTTTGCTTTAAATTCTTCTGTTAAGACCTCTTATAAACTAAGGTAAAAAGATGAGTTTTTCTGAAATGATTAATTTCCTTAAATACCTAAAAATAAATGGTTTACTATTTGTAACAAAGTATTTGAAAAAGCTACACATAGTTATGTATTCGGTTAATTTAAAATTTATGTTAGTTCATTCATTAGATAACATCAAAATCATACTATTAGGGCTATGTTTGTTTCATGTGCAGCTGGTAAGAGCGCAACTTGGTATTTGCAAAGGGACTTTAGGTCCCCCGATTTTTATGGAAGACTTTGGTAGTGGCAATGGCAATGTGAAGCTTGCCAAGGGAAGGACGACATATAGCTTCACTAGAAATAGACCAAGAGACGGTTCCTATACGGTTTCAAATAGACATAATCACTTTAACTGGTTTAAGCTTAATGACCACACGCCTAATGATGAAAACGGCAAAATGCTTATTGTTAATGCCAGTTTCGAGCCTGGTGAATTTTTTAGATTACCTATTTCTGGACTCTGTAAAAGTACATTTTATGAATTTTCATCTTGGATTGTAAATTTAACTAGAACCAATACAGAGGCTTGTGGTAAAGGGATACCTATAAATGTTTCTTATCAAATATGGAATAACACGAATGAAAAACTACTTGCTAGCGGAAATACAGGACCTATATATGGTGGCTCTGAACCAACTTGGAGACGATTTGCACTAATGTTTACAACAAGACCTAATGAAACATCTGTTATTTTAAAAATTCGTAATAATGGAAAAGGAGGTTGTGGCAACGATCTCGCTCTTGATGATATAACACTAAGACCCTGTGGAGACATAGTTAATGTTGTCGATAAAAACAATAAAAGTCGAGTTGCTGTAAATGATACGGATACACCATTTACAACCACATTAATAGCCAAACCTAAATTTGAAGCTTTTCCTTTCTACTTCTACCAATGGCAACAAAGTAAAAATGGCGTAAACTGGAAAGATATCCCAAGAGCTAATAAAGCCACTTATAAGATACCATCTATAAGTTCTAAAGTGTATTATCGAACTAAAGTTTCCAATAAAGTTCAAGACTTAAATTTTACTTCATGTTATTATTATTCAGAAAATTATGAGGTAAATGTGTTAAAAAGCAAACCTGGAGTAACAAAAAGACCTGTTGTTAAAGGCGTGACAAATTTAGTTCCTGAAACTACTAATGCGACAGTTCCAATTAAAAAACAAGATTTAGATAAAGCAAATTTACCAAAAACCCACAAACAAGTTATTATTGTAAAACATGGTAACAAAGTTATATTTGATAAAGTTTGGTTTGATGGAGTGATTGGAAAATTTGTGCAAACAGGAGAAAAAATTTTGAGTAAAGGACATCCTAAAGGCTCTACAGTAGTGCATGAAACGGTTTATACTAAAACTATATACGGCTATAATTCTTTTAGAAGAGTGTACATAAAAGAATAAAATGAGATGCTTCTTAGAACAAAGCTTTGGTATAGAGGTAGGCTAAAACTAAAGATAGCATCTCCTTATCCTTATATAATATATGGGTACTTAGTAGGTTTCAATAGAAATAATATTCTAGATACTTTTTTTCATAAACTCCTCTGCCTTGTTTACCATATTTTTACTTCCACAAATAAATGGGACGCGCTGGTGTAACTCAGTAGGCGCTATGTCCATGATACGTGTATGGCCATCACTTGCCTTTCCATTAGCTTGTTCTGCTAAAAATGCAACAGGATTACATTCGTACAATAAACGTAATTTACCATTTGGATTTTTGGAACTTTGCGGGTAAAGGTAAATACCACCTTTAATCATGTTTCTATGAAAGTCGGAGACTAAAGAACCGATATAACGCGAGGTGTACGGGCGATCGCCTTCCTCTTCTTGGCAGTATTTGATGTAGTTTTTTATACCTTTTGGAAAATGAATATAATTGCCCTCATTTACCGAATAGATAGTGCCATCTTCTGGAAATTGCATGTCTGGATGCGATAAATAGAATGAGCCAATAGCAGGGTTTAATGTAAACCCATTTACACCAACACCTGTAGTGTATACCAACATGGTTGAGGTGCCATATACCACATAACCCGCAGCTACCTGAGCACTGCCTTTTTGTAAAAAATCTTCCAACTGTACCGGCGTACCTATAGGAGTAACACGTCTGTAAATAGAAAAGATAGTCCCCACAGAAACATTAACGTCTATGTTAGAAGACCCATCCAAAGGATCTATTAAGACCACATATTTGTTTTGGTGGTTTTCATCTTGACTGTTAATAGTAATAAAATCATCTTCTTCTTCACTGGCTATGCCACAAACTATATTTCGTTTGGTTAAGGTTTGTATAAACTTATCATTAGCATAAACATCTAATTTTTGTTGATCTTCACCTTGTATGTTTGTGTCACCAGCAGCTCCAATAATGTCAACCAACCCTGCTTTATTTACTTCGTGATTTACTACTTTTGCAGCCAATCGTATTGAATTTAATAAGCTTGATAATTCGCCAGATGAATATTTGAAAGACGTTTGGTTTTCAATGATAAATTCACCTAGAGTTTGTTTTTGATGTGCCATAATAGTTTTAATTTATACGTACAAATATCAATAAATTTTAATAAACTACAACGTTTTCGTTAATGAGAAATACAATGTATTTGTAAACTTCAATTTTATTCAATAGTAACTCCAAAATAATATGAATCTATTAGTTAGAGACGCAAAAATAGAAGATATGCCAGAAGTGCATGCACTTATCACACAATTGGCTGTTTTCGAAAAAGAACCAGATGCGGTAGAGGTATCTATAGCAGATTTAGAAAAAGATGGTTTTGGAGCGGCACCTCAATTTCATTGTTTTGTGGCAGAAGTGAACACAAAAGTAGTAGGTATAGCACTGTTTTTTAACCGTTATTCAACATGGAAAGGAAGAGCGCTTCATCTAGAAGATCTTATTGTAGACGCCGCAATGCGTGGTAAAGGAATTGGCACTAAATTATTAGATGCTGTCGTAAAATATGGTTATGATACAGGGGTTAAACGTATCAATTGGGATGTATTAGATTGGAATTCGCCGGCTATAGCTTTTTATGAAAAGAAGGGGGCTCACGTTATGCGAGATTGGAATATGGTGCAGCTAAGTGCATTAGGTATTGAAAATTACATGGCGCAACATACAGCACCTTAAGTAGGACAAGAACACTATTAAGGCGTTCAAAATCAAAATCTAATTTTTGTATGACGACCTTAGGTTGAATCTGAAAGTGTTTCACTAATTGTAAACTGTTTTTATTTATTACATTTACAGTTATGAGTAAACAGCAAAACACAGGATTAGTAACCTCTAAAGAAGTTGCTAAAGCAATACAGTTAGAGCGCTATGGCGTTTTGGGCACTTTCGTAGGCTGGCTACTCATGAAATTACTTAAAATTTCTAAGCTTAATAAAATCTACAATAAGAATAAGCATTTAGAAGAGGTGTCGTTCTTAAACGGCATTTTACAAGACTTTCAAATTAAATTTAAAATTCCAGAAGAAGACCTTAAGCGTCTGCCTAAAGAAGGGGCTTTCATTACGGTGTCAAACCATCCTTTAGGCGGTATTGATGGGATATTATTATTAAAATTGATGCTAGAACAACGCAAAGATTTTAAGATAATAGCAAATTTTTTATTGCACCGCATTGCGCCATTAAAACCTTATATAATGCCTGTAAATCCTTTTGAGGATAGAAAGGCTATAAAGTCTAGTCTTACAGGGTTTAAAAATGCAATTTTGCATTTACGAAACGGTTATCCTTTAGGTATTTTTCCAGCAGGAGAAGTGTCTACTTATAAAGATGGTAAATTAGTAATAGACAAGCCTTGGGAACCTGCAGCGATGAAACTCATACAAAAGGCAGAAGTACCCATAGTGCCTATATATTTTCATGCGAAGAATAGTAAGCTTTTTTATAAACTCTCCAAGATTAGTGATACGTTTAGAACGGCAAAATTACCCTCTGAATTATTAACACAAAAACGACGTACTATTAAAGTGCGTATAGGGAAGCCTATCTCTGTTAAAGACCAGAAAGACTATGAATCTTTAGCCTCTTTTTCTGATTTTGTCAGGAAAAAAACATATATGTTGTCTAATAGTTTTGAAGACAAAACGAAATTATTAGATAATATCTCCTATAATTTAAAGGTGAATAAGTCTCCTAAAAATATTGTAACACCAGTTGATGGAGCGTTAATGCAAGAGGAAGTACGGCTTTTAAAGGCAGAGAATGGCAGATTGTTGGAAAGCAAGAACTATGAAGTTTACCTTGCGCCAGCAGCCAAAATACCTAGTATACTTACTGAAATTGGAAGACTAAGAGAGATCACATTTAGAGCAGTTGGAGAAGGGACTAATGAAGCGATAGATTTAGACGATTTTGATACGTATTACCATCACATGTTTTTGTGGGATTGTGATAAAAAATGCATTGCTGGAGCCTACAGAATGGGCCTTGGCTCAGAAATTTATGGAAACTACGGAATTAATGGGTTTTATCTGCAAGATTTATTTCGTTTTGAGCCAGAATTGCATAAGATGATGAGCGAATCTATAGAGATGGGAAGGGCTTTTATTGTGAAAAGCTACCAGCAAAAGCCCATGCCTTTATTTTTATTGTGGAAGGGCATTGTGCATACCACGTTAAGATATCCAGAGCATAATTATCTCATTGGAGGGGTAAGCATAAGCAATCAGTTTTCCAATTTTTCAAAATCGTTAATGATAGAATTTATGAAATCACATTATTACGATCCCTATGTCGCGCAGTATGTGCGTCCTAAAAAAGAATTTAAAGTAAAGCTTAAGGATGCAGATAAAGATTTTGTATTTGATGAAACTGCTGCAGATCTAAATAAGTTTGATAAAATTATTGATGAAATAGAACCAGGAGCCTTACGCTTACCTGTGCTTCTTAAGAAATACATCAAACAAAATGCAAAGCTAGTTGCTTTTAATGTGGATCCATTGTTTAATAATGCCGTCGATGGTTTAATGTATATTAAAATAGACGACCTACCGGAAAGCACAGTGCGTCCAGTTATGGAAGAATTTCAGATAGAATTAGAACGCAAGGCGTTATAATTAATTCTAAAACAGTACCCTTGACACTGTTCAATGCATGAATCTATAGAAGTGCGCTAATTTACACGGTATTCAAAAGTTAAAATGCTATAAACGGTTATGGTTTAAATTCGTATTTTTCATATGAAAAAGACGGTAATTGGGTCTCAAGAGAGATTAAAGACCCCGCTTTGTTATCTTGACGTGCAACTGTCGTTATCGTTTTCCATTTAGAGAATGCATATGGTGTTTTGTGGTTATAGGCCTTCCAAGCCGCTTTTCCTGCTGTATTTAATATTTTTATAGGGTCCCCACGTTTGTCATATTTAGGCTTTAGCCAAATCGATTTGTAATTGGGGTTGCTTTCTAGAAAACTTTGGAATTTATTTTGAGACTTACTGTATAATGCTTTTCTATATTTTAGTTGAGAACCTACAGGAAAATGAGTGCCCATTTGTAAACGCACAGATTCTTCTGGTTTTTCATTTAGATCGTTATCATTAAAACTATAAAGCAAAGCGTCGAAACCGTTCGAGGTATCATGTTTTGCAAATAGTACTTTTACGGTATTACTTTTTGTAGCGGGAATGCCCTGTTGTATTGTTTTGTATCTGGTTTTACCAACCATTTTATGGAGCTCTAATAGGGCTCCAGTGTTTTTAGACCTCTTACGCATTCCCCATCTGTAAATTTGATCAAGACCTTTTGCATTATGCGTGTAAAACATATGTGAAAATGCAAGATCTATGATTTCTGAATGCGTGGTAGACACTTTCATGTAATTACGACCTTTTATTGACGTGACAGAAGCGTATTCCATAACATCTAGAATGGTGTGGGCTTGCCATTTAGGATGCGTTACCAAAGGCGCAAATAATTCATCATATTTGGCACTAATTTGAAGTGGTCTGGAGTCGTTTACAATAACATAATCCGAAATCCCCCAAAAATCATAACGTACCTTGTGATCATAACAATAGTTGATAAGGCTAGAGGCGAAAGAAGCAAATGCTTCGCCTTTGTAATTTTTAACCTTACCTGCTTTAAATAAAAAATCGGGTGTTCGCGTATGCACCCCTATTTTTGCATCTGGTAATACAGCTCGTATAGCTTTCTCTGTGATGGCGAAATAGGAGATAAAATCTTCTTTGGTACCTCTCCAATGGTCTGGGGTTTCAATTTCAGAACCTACTCTAAAGCGCCACTTTAGGACTTGCTTTTTTCCATAATTTTTCACCAAGGCTTTTAGCATGGCTTTTACGAATTTAGCATAAGCCTTCTTGTCTTTAGGAGGAAGCGAATTGCCGTAAATAGATATCCGCTCACTTTCTTTAAAATCAGTACCATTATAAGGTGTATCATCAGGTAAAAAATGATAGCCATGTTGAAATGCCCAACAAGGTTGGTCTAAAACAATTTGATGAATTTTGGTGTTAGAACGCTTAATTTTGTCAATTCTAGAAAATAAGGGTTTCCAATTGTAAATATATGTATTAGAAATAGAATCGTAACGGCAAGGATCGTATGCATAGTTAGGCACCCGCTTACCGTTAACCATTTTAGTGATACCACCAACCATTCGCACAACATTTACAGACATAGTGTTGGCAACATTTACCCCTTTTGTAGGTGAAATGCGGTTTGCAACCGTCCAAACATTATGTAATTTAGATGTCGCTTTGCTAGGGTCTGTAAAATCTGTACTTAGAGTAACTTGTGCGCTTAGTAAGCTAAACGTAAACAAACAAATTAATATACAAAGTGGCGTATATATAAAAGCGGTTGGTCTTATAGTGGTTTTGTAGGGCTGTATCATGATTTTAGTGCTATTTGGCGCTAAATTAATTGTTTTTTAAAAAAGGACAATGCCTATGTTTTAGAGTTTATGTTCTTAAAGCAAATAGGATGTATATACAACAATTTTACGTGTTGTAGTTGATGGGTATTGTTCCGAAACAACAAATTTTGTCCACGATATAAGTATATACGCAGGCGATAACACTCTGTTATATGTGTAAAGTGTGGTTGTAATATATAAACACGTCTTTTGTGCGCTTCTAGTAGAAGCGCATAAGAGACGTGTTTTAAGGGGAACTTTAATTATAGGTTAGAAAATACATATTTCATTTCTGTAGCAATTTCTAAACTTCTATTGAAATAGGTTTCTGTCTGTAAAGGGGTGCCATCAGATTTTTTAGGATCTTCATACGTAATAGGAATACGCGCTTCACAACCGAAGACCATAGGGCATCCTTTATCAGCTGAAGCACAGGTCATAATAGCAGCAAAGGCCGATTTTGGATTAAAAGCATCACTAAATTGCTTTGAAAAAGCTATAATAGCGGCTTCATTTGCAGCGAATTTTATACCATACACAGGGTTTTGGTCTTCAGACAGTTTTAAAACTTGAAAGCCTTGGGTTTTTAAGGTTTCACCTACCTTAGGAAACATGGCTGTAGCTTCTGTTCCTCCAGAGTAACTAAACACGTTGCTAATGTTATGATGAGTGGCCATAGTTTGCGCCCAAATCTGTGATAAATGGCTGCGTCGAGAGTTATGCGTACAAATAAAATTTAAGCGAATGATAGCCTTAGCTTTAACTTTGGCTTTTATAAAGTCTATAAGTGGTTGGAGAACCACTTTGCGGTCTGCGGTAATCGTCGTTGTGTCTAATCCTGCTATGGTGCTAGCGATGTCTGTAAATAACATAATGTGTACTTTTAATAATTAACAACAACCACTACTAGGCGTGCAACACGACGCATTATTGGTATCTGCAGCTTCTGGTTCAGGCACACCGCATAGTTCTTTAGCTTTGCAATCTGTAGGTTGTATGGCAAGTTTAACGATGAGGTTATGGCCACGTATTTCAAAATCGTTTACAAAGAGTTGTGCCGTATGAAAGAGCGCATTGCTATATTCAAATTTTACTTCGGCATCTAGGATATAAGGTTTTATAGTACCTACTTTATTAAGGATGCCAAGTGCTTTTAAAACAGACATGTATTCTGTTTTGCCAATCTCATCTGGACTTTCCCATAATTGTATAATGGTTTCCTTCCAGTTATCGGCTTGCGCACCACAGTCTACAGCGTCTACAGTTATGTGTTTTACTTCTGTAATATGATAGTTTGCGCCTACAAAAACACCTTCGGCATATTCAAATAAAAGGGTTTTGTCTTTATGAGCGTTTAATACGGTAAATAAGTCTTGGGTTTTCATAGATATGAATGTGTTTTGGTATAGAAATTATGTTTAACAACACTTAGCGGTTGTTGTTTTAAAGAAATGATTAAACTGGGCTTGGAACTCTTGGAAGCGTTCTACATTTAAGCAATAACAAATGCTCTTACCTTTGTAATTCCCTTTTAAGAGGCCTGCCTTGTTTATTACTTGTAAATGCTGTGATATTGTAGGCTGTGATAAACCTATTTCATCCACAATATCGTTACAAATACAGGATTCTTGTTTGCTTATGTATTGCAATATGGCAATACGTGCAGGATGCGCAAAGACCTTTGCAATGGTGGCCATTGTTTTGATGTCCTCTGCGTGTAGGTCTAATTTAGAAGCGCCCATAGTTTTAATATTGTGGTTCTAAAACTGAGTTAAATTGTTATATTGCAATATTACGATTATACTGTAAATAATAAAAGTTATATTTGAGAATATTAACACAAAAATCAAATTAGAATGAATTGGTATTTAAAAGTATTAAAACAGTTTGCAGATTTTAAAGGAAGAGCAAGACGTAAAGAATATTGGATGTTTACTTTAATTAGTTTGCTAATAACTTATGGGTTTATGATTTTAGCTATAGTTACAGAGATCTCCGCTTTATCTATTATAAGTTCGATACACTCGTTTGCCGTATTAGTACCAACGCTTGCTGTTGGTGTTAGACGAATACATGATGTTGGGAAGAGTGGTTGGTTTTTGTTGATTCCAATATATAACTTGATTTTACTATGTACAGACAGTGAGGAAGGAACTAACAAGTGGGGGCCTAACCCTAAGACGGGCGGTGATGAGATAAACCAAATTGGTGTGGAATAGAACATACAATTTTTATAAAAGGGCTAGCAAAATTTTGTTAGCCCTTTTTTATTTGTGAAACCTCCAATTCTAATGCATAAAATGGATTAAAACCAAGGTTTTTGTCCAGCTTGGTAGGTATTATAAAACTCTTCATCAGATTTTGTTAAATACATAATGCCTTCCACTAAGCCTATAATTGAAACGACCACGGTTGGTATACCACATAAAAAACAACCGATTACGCCTACGGCAGCCATAATGATACCTTCTTTTTGATAGCCGAGAACAAATTTGTGTACACCTAACCAACCTAGTAGTATTGCTAATATTCCTGCTAAGACTTTTTTGTTATCATCGGATGTAAATGCCTCTTTAGCACTTTCGGCAAAATCTGAAGCCGCTTCTTTAGCCTCATTAGCTAATTCACCCGCTTTATCAGCTGCTTTTTTAGCGCCTTCTTTAGCATCGTCTAACATATCGTTTAAATCGTCGTTTAGGTTTTTTTCGTCTGACATAATGTTTGGTTTTTGTTTAGGTTTTAAATGTAATAAAAATAATAATCATTTATCTATTTGTAGCTTAATCTCTTAAATTGTTACTGTTTTTGTTATCGAAATAAAATGATAAGTCCACCAAGCGCAGTTACTATAATTATGAAGCGGCGGTAATTCACATTAGAAATGTGTTTGACCAGCTTCGCACCTAAAAAGAATCCCGCTAAAATGGCAGGCACTACTACAAGGTTTAAGGCTAAACTTTCTAGAGTTACGGTTTTCCAAATGAAAAAATGAAACGGGAGTTTAAAAACATTTATGATGAAAAACAGCCAAGCTGCTGTGCCAATAAATTCGTTTTTAGGCAGACGTACTGCTAAAAAATAAATATTCGAAATAGGGCCTGCTAAGTTTCCAATCATGGTTGTAAAACCGGCGAGAAACCCTGCGGTACTCGAAAACCATTTCGATTGTGGCGCTTGGGTAGATTTTAACTTTTCAAAATACCACATAATGCCTATGGAACTTATAATAATGAATGCCATAACCCGCTTAAAGGTGGTTTCAGAAATAAAATCACCAACCCAAACGCCTACTAAAACTCCAATAACCATGGCAGGTAAGAGTTTTTTAATAAAACGCCATTGCGTGTGCCTATTGTAATAACGTACCGCAACAATATCTGCTGCTATGAGCATAGGCAATAAAATACCTGTCGATGATTTTTCGCCGAATACAAAAGCCAGGATTAAAATAATGATAATGCCTATGCCTTTAATTCCAGATTTAGAAAATCCTAGAATAAAAGCAGCTAATAGTATGGCTAACCATTGCGCTTGTGATAAATGATGCGTTTGTAGTAATTCGAGATAGGCCAAAGTGTAGGTGTTTAAATTTAACTTAAGATAACAACTAAAAAGTAACCCCCAATTTAAATGAATAAATTGAGGGCTGCTTCTTGTTTTTAGTATCGTATGTTTACGCTGAGTTTCTACTCGCGTTAATGTTACCGAATAAAGAGCGCGTTACAATTTTCTCGTAAATCACTTTTTCAGGATCATCATTAGGTGTTCCTGCTTTTTCAAGCTCTTGTATTTTCTTTAAAGCATACTGTTGTATGGTAAGTAATGGCAATACAATAGATTCTCTAACCGCTATAGACGCTTTTCCTGTAGGCTCATTTTCCATAAGCTCACTGTACCCTGTTAATTTTAATAACAAACGTTTCGTGGTTTGGTATTCTTCAAATATAATCGTCCAGAATGCACCAAACTCTTCGTCTTTAGACATGTACTTTGTTAAGTCGAAGAACGACTTTGTTAAGGACATCATACTATTTTCAAGTAAAGTCTTAAAGAATTTAGAATTGTTGTAAAGGTGTTCTACCTTATCAAATTCTCCTCTGTCTTCATAGGCTTTTAATGCTGTTCCAACGCCATAGAAACCAGGTACGTTTTGTTTTAACTGGCTCCAAGACCCTACAAAAGGAATAGCTCTTAAATCTGAAAATACAAGTTTATCCGACGTCCCACGTTTAGAAGGGCGGCTACCAATATTTGTTTTCGCATAATATTTTAAAGTACTCATGCGCTCCAAATATGGAATAAACATGGCATGGCTTTTAAAATCTTTATACGTTTGATAACTGTTTTCTGCTAGATCTTCCATAACCACTCTATCGGCATCAGAAAGCATGTTACGCTCGCCATCAATTCTGTTTTTAATACCAGAGCTAATCAATTGTTCTAAGTTGAACTGCGACGAATCTAAAGTACCAAAGTTAGAACTTACGGTTTGTCCTTGAATGGTTAACTGTACTTCTTTATCCTCGATGGTTGGGCCTAAAGACGAATAGAAGTTATGTGTTTTTCCACCACCTCTTGCTGGTGGGCCACCTCTACCATCAAAGAAAATAACGGTGATGTCATATTTTCTAGACATTTCAGTTAAAAGCTCTTTGGCTTTGTAAATACCCCAGTTGGCCATTAAATAACCGCCATCTTTTGTACCGTCAGAGAATCCTAACATGATGTTTTGCTTGCTGCCTCTAGCTCTTA
Source organism: uncultured Flavobacteriaceae bacterium (assembly GCA_947504035.1). GTDB lineage: Bacteria > Bacteroidota > Bacteroidia > Flavobacteriales > Flavobacteriaceae > Jejuia > Jejuia algarum. The sequence continues at coordinate 158,688 of CANNGA010000001.1, forward strand.
AATGCGCCATATACTCTGGGTTTTGGTACAGTTGTTCCATAACACCCGGTGCATTTTCTAAATCTGGAATGGTCTCAAATAATGGAGCGACATCTACTGTTAAATTGTCTTTAAACGCTACAATTTTTAACATGGCAAATAATTGCATCACGTTAAGCGCCGTTTGGTTATTACTAATGATGTAACGGTTAGCGCCACGCTCTCCGTTGCTTTTTTGAATGTCTTTAATGATAGAAATTGTTTTAAGTGTATTTCTAACCATTTCATCTTCAAAAGCGTCTAAATCTTTTATAGAATCTGTAGATTTAGAGAGAATTTCTATTTGTTCGGCTTCAGATAAGTCATGGTAGTTCGCAGGGAAAGACGACTTTCCTGTTGCGATTAAATGGTCTATCACAGTAGTGAAAACAGAGTGGTGTATACGGCTGTCTTGTCTAATATCTAAAGTCGCAAAGCGGTATCCAAATAAATGCACACGGTTAATCAAGTTGTTAACTTCAGTCACGTATAAGGATTGGTGCTCATCAATAAGAATAGCTCTAATACTTAAGAGTTCGTTTATAAAATCTTCTGCGCTAATTGCATCACTGTATTTTAAGTCGATACTATACGCATACATGATAGTCTCTAAACGAATGATACGATCTTCAACACCTCTAAAAGTAAGTTTCTTTCTAAGATCTCTTAGATCTGTGTAATATTTCTTTAAAATGGACTTTTTAAGCTTTTTAGCAACTTTTAATGTTGTTTTAGGCTTTACAAACGGATTTCCATCCCTATCTCCACCTGGCCAAAAGCCAATATTTATAATGTCGTTATGTCTTTTGTCGTCTGCATAAATACTGGTTTGGATGTAATTGTAAATATCTCCAAACGATTTGTAAAATACATTCTCTAAATACCATAATAAGCTTTTGGCTTCATCATATGGCGTTGGTTTTTTATGCTTAAAGAAAGGTGTTTTACCAAGTTGTGCAAACAAATTGTTGATGCCAGATAAATCATTTTCTTTAATAGCTTTAGTTAAAGCCGTAATAATTCCTAGTACAGAACCTGGGTAAAATTGAGTAGGGTGCGCTGTTAATACAATACGTACCTTAAATTCCTCTAGAAAGGTTTTTAATTCTTCTAATTTGCCCTCAGCTTTAGCCGAACCTTTTAAGTTACGAAGTGTACCTACACCGTCCATATTATTTACAATAGGGAAGGCGGCATCTTCTATGGCATCAAATAAAACAACTTGTCTTTCTATGTATTGTATAAACCTAAATAATAGGTCTATTTGGCTCTTTTTATTTCTGCGTCCTTGGTATTTTTCAAAGAAAGTTTCTACAATAGTCGTAGGGTCATCTCCGTTTTTAAACCCCTTTTCACAGGTTTCGTGAAAAAGTGGTAGTAACACACCAGTTTTGGTGATAGAATCAAACGGTAGTGTCATGAATATACTATTGTATATTTGGTATTTTGACAAAACGGATTGATTAAATCTCGTTAATTTTGGTTCAATAGACATAATTTAGCTCAATAAAAATTTAGCCATAAAAATACTAAAGCTTTGGCGAACCACCCAGACGAATAGCAGTTTTGTTAATTTATAATGTTAGGAGAAACTAGACTGCGAATAATGGAATGAAAGCCCCTTTGGCGTTGTGAAGTTTATAGAGCAGTTCTACTTTTTTTTAATATAAATAAGACGGCATTATAAATGTAGACATGTAGGGACGTATTCTGTTTCATTTAAGTGTGCCTTTAGACCTTAATTTAGATGGGATTGCCATGAAATGTCCCATTGCAATATCAGATATTTGTTTTTTAATTCACACCGTATTTTTGTGCAAAACGGCTTTAAGAAGCACAGTTTAGTACGTTGTTTTTAGGGGGAAGTTTAAAAAAGTCTTTAATTAGAAAAATACGTTTTACAGACTTGTCGCAGACATTATGTTAGACCTATTTTTATTTTTAGTATTTTAGTGTAGTCCTAAACCTATGTTTTTTGAATCACTTTTTTGTTTTATAATATTCAGAACAAGAAAAGCTTAGCTTATGTGTCGCATTTATTGAAACCAATACTACACAAGCATATGACACTAGGAGCATTTTCAATTAGTTTAAGCGTAAAAGATATTTATGCATCGAAATTGTTTTATGAAAATTTAGGATTTACTGTTTTTGCAGGCGATTTAGATAGCAAATACCTTATTATGAAAAATGGGACGACTTTAATAGGGCTTTTTCAAGACATGTTTGATGAAAATGTACTTACATTTAACCCTGGGTGGGATGAAAATGCCCAGCCATTAGCTAATTTTGATGATGTGAGAACCATACAGAAAACATTGCAACAAGAGGATGTTGTTATAGAAAAAGAAGCAGAGTCTTCTGGAACAGGTCCTGCCAGTTTAATTATTCGCGATCCAGATGGTAACATGATTCTTTTAGATCAACATGTTTCCTAAAGACTATCTTATAAGCCTTAATGTTAGGATGTTTTAATGCAGGTCTCTAAAGGTAGAGCGTTCTATTTCGTGCCCGCCATCATGTATTCTGAAATCAATTTTAGGAAATACAGATTGCAATTGTTTTAATTGCACGTCTATAGGTAAGGTTTTAAAATACGGGTCGTTGCGCCCTGTTATGTAAATAACGTTGGTGGTTTCTGCTAAAAACTGAAAATCTTGGGCATGGAGCTCTTTAGGTAAAATCCCAGAGATTAAAATCAAGTTAGTACACGTTATTTTTCTACTAGATACCCATCTGCTGGCGATACTTACACCTTGGGAATATCCTAAAACAGTAAAACTTACGGTTTTTGGGAGGTTCTCATTTGTTACAATAGCATCTAAATACTGTAGTACATTTTGGGTTTCAATACGGGTGTTTTCTTTTGTTAACCAACAAGCACCAACAGTTTTGTAACTTCCATTTTTATAGTATTTAGAAGGTGCCTGCGGTGCAATAATGTAGTTCTTCTCAGGATCTAGATGTTTAAAAAAAAGAATAAACTGCCTGCTTAAATAACCAATGCCATGGCAAACCAACCATACGTTTTCTGTTTTTTCAGATAATGTATTTAGTGTGTCGTAAGTGTTCGAAGCGCTGTAACTAACGGTTTTAGACATGATATGTATAGAAAGGAATTTTAATGTAAATCGTGTGTTTTAATAAATGCGCTAGATTTTAATTTGTCGTTCTAAGAGTTGGGCTAAAGACATAAATGTTTCTGTGCGAGAGACGCCTTTTATGTCCTGAATGTTATGGAGTACCTGCATAAGGTGGTCATTGCTTTTACAAATTGTTTTTAAAAACACGCTCCAATTGCCAGTGGTGTAATGGCATTCTAAAATTTCAGGAATGCGTTTTAAAAATTTTATAATCAGCGTGCCTTCTGCAGCTTTATCAAAATAGACCCCTACATAAGCTGTCGTGGTATAGCCTAAAATGGATGGGTTTACTATAAATTTTGAACCAGCGATGAGCCCCGATTTTTCCAGTTTACGTAAACGTTGGTGAATAGCAGCGCCAGAAATCCCAACATTTCTAGCAATTTCTAAAATAGGAGTGCGGGCATCTGCCATGAGCATGCGTAGTATTTTTTTATCAATACCATCTATTTTAAGTTGTGTTTTAGGAGCCATTAAAGTTGCTAATTAAACTATAAAAGTAAGGAATTCATCTCATTTAGGGATGATTGTATGTTACGGCCTTACTCGTTGTATTAAAACTTGGAACGATGGCTTTTAGTGGGCAGTTTAAATTGGTATGTAAACCACAGGGGTATTTCAAAATTCTTAACTAGATTTGTAGTATTAAGATCCTTAAATTTATGAATAAATCTATAGTCATTACAGGTGCTATTATGGGCATACTCACCATCGTATTAGGAGCCTTTGGCGCTCACAGCTTAAAAGCGCTTATTAGCCCCGAAGCCATAGGGACTTTTGAAATAGGCGTACGTTACCAAATGTATCATGCTTTGTTGTTACTTTTTGTTGGGGGTAGCACTTTAATCGCCGATGTGTACAAAAAAAGAATACTATATACTGTACTTGCAGGTGTACTTCTGTTTTCGGGATCTATATATGGCTTAGCAACCAATACGCTCTCTGGTTTTGATTTTAAAACGGTAGGGTTTGTAACGCCCATAGGCGGTTTGTTACTTATTGTCGCTTGGGTGTTTTTAATGATTGGTGTTGTAAAAAGCAAGGATTGAAAACGGAACGCTTTAGCGCTTCTTTCAACCGCTTTATAACAATATTAAAGCCTAAAGCCAGATTAATATTAAAAGCAGATTTAGACATAATATGTTAAGCTTAGCGTTTTTGAACTGTTTTTTCTCCATGGATATATAGCCCATCGTTATCTATTTTACCATTAAAATTTTCAGAAGTAGGCTTATGTCTATCTAACCAGAGCATTAACATTGGTAAATCTATTCTAAATTGTGCATCAGTCACTTTGCCTTCCCAAGGGGCGTCAAATTCATTTTTTTAAGTATTAACAACTGCCTTTCAGTTTAGATATTTAGCTTTTTATATGTTTTTTTGAAAATCAACCAGTTGCATAAGATAGAAATTATAAGACTAGGTATGATAAAATATATTAAGTTGATCGTTTTATCAGAAAATAAAATTTTATCATGTGTGTTAATTGAAAATAGCCATAGGTAGTTTCCTAAATAGGAAATACCAATAGATATAGTATAAGCCAAAAACCAGTGCTGTTTTAATTTTGTTCTGGTTAGCAACAGCATTATTAGTATAGGAATAACAAAAAAGGCAGGGATTTGTTCGAACCATCCCATTAATCCACTTAGAAATCCCAAAAAAACATTATAAAATTCCCTATAGTCATTAAAAACTACTCTTATTGAAATATGATAAGTTGTTGAATATACAAGTAAATGCGTAGCCCAGATTAATAAAAAAAGATTTGATCTATTTAGCTTCATAGTTTTCAATTATTTTTGTGTTTCTCTAGTAAATAACCGTTTTCATCTCCATTGTTTTTAAAATTATCTCCAGTTGGTTTGTGTCTATCTAACCAGGGCATCAACATTAGTAAATCAATTCTAAATTGCGCATCAGTCACTTTGACTTGCTAATTAGTGACAGATTTAGGGTTTTTAAAAAGTAGCCTCTAGGCTTTCATGTTACACATTTAGTTTTTTGTAGGACTTTCTGAAAATAAGCCAATTACATATAATAGAAATTATAAGGCTAGGCATAATAAAATATATTAAGTTGATCTCATCAGGTGAGAATAATATTTTATCGTGTTTATTATTTGAAAACATCCATATGTAATTTATCAAGTAGCTAGAGCAAATCGAAAAGGTGTAAGCTAAAAACCATTTATGTTTTAATTTAGTTTTTATCAATAGAAGCATTATCAATAGTGGGATTATAAAAAATAGAGGTATTTGTTCTATCCAGCCCATAAACCCTAAAATAAACCCCATAAAAACAGTGTACAGTTCACTATAATCATTTATTGAAAATCTATTAATAAAAGAAAAAACTAAATAATATATAAATAAATGGGTTATCCAGATTAATAAAAACAGTTTTGTTTTACTTAGCTTCATAATTTTCAATTATTTTTTTCTAATAAACAGCCATTTTTATCTACCATGTCTTTAAAATTGTCTCCTTTGGGTTTGTGTCTATCTAACCAAAGCATTAGCATTGGTAAATCAATTCTAAATTATGCATCAGTCACTTTGCCTTTCCCAGGGACGTCAAATTCATTTTTTTAAGTGTTAACAATTGCCTTTTCAGTTTAGATATTTAGTTTTTTGTATGTTTTTTTGAAAATCAACCAGTTGCATAAGATAGAAATTATAAGACTAGGTATGATAAAATATATTAAATTAATAGATTCAGGCATTCCAAATATTTTATCGTGCGTATTATTTGAAAATAGCCATAAATAATTAATTAGATAACTAGAAGATATTGAAACAACATAACTAATAAACCATTTTTGTCTTAATTTGGTTCTTATTAAAATCAACATTAAAAGTAATGGTGCTAAGAAAAATAAAGGTATTTGTTCAAACCACCCAATAAGGCCACCTATAAAACCTAGAAAAATATTATATAATTCATTGTAATCATGACGTGCTATTTTAAGAGCAGTAAGGTATATGAGGTGATAAATAAATAAATGGGTTGCCCAAATTAGTGTAAACAGCTTTGTTTTATTTAGCTTCATAATTTTCAATTATTTTTTTCTAATAAACAGCCATTTTTATCTACCATGTCTTTAAAATTGTCTCCTTTGGGTTTATGTCTGTCTAGCCAGAGCATTACCATCGGTAAATCTATTCTAAATTGAGCGTCAGTCACTTTACCTTCGTAAGAGGCGTCAAGTTCATTTTTTAAGTGTTAACAACTGCCTTTCAGTTTAGATATTTAGCTTTTTATATGTTTTTTTGAAAATTAACCAGTTGCATGCTGTAGATACTATTAAACTAGGAATAATTAAAACGATAGTATTAGTTGTCTTTGGGTAACCTAACATTACATCATCTTGGTAATTAAAAAACAGCCATAGGTAGCTTATTAGATATGTAAAACAAATAGATGTTATGTAGGCGATAAACCATTTTTTTTGAAATTTTGTTTTTATTAAAATTAGCATAAGTAGTAGTGGAATTATAAAGAATAAAGGAAGTTGTTTTATAGGCCAACCAACTAGACCGCCAACAAAACCAAATAAAACAATATAAAAATTGTTATAATCAATATTTGTAATTTTGTATACACACATAAAAGTAAAGTAATACATAAATAAATGTAAAACCCAAATTAGTGTAAACAGCTTTGTTTTATTTAGCTTCATAATTTTCAATTATTTTTTTGTATTTTCCTAATAAATAGCCATTGTCATCCACTTTGTCATTGAAATTTTTGGAAGTAGGCTTATGTCTATCTAACCAGAGCATTAACATAGGTAAGTCTATTCTAAATTGCGGATCAGTCTCTTTGCTTTCTCAAGGGGCTACAAAATCAAATGGTTATAAATTTGCTAGAGGCTAGGCCTTTATTTATACGTCTAGTTCCTTATGTTTTTTCCTGAAAATCAACCAATTAATAAGAAATGAGGCTAACAAGCAAGATGCAATTAGTACTATCAAATTAATTGAGTCGGGTGCATATAAAACTATGTTATGTTTTTGGTTTGAAAATATCCAAAAATAATCAATTGCATAAGCAAAAAATGTAGCTAATGTAAAGGCTATAAACCATTTGATTTTAATTTTTAGATTGATTAAAATTAACATTAGAAGTAAAGGGCCTAAAATGAAACAAGGAATCTGCTCATATAAACCATAAAGGCCAATAGCAAAACCCCAAAATATGTTATAAAATTCTTTATAATCATTATTAGCAATTTTTAGTATAAGACTAAATGTCGTATAATAAGTAAACAAATGAGTTGTCCAGATTAATATAAAGAGCTTTGTTTTATTCAGCTTCATAATTTTCTATGATTTTTTTATATTTTTCTAATACATAGCCCATTTTCATCTACCATGTTTTTAAAATTATCTCCTTTGGGTTTATGTCTATCTAACCAGAGCATTAGCATCGGTAAATCAATTCTAAATTGTGCATCAGTCACTATGCCTTTCCCAGGGGCGTCAAATTCATTTTTTTAAGTGTTAACAATTGCCTTTCAGTTTAGATATTTAGCTTTTTATATGTTTTTTTGAAAATCAACCAGTTGCATAAGATAGAAATTATAAGACTAGGTATGATAAAATATATTAAGTTGATCTCATCAGGTGAGAATAATATTTTATCGTGTTTATTATTTGAAAACATCCATATGTAATTTATCAAGTAGCTAGAGCAAATCGAAAAGGTGTAAGCTAAAAACCATTTATGTTTTAATTTAGTCTTTGTTAGTACTAACATTTGTAATAAAGGGATGAAAAAAAATAAAGGTATTTGTTCAAATAAACCAATAAATGCGCTCAGAAAACCTATAAAAACGAGGTAAAACCCTTTAAAATCATTATAAATTAGTCTAATTATTATTTGATAAGTAGTGGAATATATGAACAAATGGACACACCATACTAAAACAAAAAGATTTGATCTATTTAGCTTCATAGTTTTCTATAATTTTTTTAAACTTCCCCAATAGATAACCATTTTCATCTACCTTGTTTTTAAAGTTATCTCCTGTAGGTTTATGTCTGTCTAACCAAAGCATTAGCATCGGTAAATCAATTCTAAATTGTGCATCAGTTACTTTACCCTCCCATGGCTCGTCAAATTCAGGAATAACTTTCATTGGAGACATTGGATTTCCCATAACAAAACTTTCAAAGCCGTGGACTCCTCTAGCATCTTGGTCTGCCATATCTTGGTACTTCTCTAGAGTTGATTCGCTCGTTTTACTGTAAATAGGCACAGCAACGACGCCTTGTTCGTGTTGTACAAAAGCCAAATCCCACTCATAGGCATCTTGTCGTTTTACAAGCGGGTTGTCTTTGTATTTCCCATAAAAGAGTTCGTGAAATTGGGTAATGGCGTAATCGCAAATCCCTATATTTAATTCGTTTAAAATGATTTCGACATCATTTGCGACAAGTGTAAATCCACCATCCATAATTTTCAGGGAATTAACTAGTTTCTTTGCCCCTTTCAGCCACCGTGTTTTATGTTGAGTTTCGTTGGTGATTTTATCATCAAGCAAGGTGTAAAAATCGGCTATTTGAGCAAAAGGTGCGAGCACACCTTGTAATTTGTGTTCTAGAATATACATGGAGGCATTTTGCCAAGTCGCATCGTTGGCGTCTCGGTTTTTGGTAAGCCAACACCCATTTGTTAGTGTGTTTCTTCCTGTGGCTAATGTATAAGTCTCTAAATCTGGAAACTCGCCATGATGTGCCGTGTCTTTGGTTTGTACCCCATTGGTTAAAAAATCGAGTAATAAATGTGTATAATCAATGCCAATTGCTGAAGCTTTAGGAAGGTATAATTGTATGGCATCGTTATCGATACTAATATAGCTATTAGAAAAGGCATTGTGTTCTTCGAAAATCCCTTCGAATAGCACTTGTAACTTCCTTGTTGATACCGGTTTTATTTTAATTTTAGAGGTCGCACAATCTATATCTTCTCCGCTGTAGGAGATGCTCATTACAGGGAATATTTTACCTGCTATAAAGACACGTTCTCTAATAGTAAACCTATTGGGGCCAGAAAAGGTTTTGTATTTTAAGACCTTATGGTCTCGATTAGCTTGTCTAATTTTATATAAGTATTTTACAAAACCTGGTTCTACGTTGTTTAAGCCTTCATAGGTTTTTGAGGTTGCGCCTGCATCTTCTTTTATAAAATGATATCCATCTTCCATAAAAGGCATGAGCGCTACACCAATATTCATTTGGGCATCGGCCTCTATTACATTAGGAAATTCTATTTTTATAGTATTGCCTCTGCCGCACTCAAAAGAAGCGATGCCAAAATTGTTAGTTGTGTGTTCTTCACTCATGGAATTAGGGTTTAATAGCTCTTAAGGGGACTCTAGTTGTATTACCGTTAATTTTAATGCCTGTTAATATATCGTTTTCTATCAGTTTTCCATGGTGCGTAAAATCTAATCTGGAATTATTTAAGTTAAATTTTATAGTGGTAGCACTAGCGTGTTCTGTTAGAATGACTAAGTCGATGTCTTGATTAATTTTAATGTCTTTGGCTTGGAGAACCTTTCCATCTTTAGTTTCAAAATGATAGCTTTTAAAGACAGGGACCTCTGTTTGTGCACTAGTATGAATGGGCGCTTGTGCTTTAAATGGATTATTGGGATTCCAATAATTCTCAAAAACAGCCTCATTTCTCCTAAAAATTCCAGCAGACACGGTTACAGTGGTGGTTACAGGGGAGGTGTCTACAGTATTAATTTGCTCTTTAAAGTAGGAGATGTAGGCATTTGCAAACTCATAATCAAAAAACTTTTGAAAACTGTCACGTTTGTAAACCCTTATATAGCCCGCTACGGTTTGGTTATTAGAAATCGCAACCTGAAGAAAGTCGGTCATATCGCGTTGCGTCTCGACAGTAAAATGGATTTTGCCACCAATAACTCTCGAGTTGGGGTAACCTGAGCCATCATGTGGCTGCTCTAGATTTACATTAAAACTTAGTATATTATATGTTTTATTGAAAAGGAAAAGTTCAGATTTAAAACTCATTTTTAGGTTTTTGTTGTCGCTATATAGTACGCCCAGGCATGACACATACTAACACGGTTTTTTACAATTGTAAATCTAAACAAGTTTTAGCATTTTGAAAAAAAATAAAACTACAATTGTATGAATTTATAGTTACAACATGTGTTTTATCTTTAAAAAAAATGTTTTAGTAAAAGATAGATGTGGAGAGGTCGGGCTATGGCAAAAAAAACGAGCATCTCCATTATAGAAATGCTCGTTTTTAATAGGGTAAAAGCTTAAGGTTTATTTTCCTTTGTTCGCTTTTTCAATATATTTTTCTAAAGCCATAGTCATAGAAGGCGTTTCAGGAGTTGGCGCAGCAATATCTACACGAAGCCCTTTTTCTTCTACAGCTTTAATAGTGGTATTACCAAAAACAGCAATTCTCGTGTCATTTTGTTTAAAATCTGGGAAGTTTTGAAATAAAGATTCAATACCAGAAGGGCTAAAGAATACTAAAACATCGTAGTATACATTAGCTAAATCAGACAAATCACTAACTACAGTTTTGTAAAATGTCGCTTGTTTCCAATCGACACCAAGCGCATCTAATGTGTTAGGTACAGCAGGTTTTACTTTATCTGTATTAGGTAATAAGAACTTTTCGTCTTTGTACTTTTTAATGAGTGGTGATAACTCTGCAAAAGTACGTTTACCAACATAAATTTTACGTTTTCTGTACACCACATATTTTTGCAAGTAGTAGGCAACAGCCTCCGACTGGCAAAAGTATTTCATGGTATCAGGTACTTTAAAACGCATTTCTTCAGCAACTCTAAAAAAGTGATCTACGGCGTTTCTACTCGTTAGTATAAGCGCTGTGTAGTTATTAAGATCAATTTTTTGGTGTCTAATTTCTTTAGCAGAGACACCTTCAACATGAATAAAAGGTCTGAAATCTATTTTAACCTTTTTCTTTTCCTGTAAATCAAAGTAAGGGGAATTCTCAACTTTTGGCTCTGGTTGAGACACTAAAATGGTTTTTACTTTCATAGGTAAAATAGTTTAAGAAGCACTAAAAATCGAATAAATAACGATATACGGTGCAATTTCGAGAGCGCAAAGATACAAAATAAAATAAAACAAGTTCTTTTTAATTTCATTTTGATAGCCTTTAAATGTGGTTATTAAGCCGCTGGTATTCAATAAAAGAATTAAAATAAGGATGCCTTGTAGTAGTACTTTGCTGGGTGTAAGGCTGTAAGTTAAAAGCGCGTTTACAGGGAGTAAAATAAGACCAATGTAATTCTTGTAACTTATTTTTTGAAAAAGATAATCGTCTACCATAGCATCAATTTCGAATAAGCTAGCAATTAAACGCTCTAGCAGCACCTTGGCCAGTATAAATGCAGTAACTCCAAACAAAAGTTTTACGAGTAAAGTAAGATTTGTAGGGATAGCACTAAAAAGGTGTTCAATGCAAATGAGGCTAAAAATACTGGCTGTAATAATTAAATTCAAAAACAACAGCGCATCGTGATAGTCTAAGAATTTTTGATCTCTACTGTAAATTTTCAGGTATTTAGAATTGACCAATACGAGTAAAAAATCATTAAAGCGCTTAGGGGCAATGCTTTTTGCCACAGCAATTGCAAAAAAGCCAGTAACCATTAAAATGGTAAAAAGTGAATCAGACGGTATTTCCCTTAGCATGGTCTAAAATTATCATAAAATTGTTAGTTAATAATAAATATTACCAAATTTTTAAAAAAAATAATAGCTTAAAAATGTACATTTGCTGCTATATTTATTTAGATGAAGGACGCAGTTGTAATCATTCCAACCTACAATGAGATTGAAAATATAGAAGCTATTATAAGAGCTGTGTTTTCAGAGTCTAAAGCCATACATATACTTATTGTAGATGACGGCTCTCCAGATGGCACATCAGAACAGGTAAAAAAGCTTCAAAACGAGTTTGAAGGCAGACTCTATTTAAAGCAACGCGAAAAAAAATTAGGCTTAGGTACAGCTTATATTTTAGGTTTTAATTGGAGTTTGGTAAGAACGTACCAGTATATCTTTGAGATGGATGCAGATTTCTCTCACAATCCAAAAGATTTAAAACGTTTGTATGACGCTTGTGCCATTCAAGGCGCAGACATGTCAATTGGTTCAAGATATGTTACAGGAGTTAATGTTGTGAACTGGCCTATGAGTCGGGTTTTAATGTCTTACATGGCTTCTAAATACGTGCGTGTTATTACAGGAATGACCATAAACGATACCACAGCAGGATTTGTATGTTACAAACGCAAGGTTTTAGAAACCTTGAATTTAAGAAAGATAAAATTTATAGGTTATGCATTTCAAATAGAAATGAAATTTAAAACCTATCTCGAAAAATTTAAAATAGTAGAGGTTCCTGTTATATTTACAGACAGAACCAGAGGTGCATCTAAATTGAGCTCAGGTATTATTTCTGAAGCTGTTTTTGGAGTGGTATCCATGAAAATGAAAAGTTTATTTAAAGGCAGAACATAGCATGAAACGAACACTTATAAAAAACGCTAAAATTGTAAACGAAGGCACAATTTTTAGTGGTGATATATTAATAGAAGACGAGCGCATTAAACAAGTTGCTTCATCTATTAGTGCAAAATGGGCAGACGTCCAAATTATTGATGCCGAAGGAAAATATGTGCTGCCAGGTGCTATAGACGATCAAGTGCATTTTAGAGAGCCAGGATTAACTCATAAAGGTAGTATAGAAACCGAATCTAAAGCCGCGCTAGCAGGAGGGATCACGTCTTTTGTAGAAATGCCTAATACAACACCACAAACCACAACAATTGAAAAGTTAGAAGAAAAATTTGCTGTAGCTGCCAAAACATCATCGGCGAATTATTCTTTTATGTTTGGAGGTACTAATGATAACCTAGAAGAGATTCAAAAATTAGATGAAAGTAGTGTTGCGGGACTAAAGTTATTTTTAGGATCTTCTACAGGTAATATGCTAGTGGATGATCCCAAAGTATTGGAAAAGATATTTAAAAGCACCAATCTTGTTATTTCAGTACACTGCGAAGACGAAGCGACTATTAAAGAGAATTTGAGTAAGCATGTTGAAACTTATGGAGAGGCTATTCCCATTGAGAAGCATCCTATTATAAGAAGTGCAGAAGCCTGCTATTTGTCGTCGTCTACAGCTATAAAATTAGCACAAAAAACGGGGGCACGATTGCATGTGTTTCATTTGTCTACAGGTATAGAAACAGCCTTGTTTTCAAACAAAATACCTTTAAAAGATAAAAAAATAACGGCAGAGGTGTGTATCCACCACTTGTGGTTCTCCGATGAGGATTACAAAGAAAAAGAGACTCTTATTAAATGGAACCCTGCTGTTAAAACAGCAAAGGACAGAGCGCAACTGTGGGAGGCCTTATTGGATGATAGAATCGATGTAATTGCAACAGACCATGCGCCACATACTATAGATGAAAAGAAAAACGTTTATACCAAAGCACCTTCTGGAGGCCCTTTGGTACAACACGCTTTACCTGCAATGTTAGAAATGCACCATAAAGGTAAAATTTCTATTGAGAAAATCGTAGAGAAGATGTGTCATAACCCCGCTATTTTATTTCAAGTTAAAGACAGAGGCTATATTAGAGAAGGGTATTTTGCAGACCTTGTATTGGTCGATCTTAATAGCCCATGGACCGTTAAAAGTGAGAATATTTTATACAAATGTGGCTGGTCTCCTTTTGAAGGGTCTACCTTTAAATCTAGAATTACGCATACCATTTTAAATGGGAGTTTGGTGTATCATAATTTTAAGTTTTCACCAGTTAAAAATGCAAAACGACTAACTTTTAATAGATAATGCTTAAAAAACTAATTTTACTTTTTGCTGTTGCTTTTCTTATGGGGGCGTGTTATACGTTTAATGCGCCAGAGAAACCTAAAAATTTGATTCCTAGAGATCAAATGATACAAATTTTAATGGATTCTAAACTCATTTCTAATGGTATTACGGGTTTTGATAAAAAAGTGTTAGACAGTGCAGCTGTAAAAGTAGATGCTTATGTTTTTAATAAGTATGCTATTGATAGTACGCAATTTGCAGAAAGCAACGCTTATTATGCTTATCATTTAGACGATTACCAATACATTTATGGGGTGTTAAAAGACACTTTAGGGAAATTAAAGGAATACTATAAAAAAGAAGTAGAGTTAGAGAAAGCAGCGCAAAAAGCAATAGACTCTTTAAAACGTCTTGAAGATGAGAAAAAGAAAGACAGCGTAGCGTTACTGAAAAAAAGCAAAAAGAACGTGATAAAAAGCCTTAAGAAACGTGTTTTAGATACGCTTTAGCAACATGTTGAAGGGTTTCTACAATAGAAGAGAATTTAAAGTGTGGCATATCCGATTGCAGTTTACCAGAATCGTAGGTGTGCGTCGCCATCAACGATTTTGTTGTTTGTTTTGTTAAAAGGCGGCGTTTTCTTAAAAGTACATGTGCCAACCAATCCAAACGCCATCCCAAAGTAAGTAACCATGGTTTGGCTAATTTTTTAGGAACTGTTGCGTTTAAAGCTTGAGCAGTAGTTTGCAAAAAGCGCGCATACGACCAGTTGTCGGCAACTAAAATATAGCGTTCGTTTTTAATGTCACTTTTAACAAGTGCAATCATAGCAGTAACGACATCTTGTACAGCGATTAAACCCACCGTACCAGATGTGTAGTATTTTAATCCACGATGTACTTTCTTAAAAATTGCTCCAGAGCCGTAACCCCAAACGCCAGCGCCCAAAATAAGCCCAGGATTAACAATCACAGCATCGAGACCTTCTTGTGTTCCACGCCAAACTTCTAATTCTGCACCGTATTTTGTAATAGCATAGACACTATGGTCTTCCTCTGTTTGCCATGCTGTATCTTCGGTAGTAGATGTGCCTTTTAAAGGGGCGTCTATGGCAGCGATAGAGCTAACGTGACATAGTTTTTTAACAGTGTTAGATGCAATACAAAAGTTAACGATATTGGCAGTACCATCTATATTCGTTCGTCTTAATAATTGGTATTTATGAGGCTCGAAAGATACAAAAGCAGCGCAATGGTATACGACTGTAACATTTTGGAAAGCTACCTCTAAGGATGGAGTGTCTAAAATATCGGCTTTAACCCATTCAATCTTATCAAACAAAGGCATGTAAGACTCTGTGTAAGATTTAAAAACACGTTGTACATTTTTAAATGTATCTTTAGACCTGTAGATCGCCCTAATCGTTTCATTTTCAGAACTTAATTTGAATAGCAAATGTGCGCCTACTAAACCTGTACCCCCCGTTACTAAAATCATAGCTCTAAAGTAAAGAATTATTAAGAATCAGAGCCTATTTCTAGACGTATTTTTATATTTGCGCTAGTTTTTAAAATGATATAAAATGATAAAGAATTTCGTAGAAGAATTAACATGGAGGGGTATGATACATACCGTAATGCCAGGAGCAGAAGCACATTTAATGGAAAGTATGCGTAGCGCATATGTTGGTTTCGATCCTACGGCAGATTCTTTGCATATAGGAAACTTAGTGCCTATCATGCTTTTGGCGCATTACCAGCGTTGTGGCCATAAGCCTGTTGCGTTGGTAGGTGGGGCGACAGGTATGATTGGAGACCCTTCGGGAAAGTCTAATGAACGCAACTTGTTGGATGAAAAAACATTACGCCACAATCAAGATGCTATAAAAGCGCAATTAGCTCATTTTTTAGATTTTGAAAGTGATGCCGATAATGCAGCGTTACTAGTAAATAATTACGATTGGATGAAAGACTTTTCGTTTTTAGAATTTATTAGAGATGTGGGGAAGCATATCACCGTTAATTATATGATGGCAAAAGATTCTGTGAAAAATAGAATTTCTTCAGAATCTTCAGAAGGGATGAGTTTTACAGAATTCACCTATCAATTGGTACAAGGCTACGATTTTTTACACCTTTATAAAGCTAAAGATTGCTCCATACAAATGGGAGGAAGCGACCAATGGGGGAATATAACAACAGGAACCGAATTGATTAGACGTATCTCTGGGGGTAAAGGTTATGCGATTACCTGTCCTTTAATTACAAAATCTGACGGGTCTAAATTTGGAAAGTCTGAAGGTGGTAATGTGTGGTTAGACGCAAAACGAACATCGCCTTATAAATTTTACCAATACTGGTTAAATTCAAGCGATACTGATGCGGAAAAATACATTAAAATCTTTACGTTTTTAGATGAAGCTACAATTGCTAGTGTTAGTGCTGCGCATAATGAAACCCCTCATTTAAGAATTTTACAGAAACGTTTGGCCGAAGAAATTACAGTGATGGTTCATTCACAGAGCGCATTGGATAATGCAATTAAGGCAAGTGCTATTTTATTTGGAAAATCTACTAGCGCCGATTTAAAAACCTTAGATGAACAAACGTTTTTAGATGTGTTTGAAGGTGTACAGCAAACAGAAATAGATAAAGCGCTTATAACAGAAGGTTTAGATATGATTGGTGCTTTGGCAGAAAAAGGACAGTTTTTAAAGTCTAATGGCGAAGCCAGACGTGCTTTAAAAGAAAATTCTATAGCTGTAAATAAAACAAAAGTAAAAGAAGACTATAAAATTACAGAAGCCGATCTTATTAATGATAAGTTTGTGTTGTTACAACGAGGGAAAAAGAATTATTTTGTACTTGTTGTAAAGTAAGTTTTAGGAGACTTTAAAACGTTATAAAGCCCAATATTTCTATTGGGCTTTTCTAAACTAACCAACTTACTAAAATAATCTTTCTTAATCTTAGCCCTTATTAAGTCGTAGCTAAGTAAAGGGACTTACAAAAGATTTTAAATTATTTTGAAGTTTTTATATTTGTCCAGTTTTTATCTGCTTTTTCTTGTAATGTTTTATGGCCATTCTCCTGCCATGATTCAAGTGTATTTGTTCCCCATGCGTTGTAAAACAAATACAATTTGTCATCTTTTACTAAAAAAGATTTTGGGTTAATCCCTATTTTATCACCTTTTAATGCCACGGCATAAGCACAGTAACCACCGTATTGAGGGACGTATTTTTTTGGGTTTTTTGTAAAGGTTTCAAGATTTGCTTTAGACGAGAATTTATACTTTACACCATCGAAGGTTGTTGTATAGGCATTATCACCTTCAATAGCTTTATGGTCAAAGTAGGCAACAACATCATAGCCATGTGCGATATATCCTTTTTTAACATTATAATCTATGTTTTGAGCAAAAAAAGATGATGTGAATACTAAAAATACTAGTAATGTTTTCATGATTTAAGTTTTTTAATGAGTCGTAAAAACCATAGAGACTTAACGCTGTAATCCGATTTATAACACCATAAGGTTACAGCCGCGAATATCGGCTGTATCAAAGCGTCCTATAACTTCAAAAGTGCCATTTTTAGAGACACGACCTAGGTCTTGCGTCGCAATAAAAGCACAAGAATTTATGTTAGCTAAATCGACAATATTTAAACCTCCCGTTTTTCCGAAAGCTTGTAGTGTTAAAGGGTCTTGAGGATCTCTGCTGTATGCTCGCATCCAAGGCGGTGTGGTAAATATACCATTACCTTTAGAGTAACCTTGACTTAAGAGTTCGGTCATGCCGTATTCACTATGTATATGAGAGACACCAAAACCTTTTTTTAAGCGTGCATGAAGGTCTTCACGTATCAATTCTTTACGCCTGCCTTTCATGCCGCCAGTTTCCATAACAACGGTGTGCTTTAAATGAAACGTCTCCTGCTCTATGAGATCTAAGAGGGCAAAAGATACTCCAATTAAGAGTACTTTTTTGCCTTGCGCATCTAATGCTTTAAGTTTTTTAGCGAGGGCTGAGAGGTCGTTTAAGTAAAAACCACTATCTGGGGCCTTCGATTTTAGAATCAGGTCTTGTACCATGTAGGTTAATGAAGAACCGTTGCGTTCTAAATAAGATGGTAATAAGGCAAGAATGGTATACGTTTCTATAGCGCCATAGTGGTGTTGAAACCCACGCCTAAAGCTGGTTTCGTATAAACTTAAATCAGAAACATGATGTGCGCTTGGTGTGCTCCCTGTAGTGCCAGAGCTTGTAAATGTAGTTTGAGCGTCTGTCCCTTTTAAAAGTACCTTGTGCGTCTTAAAGAAATCTATAGGTAAAAAGGGAATGTCTTTAACCGTATGTACTTCGCTGGGGTGTTTGTAAAGCAAATCACAAAACGAACGGTAGACCGGATTGTTGTCAAATTGAAATTTAAAGATCTGTAATGCAAGCGCTTCAAACGCATTCGCACTGGAAATATTAAAAATAGGGACCGTATCCACCATATCCATTTAAAAAAGAGTTACACCGGTTAAGAGGTCTACAAAAATATGTAAAAAAGACTCTGTCTTGACATACAGACGGATTAGTTTTTAAAGCTATAGTAATAGTTAAGGGTAAGGCTGAAGTGTGTGTGTTTGTGCTATATTGTACGTATGCTGGAAATGATAAAATTTTAGATTTTAACATGTTCCATATGTAAAAGCCCATGATAAGCCTAAGATGATGTTGAGGCGGCTATTTTATAATTAGTTTTCTGGTTTCGCTTCTATTGTCTTGCGTAATTTCCAAAATGTATACACCAGCACTAAGGGAAGAAATGTCTAGCGTTTTTCTAGTCGCAATGGCAGTTTGTATTGGTTTGCCAAGCACATTATAAATAGCAACTGTTTTTAGGCTGTTACGGTTGCTGGTAATAGATACGGTGGCGGTGTTACCAATAACAGGGTTGGGGTAAACCGAAAGCCCTTCTATCGATAAATGTGTGGCAGTGTTATTTTGGGCAGTACCATCAAAAGCGGTAAAACCTAATAACACAAGAACAATGACTAAAAAGTAGTTATATTTCATACGCATTATTTACGTTGTAAAAATACTACAAACACCGCAAAAGTTATACCAAAATAATGTTAAAGATTTAAGCACTAGGTCGAAAAGTTAACCTTCAGTGGCTAGAGTGTTACGTTAATGTTATTTGTGTAGTAGAAAATACAACTTTAATGTAATAGTCCTATATTTACTATTTGAATCTTAAATTGCACTATTCCTAATGAACACGAAAGACATTAAAATACTGTTAGTAGACGACGAGCCAGATATTCTCGAGATTGTTGGTTATAATTTATCTAACGAAGGCTATCAGGTAATTACAGCAGAAAACGGTGTTGAAGCGGTCAAGAAAGCAAAAAAAGAATTGCCGCAACTCATTATTTTAGATGTGATGATGCCAGAGATGGATGGTATTGAAGCTTGTGAAACCATTAGAAAGAACCCAGAGCTAAAGGATGTGGTTATTACATTTTTAACGGCTAGAGGCGAAGATTATTCTCAGGTTGCTGGTTTCGACGCAGGTGCAGACGATTACATTACAAAACCGATTAAACCTAAGGTATTAGTAAGTAAGGTTAAAGCCTTATTAAGGCGTTTTAAAGAAGACGTAAAAGATACTGTTAAAGTGGGTAATTTGGTGATTAACCGCGATGAGTATAAAATTATTCTAAAAGGTGAAGAAATCATTTTACCACGAAAAGAGTTTGAATTATTATCTTTATTAGCGTCTAAGCCAGGTAAGGTTTTTAAACGCGATGAGATTTTAGATAAAGTTTGGGGCAACGAGGTTGTTGTTGGTGGGCGTACTATAGATGTTCACATTCGTAAACTAAGAGAAAAAATTGGAGATAAGAGCTTTAAAACCGTTAAAGGTGTTGGCTACAAGTTCGTAGATTAATGCAGGTAAAATTTAAAAAATCTTATAAGTTCGCAGTGAGTACTTCTACGTATATCACTATCTTTTTTACACTCTTAATGAGTGTTTTTTTGTTTTACTTTTTTTCCTTTAAATTTCTGCCTGTTTTTTTATTTGCAGTATGCTGTTATGCCTTTTCATTTGTTATTATTCAATATAGAATAGAGCGATATATTTACAGAAGGGTTAAAACCATCTATGACGATTTAACGCTTTTAGAATCTACGAGTTTAACGCGAGGCGCTATCACAACAGACATGGCAACCCTTACCCAAGAAATTGATAAGTTTGCCAGAGATAAAAAATTAGAAATAGAAACTTTAAAAGTAAGAGAACAATACCGTAAAGAGTTTTTAGGGAATGTTTCTCACGAACTTAAAACGCCTTTGTTTACTATTCAAGGGTATATCCTAACCTTACTAGATGGGGCTATGGACGATAAGAAAATACGAAAAAAGTACTTAGAACGCGCCAATAGTGCTGTAGAACGATTAAGCTACATTGTTAGTGATTTAGATTTAATAACAAAACTAGAAGCAGGAGATTTAAGGTTGCAACCCGAAGAATTTGATGTGGTAGCACTTATTAACGATGTCTTTGGCATGGTAGAAATGCGTGCAAGTTCTAAAAATATAACACTAACCTTCGATCGCAATTATGACAAGCCAATATGGGTTAAAGCCGATAAAGAACGTATCCAACAAGTATTGGTGAATTTGGTGATTAATTCCTTAAAATACGGGCGTGTTAAGGGGACTACCGAGATAAGTATTGAAAATCTTATAAAAAACAAGGCTATAGTTCGTGTGACTGATAATGGAGAGGGTATTGAAAAAAATCACCTAGAACGTTTGTTCGAACGTTTTTACCGTGTCGATAAAAGCGGATCTCGAAGCGAAGGCGGATCTGGTTTAGGTTTGTCCATTGTAAAACACATTATAGAAGCGCATAACGAACGTATCTATGTAGAAAGTGAATATGGTGTAGGAAGTGAGTTTTCTTTTACCTTAGAAAAAGCGTAAATAGATCTTTGTAATCTACTTCAGTGTTAAAACTTTTTAAACCTTTATAGTTTTCTGTTTGGTCTAGTAAATCTATCGTAAACTCTTTTTGTTTGCAACTTGCTATAAAACCTTGCTTTTTAAGGCGTTTAGCGAGGTATTCTTGTTCCGACTGTCCCGGCGTTGGAATAAAGAAGGCGTTTTTTTCTAATTTCGCCAAATCCATAACAGTAGTGTATCCCGAGCGCGACAGTACCAATTTACTGTTGTTTATGGTGTCTTCAAGAGTTTCCGAAGTCATAAAATTATAGAAAGTGGCGTTTTTATAAGTTTCAATATGTTGCTGTTGTTCCATAATTCCTTTTACAAATACAATACGGCCTTCGTAACCTTCTATCTCTTGCAATAATTTACCTTCTAAAAGGCTGCGTTGCGGTTCTGGACCAGAAAGTAAAATGAGTAAATCTATAGGGATGTCGCTATTGCGTTTTTCAAATCGGCTTATAGGACCAATATATTTAGTAGGGATATTAGGCGTGTTTTTATGACCTAGTTTACCAGATAGGTTAGGAGTGCCTTTTGAATCTGGAACCCAACATTCATCAAATTTTTTAATAAACTTATCATGCATCTTAGTGCTTAACCAAGTGGTCTTCCCGCTTAACACAGTGAGCTGATGGGTGATAAACACACAGGGTACTTTTTTGTGATACAGCCCCAATCTATTATCAGAAATTACACCACTAATATTATGGGTTTTAATAATACTTTTAAGAGCTTCTTTTTCTGCTTTTATAGTTTGTAAGAGCTTAGGCGTGTCCTTTAAGAGTTTTAACTTAAAATAGGCGCCTTTTTTTGCATATGTAATATTGTAAGACGGTAGGGGTATCGTATTTAGGTTGGGAAATTCTTTTTGTAATAAGCTAAGGGCAACACCATCGCTTGCAATAATAGGTTCAAACCCTTGTTCCTGTAAACCTTTGATAATTGGAATACAGCGCGTGGCATGACCTAATCCCCAATTTAAAGGGGCAACAAGAATTCTTTTCTTCATAATACGGCGTATTTTTTAGCGTTTTAATTGCTGCGATGTGCGTTAGAAATAGGATAAATACCTCTCAGTATACCTCAAAAGAAAGCACATCAGTTTCTAATGCTTTTGCTGTTTTAGCTAAAATCAAAAGTAAAGATACAGTCCTTCTTATATATTTCCTTAATTTTACCAATTCAAATGAAATACTAAGAAATAGTTAAGAAATTTTGGGAAGCAAAAATAAACTGAAACGTTTTAGAGAAAATGATACTTTTAGTAATGTCTTTCAGCCAGAACGCGACGCATTGGTCGGTACCGATTACGAGTTAAAAGGGCAATGGAACCGTGTGTTTTTTAAAAATGAGAACCCTATCATTTTAGAGCTAGGGTGTGGCAAAGGAGAATACTCCGTAGCATTGGCGCAAAAATACCCCAATAAGAACTTTATAGGTGTAGACATTAAGGGCGCTCGGTTTTGGAGAGGGGCTAAGACGGCTTTAGAAGACGAAATTCCTAATGTGGCTTTCTTACGTACGCAAATAGAACTTATAGACCATGCGTTTGCAGCAGGAGAGGTTGATGAGATATGGATTACATTTCCAGATCCTCAAATTAAATATAAGCGCACCAAACACCGGTTAACTAATGCTACGTTTTTAGAGCGTTACAAACGCATTTTAAAACCAGATGGTGTGGTAAACCTTAAAACTGACAGTGAATTCATGCATGGTTATACCTTAGGGCTTTTACATGGAGCAGGACACGACGTGTTGTACGCCAATCATAATGTATATAAACAAGAAGGTAGCCCAGAAGAAGTGACGTCTATACAAACGTACTACGAATCACAATATTTAGAGCAAAACAAACCAATTACCTATATTCGCTTTAAAATAAAATCTTAGTGGACATCACTTATATCTTTTTTTTAGGATTATTCTTTGCGCTAATAGGAGTGATACCACCGGGGTTGTTGAATATGACAGCCGCAAAAATTAGTCTAAAAGAAGGCCATGTAAGAGGTATTGTGTTTTCTATAGGTGTTACTATTACGGTGTTTATACAAACCTATATCGCTGCTATTTTTGCACGTTATTTAAGTAAACACCCCGAGGTTATTGATGTTCTAAGAAGTATCGCCTTAGTCTTGTTTATCGGTATCACTATATACTTCTTGTTTATTGCCAAGGCAACAATTAAAAAAGAAATTAAGCCTAAAATAAAAAGCAAACACAGTCGGTTTTTTCAAGGCCTTTTAATGTCTGCTATCAATGTGTTTCCTATCCCTTATCAAGCCTATATGACGATAACGTTGGCGTCTTACAAATGGCTTAATTTTCAATTACCAAGTATTATAGCTTATGTGATAGGTGCAGGTATAGGTACTTTTATCATGCTGTATATCTATATGTTCTTTTTTGATAAAATAAAAAGCAAGACATTAACGTCTCAAAAAAACATGAATTATATTATTGGCGGTATTACAGGTGTGATTTCTATTGTCACTCTGGTTAATATTGTGAAAGACGCGTATAGCTAAGTTTTCAATTTTTGAGGCTTAAGGCAACGCGCCTCATTCTTTTTTAAATTGAAGCATCCAGTCGTATATGTTTGTGTTATAAGGGTCGTAATTAGGGTCTCCTGTTCCCGTTCCTGAATTGTTATAGACTTTTACCCATGAAGCGTGATTAACTCCAGGGAAAATAGTAAGCTTCGCTTTAGTCGCCGGGTTTGAACTGTTTATAGCATTTACCATGTTAATAGAACCACTTACATTAATGATGTTATCTGCACTGCCATGAAAAGCCCAAAGCGGTATGTTTTTAAAAGGGACGCCGTTATTTGTTAAACTCCAACCAGCAATAGGCACTGCAGCAGCTGTATAAGCACGATCCCCGTAGGCTGTGATATAATCAAACGTACCTCGAGCGCCCATGCTTAATCCTGTCATGTAAATTCTAGAGGTATCTATATTCATGGTTTCTATAAGGTAACCTATAAATTGATGTAAAGCATCAGGGTCCCAAAGCGATGGCGATTGTGGTGAAGCGACAACCATAGGCGCTGGTGGGGCCCACTTATTATTAGCAATTAAACCAGGAGGTGTAATGTCAAAAATAACCCTGTCGAAAGACGATTTAGAGTTTCCTAGCCCTCTACCGCCGCCGCCGTGGAGGTATATGAGTAAAGGGAAGGTTTCAGAGGTGTCTTTGGTGTATTCAGAAGGCGTATAAAGTACAAAGCCATAATTAGCGCTAGTCTCTTGTATTAAGAAAATCTCTTGCACTCCCGAAGTAATTTCAGGGTTTTGGTTTATGGTATCAGTCGGCACATCCTTTGCTGCCATTACTCCAACAAAGCCTTCAGGTTGCTCACATGACACTTGTGTATTGGCAGGATCCCCAAAGCCGTCACCATCAACATCCCTAAACCACAGTTTTTGGACACAATTGGGCTGATCGTCGTTACTTGAACAGCAATTCAAAAGAATACATACTACCGACAATAATACTATAGGAATTTTCATAGTTTAAAGTTACTAAAATTTTTTTATTTTTTACAAAAAGACTCATAATCAGTAGTGTTGTGTGATTTGGTCTAGCTTGTAGAGTCGCCTTATTTTGTCCTGTAACCTAATGCTTTGCTATATTTGTCCTAGTATCGAGAATTTCAGCTATCGAATGGGCATTGTTTTAGAAGTCCTCTCTTTCAAAGCAAAGCAGTCTATATACTATAATATATAAATAAAACCTTAAGTTAACTATGAAACCAGAAACCCTAAGTTTTTACGATAAAGTTTATGAAGTAGCACGTTTAATACCGCATGGACGCGTTACCAGTTATGGTGCTATAGCGAAGTATCTAGGTGCTGCAAGAAGTGCGCGTATGGTGGGGTATGCAATGAATGGATCGCATGGCAAAGACGTGCCAGCACATCGGGTGGTGAATAGAAAAGGACTTTTAACAGGAAAGCACCATTTTGAAGGGACGAATCTTATGCAGCAGCTTTTAGAAAGTGAGGGTGTTACCGTTGTCGATTTACAGGTGCAAAATTTTGATACAGTGTTCTGGGATCCTGCCAAGGTTTTGTAATATAGGAGCTTTTCTTTGTGAACTTTAATGCATGTTTTCTACAGTAGTGGTCTATGCGTTGCTAATAATTAAATCTAATAAAGACATAATAAAAACTTCTGACTTCGTTTTATCGTCTTGATTCATTATTGCCTATCTTTGCCCTTAGAATTAGTCTTAATTAGAATCGAGTATTCTTAATAGATGTTGAAAGCAAGCTATGAAGTTAAATAAGCAAGATATATTAAAAGCTTTAGAAACCATAACCGTTCCAGGAGAAGGACAAAATATGGTAGAGAGTGGAGCTGTTAAAAATGTAGTCACTTTTGCCGATGAGGTTATTGTAGATATTACGATTACCAATCCCAGTTTACAAGCGAAGAAACGCACAGAGGTTGATATTTTGAAAACCATACATGACAAAGTGTATGATAAAGCGAAAATTACTGTAAATCTTAAGGTAGAAGCACCAGCACCACCAAAAGCAAACGTTATAAAAGGAAATCCTATCCCGGGAATTAAGAACATTGTAGCTGTAGCTTCAGGTAAAGGCGGTGTAGGGAAATCTACAGTTACAGCCAACTTAGCTGTAACCTTATCTAAAATGGGTTTTAAAGTAGGGGTTTTAGATGCTGATATTTATGGGCCGTCTATGCCAATCATGTTCGATGTCGCAGAAGAGAAACCTTTAGCCGTAACAATAGACGGAAAGTCTAAGATGAAACCTATCGAAAATTATGGCGTTAAAATATTATCTATAGGCTTTTTTACACAGCCAGATCAAGCCGTAGTATGGCGTGGTCCTATGGCAGCAAAAGCTTTAAATCAAATGATTTTTGATGCACATTGGGGAGAGATCGATTTCTTATTATTGGATTTACCTCCAGGAACAGGAGATATTCATTTAAGTATCATGCAATCGTTACCGATTACAGGAGCTGTTGTGGTAAGTACACCACAAAATGTGGCTTTAGCAGATGCGAAGAAGGGTGTTGCAATGTTCCAACAAGAGAGTATAAATGTACCTGTTTTAGGAATTATTGAAAATATGGCGTATTTTACACCAGAAGAACTGCCTGATAATAAGTATCATATCTTTGGAAAAGAAGGCGCAAAACACCTGTCGGAAGACTTAAAAGTGCCGTTTTTAGGAGAAATTCCTTTAGTGCAGAGCATAAGAGAGGCAGGAGATGTAGGACGTCCAGCAGCCTTGCAAACCGCAACACCGTTAGAGCAGGCTTTTGAGGAAATTACTCGAAATGTAGTAGAAGAGGTTGTGAACCGTAATGATGCGTTGCCACCAACGGAAGCAATTAAGATAACCACTATGGCAGGCTGTTCAAGTGTAAAAAAATAAAACAATGACTTCAGAAGAATTAAAAATAAACGTTGAAAAAGCATTAGAAGAAATTCGTCCATTTTTACAAAGTGATGGTGGCGATATTTCATTACTCTCTATTGAAGATGGTAAACTTGTAAAAGTACAGTTGCAAGGTGCCTGTGTAGGTTGTAGTGTGAATCAAATGACGTTAAAGTCTGGTGTAGAGATGACGATTAAGAAACATGCACCTCAAATAGAAGAAGTCGTTAATATAGAGCTGTAAATAAAACGCTTTTAAGACGCTTTCTTAGTGGATTTCCTAGATAAATAACAGAATAAATAATACTTTTGGCACGCAAAATGGTATGTGTTTAGCGTAACCCTAATTTTTTTATATGAGTCAAGATATAAACATAAAGATAACAGATAGAGATGGTGTCACACACGATATTGTAGCACCTACAGATATGGCTATGAATTTAATGGAAGTGGTACGTTCTTACGAACTGGCTCCAGAAGGTACTATAGGTGTTTGTGGTGGTATGGCCATGTGTGCATCTTGCCAATGTTATGTGCTTAGTGATACTGAATTGCCAGAGATGGGCGATGATGAAGAGGCGATGTTATCTGAAGCTTTTGATGTTAAAGATAGTAGCCGCCTAGGTTGTCAAATTCAAATGACGCCAGAAATGGAAGGACTAGAAGTGGAATTGGCACCAGAAAGTTAAGAGCACTTTTTTAGTATTGCTCTACCGTAAAGCTTACCACCATATCAGAAATATTTTCTGTAGAATGCCAGTGTTGTGTTTTACCCAAAGTAATACAGAATAATGTTGCTCTAGATCTGGAGCAGTTAGTACTTTAATAGCCTTGAAATCTATCCAGTTAACACTGGTATGAGGGGTAATTAACCAGTCTTTTTTAGTTGGCCTGTAAAATTTACAAGCTATAAGTTTTTGAAATTCAATTTGCGATACATAGTAGCCCACAACACAAGCAGGATGCAACGTTTTTAGAACTGTTTTCTGGGCAGTATAAGGTAAAAACAATTGTGCTTTAAAGTAGACTTCTTGCGCGATCTGTTCGGCATCGAGCTGTAGCGCTTTTAAATAAGGCGCACAGGCTTCTGTTTTTAGTAAGGGCAGCTGCTTGTCTCTTAACTTTTCAAGTTTTTCAATAAGTGAGTCTTTTCGATTAGGACCAATACAGTGTGCAATTTCAGAAGTGCCTACTTTAGGATCGTACACATAAAATTTATAAACAATTTCTAAATGAACAGGTTTGCCATTTTTTAAGAGGATGCAATCCAGTTCGCCTAAGGTGTGTTTGTGCTGTTGAATTTGAATGTTTTCAGCCAAAACACTAATGTTTTTCGTTTGGTTAAGTTGAAACGTCACCAAACGTTCTACATATTTACCTAAACGAAGATTAGAATCTACAGCAATAGGAATCGTAGAATACGTTACAGGAATTTTAAATGGCTGTAAACCTAATAGAGGTGCATTTTGCCATAACACGGGGGTGTTTAAAAAACCTTCGTATCTTTTTTGAAGTGTGGTAGCATTTGTAAAACGATTCAATAGCGTGTTTGTAAGTGGTTATGATATGCGGATAGTTCTTGTGGACCTTCTAAAACAACGCGTACAATTTGTAAAGTACCATCATTTCGCGTAGCAATGTGCCACTTTATGAGTGTGATATTGCCATTTTCGATTTCCATACCTGTAATACATCTGGGATGTACACAGCTTCCATCGTTAAAAAAAGGAATGTCATTAGGTTTAGGGAACCGCGGTCTGTGCGTATGCCCCGTAATGGTAAACCTATTGTTGTGCGCTGCAATCCATTTCTTAGTACGCCGTTCTACTTTAATCAATTCAGTGTAATTTTTAGCAGGGCTTGTAGGGTCTGCAATCCCCATAACATTTAAAGGTTTCCAAAGAATGCGTACCATAAAACGGCTCCATTTCCAAAATAGAAAATTCCACCAATCGGCTTGATGGCCATGGGTGAGAAACAATTCTTGTGCAGATGTGCGGTGTTTTAAAACAAGCCCTTCATGGTAGGTTAGGTTTGTAAACAGCGTAGCATCTTTTCCTGTTTTAGGGTCGAAATAGGTGCTTAAATGCTTTTTAACATAATTCGGATTCCTATACACCATGTCGTGATTGCCCCAAATCATATGTAAACGCCTTTCTTCATGAAAACGTTTAAGAAGCAAGTACACATTTTTGTGCGCATTAAATAGGGACGTAAAAGATAAGTTTTCCCATAATTCATCCCCATCACCCAATTCGCAGTACTGAAACCCCTCATTGTAGTAGTGGGTAAGCGCATGGGCGTAAATATTTCGGTTGTTTGCGAAATCGTCTGCAAAACTATTATCACCGCGGTGGCAATCACTAAATATGACAAACTTGCTAGAATCATCAAAGGGAATAATTTTAGCAGTTGTGTACGCCTTATCTAATCTTTTTTTGGAGGAAAACATAAGGTAAATGTAAACAAAAAAAGTGTTTCAAAGGACAAAGTTAGCGTGGAGATCAACTTAAGTATTACACTTAGGATAGCGCCTTGCAAATGCCATAAACGGAGCGGCTACTTAAACGCGTTTAAACCTGTAATGTCAAGCCCAGTAATGAGCAAGTGGATGTCGTGCGTACCTTCATAAGTAATTACACTTTCTAGATTCATAGCATGCCGCATAATGCTGTAAGCCCCACTAATGCCCATGGCACCTAGAATTTGTCGTGCCTCTCTTGCGATATTTAAGGCCATAGCAACGTTATTGCGTTTCGCCATAGAGATTTGTGCCGATGTGGCTTTATTTTCGTTTTTAAGGGTGCCTAAACGCCAAGTGAGTAATTGGGCTTTGGTGATTTCTGTAATCATTTCGGCTAATTTCTTCTGTTGCAATTGAAATTGGCCTATGGGTTTCCCAAACTGTAACCGTTCCTTACTGTAGCGCAGTGCTGTGTCGTAACAGTCCATAGCAGCCCCAATAGCGCCCCAAGCAATGCCATAACGCGCAGAATCTAAACATTGCAGCGGTGCCCCTAAACCCGATTTGTTAGGAAGTAAATTGGCTTTTGGTACTTTAACATTATCAAAAATAAGCTCTCCAGTTGCAGAAGCACGTAAAGACCATTTGTGATGCGTTTCAGGTGTTGAAAAGCCTTCCATACCCCGTTCTACAATCAAACCATGAATACGGCCCGCTTCATTTTTAGCCCAAACCACAGCGATTTGAGCAAAAGGCGCATTGCTAATCCACATTTTAGCACCGTTTAAAAGGTAATGATCACCCATGTCTTTATAATGTGTAGTCATGCCATTAGGGTTGCTCCCATGATCGGGTTCGGTAAGGCCAAAGGCGCCTAGCCATTCACCACTTGCTAATTTAGGGAGGTATTTTTGGCGTTGTTCTGCGTTGCCATATTTCCAAATGGGATACATTACCAGAGATGATTGTACAGAGGCTGTAGATCGAATGCCAGAATCGCCACGTTCTAACTCTTGCATGATTAACCCATAACTAATTTGATCTAAACCTGCGCCACCGTATGTTGTAGGAATATAAGCGCCAAAAGCACCAATATGGGCTAGGCCCCCAATAAGTTGCTTAGGAAATTCGGCATTTTGAGCGCAGGACTCAATAATAGGAGAGACATGACGTTTTACCCAATGTCTAGCAGCATCTCTCACCAATTTGTGTTCGTCCGTTAAAAGAGCGTCAAGATGGTAATAGTCGGGAGCTTCAAAAGGGTCTTGTTGCATAACATTTGTTTTTGAAAATAAATATAACAGTTTATTTAGTTATTTTTGAATCTTTCTAGTTTTAGAACGGGTGTTATTATAAGGTTTTTGGTATTTTAAGGACTAAATGCATTATGAAACGGCATTGCATGCAGTGATTTTTATGAATCAGTGCGGTATAGACTGGATTGCAATTAATTGTAAAGAATGCTGAGGTTAAGACGCAGTGATGTGTTGGTTTTAAATTTTAAGTGTAATGAATAAACGGTTTACCTTCATTATAAAAATAGCTTGCATATGTTTTGCAACGCTAATGTCTTGTAAAGAAGAACAGATAGGGTTTAATGCGCAAGTGCGTCCTATTTTAAATAAAAAATGCATCAGTTGCCATGGAGGTGTGAAGCAATCTGGAGGATTCGGATTGGTTTTTAGAGAAAACGCCATAGGAAAAACAGCTAATGGGAAATATGGGATTGTACCTGGCCATCCAGAGGAAAGTGAAATGATCGCTAGGATTACGCATAAAGACCCTGAAATGCGCATGCCTATAGAAGAACCTCCTTTAACCGATGAAGAGATAGACGTGCTTAAAACATGGATTGCTCAAGGTGCCAATTGGGAAGAACACTGGGCTTATTTAAAGCCAGAAGTAAAAACAGTTCCAGAAATAGACGCAAAATGGGGAACGAACACTATAGATGCTTTTATTTTAAAAACCTTAGATGCTAAAGGATTGTCCCCAAATGTAGAGGCGAACCCCTATGATTTGGTAAGGCGTTTATGTCTCGATCTCACTGGTTTGCCGCCAACAGAAGCACAAATTGCTAATTTTACTAGCGATACCTCTCAGGTACATTATGAAGCATTTGTAGATACACTTTTAAACGCCCCTAGTTATGGCGAGCATTGGGCAAGTATGTGGTTAGACCTGGCGCGGTATGCCGATTCTAAGGGGTATGAAAGAGATCGCAAAAGACAAATTTGGAAGTATAGAGATTGGGTGATAGATGCATTTAATACAGACATGCCTTTTGATGAATTTACGATAAAGCAACTTGCTGGCGATTTACTGCCAAACCCTACCGAAGCGGAGTATGTCGCTACAGCATTTCATAGAAATACACTGGCTAATGGAGAAGGAGGTACAGGCAATGAAGAATACCGAGTAGCTTCTGTTATCGATAGAGTAAACACAACATGGGAAGTGTGGCAGTCTACAACAATGGCCTGTGTACAATGCCATAGCCATCCCTATGATCCTATTAAACATGAGGAGTTTTATACTTCTTATGCTTTTTTTAATAATACTCTAGATTGGGACGGCCCTAAAGATTCACCTTTATACCGCGGATTTAAAGGACTTGAAAAACAGCAGTTAGATGAGGTTAAGGCGTGGGTGGCCAAAGTCTCATCCGACGAAACAGCAAACCAATGGGGTAATTTTATAAGTACGCAAGAACCTAAAGTTCTCCCTGAAGATTTTGAAGACTACGGCAATGCTACCCATAGAAATACGGCCGATCAGGATTTTATGATTGCCTATAACAATGCGTATCTTAAAATTGGAACTGTAGATTTAAGCGCTATAGATCGCTTGTATCTGAATTATAAGCAAAAGGTGAAAGCTACGGCACGGGTTGTGGTAAGGCAAGATAGTCTTAATGGTCCTATTATAGGCGAAGCGCGCTTAGAGCCGTCCAGAAGATTTGTAAATACACCTATTAAAATAAAAACAAAAGCTAAAGCAGCTCCGCTTTTTATACAGATAAAGAGCACAGCTAAAAATTACAAATGTCTAATTGATGGTATTTTGTTTGGTGAAAAGCTACCAGCACCTCAAAATGAAGCTTATACAAGTACTTATAAAACAATAGATGGGCTATTAAATGCAAAGTACCACTACAGTACGCCTGTAATGTTTGATAAAACGCCGCTTTTTAAAAGGCAAACACAAGTGTTTGACCGAGGGAATTGGTTGGTTTTAAAAGACACTGTACAGCCCAACGTGCCGGATTTACTTAATACAACCAATGCTGCATTTAAAAACCGTTTAGATTTAGCAAAATGGTTGGTGAGCGATGCTAACTATTTAACCGCTAGAGTTATTGCAAATCGATTCTGGGCAAGACTCTTTGGTAAAGGTTTGGTGTTAACCTCTGAAGATTTTGGAACCCTTGGAGAAAAACCAACGCATCCAGAACTTCTAGATTGGCTTGCTGTTACGTTTTCTAAAGAATGGCAGTGGCGTGTAAAAACATTATTAAAGACAATAGTACTGTCCAGTACCTATAAACAAAGTGCTGTAATTACAGAGGATGCTAAGCGTAAAGATCCTTATAACCAATGGTTGGCACGAAGTTCTAGAGTGCGCTTGTCGGCAGAGCAAATACGAGATCAAGCCTTAGCAGTATCAGGGCTTTTAAGTCAAAAAATGCATGGCCCTAGTGTTATGCCTAAGCAACCCGACGGCGTATGGACCGTAATTTACAGTAAAGACCAATGGCAAACAAGTGAAGGTGAAGATGCCTATCGTAGAGGCGTGTATACCTATTTAAGGCGCTCAAGTCCTTACCCTTCTTTTATAAGTTTTGACGCTTCTGGCAGAGATGCCTGTATGTCTAGGCGCATTAATACGAATACGCCATTACAAGCATTAGTCACTTTAAACGATCCAGTTTATTTTGAAGCCGCGCTGCATTTGGCAAAAGAGATAGCGCCGTTGGAAGTCGAGATAAAAGAAAAAATAAGTATTGCCTATCGCAAAGTTATGGGAAAGGCGATCGGTATTGGAAAATTAGAAATTCTAAACCAATTATATAACGACACCAAAGCCTATTATGTTGCTCATGAAGAAGAGGCACAGGCGTTAATACAATCAAATCAAACAAGTCTAGCAGCTTTAACAGTTGTGATGAATAGTTTGATGAATATGGATGAATTTCTTGTAAAAAATTAAAAAGACTTGCTATGGATTTATTTAATGAAGCACGAAAACGAAAATTAGAATATGTAACAAGGCGTCATTTTCTTAAAAAATGTAGTACAGGTTTAGGCGGCATTGCATTGGCATCGCTCATAGGACCTCAAAATGTCTTTGCGGGGCAGCGTCATTTGGAACAACCAGATTTAGGTGGTTTGCATTTGCCACACCATTTGCCTAAAGCAAAACGTGTCATCTATTTGCATATGGCGGGGGCGCCTTCTCAATTAGAATTGTTTGATTACAAACCCGAATTGCAAAAATTAGACGGCTTGGATTGCCCACAATCCTTATTGGAAGGAAAACGCTTCGCTTTTATACAAGGAACGCCTAAAATGCTAGGGCCACAAGTTAATTTTGGGAGGTATGGGCAGGCAGGAACCTATGTGTCTGACCTATTGCCAAATTTTAGAACGATTGTAGACGATGTTGCTATTATAAAGTCCATGCATACCGATGAGTTTAATCATGCACCAGCGCAATTGTTGGTACAAACAGGGAGTCCTAGAACAGGACGACCAAGCATGGGCGCATGGGTAACTTATGGGTTGGGTTCTGAAAATGAAAACCTACCGGGATACATGGTTTTAGTGTCTGGAGGTAAAAATCCAAGTGCAGGTAAAAATGCCTGGGGTAGTGGCTTCTTGCCTTCCGAATATCAAGGCGTGCAATGTCGAAATTCAGGAGACCCTATACTCTATGTATCTAATCCTAATGGCATGAGTAGAGATATACGTAAAAAGTCGCTTAAAGCCATTAACGCTATTAATGAAGCGCAGTACAAGGAATTTAATGATGACGAGACCATGTCGCGAATTTCGCAGTACGAAATGGCCTTTAAAATGCAGGTTTCCGTTCCAGATATTATGGATGTTTCTAAAGAACCAGAATACATTAGAGAGATGTATGGGGCAAAGCAAGGCGAAGCCTCCTTTGCGAATAACTGCCTTTTGGCACGTCGTCTCGTAGAGCAAGGGGTGCGTTTTGTGCAATTATACGATTGGGGTTGGGATATGCATGGTACCAATAAAGCGTCGTCTTTAGATGTAGGATTGCATCGTAAATGCAGACAAATCGATAAACCCATGACGGCTTTAATTCAAGATTTAAAACAGCGAGGTCTACTAGATGATACCTTAGTGGTTTGGGGAGGCGAATTTGGCCGTACACCTATGCGAGAAAATCGTGGAGGTTTTGAGATGCCGTTCCATGGTAGAGACCATCATACAGAAGCGTATACCATTTGGATGGCTGGAGCTGGCGTAAAAGGCGGGATCACACATGGTGAAACAGACCAGATAGGATTCTACGGAATTAAAGATAGAGTTCATGTGCATGATTTACAGGCAACGATTTTAAATCAGCTCGGGATTAATCATGAAAAATTCACCTATAATTTTCAAGGACGTAATTTTAGGTTAACCGATGTACATGGTCATGTTATTAAAGATATTTTAAGTTAAGCCTGTTTAAGAAGTAGCCTGATAAGAAGGTGTCAATAAAAAGCTTTTAACACGAGATCAAACCGTTTTATGTTGTTTTTAGAAACCAATACGATTCAATTTTTTGGCAGATTTCATGCCTTAATAGTGCATTTGCCCATAGGGTTTATTATTATAGCCGTTCTTTTTGAAGGGCTTGCATGGAAAAAGAAAATAGATTTAAAAGCAGCTATTTCTTATGCGTTTTTAGTAGGTGGCTTCGCGGCTGTTTTAGCGGTTGTTTTGGGGTTAATGCTGGCTAATGACGGCGGTTATAATGAAACAGCTTTAGGCTTACATAAATGGACAGCCATAGCGATGACGGTACTTACGTTTTTGCTTTATGGGGTTAACAGAAAGAAGAATACTCAAATTTGGGCTAAAAAAAGCTATCCCGTGCTTATGGGGCTAGTTGTCGTGTTATTAAGTGTTGCAGGGCATTATGGGGGGAATCTCACCCATGGATCTACCTATTTGTTCGAGCATGCTCCAAGGCCATTGCAGGCGCTTGCGGGCATAGCGCCCAAACGCGAACGTGTCACTAACATAGAAACGGCTTTAGTTTTTGAAGATGCCATTAGTTTTATTTTTGAAAAGAAATGTAATGTATGTCACAACTCCGATAAAGCTAAAGGAGATCTGTTGTTAACAGATAAAGCGAGTATTTTAAACGGCGGTTCTGGGGGCGCGGTAGTCGTTGCAGGCGCTGCCAAAAAGAGTGAATTGTACAAACGGGTTACTTTAGATAAGACTCATAAAAAATTCATGCCTACAGAAGGGCGAACACCACTTACTAAAGAAGAAACATTTTTGTTAGAATGGTGGATTGATAGTGGTTTATCTTTCGATAAAAAGATCAAGGATTTAAAACCTTCAGAAAAGGTGATCGCGTATTTACAAAGCATCGGAATTGGGGTTAAGACAACTTTTATAGATGCCTTAAAACTAGCCAAAGTTAATGAAGAGGATGTGGATGCTATACGTGCTTTAAGGTTTCAAGTTAATACCATATCTAATTCTAGCGAAGTTATGGAGTTGAGCTATTCGCCCTATAATAAGGAGCCGTTAACTGCAGATAAAATGGAGGCTTTATTAAAGCTAAAGACACATATTACCTGGTTAAACTTGTCTAATCTGCCATTAAATACCACTATTTTTTCAAAAATAGGAACGTTTGAGAACCTTACAGAACTTAGACTTAGTCATACCAAAATGACAGATCAAGCCCTTAAACCACTTACAAAACTGAAACATTTAGAGTATTTAAATGTGTATGGGAACCCAATAACCGACGCAGGGATCGAATATTTACAGCAGATGAAAAACTTGAAAAAGTTATACGTTTGGAAAACAGAGCTCACTAAAGCAGGTATTG
Source organism: uncultured Flavobacteriaceae bacterium (assembly GCA_947504035.1). Lineage (GTDB taxonomy): Bacteria > Bacteroidota > Bacteroidia > Flavobacteriales > Flavobacteriaceae > Jejuia > Jejuia algarum. The sequence continues at coordinate 194,708 of CANNGA010000001.1, forward strand.
AAAAGCTTAAAGCTGCACTACCGCAACTGGACGTCATTTCTGGTTTGGACTAATATGTTATTGCAATACAAGACAAGTTTTTACATGTTTATGTAGAATGCTTTAGTAAGGTTGATGTAGTCTTCGGTGTAAACATGCCGTTCTAATTCTATAGTAAGCGAGCTATATGCAGTTTCAGACGGCTTGCGGGAATAGGTGATAAGACTTCTTTTTACAGGAGCTTCTGGGTGGCCTTTTACATGTAAGATGGCATTAGGGTAGAGACCATGCGCTTTCGCTAAAGTGCTAAAATGCGTTTCTTCTTTATGGGGTATAACGACAGAGAAACTACCCTGTTCTGATAGTAACTTAGCCGCGCTTTCTACTAAATGTTCGAAAGGCATCGCGTCCTGAAATCGCGCCAAATCTCTTTGGGAATTGTCCGTTTTATACGTTTCAGCGTAAAATGGCGGATTGCAAACAATCATATCGTAAACATCATCAATCTCTTCAGAGAACTCCTCTAAAGTAGCATGGTAGCAAAACAAACGATCGCCCCATGGCGAGTGTTCAAAATTCTCTACGCACTCTTCGTAAGCAGGAGCATCAATTTCTAAGGCATCAATCACTTCGGCCGAACTTCGTTGCGCTAACATTAAAGCTAAAACACCTGTACCAGCACCAATATCCAAAATAGAAAACGGCTGTTGTTTTAGAGACACCCAAGCGCCTAAAAGTACAGCGTCTGTGCCTATTTTCATCGCAGAGTTGCTCTGGTTTACAGAAAATTCTTTAAATTTAAAGGGCGTGGCGTTTGGCATGATTTATTTTGTTTAACGTTTGTGATATTGTCTTAAATCGTTAAATTTTAGTGTGTAACATAAAATTTAACGCCTTAAAATGCGTTTTTTTGGAAAAAAATTTGTACTTTGTTTAACCTTTATTTTTGATATCTAAACAACTAGCAATCCATTGCGCTAAAATACAATAGTCATGACAGAATTACATAAAAAAATCGACCCGCTTAACAATCTTTTAGTGATTAATTATGCCACAGAGCGTATCTATTTAGATGCGTTTGAAGCGACGCACGATCCCGAACTAAAGCACTTTTTTAGAGCCAGAGCATTTCAAAGAAATGAATTCTGTAGATTTTTAGCCGCAGAAATTAGACAATCAGGCGGTGTGCCTATGTTAACAGATATGGCAGAGTCTAACTTGAAAAAGAGCTTGCCAGATTTAAAAAAAGAACTAGCCTCTAAAAACTTAAGAGCGTTGTTCACTGAAATTAATAAAATAAAACTATCCTGCTTAATGCATTACAATAAAGTCTTGAACGATTTAGATTTGTCCAAGAGCATAGTAGATGTGTTAGAAACGCAAAAAAAGGCGATTTCTACATCATTAAGCATGATGGTACGTCAAGACCGCTTAACTGCCAGTTAATTTAGCAGTATATAGTGATTATGTTCTTAAAAAAGCAAACCAGTCCTGAGAGGACTGGTTTTTTTATAAATAAAGATCAATTAAACCTTCAGGTGTTGTTACAGTTATTGTTTTAGTACTGCGGTCTACATTGCTAATAAATTCATCATTCATAGGAATAAGGATTTCAATACCATCCCTGTCAATTTCAAACAAGGCCTGTGCTGTAGAGTCGTTAATCCCTTTTATGGTACCTACGGTTCCAAAATGTGTATCTGTAATGGTGAAACCAATAACTTCGTGAAAATAGAATTTATTGCCTTCTAATTTAGGAAGAAGTTCTAGTGGTAAATACAAAGCACTTTTCATGATAGCATCGGCATCTGCTTCTGTGTCTACTTCTTCAAACTTAAGACGTAACAATTCAGATTTGTGCAGTTGGGAGCGTTCAATAAAAAAGGGGACTAAATTATTGCGCAATTCTAAAAAAATAGCGTCTAAATGTTCATAGAGTTCTGGTTGGTCTGTGTCTAGTTTTGCGAGAACTTCACCCTTAAAACTGTATTTTTTCACAATTTTACCTAAGTAAAAACAGTCTTCTTTTTTCATGATAGGACCTATTTTTGTGTTTGAAAACGCAAACACTTTATACGTTTAATGTGTTATGTATTGCCGTTTCCTTTTTTAAGGAACCGTGCCATCAAATTTTAAGAGATGTGATGGTATAAAAAACTCCGATAGAAACTATCGGAGTTTAAAAGTATAAAAAAATATTTTTTTATTCTTCTTCGTTAGAAGCTTCTGCAGCAGCAGGTGCTTCTTCAGCGTCTTCAACAACAGGAGCAGCCGCAGCTATTCTTGCGTCATTTACCGCTTTTTCAGCAGCAAGTGCTTCTGCCTTAGCTTTAGCCTCTACTTCAGATAAACCATCAGCTTTAGCTTGTACTTTAGCCGTCTTTTCTTCTAACCAAGCATTGAATTTTTCTTCAGCTTGCTCTTCAGTTAAAGCGCCTTTTCTAACACCACCTACTAAGTGATTTTTTAATAAGGCCCCTTTGTAAGACAATAAGTTTTTTGCAGTGTCAGTTGGTTGTGCACCATTCTGTAACCACTTTACAGCACCATCAACGTTTAATTCAACAGTTGCTGGATTTGTGTTTGGATTGTAAGCACCTAATTTCTCTAAGTATTTACCATCTCTTTTTGAACGTGCATCAGCTGCAACGATCCAGTAATAAGGTTTTCCTTTTTTACCGTGTCTTTGTAATCTAATTTTTACTGGCATAAGTATTAATTATTTGAGGTTCTCGACCTCTGTTATTAATGAGGGCGCAAATATACCATATTTTTTTAATAATCAGTGCCTTATTTAAGAGTTGCTTTGTTTTTTTAAAGTCTAGAAGACCTTCCAGTACTTTAGAGGCTTTAAAACAGCAGACAAACAGGTTCTGGAACCTTGCTATCATGTGAAAAGCTGAGGCGTCCAGATACCGTATCTATTGTAAATACAGCAATGTTTTGACTGTTTTTGTTTGCAACCAATAAAAATTTACCTGTGGGGTCTAACGTAAAATTACGAGGCCAATCGCCATGAACACTTATGCTTTGAATTTTTTCTAGAGTGCCCTTTTTTGTATGTCGTTTAAATACAGCTATGGTGTTTTCACCACGGTTAGAACCGTAAACAAAGCGCTCGTCTTTAGAGAGGTGAATGTCTGCACACTTATTGAAACCTTCAAAATCTGGCGCTAGGGTGCGAACCTCATCAATCTGCTTAAATCCTTTTCGGGTTCTTTTAGCAGCGGTGATGGTGGCGCCGTATTCATTAATAATGTACATAAATTTTCCGTCCTTGGTGAGTTTGAAATGTCTTGGGCCTGGATTGCCTTTGGTTTTGAGTATGGCCTCAGATTTTAATTTATACTTATAATCCTCTAACTGGTAATGGTATACTGCATTTCGACCTAAATCGGCGGCAAATAAATCGTTTTTAAAGAAAATGGCAGAATGTGCGTGTGCAGCTCTATCTACACTGTTTTGGTCAAATACTTGTTCGGCAGCACCTAAACTCCCGTCTTCTTCTACAGGAAAAATGGCAATAGTGCCTCCAACATAATTAGAAACAGCCACTTTTGTGCCGTTTTCGTTTATTGCAATATGGCAAGGCCCTTTCCCTTTACTACTCACTCTTGTTAATAATAAGAGGCTACCGTCTTCATTAACTTTATACGAAGAGATAAAACCACTGTATGAGCCATTGGTAGAGTATAAAAATTTACGATCTGGCGAATAGGTTAAAAACGAGGGATTGTCTATAGGGAGTGCAAGGTTAAGGTTGCTTAAAGCACCTGTTTCTGTATTAAAAGTTAAGGTATAGATGCCTTTACTATCGCCTTTGGTATACGTGCCAACGTATAAAGGTACGTTCTGCGCGTAGTGTTGTAAAAAAGACAAGAAAATAAGGCCTAGAAAAAAATGTTTCATGGTGAATTTGCTTAAGGTATTGAGATAAAGTTGAAAATTAACCTTTTGTAGGCAATTAGAAAAAAATAATACGACTATATTGAGATGCAGTCTTACTTTTTTAGGGGTTTATATATCGTGAGCGTATAAGTGAAAGAGCTTAATGTACTATGTTCGTGTGAGCTGAGACATCGCAAAGGAGGGTGCTGTCTTTTGTGTAAAAAAGCTAATAACTTTAGTTTCTAAAAACGAGTTTCTGTTGTATTTTTACAGACGCTTTACAAACTAATTTTTTAAGGATGCGATCTTGTGTGGCGTTGTTTTATAACGCTAGTACGCTGCGCTTTTTAAAGTGTTTTAAGGTAAGGCAGGCAAACATTTAAATACATTTTAGAACTATGTACCTCATTTTCGATACAGAAACCACAGGTTTACCAAAACGTTGGGATGCTCCAATAACCGATACAGATAATTGGCCAAGGTGTATACAAATTGCATGGCAATTGCATGATGGTATGGGGAATTGCATCGAAAGTGAAGATTATCTCGTACGTCCAGAGGGGTTTAATATTCCTTATGATGCCGAAAAAATACATGGTATTTCTACCGAGTTGGCCCAAGAACAAGGGGTGCCCTTAGCAGAAGTTTTAGAGAAATTTAATACCGCCTTAGGAAAAACGAAGTTTGTAGTAGGGCAAAATGTGAAGTTCGATTTGAACATCATGGGGGCAGAGTTTGTAAGGGAAGCTGTCGCCAATCCACTTGAAGAGTTGCCCGTATTAGATACCTGTACAGAACATACAGCAGGTCTGTGTAAAATTCCAGGAGGACGTGGCGGAAAATTTAAGCTACCTACCTTAACAGAATTGCATGAGTTTTTGTTTAATGTACCATTTTCTGAGGCGCATAATGCCACTGCCGATGTGGAAGCAACGACACGTTGTTTCTTAGAATTGGTGCGTTTAGGAGAATATACAGATGCACAGTTGGATGTGGCGCCAGATTATTTAGAAGCATTTAAAACCGCTAATCCAGAGCCTATAAAGCTCATTGGTTTAAAGCATATTAATTTAAAACAAGCCAGTGCTAAAATTGCTGCACGCATAAAAAAGGCGCAGGCCAGTATCTCTTCGGAAGATATTCAACAGAATGTTTCCGATTTAGAAGGTGTTGCATTTACGCACTTGCACAACCACTCTCAGTTTTCGGTATTACAATCCACCATGAGTGTAGGCGATTTGGTAAATGCAGCAGCCAAACATAATATGCCAGCGGTAGCTTTAACCGATCATGCAAATATGATGGGGGCCTTTCATTTTGTGAACGCCGTTAATAAAGTGAATAGTGGTATTAAGGCTAAAATAGCTGCGGCAGAAGAAAGTGGTACCCCTACAGATGCCAAATTAATAAAGCCAATTGTAGGCTGTGAGTTTTTTGTATGTGAAGACCATACCGATAAATCACGAAAAGACAATGGGTATCAAATTGTACTTATTGCCAAAAATAAAAATGGATACCATAACCTTGCTAAATTATCCTCGCATGCCTTTGTAGATGGGTTTTATTACTTGCCTAGAATAGATAAAAAACTCATTGAGCAGTACAAAGAAGATCTTATTGTACTTACGGGTAACCTGTATGGGGAAGTGCCAAGTAAAGTCTTAAATGTTGGTGAAAATCAAGCCGAAGAAGCTTTAATATGGTGGAAGGACGTATTTGGTGACGATTTGTATGTGGAGTTAATGCGACACAACCAAGACGATGAAGACCGTGTGAATCCTACTCTAATTCGTTTAGCAAAGAAACACGACATAAAGTTAATTGCGACGAATAACACCTATTATGCAGATCAAGGTGATGCCAATGCACACGATATTTTACTTTGTGTTAAAGATGGAGAGAAACAAGCAACTCCAATAGGGCGGGGACGTGGTTACCGTTATGGATTGCCAAATCAAGAGTATTATTTCAAGTCTTCGGAAGCGATGAAGGCCTTGTTTAAAGATGTGCCAGAGGCCATTATAAATGTACAAGGGGTTGTAGATAAAATTGAAGCTTTTCAATTGGCGCGTGATGTCCTGTTACCTGCCTTTGATATTCCTGACGAGTTTAGGCATGCCGAAGATGAGGTTGACGGTGGTAAACGCGGGGAGAATGCTTACTTGAAGCATTTGGTATATGAAGGTGCTAAGAAGCGTTACGAGGTGCCTTTGTCTGAGGAAGTGACAGAACGCTTAGATTTCGAGTTAAATGTTATTGAAAATACGGGGTATCCGGGGTATTTCTTAATTGTAGAAGATTTTATTAGAGAGGCGCGTAATATGGATGTTTCGGTGGGGCCAGGACGGGGGTCTGCCGCAGGTTCTGTAGCCGCATATTGTCTTTGGATTACCAATATAGATCCTTTAAAGTACGATCTGCTTTTTGAGCGTTTCCTGAATCCAGACCGTGTAAGTATGCCCGATATTGATATCGATTTTGATGATGAAGGGCGTAGCCGTGTTATGGACTATGTAATCGAAAAATACGGTGCCAATCAGGTAGCTCAAATTATTACCTATGGTACCATGGCGGCAAAATCTTCGATTCGAGATACTGCCCGTGTACTCGACTTGCCGTTGTTTGACGCCGATCGTATTGCGAAGTTGATTCCTAACATGTCTAAACTGAATAAGATTTTTGGTCTAGATGAAAAGGCACTCGGCCAAAAATTTAGAGCAGAAGAATTAGAGAAGGTAAATGAACTGCTTAATATAGCAGACGGTTCCGATTTGCAAGCAGAAACCCTAAATTTAGCACGTACCCTAGAAGGTTCGGTAAGAAACACGGGAATTCATGCCTGTGGGGTGATTATTACACCAGATGATATCACCAAGTTTGTCCCAGTATCCGTAGCTAAAGATTCAGATTTGTATGTCACGCAATTCGATAACTCTGTGGTGGAAGATGCGGGACTGCTAAAGATGGATTTCTTGGGGTTAAAAACACTAACCCTTATCAAAGACACCGTAAAGATTGTAAAAGCCAAGCACGGTGTGCAGCTCGATCCAGAGACCTTCCCTTTAGATGATAAAGAAACTTATGCGCTTTTCCAGCGTGGTGAAACCGTAGGTGTGTTCCAGTACGAATCGCCAGGGATGCAAAAACACCTGCGGGATTTAAAACCTACAGTATTTGAGGATTTAATAGCCATGAATGCCTTGTACCGTCCAGGACCTATGGAATACATTCCTAGTTTTGTTCGTAGAAAGCACGGAGACGAAGATATTGAGTACGATTTACCAGCGATGGAAGAGTACTTGAAAGAAACTTACGGTATTACGGTATACCAAGAGCAGGTAATGTTGCTGTCTCAAAGTTTAGCAGGATTCACAAAGGGTGAAGCCGATGTCCTGCGGAAAGCGATGGGTAAGAAGCAGATTGCTGTACTGGATAAAATGAAACCTAAATTTATTGAGCAAGCCAGTGCTAATGGGCACGATGCAAAAGTGTTAGAAAAAGTATGGAAGGATTGGGAAGCATTTGCAAGTTATGCCTTTAACAAATCGCACTCTACCTGTTATGCTTGGATTGCATACCAAACCGCATACTTAAAAGCACATTACCCAGCCGAATATATGGCAGCCGTACTTTCTAATAACATGAACGATATTAAACAGGTTACGTTTTTTATGGAAGAATGTAAGCGCATGAAGATGGAAGTATTGGGGCCAGATGTTAATGAATCGTACTATAAATTTTCTGTAAACGATCAAGGTGCTGTTCGTTTTGGTATGGGCGCTATAAAAGGTGTGGGACATGGTGCTGTAATGACTATTGTAGATAACCGTAAAGAAGAAGGCCCTTATAAATCTATTTTTGATTTGGCCAAACGTATCGACTTACGAGCGGCCAATAAGAAGGCTTTCGAAAATTTAGCCTTAGCAGGAGGTTTTGATAGTTTTGGCGATACGCATCGCGCTCAATATTTTCACAGTGAAGGCGATAGTATTACATTTTTAGAAAAAGCTATTAAATACGCACATAAATACAAAGAGAATGAGAATTCTTCTCAAGTGAGTCTCTTTGGTGAGGCCAGTGATGTACAAATACCAGAGCCTGAAGTGCCGCCATGTGAAGAATGGGGTACGATGAAAACATTAAGCAAAGAGCGTGAAGTTGTAGGAGTATATATTTCAGGGCATCCTTTGGATGATTTTAAAACCGAAATGAAAACCTTTTGCAACGGTAATGTTGGCATGTTTAATACACTAGAGCCTTATGTAAACCGCGAACTGGTATTTGGGGGTGTCGTAACCGATGTTGTGCACCGTGTTAGTAAGCAAGGTAAAGGTTGGGCTCTATTCACTATAGAAGATTATAACGATAGTTTCGAATTTCGAATTTTTGGCGAAGAGTATCTAAAGTTTAGGCATTTCTTATTGCATAACAATTTCGTTTTTATAAAAGCTTTTATACGGGAAGGTTGGACCAATAAAGATACGGGTAAGAAGAGTGATCCGCGATTGCAGTTCAATAGTTTTCAATTGTTACACGATGTTATGGAACAATATGCCAAAAAACTATCCATACAACTTGATATAAAAGATTTAAATGATGAAAAGGTGATGGGCTTAAAAGAATTGTTACATATGCACCCTGGAAGTCAAGCTTTAACGTTTTTAGTGTATGATACTAAGGAAAAGATGAAGTTAAGCATGTCCAGTCGCAGACAGAAAATAAAAGTATGTCAAGAGCTTATTAGTGAATTAGAAGCACGAGAAGTACGGTTTAAATTGAATTAAGAATATATAATATTTAAAAAGCCTTTAAACAACAATTTAAAGGCTTTTTAGGTGTTGGCAGCTATGTTAATTGCAGGTAGTTAATCTATTGCAGAATACTTTTAAATCATCTATGTTATTTTTAAAATGTTTTGCTTTCACGTCTTCAAGAAGTTGAGGACAACCTTCGGCCAACTTCGCTAAGTTTTTGTTGAAGCCAAAGACATAAGTTGTCGTGCGTGTAGATTGAACTTTATTATTTTCTGGGAACTCGAAAACAGGCTCGCTAATTTTAAATTGGTAAAGGTTTATCTTGTCCGATTCATAGATGACTTTACAAAGCTTGCTTGTGGCTTTATCTACAGCGGATGTGCTAGCGTCTTTAAATGTTAAGTTCTTATAGTGTGTGCCATCTATAAAAAGGACTTCGCTAATTTCAAGAGCCCAGACTACTTCTACGCCTACAGGTGTGTTGATGTCATTGTATTTAATGGTTTTAATACTGTAGCCTATTTGGTCTACATCACTTATTTTCATGTCTACAACGGTCGTGTCGTTAGACTTTGTAATCACGTAGGCTTTAACCAATTCTGTGCCAGGATCGAGAAAAGCTTCTGCATTAGTTGGTCTTTGATCGTGGCCACTATGCGTTAAATCTTCGGTTAAAATTTCGAAGTGTCTCGATTTTATTTTGTTAATTCTAAAGTCTTCGATTAATTGGTTGGATAAGCGAATGAGTTGCTTACCGTCTGATTTTCCATAATCGTTGGCTATCAGTTTTTGTGCGTACTCTTTTGTTTTTTCAGGCATGTCCAAATAGTAATACATCTTAGCGATATTGTAATAGCTGGCGTAGCGCATTTTTTTCATTCTTTTTTTTGTACCCACATATTTTGGAATTAAACCTTCAAAATAGGCTATGGAAGGTTGAAGTTCTGTCTTAAGGACGTCAATAGGCACGTCGTATTTCATTTTATCAAAAATGGTTTTCATGGTTTCGTAAGTTTCCATGTGTTTTTGATATTCAGGATGTTTTTTATTCCCTAGAATCCAAAATTGATCATTCCTGCTTTTAGAGACGTAGCCATAAAGTTTGTTCAATGTGTAATTAACATTGTTTGTCATCTCAATTTTGTGTTCGGCAGCATAATCGTTTTTAATATTGTATTTGTTGCGGTTGTAGTAATTTTGTGCTTCGTTATGTGATGAAAAAGATTTACTTAAGTATTCATCGGTTTTTATTAAGTTTTTTTGATAGCCATTTTCTGGATTGTACGCATTATTAACAGATATATTGGCAGAAGACGAATATTGTGCATGCACATTATAGGTATAACTAACAGAAATGATATTGCCTTCCTTATCTTTATCTTCGTGCTTGGTCTTGTTGATTTCAACATCGCTAATTTGGGTGCCATTGTAATTGTAAACGATGTCTATAGTGCCGTTAGTCTCCACCCTAGAAAAACCAAGTAAGGATATAGATCTGTCGTTAGATGAAAACGATCTTTTATTATTGTCTAAAATAGGTTTGGCGGGGAGCTTGATGTAAGACACTTTAACATATTCACGATCTAAATTGGCATTTTGCGAAACTGAAGTAGCAAAGACCATTAAAGCAATTGCAAGTATAATTTTTTTGAACATAACGTATGGCGCTTATTTTTTATTTTGAGGACTAATATACTTAAAAATATTTTTTTCGTCGATATTAAATGCACTTTATCGGTTTTTTGAAAAGTGGTTTCATAACCTTAAGGCCGTAAAATAGATAGTGTTTTAGGAGGGACAAACGATAAATACACTACGGTATACAAGGGAAAGAGTGTTATATATGTTGAGGGAATTAAGTGTTAATCTGTTGTATTTACTTCTATTTAGTTAGAGAAGTAATGGATTTATTATTGTGGTATTAAAGTTTGTAAATAGGGGTGTTAAATAATAGTATAGGAAAAACGAATTGTTGTTTTGTAAGCTTTGGATAATTTTTTGACTAATTTTGTGTAATCGAAATAGAATTAAGAACGTTTAAAAACATATATTATGGCATTAGAGATAACAGATGCTTCATTTGAAGAAACAGTTTTAAAAAGTGACAAACCAGTATTGGTAGATTTTTGGGCAGCATGGTGTGGCCCTTGTAGAATGGTTGGCCCAGTAATCGAGCAAATTAGTGACGAATACGAAGGTAAAGCCGTTGTAGGTAAAGTAGATGTAGATGCAAATCAAGAGTTTGCAGCTAAGTATGGTGTACGTAACATCCCTACAGTTTTAGTATTTCAAAACGGAGAAGTTGTCGGGAGACAAGTTGGTGTAGCACCTAAAAACGCTTATACAGATGCGATAGATTCACTATTGTAGTAGAATATTAAAAGAATATGAAAAAGGTTTGTCTTTATGGCAAACCTTTTTTTATTTTAGTTGATTATAAAATTAGATAAGATGAGTAAATTAAAAATACAGGATGCTATAGATAATAAGTTAATAGAGCAACGTAAAGTGTTTCTATGGGGGCAAGTCGATGATGACTCTGCAAAACACGTCATAGACCGCTTACTTTATTTAGATGCTTTAGAGACTGCAGATATTCAATTATACATTAATAGTCCTGGCGGCTATGTAACTTCTGGTTTTGCGATGTACGATTGTATACAAGGCTTAAATAGTGATGTGTCTACCATATGTACAGGTTTGGCGGCGTCTATGGGGTCTATTTTATTATCAGTAGGGGCTAAAGGCAAACGTTTTATACAGCCACATGCACGTGTTATGATACACCAACCAAGTGGAGGCGCACGTGGACAAGCCAGTGATATAGAGATTACAGCACAAGAAATACTAAAAACCAAAGAATTAAGCGCTAAAATTTTAGCAGACAACTGTGGGCAGGATTTCGATAAGATCATGAAAGATTTTAACCGTGACCATTGGATGGGTGCAGAAGAATCTGTTGCTTATGGTATCGTAGATGGTATTGTGAAATAATATACACGTTGTAACGTGTTTTAATTAAGCGACTTTTAATAGCCGCGCCCTATTCATGTACCATATATTTAAGTGCATATCTTACTATGAATTTACAAAACGAACTTCATAAAACAGAAGGCTTTAAAAACCTTGAACTGCTTGCCAAACAAGTGGTTGAAGGTTTTATAGCAGGTATGCATAAAAGTCCGTTTCATGGATTTTCGGCAGAGTTTGCAGAACATAAAATCTACAATAGAGGTGAGAGTACGCGGCATATAGATTGGAAGTTGTTTGCTAAAACCGATAAGCTCTACACGAAGCGCTACGACGACGAAACGAATTTGCGTTGTCATATCATCTTAGATAATAGCAGTTCTATGCATTATCCCAAGCAGGATCGTTTCGATATTGGACATTTAAATAAAGTAGGTTTTTCTGTATTGGCAGCAGCAGCTTTAATGCAAATTTTAAAAAAGCAACGGGACGCCGTAGGGTTAAGTATCTATAGTGATCATTACGATTACTATGCACCCGAAAAGGGAAGTGAGCGGCACCATCAAATGCTATTGAGTCATTTAAGTGCAGCTGTGGCATCTAAAACAGCGCAAAAACAAACAGAAACTTATAAATACTTGCATGAGATCGCAGAGAAGATTCATAAGCGCTCTATGATTTTTCTGTTTACAGACATGTTTCAAACGACAGCAGAAGATACTAAGTTATTTGAAGCGTTACAGCACCTTAAATATAACAAGCATGAGGTGGTTCTATTTCATGTATTCGATAAAGCTAAGGAATTGCAATTCGATTTTGATAATACACCTAAACGTTTTATCGATGTAGAAACAGGAGCGCATATAAATCTTTATGCCGACAGTATTAAAGACAATTACAATACAGCAGTAAATACATATTTTGAAGCTTTACGTCTCAAATGTGCCCAATATAATATCAAATACGTTGAGGCTGATGTGAATAGAGACTTTAATAGTATATTGACCGCCTATATGGTCTCCCGTCAAAAATTTGGATAATGCATTTTTTTTGAAAAAAAACAGAAAAAAGCTTGCAGTAATCAGAAAGAGGTGTATCTTTGCACTCGCAATAACGCAACGGTCTGGTAGTTCAGCTGGTTAGAATATCTGCCTGTCACGCAGGGGGTCGCGGGTTCGAGTCCCGTCCAGACCGCAAAATTGCTTAAAGCCTTAAAGAAATTTAAGGCTTTTTTAGTATAATGACGTTGTGTTGTTCACGCCTTTGGCGTGATGTAGTTTACCAAGTGAAATTGGTAACCAATGGAAAGCTTTCCTTTTTTCTTTTATAAGAAGATAGGGATGCTTTTTTCTTTTAGGCCTATTTCAGAATCCACGGACTAAACGAGGGGTTATGATTAAATATATAGTATGTATTTATCACAGCTGCGTAAATTTAAAGCTGCTAAAGCACTAATGCTATTGCGGCACCTGTGTATTTGCGAATCCCCTAAGAATTGTATCTTTAGTATTTTTTAGCCAACACTTTAAGAACCGTTAAATGCTATTAGAAACTACAGAAAATGCCGTAGCGCTTATTAGTACTATGTATGCGCCATTACCTTTAGAATGCCAGCACGAGTTATCCCAACAGTCTAAAATTTTAACAGTAGCCAAAGGGGGCACCTTGGTTAAAGAAGGACAGTACGCCGATAAAACCTTTTTTATTTTAAAGGGCTGCGCCAGAGCGTTCTATTTGAAAGATGGGAAGGATATTTCAGACTGGTTTGCGTTTCAATATGATTTTATTTGTGCTATAAATAGTTTTTTTCTCAATATTCCCAGTCCTCATTTTATTGAAGTTCTTGAAGACACAGTGCTTTTGGAGATTTCTAGAACGGTGGTAGAGCACTTATCAGAACGCTACCATGGTTTTGAACGCCTAAGCAAAACGGTTGCGGTTAAAACTATGTTACAGCAACAGGAAAGGATCGCGTCTATGCAATTCCATTCGGCAGAACAGAAATACGAAAACCTATTAGCCATTCATCCTAATATTATACAAAGCGTTCCCTTAACCCATATAGCATCCTATATAGGCATTACATTAGAAACTCTAAGCCGAATTAGAACACGTTTAGGTCGAATTTGATCTAGATCAAATGATAATTTAATTTTTAAAGGCAACTTTGTAAAAAAAAGATGAGACGACTTCATTACAGCTCGGGCCTAATTATTACACTTTTTGTGGTAGTGCATCTCTTTAATCATGTGTACAGTCTCTTTGGTGTTCATGCTCATATTAGACTTATGGAGGCCTTAAGGGGGATATACCGGCATCCTGTAGCAGAATTGGTATTGTTTATAGCCATAGGGCTGCAACTGGTTTCGGGTTTAAAATTAGCCTTTAAAAAGCGAAAAAGTGTTACACTTTTTTTTGAAAAACTGCAAATTTGGACAGGGGTATATCTCGCAGTGTTTTTACTCATTCATTTAAGTGCCGTCGTATCGGGACGGTTTGTTTTAAATTTAGATACCAACTTTTATTTTGGTGTTGCAGGTTTAAATACATGGCCTTTAAACCTCTTTTTTGGGCCTTATTACGGCCTGGCTATCATGTCATTTTTTGGACATATCGCAGCAGTACATTCTAAAAAAATGAAACAACCGTTATTAGGCCTATCCCCACATCAACAATCTTATGGCATATTGCTTCTAGGTGCAATGCTTACCTTGGTTGTGTTTTATGGATTAACCAATGGTTTTCAGGGTGTAGACCTGCCAGAAGCTTATCGTGTGGTGGTAGGTGGTAGGGGGGTAATGTAAATTTATAAGCTACTGCTGTTTTTGCGCAACGATGACGCTAAACGCCTTAAAAACTAAGACTAAGACAACACGCCATAAATCGCCTCTAAAAGCGTGTTTTCGTCAAAAGGTTTGGTAATGGTATGCGCAACACCCGCTTTTTTAAAGCGTTTCATATCTTCTTTATAGGCCTGTGTGGTTAAAGCAATAATAGGTGTGTTTTTATAAGGGCGAGGCAACTTACGAATAGCAGAGGCAGCATCTGTAATGGACACATCTTGAATGGTGTTCGAAATTAATATTAGGGCGACATCATGGTCTAAGACGCTAGGCACCAAATCTTCACCTTTAGAAATTATAGACACGTAAAAATGCCCTGTAGCTGCGAGTAGTTTTAAAATACTAAGCTGTATCAACTCGGCATCTTCTACCAGTAAAATGTGGTGTTTTTCGTTGCTTGTAAAGGTTTGTTTGCTAAGAAGCTCGTCTTTTAAGCTTGGGCTGTAGTCTGAGATTTTAAAGTTGAGGTTGCAACTAAAGGTAGCGCCCTCTTCTAGGGTGCTATCCACTTTAATATTGCCCTCCATTTGCGTGATTAAATGCTTTACAATGGCGAGGCCTAAACCAGGACCTTGGCTGTCTAGAGCATCCGACTCTATTTTTAAAAAGCGTTCAAAAATAGTATCGTGGTGTTTTTTGGCAATGCCACAACCTGTGTCTTCTACAACAATATGGAGGTTGGCCTTTTTAGCCCGCATGTAATTTAAGGACAAGGCGAGTTTTACATGCCCGGTTGTGGTAAAAGCAATAGCGTTTGTAAGTAGATTGGTGATAATTTGTTTAATTCTAAAAGCATCGCCTTCCAGAAATTCGGGCAGTTTCTTGTCGTAATCTAATTGAAATTCCAGCCCTTTTTCATGGGCAAGTATGCGGTAGGTTCCAACAATCTCATCACAGAGGGCTTTAAGATTAAAAACAGTAGTGTTTAAAATTAATTTCCCAGATTCTATTTTAGAGATGTCTAGAATATCGTCTATTTTGTGTTTTAAGTCTTTATTAGCGGCTCGAATAATATCGAGATAGCCTTTTTGGGAGGCATCTAACCCACTGTTGTCGAGCAAATCACCAAAAATGATAGAGGCCGTTAAGGGATTTCTTAATTCGTGGCTAAAATTGGCGATAAAATTGTTTTTAAAACGCTCCTTTTCTAAGAGGTACTCGTTTTTTAACTCTAATACTTGAGAGTTAATTACAGATTCGTTTCTGGACTGCGCTGCAAGCTGATAACTGGTATAATGGGAACTCAGGTTTTCAATAATAATGAGAATGCTGTCTTTGTCCTGCAAAGCAATCACAAGGTCTACAATTAGTGCGTTTTCATGCACCTCTAAATTAATGCACGAAAACTGATGTTCCTGTTTTTCTGTCGCGTGTAAACTGCTAAGAATTTCAAAAAATGGATGGAGTTCCTGTAATTTGGTCTGTACAGTAACAGGAAAAATACCATGATCACTCTCTAGAATCACTCCTGTGGGGTCTACACTAATGTATTGAAATTTATGGTTTTGGTATGCTTTGTAACGGTCTAACATGATGCATCTAGATTAAGGCTTCTGCTAATTTAGAAAAAAGAGTTTCTACACGGCTTCCTAGCTTAGCACTTACAAAAAAATCGACGTGAGGGTCGAAAATGGCGCTGTTCTGCTTAATAAAGGCCTTGTTAACCAGATCCATTTTATTGCCCACCACCTTAGTAGGGACGTTGGGGTAGTTATTTTTTAAATACTGAAGCTCGGTATCGAGGTTTTCATAGGTAGCAGGTCGCGATAAATCAAACACATAAATAAAACCATGTGTGCCCAATAAATACGAGGTGCGTATTTTAGAGATATCGTCTAGACCCTCTAAATCCCATATTACAAGTGTAATGGAGGCTTCGTCGGTAATTTCAACCTCTTTTTTAGAAATATGAACACCAATAGTTACCTTATAATCTTTGGTAAAAGTGTTTTCTACAAAACGTCTTATCAATGAGGTTTTGCCTACGCCAAAATGGCCTATCAATACAATTTTTTTAGCTTTACTCATGTTTAAAATGATCCTCTAATTTCTGGGTTAGTAGGGTTTTGTTGTCCAACAAATCTGCTATTTTATGCTTGCTGGTAAACGTTAGTATATTGTCCTCTAATTGGTCTTTGTAAATAATATTATAAGCACCAGAAACGACTACCGCAACATAAAACGAAGGGAAGTTTTGAAGATGAATATGGTACAAATCGTATTCAATATACTGTAAATTTTGCTCTTCTTTAGTAAAAGCATCTTCCACAAAACTTTTAATGGCGGTAAGCATGCCGGCCACCATATCTTCGTCTGCCATTTTTGTTTTAGAAAACTCGGCTAAAACAATCCCAGATCCTTTTTCTATAAGAATGATTTGTTCTATTTTAGGATTAGACTGTTCCTGTAAAATCAAATCCGATTCGCTCAAGCCAGAGGCTTTAGATTTGGCCTTTCTAAAAAAGCGCTTAAAGGAAAAGGTGTTGTTAAGTTGGGTGTTTATTTTTTCAGAAAGCATTTTCATTTCATGCTGTATGTAGCGTTTAATCATTTGTCCTAAAATAGGAAAAAGTGCTTCTACAACAGCATCTTGCGAATTTTTGATTTCTTGTTTTAACGCTTCGGTAATGGTAGGGCCAAGGGTTTCGGGAATTTCTTTTATAAAAGCATCTAGTTTCTCGTCAATAATGGGGTCTACCTTAGTGGATAGTTTTTTACGCTCATTAACAATGGCCTCTAGCTGTTTAATTTTGTCTTCAATAGCAGATGTGTACGCACGCTCATCTGTGAGCAGAATATCTTTAATGCGGTTTAATTTTTCATCTTGATTCATCTGCCTTAAGATGTTATTCTGCTATGTTTTGCCCTAGCTTTATAAATAACTCGCTTAGCATTTTGCGTCCCGCCTTTTTATCATCTAAGTCGCTTAGCTTTGCGTTTAAATGCGTCTCTAAGTCTGTAATTCGTATGTTTAAGTCGGTTTGAAGGCTGTCTATATGTTGTAAAAGCTCCGACTCTACCGTGCTAATTAGATCTTGTAGCTCCTGCTTTTTAGACAAGATATCAGCTTTTACAGCTTCAAATTCAGAGTTATACGCCTGGATGTTTTCTCCAAAAATAAGTTCTTTTATCGCATCTATTTTAGAGTCTTGCTGTTTTGCTTCTACAGGTGCTGGCGTTTCTGGCTGTTCTTGTGCTTTCATTATGGTGGATAATTTGCTAATTGGTATACAAAAATAGCTTAAGTTTAAGCTGTAAATAAAAAGTAAAGTTAATAGATTTTGGGAAACCACTAAAATAGATTTGTGTTTATGTCAAAAAAAGATGACGTGAAGCCCCTGTTTGAAGCCGTTTTTTTAACCAAACAAGGGCGTATTCGAACTCTAATATCTAATTTATAGTGGTTTATAAATTCCGAATTAAAATTCGTATTATTGTCTTGCATATGCAATATTTAAGAATGCATGGCTTTAAAAGAGTAAGGTTTAATGGCGTATTTGGGCTTACATCGCGAAAATAGGCCAAGTATTGGCATTAAACGACAGTAACTATCAATTATAAAAAATCAATAAAAGTGAGTAATTACAAAATTGCAGTAGTGCCAGGAGATGGTATTGGAAAAGAGATCGTACCAGAAGGTTTAAGAGTTATCGAGGCTGTAGCAAAAAAACATAATTTTTCTATTGAAACCGAAGAATTTGGTTGGGGCGCAGGGTATTATTTAGAACACAATATGTTTTTGCCAGAGGATGGTTTAGACACGCTTAAAAAGTTTGACGCTGTATATTTTGGCTCTGTAGGATTGCCAGCTGTAGACGATACTTTACCTGCAAAAGACTATACGTTTAAAGTGCGTACGAACTTCAATCAATATGTTAATTACAGACCAGTACGTACCTATCCGGGTGTAACACGTCCTTTACGTTCTGAGGCGCCTATAGATTTTGTAATTGTTAGAGAAAACACAGAAGGCGAGTTTGTGCAAGTAGGAAGCCAATATTTACCAGATTCTGAAAATGGAATGGGGATAGACAGCAGTATTTTTACACGAAAAGGGATTGAGCGCGTGGCGCATTACGCCTTTAAATTAGCGAGAACAAGACGTAGTAAGGTGACGCATATTACCAAATCGAATACCCTAATTAACAGTTTGGCGTATTGGGATCGCGTTATTGGAGAAGTTGCAGCGCAGTACCCAGACGTAGAGCACCAACAAATGTACATAGATAATTCTACAGCCATGTTTGTTTTAAAGCCAGAACAATTTGATGTGGTTTTAACTACAAATTTATTTGGAGATATTTTAAGTGATTTAGGCGGTGCTATTATGGGAAGCCTTGGTTTAGGAGGTAGTGGAAACATTAACCCAGAAAGAGAATTTCCATCGATGTTCGAGCCTATTCACGGTTCTGCACCAGATATAGCGGGGCAAAACATTGCAAATCCATACGGACAAATATGGTCTGCGGCTATTATGTTAGAACATTTAGGAGAAGAGGAAGCGGCGCAATCTATTATGGCTGCCATAGATAAAACAACAACACAAGGCGTATTGACTGTAGATTTAGGCGGAGACGCTAAAACTAAAGATGTCGCCAACGCGGTAATTGCAAACTTATAAAGCTAAGGTCTTATGAGCCGTGTTGTAGACTTAACAATGACTTACCATAATGCCGTTACAGGGTTTTCGAAGGCTGTAGCGCGTACCAAGGAAAAAGACGGTTGGAATGCTAGTACACTAACGTTTTACTCGCATTGTGGCACACATATGGATGCGCCTTTGCATTTTAATGTGAGTTCGCAAACGATAGATGAAATTCCTGTGTCTCATTTTTGTGGTAAGGCATGGGTTGTAGATGCGCGACACGTAGAGGCTAAAGGTCTTATTACGGTGGCACATGTAGAACAAGCCGTTGGTGGGCAATTTAGCCCTGGTGATAGTTTAATCATTTGGACGGGCTGGTCGCAACACGCAGGGACTCCTAAATATAGAGACGAATTGCCACGTATTAGTGAGGCGTTAGCCCACTGGTGTATTGCTCATAAAGTGAAGATGTTGGCTGTAGAGCCGCCCTCTGTCGCCGATGTAAATAATTTGGTCGAGGTGACCAACATTCATGAAATTTTATTAAAAGGAGTCGTAATTATAGAAGGACTTACACACATAGAAGCGCTTCAATCCAATTGTGTTGAATTAATAGCTTTGCCGTTAAAAATAAAGGGAGGTGACGGTGCTCCTGCTAGAGTTATAGCCATAGAACGATAATGTATGCCTAAAGAAAGTTTAAAACAGATAAACGCTACGTTAGTAGCTCAAGATACTAGAGAATACAGAGCGTTAAACCAAAGGCTGTTTTTTAAGAACAATAAAGCCTGCATTATTATCGATGATGATCCCACGGGAAATCAAACCGTTTACGATGTGCCATTATTGAGCAATTGGAATTTAAGCGTTTTTATAAAAGAATTTATAGAAGGAACGCCTGTGTTTTTTGTATTGACGAACTCTAGGAGTTTAGGAACTGTAGACACGGCAGCCATTTACAAGGCAATAGCATCCAATATTCTTAAAGCTGCTGAGATTACAAAACGGGATTTTACAGTTATAAGTAGAAGCGATTCTACGCTTAGAGGGCATTTTCCTTTAGAGCCAGATACGCTAAGGCAAGGCTTAAAGTTAAACGAGGCCATTACGGTGTTTATACCTGTAATGTTCGAAGGGCATCGTGTTACGGTAAACGATACGCATTATATTGCTCATGGAGATGTGCTTACACCTGTAAGTGAAACGCCTTTTGCAGAAGACCATTCGTTTAGATACACTACAGCTAATCTCAAAGCCTATATTGAAGAGAAATCGCAAGGGCGTATTGCAGCCAAAGAGGTGTTTTCGTTTTCATTAGAACAAATACGAACACTAGAAGTTGGTATTCTGGCCGAAATTATTCTAGAAATACCGGCAGCAGCTTACTGTATTTTTAACAGCTTGAATTATGCCGATTTAGATAAGGTATGTCATGCGTTGTTAATAGCAGAACACTTAGGAAAACAAATACTCTATAGAACCTCCAGTTCGTTTGTGCCGTCTTATATTGGTTTGCCACCTAGACCTTTGTTAGAGGCCGATCGTATTATAGAATACAGGGGGAACGGAGGCTTAACGATTGTGGGGTCTTATGTTAAAAAAACATCAGAACAATTGGTGCACGCCTTAGAATTATTTTCAAGCGATGCCACTATTGTCGTAGATGCCGAAAAAGTATTGTCTCAAGATTATAAGGCTTATATTGAAGAATTAACAACACGTATAGACACCAATATACAAAACGGGATGTCCTGTATTGTATATACCAGTCGTAAGTTGGTAACCGGCGCTAATCCAGAAGAAACCATCGCTATTGCGCATAAAATATCTACTGCATTGGTAGATATTGTAAAACATATTAAAGTAAGGCCAAGTTATATTATTGCTAAAGGCGGTATTACCTCTCACGATTTGGCCGAAAAAGGCTTAAACATGCAACGTGCTAAAGTTGCTGGGCAAATCTTGCCGGGTATACCACTTTGGAAGTTGTGTAGTGAAACCAGATTTCCAACGTTACCCTATATTGTATTTCCGGGTAATGTAGGTGATAAACACACCTTAAAAACCATAATAACCAAACTAAACCACAATGCTAAATAACTCAAAACGGTATCGATTTTTCTTAGGCTCCTTTCTTATTACCTTGTTGTTGTATGTAGATCGTGTATGTATCTCATCGGCAAAAGATTCTATTTCTGGAGACCTTGGATTAAATGATATTCAAATGGGTTGGGTGTTAAGTGCCTTTGCTTTAGGTTACGCCTTATTTCAAGTGCCAGGAGGTGCTTTAGGAGATACATATGGCGTTAGAAAAGTGCTTACGGCTATCATGGTTTTGTGGTCGCTGTTTACATCATTAACAGGAGCGGCATGGAGTTATGTGTCTATGCTGTTTTTTAGATTTACTTTTGGCGCAGGAGAAGCAGGTGCTTTTCCAAACATATCGCGGGCCGCCTTTTCGTGGGTGCCTACTCAAGAACGCGGGGCTTTTCAAGGTATTAATTTTTCGGGTTCTAGACTGGGGGCCGCTTTTGCATTGCCTTTAGTTGCTTTTCTTATCGATGCATGGGGCTGGCGTACCATATTTTACTTTTTTGGTCTTATAGGCGTGCTTTTTGCCGTGTTATTTTATGTGTTTTTTAGAAACAAACCAGAAGCACATTCTGGTTTATCTCAAGAAGAGAAAACCTATATTGTAAAGCACAGGCAGCAAGAAATAGAAAAAAAAGGCGGTGATTTAGGGTTAAAAACCATGCTGAAATCTAAAAATGTAATTTTAGTCATGCTGCAGTATGTGGGGAGTAATTTTATATTTTTCTTCATGCTCACATGGTTGTTTCCTTATATTAAAGGCAAGTACGAATTAAGTGCGGTAACAACAGGGTTTTATGCCATGTTGCCTTTTTTAGCAGGTGCAGTGGGCAATTGGGTGTCTGGTTTTATGGTAGATGCTATTTATAAAAAAGGCCAATGGAAACGGTCGCGACAACTACCCGCAACCATAGGGTTTGTTTTGGTCGTTATAGGTATACTTTCCAGTCTTTATATGGATACCGCTCTTGGAGCTGTATTGTGCTTATCGGTTGCTATATTTGGTGCCGATATGACTTTAAGCCCTTCGTGGTCGTTCTGTATGGATATAGGCGAAGAAAACTCGGGTAAAGTCTCAGGAATGATGAATATGGCAGGGAATTTAGGATCTTTTGTTACGGGATTGGCGTTTCCGTATTTAAGAGCGTGGACGGGATCTGATGCGCCTTTCTTTTACGTTGCCGCTGCATTAGGTTTTGTGGCTATATTTTGTTGGGCATTTATGAATCCAGAAAAAAAATTAAGCAATGCAAACTAAGTTAAAGGGTGTCGCTATAGGCGCAGGGTATTTTAGTCAGTTTCAATACGAAGCATGGCAGCGTATTCCAGAAGTTGAAATTACAGCCTTATGCAATTCTAATTTAGAACGGGCCAAGGGCATTATGGAAACCTATGGTGTAAAAAAGCACTATACAGACTATAAGGAGATGATTTTAAAGGAACGTCCCGACTTTGTAGACATTATTACACCGCCAGAAACCCATTTCGAGATGTGTAAGTTTGCGGCAGATCATGGTGTGCATATTATTTGCCAAAAGCCATTGGCGCCAACCTTCGAAGCTTCTAAAGCTATTGTCGATTATGTGTCTCAAACCAATGTGCGTTTTGTAGTGCATGAAAATTTTAGATTTCAACCGTGGCATCGCGAGATAAAAACACTGCTAAATGAAGCGCGTATAGGACGCCTGTTTAATCTTAATTTTAGATCCCGTATGGGTGATGGTTGGGGAGACGATGCGTATTTGGCACGGCAACCTTATTTTAGAGACTATAAAAAACTGCTTATTTACGAAACGGGGGTGCATTTTATAGATACCTTTCGGTACCATGCAGGAGAAGTTAAAGACGTCTATGCCATTTTAAAGCGCCTAAATCCTGTAATAAAAGGCGAAGATTCTGGGTTGATGGTGTTAAATTTCGAATCGGAAGCTACCGCAGTTTGGGATGCCAACCGCTACAACGAAAATAACTTTAAAACCTCGAGATATACCTTTGGAGAGTATTTGTTAGAAGGTGAAAAGGGGAGTATACGTTTGTATTCTGATGGTAAAATTACCATACAAAATCTAGGAGAAGCCGAGAAAGCGCATGTGTACCCACATCATAATATAGGTTTTGCGGGCGACTGTTGCTACATCTTTCAGCGTAATTTTGTAGATCACTTTATAGGCGATTTGCCGTTTGAAACCGATGGGGTAAATTACCTAAAAACATTAAAAGTGCAAGAAGCTGTGTATGCCTCGGCAGAAAAACGCCTTCCCGTTGCTGTAAAATAAGGCCATGTTTAACGCAAACCCCCTATACTGTTTTTAGGGCTGTGTTAAGGTTTTAATTGTACTAAAAATGCGGTATTGCCGAGTTTGGCAGAAGACCTATGTTTTATTGGCGATATCTTAAAGAAGAAACCTTTAAGTGGCTAGGAACTTAAAAGTTGAAATAAGACCTATATCTGTGGTTTATATTTTAGTTCTTTAAAAGGCTATTTTGTAAATTGCATCTTCATCTCAATCACTTTTAGCCCTTATGGTAACCTTAAAGCAATTAGCAAAAGAGTTAAATGTATCTATATCTACAGTCTCTAAAGCATTAAATAACAGCGACGAAATAGGCAAAGACACACGCCTGCGTGTTAAGGCTTTGGCGCAGTCTTACAATTACACGCCCAATAAAGTGGCTTTAAGCTTAAAGCAAAATAAAACAAAAACCATAGGGGTGATTATCCCTAATATACTTAATCATTTCTTGTCTAAGGTATTGTTTGGGATAGAGCGCGAAGCCAACAAGCACGGTTATACGATTATTACCTGCATTTCTAATGAGTCTTTAGAGAAAGAAAAAGAAGGCTTGCAGCTCTTGGGGAATGGCAGTGTAGATGGTTTTATATTAAGTATTGCCGAAGAAACCCAAACTAAAAACGAAATAGAGCATTTTAAGGCGACCATAGCTCAAGGATTGCCTATTGTTATGTTCGATAGGGTGGCCCACGATGTGCAATGCGATAAAATTATAGTAGACGACTTCGAAGCTACATTTAATGCCACCAAAACCTTAATTGCAGAACAACGCCGGCATATTGTTTTTATAAGCAAAATAGACAAAATAAGTGTTGGTAAACTTAGGGAGCGGGGGTACAATAAGGCTGTTTTAGAGCAGGGATTAGAACCTTTAGTGTTGCGCATTAAAAAAGGCGACGATGCTCAGGAAAAAATAAAACAGCTTTACAAGAAAAACCCAGCGATAGATGGTGTTGTCGCGGCCGATAGTGCCTCTGGGGTTATAGCAATTAATATGGCACGTAATTTTAAGCGCAAGGTGCCTCAAGATATTTCGGTGGTGGGCTTTTCTAGTAAGTCGGTGTCTAACCACTCTGTCCCTAAGTTAACGATAATACGGCAGCACGCTAAGAAAATAGGGGCTAAGGCCGCAGAGTTTCTTATAAAACGCATAGAGGATGGCGCTGTGCCAGCACAAAATTATACCACCAAAATTATAAAAACCACATTGGTTAAAAATAAGTCTACCTTATAAATACCTGTAGCGCGTTTTAGTGCTTACACAGGTATACAATGCTATTGTGGTCATGGTATAGGTGGCGTTGTGCTAAGATGCAGTCGCAAGGCCTCATGTCTATTTTAGGGGCTTGTGCTTCTAGGGGGCTCCTTTTTAACTCTCAATTTTAATTTACAGTAGGCTAAGCTTCTTTAAGACTCTGGTATGTACTTGCAGCGATCGTTTACGGTGGGCTAAGCCTATGTCGTGCAGTCAAGCAAATAGGTCTTTATAGCGCAGCGCCCTTAACGCCTTTTGTTGTCCTTGGTCTTTATATTATAAGTTGGGGTATTGTTAGTCTTTAAATAGGGCCTAACAGTGGTTCATCTGGTCTACAAGAGTATATCTTTTATCCAAGGCATCTCATTGCATAATTTGGGAGAAACACATCTTTTTTTTTTAATGCAACCTGTTAGAATGCCAATGCTAGGCCACCGTATGTTATCCTGCTAAAATTATAAAAAATGTAAGAAGCGTCGTAGATAAAGTCTGATGCTTAAGGTATTGTCTTTAGGTGTGTTTTTAAGGCTAAAATAGCGAATGTTATAAGCGGCTGAGGTTTAGGAAAATACAATTTTACGGTTGTAATTACCCTTAATAGCATTGAGGTTTTCCCGTAAAACATAGATTAAAAAGCAGAAAATCGGATGAAATGCATAGTTTTAATAGGAATTTTGTAGGAAAAAATTAAGGAATTCACTGTTTTAGTGACAAATCTATAAAATGCACATTTAAACGGCGTACTACATAAAAGTGCTTAGCCCTTATATTACAAGGCTTAAGAAGGATATTGATATTTTTTTTACCACAACGCACAGGCTTGTAAATATTGCATTACATCGAATAAATTGACGGTTTGTCGAAATTATTACAAATAACCGAATCTTTAATGTTTCTTTGTCGAAGATTTTTAACAGTTCATCTATAATTGTAGGAAAAAGTGATTTTTTTTACAGTTTGTTAAAATATCAAAACATCAACTAAATTTAAACAAATACCTAGTCAAACCTTTAAAAAATTAATACACATGAAAACTTTAAAAATTACTCTTATCTTAGCTTTAATGTTAGCCGCCTTTACATCGTGTGTGGAACAAGATCTCAACGAAGAAGAAACTATTGAAAATACAATTAAGTATAGGCCTACAGTTCCAGGAACAGGTAATACAGATGACAATGGATAGAAGTCATTAGATCTTATAAATATTAAAAGTCTTTCATTATTTGGAAGACTTTTTTTTTCTGGGTTATGTTTATTAATTTTAAAAATGCAAAATTTGTTACTTCGTTATTTAGTGCTTTTTATTTTCAGTGTTAATTGTTTTTCTCAAGAGATTAATGAGAAAAGAAAATTAGATTCACTATCTGAAATATTAAAGAAGAATAAACAAACAGATTCGTTGTCAAAGGCCTTGATACATTATGAAATAGGCAGGATTTACAGAAGTAATTTTTTAGGAGAACAAGCATATAAAGAATTCTTTAGGGCAGAAAAAATTTTTAAAGCTTTAAAAGATGACTTTAATTACGCTAGAACTTTATATAATATAGCTGTTATTCAAAAAAATGAAAAAGATTACACGGGTAGTGAAGTGGCTTCAATAGAAGCTCTTACTTTATTGGAGAAGTTGGATCAAACTAAAAGTGTAAGAAAGTATAAGTCCTATATTTACAATAATTTAGGGCAATTATTTGCTGAACTAGACGAATATGATAAATCGATATCCTATTTAAAAAAATCAATAAATTTAAAAAAAGATTACAACCCTGATAATGTTGTCAGTATTTATAACTCATTAAATAACTTAGCATTGTCATATAAATCGATAAAAAAATATGAACTATCTTTAAGATATCATGCCGAAATATTAGCAGATAAGAATTTTTTAAATAATAACCCGACTTACCATGCTTTGGTTCTTAATAGTTACGGACATACTCAGTATTTATTAGGTGATAAACATCAAATTCCTTTATTGTATTATAAGGCGTTGAATATGATTGATAGCTTAAGTTATAGAGCTATTGGAATCAGTAGAAATTTGGCAGAGTACTATAATGAAAAAGGAAAAAAAGATTCTGCTAAGTACTATGCGTATAAATCAAAAAAAATAGCTAAAAATTATTCCAATGATGAAATATTACAATCAGTTATGCTTCTTTCAAAGATTGAGGAAGGCGAAAAATCAGCGGAACATCTAAAGGAGTATGTTCGATTAAGTGATAGTTTACATAAAGAAGAACGAAAAGTGCGAAATAAGTTTGCGCGTATCCGTTTCGAGACGAATGAACTGGAGCAAGAAAATGTAAAAATTGCTCGTGAGCGCATGTGGTTGGTAATTATCTCTATCATTTTAACCATTTCGGCCTTGTTGCTCTATGTTATTATTACCCAGCGGGCTAAAAACAAAGAATTAACTTTTGCTAAACAACAGCAGGAAGCTAACGAAGAAATTTACAACCTCATGCTAGGGGAACATGAAAAGATAGAAGAGGCAAGAGCCTCGGAAAAGCGTCGCATTTCCGAAGAACTGCACGATGGGGTATTAGGCCGTTTGTTTGGGGCGCGTTTAAGTTTAGACAGTCTTAATATGAGTAATTCTACCGAGGCTATAAACACCAGAGGGCAGTACATTACAGAGCTTAAAACCATAGAGAATGATATTAGGAAAGTTTCTCACGAATTAAATACAGATTTTGTGTCGGGCTCGGGCTTTGTAGACATTATAAAAACGATGGTAGAAGGGCAAACCTCGGTCTACAATTTAAGTTACGATCTAGAGCACGATACCAATATTAATTGGGATATAATGACCAATAAATATAAGATACACATTTATAGAATTATACAAGAAAGTTTGCACAATATTTACAAACACGCCCAAGCAACTCACGTTAATATTAGTATTACATTAAAAAATAATGTAATTTGCTTTGCTATTGTAGATGATGGTTCTGGTTTCGATGTCGTTAGAGCAAAGACGGGTATTGGGTTAAAGAACATGAGATCTCGAATAAAAGATATAAACGGTGTGCTAGACATTAGGTCTCAAAAAGATAAGGGGACAAAGGTTAGCATAGAAGTGCCAATTAATTACGACTAAACGCTTATGATGCAGAGCATAAAAATTTTAATGATAGACGATCACCCTATGATTATAGAAGGGTACCAAAACACCCTGCAATTTACCAAAAAAGAACACCAAGAGTTACACATCGATATTGCCAATAATTGTGACGAGGCTTTAAAGTATATTAACCGTTCTAAGTCTGCAAACGAACCTTACGATTTATTGTTTGTAGATATTAGTTTGCCATCCTCAACAGACGGGAGCATGAACTCTGGCGAAGATTTGGCAGAGTACGCCCGTAAAGTGTTGCCTAATGCTAAAATTGTAATTCTTACCATGTTTAACGAATCGTTTCGTATACATAGTATTATTAAAAACATAGACCCAGAAGGCTTCTTAATAAAAAGTGATTTAACTTCCAGTGAGTTGGCAAGTGCGTTTCAGGCCGTATTAAATAATCCCCCTTTTTACAGTGGGACGGTAAATAGTTTTATAAGAAAGTCTATAACTAGCGATATTGTTATAGATGATAAGAACCGCAAAATTTTACACCTGCTATCCCAAGGTGTTAAAACTAAAAATTTAGCCTCCCACTTAGACATCTCGCTAAGTGCAGTAGAAAAACGAAAGAAACAATTAAAAGAGCTTTTCGTGATAGACGATGGTCAAGACGAAACGCTTATTAGAGAAGCGCGTAACAAAGGTTTTATATAGAAAAGGAGAAACCTCTAAAACAGCCGTTACGGAGCGTAAAATGAGGTGATTCGTAAAGCTACACTGTCATTAAAGTTGTTTTTTCTTTAAAAAGACTATGGGTTTCCAGTAAAACCAAGCTATAAATAATAATTATATTTGTATAGTCAGCATACTACATAAATTAATCCTTCTAAGTATTTGTTGATAATAGCAATTCATAAAGTCCTGTAGAGGTGAGAGACCTACAGGACTTATTTTTTGTATTTCTCCTACCAGTTGTTGTATCTATAAGCTTTAAATATCCCTGCATTTTAATTTTAGAACCCTTATACAAGACCTAAAATTTTAGTATTAAAAATAAAGCAGGCTTAAATTTTTTAAAATTAATTATAGGTTTTAAACCTATAGTTTTTAGCCTTTTGTTTATGGATCTGTGAGTTGCTTTTTATGCTTTACAGTTATGTTAATATGTTTGTTATCAATAGTTTAAATTGTTTTTGTTATGCTGTGTTTCAGCCGTTTTAGTGTTTTGAAACGGGGAGTGTTGAAGGACGATCCTTAATTTTTTGAGATTTTTCATAAAAAAAACGACATCTCGTGATCTAAACACTAGTTTGTATACGTATATGGTATGCGGATGAAATTGTTATTTAAAACTAACGGTTAAGAATTAAACCTAAAATGTAAAAGGATTGCGGATTTTCCACAACAAAAAGCCACATTATAGTATTTACATTTGAGTGTCGACATATAAGATTAATTAATCCATCGATTTTTTTTTGTTGATAATAACAATTTACAAGAGCCCTGTGGAACTGAGAGACCCACAGGGCTTATTTTTTTTATAGACCTATTGAAGAGGGCAAATGTTTTGGGGCACCAACAGTTGTATTTAGATATATGAAATTAATAGATTTCGCATGTAAAACAGTTTAAGTTTATGACGTAAAATCATATATTTTATGAGTATAAAAATAGACCTCTATGTTGATGATAAAAAATACAAAGTGTTAGATTTTCATTTTGGTTTTTTTCAAGACTCAGATTATACAGGGCTTCCTGTAGCCAAAACCAATGCGTACCCGTTTCAATTCACCTTAGAAGCTACAAAGGACATCACATTTTTCGAATGGGCTGCCCACAGTACAATGCAAAAACGGCAGGTAAAAATAGTGTTTTCTCCTATAAATGGTATGGGCAAAAGCACCGTTATAGAACTGCTGGACGTAAATTGCTTAAGGTGCGATTTTTGTTATAGGTCTACAGGTAAGGCGCCTGCGTTAGAGCATATTGATTTGCACCCTGCCACTATTATACGAGATGGTCGTGTGCTTTTACAACGGCATTGGGCTGTAACAGACCCCGCAATGCTTAAAATGGCTCCCGTACAACGCGTTACAGAAGATACAACGCCTAAAATTACAGCACATTATATCACAGATTTAGAAGGTATAGAGCGCGCTACTTACGAGCGGGGCGCTAAAATTTACTGCGTTATAAAATCTCAAAATTTCGAGAACGAGACGGTAACGATCGATATGTCTAAATTTGATGTGCCTTTACTGTACCAAGGGAAAAAGCTAGAGGACAATAGGATTAAAAATTATACGATTAGCACTAGCGAAGAAAAAATTCCGTTGCAAGTTATTCCAGAAGACTACGAAGATGAGCAGTAAATATAAAGATGCATACGGCACCAATACCATTAGCATTAGTCATAAAGGGAAACAGGTGAGCCATGCCAACATGCAGGTACAACTTGGCGGTGGTGACGTTATAGACCAGCCTGTACAAACTAATATTACTTATACCGATGATGACGGCAAGGGCTTAACGCATATTAACCACCAAGCTATAGTTGTGGGCGAAAGGGTTGCGCAAATTAAGCGTTCCACTATGGCTAAAGTTACCGATAGAGGTACGGTTGTGCTAAGCCAGTTAAAATCGGAAATAGCGTCAAGGGGCGAAGATGTTTTTTTCTATGAGAATTTATTAGGAACATGGGAAGGAACTTTGGCAGATGCCAAACGTTTGTTTCCCAATGTAGATTTTTCAGAGCTAAAAGTCCCCGATAGTGTAGACCGTAGTCATCCAGAATTTGCAAACTATACTGCTGTAGCGCCAGACCAGCTCGTCTCTTGGAAACAAATAAGTAGTTATGATGCCCAAGACCACGGTGGCAAGCCTACCACTTGGGGAAAATGGGCAGACAGTTTACAAACAGGATTAGATATTGTTGGTCTTGTGCCTGCTTTTGGCGAAATTGCCGATATTGCCAATGGCTGTATTTCTCTAGCACGGGGCAATTATGCCGATGCCGCATTGAGTTTTGCCGCAGCAGTGCCCTTTGTAGGTGCTGCAGCCACCGCAGGAAAAATAGCTAAAAAGGTAAAAAAGGGTGTTGATAAGGCAAAGGGGCAAGAAGGGGTGTATGATCTTATTATTAAAAATGCGGACGATTTGGAACAGGCTTATGTGGGGCAATCAAAGAATATTGTTAAACGGCTTAAACAGCATTTCGGTAAAAGTGGTAAACTAGGACAAAAAACAGAAGAAGTCATTGGTGGGATACTTCATAAAATGAAAGGTTCTACGAAGTTAGAGCGTGAAATTTATGAGCAGTTTATTATTAGAGAAAAGTATGATGGTATTGTAAAAGATAAGAGTATTTTTAAAAAATTATTAAACAAAGTTAATCCTGTTGGAGGTAGGTTTAACTTAAAAACTCCAGAGGGGCTAGCACAATTTAACGAAAAAGCAATCGAAATAGCTAAAAAATATAACCTACCAACCGAATTTATTAAAGATTTTTAAGGTATGAGTGAATATATTACTGTAAGAGAAGGAGGGGATTTTGAGAAGGCTAGAAGATATTTCGATAACAATGATTGTTCAATTAAGTTTTCTCGGGAAATCAATAACAAAGACTTTTTAAGAAAATTTTTACACTATTTTAGCGATATAGAAAGTCTCTCTTTTTCAGCTTATGGAGATGGTGTTTCCTATGATTTTTTATATGAAATGAAAAATCTAAAGAATTTATATTTACATACTTTATATCCTATAAATTTTGAAAAATTAAAGACTCTTAAAAGTTTGTCTTTATGGTGGAACAAGAAAATGATTTCTAATTTTGAACAACTAAAAAAAATAGAATCTTTTCATGTTATAGAATTTGACGAACAAGACCTTACAAAACTAAGTGGTCTTACAAATCTAAAAAGTTTAAGTTTTGCAACTGCTAAAATCAAATCCTTAAAAGGCATAGAAACGCTCAAAAACCTGCAAAATTTATCATTAGGAGGAGTGCGAAGCCTTACAGATATTTCAGATATCACAGCGTTACAAAAGCTAGAACGACTAGAGTTTGATATCTGTTGGAAACTGAAGGATTTCAGTTCGGTTGGAGAACTAAAGGATCTTAAAGAACTGGAGTTGTTAGATTGTAAAAATTTAGAGAGTATCAAGTTTGTAAAAAACTTACCAAACTTAAAGCGGATTTCCACCTTAGGGACTACCATTATTAACGATTACGATACCACGCCAGCGGCACATGTGCCTGTGTTTTTTGGGAGTCAAAACAAAAAATACAACAAGCAATATCCAGAAAAGGAAATCCATAAGCCTTTAAAAGATTTATAGGTGTACTGCTGTAAAAAGTATGTCTATTGCTTTTTGATTTTAGTCTTAAAAAAGTAATAAGGCTATATAGCCAATGGCTGTATTTCTCTAGCACGCGGCAATTATGCCGATGCCGCATTGAGTTTTGCCGCAGCAGTGCCCTTTGTAGGTACTGCAGCCACCGCAGGAAAAATAGCTAAAAAGGTAAAAAAGGGTGTTGATAAGGTAAAGGGGCAAGAAGGGGTGTATGATCTTATTATTAAAAATAGTGAAGATATAAAAGGGTATATTGGCCAGTCTAAAAATCTAGTTGATAGAATAAATAAGCATTTTGGGAAAAAGGGAAGTTAAAGGAGTTTGTAAAGATAGGGGGTGAAATTTTATATAAAATGCCTGGCTCTACTAAAAAACAGCGAGAGATTTATGAGCAATATGTTATCTTAAAGAAATATGGTGAAAATTGGAAAGACCCTGTGTTAAAAAAATTAATAAACAAAGTTAATCCTGTTGGCGGTAGGTTTGACCTGAAATCAGAAAAGGGACTAGACGAATTTTATAAATATGTAGAAGAAAAAATATTTACTAAGTGGGATTTGCCAAAAGAATTTTAGAAATAAAATATAGATTGTGAGAATAGTAGATTTGGGTTTTGGAAAAAAAAGAATGGTTATTGAATACGATTCTAATATTGAAGAGGCTTCAAAATTATATAATGCAGATAAATTTGATTTAAGTTTAGAAGGGAAAGTTGATAATCTTTTTTTGAATAAATTTTCTTGTTTTTTTAAAGAAATTGAGTGTTTTTCTACTTCTGCAAGAGGCAATTTTGAAGTTAACGAATATTTATACCGATTAAAAAAAATGAAATCTTTGAGTATAAATCTTTTTCAAAAGGAAATAGATTTATCAAAACTTCCTTTATTAAAGTTTTTAGGCATTTCGTATGAAAAAAATACATAAAAAACCTCTGCTCTCAAACCTCATTACAAACACTATCTGTATCTGATTATACCGAGAAAGACATGACGGCTTTAAGTTGTCTAAGCTCAATTAAAGAATTTAGGACGGTAGGAGGAAAAATGAAATCCTTAGAGGGAATTCAGCATCTTACCAATCTTGAAAAGTTAGAAATTAGCGCACACCGCTCTTTAACCGATATAAGCCAAATAGTAGCACTACAAAATCTTAAGTATTTAGAGATTAATACGTGTTGGAAAATGGCAGATTTTAGTCCTATTGGAAAACTTAAAAGTCTAAGAACATTGAGAATTATTGATTGTAAAAATTTAGAAAGTATCAAGTTTGTAAAAGAACTATCAAATTTAGAATTTCTTTCCACCTTAGGCACTACCGTTATTAACGATTACGACACCACACCTGCGGCACATGTGCTTGTATTTTTTGGGAGCCTGTATAAAAAATACAATGTGCAGTACCCCGAAAAGGAAATCCACAAACCTTTAGAATAGTTGTAAGATTTGTTATTAAGTGATTGTTTTTGAGTGTGATATGGTTAAAATTAATTAAAAATTATGATATATAATAAATTTACGGTTTTCCCGCAGTAGAAAGTCTATATTATCACTTACCTTTAATGTGTCAGCAAGTTGAAAAATTGATCCCTCGATTTTTTGTTGGTAATAGCAATTTACAATTTATAAACCCTATGGAGGTGAGAGACCCATAGGGTTTCTTCTTTTTTATAAATACAAGGTTATCCGTGTCGTTGTAAAGGTGTTTGAATAACTGTAATGTCTTACTGTTACCATATACGCTATAAAACCGCAGACGAATACCAAGTATATGCTGCGACAATCGCGGTTAACCAATCCTTTAGACTTGTTTTTTAATGCTATTTTAAGGCCTAAGGTTCTATTTTTGGTCGTGTTTATAACGGATTAAGATACATGAATAAAAACACGTAAAGCTAATACGGTTTTTCCATAGCATAAAGTCTTAGATATAAATTATCTTTGAAGTATCAACAAGGTAGATAGATTGATTACTTACTTTAGTAGTGTTGATAATAGCAATTCACAAATTATACCCTATGGAGGTGAGAGACCCATAGGGTTTCTTCTTTTTAAAGCTTTTGGACTTTGTATGTACCTAATTTCGATGTATCTTTTAAAATTAGAAATATGAGTAGAGGGGGTATGCTGCCATAGGTGAAGTCTTATTGATACATGCTGTTATTTTGTAGCAGTGTCTCATGGTCAATTGGTAGTCTGTAGATAAAATAAGGCGTAATTTTTTAAAAACACGTATTGTAGTTACGGTTTTACCACAGCAAATAGTCTTGTATGAAGCGTATCTTTGAATAGTCAGCAGATATAAAATTGATCCCTCGATTTTTTGTTGGTAATAGCAATTTACAATTTACAAACCCTATGGAGGTGAGAGACCCATAGGGTTTCTTCTTTTTAAAGCTTTTGGATTTGATTCCTAATTTCGATGTATCCTTTAAAATTAGAAGTAAGAGTAGAGAGGTATGCTGCCATAGGCGAAGTCTTATTGATACATGCTGTTATTTTGTAGCAGTGTCTCGTGGTCAATTGGTAGTCTGTAGATAAAATAAGGCGTAATTTTTTAAAAACACGTATTGTAGTTACGGTTTTACCACAGCAAATAGTCTTGTATTAAGTGTATCTTTGAATAGTCAGCAGATATAAAATTGATCCCTCGATTTTTTGTTGGTAATAGCAATTTACAATTTATAAACCCTATGGAGGTGAGAGACCCATAGGGTTTCTTCTTTTTTGTACCCAGTGAGGTGTTGCTTTTCTTGTTTTAGCAGTTTAACTGTTTAAAAACTTCTACAAAGTATGTAGTATGTGATGTATAATGCTGATATTAAGAACTATAAATGTTATAGGGCATAGTGTGTGCAAACTGTAATGCGTAGGGTCTTGTTTTTTCTTGAAACACGTAAAAGAACTGAGGTTAAACCACAGCAAATAGTTTAGTATGGAGTGTATCTTTGTAGAGTCAGCAATATAAAATTGATCCTTTTGATTTTTTGTTGGTAATAGCAATTTACAATTTATACCCTATGGAGGTGAGAGACCCATAGGGTTTCTTCTTTTTTGTGCCCAATGCTTCTGTTGCTTTTCTTGTTTCAGCAGTTTAACTGTTTATAAAACTTCTACAAAGTATGTAGTATATGATGTATAATGCTGATATTAAAAACTATAAATGGTATAGGGTATAGTGTATGCAAACCGTAATGCGTAGGATCTTGTTTTTTCTTGAAACACGTAAAAGAACTGAGGTTAAACCACAGCAAATAGTTTAGTATGGAGTGTATCTTTGTAGAGTCAGCAATATAAAATTGATCCTTTTGATTTTTTGTTGGTAATAGCAATTTACAATTTATACCCTATGGAGGTGAGAGACCCATAGGGTTTCTTCTTTTTTGTGCCCAGTGAGGTGTTGCTTTTCTTGTTTTAGCAGTTTAACTGTTTATAAAACTTCTACAAAGCATGTAGTATGTGATGTATAATGCTGATATTAAAAACTATAAACGGTATAGGGTATAGTGTGGGCAAACGGCAATACGTAGGGTCTTGTTTTTTCTTGAAACACGTAAAAGAACTGAGGTTAAACCACAGCAAATAGTTTAGTATGGAGTGTATCTTTGAATAGTCAGCAATATAAAATTGATCCTTTTGATTTTTTGTTGGTAATAGCAATTTACAATTTATACCCTATGGAGGTGAGAGACCCATAGGGTTTCTTCTTTTTTGTGCCCAATGCTTCTGTTGCTTTTCTTGTTTCAGTAGTTTAACTGTTTATAAAGCATTTAATAAGTGTTGTATAGTGCTGTTATTAAAAACTATAGAAGTTATAGGGTTTAGTGTAGGTAAACCGTAATGTGTAAGGTCTTATTTTTTTCTTGAAACACGTAAAAAAACTGCGGTTTAACCGCAGCAAACAGTTTAGTATGAAGTGTATCTTTGTGTAGTCAGCAATACAAAATTGATCCCTCGATTTTTTGTTGGTAATAGCAATTTACAATTTACAAACCCTATGGAGGTGAGAGACCCATAGGGTTTCTTCTTTTTTGTGCTCAATGCCTATGTTGCTTTTCTTGTATCAGTAGTTTAACTGTTTATGAAGCATTTAATAAGTGTTATATAGTGCTGTTATTAAAAACTATAGAAGTTATAGGGCTTAGTGTAGGTAAACCGTAATGCGTAAGGTCTTATTTTTTTCTTGAAACACGTAAAAAAAACTGCGGTTTAACCACAGCAAACAGTTTAGTATGAAGTGTATCTTTGTGTAGTCAGCAATACAAAATTGATCCCTCGATTTTTTGTTGGTAATAGCAATTTACAATTTACAAACCCTATGGAGGTGAGAGATCCATAGGGTTTCTTCTTTTTGTGCCGAATGCCTATGTTGCTTTTCTTGTATCAGTAGTTTAACGGTAGCTAGCTCCTATATATAATAGAAAAACACCAATTGCGGTACGGATAATTACAACTTAAAAAGAGTGTTACAGCGCTATTTTTCGTATTGATACACTAAAGTATAAAACGTAAAAAAAATAAGGTTTCCCCACAAGATGTTAAACCTTAAAGGTACTATCTTTGATAGTGTAATATATTGATTTTCAGAAATGTTGTTGCGAATAGCAATTTACGATTTATAACCCTATGGAAGTGAGAGACCCATAGGGTTTCTTCATTTTAAAAATGCATGTAATACGAAGTGCTGTTTTACAGTGTAATATGTTAAAGTCTTAAAAGAGGTATTTTGATTTTAAGTTTTTTAAGGTACTGTAAATTAGTACATTATTGCTGTTTCTGATGGGGATTTAGGTGAGGAGGCCGAGATTTGGGTGAAAAACGTAGAAAAAATAAGGTTTTTCCGCAGCAAACAAAGCTTTATGAGATCGTACCTTTGAACTGTCGACGAACACTAAATTGATCCCTCGATTTTTTTGTTGATAATAACAACTTACAATTTATGACCCTATGGAGGTGAGAGACCCATAGGGTTTTCTTCTTTTATAAGGTAATGACGTAAAGCCTTATCTTAATTTTGTGCTTTTAAAACGAAATACATTACGGATATAATTTAAAAATTGTACTTTTCGATTTCATAAAAAATCTATGAAGCGGTTTTATTTTATTCTTTTGGTTTTGGTAAGCTGTTCCTGCGACGATTTTAAGGTGAAAAAAACATCTTCTGAAGCGATTTTAAAAGAAGAATTGCAGACATTTAACTGGGAAGATGTAGACCGTTACCCGTCCTTTTCACTATGCGATGGCCTGACGCCAAAAGCAGAAAAAGCACTTTGTTTTGAAAACACGC
This sequence comes from uncultured Flavobacteriaceae bacterium, assembly GCA_947504035.1. Taxonomy (GTDB): domain Bacteria; phylum Bacteroidota; class Bacteroidia; order Flavobacteriales; family Flavobacteriaceae; genus Jejuia; species Jejuia algarum. Next base: position 232,073 of record CANNGA010000001.1, read on the forward strand.
TAACCAACAGCATTACCGATCATCTTAAACAACAAATTATCGTTGTTACAAAAGATGTGAATGATACCCTTCATTTAAAATTTCATATTTCTAATACGGGTGCTATTGAAATTAAGACCATAAGTATGGAAACTTTAACGCGACAGCAAATACCAGAGTTAGAAACTTTAATTTTAGAAAGTATGGAGACACTGCCTAAGATATTCCCAGCACTAAAACGTGGGCAACAGGTAAGCACCACGTTTGAATTGCCTTTAATTGTAAAAGTAGACTAAATTTTAAGCAGGTTTTAAGCCTATACGTTTAGAGTAGTTTGTTATTTTTTAAACCTTCTGCCTTTCCATTGGTAACCTTTGCCTAGTGCTAAAACCACAACATAACTGCTAAACAGAGGATATAAGAGGAAGCTTAAAAAAAGACTTTTAAGCGCCTGCAATTGTTTGAAAAATAGCGCTGCTTTATAGAGGAGTAAACTATCTGTGAGCATTTTTAAAATTAAAACAGTAGCCCATAATTGTAAAGGGACTACGTGCAGGAAGTATAAGACAGGGAGAAGTATAAGACTCATATTCATAAGCAATACAATAAGACCAGTAGTTTTAGCAAACGTACTGTTGTAAGCACCTGTTTTCGCTGCCCAACGTATGCGTTGTTGTATTAAATCCTGCCAAGATGCTTGCGTATCCGTTTTAACAATAGCCGTGTCGCATTTTAAATAGCTTACTTTGTTAGGGCTGTGCTTTAAGGCTTTTTCAAGAAGAAAAATATCGTCACCACTAGAAATATCTGTATTGCCCTCAAAACCATTTACAGCAGCGAAAAGTGATTGGGTATAGGCTAAATTTGCACCATTACATAGAAAAGGCTTCTGCAATCCAAATCCGCCAATGGTAGCGCCTTGTAAGCTTAAGAGGTCTAAAACTTGAAATCGGTTTAAAAATGTATTAGTATTGGTATACATAACAGGGCCAGCAACACAGGTTGCATTTGTGTGTTGTATAAATGTGCTGTAACGTTCTAACCAATGCTTAGGGACGATACAATCGGCATCGGTGGTGAGGATCCATTGCTGCGATGCCTGCTTTATGGCGGTAGTAATTGCATCTTTTTTAGGTGCGTTTGTTTGGCGTATATTAGAGATGACACGCAGGTTTATGGGCGATTGCTGTGCTTTTAAAAAGCTATTGATAAGCGCCACAGAGTTATCTTCGGAGGCATCATCGACACAAATGACTTCAAAATGAGATTTAGGATAGTCTAATGCAGATAGCGAAGTTAAAAGCGGTTTTAAATGTTTAGCTTCATTTCTAAAAGGAATAATAATAGAGAATTTTATTTTGGACACCTCTTTTGGAGGTGAAAAGTGAGGGACTTTAGAAAATCCCCAACTTAAGCGCGCAATGCGTACCATATATAACCCTAAAATAAAACTAAAACCGAGTATCATACTAATCTTCAGGAATTTTAAAATTTATAACATACAAGCCTCCAATACTACTTGGTACCACAAAGTTTAGAATCCACATGCATGTAGTGGTGCTCAATACAATGAGTTCGTTAACCTGTACAAATGAAAATAGAAATACTGCAACACTGCCTTTAACGATGACATCAAATATAAAAATAGAAGGTATTACAGAGGTTATAAGATAGGTTGAGGTGATGATAGACATGCTTTCTAGATAGGGAAGATCAACTTTAAAGAGACAAAGTAAACTGTAAAATTGAAAGGAAAATACTGTATAGCGGCACAATGCGAATAGAAAGGCTAGGCTTAGTGTGCTCTTAGGGAATAGTTGTAAGGCTTTGGTAAGGCGCATAAACACAGACCAAGAGGGCTTTTGTTTTTTGAGATAATACACAACAAGAATACCAAGACCTAAAACTAAAATTAAGGCATAACATGCCATACGTTGTGAGCTTCCAATATTGAGTTGATGGTGTTGCGTGAAAACATAAAGCCCGATACAGCCTAAACCAAGCGTGACCCCCATTTGTAATAAGTTGCTCAGTAAATTTGCCAGCATGACTTTTTTTCTAAAGGGTGGCTTAAAATAAAGGGCTTTAGCACCATACTCGCCAATTCTGTTGGGGGTAAATAAAGATGCTGTAAGCGCACCAAGACTTTGCGCTGTAGCTTGTTTGAAGGATGTGGGTTTAATGCTGGTTATCAGGTGTTTCCACTTTAAAATTTCAAAATACCAATTGCAAACGGTTAGGGAGATTAATAAAAATAGGTTTTTATATGAAAAAACATTATTTTTTGAGATGAAATTTAGAAAAACAGGAAAACTTAGGGTAGGTGTTTTTACGAGTTTAAAGTAAATAAAATAACCTGCTCCAATAATAATACTTAATTTAATAAGTAAAACAAAGAATTGTTTAGTTTTGTATGTTAGATAGTCATGCATGATTTGAAACTGCAATGTAACTATTAATGTTTTTATGTACATAACAATTGCAACACATAAGCTGATAGTTTTAGCAACTTGTCTTTTGATGAGTTGCACGTTTGCCGTAGCTCAAGGTGACATGACTACCATAAAAGGCCAACTCGCTTTGGGGGTAAATAGCCCTTCTAAAGGTGGTTTTGTAACGGGTTTTGAAGGGAAGACCCTAAATTTTCCAACGGTAAACTTAGGGGTGCAATACATGTTTAAACCTGTTTTAGGGGCAAAGCTAGACTATGGTTTTAACCGTATGTCTAATGGTGCCAATTCTCAAGCGTTTAAATTGAATTATGCACGCGTTAATCTACAATTGGTATACGATGCTTCGCGCATCGTGTCTTTTTCACAACGTACGGGGCTTTTTTTACATGCCGGTCCTGGGGTGTCTATAGTAAAACCTCTGGGTAATTTTACAGGGAATTCCCTCTCTTTTTTAAATACTATGGGAGGTGCAGAATTGCATTATGGTATTTTAGATACCATATCACTTTATGCAGATGTCTCCTATGTTTTAGGGTTTGGGGATGAATTTAGTCCTGTATCTGCTGGATTTGGTGCTTTTAACGGAAATTTACTAACAGTAACATTTGGTGTCTCTTTATCGTTAAGCGGCTGCTATTATTGCAATAACTAATGCGTAAAGAAAGAATTATATTAGGGATCGATCCAGGGACAACTATTATGGGGTTTGGATTGATAAAAGTTGTTGGTAAAACCATGACTTTTCTGCAAATGAATGAGTTGGATTTGAAAAAATACGATGACCATTATCTCAAGTTAAAGCTTATTTTTGAACGTACTGTAGAACTTATAGATACACACCATCCAGATGAAATTGCTATTGAAGCGCCCTTTTTTGGAAAGAATGTACAAAGTATGCTAAAACTAGGGAGAGCACAAGGTGTGGCCATGGCCGCAGGATTAAGTAGAGAAATACCAATTACAGAATATTTGCCTAAAAAGATTAAGATGGCAATTACAGGTAATGGTAATGCGAGTAAAGAGCAGGTTGCTAAAATGCTGCAAAGTATGTTGGGTTTAAAAACCATTCCTAAAAATTTGGATGCTACAGATGGACTGGCGGCAGCGGTGTGTCATTTTTACAATTCAGGACGTATTCAAGTTGGGAAAAGTTATTCAGGTTGGTCGAGTTTTGTAAAACAGAACCCTAAGAAAATAGGGTAGTTGTTAAAAAAATACCAAAACCTCACTCTTTTGTAAGCGCATAGTACATCGTAAGGAAAGATATTAAAACTATAGATTATTTCAGGCATATATATACACATACCGTTTTGTAAGCAAGCATGCTATTATTGCGATTTCCATTTTTCAACATCTTTAAAGCACAAAGCGGCTATGTTATCGTGTTTGGTTAAAGAACTGGAATTACGTAGTCATGAATTAGAGCATACAACCGTAGACACCATATATTTTGGAGGGGGGACTCCAAGTGTATTAAAAACAGAAGAAGTTACGTTTTTAATTGAGGCGGTATACCGTTATTTTGATGTGACAGATACACCAGAAATTACTTTAGAAGCGAATCCAGACGATCTTTCGCTGGTTGCTATTAAAGCATTAGCAGCAAGTCCTATAAACAGATTAAGTATTGGGATACAATCTTTTTTTGAACGCGATTTAAAGCTGATGCACCGTGCGCACAATGCCGAGGAAGCACAGCGGTGTTTAAAGGAAGCAAGTGCTCATTTTGAGAACATGTCGGTCGATTTAATTTACGGCATTCCTGGTTTAAGTGATAACGAATGGCGGGAAAATATACAAACGGCATTAGCGTTTAATGTGCCTCATATTTCGTGCTACGCCCTAACTGTAGAACCTAAAACAGCTTTAGAAACATTTATTCGAAAAGGCGTTATCCCTCCCGTAGATGATGCGGCAGCGCAACGTCAATTTCAAATTTTAGTAGACGTTTTAGAAGCAGAAGGGTTTATAAATTACGAACTGTCTAATTTTGGAAAACCTCATTTTTTTAGTAGAAACAATTCTGCCTATTGGCAGGGAAAACCGTATTTAGGCATTGGCCCCTCGGCGCATTCGTTTAGTGGTGACCAGCGCAGTTGGAACGTGTCTAATAATAGGAGTTACTTAAAAGCCATTCAAAAAGGACAATTGCCCTTAGAGCGCGAAACCTTATCTGTAACCGATAAGTTTAACGAGTACATCATGACGGGACTAAGAACGGTTTGGGGGGTGTCTTTAGATAAGGTTGTACACGATTTTGGTGCTTTGTACAAGGACTATTTGTTACAACAAGCTAAGGTTTACATTGCCGAACATTTGTTGTATATTGACAATGGGACACTGTTAACCACTAAAAAAGGGAAGTTTTTAAGTGATGGTATAGCCTCTAATCTTTTTAAAATTAATTTAACGTGATAGCAGCAATACAGTATAATTCGAGAAAATTACAAATAGATTTAACACAGCCTTTAGATCTGTCTATTCCTTTAAGGGCTTCTGCTAAAAATGTTAATGCGTGGTATTTAGACGCGCCAACCATAACCCCAGTAACAAACGACGAGTGGATTGCTTCTGTGCGACAAGGTGCCTGTGTTAATTTTAATACCATAACATTTAATCCTCATGCGCATGGCACCCATACGGAGTGTGTAGGGCATATTACAGAAGAGGTGCATTCCATCAATAAAAATTTAAAACAGTTTTTTTATTTGGCAGAGGTTGTCACCATAGCACCAGAACGCATGGGGAGTGATTTTGTGATTTCTAAAAAACAACTTCAGTTTGCTTTAGGGAATAAAAAGCGGGACGCTATAGTTATTAGAACGCTACCGAATACCACCGAAAAATTATCACAACACTATTCGAACACTAACCCTACTTATATGTTAGAAGATGCTGCATTGTATTTAAAACAAAAAGGAATAAAGCACTTGTTGGTGGATGTGCCCAGTATTGATAAAGAAAAGGACGAGTGCCAATTGTTAGCGCATCATGCATTTTGGAATACCAAAGGCGTATTGCGAATGGATGCGACCATAACAGAATTTATATATGTGCCCAATACGGTTGAAGATGGCGAATATTTTTTAAATTTACAGATAGCACCTTTTGAGAACGATGCGACACCAAGCAAACCAATTTTATATAAAGTTATAGACTAATGGGGACATTTTTTGCACTACTTATAGGGGCGCTTGTAACGCTTGGAGGCGTTACTGTTGTTAAGTCTTTTAAGACTAAAAAATTAGTTAATGCCCAGTCGACACTTCTATTAGACAAAATAAAAAAAGTATGTAAATTTATAACTGTTGAAGGTGATTTTGCAGAAATCTACCATTACGAAGACGTAAAAGAACGCTTTTTAAAATTAATTACGAGTAAGAAAAAAGCATTAGTCGTCATTAATGCTAAGGCCTATGTAGGGTACGATTTGTCTAAAATACAGTTGCGTACAGATACCGCAAAAAAGAAAGTTATTTTACAATACTTTCCGCAACCTGAAGTGCTTTCTATAGAAACCAATTTAAATTATTACGATAAATCCGATGGGTATTTTAATAAGTTCGAAGCTAATGATTTAACAGGATTACATCTTGAGGCTAAAGGCCATATTCAAGCTAAAATCCCTGAAAGTGGTTTGATACAGGCGGCCCAAAAAGAAGCCTTGGAAACGATTTTGTTAATAGAAACGATCGTAGAAACTATTGGCTGGACCTTAGATTATTCAGCATTAAAGATTGAAGATAACACCACAAAAGCACTGCCTTAATGTTAGAGATTTTAACCACTAAAGCCAAACTTCAAATTCCTGTAATACATGAATTCTTAACCCAGTCGTATTGGGCTAAAGGGCGTTCTTTAGATGCCGTTAAAAGCGCTATTGAACATAGTTTCTGTTTTGGGGTGTATTGGAATGGTACACAAATAGGTTTTGCGCGTATTGTTACAGATCATACCGTTTTTGCGTACGTAATGGATGTGTTTATTTTGCCCGAATACAGAGGGAACGGTTATGCCAAAATACTTATGCAAAATATTATAGATGCACCAGAGCTTAGCACTTGTAAAGTATGGCTATTAAAAACGGCAGATGCACATGGTTTATATGAGCCTTTTGGGTTTAAAAAGGTAGCTGCTTCCGCTATTCTCATGGAACGTAAACTATAGCATTTCATATGATGAACGCAGAAGACTTAAGAGCCTATTGCCTTAGTAAAAAAGCCACTACCGAAAGTTTTCCTTTCGATGAAGATACTTTGGTGTTTAAAGTTTTAGGGAAACTCTTTGCTTTGGTGCCTTTAAAAAAATGGGAAAAAGGGGAAGCTGTGATTAATTTAAAAGCCGATCCAGAATATGCATTAGAATTAAGAGCATCTTACGAAAGTATTCGTCCTGGATTTCATATGAACAAGAAACACTGGAATACCTTGTACCTGCATGAAGGGCCCTTGGATATGCCGCTTGTAAAAAGTCTTATCGACCATTCTTATGATATGGTAGTGAAAGGCATGACTAAAAAAATGAGAGCCCAATTAAATTCATAACATTAATAAAAGCGTATTATTGCATTTAAAACAAACGTCCAATGCGTGTACTACAAACTCTAATAGAACGCAGTGCCAATAGCTGTGAACTGTGTCAAGGCACTACACATTTAAAACCTTACCTGATACCACCAAGTTTGAACGAAAATGTAGACCATACACTTTTGATGTGCAGCACGTGTTTGGAACAAATAGAAGGTGTCGTAGACATGCAGCCTAACCATTGGCGTTGTTTAAATGATAGCATGTGGAGCGAACATGTTGCTGTACAAATTATGGCTTGGCGTATGTTACAGCGTTTGCGTAATGAAGGGTGGCCAAAAGATTTGCTAGACATGATGTATCTAAACGATGAGGCTTTAGCACTCGCAAGAGCCACAGGAGAGGATAAAGAAGAGAGCGAAAAAATCATACATAGAGATGTTAATGGCGTGGTATTAGCACAAGGCGATGCTGTAGTCCTTATAAAAGACCTAAAGGTAAAAGGATCTAGTATGGTGGCTAAGCAGGGTACAGCGGTTCGTAATATTCGTTTAGATCATGAAAATGCCAATTATATCGAGGGGAAAGTAGGGGGGCAGCACATTGTGATTATTACCGACTATGTGAAAAAACTATAATTTCTTAAGGACTCATATTATGGCGTATATCTTACCACTAGTTTTATTTGCTTTGGTCTTGCTAAAGCTTAATGCTAAGACCATAGCTAACGCTTTTGGGAAAACGAACAACAAAACGATAAAACCATTCCCCATGCATTGGCATGATGTCTTGCAAAAACAGGTTTTATTTTATAAAAAATTAGCCCCAAAGCGACAAAAGGATTTTCAAGACCGTATGATGGTGTTTTTAAGTGAAACGCACATAGAAGCGGTGCATTTTGAATTGGAAGAGAAGGATACCATATTTGTTGCTGCAAGTGCTGTGATTCCTGTATTTGAGTTTCCGTCTTGGCAGTATACCAATTTAAGTACGGTCTTAATCTATCCCGATTATTTTGATGCCAATCTATCTTTTAGCTCTAAAGCCGAAAATCGCAATATTGCAGGTTTGGTAGGTACAGGACGGTTTAAAAATCAAATGATTTTATCGCGAAAGGCATTGCATCATGGTTTTGTGAATGCTACAGATAAGGGCAATACGGCCATACATGAGTTTATACATCTGCTAGATGATGCAGATGGCGCTATAGATGGTATTCCAGAGCGTTTGTTAGAGCATCACTATATTGCACCATGGCTTGCTCTAATGCATAAAAAAATGGAGGCCATTAATAAGGATGCTTCAGACATACGTAATTATGGAGGAACAAGTCAAACCGAATTTTTTGCTGTAGCTTCAGAATATTTTTTTGAACGGCCAGCATTGTTCAAAAGGAAGCATCCCGAATTGTATGAGATGCTGTCTCGTTGCTTTTCGGCTAAAACGTAAGGCTTTAATCGGTAGTGTCGGCGATTATTTTCCACGCACCTGCTATCTTTTTAAATACCAGCATAAAAAACCCATCGGCATTACCAACATCTCTTTTAATATGGTATTCTCCCAACACGTAATACGCTTCGGGAGCGATATTCGTTACAGCGTTAATTTTATAACTTAATTTTCCAGTATAAGCAGCAGTAGGATAATAGGTGAGGTAATGGTCTAGCGTATCCTCCCAACCATAAGTAACACCTTTTTTACCATAGAAGGCTAAGGAATCACTTTTCCAGTACCCCTCCATATAGGCTTCTAAGTCGTTATTGGACCAAGCAATGCGTTGTTTTTTTAACACTTTTTGTATGGCTTTAATTTCCGATGCTTTATTAATTTGGGCGAAACTAAGGCTAAACGTAAAAACGCAAATAATTAAGGCTATGTATTTCATGATGTGAATTTGTTCTTCAATGCAGTAGTGGTAAAAATACGTAATACCTACTATACATTTTAGTGGTAAATAGCATAAATATGAAGTTTTTATGCCTTTTTAAGGAAAAGAACCTATAGAGAATGGCTGTTTTAAATGCGGGTTATAAGTCATGTTAACAAAATGTAACCTTAAGATATGCCGTATGTTATGGGGTGTGGTGTGTCGAATTTTAAGAGGTGGCAAAGATGCATTTTATCGATGAAATTGGCACGGCGTTTGCGTTTAGCTAGAGTACGTGCGATTGATCGAAAAATAAGCGGTATTTAATAATTGTGTAATACATTTATACCAGAATAAGAAGATTAATAACCCAAATTTATTATTCAATAACAAAAAACGACATCATATTATGGATTTAAGAATAACAAGCTGTAACAACTTTTTTAAATTAAAAGGAACACTTAACAAGAAAAACATTTCTGTTTTAAAAGACGAATTTCAAGAAGCTTTTCATAGATTTAATACGTTAACAATTAGCGTAGAAGATTTAGAAAGTGTAGACCGTACAGGAGTGAATGCGTTAACAGAATTACATTCTAAAGCATTATTAAGTAATGTACAACTCTCTATAGTTGGATTAGGGTGTAAAGAACTTTACGACCATTTTAAAACTCAAGAAAGACAAGAGGCTGCCTAATTTAAACAGCACTTAAATATAACGATATAACTAAAAACAGTTCGCTTTTAATAAAGTGAACTGTTTTTAATTTGTTAAAAGATGAATTTGGAATATTACAAGAGAGACTTCAAAATATGTTCAAATTCCTCTCCAGTTCCCATTTCTCTTTTTCCATTTCTTATGTAAGACCTAATGCCTCTTCTTATAGTCTTGACATTACCATTTTTAGCGATAAAAATATTTTTCGGATAGGAACTTACTCCTAATTCATTTAAATACTCTCTTGCTCCAATAATTGTAGTAAAATTAAAATCTTGTGTTTTAAAAAAATCTAAGATGGTTTTTTTGTTGTCAAAAGTTATAGATATAAAATGAATTTCGTTTTTATACTTTTCGGCTAACTTATTTAAAATGGGTATTTCTTTAACACAGGGTTTACATCTAGTAAACCATAAGTTTATCATAATAGGCTTCCCTTTTAAATCACTTAGAGTTATTGGTTTACCGTTTATAGTTTTAAAGGTTGCTTCTGGTAATTTTTTATTGATATAATCATATATTTTTTCTTTGGGACGGTTTATAGAGCTAACTTTAATACTGTGTTTGAAGGTTTTTATAATAGAGTCATTGGAAACGATACTATCTACTAGTACATATTTTATTTCAGCATTGGAACCGTATTTTTTTTTGATTTTGATGTTTTTTTTTGATTTAAAGGTTTCAAAATCACTTTTAGTATAGGTGTTATTAGAGGACTGAAATTTATAATAGGTTTGTGATTTTAAGGTGTTCATAAAGCCTGCAGCTAAGAAAAACGTGATGGAGAATACGAATGAAGTCATAGTTTTAGAATTTATTTAAAGTGTTTGTTTTTTATTTTTTTTAGTAAAGAATATGGAAGGTTTGGGTAAGGCTCTGCAGCTTTCTTTTCATCTTCTGTCATTTTGTTATATAATTTTTCCATTAGCAAAATATCTTCATACTTGTATATTTTTTTTGCTTTATAGGGTATATCATTAATTTTTTTTACGATTATATTATATTCTTGCGCTGTTTTAGAGCCTCTTTTTTTGTTTAACGTCTTACGCTTCATAAAAGCTTCTAATGTCAATGGGTGAAATAGCTCGATTTCCTTAGCTGTGAAATTGTTATAAATAGTCTTTATTTGATTTTTTAGAAGTGAAATTTCAGAAACATAATCTCTATCTTCATTAGAAACACCGTTGTAGTATGATGCATATTTTAGTAGCAGATTGTAGTAAACATTGTAATTTTTTTTTAAGACAATGTTTTCGTAACCTTCTTTAGTATACGCAAGAATGCAATCTATTTTTGATGTAGGGTTGTTATCGACTGTTATATATCTACGCCCTTTTCGATGGTATACGATAGTATTAAAGTCGAAGGTTTGCTGCGACGCTTTATTAAGACGGATCCCGTCAATAATAAGTGGTGTGTTAGATGTTTTAAGGGCTGTTAACTGTTTTTGTGTTGTTTGTTCTATCTTATGGTGAATAGGGTTTCTATATTTCCGATGTTTTTTTACTGTTTTTTGCTGTTCAAGGGTCATCATGTTATAGATTTCTATAGCTTCAATATGTTTGTCTAAGAATATTCTATTTGTTTGTTCAAAATCGTTGATAAATTTCCTGTATTTGGCCATCATAGCTTCTGTGACGCCTTGGTTGTAAGTGTCTAGTGCTTTGTTGTTTGTAGCTTTAGGTGGAGATGATAGGGTTTCTTTTGTGCTAAAACTAAAAATTAGGATTCCTAAAAAAGGAATGAAAAGGACGCTTCGTAGTTGTAACGTTGCTTTTTTTGTAGTTGTCTTAAGCATAAGGAGCCTATTTTTTATTGGCGCGTAATTTATAGCATGAGTTATCGTATTGTCTAAAAGCGGCATTGATAAACTAAGAAGTAGTTTTTGGTAAGTATTTGTCTCTATACCTTGATTTATAACAGTAGCGTCAGCTAAGTATTCATGATTCAATTTGATGTCCTTTTTTAGAAAATATATTAAAGGATTAAACCACATAACGATGTGAAAAAGTTCTATAAATAGTATATCAAAAGAATGTTTTTGTTTTGCATGGGCCTGTTCGTGAAGTAAAATGGCTTTAGGTATCTTTTGGTCTTGAAATTGAGATTTATTTAGGAAAATATAATTGAAAAAAGAGTGCGGTACAATGCCCGTTTCTAATAATATATACACAAACTGTTGCTGTTTGTGTCTTATGTTCGTTTTAATGATTTGTGTAATTTTAATTAAGTTTTTAATAAATCGGAACGCGAATAAGAGTACACCGATATAGTATATCGTCCATAAAATACTGAAATCCAATTTTGGACGTGTATGTATTGGAGCCTGGTTGTTATAAATACTAGAGGTACTACCTTTATCGTTTATGCTATGATTTACAACGATATGCTCTACTGTTTCGATATACTCTGTAAATGTTACAAAGGGTATAACAATGGAAAATAGAACGATGAACAAAAGAAAAAAACGTTTTAGTTTATGCGCATTTATCTTTGCAAAACATAGTTTGTAAAATAGAAAGCATAGTGCTAGACAAGAATTGAGTTTTAAAATATATAGAAGCATAATTATTTCTTTTTAATTTCATCATCAATTAAAGATTTAAGATCTTCTAATTCTTCTTTCGTTAAGTTGGTAGACTGTGTAAAGAAAGATGCAAATTGAGAAGAACTATTATTAAAAAAGTTTTTAATAAGTCCGTTGACATGCTTAGAGAAATAATCTTTCTTTTTAACCAAAGGGTAATATTGTCTAGACTTTCCAAATAAAGTATATGAAATAAAACCTTTGTCATTCATGCGTTTTAACATGGTTGCCAAAGTTGTATTTGCAGGTTTGGGGTCGGAATAAGCTTCAAGTAGATCTTTCATGAACGCTTTTTTTAAGCGCCATAAATGATTCATTAATTCCTCTTCAGTTTTAGATAAGTTCATATCTCTATAGTTTTAGAATGTGTTCTACAAGTATAGAGATAAATTTTGACTTCTACAAATGTAGAGGTGTAATTGCTAGGAAACTACTTTTCTCGAGAACGAATGCTCTCAATAATTACGGTACTAATGATAAGCGCACCGCCCAAAAAGGTATTTAATGTAGGGATTTCATTTAAAAAGAGATACGCAATGACAATACCAATAATAGGTTGTGCACTACCAATAATACTAGCGGTACTTACCGAAAAGTGCTTTAAACTGCGAATAAATAAAGAGTGGCCTATAGCCGTAGTTACTAAACCGAGAATAAAGAGGTAGGGCAGTTGCGATTGTACATTACTGAGGCTAAATTGGAATAAAACAGGTAGGAGTAATACACTTACAATAACAGCTTGTTGCATCATGAGTACAGTGCCATCGTATGTTTTTACATGACGTTTTAAAATTAAATTTCTAATGGCATAGCAACATGCAGAAAGCACACCTAAAAGAATGCCTTTAAGATAGCTGCTTTCAAAAGTAATGTCTGGCGCTAGAATGTAGATGCCAAGTAAAACCATTAAAGCCAGTAGAATATGAATGGGGTTTAATTTCGATTTTGTAAATAAAGGTTCTAAAAGCGCTGTAATTACGGGAAAGGTAAACATAGAAAGCATACCAATGGCTACATTTGAGAGCTTTAGGGCGTAAAAATAAGTTACCCAATGTGCGCCTAGAAGTAGAGCGCCTAGTACAATAGTTGGACGGTCTTTTTTAGATTTTATACCTATGTTTAACTTTTTGTATTTGCAAAATAAAAATAGAAAAAGAGCGGCTAAAGCACTTCTAAACCATATAATTACAGGTGTAGGTAAGTCTATAAATTTACCTAAAGCACCAGAAGTGCTTATAAAAACGGTGGCTAAGGCCAGTAAGAGTAAATAGTTATTATGTTGGTTTTTCATAGCGTTTTGGATATGCAATTTAACCGCGCCCTTACAGCTATAACGGCGTCTGTTGTACTGCTAAGCTTGCAAATTTAAGACTTTAGAAGCAGTATAGCATCTCCATCATACTATTTTGATAATTCGGTAAAGTATTTGTAAAAATAGGGAATGGTTTCTATGCCTTTTAGATAATTCCAAATGCCAAAATGCTCGTTAGGAGAATGTATCGCATCGCTGTCTAAACCAAAGCCCATTAAAATGGTTTTACTTTGCAAGGCCTCTTCAAAAAGTGCAACGATAGGAATACTGCCACCACTGCGCTGAGGTATTGGGGTTTTACCAAAGGTTGTTGCATAGGCCTTGCTTGCGGCTTTATAACCTATACTGTCTGTAGGCGTTACATAGCCTTGTCCGCCATGGTGTGGTGTCACTTTAACGGTAACACCTTTAGGGGCTATGTTCTTAAAGTGCGTTGTAAAGCGTTGTGTTATGGTCTGCCAATCTTGATTGGGTACCAAACGCATCGAAATCTTAGCATAAGCCTTACTAGGAATAACGGTTTTAGCCCCTTCTCCAGTGTAACCACCCCAAATGCCATTAACATCTAGCGTAGGGCGAATAGAATTACGTTCGTTGGTTGTGTATCCTTTTTCGCCATAGACGGCATCTATATCTAATGCTTTCTTATAGGCATCAAGCTGAAAAGGTGCTTTGCCCATTTCGGCACGTTCGTCTTTAGAAAGCGTTTCTACATTATCATAAAAACCAGGTATCGTAATGTGATGGTTTTCATCGTGAAGCGAAGCAATCATTTGGGTTAAACTATTAATAGGATTAGCTACGGCGCCACCATAAAGACCAGAATGTAAGTCGCGATTAGGCCCTGTAACTTCAACTTCAACGTAACTTAAACCTCGTAAACCTGTGGTTATGGAAGGGATCGTGTTGGCAATCATTCCAGTATCTGAAATTAAAATCACATCGTTTTGAAGCAGCGCTTTATGTGTGGCCACAAAAGTAGCGAGATGTTTGCTGCCTACTTCTTCTTCGCCTTCTATCATAAACTTTACGTTACAAGGCAATGTACCATTAGCAATCATAAGCTCTAAGGCTTTAACGTGCATATAAAGTTGGCCTTTATCGTCACAAGCACCTCTTGCAAAAATAGCACCTTCGGGGTGTATCTCTGTCGTTTTTATAACAGGTTCAAAAGGTGGTGCATCCCAAAGCGCTATAGGATCTGGTGGTTGTACATCGTAGTGTCCATAAACTAAAACCGTGGGCAGCGCTTTGTCAATAATTTTTTCGCCATAAAGTATAGGATAGCCTTCCGTATCATATATTTTAACAGATGTACAGCCTGCTTGTTCTAAACGTTCTTTTAAAGCATCGGCAGCAGTTAAAACAGCAGTGCTGTAAGCTGGGTCTGCGCTTATAGATGGAATTTTAAGTAGTGCTATTAATTCGTCTAAAAAACGCTCTTTATGCGCTGCGATGTAAGATTGAATAGGGTTCATGGCGTAAATGGAAAAAAATTACAATCAAAAGTATAAAAAAACAATGTTTTTTCACGCAATAAGTTTGCAATTTAAAAATCTTGATTATATTTGCAGTCCTTAATGCGGGCGTGGTGGAATTGGTAGACACGCTAGACTTAGGATCTAGTGCCGCGAGGTGTGAGAGTTCGAGTCTCTCCGCCCGCACAAAAGGAAAAAGCTTCTCAGATATGAGGAGCTTTTTTAGTTTAACACCGTATTTTGTTTTTTTTTAAAGAGAAATATCTATTGGTGTCATAGATTTTCAATTGAAATCAAATCTTAGGGCCTTCTGTAAGAATGCATATATTTTCTGTTTTCTCAACTTTAATGCTGCGATTGAGCGCTTATCATCTTAGATTGGATTCTCAACCTTATACTGTCACCTCTGCATTTACTAAAAGGTACAACAAGACACTGTTAAAGCGATACGACCAAATTCTAATTTTTGAACGTGGTATAAGTTCTTGTAGTATAGCCTCTAGTGCTAAATGTACTGTCATCCAGTAGTGCTGTGTCTCACGCAATTGTGGCCTGTTACCAAGATGATATGTATGCATCAGTAGCAGGTTCACAGGGTTGCGCGTAGTACATTTGATAACTAAAGGACAATTGTATGCATTGCCATATGCTATTTAAAAAGGAAGACGTAATCCAAATGTGATACGGCCCCCTTCATCAGAATCAAAATAAGCGAGGTTTAACGCTGCAAACTCTCCCATTTTAAAGTACAAACCTCCTCCTGGCGATGTATGCCACTGGTTTGAATCTTCATTTTCTAACCATACCCGACCGTAATCAAAACCAGCATAAGTGCCTATTGTAATAGGAATAATTCCATTGCGCAATCTTCCCAATTCTATTCTAAAGTCTGTACTGTGATAAAAAGATTGTTTTCCTGTGAAACGCTCGTTTCTAAAACCTCTTAAACCATCATTACCGCCTATGGTGGCACCTTGGTAGAACTCAAATTCGTTACTTAAATTGATGTGTCCTTTTAATTTTGAGGCGAGAATAAGGGTGCCACGGTTGTCTAATTTAAGCGCAATACGTGCTTCTGGAATAAGATAGCCAAAACTGTTACTGTTTTCTAAATTTGAGGTATAGCCCGCTGCGAGTTTAAACCCTAATCCCGCTTTAGAAACTAAGGCTCCTTTGAGGTTGTCATATTCATAGGAGGCTTCAATACTTCCAAAATTTTGACCTTCAAAGTTCTCTGGATTGATATCTGCTTGAGTTATAAAACGGTTAGCAGTGTTTTCTATCTTATAATTATCGTATCGAACCCCTAGTTTAATTTCACTGCCTTGATAACCTCTATAGATTAGAGATGGCGCAAAGGATAACAGCTGTGTACGTACGCGGTTAAAATCTCTTCCTAAATCATCTTCAACATTTACAGTATTATTGCCTAAACCAAAGAAATTATTAGTATAACTAGGGCTGCTATACCCCGCTTCTATGCCCAAGTTTATTTTATCAAAGATATAAGCAGACTCTCCAGAATAAGATACGTTTATACTGCTTGTTTCATAGAAATAGATAAGCCCTAAATGATGTTCATCTGTAAAAGGATTTCTTATCAAAGCATTTTTTTGATAATTGAAGCGTGCCCCTACACCCAAGCCATCATCTGGGTCGAACGCTAAAAGTGGCGTTGTATTACTTAAATCCCTACGGTGCTTTTTAAAATAATAGGTATTAAGGTCGTAGTTATCTGAAAGCATTTTAGCCACAGGTGCTTTAAAAGTGCTTTTTTCCTTTTTGTGGTCGTAAACCTTTAGGTTTTTACGATTTAGAGCTTCGTAGGTATCGTTTCCATTACCTCCTATGATTTTCAAGTGAATGTTTTTTTTGCCTTCCCCATCAATAGTAAACGTATCATCATCAGCAAGGCCATAGATCCATATTTCCCTAGTATCGTGTTTGTCATAAGTAACATCCCAAAAGGTATCTCCTTTTTCTCCTTTAATATTTCGCTGCCCTACAATTCTGGTTTTGCCATGAGGTAATCTTGTAATGGTAAAGAAATCGTCTTTATCTGTCCCTGTAACCAAAACGCAACTTGCTAAATACTCATAAATATCATTTGCATTGTCTTCAATATGTTTTAATCTCCCTTTTAGTGCTTTTTTAATACGACTTACTTTTTGTTGGTCTATTTCTGGTGGAAGATTTGCAAAGGCTTTTTCTATAACGTCATCTGTGATATTTGCTTTTATAAATTGGGCCTCTTTTATCCAGTCTTCTCTTTTGTGATTTCTAAGAATTGCAAGGTCTACATCATCACCTGCATCATTGTACCACTTTACGTGATTAAAATCTTCGTCGTAACGTTGCATAAACCGCAAGGGCGGTGTAAGGGCAGTGAGTGCACCAAGTATAAAACCATCAAAATCTGAATACGCTTGGTCGCGGTCTCTTGGGATAGGACGATAGCGCGTCTTTCCATTTTCATCTTCGACCCCCGTCCATTTCCATTGGTCTGCATGACGGTCCCAATCCCCTATGAGATTATCAAAAATTCGTGTACGGATATACAGGTGTTCATCTATGGACACCTCTTCCTTGTGTCTTAACTCTTCGAAAAGTTCTAAAGTACTGATAATTTTATCTCCAGCGCCTAGAGAAGCTACGCCTTCTTGACCTTGAGAAAGACGTTCCTCAATAAAATAAATAGAGTTACCATAAGTATCATTATAATGACCGAGTGCCTTTTGTTTTGGAATGTAATATAAGGCAGGATTTGGGTGCAACACGCCTATGGCATCTGCAAGATCACCTATGGTTAAGGTGCCATAAGGGTTTGCCGTTGTCCAGTAATCCTGTAAGAGTTGAATAAAGTAAGTGTCTTCGACTTCAGTTTCTAGATATTCTGTTTTGAAAAGGAAGTACTGTATAAACCTAAGCGCACTTTTTTTAGCGCTGCGCATTGCATATTGTTTTCCATTCTTGTCTACAAGTCGTATAGAATTGGTTTGGTGTCCTCCCCCTTTACGCAAAGGTTTTAAACCGCCGTACAAGGTGTCGAGCAAGGCTGTTTTTATTTTAATTTTTGTAGCATAATCTTTGCGATAGTGTTGTCCCCAAAGCGCTTTATACAATTTACTCCGTTTTAATTCTTCTTTTGTGTAAATGGACTTGTATACATATTGAGGCGTATCGAACGCGTTGTATTCTTGTAGTGTTGCTTTTACATAAGGGGGTCTAATTTCTTTTGAAAATACGGCGTTTGCATAGGTGTTTGATGCATCGTAAAAACTAACCCATACAGCGCCATCTTTAAATTGTGTGATTTTAGAAAACCCTAGCTGTGAACTGCTAAAGCTGCCTTTTACAGAGCCAACTTTAGCTGTTTTACTCCCAGAACCGCTAATAATATTGGGGATGCCTTTAATATCAAAGTATTGCAAGCTATTATCGTGAGCTCCTAATAATATTACATTCTTAGTTTGTCTCGCTATGGTTATTACACGCGCACTCAATTCTTTATAATAGGCATTACTCACATCTTGTGGGTTAACTCCAAAACTAAACTGAGACCCTGCTGGGCCTAAACTTTCTACAGGATGATGCATGGCGAGAAGTACCGTTTTACCCTCACTCTTTTTAATTGTGCTTTCTAATGCTATATAAAACTCTTCTTTCGTCTTTATGTCGCAATACTCATTAAGTGTAGGGAAGGCTTCCCAATTCATTAGCACCCATTGCGAATCCACGATAACCATATCTACCTCATCATTTATTTTTACGCGCTCCATAGGACAACCTCTTTCTGGCTGAAAGGTTTTTTTGCCTACTTTTTTATTTATGGCTTGCTGGATATGTCTAAAATTCTCAAAGCCACCAGACCATTCCTTATCGCCTGGAATGAAAAAGGAAGTCCCTTTAAACGCACTTGCGACTTCGGTTTGTAACTTAAGTCGCTCTTCGTCTTTTGTAAGCACACTGTTTCCTAAGAAAAGTAGCGTGCTTTCTTGGGAGGCGTTTTGTATCGTTTGCTGTAAACCGTTTAGCACCTCTTGCAATTGGAGTGTGGTGCCTTCTGCGGTATTACCTATGGCGTAAAACGTATGTGATATTGCTTTGTTGGGTAGTTTTTGCTGCGCTTTTGCAAAAGCGGAAACAAACACTACTGCTAAAATGGATAGTATAGATCTGTTTGGTTTCACAATAATGGTTTTACATTTTTTCTAAAAAGTTTTTACGAGACTCCGAAACATCCAGAACCGTAGTGAACATCTGGCCGTCTCTCATGTACTTTATTTCCAGATTGTCTTTATCTTGGAATAAAATTCTTGTAGCTTCCATACAGTCTACGTGGCAGGTGTTGTGGTTTTCTATGGACACAATAAGGTCACCACCCAAAAACAACTCACGGCCATTTACGACTGCTTTAATGTCTCCTGCTCTAAGTCCAACTTTATGGGCAGGGCTGCCTATGGCTACACTTTGTATTAGTACGCCACCTTCTAAGGAATGGTTAAAGAGGTGTTCTAGTTCTTTACGCACGAGCAATAAGCCGTCTACACCTATCCAAGGCCTATTTTCAAAAGACAATAAATCTTTAGCCGTATTAATGGTAACAGCCATGCCAATGCCTTGAAAACCGCCTGAAACGGTAAGAATACTGGAAGCGATACCTATAACTTCTCCGTTAGAGTTAAAAAGAGGTCCGCCGCTATTACCTGAGTTTATAGCCGCATCAGTCTGTATAAATTCAACCTTAACAGTACCGTCATAAATTTTATTAAAGCCTCTAAAAGCAGAAATAATACCCGACGAAAATGAATTTTCCATTCCATAAGGACTTCCTATGGCATAGATATTTTGTCCTACTGCTAGCTTATCGGAATCTCCAAGGGTTGCGTGTACAAGTGTACTATCTGGTACGTCAAGTTTAAGTAAGGCAATATCTGCATTTTCCTCACTAAAAAGTACGATTGCTTTGCGCATTTTGCCGTCTTGAGTCTTTACCAAGATGTCTGAATTACCAGCGACAACGTGCGCTGCTGTAAGGATATGGCAGTCGTTTGAAATTAATACACCAGAGCCCAAACCGTTACCTTTGCGCAGCCCTTTTTCTGAAGGCGCTGTGCTCGATGTAAATATAGTCACTACTGCCGGTATTGCTCTTTCGTAAACAGTGGCCACACTTCTTTCGGCAGAAGAGATGTTTACAGGTATGACACGTTTTAAAGGTTGTACGTGCTTCTTTTCTTGTGCCACAACGCTTGTGGCGAGCAAGAAAATGATGATTTTAATAAGATTTTTCATTGTGCTAAGTTCGTTTTTGCTCCAGCAGCCTTCCTTAAAAATTGCTTTTTATAGGTTGTCTTTTAAGTACTTATAATGCTTTTGCGAAAGTGTATTTAGGAGTAGTTTCCTAATGAGATCGTTTAAAAATTGATACGAAAAATTGCTGCTAAGAAGTTGTATCGAAAAACAAGTTTCAAATACGCGTTTCGGTTGCACCAGAAGCCAAAGTGACACACAGGTATAACTGTGTTTTTTTAGTTGTAAAAATGCTGCACATTGCTAAAGAATGTGCAGCCTAAGTCTCTTTTATGAGTAATTCTGTAGTGCTGTTAGGTGTGTCTTACGGTGCATTTTTCATCACTTTTCTGCACCATCATTATTCTATTTTGGTGTAGGGTTGTGTGATCTGCACGTTTACAACCTTCCCTTAACGCATTACTTATTGTTTTTAATATCAATAATCTGTCTTACCATTTGGTTTGTAAATCCCCATTCGTTATCGTACCAAGTCATTACTTTTAATAAATCTCCATCAACGACGCGGGTCATACTTAAATCGACAGTAGATGCAAAAGGGCTTTTTATAATGTCTGAAGATACAATAGGATCGTAAGTTGTATCGATAACATTTTTATAACGATCTGTTTTTGCCTCTTCCTCTAAAATGGCATTTACCTGTTCAGCAGTTACTGCCTTATCCATTACGAAAGTCATGTCGGATAAAGAGCCTACAGGAATAGGAACTCTAATGGCAATACCATCAAATTTCCCTTCGTATTCTGGTAATGCTTTTGTTGTAGCGATTGCTGCCCCTGTTGTTGTTGGAATGATGTTTGCCGCTCCAGCACGTCCCATTCTAAAGTTCTTTTTGCTAGGACCATCTACTGCTGCTTGTGATGCAGTATAGGCATGAACAGTTGTCATTATGGCTTTTTTGATGCCAAGACGTCTTCCTAAAATTTCAACAATAGGGCTTATGTTATTCGTGGTACAACTGGCGCAAGAGAATACCGAAGTATGTCCTGCCTTCGTGTTTACACCGTGTACAACTGTAGGTGCTTCAACACTTTTTGTAGGTGCCGAGATAATAACGGTTTTTGCACCTGCTTTAATGTGGCGTTCTGCATCTTCATAGCCTGTAAAAACACCTGTGCTTTCTATAACTAAGTCTACATTATGTGCTTTCCAAGGCAGTTCTTCTGGACTGCGCTCGCTGTAAAATGGAATGGTTTTTCCATTTATTTCTAATGCGTTATTAGTATGTGTTACCTTGTACTCATATTTTCCGTACACGGTATCATAGTTCAAAAGATAGGTTACGTTTTCGATAGCAACAATATCATTTACGGCGACTATTTCTAATTCTGGATGTTCTAAAATTACTTTTAAGGCTGCTCTTCCGATGCGCCCCATTCCGTTAATTGCAATTTTCATTTTGTGTGTGGTTTTGGTGGTTAATTAATTTCATATTTGGTAGGATTGTAGTCTCTAAAAAATGTTTAGACTTACAACCTTTTCAGACATTTTTATAAAACGATCAAGTCCTATGGATTCATGAGGACGATGGCGTAATTTTTTCAATGGCGAACTCCCCTAGAGGCGTGCGGCTTTAACCTTGAAGTGCTGGTGATTTTAAACATTTTTTTTTGATCTTATACCTAGCCTATTTTTCCATATAATTCTAACAACTATTGTCTAGAGGTTTTCAATCCCAAATAACGAAGTGTGTTGGTCATTCTTAACTTGAGCATATGTATTTGTCCCAAAAGTGCAATAGGAAAACATTGCTTTGGGGTGTATTTCAGATATTACATTAGTATCTTTACCCACCCATTTATCTATAGTTAGAGCGCTATTGGTTTGAGTGGTGTTACTTCGATAAATATGCAGTACGATGGAGTATTATTATAAAGATGATTACGAGAGCGAATTTAGTCTTGTTGATACCTCAGAAATAAGGTTTAACGCAGATCGCATACATAAAACTTGTTATAAAATTATCTGGGCTAAAGACGATGCTATTACTTTGCATGTTGATGGCTATGAGATACTTTTAAAAAGAGGACAACTGTTGTTTACGACGCCTTTAAATGATTTGAAGCTTGAAGTCGAAAACGCTAAGATTATTATCTATGCTTTTAACCGTGCATTTTATTGCATACGCGATCATGATGCCGAAGTGTCCTGTAACGGATTTTTATTTTTAGGATCTTCAATGCCCATTGTGGTTGGACTTACGCCTAAAGAAGAAAAGAGCTTTACACTACTATATGATTTTTTTGTAGAAGAATTTGAAACCGTCGACCATATTCAAGGTGAAATGCTAATTGTATTATTAAAGCGTCTTTTAATTAAATCAGCTAGAATAGCACGTAAAATTCTTCCTAAAGACGATATGCCCCAGGGCAAGTTAGATGTTATTAGAAAGTTTAACTTGCTCGTAGAGCAGCATTTTAGAGAGAAACATAAAGTTTCTGAATATGCTGAAATCTTAAACCTGTCTCCAAAATCGCTATCGAATGTGTTTTTAAGATACTACAAACAATCCCCTTTAAAAGTAATTAGCGAACGTATTTGTTTAGAAGGGGAAAGGCTTATACGGTTTTCTGATAAAAACATGAGTGAAATTGCTTATTCTCTTGGTTTTAATGAAGCATCGCATTTTTCAAAATTCTTCAAAAAACATACCGGTAAGTCGCCTAAACACTACAAAAAAGAGGTGTCTAATTTATTGTAATGTCCCGTTTTTAGGAGGACATAGAAGCCCTTATGTTGAGTATTACCAGCAGAACAATTGTTTGGTTAACTAGGGGCGGGTAGGCCCCAAAGCAGCAAGGAGACTAAGGTTTTAAATTAAGTTTTGGAATTGAAACACATAAACGTTTTAAGAAACGATAATCAGATAGTTACGATGACTGAAATAAGTCGGTTTTTTATTGGAAAAAACACTAACTTTTCAGGAGCGCAGTTTTTAGCGTTTTTAATACAGACATAAGATGGTATTAGATGCTTTACATAGAATTAGAGAAGGGTATTCCCAAGGGTATTATAAGTCTAAAAGATACGGAATGACCAAAACAACGTTTAACCGCGGAAAGTCCATAAAGTTCTATGCGGAAGAATTGGGTGGTAAAGATGTTGTGAGTCTAAACTACTATATCACCAATAGTAAAGAGTGGCTTAAGCCTTGTGAAATGGAGGCAGAGAAGGTTATTTGTTTTTTGCTACATGTAAAAACGGATTAAAATGAGTAAAATGTAACAATTTAAAGGATTTTAGTATAACAAAAAAAGACAGGTTTGGGCGTAACTTTGTACGTATAAAAAACGAAATTAGAAGACCTATAGTAATCTAAAAAACGAAAGCATTATGAGTAATTTAAAAAAAGCATATCTCGCAGGAGGGTGTTTCTGGGGGATGGAAGATTTATTAAGATCAAGACCAGGTATTAAAGATACTGAAGTAGGTTACCAAGGTGGTGAGAATGAATATCCAACATATAGAAATCATCCGGGACATGCAGAAGGTATTGAGCTAACGTACGACCCTACTGAAACATCGTTTAAAGCGATTCTAGATTATTTCTTTAGAATTCATAATCCAACAACGGTAGATCGGCAAGGTAATGATAGAGGCTCTAGTTACCGTTCTGCAATCTTTTATCAGGACGATACCGAAAAAGCTATTGCAGAAGAAATGATTGCCCTAGTTGATGCCTCTGGGAAATGGGATGGAAAAGTGGTAACAACCTTAGAACCATTTGCTCCTTTTTGGAAGGCAGAAGCTAATCATCAAGACTATTTGGTAAAACACCCTAATGGGTATACATGCCACTTTTTAAGATTTGATGAAAGCTTTATAACAGAAAAACAAGATGTATAACGTTGCTGAAGTGTTTATAAATAGTGTAAACTTTTTTAATGTTTAATATAGAAAGCCCATAGAAATGAAAGTTAAAAAAATAGATGTGTTACATATTGAATCCGACAGGAAAACTCATTTTAAAGACTTGCCCTTAAGCTTTAGGGTGATTGCCATTATTTTAATCGTGATCTTATTATTTATTCCAGTAGTCTTTATCTAAAATAACTGAAGAAACACGAGTGAGACCGTATCCCTGATTTTGTGTAAACAGAATTTAGACGGGTTTAGCTATTAAAGTTGAACCCGTTTTTTTAAATATGGTCAAGAATGGATTACGCATAAGCCTCAATTATAAATGGGCTGGGTTCACGTCTTGGTTATTTGCAATAGTCTTAGCCTGTGTTGGTTTTTATGTAGGTGCTAATGTTTTGCCCTTTAAAGGCTTCGTCTAACGCGCCATCTGCCCAACGTTTCATTTTAAAAAACATCCCCATCTCTAAATTAGGGCCCTCAAAATCTAATCCCATAAAAACAAAATTTGAAGCCTTTGTATCCGCGGTAAAGCCACTTTAATATGATTTTTTATGCAAATGCCATATTCAAAATTAAGATTATAGCCCTTATACGATGAAAACACTAAAGAAAATAGTACGAATTAGTCTTGTCGTAATCGGCATTTTTTATGTAGCGTTAAAACCAAGATTTAGAGCAACAGAAGAAACCTATCCAAGTCCTGATGGAACCTATGTTTTAAAAGTATATGTACAAACCCATATGGTTTCATTTGGACTTAGAAATGACCCCGGTTTAAGAGCCGCTTATGTTGTTTTAGAAGACGCAAATGGAAATGTGTTGTGTAAACCTGGTATTTTCAGTTCTTGTAAAAATGCAATAATTGAAGATGTTTGGGGAAATTGGGAAGAAGAAGATCGTAAAGTGTATTATACCAAGTTTAGCTATATAGATTTAGAAACCATGGAAATGCATTGTTTAGAGTAAAGTAAGCTGTGGTGTATTACAAGACGCAAAAAGAAATTCAAGGCCGTCTCATGACGTTTTTAAATTTAGGTGTTTTATCCTAGTTCTTATAGGTTATCATGTCTTAGAGACAGGCTGTATTCTTAAAAGAAGCTTAGGTAAGCTGCGCATTTAAAATGAATTATTAATGTAGAAATTGTAAAAAAATAGTAAACATAACGTTATGTTAGTCAGCACTTAAAGCTGGTCTAAAACAACACCATTTATAGGCTATGCCGCTATTAAAAAACAGGGTAATAAGCAAATAAGACCTTTAAAGTGCCATTTTATGTTTTTCACAGAATTATTAGGGTTTTTTTAGCACAAAATATATATTTTTATAAAAAAAATCTAGCAGTATATGAAGCATTTGCAACACACGAACCGGTGATTTGCAATGTGTATACTGCGGTAAATAATTTCAAAAAATAATATAGATATGTCATTTCTTGCAAAATTAAAAATAGACGGTACAACATATAATGTTATGGAAGCCGATTACAGCATTACCCAACCAGACGATGGTACAGGGCTGCCTTCAGCAAAAACTGTTGGAGGTAAGATTTTTCTAAAAGTTGAAAGTGACAAGAGTACAGCCTTAATCGACTGGGCCATGTCTAACAGCGAACGCAGAAGCGGCACCTTAGTATTTTACAACAGAGACAGCGTGTCTACCTTTAGAAATATTGCATTTAGCGATGCCTACTGTCTAAAATTTAGAGAGTTGTTTAGCCATGCCAATAGCGAACCCCTATATGCAGAACTTACCATTGCCGCTAAAACCTTAGATATAAAAGGCTCTAAGTTCGAAAATGACTGGCCGCTACTGCGTTAAAATACATTTTTTTTGAAAAGAGCAGGTTAGGGCACTCTTTAAAACGCGTCACCTAAAAGCCTTACACGTTCAAACACCTTTTCAAGCTTAACCCCTTTGTTAAACCCATACGTTATATTATGTCTTTACAAACCGAATTACAAGTCGCCATAGACGGCACCATATTTAAAATTATAGAAACGTTTTCATTAGAAGAACGCGTAGGTATGCATAGCACTTTTAAAATGACAGTACGTGCCGATACTATAGAAAAGGGCCTAGAAGGCACGAGCCTATTAGACCGTTCGCGCTCCTTTTTAGGAAAACGCTTTGCCTTCGAAATTAATGATGTAGGCGGTATAGGCCGTAATATGCTTTATTTTAAAGGGAAAATCACCAAAGTAAAAGGCAAGAAAGGGAACGATTTTGGCGGATTAGGCGACCTTATAGAGTTTACAGGAAAAAGCAATAGCATCCTGTTAGAAGATGGCCCACATATGAACAGTTATTTAGAACAGCCTCTTGCCGATATTGTAAACCAAGCCACATTTTTGTACAAAACAGAAGAGGTAAAACCCCAAATACGACCAGAAAACGATGCCATGCTTAGCTATTCGGTACAGCACCACCAAAGTACCTTTGCTTACTTGCAGTATTTAGCAGCCACCCAAGGCGAATACCTCCTCTACAATAGAGAAACGCTCTATTTTGGCAAGCCCGATCTGGGCGACCCCGTAGTATTGCGTTATGGTGTAGATTTAAAAGATTTTAGTCTGGGGGTAGAGGCAACGCCGCTACACTTTAACTATTACAGCAACGATTACAACAGCGAAAGCACCCTAAAAGCCTCTAGTAGTAGTATGCAAACAGGCGCACAAGGCTATACCGCCGCCGCGGCAGCAGCAAGCCAGAGCCTCTATACCAAACAAGACAACCAACAACACTATTACGGTTTTGAGAGCCAGCAATTGCAGCAGCAATTAGACAGCGCAGTAAGCTTACAAAAAAAACTCGCAGAACAGCAACAAGTAAGCCTGTTAGGCGATAGCACCAATACCGGAGTAACTTTAGGCAAAATAATACAAATAAACACCAAAGCCGATAGCTTTGGCAGTTATAGAGTAACAGAAGTAACCCACAGTTACACCAAGGGCGGCACCTATATAAATAACTTTACAGCAGTACCATTAGAAATAGACGTGTACCCACTTACCAATATTGGGCTTATGCATACCGCACACCCACAAGTGGCCAAAGTAAAAGCCGTAAACGACCCTAAAGGCATGAGCCGCATACAAGTGCAGTTCCCTTGGCAAAGTGGCAGCGGCCAAACCACACCGTGGATACGTGTGGCCACCGCCTATGCCGGTGGCGATCGTGGACTGCATTTCCTGCCAGAAGTAGGCGATGAAGTGCTGGTAGGTTTCGAGAATGGCGATGTAGAACGCCCCTTTATGCAAGCCGCACTCTACACAGGAGTAAACAAACATAACGCCTGGCAAAGCGAAACCAATGACTTTAAAGGCTTTCAAACCCGCAGTGGAAATAAAGTGATTTTAAACGACACCACAGGAAGCGTTACCATAGCAGACCCCAGTGGCAATGTTATCGCCATGCAAGGCAATGGCGAAATCGTTATACAGGCGCCCAATAAGCTTACTTTAGCCTCTAAAGATATTGCTATTCTGGGCTCTAATAGCATTAACATACATGCTTTGCCTAACGAAGAAGGCGGCCAAGGCACCATGCATATCTATGCACAAAAAGATCTAGGCATAGAAACCGCAGACGAAGGCATAGGTATAAATGCCAATACCGATGTGACCATAAGCAGCGCCACAGCAAGTGCCAATTTAAATGCCAAAACCGATACAAACCTTAAAGGCAATACCAGCGTAAATATAGACGGGGATGCCATATCTGTAACAGGTGGGCGCGAAATTAAAATAGAATCTTCAGACACCGATATTCTCTAATCGTCTAAAACGTAGATACTATGCCACATGATTTAGAATATGTTGTTAAAGATGCTCTCATGATGTGCGATAAAGGCGCCTTACCTGCACCATTTACCCCCACATCTAATACGCACATAAAAATTAATGGCTGCTTGGTCACCACCAAAGCAGACAAGGCCCCTATGACAAATATTCCGTCTTTTGGAGCCTGTTCTGTAAAAAATGGAAGCCCTTGCACACCTGCCCCCATAGCCTGGACAGATACCTATAAAGTAAAGGTAAAAGGCCAAGACACCATTCTCTTTAAAAGTAAAATGCCTTGCGGTACAGGAGGTAAAATAGAATTTATTACCAGCGGGCAAGTCCCAATACCTCCCGAGGAGTACGATAAACTCATGGAAGAACATGGAGAAGACGACGATAGCGGTTGGGGCTGGTGGGACACCGCAGAACTTATACCCGTTGTAGGTAATATTATTGGTATGGTACGAGAAGGCGCAAAAGGTAACTGGGGTATGGTTGCCCTTAATGCAGGCTTCCTGGTGTTAGATATTGTTACTTTAGGTACAGCATCTGTAGGTACAGCAGCAGCCAAAGGCGCTATAAAAGGCGGCCTAAAAGTAGCTGCTAAAAAAACAGCACAAAAAGCCTTAAGTACTGCGGCCAAATTAGGTACAAAACAAGGCATGAAACAAGTTGGCAAAGGTTTTGCCAAAGCTGCAGCTAAAAAAGTAGACGATTTTACTTTAAAACATGCTAAAGTATGTGTGTTTGCCTGTTTTACCGCAGGTACAAAAGTAGCTGTAAAAGACGGTCATAAAAACATAGAAGAGATACAACAAGGCGACTATGTTTGGGCGTATAACGAAGCAACAGGCCAAAGCGATTTAAAGCCTGTAGTTGGAACTATGGAAAAAGACATTGACGCCACCATAGCACTTACCTTAGGCAACGAAGTTATAGAAACCACTGCAGAGCATCCTTTTTATACCCAAAGTGGTTGGAAGGCAGCAGGAGATTTAACCTTAGAAGACCAAGTAAAAACGAAAAGCGGCAACTGGCAGCGTATAGAAGCTACAAATTTTTTGTACACTAAAAAGAAAGTCTATAACTTTGAGGTAGCAGATTGGCATACTTATTTTGTTCAATATATTAATGCTTTAGTTCATAACAATGAAATATGTGAAAATAATATTAAAAAAGTAATTAGTAAGTTTGGAGTTAAATTTATTGCAGATAACCCTAAATTATTAAAAATATGGAACGAAAACTTGAAGTTTTTAGCAACAGCATCAACTAAAGAAGCAAAATCATTTCAAAAATATTTAAAAAACTTAGAGAACGGCATACCAATGACTAACAAGGAACTAGGTAAGGTTTGGAAAAATGTAAGGGGACGATTTGCTAGGCAAGTAAAAAAAAACAAAGTTGATTTACCAGATGGTCAAATACATCATTGGAATTATAATAAAGCCGATTTCCCAGAGTTATTAACTAACGCAAGAAATTTGACAGAACCGTTATCTAAAGGGGTACATCAGATGATACATGAGGCTACACAATCTGGAAAACTGTGGTCAAGTAAGATTAAACCAGAAAATATAATTAAAATTTCTAGCTCACCACTATAAAAAATATAATGAAAGAATTAAATACAATTTATAAAAAAATAGGATTAGATGATAGGCTACTTAGAGTTTATAATAAAGAAATAGTACCTCCTAATTTTTTTGATATTTGGAAACCTGTAGATGAGTTTTTCTACCCATTTCCTCCTTTTTTCATCCCTCTTTTTGTAGATGAAGGAGATCCGTCATATATTGGAATAATTCATCATTTTTTCACAAACAGAAATCAAGTTTTTGTTCAGTTTGATTTATCCTCTGGGTCTATGTGGGAAATAGCAAGAAATAGTAATCAATTATTACAAGATATTTTAATACAATCTATTGAAGCTAACGACGATATTATAGATACATCAATAGAGAATTTTGCAAAAGAAATAAATTTAAATTTAGATAAGGATTTTCTTGATTCATATTACAATGAATATGATGGAGATTCTTTTGATACATATAAAAAATTCAATTTATTTTCCAAAGAAACACCATCTGCTTATGTAAGTAAGTTAAGTGATTATGATGGAGACTTTCCTTCGGTTAATGATGAAATGAATTCTAAAACAAAACAAAAATGTTCTTCATTTGAGATTGATGAAGAGGTAGATATTACAGTAATAGATGATTTGCCTATTTGGATAAAAAAAGATTTAGATAAGAAAAGAATTTTTAATGACTTTTTGTTAAATGAAAATTTAGAAAGTGCTTGGTTTACGCTTAATAGTAAAAATTGGAAGTATGATGAGGTAATTAAAAATTTAAAAAAACTAGAAAAAGAAAGTGATGATTTGTCTACCTTTAAGTTGATTAGTGAAACTTGGATTAGTAAATGGGGTAATTCTAATTTGTCAAAAAAGAATACTTTTATTTATTGAAAAGTGGACAAAGAACAATTTATACTTTTAATAAATTTAATTAAGGAAAAATTCCCTGAATTATTTAAAAAGTAAAAGGAAGGATAAAAATGAAAATCTCTACATTATGTAGAGATTTTTTTGTTTTAAGTCTTTGCCTGTTTTACCGCAGGTACAAAAGTAGCTGTAAAAGACGGTCATAAAAACATAGAAGAGATACAACAAGGCGACTATGTTTGGGCGTATAACGAAGCAACAGGCCAAAGCGATTTAAAGCCTGTAGTTACTATAATGGAAAAAGACATCGACGCCACCATAGCACTTACCTTAGGCAACGAAGTTATAGAAACCACTGCAGAGCATCCTTTTTATACCCAAAGCGGTTGGAAAGATGCAGCAGATTTAACCTTAGAAGACCAAATAAAAACCAAAAGCGGCAACTGGCAGCGTATAGAAGCTACAAATTTTTTGTACACTAAAAAGAAAGTCTATAACTTTGAGGTAGCCGATTGGCATACCTATTTTGTAGGAACTTGGGATTGGTTGGTGCATAATAATGGACAGAAGTGTTTAAGTGAATTATTCGAATCTGCACTAAAGAATGCAGATAAATGGAAAAATTGGACAAAAGCAGCTAGAGCCGAACTTAATGCTGCATTGAAAATAGGAGGAACGGGTTTGCATGCCCACCATTTGATTCCACTTGAATTACTTAAAAAGAATAAAATTATTCAAGCTGCTTATAAAAATGGATTTAAATTTAATGATGTACTAAATGGAAAAGCTTTAGATGCCTATAAGCACTTATTTACAAATGGCAAATTTTATCCTAACCATAATAGTTATACAAAATTAGTGGAATCATATGTAACTAAAGCCGCAAAAAAATACCCAGATATGTTGCCGGAAAAACTCCTTTCAGAGAAAGTATTACCAAAAGTAACTAAGTTTATGGATGAGGCCGATAAATTAGGGTCAACAATTAATGATTTAGCTAAGATTAAAGGTTTTTAAATATGAATTATTATAAATTAAGAATTAATGTAGAGCTTGTAGGAAAAAGAGACGTATTACCAGTTTGGGAATACGATGTCGATCTTCCTAACGCTGAAGGTCAATTAAGTGATACAGCTTTGCCCGAATTTGAACCTGTCTTTTCGAATCTATATATTACTAAAGTCACTGATATAATTGATGATGGATATGCAATTGGTGGAGAAGGCTTTATTATAGGAGACAGAGTAAAGGATCTATTTAGTGGATATAAATTAGGAACTCATAAATTCTATAAACTTGATGCTTATTCATTTGATAAGAAAGAAAAAATAGAAGAAGAAAAATACTACTGGCTTCAAATTATTTCTACTAATTTTGAAGATCATGTTAATTATAAGCAATCTGATTTTTATTTATTTGATGATTTTGAAGAAGAAAAAATAAAAGATTTGTCAATTAAAAATGCTCATCAATTAAAAAAAGAAATTGGTTTAACAACTAATACAGATAACGTAGTGATGTTTTCTAAACTCACTTTAAAAGATAGTTTTGAAAATTTAGATTTGTTCTATATGAAGGATTTACATGATAATATTTTTAATTATCCAATTGTATCAGAGCGACTAAAGAATCATATTGAGGAAAGAAAAATTGTTGCATTTGAGTTTAAAAAGGTAAATATTAATTATGAAAAAAAGTAATTATTATATTATAACTCCAAACGAAAAGCCCGATTTTAGAATTGATGTTGAAGTATTCAAGAAAAATCTTATCGAAAAATGGAATTCTAGTTTCTCCAACATTATTTTTGGGGAAAAATCTACAAAGAATGTATTAAATTTTAAGATTGTTAATGATTCAAAAGAAAGGCTACTTTCTGCAAGTTTGGGAAATGACTTGGTTGTTCTAGGCATTGATAGTAGTGATAAAATATCTTTATTTGAATTTGCAATGTGGGTTCGAAATGAATATCCCAAAGAGAAAAGTATACATATTTTTAATGATCTAAACTTAGAAGAACATTTAGAATTAACTAATGATATTGAAGTTAATGAGTTTCAAAAAATATTCGATCAATAATTTTCTATTAGTTTGAAATAACCTTTTTATACCCAAAGCGGTTGGAAAGATGCGGCAGATTTAACTTTAGAAGACCAAATAAAAACCAAAAGCGGCAACTGGCAGCGTATAGAAGCTACAAATTTTTTGTACACTAAAAAGAAAGTCTATAACTTTGAGGTAAAGACATTTTTGAAGATGAAGATTCTAAATATTTTGAATCTATAAAGGATTTGATTGACAAAAATGATAGTTTATAACCAAAGTGTTTCATCTAAATATCTTAAAAATAACATTTTCTATTTTTAGTCTTTCAATTTACGAAAGGCTTTTTATTGTCAGGAAATCTTTGAACTTTCTTTAGCCATTATATAAAATTAGCTGAATTGTCAGGTAAAAAGTTTTCAAAGGAAGTTTACGTTAAATTAGCTAAAGGAGGTACAAAAAGTGGTTATGGTTATGTAGATTCTTTTATTGAAGGTGTCGGTATTATAGAACGTAAAGCCACCGATTTAACCAAAGTTACCACCCAGACAGCTAAAAACTATGTAAATGATGCAGCAAAATATGCCAATGCCATAGTTGAAGAAACAGGAGAAGAATTGGGAGAAAAAGTTTTTTTACAAGTAGAAAACATGAAGGGAGTATCTGATGATTTTATAAAATGGGCTAAAGAAGAAAAAGGAGTTGAAATAATAGAAGATATTACAAAAATATTCAAATAAATGAAATATAAATTTAAAAGATATAATAGTGCGTCATTGGGTTTAATGGATGAAGAAGTGACTAAAAACTATATTCGGGATATATATTTAAATCAAAAACCTTCTGCAGAGGAAAGTAAATTTTTGCAAGATTCAGATGAGTGGGCGAAGTATGCCTTTGAAAACGAAAGTCAATATTATGTGACTTTTTACAAAGAAGAGAAGCCTTTTGTTTGTTTAAATTTTAAAAAAATAAGTATAAATTTAATATTTCTAGAATATAATGAGCAAAATGAATTAGTGGAACATCTAAGAATGGTATATGACCGTTATGATATAATGCATTGGATTAAAACAGATGAATATAAACCACATCCAAATAATAAATTGTTTTTGAAGCAAGTAGAAGTAATTTACGAAAATTCTAATCAAAAAAAAACATATAAAGCATTATTTATACAAAAAAAGAAATTAATGAAAGTTTCTACAACTCAAATAGATAAAGCCTCAAAAAGTTATAATAATGAAGAGAAGGAAACTAAAGTTAACCTGTCTAATAATTTTATAGAACCTCCTAAGCATTATCTAGATTACGCGCATCTGTTTGATTATAAAGAAATATTGAAATCAGAATATTTAGATATTCCTGTAAGTGATAAAGAATAAGGGGGTAATTTTAATTAAAGATATTCAACATTTTAGTCTTTAGTTCTCTAAAAACGGAACACCCTTTTATAACCAAAACAATAGGTTTTAAAGATGAAAAAATATAGGTACGAATTTAGAGAATTTAATTATATAAGTAAGGATATTGTAAATGAGGAACAAACCCTTCGTGTATTCGCAGACCAATACATTCATGAAAATGATGTTACTAAAGAAGAGAAAGAGTTGCTTAAAGACGCAGAAGCATGGGCAAAATATGCTTTTAAAAATAATAAGGAATATGTTGTTACAGCTTTCGATGAAGATAACGTACCAGTAGCTTGTGTTAATAATTCTCTGATGAGCCTGAGTGTAGAGTTTTTAGATCAGAATATTGAAAATAAAGAGCTTATAAAATATATGGACATCACTTATGATAAGTATAAATGGAATGGATTGAAAGGTAAGGCAATGAAGCATTTACCCATAGAACGCCCTGAATTATTTATTAGTCACGTAGAACGTTATGAAGAAACACCAGAAAAAAAACTAACGACTACGATATTATTTGAATTCAAAAATGAGTATGATATCAAAGGAAAAATGACCATAGAAATTGATGAATTGATTAGAAAACCAACGCTGTCTGGTAGTACTACAGAGAAAGAAACTAATGTTAAAGTATCAAACAATTGGGTAGAACCTCCAGCGTATTACTTAGATTTTGACAGATTTATTAATTATAATCTTTATTTAAAACCAGAATATTTAAACCTTACAGAAGAATAAGTATAGGTTTCTAAAGAGGAAGAGGACTACTATATAAGCGAACAAAATAATTTGATTGAAACTAATTAAAGCTAAATTATAAACTTCTCTTTATCAGAACCCACAGGTTTTAAAAACCTGTGGGTTCTTGCGTTATATTATTCCAATTAAATTGTAATAATGAACAATTTCACCAAAGAATTAGCTGAATTGTCAGGTAAAAAATTCTCAAAGGAAGTTTACGTTAAATTAGCTAAAGGAGGTACAAAAAGTGGTTATGGTTATGTAGATTCTTTTATTGAAGGTGTCGGTATTATAGAACGTAAAGCAACTGATGTATTAAAAGTTACAGAAGATACGCTGAAAACATATATAAGAGATGCTTCTAAATATTCTGGATCTAGGATAATTAAAGAAGGAAAAGTAACGGCACAAAAATTAGCGGATAAGGCAATTTTACAAGTTGAAAAAAATGCTGATAAATTAACTGATGCAATGAAAGAATACGCTAAAAAATATAATGTTGAAATTGATGATAATATAGATGATGCAATGAAAGCGGTAGAAAAAATATTATTTTAATAATAAATGAAATACATAACAAATTTTAGAAGGTATCATTCACTAGAGAGAGGTATTATTGATGAAAAAGAAACAATAGAGATTTTACGAAATGTTTTTTATTCAAAACCATCGAAAGCAGAAAAAAATGCTTTTGAAACCCCTGAAAGTTGGGCTAAATATGCTTTTGAAAATGATGACATTTATTATGTTACATTTTACAAAGAAGATGAAACTCCTTTCGTTTCATTAAGTTACGATGATCATTCTTTTGATATAAGATACCTGGAAAAAAATGAAGAAGGAGAATTGAAAGTATATTTGCAGACATCATTTTTGCGATATCAGTTAGAACGGTTAGTAGATGATATTTATGATCCTTTTCCAAATAATCAAGTTTTCTTAAGTAATATTACACTTTATACTGATAATAGATTTGAAAAGTCCAAAAAAACAATTCTCTTCGATTTAGGTGAAGGTTTGATGAATGTAGAAGAGTTAATCTTTTCGAAAAAAAATGAGACATATAATAGAATAGAAAAAAGTGCGGAAGTTAATTTATCTCATAATTATTTTAATGCTCCTAAGCATTATTTAGATTATGAACATCTTTTTAATTATAGAGAGATATTAAAATCCGAATATTTAGATATTCCTATAGACGATAAAGAATAAGTGTATCTAATTTTGATTAAAAAAACACTTTTTAGCCTTTCAAAATCGAAAGGCTTTTTTTTTACACCGCAAAAACATCCTTTTATACCCAAAGCGGTTGGAAAGATGCGGCAGATTTAACTTTAGAAGACCAAATAAAAACCAAAAGCGGCAACTGGCAGTGTATAGAAGCTACAAATTTTTTGTACACTAAAAAGAAAGTCTATAACTTTGAGGTAGCCGATTGGCATACCTATTTTGCAGGGGCTTGGGAGTGGTTGGTGCATAATATTGCTTGTTTTAAAGGCTCGCTTAAAACCATAAGTAAACGTTTAATGTATTTAGGTAGAACACCAGGGAAAGCTTCCAGAACAGGTAGGGAGGTGTTTGAGAGAATGATGAAAGAAGTTCCTCCTACAGCAAGGATTAAAAGGGGGGTAAAGCAATTTTATGATTTAGATAATAAGATGTGGAGAAACATTAAAGAAGCGGATATGGGACATATTGAAGATGCGGTTACATGGTGGAATAAAGAAGGTCGTAAATTAGGAGCCAAATCTAAAGAAGTCAGAAAGTGGATGTTGGATTCAAATAATTATGTTTTGGAATATTTTAAAAAAAATCGTTCTAAAGGAGCAATATTAGGGAAGACAACAAAATACCTAACACCATTAAAATAATGTTAAAATCATGAAATTATTGAATAGTATTGAACAACAAAAAGTTGAAGACTTGGTTGATAAAGCTTACTCATTATATGAATCAAATGAAAAAGAAAAATCATTTGAATTTTTAAAAGAAGCATATTTAATTTTTCCTAATCCAAAGGAATTTTCAGAAGCATATAATATTGCAAAATATAGTTTTGAAGACTATATTAAAGAAAAAAAACATGACAAAGCTAAAATTTGGTTGAATAGAATGATTGAGAATAATAATAATTTACATCATAGTGATGAAGATTGTTCTTTTGCTATAGCTAAATATAAATTTGAAATAGGAGAATATGAAGATTCGTTAATCAGATTTAAAGAAGTTTTTGAAATTGCTGGCGGAAGATATTTTGAAGACGAAGATCCAAAATATAAAGATTTTTATCTCAATCCTGAAAAATATATAAAAGAATAGTTTTTAAGACTGTTAGAAAATGGACTATCAAAAAATAGAACAACTTAGTGAAGAAGGCAATGTGTTGTTTGAAGCAGAACAATTACAACAAGCCTTACGCAAATACGAAGCGGCTTTAAACCTTATTCCTAGTCCTAAAACAGATTGGGAAGCAAGTACGTGGTTGTATACCAGTATTGGCGATGTTTATTTTTCTAAAGAAGAAGTAGAGCAATCGAAAGAGAGTTACTTTAATGCTCTTAATTGTCCAGATGGCATTAGTAATGGTTACATACATTTTTCTCTAGGACAAGTCCTTTATGAGTTAGAGGACTTTGAAAAATCAAAAGAATATCTTTTAAGAGCTTATATGATAGAGGGGGAAGACATTTTTGAAGATGAAGACGAAAAGTATATACAATCCATAAAAGACCTTATTGATACTTCAAAAGATGAAAATGGTGATTTGATTCAGGATTAAATAGGGCAAGACAATCTACATTTTTAGCTTTTTGATTTTTCTTACTAAAAAAATAACATGGGATTTTTAAAAAACGTATTTTCCTCAAAACAAAAAGAGGAAGAGATCGAAATAAGAGCAGCGCATAAGGATTATAAATATTTTGAAAGTGAATTAGAAAGAATAAAGTTATGGTCGTTAGATGATAAAAAAGGAGATGAAGCGTTTTTACAGGCTAATAAACAGTTAACTCCATTTCACTATAGCAGTAGTTATGATCTTCAAGAAAAAAAAATAGAGATTTTGTATTCAATGCATTCTGATATTAATATAATTAGAAATGAGTTTATAGAAGCCTTCCCTAATTTTCTTATGGGGTATAAAGACACCCCTTCTTATCTATCTTTTTTAAATGTAATTTCATTCTGTGTTTTATTAAATATGGATTTAAAATATTTTACAGATATTTCAGATTTGATTTATAATACTAGTATAAAAAAAGAATCTCTATTTACGGATAGTTTATTAATCTTTTTACTTAATTCAAAAGTAGAAAAAATAGATCCTTCCGATAATGTTTTTTTACCTAATAAAACAAGTTTACTCTCTAAGGCTATAATATCAACTCCTATTGAGGCGGAAGAGAAAATAAATATATATATATATACAAAATTGGTATTCTCTACATAAAGAGGCTTCTTGGTATAATTCGCATAAGAGACAATGGGGCTATTCTGGTTATTGGTGTTGGGAAGCCGCCGCAGTGGTTAAGGTAATGGGCTTAGATGATACTCGTTTTAAAGACCACCCCCACTATCCCTATGATATGGTGCATTGGAATGATGAAAAAATCGATTAACATGGGATTTTTAAAAAACGTATTGTCCTCAAAACAAAAAGAGGAAGAGATCGAAATAAGAGCAGCGCATAAGGATTATAAATATTTTATAAAAGAATTAAATATTAATGAAAATATTATAGAAACTCTAACTAAGGATAATCTTTTACTTAAAGAAAAAGGGGAATTTACCCCTTTCAATGACTGGGGAGTATCAATGGAATTTCTCGACAAGGTATATCTTAAATATTCTATAAATCAAAAAGTGTCAGTAATCAAAAAAGATTATTTAACAGGTTTAGAATATTATATAAAAGGTTGGGATGAAGAAGATGCTACCTATTCCGATATGATTG
Source organism: uncultured Flavobacteriaceae bacterium (assembly GCA_947504035.1). GTDB lineage: Bacteria > Bacteroidota > Bacteroidia > Flavobacteriales > Flavobacteriaceae > Jejuia > Jejuia algarum. The sequence continues at coordinate 270,544 of CANNGA010000001.1, forward strand.
CTATGGTCTCATTAGCTATTCTTTTTGAAGTTTCTGATGCTGAAATTAATCAACTCATAGAATATGTAGATAAAACAGAACGTAATTCTAATTTAAAAGATTGGAAGCCTGATTATGTATTGGGCTATCTTTTACATTCAAGAAATGCTAATAAAGTAGTTCCAGATACTGTTTTGATTCCTAGCCTCTATCAAGGAGTAGTTGAGTTAACACAACTTAATAAAGAAGAGGCTCAAATTAAAATGAAAGACTATTTAGAAAAATGGTATGAATTGCATAAAAATGACCCTTGGTACAATAATCATAAAAAGCAAAGTGGTTATAAGGGGTATTGGTGTTGGGAAGCCGCTGCAGTGGTTAAGGTAATGGGCTTAGATGATACTCGTTTTAAAGACCATCCCCATTATCCCTATGATATGGTGCATTGGAATGATGAAAAAATCGATTAACATGGGATTTTTAAAAAACGTATTGTCCTCAAAACAGAAAGAGGAAGAGATCGAAATAAGAGCAGCGCATAAGGATTATAACTATTTTTTAAACCAGCTAAATAGAAATGAAAAAGTCATAGAGAAATTGACAAATAATTTAGATGATATGGTCATACAGGATACTATAACGCCTTTTAATTATTGGAGTATTTCTGTCAAATATCTAATAACAATCAGTCTAAGATATTCAATATGTCAAAAAAAATCAGTAATCAAAAAAGATTACTTAACAGGTTTAGAATATTATATAAAAGGTTGGGATGAAGAAGATGCTACCTATTCCGATATGATTACTATGGTCTCATTAGCTATTCTTTTTGAAGTTTCTGATGCTGAAATTAATCAACTCATAGAATATGTAGATAAAACAGAACGTAATTCTAATTTAAAAGATTGGAAGCCTGATTATGTATTGGGCTATCTTTTACATTCAAGAAACGCTAATAAAGTAGTTCCAGATACTGTTTTGATTCCTAATCTTTATCAAAAAATAGTTGATTTAACACAACTTGATAAAAAAGAGGCTCAAATTAGAATGAAAGACTATTTAGAAAAATGGTATGAATTGCATAAAAATGACCCTTGGTATGATAGCCATAAAAGGCAATGGGGCTATTCTGGTTATTGGTGTTGGGAAGCCGCCGCAGTGGTTAAGGTAATGGGCTTAGATGATACTCGTTTTAAAGACCACCCCCACTATCCCTATGATATGGTGCATTGGAATGATGAAAAAATCGATTAACATGGGATTTTTAAAAAACGTATTTTCCTCAAAACAAAAAGAAGAAGAGATTGGAATAAGAGCAGCGCATAAGGATTATGAGTATTTTATAAAAGAATTAGAATTTAATAAGAAAGCATATCAAACGATTCTTGAAGATAATAAAATAATAGAAGAGAGAGAAGGTAAATTATTTCCTAATAACTACGATACCTTGTATGGTCTTTTAGAAAAAAGAAGTAACCTATATTATTCCAAAGGAGATTTACCATCAACTATTATAAATACCTACGAAAAAGCCTATGATAATTTTATTTTAAGTCTAGATGAACATTTTGAAGTATATGATGACTTAATTAGAATTATTTCAAAATCAATCTTATTTGAAATTTCAAAGGAAAAATTAAAAAAATTATCTGATTTTATTCAAACTATGAATGTGAATAAAAAATTAACGATCTACAAGCCTGATAAAATTATTGGTTATTTATTGAATACCATTGATAAAAATATTAAAATACCTAAAGATTTGTTATTTCCAATTTTATATGAGGGAATAGAAAAAACGATTGATTCAAGTGATGAAGAAGAAGCAATTATTGAGCTAGAAAAATATCTAAATAATTGGTATAATCTACATAAGTTAGATTCTTGGTATGATAACCATAAAAAATATCGTGGTTACTCTGGTTATTGGTGTTGGGAAGCCGCCGCAGTGGTTAAGGTAATGGGCTTAGATGATACTCGTTTTAAAGACCACCCCCACTATCCCTATGATATGGTGCATTGGAATGATGATGAAAGCGCTTAACATGGGATTTTTAAAAAACGTATTGTCCTCAAAACAAAAAGAGGAAGAGATCGAAATAAGAGCGGAATATAAAAACCAATCCTTTTTTGAGGCTAGTTTAGAGCAAGAAAAAGAGATGATAAAAATGCTTATTAATAGCAATGAAGAGCTTCAACAAAATAATAAGATAGAACCTTTTCACTTTTGGAATGTAGCTACAAAATATTTAAGAAATGTATATCTTAAATATTCTATAAATCAAAAAGTGTCAGTAATCAAAAAAGATTATTTAACAGGTTTAGAATATTATATAAAAGGTTGGGATGAAGAAGAAGCTACCTATTCCGATATGATTGCTATGGTCTCATTAGCTATTCTTTTTGAAGTTTCTGATGCTGAAATTAATCAACTCATAGAATATGTAGATAAAACAGAACGTAATTCTAATTTAAAAGATTGGAAGCCAGATTATGTATTGGGCTATCTTTTACATTCAAGAAATGCTAATAAAGTAGTTCCAGATACTGTTTTGATTCCTAGCCTCTATCAAAAAGTAGTTGAATTAACACAACTTGATAAAGAAGAGGCTCAAATTAAAATGAAAGACTATTTAGAAAAATGGTATGAATTGCATAAAAATGACCCTTGGTATGATAGCCATAAAAGGCAATGGGGCTATTCTGGTTATTGGTGTTGGGAAGCCGCCGCAGTGGTTAAGGTAATGGGCTTAGATGATACTCGTTTTAAAGACCATCCCCATTATCCCTATGATATGGTGCATTGGAATGATGATGAAAGCGCTTAACATGGGATTTTTAAAAAACGTATTGTCCTCAAAACAAAAAGAAGAAGAGATTGGAATAAGAGCAGCGCATAAGGATTATAACTATTTTTTAAACCAGCTAAATAGAAATGAAAAAGTCATAGAGAAATTGACAAATAATTTAGATGATATGGTCATACAGGATACTATAACGCCTTTTAATTATTGGAGTATTTCTGTCAAATATCTCGTTTTGACAATGATGTAGAACGATTTTCAAATTTAAACACAGGTCAAGTTTCAACTATTGATGCACAAATATCTCTTGAACTAATGCTTTTAACCTTTTTTTGAGTGAATTTCAGGTGCTTTTTAAGATTGTAAGCTATTGCTGAGAGCTACATGATTGTATTGGCCTGTCTAATCCCTATAGTATTTGTTTTGTGAGCTCATCATCTTCACACTGTGAAGAAAGGACGCATTTGGACTATAAACTTTTTAAATAGATGAAAAGTAAAGGTAGAAAGGCACATCGGAAGCTACGCCAGAGGCCCTATGAAAATTTAGTCCGGCTTTTACGGCTTACTGATATAGAAAAGTATGCACGTCTTAAAACCCATGCGAAAGCTCAATAAAGAATTCTATCGGTAAGCCGTATGAGAGAAAACTTCAAGCACGGTTTGATGAAGGGGACGCTAACAGTCTCGTAAATTTTACTAATTTAGTAAGAAATTTAACAGAACTATCAGGCTCTACGCTACTACAACGTTAAAACAAACATTACGCTGAATTGAAAAAACTCAAATCTGACTTCACGATAAACGAAATTGGAAAGTTCCGGTTTTATAGCGGAATTGTAATCGGAATCGGATTTAGTCTAATTTTCAATTCTCTATTTCGACTGACTTTAAAGCTATGTAATATTGGAGACGTAATTACGAATTTAAGCTGGTCGAATATTATAACCTATGAGTTTTCAACTTATTATTTGACTTTAATCGGATTTGCGTCAATTGGGTTTTCTTTTTGCTTTACGACCTATTTATGGATGAGTAAACCATTTGCAACAAACAGAAGAAAAACCTTGAAATTAAGAATGGCTCAAATTAATCCGATTTGGATTTTATTTGGAACATTGCTTTTTCTATTAAGAATGTTTTGGTTTCTTGCTGGAGTCGAATTGACAATTGAAAAGGATTTTGCTTATTTAGGATTTATGATTCCAATTTTTATCTATTTGTATTGTTGGAATTTAATTTCGGACATTTATAAATCAAAAAAACCGTTTCTGATTTCTTTATTAATTTTCATAATTAGTGGATTAATTTTGAGTGGAATTTAGAAATAAAAAACGTTTTACAATAACTAAGAAGCGTATGGCGTGCCGATAGGCTAACGCTATATGCCTGTTGACTGATCCGTCACTTGGATAAGGGGTAAAACAATTGAGATGTATTTTATAAGCTAAAGATTAGCAGTTAGGAGAAGAAGAGACCGTCTTTATGTTTATAGGTTTCAAGATTTAAAAGGCTTCAAGTTATATAAAGCCTTAAAAACATGCTGTTTACTTTAATTATTTGAGTTTAGATCATAGCTATCCTGTATGAGTGTCATGCCATAGCCTTAGTGTTTGTATTTGAGTATTTTACGTGCTGCTATTATTTTATAATTTTTTGGTGGGGCACGACTATCAAAGGTGAATAAGGTAATTAAAACCCAGGTTTTGCAATATTTACATTTGCGATGCATGGGCTTTTCTTCAGAGACTAAAACGACAATAGATTCTATTTCACGATCCATGACTTGCAGTTGTAATTGCGGTAATTTCGTTTCCAACTGCTACTTAAAAACCCGTAATGTCGTATTCTTGTAAAGCCCTTCGGTAAAATATGATTTTGAAACCACCTTATAAATTCGCTTATCGCTAAGGTCTGCGTTGTTTTTTTACCTTGTTTCCTGTAGTTTTTCAAGCTAAAGGTCAATGTTTTAGCCGTCTTATAAATAGCTAATAGCCTATGATTGCTAATGGCTATTTTATGTGTATAGCGTCCTAAATATTCTAAAAATAGTTGGAGATGGTACTTTTTGATTTACCATTAATACTAAAACTCAAAGTGAGTTTGTCTACTAATACACGAAATTCTGGAACTGCTTCTAGAGCGGTTTCTAAAATGGTTTTACTTTTTTTTGACACATAATTTATTGTGTTATATTTATAGTATAAATAACATGCACTAATGCTTGTTATTCAGTTGTTACCATACATTGCAAAAAATCATATTTCAACAACTAATAATTAAAAAAATGAAATGTGTATCTTACCAACCTAAAGAATAGGTTCGAAAAATGGATTTAAGTAAGGTGTATGTTTATAGAATGACTCATATTGAGAATATTCCTCATATCATTCAAAATGGCATTACACATAAGGATTCTAAAAACGCGAATCAAGACTACAAGGCTATTGGAGATAATAGTTTGATAAGTACTCGAGATGGTTTAAAGATTCCTAATGGAAAAAAACTAGGGGATTATATTCCGTTTTATTTTGGATTGAGAACTCCTATGCTTTATGTTATTAAAAATGGTTTCAATGGGGTCAAGGCTTTGAACCCTGACAAAATAGTATATTGTGTTTCAAGTTTAAAGAAAATATCGGATTCTTCTTTACGTTTTATTTATTCTGATGGACATGCTACAGATGGTTTTACTAATTTTTTCACATCTGAAGATTTATTAGAAATTGAAAATCAAGTCGATTTTAAAGCAACAAACGCCAAATATTGGAAAAAAGAAGACGATTTAGATTTTAAAAGAAAAAAGGAAGCGGAATTATTAGTTGAGGAAGATATCCCTTTTGAACTTTTATTAGGTTTTATAACATATAATGAAGATTCTAAAGTACAAGTTTCTCAATTTGGCATTGACAGTAAAAAAATAGTTGTTAGACCTAATTATTACTTTTAGTTATGATTAAATATATAGTTGGAAATTTATTTGAGAGTAAAGCGGAAGCATATGTTAATACTGTTAACACAGTTGGTGTAATGGGCAAGGGTATCGCTTTACAATTTAAAAAGCTTTTCCCAAATAATTTCAAAAAATATAAAGAACTGTGTGATAAGAAAGAGTTTAATATTGGGCAATTATTGGTTATTAAAGACCAAAATACTATTACAGGGGAAAAGACAATAATCAATTTCCCAACAAAAAAGCATTGGAAATCCCCTTCAGAATATGAATATATCGAATCAGGTCTAAACGACTTAGTTAAAATAATAAATGAATATAAAATAAAGTCAATAGCTATCCCTCCTTTAGGGAGTGGTAATGGAGGTCTTCAATGGAGTAAAGTCAAGAGTATAATAAAAGAAAAACTTGAAAGCATCGAAGATTGTGATATATATGTTTATGAACCAAACTCAAAAGTTAAAGAAATTCTGAGTAAAGAACGTGTTAAACTGACTCCAGCGAGAGGAATGCTATTATATATGCTTTTTGAACTTGTCAAAAATGGAGAATTTGTGTCTGAATTTGCTAGTGAAAAACTATGTTACTTTCTTCAACGTTTTGGCGGTCAAAAACACTTCAATCTTGAATATTCACCTAAGTTTTATGGCCCATATTCTGGTAAAGTTAAACATGTCCTTAATTATCTAAACGGAAGTTATTTAATGGGATATGGAGGTAAAGATAAAAAGCCTTTTGAAGAGCTTGATTTAATTGTAGATTCTGAGTCACAAGTCAATGATTATATTAACAAAGACTCTGAGTTGAAAGAAATTGTTGTAAATACAAGTTCTTTTCTTAATGGATTTTATTCCTCATTTGGATTAGAGTTACTTTCTACTATTGATTATATCGCTAATTCAAACAAAAATTCTGATAAAGAATTCATTAAAAACGAACTTAATAATTGGAGCAACAGAAAAAAAACTCTTTTTTCAAACGATAGATATATAGATATCTCAATCAACCATCTCGAAAAATCTAAACTACTAGTATAAAAATGGATGATAATAACTAAGAGGCATATGGCGCGCCGACAGGCCAGCGCTATACATCTTGTTAATTTGTTGCGTATCCCTTCAAGTCTTATGGTGTAAACATCTTTTAACTGAGATTAAGAGGCTAAAGGACTTAAAACAAAGCTATTATTTTCGAGAAAACAAATATTTAATCACCACAAGATAATAAGTAAGTATGGTAATGCTTAAGGTGCCTAATGTAGCCATGTATTCGTTTTCATTCATAATAAACACCTTAGGGAAAAAAGAGCGCACCAATATAATGAAACCAATTAAAGAAGCCCAAATGGATGAAAAGATAAATGCTTTTCTAGCATTGTCCTCTCGTAAAGCCCGCTCGGAGTCTTCATTTAATTTTTTTAATCTAAATTCCTCGTGTTTTATCCAACTATCGACATCGGTTAAAGAACCTTTAAAAAGTGACTTTTTTTCTTGTAGCGATTTGTCGTCAGAATTACGATTCGAAAGATCATAATCTGAGTCTGGAGGAGAGGGGTGCGTATTGGGGTCGAAATAATCTTCGAAAGGTTCATTAGTTTTGTCCAACGTGCTCGCCTTTAACGTTAATTAAATGTTTGTAATACGTTTCTATTAAAGCATTTTCTATGACTTTTCGAGACCGCGAAGAAGTGTATGTTTTATCCCAAGGCGTGTCTTTTTCGTGGGTTTTAGACGACAAGGCAAGGCCCGTGTGGTTCTTGTAAAAGTTCCATACCGCTTTTAGAAACTTCAGGTCTTTTTCAGAAATAGGATGCTCTGCATATAAGTCTAGCAACTCTTTGTCTACATTTCCTGTACCAAATCGTTTAATAACATGGTATAGTTCGGGAATGACTGGCCCGTATTTCCAAGCCTCTACTTGGGACTCAAAAAGCGGTTTTCCAAAAAAACCAAGATAGTACCCGTGGGCAATGTATGTTAACTTCAATAACTTCATGGTATCAACACCTTTGTTTTCGCTTTTGGCGAAACTCACAAAGGCTTTTGCGATGTCGAAACTATTGTACATAACGGTATAAAATGAAAATTTTTGTAAAGGTATAAATTATTCGCGTAATAGGTTGGTATTTTAACCCTACAAGTGCTTATCGTATCCCTCTTAATGAAAAAAGTAAGGTGTTAAAAAGTACGTTTTCGTTTAGCGATGGCATTTAAGGCGTTCTTTTTACTTTAGATAAAGGTAAGCCTTTTTCACGACCAAAAAACATGTGTTTGGGGCTTCCAATAATTTGAGACGCATAAATGCCTGTATGCCCCGAAAATAAATAAGCTGTACAACAAGCTAAAGCGATAAAAACACCCGATTCAATGCCAAATAATTCAATACCCATAATAGAACAGGCTATCGGTGTATTGGTGGCACCTGCAAATACAGCTACGAATCCCATACCTGCTAATAAACCCATAGGTAACGGGATACACCAAATGAGTACATTGCCTAAAGCGGCTCCAATATAAAATAAAGGAGTTACTTCTCCCCCTTTAAAACCAGCACCTAGCGTAAAAGAAGTGAATAGTATTTTTAGTAAAAAGTCATAAGAATTAAGGGGATGACTAAAAGATTCGACAATCGTAGGAATGCCTAAGCCTATGTATTTCGTGGTACCCATAGCGTAGATGGCAATAGCGAGTACGGTACCCCCAATCACGGGACGCAGCGGTGGGTATGCTATTTTGTTTTTAAATAGCTGTCCCCAAAAATGCGTTGATTTGGAAAACAATAGGGCCGTTAATCCAAATAGAATACCAGCGAGTAAAGCCCATAATAGGTTGAAAGGGGTCATTTCTGCAACAGTTGCAATGTGGTAATGGGTATGCGGAACATCCCATATGGCACAAAAGTAATCGGCAAAAATGGCAGCCATAAGACTGGGAATAATAGCGTCTAAGCGAATACGCCCTATAATTAAGACTTCTAACGCAAAAACGCAGCCTGCTAATGGTGTGCCAAATACAGAGGCAAATCCAGCACTGATACCTGCAATTAAAAGAATTCTTCTATCGCGATTAGAGCATTTAAAGTACTTCGTAATTTGGTCTGCTACTGCACTGCCTATTTGAACAGCTGTGCCTTCTCGTCCTGCAGAACCTCCTAATAAATGTGTTATTACGGTGCCAAAGAGTACTAAAGGCGCCATTTTAAAAGGAATAATTTTTTTGGGGTTGTAATATTCTTCAAGAATTAGGTTGTTGCCCTTAACAACACTTTTTCCATACAAATGATAGGATAACCCTATCACAAAACCGCCTAAAGGCAGCAATGCAATAATCCACAGATTGTTTTCTCGGCAGTGTGTAGCCCAAGCTAAGCTTTCTAAGAAAAAAGCAGAAAGACCGCCGGCAACACTTCCCAATAGCAGACAAATACAGATCCATTTTAAGAGGTAAATAAGGAGCGGTACTTGCTGGAATGTGTATAAAAATTGCTTGATTTTGCGAATAGTCATAGGCACTTTAAAAAACGATTTTGCGAATGTTTAGATCTTAAAACTACAACAGGACTGCCTTCTAAATGGTTTGAAAACGTGTGTGCTGCCTTGTTTTTGGATGTAAATGTAAACTAAAAACAAATGGTTTACAAAAGCCTACACTAACGGTGTATAGCTTTTAGTTTATCAAGAAAAGAGGTAGCGCTTGAGATTAAGATGCGTTTAAGGCATTTTAGCGGTGCATTTGGTCTAAGATTTCTATAATTTCTGTTTTTTTACGAACAGAAACAGGAACGTTATCTCCGTTTTTAAGCATTAAATACCCGCCGTCTGTTTTTATGTATGCACTTATGTAATGTAGATTGACCAAGTGGCTTTGGTGTATGCGCACAAAATCATAGTTCTTCAACATGTCTGAAAAATACTTTAAGGTCTTGGTAACGAATATTTTGCGTTGGTCTTGAAGGTGGAATATGGTGTTGTTACTGTCTGATGCACAGCGTACAATATCATCTAAACTTACAATAATAATTTTATCGAGGGTATGCAGTGATATCTTATTCGGTTTCTGTTCTGGCGCAGCAAGGGTTTCCTTTAAAATGGAAAGCCGTTCTTTGTTAGGCTGTATATGCTGTTTGGCGCGATTTACAGCCAAGTCTAATTCATCATATGCATAAGGTTTTAAGACATAATCTATAGCAGCGAATTTAAAGGCACGAATTGCAAATTCATCACTTGCAGTCACAAAAATGATTTTAGATTTTAAATTGGGGAAAATTTCTAGAATATCAAAACCAGTACCATCGCCAAGCATAATATCTAAAAAGAGCAGGTCTGGTTGTTGTTTCCGCAATAGTTTAGCGGCCTCTACAACACTTTGGGCTGTACCACTGATTTTAATATCGGGATGCCTGGTTTCTAAATCGTTTTTTAGAAGCAGTAAAGCATCATTCATATCTTCTACAATAATAGCTGTAAGCATAAGTTGTTTTAATAATCGGTTAGTAAAGGAATGCTAAAGGTAATAGATGTGCCATTAATAGTTCCGTCTTTAGCTTTCAATTCTTTTAATACTAGGGTGTTTTTTCCAGCAATAGAAATAAGACGTTCTTTGGTGACCGTAAGTGCCATAGATTGGTGGTCGGTTTTCTCTTTATTGTGTTGTGATGTAAAAATACCAATGCCATTATCGACCACTTTACAATGTAAAAATTGTGCTGAGGTGCTAAATGTTAGTGTAAGCACACCTTTTGTTTGGGCTTTTAAAATACCATGACGAATAGCGTTTTCTACAAAGGGCTGTATAAGCATTGGTGGTATAAGGATTTCTTCAAGATCTAACTCGCAATGGGTGTCTATTGAAAAGCTGAAAGGTTTGGATGCCATAAGTTGTTCTACGGTAATGTAATGTCGTAATGTTTTGACTTCTTGCGCTAGCGTAATGTGCTCTTTTCTGGAATTATGGAGGGTTTCACGCAGTAGAGTTGCAAAACTATTTATTGTAGAATTCATATGTTCGGGCTTATGAATGGCCATGGCTTTAATGCCATTAAGGACATTAAAGATAAAATGCGGATTCATTTGCAGCTGCAAGGCTTTGTGCTCTAATGTTAGCAAGTGGTTTTTTAACTTTAGTTGTGTTTGAGCTGCTCTGTTTTTAAGACGAATTTTTCGAATATAAAGTAAGCTTAAGAGCAGTAAGATGAACAGTACACTTCCTATAATGGTCCATTGAAACCATGCCTTTTGGTATAGAGGGCTGTCAATAAAAAACCGAAATGTAATGGGCGTGCTTTCTTCCCATCTGTGATTTCTAGATTGTACCGTAAATACGTGAGCTCCATAAGCAAGTCCTGCAAAGTTCTGCTGGTCGGTTTTAGACCAAGGACTCCATGTATTTGTGTTTAATTTCGATCGGTATTCTATTTGGTTAGGGTGGTCTATATCAACACTTTTATACGTAAAACTTAGCTGTGTTTGTTTGGGGGTTAAGGCCAAAACCTTTTCGCTATTTGTCCATGCTTTAAGCGCAATGGTATCTATGCTTTTGTAGGCAACTTGTACATCGTTGAAATGGACTTTTGGTTTCAATCCCGTTTTGTTATTAAGCAGTGGCAGGTATTGGGTTAAACCGTAAATAGCACCAAACCAGAGTTGACCTTTATCGTCTTTATCTGCGGCATTTAAACAGGTTTCTATACCTAAAAACCCATCGTTTCTTCCAAAATGATAAATGTCTTCTATCTGCTGTGTGGCGTTTAATTGTAGTTTGGAAACACCGCGTTCTGTACCCGCCCATAAATAGCCTTGATCGTCAAAAATAAGCTGATAGATATTTTTAGAAATTATTTTTTTTGTACCTTTTAAAGGTTTGAATTGAAGGGTTTTTGGGTTGGCTTCAGACACCCAAATACCTTGACCAGCAGTACCTATATAAAGTTTATCTTGATGAAATAGTAAGGTGCCTATAGCGGTTTGTTGTTCTAATACAGTACCTAAAGCGGTATGCGTATCGTTTTTAATGTAACCCAAATGCCCTGTTTGTGTGGCATACCACAGTCTGTTTTCAGGATCTAAAGCTAGGTCTTTAATGCTTAAGTCGGCTATACCATCTGCTTTAGTATAGATGTGTTGTATAGCTAAAGAATCGGTAACAGTATTGTAGTTAAATTTTACAATACCGCTAGAATAGGTGGCAGCCCAAACCGCATCTTGAGTACAGACAATTTTACGAATCCAATCAGAAGGAAAACCATGATCTGTATTTAAAACATGATTTTTGGTCACTAATTTAGAAAAGACTTGTGTGGTAATGTGTAGTGAATCGCTAGTGTCGGTATAGATACTGTCTACCTGTCTCGTAGTTCTATACAGGATGCCATTACCATCCGATCCTGCCCAAAGGTCCCCTTTAGCATTACTAGTAATGGTTTTAATTTTTGCTCTAGAAAATTGTTTCACCTTAGGAAGGTGGTGAATACCTAAACTGTCTATTCGGGTTAAGCCTGCTTCAGAACTAGAAATCCAAACATTGTGTTTCGCGTGGTGTACAGCGTAAATACGATTGCCTTTTAAGCCAGAAGCAGCATCATAGTGTTTAAAGTTATTCTGAAAATATTTGTAGAATCCCCCTCCAGAAGTGCCTATCCAAATGTTAGACTGTCGGTCTGTAAAAGTGAATCTTACATGAGGTACCGCAAGTCCGTTTGCGGTATTGAGTATTTTTTTTTCGGTATAGTTTTTAGTGTCGATAATGGTAATACCATTGTCGTCTGTCGCAACCCATAATTCGTCTTTATGATGTATAGACATGGCATTGATACGCAGGGGTTCTCGTAACAGAAGAGGTGTGGAAGAGGCTTTAAGGTTTCGTATTAAAATGCCATCTTTAAAGGTGGCCGCAAAAATATGGTTCTCATGAAGAACAAGTGCTGTAAAGTTATTGCTATCTATTTTTACGAGAGTTTCGTTGGCATTGTTTTGTAGGTGTTTGGTTTTCCAAAGTGCTGTTTTGGTAGCGATCCAATAGGAAGCACCATCAAAAAGGAGCGCGTTTACAGTACTCGCATCAAGTTCTGGATGTAACTTTAGTTTTTGAAGCGTTTTTGTTTTTGAATAGGTATACAGCCCTTGTTTTGTGGCAAGGTACAGCCTATTGTTTGCCTTAAAAAAACGGTTGATTTTAGGGCATTTAAAGTTGGTGAAGTTGTGCTTTGTTTTAATAGATAACCCACGAGCAGTACCAATAAAAAGGCTGTCATTACTGGCGTGTAATGCATGTATGTAATTAGACAGGAGGCCATCGTTTTCATTCCAAATGGAAAAGCTACTGCCGTTAAAATTACAGAGACCTCCGCCCTGTGTGCCGAGCCATAAATACCCAATGCTATCCTGAGCCATGGCATAAACCTGAGATTGTGGCAAACCATCTGCTATGGTGTAGGCACGTAGCTGACTGTTTTGCGCAGCAAGAAATGTGCTTGTTACGAGCAAACTAAAAAGGAGGTATGTAAGTGGTCTATTCAAAATAAGTCTATGGGGTAAAACATGAAATAACGCTTAGGGCCTTAAAACCGTTGCAAACAAATATAAACAATCACCGCTAGATGTTTTATTTCGTTTTTTATAAAGTGTTATAAAGCGTCTTATCATCAAAACTAATAATTTTATATTCTGAAGGATCGTTTGGTTCTAAAATAGGTTGTAATACACAAAGTACGGTTGCTTTTCCTTGAATATAAAGTGTGTGGCCTTTAGTGCGTTGTCGCCATCGGTATTGTGAGATAGGGATGTTTAGATCGTGTAGTGTTTTTGCCATTTCGGGCAAGTTAACCACCCAGTCCATAATAGCTTCCTTATCCTTAAGTTGTGGTATTTCCTGTTTGGTCTTAAATGTAAATTCCCAATTTATAGGTACGTTAAAGGTATAGCTGTATACGTTGCCAAAGCTGCTTTCTTGCCTTGTTTTAATTGCTGTAAACCAGTCAATAGCCGTATTAGGGTAGTTGCTTTTAAAGGCCTCTGCCAAAGCGCGTGGTCCAGGGGATTCTGCGGTTGGATAGTAACCGTAATAAGGTTTTGCTAAATAGTGACTTGCATATTTACCACCAAATACATTAAAGTAAGAAGAGGCTATGAGTTGCGGTGGTGTTTGTGTTGCAAAAGCTTGTTTTAAGCTTTGTAATAATTGAGTGTTTTGGGCTAGCCCACAGGAATGGAAAATGATTTTTGTATTGGCATTAACACCGTGGGTTAAGGCCGCAATGTCTTGCTGTTCTAAAGCCTCTAGAAGTGAGGTTGTATTAATACGTAGGCCCTCTTTTGTAGTTTTTAAAGCCATGCCCAACCAAGGGTTGCTATGGCTTACGATATGAATGTAGGTATAAGATTTAGATTGGCTTTGGTTGAGGTAAGTTATAATTTCATTGATAGAACTTAACTGTGTGATTACAGGGGTGTTTTGCGCTTCAAAGTGACGCTTTGCATTGCTGTAATAAGTGTTTTCGCCCGTATCTCGTCCTGTAATGAATGCAATAGATGTTTCCGTTTTGCTAAGCTGTACAGGTAAAGCAAGTGCCGCTTTCGGCTGTTGCGAAAACGGCTTCTTGCACCCTAAGACTACACTAAAAAGCAGAATGATATGGTATGTGTTTACAGTCATGATTTTAGAAGTTCGTTGTGTCTTCTGTAGTACTCGCCATGGCGTCTTCTACAGCGATTGGCTTGTCTTCTTTTTTAGTTAATTTATAACCGTTCCAAGCGTAGTGGCTTACAATACGTTTTTTAGCGGCATCGGTTACCGTATTATGATCGGTGATAAACGTCTCTAACACAAGTGTGTTTTTAACCCCTTCCATATCTGAAGGAAAAATAAAAGACTCTGTTTTGGTATAATCTACATCTGAATAGTCTGCTAGGTTGGCAATGTTTGTAAACTTACCATTGTTCCAAAAAATGTACAGATTGCCAGTTGTTTCAGCGTCTAAAGCGTTTGGTGTTTTAAATCTGATGATGTCTTCTACATTAAACAACCCTTTGTTGCCTATATTTTGAAATTCTAAAGGTGTTGCTTGTTGGCCGTTAAATACAATTTTGTCTAATTGTATCCCGTTTTTAAATGCTCTTAATTGGTGTTTTTGTTCTACAACGCCATCTGTGTTTGTAAGTGCGCTTTCTACGCCATATACAAATTTCACATCGTGATAAGCTTCACTGCCAAAGGTGTTTTGTGCGATTAAACCACCCCAGATCCAACCAGAATCACTGCCAATACTTACGCGGTACCAATGGCTTTTTATGCCGTTTATAATCTCTTCTTGTTCGCTTTTCTCCCATAATGTGAGTTTAGTACCTATAGGTAATAAGGCCACTTTTTCACCTTTTGTAGAAGGTGTTGCTCTTAAATGCACATGGTCTGCCATTAGGTATTCATAAGACATTTGATCGATGCTTGTAGTGGGCGTCATTGTGTTAAAAGAAACTTCTGGTATGGTCTGTGCAAATACAGTAGAAAATGCAGTTAGACATAGGGCGAGGATGCTGTTTTTTAAATTTTTCATGTTACTAGGTTTTTAAGTGTTATTAATTAATTGTTGTCAGTACCTGTGTAGGCAATGGCGTCGTTTGCGTTAAAGTGGTCATCATTCCAAGCGAAACGTTGTAGAATTTGAGTGTCTTTAACCGTATTGTTTTCTGTGAATTGTACTTTCGTTTTTAAGATAAGACCTGTTTTTCCTAATGTTTGTGTTGGAAAGACATAGCGTACTTCAGAAGCTGTAGTGGCGCAGTAGGTGTTCTCTATGTAGGGCAGTGCAATAAAATCGTTCGTAGCAGTTACCATGAAGTAGTACGTTTCTGAGTGTATACAACAGCTGTTGTAATTCACATCTACTTTAAGAATCTCTTTCATCTGATTCAATTCTGGATTTGCTAAGCTGCTTATGGTAATGTCTTCGAAAAAGTCGAGATCTAAAATACTTAGAGTCGCTACTTTTTGAGAAGGCGCATCTGCGACAACAACATCGAAAAGTGCTGTGGCATATTCCTGTTGTTTGGTGTCCATTCTATTCGCAACAACATAATCTGTTGTTGTTTTAAAGTCTTGTGCGTTGCTATACTGTAATAGTAACGTTGTTGTAAAGAGTATAATTAATTTTGACATGGTATTTGTTTTTAAAGGGTGTTAGATTTCTATACCTCAAAATTACGTGAGAACTGAAGTGAAATTTGGACGCTTCTAGAATTCGTTAAAGATGATCTAGAATTCGTTGAAAATAGGTTGGATGCCCTTTAAACGTTACCTGTTTTGGTATCGTCTTTTCTTGAGGCATAAAAAAACCTGCAGCGATAAGCGCTACAGGTTTTAGAAATTACAAATGCTAGTGGATGTCACAATTTAGACGTTGTTTAGAGATTAAGCACTTTGTAATAAAACACATCATATAAATATGAAGCATGTTGCTGAGGGTATTGTCTTTTTGTGGCGCAACGAGTCTAAAGCATGAGTTTTACTATCCTTAGCATTAAAAACAGCCTCTAAATCCGATTCAAAAATGACATACAGGTTTAATACAATACAGGCTATTACGGCGAAACTTAAAACTTTTTTCATCATTATTTTTTAAGTGTTAAAACGAAGGGTTTATGAACTGTAGGTGTGTTTGTTTTAATTTTAGAAAACGCCTTTAGAATATGAGGTGCGACCACCCAATTGTTGTTTTTAAGGACGTATACACGTACAATAGCCCCATTTGTGTTAAAGGCAAAGCGCATGCTGTCGTATTGTTTTAAATATTTGGTAACCAGTGGTGTATAAAGAGCTTTAAATGTCATCGTAATGTTTCTTTTTTCAGTTTTTAATAAGGGCGTAGAGAAGTTGATACTGTAACTCGGTTTAAAGGTTGTTTGAGCTGTAACATTTACAGCGGCACCAACAGCCGAATTTGAAACGTGTTGTGGCATTGGTAAGGGTTGTGTTACGGTTTTTAATTTACCACTTGCATTGGTTACAGTCTCGTCTACAGCTACGAACGAAGTGTGCTTTGTGGCGAGATTGTATGCAAGACCTAAGGCTGTGACTTCTGCTTTGGTAGCGTCTGTAAATAAGGTATTATAGTCGTCTAATTGTGCGATCTTTTTTCTTGCCCATAAATAGCGTAATGCTTTGTGTTTGGGACTAAGGTGTTGCGATGTGACTTCGAAGTCTTGTTTAAAGCGTTTTTTACCGTGATATCCTGTTAAGGTGATGCGCCCTTCGGGTTGGCCTCGGTATTTTCCATAAATTGTTATAGGGCGGTCGGCAAACACATCTGGAATGCTATGAGGGGCCACATCGTAAATTTCAAAACCTTTTGTTTTTAGTTTGAGTTGGGTAAGGAGAGGGCTAGAAATATAGGTTTTAAAATTTTCGGCAACGGTTAAGGCTTCTGTGTTTGAGGTGGCTATAAAAGACCGGCTATGACCTACTTTTGCCATGCCTTCAATGAGATAACGGTTAACGCTAGAGCCTATGCCAAAGGTAAAGACATTGGCTTGGTCTAAATTATTTTCTATAAGTTGAAATGCTGCTTTTTCTACATTAACATAGCCATCGGTGATCACCACCATAGAGCGTGCGCTGCTAGGGTCTGTGCGCGGGAGTTTATAAGCGTATCTTAAGGCTTCTAGCAATTCTGTGCCACCACCGCCTTGACCGTCAGAAAGAAAACGAATGGCTGCTTCGATAGCGTCATGACTCGCGGTAACAGGATAAGGACTAAAAACGGTAGAACTAGACGCAAAGAGTTGTACGTTAAAGGTGTCTGTTGGATTAAGGTTGCACAATAAATTACGCATAAGGGTTTTAGAAACCTCTAAAGGATAACCATTCATAGACCCTGAAACATCGACAATAAATAAGTATTCACGGGCTGGAATATCTTTAGGTTGAATGCTTGCCTTTGGTTCCATTTGTAGAGCAAAGAAATTTTCGTCTTCATGAGCATAGAGTAATAAACCCGATTGCACATGATGGCCTCTTAAGCTGTAATTGAGAATGAAATCTTTATGCCCTGGGTTTGTATTGCTTTTAGATAAAAAAACAGCCGCGGTTTTGTTGTCTAAATAATTGGTGTTAATGTGATGGCTACTGCTATGAATGTCTTTAATAATCATCCCAGCATTAAGTGTAAGTTTAAGATCGTATTCGAACGTTGCGGGGTTAGCTTGAGCCGTATAAGGCGTATGAAATACTGTTGTTGTATTGTCATTTTCTGCCGTATATCTTGGCCCCACAACAGCAGGTGCTACAAATTGGTATGTCCCATTGGTAGCCACGAGCATTTCGGTATAAGAGACGGAGATTGTAATAAGGTCCCCCGGCATGATATTCCCTACTTGCATTTGAAACACATTAGGGCGTTCTTGGTCTAATTTTGCAGCGCGTTTTCCCTGAGCTACAGCCGCTTTATAAACACGTTGCGCTTTTTTCTTTTCAAATATTTGAGCTGTAATGGTACGGTCTCCAATACACATGTGCATGTCATGTACCGCCGCTTGGGTTGCTAATGGAAATAGATAGGTTGCTTCTACAGGGACATCTCCTTTGTTTTGGTATACCTGAATGACTTCAACATGGGCAATAGTCCCAGCGATCTGTACCTGTGTTTCAGAACGTTTTAAAGGGATATGAGCTTTTGTAGTGTTGACAAATAGATATGGACTGTTGTTTTTTTGAGCAAAGCTTAGTGTTGTAAAGCAGAGGCATAGAAGTGCGATAAAATGTTTCATGAGTGTGCTGTCTTTATATTAGGTGTATCAAAACTACAGGAGACAGCACAGTGTAAGCCTGTGGTTTTAGAATTCGTTACAAGAGATCTAGAATTCGTAGGATCTGAATGTATTTGGACCCCTAAAGACGGTTGTTTTAAGTACCAAGACGACTTGTTTGATGGGGCTAATATAAAATTCAACAAACATTTTATATTAGAATAGCGGTGAGGACTAAAATAACCAATAGATGGTTTTTAGCAGATTCATAAAAGGAAAGTTTGTAACCACGACTAGAGATCCAAGGCGAAGCTAATACAGGCTTTAAGCAAAGTAGCACCGTGTAACTTTGAAATCCCAATATGCCTTTAAGTATAGTCATGATTATACTTAAAAGCATATTGGGAAGTCTGGTATTGAAGTTGTTCTAATGCATAATAGGTTTTACATACACATTAGTAATAGCGCATTTAGTTCACGCAGTTTTCACAATACGTAGCTCTTAAATAAGCGTCTTCTAAAAGCTGAAATGTAACGCCTCCATTTTTTTTGTATTGGTTAAATAGATTGCAAAAGCGTGATTTATTTTGGGCTAAAGCATTTAGCATTATAGTTCTGTAAGCTTTTGTTTTAGTGAGTTCTGATTTTACAATAGTGAGATTTAAATAATAAAACAGAACATCTTCGTCTACAGTAATAGTTCTAACGATCTTGTCTAATACGTTATAGGCAAGGTCGGTTCTGGAGTACGAAACGAAAAATTGCGCTAAATTAAGGTGCTCTCTACCTTTTAGATTAACATGCTTATAGGTATTGTTAATCTCTTCTATACAAAGATCTTTGTTTTTATAGTCGCCTTTATTTAAAAAATTCTGGCTTTGTATGATGTTATAATTAACGAGTAAGCGCTTTATCAATACACTAGAAACGCCATAGTTTTTTAAATTTTTAATTTCTAGTTTGAAACGAACAGGGTCTACTTCTGCCCATTTATTGCGCCAGATTACAAATTTAGTCGCTATAATGTTGTATTTTATCTTTTTATGTCTTGGATATTTCTTGTCTAATGCTAATAAATCCTCATAGACAATCATTCCATTTCTAATATCTAGTAAATGCGGTATCGACGTATTCTTTATTGTAATATCTAAAAAGGGTTTGGAATCTGGAACTGTAAGTTCTGTAATACGATCTGGTGACAGGCTGTTGTTTTTTAGCCGTTCTACCAATACATTGTGAATGCTATTGGCTTTGGTTACGTTTGAAGCCGCTACTTCTTTTGCGAACAAATCGATTAATGCATTTGCGGTTAAGTCTTTGTAAGGGTCTTTTTTCTCTAACTCTAATTCCACCACAGCTTTTCTGTGATTTTTCAAGTATTTCTCAAGTGCTTTGCTCGTGTTGCCTTGAAGTTTCGCTTTTATTTGTTGCTTATTTAATGTGGTTAAATCTGCATAACTTGTAGCAGCAATATCGTTGTAAAACTCTACCCAGTTTTCTTGACTCTCTACCTCGTTAACAAGCGTTGGTTTTTGAAAATTTTGCAAGGCTTTAATAATGCTATTGGCTCTAGATTTTTGCAATGTTGCATTTCGAGCGGTAGACCCTTCTACAGATGCATAAGCCTTAATCTTAATTTTCTTAATATCAAACTTAGTGAGCTGTAGGGAATCGTATAACGGTGCGATATCTTCTTTAGAGTAAGTAGCCTTATTTTTTTTGAAAGGAATTACAAATTTTAAGGTCTTGTTTTTTAGGTTAAAACCATCTTCAGTATTTGGCTTTTTAAAGTCAGAGGCATAGGTTAAAGCATCTAAATATAAACCAGGGTCTAAGAGGTTCATACGATGACTTTTTAAATTATAGGTTCTAGAGTAATAGCAGAAAAAGTTTTGCCTAACAAAGTAGATGTTAAATTCAAGAGCCTTTCCTTTAAGTGACTTAGGTATGGTCGCTACTTTAGCACTATACCTACCGTTAGCTGTTTTATTAAGCGTAGTTATCAATTTTTTGCCCATTACAAAAGGCGTTGTAGTACCTCTTAAACCATATACTGTTTCGGCGAGGCTGTCGGTATTACAGGTGTAACGCTCACGATCTACAATATCAATAATGAAGCCGTCTTTAGGCGATGTAAATAACTGTTTTAACCATCTGGGGTCGGTAATTTCAAAGTATAAATCGTCTTTGTTGTCGTTGGTGATGTTAAAATGAACATCTCTGGGTTTGCTTTTAAAAGCATCTCGGCAGGGTTGACAGGAATTTTGGTCGGTCACCTTAGGAATTAAGATGCCTTGCGTATCTTGTGCATTTACTTTTAAGAGGGAAAGTAAAACAGCACAGGTGAGCAATTTAGCTATTGGACTCATCGGTAAATGGATTATATTTACTCAAAGGAACTACATTGTTGCTAAAAAACAAAGTAAAAATGTATCTACTTGTAAATTAGTAGGGTATAGTCTGATTTTGAAATAAGTACATACTTACAATTAAGTCGCTTTTTGGCTGTTAAATAACTAGTGGCTAACACGTAATAAATGAAATTATGAGCGTATCATGGAGGGCTTTAAGCAGGACTACCAAATGGTCTGTCATCGCGTTTTTTGTGACGGGGGCTTTGGGATTATTAAGTATGGGGGGCTTAGGTTTTGGATTGTATTATTTAGTTGCCTTTCTTTTTAGCAACTATCCAGACATCAATACATGGCATGGCGACTGGGTGTGGCCTGCAATGATTGGTGCAGGGCTACTATGGGCTTTCGGTTTTGCATGGGCAGGCAGTGTGTTGTTTTTTCTTTCAAAAACACTTAAATCATTCGTTTTACGATGTTTAATTTATATATTTATACTGTGGCTTTGGGCAGCAGTAGTATGGGGTATATTAATTAAGGCCAATTTGTAAACTGAAAATATAATGGAAAAGCAGTGTTTAGAGTGCAGTGCCAAAGTTGTAGGTAGAATTGATAAGAAATTTTGCGATGATGCATGCCGAAATGCGTTTAATAATAGAGTACATAAGGACAGTAAAAACCTAATTAGAAATACCAATAACCGCCTGCGTAAAAACTACCGCGTTTTAGAAACTTTAAATCCAGATCAAAAAACGAAAACGTCTAGAGCTAAACTTATAGAATTGGGTTTCGATTTTAAGTATTTTACAAGCATATACACAACAAAAGCAGGTAAAATCTATTATTTTGTATACAACCAAGGATATTTGCCTTTAGAAGGTGATTATTATGCATTGGTAAAAAGAGAGGGATGATTGCTGTAACAAATACATTTAAAATGCAACTGATAGCGCGACAATACAATTATTTGGAGGTGAGGATGTCCTGTTTTCAATTTAAAACGCAGCAATACGTTATGTGTTTTGAGGGCACTCTCTAGTGTAGTAAATGTCTATTAAAGTTCTATTATGAATACGTTACTTGTAGTTTTATTTTTTTTATCGATTTTTATACTCGTCGTCTTTGCGATTAACTACTACAATACAAAACAGGTCGTGCTTAGGGCTTTGTCTAAGTTGACACCCAAAAGTTATATTCAATTCAATGCCAATGAGGCGATTACGTTAAGTGGGCGTGTACAGTATATTGACGCGCCTTTAGAAGCGCCTTTTAGCAAGCGCAAATGTGTAGGCTATGTGATAAAAATTGAGCAAAAAACCCAAATAGGTAAAAACAAACAATGGAATACTTTAGTTGAAAAGGAAGTGATTCAAGACTTTCTATTAGCTATTAAAGGAACACATGTCATGGTGAAACCTAAAAGTGCTCCTAAAGATTACTTAAGTTATTTTGTGGCAGATAAAAAAGAAACATCAGGTATTTTAAATGCGCCTTCTACTCATTTTGAAGACGTATTAGAGCGTTACGGTATTAGATCTAAGAATAGGTTTGGGCTTAATAAAACAATGCGTTATACAGAGCGTGTTCTAGAAATAGGGGAAACCGTAACCGTAGGAGGTATTGCTAAATGGAAAACACTAGACACACCTCTGCAAGGCTACAATTATTCTAAAATTGCAACCTTAGAGACCCAAGACCAACAACAGCTTATTATTACAGATTTACCTGAAGTGATCATTAATGACGTATAGAGATGTGTCTGTTTATTTCCAAGTTTGGCCTTTAAACTGCATGGCAGCTTTTAGAACATCTTTTTGGCTAATTTGACCTATAAGTTTACCATTTTCAACAATAGGGAAACGACGGCGTTTTTCTTTTAAAAACTTATTGGCAGCATCAAAAATATTCATATTACCGTCAATAGTTTCAACATTGGTCGCCATATGATCTTGGATAGTCTTGTCTTGCATTGGCATATTGTAATAACGGCTTTCGCTAATTTGTTTAACGCAATCCCCTTCAGATATAATACCGATTAATTCTTGTTTTTCATTAACAACAGGTCCGCCCGAAATTCTATTTTTTATCAATGTCTCCATAACAGTTTCTATAGTTTGATCTGGCCTAAAGGTGATCAAATCCTTAGTCATATAGTCGCTTACTTTTAGAGGGGCGGTTTCCGTCAGTGTTGACTGGTGTTTTCTAGCCCCTTGAAAACTTTTAATACCCATAATATTAGATTTTTAGTTCTTCTAAAAGTACTTAAAAAAAACTAGTTTTCCTAAAGCTACTGTCTTAAAGAAAACTTAAGAGTATTAAAAATCACTTATAATTAGAGGGGTTAACTACGCACAGGTATCTTAAAATGTTAAAAAATGAAGCTGATCTATTTATAATGGCTGTTGCGTTGTAGTCGTTAAAATGCCTCAAATGGTGGTTGTTTATGTGTTATGTGTTGGAGAATATGTCTTTAGAGTTGCAAATGTCTATTCCTGTAACGTAGAAAACATCAAACGTATTTAGGGTTTTTTGAGGCGTTTTCCAACGCGTTAAAGCCACTAGTGTTAGGTGTTGGGCAGCGTTATGCATCTTCAGGGCTGAAGCGTTTATGCTTAACGCGCTGTTGTAGTTAAAAGAGAGGGGTATATCAACTAAGAGAACAATTAATAAACTTTTAAGAGATTAAGTGCCAATTTTTTATAGTTTTGGACGTCGAATTAAAATAAAAAGAAGATGAAAGGAATTGTGACATTGGTATTATTTGTAACAACGCTTGCTACAAGTGCACAAAGTAATGCAGCATTAATTAAGCATTTTGAAGCCTATAACAAACAAATGCGAATACAGGGGGATGTACAAGGAATGATTAATGCCATGACACATTTAAATGTGTTGGCACCTTCAGAAGCAAGAAAAGATACACTGGCTTATATTTATACCACAGAGGGTAAGTATGTGCAAGCCTTAAATACGATTGGAATAGATCGTAAAATTGACGATTCTGAAATCGCATTGGAAGTCAAAGCTATCGCTTTAAAAGCTTTAAAACAACCAGAGCGTGCTTTAGAACATTACAAGGCTTTATTTGATAAAAAGCCAACGCCAGAATTGACTTATGAACTCGCGGAGTTGAGTTTACAAGTACTGAAATTAGATGCAGCTTTAGAATATATCAACTACGGTCTTGCAAATGCCAAACCTGAAATGAAACGGGCTTATTATGAAAGACAAACACCTTATGAGGTGGCGCTTAAAAGTGGATTTATGTATCTTAAGGCATTACAATTGTATCAAAAAGACAAAGTAAATAATATGGATGCCGTAATTGCTGCTTTGGATGACACCTTAAAAGCCTCTCCAAACTTTAATTTAGCAAAGATTACAAAAAACGAAATATTAAGACAACATCAAGAATTGCAGGCCTCTAAAAAATAGAGGATAAATTGTATACACAGTTTTAGTTAGGGCGCTCGATATTTTGAGCGTCCTTTTCAATTTTTTTATTCAATTGAAAATTTAAATTAGAAAAGGCCTCAGAAAGATCTTTTACTGCAATTAAGAGTTGAGCTCTATCATTGGCATGTATTTCAATAATTTCTTTGGTTTTGTATAACATGCTTTCTATGATCGTGATTCTTGAAAGTATGGCTTGAGTTGAAAATTTTTCGGGAAGGGTATCATGAGTTTCAATAATAAGATCTTCGATGGGAACATCATTGTTTTCAAAAAAACTAAAATCAGGTATTTTTAAGTCTTCTATAATTGTGGCTAAGGTAAAATAACCTACCCAATCACTTATTTGAGATTTCACTTTTGAATCTAAAGAAAACTCGGTGTAATCTAACGTTTTTAAGTCCGTTTCTGTAAATCTAATCTTTTCTTTAGTCGTGCTTACGGCAACTTCAGCAGATTGCTGCTGCGTTTTGTTACAAGACGCTATACTAAGACATAAATAAAATAGTAGTAAAAGCCTTAAGGTCATGACGTGTTTTGTTTTCGTTCTTGAGTGTTACAAATATATAGTATTCATTTACGTTTTGTAGCGTTTTGATTAATTGTATATTTGAAGCACCCTAAAATCTTTTTTGAAATGCGCGATACTTTTTTTTTCAATGTAGAATATGGTGTCTATCACGTTCTTGATATTAACGCCTACGATCATGTTTTATTTTTAATGGTACTTACCATTCCGTATGTGTTTAAAGATTGGAAACGTGTGCTCTTATTGGTGTCCATGTTTACACTAGGGCATACATTATCTTTAGTGCTGGCGGCCTACCATGTGGTTGCTGTTAGTGGAGTTATGGTAGAGTTTTTAATTCCAGTCACAATTTTAATAGTCGCTATTTACAATGTGTTTACAGCAGGTCGAGGTGCACAAAAAGAACGTGTAGGCTTACTGTTTTTAACAACGCTGTTTTTTGGCTTGATCCATGGCTTAGGGTTTGCGAGCCAGTTTCATATGCTGGCAGATGGGGGTACGCATAAATTGGTATTGCTTCTTGAATTTGCTTTAGGCATAGAAATTGCTCAAATTATCATTGTGTTTATCGTTCTTTTCCTAGGTTACGTTATACAGACCATATTTAGATTTACAAAACGAGATTGGATTATCGTAATATCATCTATTGTCATTGGCTTGGTCATTCCAATGCTGCTTAGAAGTCCGTTTTTGAAATAAAATACCCATGTTACGTGTGTTTTTGTTAAAACTTTAACGCCTCGGTATTGTGATTACAACTTTAAGACCTTAATTTCGTTGCAATGCTTCCATATTCAGCATAACATTATAAAAAATAATGCAAAGAGAAAAACAATTAAAATACGATAAAGCGTATTTGCGCATGGCCAAAGAATGGGGGAAACTCTCTTATTGCAAACGCAAACAAGTGGGAGCGATTATTGTTAAAGATCGTATGATTATATCCGATGGTTACAATGGCACGCCTACTGGATTTGAAAATTTTTGTGAAGACGAAGCGGGGTATACCAAGTGGTATGTCTTGCATGCAGAAGCCAATGCGATTTTAAAAGTAGCAGCATCGACGCAATCTTGTAAAGGGGCTACCTTGTACATAACGTTGTCGCCATGCAAAGAATGTAGTAAGCTAATACACCAATCGGGTATTGTAAAAGTGGTGTATAATAGCGCATATAAAGACGATTCGGGGCTTAAATTTCTAAAGCGCGCAGGGATAGAATTACAACTTATAGAAGATTTAGAAGGCTAATGCAATTTCAAAAAAAATACATACCCTTATTGTTAGGTGTAGCTATTGCTGCGGGCATTTTTATTGGAGGGACATTAGATTTTAATGATACCTCAAACCGTTTGTTTACCTCGAACAGTAAAAAGGATAAACTGAACCGTTTAATTGATTATATCGATTACGATTATGTCGACGATATCAACACCGATAGTATTGTCGATGTAACAGTTAATGGGATTTTAGAAAATTTAGATCCGCACTCCGTTTACATTCCAAGGGAAGATATGCAACGCGTTACAGAAGAATTGCGTGGTAATTTTGTAGGGATAGGAGTTAGTTTTTATACCTATAAAGATACCATAGCGGTTATACGTCCAATAGCCAACGGCCCAAGTGCTAGAGCAGGAATTAAAAGTGGTGATAGAATTTTAATGGCGAATAAGGATACTTTATATGGAGACCGTTTAAAGGATGGCGAAATTATAAAAAAGTTGAAAGGGCCTTTAGATTCTAAGGTGAACCTAAAAGTGTACAGAAGAGGAGCTCCCCAATTGTTAAATTTTACAGTGAAACGCGGTAAGATCCCCTTAAAAAGTGTGGATGCGCATTACATGTTGGCAGATAAGCTTGGCTATATAAAGATTAATAAATTCGCCGAAACGACCTATGCCGAGTTTAAAAAAGGATTAGCAGCACTTATGTCTAAAGGTGCAGAGGCTATTGTTTTAGATTTGAGAGGTAATCCGGGAGGGCGATTAGATATTACAGAAAAAATTGTGGATGAGTTTTTAGAAGACGATAAGCTTATTCTGTTCACTAAAAATAAGACGGGTGAGGTTGAAAAAATCATGGCTACTGAAAAAGGAGATTTCGAAAATGGGCACGTTTATGTGCTGATTGATGAAAATTCGGCTTCAGCAAGTGAAATTGTAGCAGGAGCTCTGCAAGATAATGACAAAGGCACTATTGTGGGACGACGTTCTTATGGTAAGGGCTTGGTGCAGCGAGAAATGGATTTAGGAGACGGAAGTGCTGTGCGTTTAACAGTATCTAGATACTACACGCCAACGGGACGTTCGATTCAGCGTCCTTATGGAAAAGGTAATGAGGCCTACCATGAAGATTATTACAAGCGTATTGCTTCTGGAGAGCTTACAGATGGGGATAAGATAGAAGTCGCTGATTCGTTAAAATTTACGACCCCTAAGGGTAAAGTCGTGTATGGCGGTGGGGGTATTATACCAGACGTATTTGTACCTGTAGATAAATCAATGCAAAACGAAACGCTTAGGTATTTGAAACGTAGAGGTGTTATTGGGTATTTCGTGTTTGAAGCTTTAGAAAAAGACCGCTCGCGTTTCGAGGCCTACCAGCGTCAGGAATTTATAGATGCTTTCGAAGTAGACGATGATATGGTTTTAGAATTTCAGGATTACTTAAATGTTAGGATAGGTTCTAAAATTACTTTTGTGGCCTACCACGAAGAAGTTAAACAATACATAAAGGCAACTTTGGCAGATCAACTTTTCGGTAATGGAGCGCTTCAAGAAGTTTTAAATCAAAGAGACATCATGTTAGATGAGGTGCTCGTTTTACATCAAGCGTCTACTATAGAGTAACGTTAGAGTTTTAGTTTAGGATTCTGAGATCTTGTCGTGTACTTTAGCGTGTTTGCCACCATTCCAAAGGGTTAAAATATCTGTGGCAACATGCGCACCACTGCCAGAAGCAATGGCAAATTGACTTCTCCATCCGGCTAGTGTGCCTGCAACATATAAATTTGAAGTGATAAGATGGTCTGTGTTTTTTAACCAAATTCTATCCTTTTCTAGAGCAGCTCTCGGGTGCGGCTCACAGTACTGTTCTAAACCTTTAATGTGCATCAAATTGGTGTAGCCAACAGCAATAACAACAAGTTTAGAAGTGTAGGTGTTTTTATTGGTGCGAATGGTGTAACCATCATTAGTCGCTTGTAATTCTAAGACTTTTTCCTTTTCAATTTGTAGAACATGCGGGTATACGTCGGTAAGTTGTTGTTTACCGTTTTCAAGAATAGAGGCACCAGTAGTTTCTGGGGCTAAACCTAATACATTATTAAATACAGCCGTTTGTAAATGCGATGTTTTTTGGTGCGTGATAATGCCTATTTTTTTAGAGCTAGCATAAACCTTGTGTTGTGCAGACCCTAGCATTAAAGCGCAAGATAAACCTGCTGCACCTCCACCAATAATAAGAGCATCGAACATGAGACTAGTGTTTGCGTTTTATTTTTTCTTCAATACGTTTAGAGGTTAGTAAAATTAGCATTAAAACAATAGCACATAATGACGCCATTATCGTAATTAAAGCGACAATACTTTGTCCTTTAAATGGGGCGCTTAGATTAATTTGCGTAGCATTAAAAATGCCTAAACCTAAAGCGATAGCTATAATTGTATATGCGAGGTACTTCATGCGTTAACGGTGTTGTTCTGTTTTTGTGTGTTATAGGCTTTCAAAATAAAGCATATAACAACGTCTTTTTGCAAAGGTCTATATTTATTGTGAGAATCTAGCGGTCATTAATTTGAAACTTTAACTATTTTTATGCCTTAATTTAAAGTGATATGTTTCAGTTAGGAAAAACTATTGTTTCAGAAGATATTATTAAAAAAGATTTTGCGTGTAATTTAAGCGCTTGTAAAGGCGCATGCTGTATAGATGGAGATGCGGGTGCACCTCTAGATGAAGATGAGGTTGCTATATTAGAACGCATTTATCCTAAAGTAAAGCCTTTTTTACGAGAAGAAGGTGCGGCGGCAATAGCAGCTCAGGGCACTCATATTGTGACCGAAGATGGTGATTTAGAGACCCCTTTAATAGATGGTGCCGATTGCGCGTATGTGATTTTTGATGATAAAAATGTAGCGCTATGTGCTATAGAAGAAGCCTATAATCAAGGCGAAATAACATGGAAGAAACCTATTTCTTGCCATTTGTATCCCGTTCGTGTTGCCAATTATACCGAGTTTTCTGCTGTGAATTACCATAAATGGCAAATTTGTGACGATGCCTGTACGTTAGGAAAAGAATTGCAAGTGCCTGTTTATAAGTTTGTAAAAGAAGCATTGATACGAAAGTTTGGAGAAGATTGGTATCTAGAATTAGAAAAGGTAGCAGAGGGACTTTAATAGGCGTGGTGTACGTTTATTTTTAGTAGATTAGCAGTAACATCTTGCGTTTAGGGAGAGGTTCAAAACTATTGTTTTTATGGTATTCCTGCGAAAATGGTATTATACATTGTTTAAAAAGGAGATGGAGCTGCATCGTGTGTTCCTGTATGCACCTGTGTCGATTCGTGGCGCCTCTAACTACATAGAATGGGAGGGCGATAACATACTACAATGTATCGTAGAAACGGCATCTGAAACTAAAAAGGTAAAAGGCTCGCGGTATCACTTTCAAAATGATACTGCGCATAAAAACTTAACCCTAGTGTTTTTGGGGTGGAATGCCGAAAAGAGAATTCACTATAAATTAACGTATATGCCTGTTCGTAAAAAAGAACTGACTGCTCCTGTCTTTGCGGCGATTACGCGTAGTGTTAAACGTAAAACATGGCATATGGGTAAGCCGAAAACTATAGTAATGCCTACTTTAGAGGTGCAAACATCTCGAATGGATCTGGCTAAAGTTAAACTAATGCATTGTATTGATGCTAAGATAGCAGCGTTAAAGCATAAATTAGACGTCGAAACTTCTAAGACTTAAAATATAACAATGAAAAGATCTTTTTATGAATCGCCAAAGCCAGGATGGCTTATGAAATTATTATGGAAAGCAGCTGGAGCAGATGCTTATTTGCTTTCTAGATCTACTTACAATGACCAAGCAAAATATGCTTGTTTGGGCGGAGTTGTTGTTGCTACAGGGTTTATGGCTGCGCTTGCTGGAGGGTATGCCATGTATACTATTTTTGCGCCAGGAGATAGTGCTCTAGTAGATGAAACCCATATACCTACTGCGGGAATGGCAGTTGTGTTTGGGATTATATGGGGGTTAATTATTTTTAACTTAGATCGTTTTATAGTGGCGTCTAGTGGTGTTGGAGACGGTACCGAAGCGATAAAGTGGAGTGAATTCATGGGGGCTTTGCCTAGGGTACTCATGGGGGTGATTATTGCCATTACGATTTCTAAGCCTGTAGAAATTAGAATGTTTAAAACAGAGATAGATACCGCTTTGTATGAGAAGCAAATTGTAAAACAAAAAGAGTTTGAAAACGCAACACGCTCTACTTTCGAAGAAAGTTTTGCGGGATTAGAGCGCCGTAAAAACGAATTGGATGCAAAAAGAGATGCGCTCGTAACAGCTTTAAATAAGGCAGAGGCAGAATTTGCAGACGAAATAGGAGGGCGAAATGCCGCGGGAAGAGGTATAGGGCCAAACGCTAAAGCGTTTCAGGCTACAATTGTTAAATACGAAAAAAAGATAAAAGATTTTGACCGCGTAAATGCATCAAAATTTGCGTCTATAGAAGAAGAGCATGTGGCCTTAGAAGAAGAATTAAAAGGGCTTCTTGGTCAAAATAAAAAAGTGGCTGCGGGTTTAAACGGACTGTTAGAGCGTATAAAATTAGCGCATGAAATTGCAGGGTTTTGGATAAGCCTTTTTATAACACTATTGTTTATGGCAATAGAATTAACACCTATTTTCTTTAAAATGATGTTGACAAAGAGTCCTTATAATTATATGAGTGATAATACCAAAGAATTAATGCTAGCTGAAGCAGGAATAGAAGTAGAGAAGAATTATTTTAAGAATAAGAAAGGGCAAGACCGTCATAGAATAATATATCATGCAGCTCGAGAAGAACTGGGTAAAAAGAAGGATTTTATTCTGGCTCAGGAAAAATTAAATGAAGCGATAATAGATAAATGGGTGTCGCAGGAATTGGAAAATGTAAATGCTAATTTAGAAGATTACATAGCTGTAAAAAAAGAAGCATAGTGTGGTGGAGTAGATGTATAGGGGAAGATGCGTTTGTCTTGATGGCGGCAGAAGAGAAGGTGCGTCGTGTATTCAAAATTAGTGCTGTTGTATTTAGTGCTAATTTGCTGTTGTCCATAGTTGGTTTTGTATACATCTATCATACAATTTTTCATTTTTTTTGGATGTCGTTTTTTTTAGCCGTTTTTACGGCATTAGTCCTTAGCAATGTGTATAAACTCTGTTTAATAACTGTTGTTACAATAACGGATAAAAAAACAATTGGACACGTTATTGCATTTTTATATAGAGCTATTTTTGTGGGAGGAGTTGGTATGCTTGTGGCTCAGGGTATTTTAATTGCGCTATACGACCTTTTTGTGGCATCTATAGATTTTAATACCGCCAGTATTTTAGATCTGGTGCAACATACTTTAAATGAAAATAGAATCATAAAGGGAGTAGAAATAGTTATGGTTGGTTTGTATATGGTGCCTTTTCTTATAAAGTACACTATAAAAAAGAGCAGTGTGTTTTCTAAGACAACACAGGCTATAACTACAGCAATGGTTACTGAAGAGTATACTGCGTTTGAAAAAACATATGTGACTATATTTAAGGAGAGGTTTAAGATAAGCGTTGCGTGTAATACGGCTTATTTAGATCCGCCTTTTAATACGATAAAATCAACGCCTGAAGAAGAAACCTATGGCACTAATAAAGATTTGAGGCAGTATCTTTAGGCATAATGAATACAAAAGACATTTATTTAAAAGGGCGTTTTTTGGGGCAGTATTCAGCCCGCAAAGATCATGGTGTGTCCTTTTCTTCCGAATCGTATTATAACATTCATATTGATGCGGGGCGTGTTTTAGATTTTGAAATCATAGACAAGAAAACCTGGGAGCTTATAGAGGGAGATGCGTTGTCGCAACAAAACTATTTGCAAAACGTAAAATGCTTGCCCATTCAGCCGCATGATAAGTACACGGGGTATAAGATTCAATTTACTAAGGTTAAAGTTGCAAATGTTAATGTCGAGAATGCTACGGCTTTAAGTAATGGCGATAGTGTAGGTGATATAACTTGTGATTTTTATGGTTTTATACAAGGCGCACAAACAAAGAAGCCTAAGAAAACAATTTCTAAGCCTCAAAATAAGGTTAAAGCAGCAACGCAGCATAAACAAAGCTATACTGGACGTAAAAGAAAACAGTCTAAGGATGGTAGTGCGCATACTCAAGATACGAATGGAGGATGCTTTTTGGATGGGTGTATCTCTGCTGTAGGGGTGTTGATGGTGCTCTTCTTATTTTTAATCTCGACTTTAACGTTATTTCAAGCAGATATAAAGGTGTTTTTGGGGTTTCTGGTGCTGGGAGTGTTTGTTTATCTGCTGCAAAAAGAAGAGTCTGTTGCTGTTGTAAATAAAGGGCTAGGCTGCTTAGGGCAGTTGTTTAGTGTGTTTGGTTTTGGATTGATTTTGGTAGGGGTGTTTTCGGTATTGTTAAAACAATGTGGTGCCGACCATGCGTCTTATGATGTGCCACCATCTTATCAAGGCGATGATGAAACAACTACAAAAAGAGAGGTTTTAAGGGATGGAGACAGTCTTCAATTGGTGTCTAACGATTCCTTGGCTAAAGGCACTTTAGATACACTTATAACACACAGACGCGTTTGGTATGATTTTAATAGAGACAGGCATGAAATAGAGATGTCTGTAAAACAATCAGATGTAGATAAAGCTTATAGGTTTCGAGAGCGTTATAATGTGCAGACTTCTAATATGGGGGATGTGTATCGCGATATGGCTAAACATAATGATAGTGTGCTTATTTTTGTCTATAAAGCATTAGACGAATTGCGGCATTTGAAAGCATTGGATGATAAGGCGTTTTTAGAAGCTATTATCACGCTTGTTCAGGATATTCCGTACCGATTGGTGCTTTCTAGTGGTTGTAGCGATACAGGTGGATTGCCTCAAGATGTTTATGATTTTTTAACCACATGTTCGTCTAAGTGTTGCTTGGGGCATATAAGGTTTGGTTTTCAGTCTCCAGCGGAGTTTGTAGGGAATCTGTATGGCGATTGTGATACAAGAACAGTACTGTTGTATACCTTGTTAAAACATTATAACTACGATGTGGTTATTATAAATAGCAAACAGTATGCGCATAGTATTCTTGGAATCCATTCGAAATATTATTCTGGAACCTTTATAAAAGATGGATTAAAAAAGTACTACTTTATAGAAACAACTCATACTGGGTTTTATCCAGGCGTTATAAATAATAGATTAAAAAATATTAATTTTTGGGATATTGTAACACATTAAAAAACTGACTATGCTTTTATTACACATTACTTTTATTTTGTTTTTCTTGCTTTTTGTTACAGCGTATTTAAGAGTAAATAACACTAGAGATGTTTTAACGGAAGATGATGAGTCTGATGCCGTGCTTTTTTATCTAGCAACCTCTATTCATATTGTAGCCATTGCAGTATTGTTTTGTAGCACGCATGAATCTTTGAGTAGTGCGGCTTTAATTTTTGATGCCTATACAAATACGTTCTTAGGCTTTTGGAAGGCATTAGCACCAGTATATGGAAAAGTGCTTTTAACTATGGCGTTATTTTTATTTGTGTTTACATTTTTATCTCGATTTTTTGCAAAGCAAATTATAGTCATAACCAAGGCATGGCATTTTAATGATAATGCGCAAGAACGGCAAATCGTTTTAATCTTTATTACGTCTGCTATTTTTTTAGGACTAATACTAATTAGTGGTCAATATATTGAAACGTTAGCCATAAGCTATGTGCCTGTACGTGGAGGGATTAATTAATCCTGTTTTACATGTAAAAAGAGGTGTTGAATAGTGCTAAAAGTCTTTTGGAGGCCTTTAAGTTGTGTTTTAAAAGTGTTACAATGCTTAAAAAAAAGATTCGATTTTTTGAAGCGCATGACAGGGCGTTAAAAAAATAGCACATAAATGAAAATACGACAACTTGTGCTGCGCTGTTAAAAAAAACAGGTGTGTTATGAAAATTTGTGAGCACATAGAGGCTCTAAATGAAAAAGGCGGCGAAATCTTTTAATAAGTTTTGAATAACCCTGTGAATCCCTTTAAAAGCCCTTGTTGACAGTGTAAATAAGTGTCGTAAACTTTATTTTTTTTTGTAAACAATTTGAATTTTAAAAAATGTTAAAACACTAATAATAAGTTATTTAACTATTTTTTTCTGTAAACTTATTGATTGTTAGGTGGTTATTTGTTTGTTAAAAACTTGTTGAAAAGCTTTCGTTGTTTTTTTAGAATAGCATCGATCATTTTGCCATCTTTGTAGTCCCGAAATCGTATAAAATATTTCGTTTAACTCTCATTAAAATTCATTAAGTTATGTCTCAAGCAGTAGAACCAATTCTTCAAGATAATAAAGATCGCTTTGTAATTTTTCCTATTCAACATCATGACATTTGGGAATGGTACAAGAAATCGGAAGCGAGTTTTTGGACAGCAGAAGAAATTGATTTGCATCAAGATCTTACAGATTGGGCTACAAAATTAAATGATGATGAGCGTTATTTTATCAAGCATATCTTAGCATTTTTTGCCGCTAGTGATGGTATTGTAAACGAAAATTTAGCTGAAAACTTCGTAAATGAAGTGCAGTATAGTGAAGCAAAATTTTTCTACGGATTTCAAATTATGATGGAAAACATTCATAGTGAAACCTACTCGCTTTTAATTGATACTTATGTTAAAGATGAGAAAGAGAAAGATTTACTATTCAATGCGATTGAAAACTTTCCTGCGATAAAGAAAAAAGCAGATTGGGCTTTAAAATGGATTGAGTCGCCAAGTTTTGCAGAGCGTTTAATCGCTTTTGCTGCGGTTGAAGGGATTTTCTTTTCTGGAGCGTTTTGTTCTATCTTCTGGTTGAAGAAACGAGGATTAATGCCAGGATTAACGTTTTCTAACGAATTGATTTCTAGAGATGAAGGTGTGCACTGTGACTTTGCAGTACACCTGCACCAAAAACATTTAATAAACAAAGTGCCGAAATCGCGCATTAGAGAGATTTTAATAGACGCTTTAGATATAGAACGCGAATTTATAACAGAATCATTGCCAGCCAGTTTAATTGGTATGAATGCCGTGTTAATGTCGCAGTATTTAGAGTTTGTAACAGACCGTTTGTTATGTGAGCTTGGTTGTGATAAAGAATACAATACGGCAAATCCATTCGACTTTATGGATATGATATCGCTACAAGGAAAGACAAATTTCTTTGAGAAGCGTGTGTCCGAATATCAAAAAGCAGGAGTCCTTAATAAAGAGGAAGAAAAAGATAAATTCAGTTTTGACGCCGATTTTTAATCAAAAGCGCAAAAATATAGGCTTGTAATCGCCTTGTGTTTGCTTTATCAGATTGAAATGATAGTCCTCTTTTTTAGAGGAAGTAACAAAGTACCTTTAATAATTAATAATCCACTGAGTGGTATTTAGGTGTTGCCTAAAACGACTTAGAATAGCTAACTAATCCTTTTTCTGAAGGTGTATCAGGAAAAGACAAAACCCTTTATAACAATGTACGTAGTAAAAAGAGACGGTAGAAAAGAACAGGTAATGTTCGACAAAATTACAGCAAGAGTTCGTAAATTATGTTACAGCTTAAACCCATTAGTAGATCCTTTAAAAGTAGCCATGCGTGTTATAGAAGGTTTGTACGATGGTGTAACAACGAGTGAACTTGATAATTTAGCCGCAGAAGTTGCAGCAACAATGACTACTGCTCACCCAGACTATGCAAGATTAGCAGCACGTATCTCTGTATCGAACTTACATAAAAATACAAAGAAGACCTTTAGTGATGTCATGCATGATTTGTATACTTATGTAAACCCAAGAACGGGTAAAGATGCGTCATTACTTTCAGAAGAGGTATATAATGTAATTGTAGAAAATAAAGACCGTCTAGATTCTACAATTATATACAATAGGGATTTTGGGTACGATTATTTTGGGTTTAAAACATTAGAGCGTTCTTACCTTTTAAAGTTAAATGGTAAAATAGCAGAACGTCCACAACACATGTTAATGCGTGTGTCTATAGGGATTCATTTAAATGATTTAGATGCTGCTATCGAGACGTATGAATTAATGTCTAAAAAATATTTTACACACGCTACACCAACTTTATTTAATGCGGGTACACCAAAACCGCAAATGTCATCTTGTTTTTTATTAACGATGAAAGATGATAGTATAGATGGTATTTATGATACCTTAAAACAAACAGCTAAAATTTCGCAGTCTGCAGGTGGTATAGGTTTAGCAATGCATAATGTACGTGCTACAGGAAGTTATATCTCTGGAACCAATGGTACCAGTAATGGTATTGTACCTATGTTACGTGTGTTTAATGATACAGCACGTTATGTAGATCAAGGTGGCGGTAAACGTAAAGGAAGTTTCGCAATGTACTTAGAAACATGGCATGCAGATATCTTTGATTTTTTAGATTTAAAGAAAAATCACGGAAAGGAAGAAATGCGTGCACGTGATTTATTCTATGCGATGTGGATTTCAGATTTGTTTATGAAACGTGTTCAGGAAAATGGCGATTGGACGTTAATGTGTCCTAACGAATGTCCTGGATTGCCAGAAACACATAGTGAAGAGTTTGAAGCTTTATATTTAAAATATGAAGCAGAAGGTAAAGGCCGAAAAACCATTAAAGCCAGAGAGCTTTGGGAAAAAATATTAGAGTCTCAAATTGAGACAGGAACACCTTATATGTTGTATAAAGACGCGGCAAACCGTAAGTCGAATCAGCAAAACTTAGGAACCATACGTTCTTCCAACTTATGTACCGAGATTTTAGAATATACCTCTCCAGATGAAGTTGCAGTATGTAACTTGGCGTCTATAGCATTGCCAATGTTTGTAAAAAATGGCGTGTTTGATCATAAAGAGTTGTATAAAATAACGAAGCGTGTTACAAAGAACTTGAACCGCGTTATAGATAGAAACTACTATCCTGTTCCAGAAGCTAAGAATTCTAATATGCGCCATAGACCAATAGGTTTAGGAGTACAAGGATTGGCAGATACATTTATTAAATTACGTTTGCCATTTACAAGCGATGAAGCGAAAACGCTTAACCAAGAAATTTTTGAAACATTATACTATGCGGCGGTAACAGCAAGTGTAGAAGAAGCAAAAGCCGATGGGCCTTACCAGTCTTATGAAGGCTCGCCTATAAGTAAAGGAGAGTTTCAGCATAATCTTTGGAATGTAAAAGACGAAGAACTAAGCGGACGCTGGGATTGGGAAAAGTTACGCAAGCAAGTTTTAAAGCATGGCGTACGTAATTCATTATTGGTAGCACCAATGCCAACAGCATCTACATCTCAAATTTTAGGGAATAACGAATGTTTCGAACCTTACACGTCTAATATTTATACACGTCGTGTATTGTCTGGCGAGTTTATTGTCGTGAACAAGCATTTATTAGAAGATCTTGTAGAATTAGGACTGTGGAACGAAAATTTAAAGCAAGATATCATGAGAGCGAATGGTTCTATTCAAAACATAGAAGGTATTCCTCAAGATATAAAAGAATTGTATAGAACCGTTTGGGAACTAAGTATGAAAGACATTATAGATATGTCTCGCCAAAGAGGGTACTTTATTGACCAATCACAATCACTTAACTTGTTTATGGAAGGTGCAACGATGGCGAAATTAACGTCCATGCATTTTTACGCATGGAAAAGTGGTTTAAAAACGGGAATGTATTACCTACGTACCAAGAGTGCTGTAGACGCGATTAAATTCACATTAAAAGCCACCAATAAAGAAGCCACAGTAACCCCATCTGCACCAGAAACTGTAAGGCCTGTAGAGCATAAAAGTGAAGGCAAACAAGTCGTGGCAGCTCAAAATGCAGCTAAGTTCGCTAATGCTACAGTGGCAGAGGCAGATGTAGCACCAATGAGCCCAGAAGAAATGAAAGCTCTAATAGCGCAAGCTAAAGCAGCAGAAGGCGACGATTGTTTAATGTGTGGGTCTTAAAAACGAGAACTAGAAGCGGTTTTGTTGAAAGCAAGACCTTAATTTAAATAGAAATGATCGTCTGGAAAGTAATTTTCAGACGATTTTTTAGTTTAACCTAACTATACCTTGTAACCTAAACTCGTTAAGAGGGTTTCCAATGCCATAAATAGCGTAGCGCTAGTGTTTGCAGCAGTTGAAAGCCATAATAGATATTCTAGGCATATTTTGGGGTATAAAGTATCTGCGTTTCTCAATACTAATTTTATAACAGCTCAAATGGTATACAGACACGCCGTATCTCTTTGAATATATAGGATTACAGCTAGAGAATGTATAGTTTTTGCAGGAGGGGATAAGTGTTTTTAGGTGACAACAAAAGCCCCTAGTGATCATTCACTAGGGGCTAAACACCTTTATATAAAGCCTAAATACTTGTTAAGGAGTTAAAAAGCGAGCTTAAGCGTGTTTTCTCCTGCTTTTAATGTATAAATACCTCTTGATCGTGAAGCTAGATCAATAGTTTTAGACGTTCCTTTTAACACCTGTTGTCCTTTAAGATCATAAATTTCCCAAGCGGTTTCACGATTTAATTGAAATACACCATCGGTACTCGGATTAGGGAAGGCAATTAAAGGGGTAACGGTTTCTTTAGCATTCGTAAACGCCTTAGCACTAGAGCCACCAGTTATTTCAAATTCATATATTAAAAAAGAAAATGCGGGTAATTCAGTAGTTTTGAAAGAGACTGTAGATGTATTGCCTCCAGAACCCCCTATCGTTTTCGCTGTTTTATACTCAGGTTTGGTTATTGTATTATTATCAATATCATAAGTAGCAATACGATACCTGTAATTAGTTCCTGGTTTTACGTCGACAACCGCTCTTACGTTTAAATCTTCTGCGACTGTCGATCCAATAAAAGCGTTATAGTTAGACACTAGAACTTTATAACTATTGTTCTTTTCATTTTCTGTAAAAATGGCATTCACAAAGTTTTTTGTATTTACAGGAGTGCCACTTTTAGAGTTTGCGTAATAGGTATCTCCAGTAAGGTTTATAAGTTCCTCCATTATGGGGTTGTAAATTTCACCACTATTCCATAAGGCTAAATCATTCATGTCATTTTCGTAGAACATTTTCATAAGACCTATTAGGAAGGAATTTTGGTAGTTGTTAGGCGCGTTGTTAATCACAGACCCTCCTGCAGCAGCGCCTGTACCTTGAATTAATGAATATTCGTGAATTTGTAGTTCTGCATTTCTATTCCAGTTAGAATTATCTTTAATAACACCGAAATCATCTGGGTAAACTTCATCAAAATTAGTTCTAGATGCTTGATTCCATACGGGATAATAAGACACACCTACAAAATCATAAGGGACCTCTCTCTCTTTGCAATAGTCTACGAAGTCTCTTCCCCATGAATTATCTGAAGAACCCCATAAGAAATGAGAGCCTACCTTTGCATTTGGAAGTACTGATTTAATAGCCTCAACAGAGACTCTGTAAAATTCAAAAAATTCATCTTGCGTTCCAGACCAGTGGCCAGAAGTGCCAATCTCACGACCAATGCCAAATTGAATGTTTTTAGCATCTTCAGGGCCTCCGAGTTCTTTTACAATAAATGTCATGGCTTCTTTAAGGTAATTTGCCCAAGCAGTATTTTTTCTAGGAGGTTCTGCGTTTCCAAAGGTGGATACGATGTAATCGGTTTGACCATCAATAAGTTCACCCCTATCATCGCGCTGAAATGCCCAAGACGGATTATCTAACACAATTTGATGTACTTTAAATTTTTGGCGTTTGATTTGATCAAGCTGTGTTTTTATGATACTGAAATCGGTTTCAAATTTTTTAGTTTCTGGATTCCAAGTGTAGGTATCCTTGCTTAAATCGGGTACGCCTTCATCTGCAATACCTCCTAATGGTCGAACAACGCTTATTCCAGCGTCTGGAAGTATTGGGTTTTTAAAACTTCCAACAGGATTAATTCTGTTAAATACAGTGAAATGATCCTCTATGATCGATTTTTTGATGGTGTTACTCGTAAAATCGGTTGATAGTATTACCTGTGCTTCAGAATTGAGGTATGTGCATAAGCACAATGCTAATCCTAAAGATGTTCTCAAAATTGTTTTCATAATAGTTGTTTTTTTTGTTAATTTTTTTAGGGTCTGTAGCTTCCGGAATTAAGTCAATACTATAGACTCTAAATCGTTTAATACATACTGCTTTTTGTTTTTAGCATATAGGTATTTTTGTTGTGTTGGTCTACAAAGCTATCCTGAGATACAAGGGGTACTGTCCTGTACTTTCCTGATTTGCAGTAGTGGTTTTAACATGCAAATCCCCTTGTTTTGTTAAGGTATTTAAATGCCGTATGGTGTTTCTATTTTCACTCATCGAACCAAAGGTAATTGTAATGAGAAATGATGTTTAGTGTATTGATTAATAGTGTGTTAACTAGTGTTTGAGCTGGTTTAGAGCTGCGTTTTGGTTTGTATGTGGTAGTGGTGTCTTTTTAGGATTGTCTTAAAATATATATGGTATTGTAAATCAATATTTTAACCTTTTTTTTAACGTGTGGTTTGGTGTTAAAAATTTAAAAAGCGCTGTGTTTTTTAGGAATACGCGAGGAGAAATTTAAGGCGTTACTCTATTTAGTGTTTGGGCAGTACTACTAAGCGTTGATTCATGGTGTTTCAGAATGTGAAATTTAAGTTATGAAGGCCTCATAAACTCAAAAGTATATAGAGAAAGCCTGTTTTAATATGTTAGAGATTATGTCTAAAATTGAGATGATACAAGGGTTTTGATGTTAAAAAGAACGGCAGTTTGCTCTTGTTTATATAGTGGGTGGGAACGTGTATTATGTGCGGAAAAGAAGAGGCTAGAAGTTAATTGCAGTTAAGAGAGCAGTTTAAAAAGGGTAGAATCTGCTTTAAGCACATAATAATTTAAGTACTGTGCGTTGGAGCAAACTTTTTTTATGCTATAACCGCTAAAAAAGTTGTGTATAATGTTATGGTATTGATGTACTTAAAACGTGAATAAAAGGCTCTAAGTAGGTGATCTGCATCTAACGATAAGCGCATATATTATACGGTTTTGATAGGTGATAGTGAAGGTAGAGTTATGACATTAGCGCATCTCATAAAAGTAGCTTTAAGACAGGGTGCCTTTTATATATTTTTGTGCTATTGGTGATAGCGCATATTGCTAAGACGAACCAATTGTCTTGTTGCATTCCTATACCCGTTAGAGCCTCTATTTTCAATGCAAATCGTATTGAAAACTTGAACGGTGTGTTTAGAAGCTGTATAAAACTAAGCGTTTTTTCTTAACAAGTCTGCAGTTTGAAATTGGTCTTTCGTATTAGGAGGCACGCTATAAAAGAACACTACTGTGCTTTGCGAACAGAGGAAGTGCTAAAGCGCTGAGTGATGCCTAAAACACCCGTGCGTATAATAATCAGTTTGATTTTTAGATCTTGAATTATCACGCCTTTTTAGGATGCTATCGGATATAAAAATAAAAGGCACTCCTAGTCAGGGAGTGCCTTTTCAACTTAGTTAGTCAATAGTTAGTAGCTTAGTTTAATTATTTATTTACTCTTGTGAAAAAGTGTTTTCAGCTATTGCATCGTCGTTTTTAGCCATTAGAGCAAAAAACTTATTTATGTTTGGTAAAATAATGATTCTTGTACGTCTGTTTTTAGAGCGGTTAGTTCTAGAGTCATTCTCAGCGATAGGCTGGTAACTACTTCTACCTGCTGCGATAAGTTTTTCTGGAGCTACACTGTATTTACTTTGAAGTTTTCTAACCACAGAAGTTGCTCTTAGTACACTTAAATCCCAGTTGTCTGCAATAAACTCTGTATTGATTGTTCTAGCATCTGTAT
Organism: uncultured Flavobacteriaceae bacterium; assembly: GCA_947504035.1. Taxonomy (GTDB): domain Bacteria; phylum Bacteroidota; class Bacteroidia; order Flavobacteriales; family Flavobacteriaceae; genus Jejuia; species Jejuia algarum. Next base: position 312,509 of record CANNGA010000001.1, read on the forward strand.
GTCCTTCAACCATAACATCTAAACTAGGTTCAGAATTGATAACATCTGCTAATTTTCTTAGTACATTATCTGCTTTAGAACTCAATCTGTAACTACCTGTATTAAATAACATGTTGTCTGCAATAGAAATCATAACAACAGTTTCATTAATATCTACAGCAAAATCCTCGTCCTCATTAATATTGCTCTTATTGATAACCTGTTTAAGGTTATGAGCCACAGCCAAATTCATAGAGTCTTTAAGCGTTTTTGCTTTACTTAGCTTTTCAGCATCGACATTTTTTAAGGTCTCTCTCATTTTGGCTCTAGTGTCGTTAGATACCACAGTGAAACCTTCAACAATGTCTAATTTGGCATTATTCTCCTGTTTTAACGAAGAGATTTTGGAATTATAGGCTTTAACGCGTTTCTGTATATTATCAAATTTCGCAACTAAATCTTCTTTTGCGATTTTGGTTTTTAGTAATTCGCTCTTAATTTCTCCATTCTCTTTTTCTAAGGCGATATACTTCTTTTTCGATACACAAGAACTTACTAGTATCGCAGTAGTTAATACGATTGAAATTTTTCTCATAATTGGGTTATTTACTTTTTATAAATACGAGTCAAATATGGATACGGATGTTAAAAGTTTAAAATAAATGGTATTGCGGGTTATAAATGGGCTTTAATCGCAGCTGTGACGTGTGTTTTTTCAATATAAAATATTTTTAGGCTGTAGGGGATAATATCTTTTTTTCTTGTTTAGATTTGCAGAAATTTTAAAACTAAAGTCACAGATAACAGATGTTTAAAACAAGTAGAGTTTTCGGGATTATGGTGGTTAGCCTATTAATGGTATGGCATATAAATGCTCAAGTACAAGGCGTGATCGTTGACGAACAAGGTTTACCTTTAGAGTATGCTACAGCAGCAATTTTTAATGCAAGTACAGGCGTTTTAGTGACAGGAGTTGTTTCTAATGAAAAAGGTCTTTTTAAAATAAAGCAGGTTAAAGCAGGAACGTATTATATGGAAGCCTCCTTTTTAGGTTATGAAAAAAAACGAATAGCACCTGTTCTTGTTACAGATGGCGCTATACCTGTAGATATAGGAGTGGTGCAGTTAACTTTAGGAACAGAACTTAATACCGTAGTTGTAAAAGGGGAACGCCGTACAGTCGTTAATAAGATAGATAGACAGGTTTTTGAAGCTTCAAAATTTAAAAATGCGCAGGGAGGCTCTGGGCTAGATGTGATACGAAACTTACCCTCGGTAACAATAGACAGTCAAAATGAAATTAGTGTTCGTGGCAGTTCTGGTTTTGTCGCCTTGCTTAATGGTAAGCCTTTGCAGGGCGATGTCAATACCTTATTGGCGCAATTGCCCGCTAATGCCATAAAACAGATAGAGCTTATAACAGCGCCATCAGCAAAATACGATCCCGATGGGAAAGCAGGTATCATTAATATACTCACAAAAAAAGGCGCTGCTAATGGTGCTTTTGGTCAGCTTAATGTGAAGGGTGGTTTTCCTTCTATAGAAACTTATGGCAATGCAGAACCACACCAACGTTATGGGGTAGATGGGACTTACAACGTAAGGACTGATATTTGGAATGTTTCTCTTGGCGCTAGCTATCAAAGAAATGATCTTGGCGGACGGCGAGAAGGTGATGTGTTTACAATTATAGATGATGTAAGAACACAATTCCCTTCTACAGGCGAACGTAGTTTTAATGAGACCACCTACAGTGGGCGTTTTACAGTAGATTATACTCCTAATACTTTAAACACCTATTCTTTAGGTCTTTTTGCTGGAAAGCGCAGTAAAATACGACTTGCCGATATCGTGTATTTTGACAATCACGCATTGCGTCCAGCAGATAGTGACAATAGACTCTACACCATACAGTATTTTAATAGCAACTCAAGAGAGCGTAAAAGTGATTTTGCCTTAGGGAGTTTGGATTGGATACATCGTTTTAAAGATGCGTCGAAGCTATCAACCTCTTTCTTGTATGAATACACTCTTTTAGGTGGCCCTACCTTGAATCGAAATTTAGGAGAACCAGACCGTTCTATTTTATTTCAAGATGAATTTAATACAAACGACAACCCTTTAAACGGTGTGCGGTTTCAATTGGATTATACATTAAAACCTTTTGATTTTGGAACTATAGAGACAGGATATCAATTTAGAAATCTATCGCATAAAGGTGATTTTATCTATGAAAGACGTACAGATCTAGATGCAGATTTTGAATTGGTACCAGAGTTTTCGAGTGCCGTAGATTTAACACGTACCATTCATTCGGGCTATGTACAGCTTACAGGAAAGACCGGTAAGTGGGATTACGCGGCGGGTTCGCGTTTAGAAATTATGGATCGTGAATTTAGGTTACAAGACAGAACAAATACGTTTGACGAGACCTTTACGTTTGATTTCGTAAAGTTATTTCCTTCGGCATCATTACAGTATGCTGTTACAGATAACACAGCTATTAAAGCGGCCTATAGCAAACGTGTAGAGCGTACTACAACTTTTAAAATGAACCCTTTTCCAGAACGGGAGCATTCTGAAACTTTAGAACAGGGTGATCCTAATTTAAGGCCAGAGTTTATCGATTTGGTAGAATTGGGTGTGACCAAAAAGCTAAAAGCTGGGAATTCAGTATTTGCAACAGGTTATTTTAGACATGTAGACAATGTCGTGAACCGTGTTAATACCGTTTTTAATGATACGATTTTAAATAGAATCTATTCTAACGTTGGAGATGCTAAAGCAATAGGTCTTGAAGTTGGGGCGACGTTTAAACCCACCAAAAAATGGACAAATTTTATAGGAGCTAACGTATACAATTATAACATTAATGGCCGTTTTGATGATAGACCATTAGATACAGATGCGACGGTGTTTTCTATTAATATGAACTCAACCTGGCGTTTTTGGAATAATGCAACATTACAGTTTACGTTTAATTACCTGTCTGATAGAAATACGGCACAAGGCGAAGATTCTAGGTTTTATAAACCGCATTTAACATTTCAAAAGTCATTTTTTGACGACCGCTTAACCGCGACCCTACAATGGCAAAATATAGATTTAGGGCTTTTAGATACCAATGAACAGCGTATTACAACTGCTAGACCAAATTCATTCTTTACGACGACTAATTATATTTACGAGGTAGATATTGTACTGCTTAATTTGGCATATACATTTAAGAAAGGTAAAAATAAGGCCAAATTTATAGAAAGTGAATTTGGTAAACGTGAATTCTAAAGTATTATAAAACGTGTTGTTTTACAATAAAAAAAGCGTATTTCTTTAAGGAATACGCTTTTCTTATAAGGAAATTTTTTAAGTTTAAGATCTAATTAAGTGGTTGAAAAAAAAGACACAACAGCCTTAGCATTTTTAGGAGTAAGAACTCTTGTTATAATATATATGACTATTATCAACTGCTAATGTCAAAGCTAAAGGTTATCCATTTATAGTAACGATAGATAAGATGTTAGGCTTAAATAAGAGTCAAAAGCTTAGGTATTATAAATCCGTATAACGTTTGTAGCACTACGCTATGTGTCACTTTCTTCTATACCTGTAATTTTAGCAGGTTGTACAGAAGCATCATGTGCATTGTAATATTCTTCTAAAAGGCTCATTGTAGCGTTTAGTAAGTCTTTTGTTTCTAGAAGCAAACTAAAGTACAATGTTGTGTTTTTAGGGCTGGATTCTTCAGCTCTAGTGCGTTCTACTTGAATTTGTATTTTTTCGCTAACAAGATTAAAATATTTACTTTTCTTGTCTAGAACAGCTCCAATTTGTTCAAAAGAACCCGATTCAAAAGCATTTTTAGTGTCATTAAATAACAGCTCTAAATGCGCATCAATATCTTTAAGTTCTTTGATTTGACTAAACTTAAGTTTTTTATGGTTGTTATTTACATGTTTAAAGCTAGCCTTAGAGATGTAAGTTAATGACTGCGCCATATCTTGCAAGTAACTTAGAATGCTAATGTAGAAGTTACTGGCGTTTACGCTAGGATCTTCTAAATTTTTGATGAAGTAATAGATGTTGTCTCTTAGGTCTTCTATTTCATCAGAGAGTTTTTCTATTTGTGTTTTGTTTTTCTTAAGCAGTTTTAAGTTGTGCGTGGCTAAACCATTTACAGCACTGGTGTATATTCTATTCCCTCTTTGGATAACATTGGCAATGTTACTGGCACTTTCTACGATAACCCCTTGTGTAGAACTGCTTTCTGCTTTTTGAAGGGTATCTTCTACTTTTTGCTCTATAGATTTTTTACGGTGCGTTAAATAGTTTTTAGTAAGCAGTACGATGGCAAGAATAAGTAAAGCTGTTAAGGCGTAGGCGCCACCATAAAACAAAATAACAGCCATAACAGCGGCAGCAGCAAAGGCGCTTAATGCTGTGAAAAACCAACCTCCAATCACGTTAAGTACACCAGCAACTCTATAGACAGCGCTCTCACTGCCCCAAGCGCGATCAGCTAACGATGTTCCCATGGCGACCATAAAGGTAACATAGGTTGTTGATAATGGTAATTTCATAGATGTGGCCAATGAGATAAGAACACTGGCAACCATTAAATTAACAGAGGCACGTACCAAATCGAAGGCAGGCATATCCTTTGTTTTTACAGAGGCAGGAATTCTAGTATGTTCGAATTGACGGTTAATATAGGTTCTAGCAGCCTCTGGCAATAGGTTGCTAAAGCTGTCGGATAGCGCTATACTTGAACGTACAATGTATCGCGATAAGAAATTAGGCTCAAAACGTTCGTTAACATCGTCTTGTCTTGATAAATCTACTGAAGTTTTAACAACAGCTTTGGCTTTACTAGAAAACCATAAGGTTAATACCATAATAAGCCCTGCTATTAAAAGTAATACAGGTTGCGTAGGAATGGCTTCGGATAAGCTGGTCATTCTTAAAACATCAGGAGCAGTGCCACTTTTCATCCAAACGCCAAAAGAATCGAATGCAGCAATAGGTACACCAATAAAATTCACCAAATCATTACCTGCAAAAGCTACAGCCAGTGCAAAAGTACCGACTACAATTATAATTTTATAAATATTAACTTTAAGAAGTGCGATCAATGCTAATGAGATTAAGCTAAATAAGATAAAGCTTATAGCCAATAGTGCAATATTATTGTTGTGGATTAAAGCCTTTAGTTCTCCACTCATAAATGATGCATTTTTAATCCCTTTAATTAAGATGAAATAAAGAATAGAGGTGATTGCAAAACCGCTAAAGATAGCGCCATAAAACTTAGGCTTAGTATTAAAATTGAAAGACAGTAATAAACGCGATATAAATTGAATGATAGCACCAACAGAAAAGGCAACCACTACAGAAAGCAATATCCCTAATATAATTTCTATAGCTTTACCATTGTTAATATAATTGCCTATATCTAATAAGGTTTGTCCACTATCTGGGGCCATTATCTTTAAGATGGCTACGGCAACAGAAGCGCCAAGCAATTCAAATACGATAGAAACAGTGGTCGATGTGGGCAGGCCTAAGGTGTTAAAAAAATCTAATAAAAGGATATCGGTAATCATAACCGCCATGAATATAATCATGATTTCATCAAACATAAATTCACTAGGATTGAAAATGCCTTTTCGGGCCACCTCCATCATGCCGCTAGAACTTAAGGCGCCCATGGCAACACCTAAACTGGCTACAATCATTATGGTTTTAAAGGATACAGCTTTAGAACCAATTGCTGAATTTAAAAAGTTTACAGCATCGTTGCTAACACCAACAATTAAATCTGCTATGGCTAAAAATCCCAAAGCAATAAGCATATAGATGTAAATGTGTTCCATCGTTAAAAACATAAAATTTAAGCAACAAATGTCTTATTTTAAAACGAACTCAATGTTATCCCAATGTTATGTTCTATGTATAAGAGTTTTTATATAATAAGGCGCATAGCATTAGTAGTAGCTTATGTTAGTGAATTTAGAGTGGTTTTAATTTTTTTTACACACTTAAATAGTTGCTTATGAGTTAATTATGAGTCTTATGTTAATTTAATGTTATCTAAATGTTGTTTAAAAGTAAAATAAAATATATATTTGTAAAGTAATTATTAATTAAACCCAAATAGCAATGAAAACATATATATCAATTTTAGCGGCACTATTTATTAGTGTATCCGTTTTTGCACAAAAAGAAAGAACATTAACGCTTAATAAAGAGACAAATTTAATAGATGTTACATATTACCATGAGAATGGTAAAGTGAGTCAAACAGGATCTTATACTGCCGACGGTAAATTAGAAGGACAGTGGTTAAGTTTTAATGAAGCAGGAGAAAAGACAGTGACTGCATATTATAAAGAAGGAAAGAAAACTGGAGAATGGATTTATGTCATAGAAGGGAAAACTAAGAAAGTAGATTACTCCAAAAATATTGCATCACTTTAGCCAATTATACCAACTACAACTATAACTAAAAAAGCATCCTGTAATAGGATGCTTTTTTTATGTAATTTTAAAAGAAATTAGTTACCCACGGTCCATCCTGCACCCCAAGTAGAAAACGCAGTACCTGTACCAGCACCAATACCTGTTAAGAAATCTTCAACAGCAAAAGTATCTCCAGTATCGTTTTTAAATTGCTCTGTAACATCGTTAAATGTAACGTCAGTCGCACTTAAAACACCGTTTATTACTCCAGTTCCAGTTGGGTTTGCACTATCACCAGCATCACCATCTAAATCGAAACCTTCTGTGAAACCTTCAAGTAAAACATTGTTTAAGAATCCTTGTGTACCTGCTCTTAAGCGAATAGCTTCGTTATTAGTATCAGAACCTAAACCTTTTATCGTTAAATTTGTAATAGTAGGTCTAGACCAGAAAATAGGGTCAGATAAATTACCTATATCCGTATTATAACCATCTCCCTCGATACCCTTATCGTGAGATTCGCCATGAGATACATAAGCATCTGTGATGTTTCCTATATAACCTTCTGTCCAGTCTATAGAATCATCTTGACAGTTTGTAATTACCAAGTGATCTACATTTACAGTACCACCAAAGAACTCGATACCATCATCAGCACCTTCAAATGCTTGAATAAAATCTACTGTAGTTCCAGAACCTACACCGTAGAAAGAGAATCCATTGTTTTCAGAAGAACCATCGGCAGCACCTCCAGAGTATTCTACACGTACATAACGTATAATACCAGAATTGTCGGCAGCGTCTGAACCACCATAAGCTAAACTTCCAATTTCAGAGGTTGCTGTAGCGTTACCAGTTACAGAGTTTAAAGGTGCGCGCCCTAAGATAATTAAACCTCCCCACTGTCCTGCGGCAGGCGTTGAAGATCCAGAAGTAAATACAATTGGATTTGCAGCGGTTCCGTTAGCGATAATTTGCGCGCCTTGAGAAATAGCTACATATACATTTGCACCGTTAGCTGCAGATCGAATTATAGCGCCTTCTCCAATTCTAAGTGTAGCACCTTCAGCTATAATTACAGGACCGTTTATAGTGTAAGCCGTATTGGCATCTAATACTAGGTCGGATGTATACGTTGCCGCAGGAACAGGAATTCCTTCTACAACGTTAGCATCATTATTGCCCTCAATGATTGTAATATCAGCGGTGTCATCTGATGCACAAGAGTTAAAAGTTAGTGCTAATAAAGCAGCGCTAAATGTTAAGAATAAATTGCGTGTGGTTTTCATTTTCTTAAAATTAAAGTGTTGTTTTTGTTTAAAATTTGTATTTTAATTGTAATCCTATGTTCAATCCTTTTCTGTAGTTCGTAACATCTTTACCATTGGCAGAGGTTACTAATATGTCTCCGTCTGCACTCTCTCTAATGTAACGTACACGAGGATTTAAAATATTTTTCACGGCAAAGTTGGCTTGAAATTTTTCACCAATTTTGTTTCTTAAAATAAAGTCTAAAGAAGGAATTCCTTTTTCAATAACATTACCTAAAGCACCAGAACCTAAAGCATCTATTCTATCTGAGAAATAAGATGTTGATAAGGTCGCAGAGGGTTTGAAATTGTCATTTAAAGTTGGAGCATAGGTAATATCGGCGTTACCTACAAAAGGAGAGGCGCCTTGTAATTGTTCTTTGTCTTCAGAAAAGCTTACGCTAAAAGTACCGACAATATTATCGTATAAATCTTGTTCTGTATGCATAATTGTAGCATTGACACCGAAGGAAAGTTCTGCTTCGTCGTCTTCGTTTAGAATTAGATTTTTTCTAAAATCAATTTCAGCTCCAAATACTTGCGCCTTTTCACCTGTTCTAAAGAAGCGTTGTGTTCCTGTCGCATCGAAAGCTACAACTAAGTTTACAGGATCATCAATTCGCTTGTAGAAAGTACTAACAGCGAATAATTCTAAAGGGCTTAAAAACCATTCGTATTTTAAATCTATATTAATCACATTAGAGAAAGAGACATCTGGAACATTAACAAAACCTGTATTGTCACCTCTTCCAAATAAATCGGGGTTACCACCAATACGTTGTGATACACTTTCGTATACAAAAGGAGCTACTTCTTTAAATTCTGGAAGTGAAATAGTTCTACTTGCCGAGAAACGTAAATTTTGATCTTCTTGTAACGCATATTTCACACTTAAACTTGGTAGGAATAAATCATCGGAATCAGAAACAGAACCTACGCCGTTATTACCGAGGTTAATCACGTCATAAGACACGGTTTGGTCAAAAGATTCTACACGAAGACCTGGTACAATTAACCATTTATCGTCAAGGTTAATTTGCGCATTAACATATCCTGCATGAATGTCCAGTTTACCATCGTAAGTGTTCTCGTCTAAGCCAGGACGGTTCACATTGCTCTGCCCAGGGATTGGGTTAATAATGTTAACGGTAAAACCTCCAGGAGAAACACTAGTATTTAGGTTGCTGAAAGAGAAGAAGTTATTTAAGCTATTAACATTTGGTACGGTAGGGTCTCCAATAATGTCCAATCCAAATCTAGTATTGTCGAAATTACGTTCTTTAGACCTTCCGTTATAGCCAATGTTTAACTTTGTGTTTTCAATAGTTTTAACAGTAAGATTTAAACGGCCGTTAAATTCTTCATCTTGTATGTTTTGAAAATAACGTTGGTTATCGAAATCCACATTGCTAAAGAATTCTGGATTTGTATTAGGATCATTGTCTAAGGCAAATTGAAAGTTTTCAAAGCTAAAACGCTTTCTGTCTGGCTCGTTAGCATTAACAAAGTTATGACCAAAACCCCAATCTAGATCTAAAGGCTCAAATTTATGTTTACCCGTTAATTGGTTTACGTAAATCAAGTTTTCATTAAACTGTATGTTTTTTTGAAAGAAACCTTGATCTGTATCTTCTATGGCATCCCTATTTCTACCCGTACCATCTATACCAAAGAAACCTACTTTGTCTGATGAACTGTTTATAAATAATGAATTGGCTTTGATGGAGTTATTACCATCTATTTTATAGATAATAGAAGCCATAGCTGTTGTTGTTGTGCCATACTCAAACTCTTCGGCAGCATCAAATGCTTTATTTTCTACGTTTGTAAAATCTACAGAAACACCTCTTCGGTATTCAAAGTTGTTCTCGAAAGATCCTGTTCCGTAAAAACTAAGTTTAGAACCATCTTTAAAAGAGAATGACTTCCCAAAAGACCCTCCAAAACTAACGTTTATAGGTGCTCCTGCGTCTACAGGGTCTACACCGTGATTAAGGATTACAGCGAAAGGCTCTTGCGAAAACCTGTTGTAAAACCCAAAGTAACCAGTACCTTCACTTCTAATAAAATTTTTATCTACGGCATTGGTGTTTATACCAGAACCAACACTAAATTCAAAAAAGCCGTCTCCTGTATAATCTTTAGAGGTAATATCTACGTTACCAGCAGCAAAATCAGCATAAAACTTAGAAGAGTACGCTTTACTAATAGACACATTTTCTATAATATCAGATGAAAATAAGTTTAAATCAATATTCTTCTTACTCACATCATTAGAAGGTAGAGATAAACCGTTAAGTGTGGTGTTTAAATATCTATCGCTTAAACCGCGAACGTATACATTACTAGAGCCTTCTTGTTTAGAAACTCCAGATATTTTTGATACAGCACCCGCTGCATCGCTAACACCTTTTTTTGCAAGCTCAACAGTTCCAATAGTTTGCTTGATCTCTACAGCTTTTTTCTGGTCTAAAAGTGTAGCTGCTTCAGTTTCTTTTTTTCGACTTACACTAATAACAACCTCGTCTAAAGAGGCAGCACTTGCAGACATAACTAGATCTAACTTGGTTGTGTTTCCTGCTGTAATCGTAATTGTTTTTTCTTGCGTCTCGTAACCTACAAAACTAACTTGTAAAGTATACGATCCAGCTTCTAAACCTTTAATTTCGTAAAGCCCATCAAAATCAGACGTTGTTCCTTTTGTGGTGCCTTTAATCAATACATTAGCAAACGCTAATGGTTCATTATTATAGTCTTTGTCAGTAAGTTTTCCAGATACTGACCCTGTGTCTTGAGCCTGAGCTAACACACTGGTAAAGAGAAGTAATAATAGTAAAAAATGTCTCATTATTTCGTTTTAATTTGTTGCCGCAAAGAAACCACCTCTTTGTGACTATTGTGTTATTACACAATTAAAGAACTGTAATAAAAGCGTTAGTTTAACGTTATCAAAGGCGCTGTTTTTTTAAGGATTGTTTACAATAAATTAACATTTGATTAAGAAAGTGCTATTTGTAGAAAAGCCCTTTCAGGTACTGGACTAGGCCTAAAAAAAAGCACTTTTTACAATTGTAAAAAGTGCTTTTTTTTAAATAGGTATGTTAAATTAATGTATACGTTTAATTATGTTTTATAGCATCATCTTGTGTTTTAGATGCAGAGGCTGCGAACGCTAAAGTAAGGTCATCTAAAGATAAAGAAGAAGCGTGAAGCACAACATCGGTAGGCGCATTTAAAGTGGCAACGATTTCTTTGGTTTCATATCCCGTAAAACTACATACTAAGGTATAAGTACCTTGTGCTAGGTTGTCAAAACTAAAAGTGCCTGTTTCATTTGTTAACGCCTTTTGTCCTGTTTCTTTTAAAGTTACTTTAGCTAATAATAGCGGAGCGCTATCACTTTCTGCATCGGTAATAATACCACTAATTGTGTTTGTGTTTTGAGCAAAACTAAAAGTGCTTAGCGTTAGTAATAGTACTGAGAGTAATACTTTCATGAAATTGAAAATCATTTTTTTTGCAAAGAAACTGGTTTAATGCGATTTAAGTGTTACCGAATCATTAAACCTAAATAACTAAAATGTTATCTTAATGTTAACAGGTTTTCTGGATTGTATGTTCACGAAAACAATTATCTTGCTTTCCTTTTATGGTTAGGATATGAACTGGGCACAATTACTTTCTTTAAAACGCTATGGAGACACCAATGAGCGCTTAAGAACAGCACAAGATGAAACGCGTTTAGGATTTGATGTGGATTACGATCGCATTGTATTTTCGCAAGAATTTAGGAGTTTACAAGACAAAACACAGGTTATTCCCTTGTCTCAAACCGATTTTGTACATACGAGACTTACACACAGTTTAGAGGTAAGTGTGGTAGGCCGTTCTTTAGGACGACAAGTCGGGAAGAGGGTGCTGGAGAAGCATCCAGATTTGCAAGCTGTTCATGGCTATCAGGCTAATGATTTTGGCGCTATAGTAGCTACAGCAGCCTTAGCACATGACATAGGGAATCCTCCTTTTGGACATTCTGGAGAAAAAGCTATTGGCGAATTTTTTAAATCTGGAGGCGGCCAACAATTTAAGGCCTCATTAACAGAGGCTGCCTATCAAGACCTCTGTGATTTTGAAGGCAATGCCAATGGTTTTAAAATTTTAACCCAAAGTAGAGCAGGACGTAAAGGCGGGTTGCGTTTAAGTTATGCGACATTAGGTGCATTTACCAAATATCCCAAAGCGTCTCTGCCTAAAAAGCCTACAACGCATATTGCAGATAAAAAATACGGTTTTTTTCAGTCGGAAAAAGAGGCCTTTAATGATGTAGCAGATACATTAGGGCTGGTAAAGCGCAATGCAGCGCATTCTGGGTATGCACGTCACCCTTTAGCGTATTTGGTAGAAGCTGCAGATGATATTTGTTATACGATTATCGACTTTGAAGATGGGATTAACTTAGGACTTATTCCAGAAGAATATGCTTTAGAGTATTTGTCTAAATTGATTCGTGAAAATATTAAAACCGAAAACTATTATGCTTTAAAAACCAAGGCAGATCGCGTAAGTTACCTTAGAGCATTAGCTATTGGTGCCTTAATTAATGATGCCGTAAGTATTTTTATGGCTAATGAAACGGCTATTTTGGAAGGGACTTTCGATGCAGCACTTTTAGATAAGAGCAAATACGAAGCTCAAATTAAAGATATTATAAAAATTAGTATTGAGAAAATTTACCAATCTGAAGAGGTTATCGATAAAGAGATTGCAGGTTATCAGATTATAAATAAACTTTTAGAGGTCTACACTAAAGCTGTTAATAACAATTTTAAAGGTACAGCCTCTAATTATGATGCTCTTATCTTAAAGCGCTTACCAGATACTATAGATTTTAATGCTCCCGAACTGTATGATAGATTATTAGCGGTATGCCATTATGTGTCTTTGTTGAGCGATCGTAAAGCCATACAAAATTTTAAGAATATAGAAGGCGTAGCGTTTTAAAACAGGTGTAATACGCAATACATCAATTTAAGGTTGTGCTTGTAAAGTTGTTATCAGTTGGCGCAAGCTATTAGTATCTAATCCCACTAATGTTTGTAATTCATCAACACGACCGTGTTCTACAAACTGATCTGGAATGCCTTGAGTTTTAATACTGTTCGTATATTGGTGATGTGCCGCAAATTCTAAAATAACCGATCCAAAACCACCAGATAAAGCGTTGTCTTCTACGGTAACAATACTATCATGGGTTTTAAAAATACGATGCAATAGCGCCTCGTCTAAAGGTTTCACAAAGCGCATGTCGTAATGCGATACCTTTAGATCTGTAATTGCAGCAGTGACATTTTTAGCTATAGTACCGATACTAAGTACGGCGATGGCATCTCCTTGTTTTAGTTGTTCTGCTGTACCTATGTCTATTGCATTAAAAGGTTGTTGCCAATCTATGGTAACACCTCGACCTCTAGGATAGCGAATCGCTATAGGATGTTCTAGACCAAGTTGTGCGGTATACATAATGTTGCGCAACTCAATTTCGTTACGGGGCGCAAAAATAATAAGATTAGGAATGCAGCGTAGGTAACTTAAATCGAAAACACCATGATGTGTAGCTCCATCTTCACCCACTAAACCAGCGCGGTCTAAACAAAACACCACAGGAAGGTTTTGTAGGGCAACGTCATGAATAATTTGATCGTAAGCCCGTTGTATAAAGGTAGAGTAAATGGTGCAAAAAGGGATCAGCCCTTGTGTGGCCATACCAGCGGCTAGTGTTACGGCATGCTGCTCGGCAATACCAACGTCGAAAGCCCGTTCTGGAAGGGTTTCCATCATAAATTTAAGCGAACTTCCTGTAGGCATAGCAGGCGTAATGCCTACGATGTTTTTATTAGCCTTAGCCAATTCCACAATAGTATGTCCAAAAACATCTTGGTATTTTGGCGGTTGTACTTTAGGAGGGCTGTAAGGCAGTTCCCCTGTTTTAGCATCGAATTTTCCAGGCGCATGGTATTTTACTTGGTCTGCTTCTGCTTGTTTTAAGCCCTTACCTTTGGTGGTGATTACATGTAAAAGTTTAGGCCCTTTAACAGCTTTAAGACGTTTTAATTCTGAAATTAAAGCTGTAAAATCATGACCGTCTACAGGGCCAGAGTAGTCGATGTTTAAAGCTTCAATGCTATTATTTCGGCGTTGTGTGCCTTTTTTAACATTGGTTAAATATTGTTTTAAAGCCCCAACACTGGGGTCTATACCAATAGCATTATCGTTTAAAATAATTAAGAGATTAGCAGAGGTAACTCCCGCATGGTTTAAACCTTCGAAAGCCATACCGCTCGCAATAGAAGCATCGCCAATAACGGCAATATGGTGTCTGTCTTCGCCTTTAAGTTGCGACGCAATAGCCATACCTAAAGCTGCAGAAATTGTTGTAGAAGAATGGCCTACACCAAAGGTATCATACGCACTTTCGCTGCGTTTAGGGAAACCACTAATACCGCCCAATTGCCTGTTGGTATGAAACACATCACGACGGCCTGTTAAGATTTTATGACCATAGGCTTGGTGCCCAACGTCCCAGAGTAATTGGTCTACAGGGGTGTTATAAACATAATGTAGTGCAATTGTCAACTCTATCACACCTAAACTAGCTCCCAAATGCCCTTCTTTGGTCGCTACAATTGTAATAATGAATTCGCGCAATTCTTGCGCAAGTTGCGTTAAGTCTTTTGGAGCTAAAAGCCGAAGATCTTCTGGCAAATTTATGGTATTTAAAAGCGGATACTGCACAGTGCAAAAGTACAGTTTTCGACACGCTTTAACTAAAACCTGTATTAGAAATTATTTAACAATGTTATTCACGCTATTTTAGGCGTCATTCACGACATTTTTTTGGATAAGCCCTTTGTTTACAGGTAGTTTTGAGGAAAATAGTAACAAATAAGATATTATGAAACAAGTATTAGAGTATCGTTATGCATGGGATATACAACACAATATCGGGCATGTGAGATTAAAATTAAACGATGGAAATTGGACCAATTGGAAGCGACATGATAACGCTGTAGAATTTCAAATAATAATTACAACACTCCGTAATGAAACACCTGTTTTCTTAAATAGAAACAAACAAGGCCATGTGTTTCTGCAGACTACAAATGAATCTGTTGGCGAAAATGAATTTTGAAAATAAGTAATATCATGAGAAAATATTTAATTCTAGTCATACTTGTAACCAGTATAATACATGCACAAGATAATGCCGTAGTTACCTTAGATGTTGGAACACCTTCAGCGAAGGCCTTTAAAATTGAAGGTAAAAATGTATGTGCTAATAAACGATTGAAAATAAAACACAATGCGCTTGTGCAATTTCAACTTAAAAATACAAATCCTTTTAAATATACTTATCAGTTAAATAGCAGTGTATTAGATTTGTTTAATGATACGAAAGAAGATTTTGGTAATAGTTTAGAAAAAAAATTAAAACCTAAGACAATTGATGATACAAACGATGAAGAAGAAAATATAAATGTAGCACCTTTAGATTCGATTACTGAAGTTATTGAAAAAAGTAATATTACCACTATTGATATTGAAAACAAGCTGAATATTTTAGAAAAAGAACTTCAAAAAGAGAAAAAACAAATTAATCTTTATAAATCTCAATTTAAATTTAGTGCTGATAATAAAGCATTTGTTGCCAATAGTACAATAAGAGGGAAACGTTTAAATACTATAAATTTTGATCTTTCAGAAGCATTCAGCAAACAAGAGCAATTAGTTGAAAATCTTAAACAACAAATTGCAAGTCAGAAAATTAAATTAGAAAAAAACAAAAAGAAGAAAGAAGTACTTTTTGCTGCTCAAAAAGTACTACATGAACGGTTAGAAACGTTCTTAAATGAAAGAAAAAGACTCGACGTTTTTAATGAAAAAAACATTTTAGAATATGGCATATTTCAAATAGAGTATTACACATCACAACAAAAAGACTTGCTAAAAATTATAAATAGGTATTTTGTTCAAATTAAATCAGAAGACTATCTAGACCAACAAGATTTGAAAATTAAAAGAGCGGTATTTTTAGAAGACGCTAAAGCTATTACCAAATCAATAAATAATGAAAGTTATAAGTTAAAGGGTAAATTATCTCAAAAAAATGCTAAAATTTATAATGAAGAATTAGCAAGGACATATAGCCCTGTTCTTAAAACGATTAATGAAACTTTACATTCTTTATTTTCTGTAAAACTTGCTAACTACAGTTTTCCAATAGATCTTAATGGTAAAAATATAGATGCTTTAACACTAAACTTAAAACGAACCACAAAAGAAGAAGGAGATGCAACTTCTGATGAAGCATCGTATAATCTTTGGGTGAAAGGAGGCTTTAAAATAGACATTAGCGCAGGGGTGTTTTTATCAACGATTAGAGATCGTGATTATAACATATCTGAAAAAACTAACGATACAGGGACTTTTCAAGTGATTAACGAAACCATTTTAGGAGACGTTGACTATGGTTTTGGAAGTGTTGCAAATTTATCTTACCGTACAGGTGGTTGGGTAAAACCTACATTTAGTTTTGGAGCGATGCTTACGAATGATCAAAAATTTCAGATTTTAGCAGGTGGCGGACTTGTTTTAGGGAAAATGGCACGTTTTGTACTGCATTATGGATTGTCTGTTGGCAGAGCAGAAACCTTACAAACACCATTTGTTGCCGACGGCACTACTGCTGTAGAAAATTTAACGAGCGACACCATCCCAACCGTAGAAAAATTACAATTAGGACACTTTTTTGGAATTACGTACAATTTGGGGAAGGTAAAATCTCAAGAAAAATAATAGAGTTTCTAATTAATAAATTGATGTTAAAATGAATTCTATTATTTTAAAAACAATTCAAGTATTATTTATTTTTCTCTTGTTTAGGTGTAATAATTCAAAACATTTGAATTTTAAAGAAGAACATTTAAACGATTTTAAATTTAGGACTATAGATACAGTAGGTAATTTTTTGTTCATTTCTTTAGAAAAAATAAATGACGGCAGAACATTTAATTATGAGAGTAGTAAAAAGGTTAACAAACCTCATACGGTAGAAATTCATGACAGTATTTATTATGTAGTGGAAGGAGATCTATTAATGAGAAAAAACGAATATTATCAGTATAGAGCGCAATTAAGAGAAATAAAAGCATTTGATTCTGTGTACGGGATTAATAAATCAGGACCTAAAATTAGAGGTTTTAGAATTGATGGAGATATTATAAAGCAGAGAGAGCATTCAAATATGAAATACGCTATTGATAAATCTTCTTTTGGTGAGAATTTGAAGGAGTATGATATTGTTAAGGACAATATGTATGAAGCATCTCGTAATTGGGAAGGTATATGTGATGTAAAGTTTATTCATCTACAACATTTAGATAGTATATTGGAAGGTCGATCTTTTCCCGAAGAATTAACTTTTGTAATAAGAAAAATAGCTAATGATAACGGCGTGGATTTAGCTTTTTCATTTTTGCCCTTACCCAGTTTACCAAAATATGAAAAAAATATTTTTATTACCTCTACATATTTTTCTGATACTACATACGACAAGGTAGGTGTGTTTAGGCATGAAATAGGACACACATTGGGGTTTTTACATGAGCATGTCATGTCTTCCGATTTAGATTGTAAAGAGCCCTCTGTCTACAATATAATAAGATTTCCCCCTTATGATCAAAAATCTATAATGCATTATTTTTGTAATGGCATAGGTGATAAAGAATTGAAGTTTACTTATTTAGATTCTTTAGGAGCCTTTAATTATTATCCAATTATAAATCAAAATTAAATATGAAAGCAAAAAAACAAACTTTTAAAATAGCACTTATAATTATAATTATTATGGGGATGACATCTTGTTGCAAAAGAATTAATGAGGCAAAGACGTGTTCGAAAAGGAGTGTTTTTCCTAATTACTCTAATTTAGGGAAATCGATACTCTATTACAATATAGAAGATCACTGCAGTTTTCAAACTTTAGTTTTTCAACCCTGCTTTGCAGACAAAACCAAGTTTGGAGAGGATATTCCTTCTGAAAATCATAACGCATATTCTATTTTAGGTAGATTTAATGGGAAAAGCGTAAGTGATTCGGTTTATCAGGTTGATTCATTAGAAGTAAAACATTTTTTCTTAGATTTAGATGATGAAATAAATGGAGTTCCTGTTAGGAATTATAAAATTGGCAAGGTACAACTGTTAAACACAAGCCATGATAAAGAAATAAAAATTGTTTTCGATTTGATAAAGGGAGATAGGCCTACCGAGGACGATAGTTTAGACTATACTTATGGCAGGAATACCCTTGAAAAACCATTTTTTATACATGAAGATGCAACAATAAACTTTTATGTTAGAGATGCTACAAGGACAAGTGTTTTGGAATTTATGGGATGTGCGAGTATCTCGCCAGAAGATGCTGGAATTGCTATTGGAGGCGGTTACGAATGTAATGGGAGACCAGCTTATCGAGGCGGACGTTAAATCAGCCAAGCTAAGGGAAGTCGTAATAATTTTGATTTTAGGTTTTTATAGTTTTGCTATTAGCAGCCAAAACTATATAGATAGTGCTTTTGTTGCTTTAAGGTGTTATGACGTTAAAGTTGCTTCATTAATGACTAATAAGGTTAAAAATATTCAAATTAAATCATTATTCGAAAATTATATAACATATATCGAAAAAGGTAAATTACTTCCCTTAAATATAGAAGCCACTTTAGAAACGACTTATTATAAAAGAAAACAAGTTGTTTTGAAACTTCTTAAGACAGATTACATGTCTCTAGAAAAGGATTTTAGTAAAAACGAAATTATATCTGAGCAGTATTTTTCACTTCTAAAATCTGCAAAACAACTAAAGGACACAATGCTTATTTCAGAAATATTGTTTAAGGCAAATATGCATGTGCTTTATGCTTGTAGAGATATAAAAAGTACCAGATTTTTTTTAAAAGAATATGAGAATTATTCAAGAATGTCCCTAGTAGATAAACACTGGTATAACTATATTTTGATAGGATATAAGTTTATGTATTTAGAACAAAATTTTAGTGCTTCAGATATTAAAAGTATGGAAGCTCTTTTTAAAAAGGGATATTCTAATATTATCTTAGAAAGTTGCCCTATGCTTAAAGCTCAGTTTCATCAACTTTATGGCATTTATTTGTCTCACTGGCTTAAAGACTATAAAAAAGCAAATCTATACAATACCAAAGCCCTCGAAATTTACAAGACAATTCCATATTGGTATGCTCAAAAAGGCATCAAAGGTTTAGAATTTAATAGGCATGTGAATTTGTATAAAAATGGAGATTACGAGAAAGCGATTCCGTTTTTTAAAAAAGACTTAAAGCGCGATAAGGAACCGCTTATGGTTATGTACACCTACGAATGGCTGTACAAGTGCTACGAAGAGCTGCATGAAAGCGATAGCGCCTTATTTTATTTAAAACGCATGCATGAGGTTAAAGCGCAGTTAGACCAAAAAGCTCATGCTAGAGAAATTTTAAAAATAGAAGCAACTTATAATTACGAGGATAAAGTGAAAGCATTAGAGCAAACATCAAAACAAGTAGCAACTCTAGAGTCGCGGTTATTTACTATGTTACCTATTTTTGGGGTGGTTTCTCTATTGTTTATTGTATCCTTTTATTTGTATAAGCGTTATAAGAAGAAAAGTGCTGCTTTAGAAGAAGAACAGTCTGAGACACTTCAAAAAATAGATGAATTAAAAAGTATTGTCATTAAAAACCATATTATTTTAAAAGACAAAACCAAGGTGTATATCTCTGATTTGGTTTACATAAAATCGGAAGACCATTACCTTAACGTCTATACAAGCAATGGAAAAAGCCATTTGGTACGTGGTAAACTAAGTGCTATTAAGGAGGAATTACCACCAAATTTTATACGCTGTCACAGATCGTTTATAGTGAATGCCAATTTTGTAAAACAAGTACACCCAACAAAATTAGAGCTAATAGATAAGTCTCAAATTCCTTTGTCACGTAGTTATAAAGATAAATTTTGATAGCTTTGCGGGTATGATAGACCCATTTGATGATACTTACTTTATGAAAAAAGCCTTGCAAGAGGCAGAAATAGCGTTTGAAAAAGGTGAAATTCCTGTTGGTGCTGTTATTGTAGTCGATAATACCATTATAGCAAGAGGCCATAATCTCACCGAAACCTTAACCGATGTTACTGCACATGCCGAAATGCAAGCGATAACCGCTGCAGCCAATTACCTTGGGGGGAAGTATTTAAAAAAATGCACCTTATATGTCACTTTAGAGCCTTGCCAAATGTGCGCAGGGGCTTTGTATTGGAGTCAAATATCTCATGTTGTTTACGGCGCACGCGACCTAGAACGGGGCTGTATTGCATTGCAAACAAAATTACACCCTAAAACGACGCTAAAAGGTGGTATACTTGAAGAAGAAGCCAGTCGTTTGTTAAAACGTTTTTTTATAGAAAAGCGTAATTTAAGTTAACGCTTCGAGGCGTTTTGATTCTCGCGCATTTTATCTAAGTTTTCTTTGGTAAGCATATAGTCTTTCAGGTCTCTATCTTTCCAGCGGTAATACGCAAATAGGGGAAAGGCGATTAGAAAGAGTAGTGCAACGCCAGAGCCTATGAATTTTTGAGGTATTTCATTGGCGAATAAGAACCCATATGCGATTAATCCTCCTGCAATTAAAAACAATACGATAATAAGATACTTCATACTATAAATCTTAAACGCAAAGCTACGAAGAAATAATTGAGTTTTAACCCCGATTTAACCTCATAGATAGTGTAGGTATAAAGCGGGTTAAATGCCTAAATGTGGCAAGTGTTTTACCTTATGATAGGTTAAGCCTGCTTTAATACAGTATTTTAAGATTGTTACAGGAAGCTCATCTTTAATATCGAATACGATGGCACGATTACCTTCAAAATTCAATTCGTGGTTAAATCGTATTTTGAATGTGGGGATAAGTTTGCTGGTACATTGGAAATACATCGCATACAAATTGGGCTGTTTCGATTTACAATTAATTCTAATGGTACTTCCAATAGGAGATATATAACTAGGCTCTCCCCATTTTAAGGTTTCCTCTAAGGATGTAACCGCATCTATTTCTTGTGCGGTTTCAATAATTAAAGCCCTTAGGGCTAATAGTTTTTCTTTTATAGGGGCTTGATACCGTTTAAAAATAGTGGCAACTTCTGGATTTTCGTGTACTACTAAGGCTGTCATTTTGAAATACAGGTTTGCTTCATTTTTATGTTAGTGTGTCACATTAATCAATTGGCGTCTGTAAGCCGTTAGTAATTTCGATTTAGAGATGTATCCATAATACTTGCCGTTTTTTAGAACTGGTAAATTCCAAGCACCACTGGTTTTAAATTTATCCATTATAGTGCTCATGGTATCTTTTTCATATGTAATGAGCCCCGCGCTAGCATTCATTAAGCTTTCTACATCTACTTTATCATAAAGTTCTGTATTAAACATGAGGTGTCTTATGTCGTCTAGGCGTAGTACGCCTAAAAACTCGTTAGTTGCGTTAACTACAGGAAAATGATTTCTAGACGATTTGGCTACGGCATTTTTTAAAACGTCTCCTAGCTTCATTTCGGGGTTTAGAATGACGAAATTAGTTTCAATAACCTTATCTATTTCTAACATCATAAGCACGTTTTTATCCTTATCGTAAGTAATAAGTTCACCACGTTTGGCCAATTTTAAGGTGTAAATAGAGTGCGGGACATAATATTTGGTAATGGCAAAGGATATGGCCGATACTAGCATTAAAGGCACAAACAGTTCGTAACCTCCTGTTATTTCTGCAATTAAGAAAATGGCGGTTAATGGGGCATGTAAAACACCTGCCATTAGCCCTGTCATCCCAATTAACGTAAAATTAGATTCTGAGACTTGAAAATGCAGTCCCATATGGTTAATAATTTTAGCAAATGCATTTCCTAAGGCACTTCCCATTACAAGGGTTGGAATAAATACACCGCCTACGCCACCAGCACCAAAAGTTGTGGTCATCGCAATGGCTTTAAAAACTGTAATGCCCAATAAAAGTCCTATAACAATCCAAATATTCTCTAAATCTAAATCGAAAGGTGTACGCCCTATAGCAGCGATATGGTCTCCTTTAAGCAAATTGTTCATGATACCATAACCTTCACCATATAGGGGAGGGACGATATAGAGCATGGTACCGATAGCGAGTCCCCCTATTAATAGACGTTTGGCCCTGCTGTTAAATGTTTTAAAATAGTTGGTAATTCCAAAGAATACTTTAGAGTAGTATACAGATATAAAACCAGTCGCCACAGCAAGTAGAGCATAGAAACCTATATCTTCTATTTGAAAGGTGTCTGTTAATTTAAAACGGAGTAAGACATCTGTACCAAGAAAGAAATAAGACGTTAGTATTGCAGCAACAGAAGCGAGTAGGAGAGGAATTAATGCACCAAAGGCAATGTCTAAACTAAATATTTCTATAGCAAATACAATGGCTGCTATAGGGGCCTTAAACATAGAAGCCATAGCACCAGTAGCAGCACAAGCAATAAGTAACAGGCGCGTTTTGGTGTTCATATGAAATAAACGTGCAGCGTTAGAGCCTAGCGCAGCTCCTACACTCACAGCAGGCCCTTGTAACCCTACAGACCCCCCAAAGCCTACAGTTAAAGGCGCCGTAATTAGAGCAGCGTAAATGTTATAACGGGGTATGATGCCGTTAAGTTTGGAAACGGCATGTAGTGTTGTAGAAATGCCGTGCCCAATATGTTTTTTTAAAAAAGTTTGTTTTATAATGTAGACCAATAGCAATCCAATAATAGGGAGTATGAAGTATAATGAACTTTGATAGTCTTTAAAGATGTAAAGGTTAAAAAAGTAGCGTATGGAGTGGGTTAGATTTTTTAGGATAACCGTCCCTATTCCTGCTAAAAAGCCCACAAGAACGCTAAGTATGTATATAAATTGTTGTTCGGAAATATGTTTGTATTTCCAAATTAAAAAATTGCGTAAAACACCTTTAAAACTCATGTGCGTTCTTGGGTTTTAGGATAAGGCTAGAATAAGACATCGGTGCTTTTATAAAATTAATAAAAAATCCCGCGCGAGCAGGATTTTTTTTGTTTTATGATTTTACATTAAGTTTTAAACTTAACTCCTCTAATTGCGCATCGTCTATTGGCGCAGGCGCATCGATCATGACATCGCGTCCAGAGTTGTTTTTCGGAAACGCTATAAAGTCGCGTATGGTTTCTTGCCCGCCTAAAATGGCAACCAAACGGTCTAAGCCAAAAGCCAAACCACCATGTGGTGGTGCACCGTATTGAAAAGCATCCATAAGGAATCCAAATTGCGCTTTGGCTTCTTCTGGAGTAAAGCCTAAATAATCGAACATTAGGGCTTGTGTTGCTTTGTCGTGTATTCTAATAGAACCACCGCCTATTTCGTTACCATTAAGTACTAAATCGTAAGCATTTGCTTTTACAACGCCTGGGTCTGTCTTTAATAATTCGAGTTGCCCTGGTTTTGGAGCTGTAAATGGATGGTGCATGGCATGGTAACGTTCGGTGTCTTCGTCCCATTCTAATAATGGAAAATCCATGACCCAAAGTGGTGCAAATTCGTCGGGTTTACGTAATTCTAAACGCTCAGCCAGTTCCATACGTAAAGCACTTAATTGTGCACGTACTTTATTCGTGTCTCCAGAAAGTACGCAAATAAGGTCTCCTGGTTTGGCGCCAGTAACGTCTGCCCATTTTGCCAAATCGTCTTGGTTGTAAAATTTGTCTACAGAAGATTTATAAGAACCATCTTCGTTGCAACGGCAATACACCATTCCTAAAGCCCCTACTTGCGGGCGTTTTACCCAAGAAATAAGTTTGTCGATGTCTTTTCGGGTATAGGTGTTACCACCAGGCACAGCGATACCTACAACAAGTTCTGCAGAATTAAAGACTTTGAAGTCTTTATGTTGCGCGACTGCATTTAATTCACCAAATGCCATCCCAAAACGAATATCTGGTTTGTCATTGCCATAAAGGCGCATGGCATCATCGTAAAGCATGCGTGGAAACTTTTCAATCTCTACACCATTTATTTCTTTTAGAAGGTGGCGGGTAAGGCCTTCAAAAGCATTTAGAATATCTTCTTGCTCGATAAATGCCATTTCACAGTCTATTTGTGTGAACTCTGGTTGTCTATCGGCACGTAAATCTTCATCTCTAAAGCATTTTACAATTTGAAAATACTTATCCATACCGCCTACCATCAATAGTTGTTTGAAGGTTTGAGGCGATTGTGGCAAGGCATAAAACTGACCTTCATTCATTCTAGAAGGGACCACGAAATCTCTAGCACCTTCTGGTGTAGATTTGATGAGATAAGGGGTTTCAACTTCAATAAACCCATCTTTAGATAAATAGTTGCGAACTTCTTGCGTTACTTTATGTCTAAAAATAAGGCTTTCTTTAACCGGATTACGGCGTATGTCTAGATAGCGGTATTTCATTCTTAAATCTTCGCCGCCATCGGTTTGGTC
The DNA here is from genome assembly GCA_947504035.1 of uncultured Flavobacteriaceae bacterium. GTDB lineage: Bacteria > Bacteroidota > Bacteroidia > Flavobacteriales > Flavobacteriaceae > Jejuia > Jejuia algarum. Next base: position 336,876 of record CANNGA010000001.1, read on the forward strand.
TTCTATTGTAAAAGGAGGTGTTTGAGCTTCGTTAAGAATAGTGAGTTCAGACACTAAAATTTCAATGTCTCCAGTGGCCATGGCGTTATTTTTAGATTCGCGTTCTATAACCGTTCCTTTAATTTGGATGACAAACTCTCTGCCTAATTTTTGAGAACGTTCTAAGAGTGCTGCTTCAGAGCGTTCTTGATCAAACACCAGTTGGGTTAAACCGTAGCGGTCTCTAAGAACAACCCAATTAATGGCGCCTAAATCTTTGATGCGTTGCACCCAACCTGAAAGTGTAACTTCTGTATTGATATGAGCAGCTCTTAATTCGCCGCAATTATGACTTCTGTACATTGTAAAAAAATTGAGCCACAAATTTACATAAGACAAACCATCATTGCAAGGAACAACACGTTATTGATACATATTTATTTATAGAGGAAATGATGCTGTTTGCAACATTAGTATTTAAGATTAATTTAGAATAGCGTTATTCGTTTTAAAAAGAAACGTACCTTTTTTTACCTAGACACAAAGTAAGAATACTAAGGGTTAGCCTTCAACATAATCCCAGTCTTTAATGGGCTCAAAACTAGCGTACCCTTCTTCAACAGAAGGGTGGTTTAAAACAGATTCTACTGTAACCTCAGGCAGTATGTCATCTGCTAATCCGTTTTTAACAAAAATAAAATTGAATCCCAGCGCGTTTGAAGCCACTAATCTGTATCCTTTTTTATGCGCTAGTTTGGTCATGGCAACAGGAGAAGCCCCATTGTAAACAGGATGTTTTCCTGGATATACATAATTAGCATCATAGGGTACCACAATGTTTCTTAGGCCGAATTCTCTATGCGTTTCAATAATTACGACTTTAGGGGATACAACATCTATAGCGTCCCAAACCCAATAATCATTACCATCGATATCAATTGATAATAAACCAATGTCTCCTTTAAGTCCAGATGATTCAATTAATGCATTAACATTCTCACGTGTTACCTTAGCACATTTAAATTTAGGAGGGTAAAACCAGGGGTGAGGATATTTCTTGAAAAATTTCTGTCCTCGCTTTATGCTTTTTAAATTGCCATCTATAAAGAGGCCATGCCACCCAAAGTTAAAATATAAATTTGCAGAATTACTGTTTACACCGTCATCAGATCCTATTTCAAGAAATGTTTTGTTTTCCATACCAAGAATGGAAAATATAAATAAGAGGATGCCATCCTCTTCAAATTGAGAAAAAACCCTAAATCCAGTATCAGTTATAGACGGTAATTCATTTTTGTTTAACAGCTCTTTATATTTAAGATATAATTTTCTTTGTTCTATTTGCACAGAAGGCGCAAATCGATCTTTAATTTTTAGAATAAGAAATCGATCTTTAAGAAAATTTTTGATTAATTTTTTCATAAGGTTAAGCGTAATACTGATAGCATTAAATGAACAAAGCGTATGAACAATCTTCTATAGTTGGATGTCAAATTTATTGATTTTTTTTATAAAATAGCGCGTATTGTAAATAGGCTATAAAAAAAACGTTAAAATCCTAAAAGTGCAGCTATTGCAGCTGCGCTTTTAGGATTTTAATGGTATTCGGTTTTCTTTTTAGAGCTGTGTTTTAATGCGCTTTTGTAGTTAATTCCACATCTACTACACGATCTTTATACAACCACATTTTAAATAAGGTTACGAGGTAGAATAAAATAGGAACCACGATTAATGTCAGGAAAGTGGCTATAAATAAACCATAAATTACCGTCCATGCCAGAGGTCCCCAAAAGATAACATTATCACCACCAACATAAATATGAGGATTAAATTCGCTAAATAATGTAAAAAAGTTAATGTTTAAACCTGTAGCTAAGGGGATTAATCCTAAAATAGTAGTAATAGCCGTTAAGAGTACTGGGCGTAAACGCGCTTTACCGCCTTTTACTATAGCTTCTATTAAATCTGGTTTCTGTATGTAGACGTCTTCGGCAATGTTAAGCTGTACTTTTTTTCTATCGATTAACAATTGGGTGTAATCCAGAAGCACCACACCGTTGTTTACAACAATTCCTGCAAGAGAAATGATCCCCATCATGGTCATCATGATAACAAAAGCACTACCTGTTATAACAATACCTCCAAACACGCCAATAAGACTTAAAAAGATAGCGAGCATGATAATGGCTGGTTTTGATACTGAATTGAATTGAAAGATGAGGATAAAGAAAATTAATCCTAATCCAGTAAAGAAAGCACCCATTAAAAATGCCATTTGCTTATTTTGCTCTTCAATTTGACCGGTATAATCTATTTTAACATCATCTGGTTTTTCTGTGAAACTTTTCATTTCATTTTGAATTTTGGTAACAATAGCACCAGCATCTGTAAACCCAGGGGCTAAAGCAGAATAAAGGGTTACCACACGTTTTACACTTTTGTGCTTAATAGCACTAAAGCCAGATGAATTATTTTGATGGGCTACAGCAGATACAGGAACTTCTTTAATTTGTCCAGTGGCCATGTCCCTAAAGGTGATTTTTTGATTAAAAATGGCACTGGTGTTATAACGGTTCTCTTTATTGAAACGTACATAAATATCGTAATCTTCGCCATCATTTTTATAGATGCCTGCTTTGGCTCCAAAGATAGAGTTACGCAGTTGTTGGCCTACTTGTCCTGCCGTAACACCTAATTCTCCTGCTTTTTTACGATCTATTTGAACCTTCATGGACGGTTTTGATTTATTAACATCAATTTTTAGCTCGTCTATACCTTGGATGTTTTTGGTGTTAATGAAATCTTTCATTTTTTCGGCCGTAGCAATCAATTCGCCATAGTCTTTACCTTCAATTTCAATATTAATAGGGTAACCAGCAGGAGGGCCTACGGCATCTTTTTCAACAGAAATGGCAACACCAGGGTAAATGCCTTTTAAAGCTTCTTGTACCTTTTTTAGCAATACGTTACTATCGGCACCGTCTCTAAATTTGTATTCGCGCATGGTTGCTGTAATTTTACCACGATGTGGCATTTCAGCAGCCGATCCGCCATCGGTTTGCGGATTACCAGCACCTTCACCAACTTGAGATACCGCACTTTCTGTTAAGAAATTGAAGTCTCCTTTCATATAGGTGTTTTCATTTAAAACGGTATAGACCCGTTGCTCTATATCTTTGGTTATGGTATTGGTTTTTGCAATGTCTGTACCTTCAGGATATTCTATATATACAATAATTTGATTGGGGGTATTGTCTGGAAAAAACTCTACTTTGGTACGTTGGCTTCCAACAGATGCACCAAAGCCCATAAAGGCTATAATAAGCAGGATAAAAGTCATTACCGTTATCGCAATAGGTTTGCCGCCTTTTAGTGTAGCACGCAAAATACGTTCGTAAAAGCGTTCCCATTTGGGGAGTATTTTGTTTTGAAATCCGTTAGCCCAACCTCTCAAAAAGAAACGATACGCCCAAAGCAATACTATGGTTGCGACCATAAGTGTACCGAAAGCTCTATAAGTACCCCCAAAAATTAATACGAGAATTCCCAAACCACCAACAATGGCAGAAATTTTAATGATATTTTTAAGCGGCATTTCTTTGTCTTCTATGGTCATGTATTGTGATACCAATACAGAATTAAAAAAGATGGCAACAAATAAAGAGGAGCCTAGTACCACCGAAAGTGTGATGGGGAAATAGATCATGAATTGTCCCATAACGCCTGGCCATAACCCTAAAGGAATAAAGGCGGCTACTGTAGTCGCAGTAGATATAATAATGGGGTATGCAATCTCGCCAATACCTTTTTTTGCGGCTTCTATGCGGCTCATACCTTCTTCGCTCATTAAGCGGTAAACGTTTTCTACAACCACAATACCATTATCTACCAACATGCCTAAGCCCATAATTAATCCAAATAGAATCATGGTATTCATTGTATACCCCAGAAGGTTCAAAATCATAAGCGACATGAACATCGACATGGGGATGGCAAAGCCTACAAAGAGTGCGTTTTTAAATCCTAAAAAGAACATTAAAACAGTTACTACTAATAGAATACCAAAAATGATGTTATTTACCAAATCGTCTACTTGGCCAATCGTTTTGGAGGATTGATCGTTGGCAATGGTTACCGTTAAATCTGGAGGAAATACATTGGCAACAGCGTCGGCTTTTATTTTTTGAATTTGCTCTGCGGCGTCTACCATGTTTTTGCCCGCACGTTTTTTAACGTCGAGCATGACTACAGGGTGTCCAAACTCTCTGGCATAAGTTGTTTTGTCTTCGTCTTTAAAAGTCACTACAGCGACATCTCTTAGATAAATGGCGTTGCCACGTTCAGACTTTATAACAAAGCTTTCCAGTTCTTCTGGTTTTTCAATTTCACCAATAATTCTAATGGTACGACGTTGGCCGCTGGTAATGAGGTTACCGGCAGACATGGTTAAATTTTCGCGACTAATTGTATTGATAATATCGTCAAAACTTACTTGGGCCGCCATCATTTTATAGATGTCTACGGCAATTTCAACTTCTTTTTCTTGTGCACCACGAATATCAACTTGTTTGATTTCCTGCAAACTCTCTATTTCATCTTCTAAATATTCCCCAAAGGCTTTAAGCTTATCAATAGGGTAGTCTCCAGAGATGTTAATGTTAAGTATGGGGATTTCTTCAGACATGCTTAAATCGAACACATTGGGCTCTACTTTAGCACCGTTAAATGTGGGCCAGTCCTCACTTGCTGTTTCAGAGTCTACCTCGTCTTTTACTTTTTGTTTAGCGGCTTCCACCGAAATATTTTCATCAAACTCTACAATTACAATAGAATAATCTTCTTGAGAAGTCGATGTAATTTCAACCACATTACTTACCGTTTTAAGTTTGTCTTCTATAGGGTCTGTAATGAGTTTCTCAATATCTTCTGCGGTATTTCCAGGATAGATAGAACTAATGTAAATTTTAGTTTCTTTTATCTCAGGAAAGTTTTCTCGGGGCATGCTAAAATAGGCGCCCGTACCTAGAACTAAGATAAGTGCTATAAGCACATACATGGTTGTTTTATTATTAATCGCCCAAGACGACCACGCAAACTCTTTATCTACTTTTTTGTTTGTTTTTGCCATTACTTAAATGCATTTTAAGTTTAAAATTTTGCGATTTAACCTTGTGTTATCACCTTTACAGCCTGTCCGTCTTTAACACTTCTAGCGCCCTCATCGATAATTTCGTCGCCATTGGCAATTCCAGATACTATTTCAATCGCATCGCCTTGTGTTTTGCCTGTTGTTATAATTGTGCGTTTAGCTTTTGCGGTTGTACCTTCTTTATCGGTAATGGTGTATACGTATTGTTGGCCTTCAGCATTTTCAGAAATGATACTTTGCGGGATGAGAATGGCTTTAGGGTTGGTGTAGTCGTTTATTTTAAGCTTCGCTGTTAGGTTGGGCTTAATGCTCGCATCTTTGGTTTTAGGAAGCGCAATTTCTGCTTTAAAAGTTCTGTTGGCAGGGTTGATAAAGTTACCAGCCTGCCTTACTTTGGCGTCGATTGTTTTACCTAACACAGGGAAATTAACTTTAACGGTTTTACCAGTTACAATGTTTGCGATGTAGCGTTCTGGTACATCGGTTTCAATATACATATTGTCTAAATTGATAAGACGAAATAATTGAGACTGCCCAGGAGCAACAACGCTTCCTTGCTCGGAAATAACATCATCTATGGTTCCTGAAAATGGTGCGCGCACTATCGTTTTTCCAACTTGTTGTTCGAGTTGGTTAACGGCTTGTTCTTGGGCTTCGTAAGAGGACTTGGCTTGTAAAAACTGAATTTCACTCCCTATTTTTTGATCCCATAAGCGTTTTTGACGTTCAAAGGTAGTACGCGCCAAATCAGCCTGAATTTTTAGTTGCGCAACTTGTTGGCTTAAACCACCATCGTCTATTTTAGCTAAGGTTTGGCCCTTGCGTACGCGTTGGCCTTCTTTAACGTAGACGCGGGTTAATACCCCCGAATACTCAGGATAAATTACTAGGTTTTGTTTGGTGTCTACACCGCCTTGTAACTCTACATAATGTTCGAAAATTGCTGTTTTGGCAGCAAACGTGGTGATTAAAGGAATTTTAGATTGTGGATCTAAGATTTTTATGCTTTTCTCAAGTTGTTTGAGTTGATTGGTGATTTCTTGAGACTTTGTATCTAATTCTGCTTTCTTTTGTCGAATCAATTCAAGATCATTAGACGCAATAATAGTTTCAATAGATGCTGTTTTATCTCCACCACAGGAATTTAAGACTATGGCACTTATTAATATTAGGCTTATATATTTCATTTGGATTGATTTTTTAATTTTTAATGGTATTAGAAATGGTTTCTAGCGTCGCTTTACTGGTGATGACATTAAGCATGGCTTGTAAAAGTTCTTGTTGTGCGCTGTACAGTTGTACTTGTGCTTGTCTCAACTCAAAACTAGAACCAATACCTTCAAAAAGTTTTGTCTGGTTTTTTTGTTCTATGCGTTCAGCAAGGTTTAAGTTTTCTTTTTTGTTATTGAAATCTTCTATCGCAAATTGATAATCGCTTTTGGCCTTAGCAATTTGAAGTTTTATACGTTGTTCTGTATCGCTTAGTTCTGCTTTAGATTTTTCTAAATTGATTTTAGCGCGTTGTGTTCGTGCGCTTTTTAAACCAGATCCGAAAATAGGAATCTTAACATTTGCGCCAAACACCGCATACCCAAAATAATCTTGATCACTTTTCAGAAAGTCAAAACTATTACTAAAAGAGGTGTAGCCTCCAGATAAAAAGGCTCCTATGGTAGGCAAAGTTCTGCTTCTTTCAAGTTTAACTAAGAGCTCTTTACTGGTTTTATCATTTTCAGCGATTAAATAATCTACTGTAGATGTAATACTAAAGGCTGCATTTGCAAAGTTAAGATCGATGTTTTTAGAGGTTAAAGCCTCTAAATCTTCAGTAAGAATCGATGTGGCGTCTACGGGTCTGCCAATGGTCATGTTTAGCATTTGGTAACTTACGTCTTTAAGTCTTAAGCTATTATTTAGATGACTTTTTATACCAGATAGTGTAATTTGAAGTTGCTGTACGCTTTCTTCTTCTTCCAATCCATTTTCGTAAATCTTGGTAATTTCTTTGAGGTTTTTCTCTAAGACCGCCTTATTTTTTTCTAAAATAGCTACACTCTTTTCAGCTAATAATACGTTCCCATAAGCATTGATAACGTTGTTTCTAATTTCTAAATCTGTTTTTGTTTTAGCATTTTTAGATATTTCCAAAAACACTTTAGCAGACTGAAGCCCTACAATGTATGACCCGTCAAAAATTAATTGTGTTAATGTTGCAGAGGCATTGACGTTTTGCTCTGTTCCAAAAATGACAGGCACCAATTCTGAATTAGGGTTTCCAAAATCACTAGGAATAACAGTAACTTGTTGCTTTAAAAAGTTTTGATAATCGATATTACCATCAATTTGAGGTAATCCTGTAGCGATGGTTTCCCATTTTTGTTTTTTGGCAGCCTCAATATCGAGAGCGGCACCATTGGCTGCAGTATTATGCGCTAAGGCATAATCTATAGCTTCTTGTAAAGAAAACTGTTTTGTCTCATTTTGCGCTACAAGTGTTATGGTAAAGCATAAACAGACAAAAAAGATGAGTTTGTTTTTCATTTTAGGATTGATTTGAATTGATGTGAGTGTTTAATATGTCTAAACCCTTAGGGGTACAGATACCTCGTAAGTGGTATTCTAAATAATTATTCATAAGCATATGCATTGAAAATGTATCCTCAGGAAAAAGGTCTTTGTCTTTTATTACGGTAACACCATTAAAGTAGAGTCTTGCAATAAAATCGATATGAATGTCTTTTCTATAAAGCCCAAGGTTTACACCTCTATCTAAGTTTTTAGTAACACAGTCTTGCATGACACAAAATTGCTTGTCTTTTAGAGTGTTGAATATAGCAGGGTAGTATTTCTGCAATTGATATTGAGGAGACGATTTTTCATCTTTAAGATGCTCCATTACAAATTGTTTGATACTGTAAATTTCTTCTATAGGGTTGGTTTCCAGTTCACAAATGTGATTGATGCCATTTGATATGAATTCAAATAAATACATTGTGGTTGCTTCTACCAGTTTGGTCTTATTATCAAAATGCTGGTAAATGGTTTTTTTAGACATGCCTATTTTATTTGCAATGTCGTCCATGGTTACACTTTTAAAGCCATAGCTTAAAAATAAATCTGTAGCGTGTTTTAAAATTTTATCTTTCATAACAGTGCAAAGGTACGAATGGAAACTTTAGAAACATTTAAAGTTTCCTAAGTTTTAATGTTTTTTAACATATACTTTACATAGCATCATTTTTTTAGCTTGATTTCCTTTATTTTTGTGCGATGCTTACGATAGAAACTTACCAGAAAGTGTTTATTGCTCATTTAGAGCAGTACAGTGTAGAACGCGAACCCAAAAATTTATATGCGCCTATAAATTATATTTTAGGATTAGGTGGCAAACGCTTACGACCAGTACTCACCTTAATGACTGCCGATGTCTTTGATGGGGATTACAAAACGGCGCTTAATGCGGCTTTAAGTGTTGAGGTATTTCATAATTTTTCATTGGTACATGATGATATTATGGACGCTGCACCTTTAAGACGCGGTCAACAAACGGTACATGAAAAATGGGATACCAATACAGGAATTCTGTCTGGAGATGCCATGCTTATTTTGGCGTATCAATTGTTTGAAGGGTATGCACCAGAGCGCTTTAAGGCTTTGGTTGAAGTGTTTAGCAAAACGGCTGTAGAAGTTTGTGAAGGGCAGCAATACGATGTCGATTTTGAAACACGAACCGATGTGACCATTCCTGAGTATTTGAAAATGATTGAATATAAGACTGCTGTTCTTGTAGGTGCTGCAATGAAAATGGGAGCTATAATTGCTGGAGCTAGTCGTGCAGACCAGAATGCTATTTATGAGTTTGGTAAGAACTTAGGAATTGCTTTTCAATTACAAGATGATTATTTAGATGCTTTTGGAGATCCAAAGACCTTTGGAAAACAAGTTGGAGGTGACATTATAGAGAATAAGAAAACGTATTTGTATTTAAAAGCATTAGAGTTTTCTAACACTACAGATAAAGCAGAATTAGAGCGTTTGTTTGCGTCTCACCCAGAAGATACTGCTGCTAAAATTGAAATTGCTAAAGCATTATTTAATAGTTCTGGAGCTGCGGCGGCAACCAAAGCGGCCATACAAACGTATACATATAAAGCATTTGCTGTTTTAGAAGCTTTAGAGATTGCAACCTCTAAGAAAACACTTTTAAAGGCATTTGGTGAAAATTTAATGACACGTACTGTATAATGCAATGGCCTACTAATTTTGAACGTCTTATAGCGGAAGCGACAGCGCAAACGTTGTATGAAAAATTACTTGTGCAACTTCAAAAAGATTTTTTACTTGCCAATGTTGATTTAGAGTTAGATGCAGAGGTATCCCCAAGTCGTTTAAAATTGGTACTTCATGAGACTGTGTATAAATTGATACAAGAAAAATTTACAGAATATCTAAATGTATTATATATTATTGATGTTCCAGAAACGGCTGTAAAAGCCTTAGATGGAACAGATCTTGTCAAACTCTCGGAAGAGGTGGCTTTTCTTATTTTAAAGCGTGAATGGCAAAAGGTATGGTTTAAACATAAATATGCTTAAAAATACACTCTAATAAAAGGAATTAGAGGATCTACATAAATACTATCATCTTCATCGAACAGCACATTGTAACGCACTCCAAAAGTAACACTTCCATTTCTAAAGCCAGCCCCAAAAAATAGAGCAGGAGACCAGAAGTTTTCATTGGGGAGTTCTAAGTTGCTGTCAAATCTACGGTTTACGTTTAGCTGTTCGAATTCTGCAGAAATTTGTACGGTTGGTAGTACATTGTAAAGTCCAATAATATTAGCGCCCAGTATAGTGGTTTTAGAAATGTCCTTTTGAGTGTTATAGGTCATATTAAGACCTGCACCCAAGGCAAAATGCGAATCAAACTCGTAAATGGCAGAGGGTGCTAGAGTAGCACCAAAAAAGCCATCGCCAAAGTTGAGACCAAAACTACCACCGTATTTTAATGTTTTCCAAAAAGAAGTTGTGTTGTCTTGCGCTTTACCAATGAAAGGGCTTAAAATTAAAATTAGGAGGACGAGTGGTTTGAGTTTACTACACATAAGTATCATTTTAGTAAAGGTAATAGAATTTAATAAAAAAAGCCACACTAAAATAGTATGGCAAATTTCATGGATATTAATTAATAGATACCTTCTTGACGTGTATATATTTTTCACCAAAAGTACTGCTACTCTATAATACCAACAAGGGTTTTTTAGGCTTTTAGATAATGAGGGGAATTACTCGTTTAAAGTAACGTATTGCTAAGTATGTGAGCGTTTTGTCGAACTTTAAGACCTTTCACATTAGGTGTATTTATGGTATTAAAGCTAGAGGAATGGTTTTGTACAGCTTAAAAGCAAACAAGGCGTTACATGTTGTGTAACGCCTTGTTGGTGTGATGTATTGTAAGTGTAAATTGTTTTAGAATTTACAATGAATGTCGAGGTTCCTATTTTTTTAGAATGAATTCCACACGTCTGTTCGCTTCAAGTTGTTGCGGAGAACATGTTGTTTTACAGTCTGCTTTAGGCTGCGTTTCTCCAAATCCTTTTGGTTCTAAACGGTCTTTATTAATCCCTTTGTTTACGAAGTACTCTACAGTAGATGCAGCACGTTTTAAAGATAAGCCTAAGTTGTACCTATCGCTACCTACGTTATCTGTGTGTGCGTTAATAAATAGAGATTTATCAGGGAAATCATTTAAAATTTCAATCACTTTGTCTAAAGCGGAATAAGATTCTGCTTTGATAGTCCATTTTGCGGAATCAAAATAAATATGGTCTATTTCTAAAACAATAGGGTCTATCTTTTCTATAGCAGATTTAAGCTCTAAGTCTTTAGAGTACTTTGTGTTAAATCCTTTAGTTGCGGTAAAATCAAAGGTGTTGTCAATAAACCCTTCTTTTTTAGCTGTAATGGTGTATGTTTCGAAAGGCTCAACATCAAATTTAAAAGCACCATTTTTATCTGTGACTTGTTTTGAGACTTCTAGACCGTTTTCATCATAAATAATAACGGTTGTATTTGGAATGTCTATTTTAGTTTCTAGATCTATAACATTACCTTCTATAACTTGCTCAACAGGATCGTTGGTCGCAATATACATATCGTAACCGCCTTTACCGTTAGGTTTGTCTGAAGAGAGGTACCCTTTGTTTTTTGCAGCTAGGAAGTAAGCGACTTCGTTATATTGTGAATTAATCGTATTTCCCATATTTCTAGGTGTTTTGTACCCTTTGTTTAATATGCGACTCACATAAACATCGTAGCCCCCTATGCCATTGTGACCTTTAGAGGAGAAGTATAAGTTTTTACCTGTTTTATCTAAGGAAGGATACTTTTCATTTGAAGCTGTGTTGATGGTAGGACCTAAATTTTTAGGTGTACCTAAAGACCCATCAGCGTTGATGTCTGCAACATAAAGATCAAAACCTCCGTAAGAGTCGCTTCTGTTTGACGCAAAGTATAATTTCTTACCTTCAGGACCTACGTAAGGATCTTCGATAGAAACACCATCTTCATTAAAAGCAATCAATTCGTGATTGATCCAGTTTCCATGAGATTCAGGTTCTAAATCGGCTTTATACAGTTTATATTCCAAAGAATTTTTTCTACTACTTCTTGTGTAATACACGGTGTTTTGGTCTGAAGAAAACCATAACTGATCTTCGCTTCCAGCGGTATTCAAGATTCTAGAAAATAGAATAGGAGAACTTAAGCTCCCATTACCACCTACATCTAAACAATATAATTCTTTGTAGGCTTCATTGGTGTTGGCATCAATCTTAGCTAAACCACCAAGTTTTTTAGAAGACACCATAATGAGTTTATTTTTAAAGAATCCAGATCCAAATTCAGAATATTTTGAATTTACACCTGCATCTAGTAAGTCAAAATTAAAACCATTGTTTCCAATCTCATCAAAATTAGAAGTAGTGCTTGTAGGTAATTCTGAATTATCTGCGCTAAAGTCGTAAGCAGTTTGACCTGTAAAGGTGTTGGTAATTAGTAAGGCTAGTACTAAATTTAATATTTTCATGATATATTTTGGTTAGAGGGATTCCCAGCTAATAAAAATATCGTTAGCATTGTGGGCCTACAAAAATATCGGACAAAAGGTAAGTAAAATCGATAAGTAACATGATGTTTTTTGTCGAATTGTAGCTTAGCTTAGGTGTTGAGCTTCAGGAGTTCATCTAGGTATTGGCGTGTATTCGATAAACGTGGTACTTTGTGCTGACCGCCAAGTTTATCGTTTTGTTTTAACCAGTCATGAAATAGGTGTTGGCGTGCAATTTTAATCTGTGGTTTGTTTAAGGTAATGTTATTATAACGTTTGGCTTCGTAGTCAGAATTTAATGATTTTAGCGCATTGTCAAACAATTCTTTAAAATAATCGATGTCTTTAGGCGGAGTTTTGAATTCAATAAGCCATTCATGGGCCCCTTTTTCTTTACCTTTCATAAAGATAGGAGCCGCTGTAAAGTCTACAATTTCTGCCTGTGTACGTCTGCATACTTTTTTTAACGCTGTCTCCGCATTTTCTATGATAAGTTCTTCTCCAAACACATTAATATGGTGTTTGGTACGTCCAGAAATTTTAATGCGATAAGGGTCTAGTGATGTAAAACGTATGGTATCCCCAATTTTATAACGCCAAAGGCCAGCGTTGGTCGTAATGATAATAGCGTAGTTTTTGTGAAGGACAACATCGCTAAGCGGAATGGCTTTTTCATCTGCCGTGGCATAGAGATCCATAGGGATAAATTCGTAAAAAATACCATAGTCTAGCATTAGTAATAATTCTGAAGAATTGTTACGATCCTGTATGGCAAAGAAACCTTCAGAAGCATTGTATATTTCATAATATTTAAAATCGCTGCTAGGGAGTATGTTTTGGTATTGGTCTTTATAAGGTCCAAAACTAACGCCACCATGAAAGTAAACTTCTAAGTTAGGCCAGACATCGTTAATATGCGCATGATTGGTCGTTTCGAGTACATTATTAAGTAAGACCAACATCCATGAAGGGACGCCAGCGAGGCTGGTTACGTTTTCTGTAATAGTTTCGTTAACAATAGCTTGCATTTTGTGCTCCCAGTCACTCATTAAAGACACTTTACTGCTAGGGGTACTGCTTAGTTCTGCCCAAAACGGCATATTATCAATAAGAATAGCAGAGAGGTCTCCAAAGGCCGTTTTCTTTTCTTTATAAAGCTCTTTACTGCCTCCTAAACGCAAACTTTTACCTGTGAAAAGTTGAGAATTTTCATTGTTGTTAAGATACATGCACAGTAAGTCTTTACTAGCCGCATAATGGCAGTCTTCTAGAGACTCTTGGCTCACAGGAATGAATTTACTTTTAGAGCGTGTCGTACCACTAGATTTTGCAAACCATTTTATAGGAGTAGGCCAAAATAGATTGTGTTCGCCTTTACGAGAGCGCTCTATAGTGTCTTGAATTTCTGCATAATTTCTTATGGGAACACGTTCCGCAAACGTTGCATAATCTTTTATCGTAGCGAAATCATATGCCTTGCCAATCTCTGTATGTTTTGCAACATTTATTAAGTTGAGTAAGAGTTCCTCTTGTACTTCATTAGGGTATTTTAAGAATAATTCTATTTGATGAAATCGTTTTTTAAGAAACCACGACGCAATGGAGTTAACTAAGGGAATTGGCATATTTGTGCTATCTTTATTTTTTTAAAAATAATACTTTTTTTTATATGACCTATCAAGGTGTTTTAACAAAAATGCAGACGGAATTAACAAGTCCGATTCAATATTATTTAGTGTTTGAAAATGATTTTATAAATATAAATCAATTACTGAATAAGCAGATAAAAATAGAATTTATTAAATACCAATGTTTGAATTGTGGCGCAGATAGGCCCATTTACAGACAGGGTTTTGATAAGAAGTGCTTTTTTGAAATTCCGCAGGCAGCAGATTGGATTATGAAGCCAGAGTTGAGTAAGGCACACCTGGATGAAGAAGATCGGGATTTAGAGTACGAGAAGAAGGTACAATTACAGCCGCATATCGTATACCTTGCTAATTCGGGAAAGGTAAAAGTTGGTGTGACTAGAAAAACGCAGGTGCCCACACGTTGGATAGATCAAGGCGCACATGAAGCTTTAGAAATAGCAGAGTTGCCTAACCGTTATTTGGCAGGGCTTACAGAAGTTGCATTGAAGGCGCATGTAAGCGATAAAACGAATTGGCGCACCATGTTAAAAAACGATAGAACAGATGAGCGTTTAACGGCATGGCGAGAGCAATTAAAAACCTATGTTCCAGATGAGGCAAAATCTTATATTATTGAAACAAACTCTGAAACTGTTTTAGAATTTCCAGTGCTTAAATATCCTGAAAAACCAAAAAGCTTGAACCTTATTAAAGCACAAGATTTTAAGGGGAAATTGGTAGGTGTTAAAGGGCAATACTTAATTTTCGAAGATGATACTGTCTTTAATGTTCGTGCTAATGAAGGGTTGGTGGTACAATTAACTGTATTATAAAACGCATGGCTTAAGCCTTGAGATGCCATGGTGTGTAAACAAAAAAGCCGAGGATCTTGGTATAACCCAAAATCCTCGGCTTTTTTGTTTATAATATGTTTTTATAGATTCAAAATTTAATCAAATCTAGTAGTGCTAAGTGTGTTGCTTGGAATTAGCTCGATAAGTTTTACACTATGAGGTGCTAAATCTACTTCTAATTCCAATTTACCATTAGTTCTTTCTATAATTTCATCAGAAATGGTCTGTGGCAACTCCGCTAAGGTTTCATACTTGGATCTATTAGCAGTAAATACATCTTCCCAAGCGGCATCGAAACGATCTGACGTTCTGTTTCCATAAATTCTACCGTTAGTATTTTCGGTAACACCAGCAGCTCTAAGATCATCATATAATTCATGTAGAAATATACCATTGTTGGCGTCTATAGTCCATTCGTTCATAGTCCAAGTTCTAAAATTAGCAACATCACCACCTTCTATTTGAGGATATAATGTTCTGCTGCCAGTACTTGTTCTACTTGCATTATGGTTGTATATCAAGATGTATAGTTTGCCGTCTTTACTTACAGGAATGGCGCCAGCAAAACTAGATATGTTATCGACAGATTGTGGATCTGTAGCTTGTAATCTAGTACCATCTTCTAATTTTAAAAACATTTCGGTAACATTTCGTCTTCCTGCAGGTAAATTGCCCGTAGATTCGATTTCTTGTCCCCAGTCATAAATTTCAGAAATTCTATTATCAAACGCCATGTCTACTATTGCAGCATACCAACTTGCACCTAGTTCGGTACCATCGTTTAAACTTTGACCTACAGTTCCATTTTCATCAGCTACAATACCAAATTCTTGAATGTCGAAAGGGATATTAGCAAACTGTGGATAGCTGTTTAAGCTATTTCTATAGGGAGCGACAATACTTGCAAATTTTATATTATTGTTTCTAATACGCTCGTAGTACGATAAAGAGAAAAAGTCCATTTGCGTTCCTGTTCCTCCTGTCGCAAAGTTAGTTCCTGTAGCACAATGATCAATCAGTTCTGTTGTAAACGCGGCAGCATTACCTTCAGTTAATAAGTTGCCAGGGCCTACGATAGCATTAGGGATGACCTTTAATACTTCATCTACTGTAATATCGTAGTGCATAAAGAATTGTTCTGGAGTACCTCTCCAATGCCCAGGATTAAAATTGGGTTCTGTAGTAATTCTAAAACGCCAAGTTTCGACTTCACTTAAACCATAATTATCTACAAGTGTTTGTAAAAACGCATTAATGTATTGGCGCCATAAATTATAATCCTCTGGAGGACGAGAATTACCAAATCGGTCTACTATTAGGGGTTGAGCACTTAAATCCCAAGGTACGTTGTCTAAAACAATTCTTGGTTTAAAACCTGTAAGCATAAAATTGTCTAAACTACGTGTCAATTGTGTAAAGTCAGTAATGATATTTCCTTCATTATCGACACCCTTATAGAAGTTATTCGTTACAAAATCTGCTTCACCTCTAAGCTGTCTACCACCTAACAATCTAACGATATTGTAGCTTTTAACGTAAGAGTCTAAGCTGGCGATATTGTTTCTAAAGTTAACACTGTTAAATCGTGTTTGGTTAATCATTGGTCGCGTAGACCAAAAGTTGTAAAATGATCCTACAGTAACACCTGCGTTTATAGATATCGTATTTTCTGGTGTCGCAATGGCTGTTTCAGAAATCAGGTCGTTCGAGTTCGTTTGTTCGCTTTCTAAATCTTGTAAGACTTCTTCCTCTATTCGGTCGTTTTCACTACAGGAATATAAACCTAAGGACAGCGCTACTGCTAAAAATAAATGTGTTGTGAATTTCTTCATGATCTTTGATTTGGGGTTATAATATGATAAGGCTTAACAGTGTTATTAATATCAAACTGTCTTATCATATTTTTGCAAAGATATCAAAAAAGGGATTCGATCGTTGTTTTTTTAAGCAAAATACAATTGTAATGCCTGTATACAACCAATGCCCATAAGTAGTACACCAGTAACTTTATTAATTACAGACGTGATATTTTTTACTTTATGCTTTATAATGATACTCATCTTGCTGTAGGCATATAAGGTGATAAGTTTGCCAATATATACCCCGAAAAAGAATAAAAACAATACTGAAAATGAGGATTGTAAAGAAAGCATAATATTGTTGTTGTGTAACACACCAAAAGCGATAACCCAATAGATAAGTACTGGAGGATTGATAATACCAAGAAGAAAACCAGTAGCGTATTTTGACTGGGTAAGTGCCGTAGTTCTTGACTTTTTTTCTGAATGTTTTTTGAAAACTAAATACCCGCCAACACTAAATAGAATGCCTGCAATAGCCATCTGTATCCATAAGTTGGTATTAAAAAAATCTTTAATGCTTTGATTACAGTTTAAGGCATAATAAGAAAGCAATACTTCTGCAATTCCTGCACTGGCTGCAATTTTAAAAGATTGCTTAGCGTTTTCTTTTAACGTTGTATTTATCACAGCAATATTTGATGCGCCAAGCGGCAAAGCACTTAGTATAGCAGCACACAATCCAATAAGTAAATAGATTCCAATCATGACCTATTTGTAGAAAAATAGATTTAAAGCTTACATGATTTTAAAAAAAAATAGGTGTTTTTTTAGACGCTTTTTGAAATAGGCTCAGGGGTGTTCTGTGAAGCATTGTAGTCTCAAATGCATAGAAATAAAAAATCCATTTACAAGTTCAGTAAATGGATTTTTTATCTTGGAGTGAAAAAGATTTATATATCTTCTTGGTCTCTTAAGTTTTGAATGTAAGCTGCTTTTTGAACTTCGCGACGTCTTCTTACAGATGGCTTTGTGAAAAACTGACCTTCTCTTAAGTTTTGCATCACTTTAATATTTCTGTGCTTACGCTTGTAACGTTTTAAGGCGCGTTCTATGTTTTCGCCATCTTTTACAATAATTTTTAACATATCTTGATTGTATAAATAGTTCTTTTGTTTTAGGGCTATCCTAAATCCGTTTTAACACGTGTTTAGGAATAATTAAAAGCAATAGTGCTTCTTAATCTTAAAAATCGCGCCAAATTTTGCTGCAAAAGTAATGCAATTATCCGAAACAATAGCAAAAAAGAACTTGAAAATCATAGGCCTTCAAGAATTTTTTGGAAAACTCCCTTCTCATTAAAGATTATAGCCTAGTAAAGTAATAGTGCTATTTTTTCTTCTTACCTCCCAACAAGCCACCTAAAGCATTTTTAATGGCTGTTTCGGTAGACGTCTTTTGGGGAGCTGTCGTTGTAGAGTCTTTTGTTTTCTTTGTACCTATAATGCCATTCAATACATCTTTTACGGCATTGTTTTGTTGGGTTTTAAGAGAGTCTGATTTGTTTTGATTACCACCTATAACGTTGCCTATTAAATGTTTTACTTTGTCTTTTCCTTGGTTAAGGAGTTTTTGCTTTTGTATGTCTATCAATTGCCCTGTTAAGTTTTTAACGCTACTGGTAATATCGGTTTTAACATTAGGGGCGTTAAAAGCACCTGTTATGTTAGCGGTTACAGGAACAGTTAACGTATTGGTGTCTGGATCATTTATTTGACCAATAAGCCTGTTTACCTCACTTCCAAGGTATTTGGCAGGGACATTAAATACAGCATTATAATCTATGTTTTTTCCGAAGCTGTGCGCGCCACCTATTTCTACAGCAATATCTTTATAATCCAGATGGAAAGGCTTTACAGCTACTTTACCTTTAGAAAATTCTAATTGGGTTTTAACGTCTTTTAAATTAAGGTCTTCAAATTTTATAAAGTTTAAATTGTTTTCTAGCTTGCTAATAAGGGTACTTTGCGATTTATCAATCTTTGTAGACAATAATTCGGCCAGAGCATTACCAGAAACCGAATTCATGTCTGGTAAAAAATCTTTGTCTAATGCGCCCGATAAATTAAGCGTTGTGTTTAATTTACCTGTAAGAAGTTTAGCAATAGGCGCAATGTTTTGAAGTAATTGTAAACTTTGAAAGGATTGGGAAATGTCAAAATCTTTGGCGCCAATGTTAAGGTCGAACGTTGGTGTTTTTTCTTTTGTCGAGACATTTCCAGATAGGGCTAAGGCACCATTAAATAGGTTAGACGTTAAATCTTGGAGTGTCGCTGTTTGGTCTTTAATGCGTAATTGCCCTTTAACATTTTGGAGGTTTAAATTGTCGTAGATAACGGTTTTAGCGTTAGCATGTATGGCGCAGTCTAAAAATGCAGGAATTTTTAAAGATTCCGAGTCGTCTGTAGTTTTATTATCAAGGCCTTCTTCGGTATTCGCACTCATGAAATCGCTAACTTTAAAACGGTTAGCATTTACATTAAAATTCCCTTTAAGGGTATTGTCGCTTAATAAAAAGCCTAGTAAATTATCTATGGTACCATTAGCATCTAAGTCACTTTCTCCAGTTTTTGCTTTAAAACGGTTTAAAGTAATGGTTCCTGGTTTAAAGGCAACATCTGCAGTACTAATATGTATAGGGTTTACAATATCTTCTGAAGAAAACACAAAATCGGTAATGCTAGCAGTACCGTTGTTTTTTATACGTTGGTAGGCGTTCGTTTCTAGCGCGTTCATATCAAAAGATGTATTTACTTTCGCTTTAAGAATACCACTTAGATTATTTTCTAATTCTATAGGGTATACTTTCGTAATGTTACCGAGGTTTAAAACGCCGTCTAGATTTGCGTTAACCGCCATGTTTTTAGTGATGTTTTTTAACGTAGCAGAAGATTTAAAAACATCTTCATCAACTTTAAAATTAAGCGTATGAATAGCAACATAGGTATCGTCTAAATGTCCTGTTTCATTTTTAATTTTTGTATCAATAGCAATGTTGCTCACACGTTTTGGAAGGTCGGGATATTTAAAAGAAGCGTTGTGAGATACGATACTAATGTCCAGTTTAGGAATCGTGTTTTCAGAACTTAAGCCTTTTACCATTCCTTTTATTTTGAAGTCTCCACTAGTCTCTACATTTGCGATGTCTTTAGAATAAATTTCAGGAATTAAGGCTAAGAAATTTTTAAAATCAGATTCAGGATTTTCAAAAGTAATGTCCATTTGTTGCCCTGCGTCCAAAAGTTGAAGGTAGCCATCAAATTCTAAAGGCAATTGGTTGATAAGGGCTTTATTCTCTTTAAAAGTGTATTTGCTGTTTTCTAAATCTAAGCCTATTAAAGCGTCTAATTTTATAGGGTTATTAGAAAGGTAGTTAATACTATCTAATGTAAAACTAACGTTAGCACTTGTTTCAGTGTCTAATTCAGATGTCGAAGCAGAAAATGTACCATGACCCTCGTGATTAAGCTCGGTAATATGCATTGCCATTTTAGTGCCTTCGTCAATATAAGCAAAAGCACTGTTTTTAATTTGATAATCTTCGATGTCAAATACAAACCCGCCACTATTTTCTGGAGTTTCAGAAGTTTCGTTTTCAGTTGTTTTAGCAATGTCGTAATTCACGTTACCATGCTTGTCGGTCTTTAAAGTAATTAAGGCTTCGTCTATGTCTATGGTGTGAATGGCTAAAGCGCCGTCACTTGCCGTTTTTAACACTTCAGCAATAGACATGGTTACAGAGATCTCTTTAGCAGTTAAAAAGGTTTCGTCTTTAAAGGGTTTGAAATTGGTAATAGATAAGTCACTAGCACTTACAGTTGCCTTAGGAAAGTTTCTGATAAAACTAAGACTTACAGCGCTAAATTCTACCTTAGCATTAAGATTTTCGTTAATAACACGTTTTACGATACCTTGAATTTGACCTTGGAATACAAATGGTAAAGCGATTAAAAGCGCTAAAATAAGAACTAATGTGATGCTGAAAATTTTAAAGACTTTGCGCATGAAAAAGAATATTTTTATAAAGATACGAGAGTGATCGTATTTGGGGTTTAAATAACTAAAAAGATTAATACAAATTTAACCTAAAAACAAATAAATAGAACGTTATACCAATGCTTAATGGTGTTAGCTTGTATATTAAATAATAGTTCAAGCCTGTTTTGGATGTCGTATAAAGTTATAAGTTACACCCTCTTAAAGCAAAGCGATTTCCTCGTTTGTTTTTAGTTGGAATCGTTTTTTAAAGAGGTATACCCCTAAGTACAAGAAAGGTGTATCAAACACAGCTATTAGTACTTTAAATAAAAAACCAGAAAGCAATAAGCCTGTAAATTTATCCCATGTAATCTTATGAAATACGCAAAGTAGAATTAGTACGGTAGCGGTGTCTACCAATTGCGATAAAAACGTAGAGCAATTGTTGCGTAGCCATAGGTGTTTGCCTTTTGTTAGACGTTTCCAGAAGTGGTAAATTTGGATGTCTACAAATTGTGCTAATAAATAGGCCATCATACTGGCAAATACAGCAATGGCTGTACTTCCAAAAACAGTGCTAAATATGTTATCTGAAACGGGAGACCATGTGGTGGCAGGTACGGCATTCGCGGTGTAAATGATAAGCATAGAAAAAAGAGAGGTGAAAATGCCGATAATAACGATGTCATTAGCACGTTTTTTGCCATAAATTTCACTAATCAAATCCGTGATTAAAAATGTAATAGGGTAGGGTAAGATGCCTACTGAAATTTCGAAAAGGCGACTCCCAAAAATCTCAATAGCTACAGGGTGCCAATAAAAGAATTTTTGAAAAATAAGGTTAGAGACGACCAATGAAGTGATAAATAATCCGCCCAATAAAAAGTAAATGCGTTGGGCCGCGAGCTTGTCTTTAAGAGTCATTACAGTTGTGGATAATTACGTGCTGTAAATATAACGCAATCCATTTACTTTTCTTTATTTTGTAACCTATGATGTTCCCTAAAACCTTCCACATTGCTCTTGGTAGTAATAAAGGCGATAAGTTTAAAAACTTACAGCGTGCTGTAGATTGTATTTACCAACGTATTGGTACTATTCAAGAGTTATCTCACATATACAAAACCCCTGCACTTGGTTTTGATAGTGACGCGTTTTATAATTGTTGCATTGCCTTGCAAACGCATTTAGAGCCCCAAGTTGTTTTAGAAATTTTGCTAGACATTGAAATTGTTTTAGGGCGTAGACGAACTAAAGTAGGCGTGTATGAGGCGCGAATTATAGATTTAGATATTGTATTGATAGACAGTATGCGTATTGCTACAGAGCGTTTGCAAGTCCCCCATCCTTTAATGCAAGAGCGTAAGTTTGTTTTGGAGCCTTTACACGATATTGCGCCTCATGCCAAACATCCAATTTTACAAAAGCAAATTTCTGAATTACTTAGCGATTGTAAGGACAACTCCCTTATAGAAAAGACCCCCTTTAAATTGCGAAACCCTATAGAACGTTATGAACACTCTAAGTGTCATTACTTGGCTATCGAAGGAAATATTGGGGTAGGGAAAACAAGCCTAGCCACAACAATAGCACAAGATTTTAAGGCTAAATTAGTACTAGAGCGTTTTGCCGAAAACCCGTTTTTACCTAAATTCTATAAAGATGAGAAACGGTATGCCTTTCCTTTAGAAATGGCTTTCTTGGCAGACCGACATAAGCAAGTTTTAGAGGATATCGCGCAATTGGATGTGACTAAAACTATGATTGTGAGTGATTATGATATTAATAAGTCGCTTATTTTTTCTAAAATAACTTTAAATACAGACGAATACGCGCTTTATAAAACGTTTTTCGAGTTGTTGTTTACTACAGTAGTAAAACCTACGTGTTATGTGTATCTGTACCAAAATACAGCGCGCTTACGAGACCATATCAAACAAAGAGGACGCGCTTACGAACAAACTATTTCTAATGCGTATTTGGAAAAAATTAATACGGGTTACCTTAGATTCTTAGACCAACAAAGCCATTTAAATGCTAAAATTATTGATGTTTCAGAGCGTGATTTTGTTCATAATCGTGCGGATTATTTGTGGATTTTAGATAGGATTATTGGAATAACAGAAAGGACTTTTAATAAATAAAATTGCATTTAAACGATTATTTAGGTCTTTAAACGTCTTTTTTTCTGTTAAATATGTATTTTATCGATGAAAAAGTAAATTCTTTTCTCTATAATTGCGTTCAATTTTAATTATATAAGCACATGAAAAAAATTACTTTTCTTTTATTAATACTACTGTGTGGTAATATTTTATATGCACAGCCTGCCAATGATGACCCTTCATCTGCAACGGCCTTAATTATAGGGCAGGATTTCGATAGTAATAGCATAACGTCAACTAATGTAAACGCGACAGATTCTGAGGAGAACGATCCTTCCATACCCAATCCAAATTGTGGAAACTATCAAGGCAGTGATGTGTGGTTCTCGGTTGTTGTACCAGATTCAGGAAACTTTGTTATAGAAACAAGCAGTGCTGAAAACTCTTTCTTTAGTGATACGGCGATGGCAGTATATTCAAGTAGTATGGGGGTGTTAACGCAAGAGTTTTGTGATGATGATGGTGGCCCAGGTGGCTTTTCTCGAGTAGTTATAAGAGGAGGTACGCCTGGCGTGCAGTTATTTATAAGAGTTTGGGAATTTGGAGGGGATTTAGAAGATGATTTTCAAATATCTGCTTGGAGTGGTGTTCCTACTAATGATAATCCAGATAATGCTGTTGCTTTAACAGTAGGGGCTAATTTTGAAGCTGAGTCTATTGAAACTACAAATTTGTTTGCCACAGCTTCTGAAGAAATAGATGGCTCTATACCAGATCCAGAATGCGGAACGTATCAAGGTGGAGACGTATGGTATTCTGTAGTTGTTCCTGCATCTGGAAATTTAATTGTTCAAACAGATCGAGGTTTCGAGTCTAATCAAACAGCTATAGCAGTATATTCAGGAAGTTTAGATAATTTAGTTTTAGAACTGTGTGAACTAGACAATACGCCAAATTTAACAGGAGGAAGAGCAGATTTGATGGGCTATACTTCAGGTCAGACGCTTTATATTCGCGTTTGGCAACCTGGAAATAGTTTAGGAACTGCAAGTTTTATAATATCTGCTTTTGAAAGAGTAGAACGCCCTGCTAATGACGATCCATCAGGGGCAATAGTATTAACGGTTGGAAATGATTTTGAAACAGGTAGTGTTGTCGGTTCAAATATGGGGGCGACTGCTTCTGAAGATTTTGATCCCTCTATTCCTAACCCAGACTGTGGCTCTTACGAAGGAGAAGATGTGTGGTTTGAAGTGGTTGTTCCTGAATCGGGAGAACTTATAATTGAAGCGGATAATAGTTTAGGATCTGATATTGCTGGGATTGGTATGGCAGCTTATTTGGGAGATTTAGATGCTTTAGTTTTAAGAAATTGTATGACAGGAGGATCTGCATCTGGTTTACCTAGAATGGATATCATAAACGCAACCCCTGGGGAAACTATCTATATCCGAATTTGGGATCAAAACGGAAATGCTAGAGGTTCTTTTTTGATTTCAGCGTTTTTAAGACCAGAGCGACCAGTTAATGATGATCCTATTGGTGCGACAGCATTAACTATTGGTACTACTTTTATAGACCATACACTAGTAGGGGTAATAAATGGCGCTACACCATCCGAAATAGAAGATTCCACAATTCCAGCGCCTGGCTGCGGTTTCTATTCGGGAGAAGATGTTTGGTACACCGTAAATGTTCCTGATTCAGGAGCTTTAGTAGTTGAAACTAGAGGTATTTTTGAGTCAGAAACTACAGATTCTGCAATAGCGGTATATTCTGGAGTTATAGGACAATTGTCTTTAGAAGAATGTAATGATGATGGTGGTAATGGTGGTTTTTCTCTAATCTCTTTAGTAAATCGAGCCCCTGGAGAAACATTGTATGTGAGAGTGTGGGATTTTGGAGGTGCGCAAAGAGGTACTTTTCAGATCTCTGCTTTTGATCAAGCACCTCCAATTAATGATGATCCAGTAGGGGCGTTACCGTTAGAGGTTGGAAGACGTTTTGAGGATAATATGGTTGTTGGTACAAATGAAGCATCAACAAACTCAGAAGATTTTGATGCGACTATTCCTAATCCAAATTGTGCTAATTATAGCGGAGAAGACGTTTGGTATACTATAGATGTACCTGCCTCAGGAAATTTAAATATTGAGACAAACCGACATGAGATTTCTAGATTGAGTGATACAGGAATTGCTGTCTATTCAGGAACGATAGAGCGTTTAGTGTTAGTAGACTGCGATGATTTTAATGGTTTTAATTCTTTTTCTAGACTTGATTTAGTTGGACAAACACCAGGTGAAACTTTATATGTCAGAGTGTGGGATAATGGTGGTTCTAATCAAGGGAGTTTTACAATTTCAGCTTTTG
This sequence comes from uncultured Flavobacteriaceae bacterium, assembly GCA_947504035.1. GTDB lineage: Bacteria > Bacteroidota > Bacteroidia > Flavobacteriales > Flavobacteriaceae > Jejuia > Jejuia algarum. The sequence goes on from CANNGA010000001.1 coordinate 361,914, forward strand.
AAGTGCAGCCACCTGTAAATGATGAGCCTTTAAATGCGATAATGTTAACAGTTGGACGGGATTTTGATGCAAATGCACTCGTGGGAACTAATGAGTTGTCGACAGATTCTGAAGAAAATGACTTGTCCATACCTACGCCAGCTTGTGCATTATATAATGGAGAAGATGTGTGGTATACAGTAGAGGTGCCTGAAACAGGAAACCTAAATGTAGAACTTGATATAGCAGAAAATAACAGTAGGCTTATCTTAGATACGGGATTGGCTGTTTATTCAGGAGAAATAGGAGCTTTCGTTGAAGAGGAATGTGACGATGATAATGGTAATGGTGGGTTTTCTCGAATCGATTTAGTAGATCGTACTCCAGGAGAATTACTTTATATTCGTGTATGGAGCTTTGGTGCTGGTGATGAAGGAGCGTTTCAAGTGTCTGCATGGTCGCCAGATGTTTTAAGTGTAGAAGATAACATTGTTACGTCGGCTATGAGTTATTATCCAAACCCTGTAGTTGACTTTTTAAATATAACATCAGAAACTTCTATTACAACTGCTGTCGTGTATAGTGCTGGTGGGAAAGAAGTTAAACAGTTAAACTTAGGTTTAAATGGAAAAAACACAATTGTTGATATGCAAGGATTGGCTACTGGACTTTATTTTGTAAAGTTAACATTTGCCGATGCTGTTAAAACCATAAAGGTGTTTAAAGAATAATTTTAGATACTTTTAATTGCATAGAAAAAGCTCCTGAAAGTTTACTTTCAGGAGCTTTTGTGTTTATGTTGTTTTACGGAAGCCTTAAATTATGATGTGATTGTTTTAAAGACACCAGTCATAATCTATTAAAGCATATTTTTATGTAAGTATTTTGTGTGTAGGTAGTTAGGAAAAGCATCGCAGGATGCTAAAGGACACTTTTTTTGTTGTTAACCAATAGCTTTATAAAAAAGTTAATCATGAAAAAGAACGATCAAATTAATCTTAAAAAAGCATTTGTCCTTACAATATCTCTTTTTGTATTTGTTACCTCTTGTGGAAAAGACGATGCTGTTGCGGAAGAACAAGCTGTTATAGAGGAGATAGAAAAAACAACTCCAGAACCAGAACAACCACAACCTGAAACTCCAGATCCTGAAGTTCCTGAGCCAGATCCGCAGCCAGAACCAGTGGGGGAAATGCCAGAACCTTCACAAAGTGATGAAGACATTGGAGCATATACCACTTGTACGCCAGAAGGTCAAAATACAGTGCGAACTAAAGATATTTCTAATCCTGTAAATGTAGGTAGTGCCGATGATAGAAGTTGTTATGCCGATTACAAGGAAAGTATGATTAATGACAAAGTTTGGGGCGTTTATAATATTACAGCAGGATCAAACCATATGGACACTAATGGTTTGCAGCCTCGAATAGAACGTTCATTAAGCAGGTCTCAAACAAATACTGTTGGGAGTTATGCAAGATTTACAGGAGTCGTAAGGATTTTAGAAACAGGAAAAACAAATAGAGATAGCGATGATGGTACTTATATAATGCAGGCTAAAGGAAAGCACACCGGCGGAGGAGGTTCTGCAGATCCTGCTATTTGTCTGTATTTAGCAAAACCTGTCTATGGTACAGATAGTGAAGGGAACCAAGTGCAGGTATCGTTCAATATTTTTAGAGAACAGATTAATTTTAGAGGCGGATCAGGAAGTGTTGGAAGAGATATCGTTTTTTTAAAAAATGTAGCGAAAAATGTAGAAACAGAGATTGTGTTAGAGGTTGGTTTTAGAGCAGACCCTAATGATCCTACGAAAAAAATCCATTATGCAGATGCTATAATTGGAGGTACGGCATTTAATTGGAATATTCCAGAACCAGAAAAAGGAACACAGTCAGGTATTCGGTATGGTGCTTATCGCGTAAAAGGCGGTAGAGCTCAAATTAGATGGAGGAATACCACATACAATAAAGTTGAAAAATAAGAAGGTTTTAGAGTTAGACTATCAGTGACTCTATGGAAATCTGTAAAAGAGTGCCTCAATTTCAGGCGCTCTTTTTTTGTGAAACCTGCTTTGGTATTAGAAGGTTGTTATCAGGCTAAGGTGTCTATTGCCTACTCGTGTTTTCTCAATTTTAGCATAATAGCGTTATGGCGAAACTAAAAGCTACAGTTTGCGATAGTCTGTGAAGGAGGTCACAGTTGTAATAAGGGGTCTAATGCATAAAACGGGTTAAAATACCTCGTAGAGTTTTGTGACAATGCAGCCTTTTCCTGGGGCTAAAACGCAGGTGTTTAGGAGGCGCTGAGCTTTAATTTTAAAATTAAAAGGCGCTTTTAGAATGTCTACGCCGCTATGGTGTTTAAGCCTAATGCCTTGTCCTGAGATGATATCTAAGTTAGGTGTAAAGTTGTTTTCAGGAAGATGTTCTGTTAGAAGCACATATGGATACGCTTTCAGTTTAAAAACCACCTCCTTAATTTCAGAATTAGATAGATGCTGTAGGACTTGTCTTAGTATAATACAGTCTGCTTTTGGCAGTTGGTCTTTTGCAATATCTAAGCAATGAAATTTTAAATGTGGCGCTTTGTAATATTGCATATTTCTATTAATAAGTGCTTCCACAATATCTACAGCATTGTAGGCGCTAGAATATTTTAAGAGTTCACGCCCAATGTTAAAATCACCACAGCCCAAATCGCACACACGTAATGGGGTGTCGTGCGCTTGTAGAAAGGAAGAAACAGCATTCAGGTAAGGCGTTGTAATCTCTTGGTCATGAGAGCCCGATCCAGAATAAAAATCATGACCTTTTCCACCCCAGAGGTGCTGTTCGTAAATTTGCGTCATAGCAGCCTTTGTAGGCCAAGGTAATTTTGCTTTTTTAGGCACCTGTTGAGATTTTAGAAAAGAGATCCCAAACCAAAACACCACAGCTTACAGAAATATTTAAAGAATGCTTTGTTCCAAATTGAGGGATTTCTATAACAACATCGCTAGAAGAAACGACATCCTGTGCAACGCCTTTTACTTCATTACCAAATACAAGCGCATGTGTCGTTTTAGGGTTGGGTTTAAAATGGCTAAGTAAAGTTGCCTGTTCTGCTTGTTCTATAGCGCAGACCTTAACGCCTTCGGCTTTAAGACGCTCTACCAGTTCTAACGTGTTTTCTACGTATTCCCAAGCAACAGTGTCTGTGCTGCCCAATGCTGTTTTATGGATGTCTTTATGAGGCGGGGTCGCCGTAATGCCACAGAGGTAAATTTTTTCAATTAAAAAAGCATCACTAGTTCTAAATACAGAGCCAATATTATTTAAGCTTCTAATATTGTCTAAAACGATAATAATAGGTGTTTTTTTTGCGGCCTTAAAGCCATCAATACTTAAGCGGTCTAGTTCGCTGTTTTTTAATTTGCGCATGGTATTGCTATTTATATTCTAAAAGTAAAGCACTTAATTTGTTGAAATCTCGCTTTAATTGTAGATAACTTATAAGGTGTTCGTTTAAAATCACTTGAAATTAATAGTACATTGCAAGCTACAATTTTGTCAAAAATAAGATTTAAAAACCACTTTCCATTGGCTAAAAAAGCAAAAAAAGAAACACCGTTAATGAAACAATACAATGCGATTAAAGCAAAGTATCCAGATGCATTATTACTGTTTCGCGTAGGGGATTTTTATGAAACTTTTGGAGCAGATGCTGTAAAAACAGCAGGGATACTCGGTATTATTTTGACAAAACGGGGGGCGGGCAGTGAAAGTGAAACCGCCCTAGCAGGATTTCCGCACCATTCTTTAAATACCTATTTGCCAAAGCTTGTAAAGGCAGGAGAGCGCGTAGCCATTTGCGATCAATTAGAAGATCCTAAACAAACAAAAACGATTGTAAAACGTGGTGTCACCGAATTAATAACACCAGGAGTTTCGCTAAATGATGAGGTGTTGGTGTCTAAATCTAATAATTTCCTGTGTTCGGTATGTTTTGATAAAATACAAATAGGGATCTCTTTTTTAGATATTTCTACCGGAGAGTTTTTAACGTCTCAAGGAAATGCCGAATATATTGCGAAATTGCTTCAAAATTTTAGTCCTAGTGAAGTTTTGGTGTCTAAACAAAAACGGACGCTGTTTAAGGATACATTTGGTAGTGATTTCCATACATTTTATTTAGAAGATTGGGTATACCAAACCGATTATGCCCATGAAACACTAATCAAACATTTCGATACTAAAACGTTAAAAGGCTTTGGTATCGAAGCATTACACCAGGGGATTATTGCCTCAGGCTCTATTTTACATTATTTAGGGGAAACCCAACATCATAAATTACAACACATTTCTTCCATTTCAAGAATAGCAGAAGACGATTATGTGTGGATGGATAAATTTACAATTCGTAATTTAGAACTTTATAACTCTACAAATCACAACGCGGTTACCCTTTTAAACGTTATCGATAAAACCATTTCTCCAATGGGGGCACGGTTGTTAAAACGTTGGTTGGCGTTACCGTTAAAAAATGCTGAGAAAATTAAACAGCGCCACGACGTTGTTAAATTTTTTAATGAAGACGAAACGGTACTTACGGCCATTCAAAACCATATAAAACAAATAGGAGATTTAGAACGGTTAATTTCTAAAACCGCAACAGGGAAGGTAAACCCTAGAGAAGTCATTCAACTTAAAAATTCCTTAGAAGCAATAGTGCCAATAAAAGCATTAGCCATAGCGTGTAGCAATAGTGCTTTACAGGCTATTGGTGATAACCTACAAGGTTGTGATGCGCTTAGAGATAACATTAAACAGACTCTAAATGAAGAGGCGCCTGTAAATGTTTTAAAAGGGCATACTATAGCAACGGGATTTTCTGAAGAATTGGATGAACTTAGAGGCTTGTCTCAATCGGGAAAAGATTATTTAGATGCGATGTTAGACCGTGAAAGTAAGCGCACAGGAATTACCTCCTTAAAGATCGCCTCTAATAATGTGTTTGGGTATTATATAGAGGTTAGAAATACACATAAAGATAAGGTGCCCGAAGAATGGATACGCAAACAAACCTTAGTGAATGCCGAGCGTTATATTACGGAAGAGTTGAAAGCCTATGAAGCTAAAATTTTAGGTGCAGAAGAACGTATTTTAGCGATTGAACAAAAATTGTTTTCCGATTTGGTGACTTGGATGCACCAATACATTACAGCAGTACAACAAAATGCCCATCTTATAGGGCAGTTAGATTGTCTCTCTGGCTTTGCGCAACTGGCAAAGGAGCACCACTATATATACCCTAATATAGATGATAGTTTTGCGTTAGAAATTAAGGCAGGACGCCATCCTGTTATAGAGAAGCAATTGCCTATAGGCGAGTCTTACATCGCAAATGATGTGTATTTAGATCGCAGCAGTCAGCAAATTATAATGATTACAGGGCCCAATATGTCGGGTAAATCGGCCATTCTTAGGCAGACCGCACTTATCGTATTATTGGCACAAATAGGTAGTTTTGTACCAGCCGAAACAGCACGTATTGGTTTGGTAGATAAAATATTTACCAGAGTAGGTGCTAGTGATAATATTTCTATGGGAGAATCTACATTTATGGTAGAAATGAATGAAACAGCTTCTATCTTAAATAACATATCCGATAGAAGTCTAGTCTTGCTAGATGAAATAGGGCGCGGTACAAGTACTTATGACGGGATCTCTATTGCTTGGGCTATTAGTGAGTACCTGCATGAGCATCCTGCTAAACCTAAAACACTATTTGCGACCCATTACCACGAGTTAAATGAAATGGCAGAGACATTTAAGCGTATTAAAAACTTTAATGTATCTGTAAAAGAGTTAGAGCATACCGTTTTGTTTTTAAGAACTCTAGTGGAAGGTGGTAGTGCACATAGTTTTGGAATTCATGTAGCAAAAATGGCAGGTATGCCACAGCAAGTCTTACGTCGTGCCAATAAAATGTTGAAAAAATTAGAGCGTTCGCATTCTAATGAAGCTTTAACAGATACGGTAAAGACGTTAGAAGATGATATGCAGCTTAGTTTTTTTAATTTAGACGATCCCTTATTAGAGAATATCAAGGATGAAATATTAGAGACTGATATTGATACGCTTACGCCTGTGGAAGCCCTAATGAAACTTAATGAAATTAAACGCATGTTGGTAAACAAAAACTAAGTTTGAAAATATTTTTAATTTTTTTTCCAAAAACGCTTTGCAGTTCCTAGAAATATTTTAAATTTGCATCCGCAATCGAGAGGTTGTTTGTTCATATAAAGACTGCGAAAGTAGCTCAGGGGTAGAGCATCACCTTGCCAAGGTGGGGGTCGCGGGTTCAAATCCCGTCTTTCGCTCTGATACTTTCTTAAAATATACCAATGCTGAAGTGGTGGAATTGGTAGACACGTTGGACTTAAAATCCAATGGACATTAGTCCGTACGGGTTCAAGTCCCGTCTTCAGTACTAAACCTCTTGTTAATCCATACGATTTTCAAGAGGTTTTTTTAGTTTTAAACGATAGCTTTTTATAGATTAGGGGCCCAACGGCTGTGGTAACGCGTTACAAATTAGAGCGAGGGTAGTGCCTAAGCATCCATTAAATCCTTAAAATAATGTATATTTATAAGGTCTCTATGCACCTAACAAATACATGATCCATTTCAATTTGTATAAAAAATATAGTGTTTTTTTTAGTTTAACGCTATTGGTTCTCTATGCTTGTAAAAAAGAGGTTACAACCATACATCCTGAGAATGCTATAACTATTAGCCCTAAACTCTATACGCTACCAAGCAAGCTTGAGAATGTATACCTTAATTTTAATGCTCCAAAAGCCATTAATCGCATAGCCGATATTGAAAACGAATATTTTAATGCATACCCAACAGGTGCTAGTAAATACTATGGTACCCAATGGTATAATACTGTAGGGCAAAGTCGGCGATCTATAGACACTACAACCGTTTTTGAGGTTTACCTTTTAGACAAAGGCACTACGAAATTAGACAGTATGCATTGTACTATATATGCTGTAGAGGCTTTAAAATATGGATTTGGAGATGCTTTTAAAGGTATAAAAAAAGCGCATACTAAGATTTGGGGAGATCGTGAATATGCAGGGTGGAGTTTAGGGTATCTATTGGTTAAACGCTACAATTGGAACGCCTATCTTTTCATATCAAAACAATCTAAAGAGTACAAAACGTGTTTGTATAATTTTAAAAAAGATAAAAAATACCATGTCTGGAGGCAGCCAGATATTCCTCTAGAAGCTGTTTTCGATATGGATGATGATGCCACTAAAATTGAAACACTTTTAAATGCATTTGAATTTGGTTGGGGCTTTAGTGAACAAGGATGGCACACCTGGATTACGAGATTTAATACCCTAAAAGAATGCAACTGGCATGGGGCGCCTTCTAAAGCCTACAACTTAGAAGGGGGGCTCCCCTTGTTTCTAAAAACAAAATTTACCAATTATCGAGACTATAAGTCCCATGTTATAATTTTCCCTCCTAAAATACAAAAATAGTTGGAGGTATTAATTAATGTTTAGTTTGTATACATGCGCAGACATCTGCTTCTTAAAAAGACGTTGTATATATTTAACGACATAGAATTTTAGAAGTTAATACGTGGTGATTTTTAAACGCGACATCCTTTTATAAGTTGCATTGTTTCTTTTTAATGAATACCAATCAGGTTGAGCAATAGCTTAAAAAAAGAAGTCTGTATTTAGTGATGAATAACGAGCTTAAAATTACAAGTTCAAAAGAAAAACGTACGGTTTTAAAAGAACTAATGGGCTTTTAAAGAAGCGTCTCTTGACATGGTGTGAGATGGCTTCTTTTGTCATGACGTGTTTAGAGGCTAAGAAATACTTTTTAGAAATGTGTACTTGGTTTTTGTATTATGTTACATAAACCTCCCCATCCATAGAGTAATGTTTACTCGAGGCCATAGCTTTTCTAACCCCAAATTTAACCTTATGAAATAGTGTGTTTGCTGTAGCTGACTCAATATGACTGCAAACATTGCATTTTCTTCCAAAATCCTTTAATGATTGATAAGCTTTATGATTACAACGGCTACTTTATAAGCTGTTTTTGATTTTATTACTGATAATAAAGATAGGTGTTTAAATATTGACCTCAAAAGATTAATTTCTAATGATACACTAGCGCTTTATTCCAAAAGTGATACAGGAGGCTCTTTTTTACAACCTTAAATGCTTTTTATTAGAGAGGGAAAAAATGAATGATTTTGCGTATTTTGATGAATGGTTTGGGCATCATAAAACAGAGTATCAATAGCATATAGAATTGCAACGCTCTTCTTAGGAAGCGTCCGTCCGTCATGAGCAAAGAAAAAAAAAGCGAAAAATAATATTATGAATTCGTACTGCAATTGCTTAAGATTATTTTTTTTACCCTTATTATTAAAGTACAAATGAGAGGTATATTAAAGGTTAGATCCTGTTTTACAGTCGTTTTTATACTGAAAATACTTTATTTGTTGAGCTAAATTACAAGCGTATTAATTATTAACGATTAAGCATAATGTTTAGGTTTCTGAAAATTGTATTTTTGCGGTAACAAAGACCTAACTATGACCATTTTTAAACGTATTATTAGCATTAGTCTTATTTTTTTGGGCAGTGCCTGCGCGACTTATGCGCCGCAATATGCAAACGAAGCGCATGACAGTATTCAATTCCCTAATAAAGCCATTGCAAAAACCTTTTATTTAATAGGTGACGCGGGAACGTCTCCACAAGGCGGTATGTCTAAGGCTTTAACGGTATTGCAAAAGCATTTAGAAGGCAAGACAACTACAAATGATTACGCTATTTTTTTAGGAGATAATGTTTATCCTGCTGGATTGCCTGAAAAAAATACTAAAGATAGAGCAGAAGCTGAAAACGCGCTGCAAGCTCAAGCTAAATCTATTGCAAATTTTAAGGGGAAAACCGTTTTTATACCTGGTAATCACGATTGGTACGCCAATGGTGTTGAAGGGGTTAAACGTCAAGAAAAGTACATCGAAAAGTTGGTGGGTAAAAACACCTTTCAACCCGAAAATGGTTGCCCTTTAGAAAGCATAGATGTAAGCGATACAGTGCAACTTATCGTAATAGACACCCAGTGGTATTTAGAGCAGTGGGACGATCATCCAACAATTAATGATGGCTGTGAAATTAAAACACGAGAACGTTTTTTTGAAGAATTAGAAGGCGTATTAAAAAAAGCCCAAAATAAAACGACAGTGGTTGCCATGCACCACCCAATGCTTACTAATGGTGTACATGGCGGTAAGTATGCCTTAAAGAAACATTTGTTTCCATTTCAAAATAAATTGCCTTTACCTGTAATAGCATCTTTTATTACGCAATTAAGAACCCAGGGAGGCGTGTCTATACAAGACCGTTATAACGAGCGTTACAATACGTTGATGAAGCGTTTAGAAACGATGACTTTAGATGCCGATAATATTGTTTTTGTATCTGGACATGAGCATAGCTTACAGTATGTAGAGCAAGATGGTATTAAGCAAATTGTATCCGGTTCTGGCGCAAAGGAATCTTATGCAGCTTTAGGGAATAACGGTTTGTTTTCTTCAGGAGCACAAGGTTTTGCAGAACTTACTATTTTTAAAGACGGAAGCACTTGGGTACGCTACTATGGCGCGCAAGAGAGTGGTATACCGCAATTAATGTATACGAAGGAAGTTTTTAAACCCCGCGAAACGTTTGATGTGTCTGGCTTACCAGAACAATTTCCGCAAGAGGTAGAGGTCTCAATATATTCTAAAGACGAAACGGATGTTTCTGGGTTTTTTGAATCGGTTTGGGGTAAGCACTACCGCGACGTGTACAGCACTAAAATAAAGGCAAAAGTAGCAACTTTAGATACGCTTTATGGCGGCTTAGAGATTGTGAGAAAAGGGGGCGGGCACCAAACACGCTCCTTGCGTTTAAAAACCAAATCTGGACGCGAATTAAACATGCGTGCCTTGCGAAAAAGTGCAACTCAATACTTACAAACAGTACTGTTTAAAGAAAATTATGTGCAAGATGAATTTGAGCAGACTGCTGTAGAAGAATTGGTTTTAGATTTCTATACGGCAGCACACCCTTATGCGTTTAAAGTCGTTCCAGATTTATCAGATGCGGCAGAGGTCTTTCATACCAATCCCAAATTGTATTACATACCGAAGCATAAGCACTTGGGTAATTTTAATGCTGAGTACGGCGGCGAATTGTATATGATTGAAGAACGTCCCGAATCTAATTATAGTAATGATAAAAATTTTGGTTACGCCGATGATATCGAGAGTACGCACGATATTATAGAAAAAATTAGAAAAGATGAGAAGTACAAAATAGATGAGAATGCCTTTGTGAGAGCACGACTTTTTGATATGTTAGTGGGCGATTGGGACCGACATCAAGACCAATGGCGTTGGGCACAGTTTAATGCAGACAACGGCGATAAATACTACCGTCCTATTCCTAGAGACCGCGATCAGGTGTTTTCTAATTTCGATGGAGCACTTTTAGATGTTGTTCGTGCCATTTCTGGAGCCACAAGGCAATTACAAGTCTATGATGAAAAATTAGAGCATATCAAATGGATGAATGCCGCTGGTATAAAATTAGACCGTGTTATGCTACAACAGGCAGATAAGGCAACCTGGTTAAAGCATGCGAAATTCCTTCAAGACCATGTTACAGATGCTGTTATCGATAAAGCATTTCTAAACGTACCAGAAGAAGTACAAGATGCCACCTTAGCAGATATTAAAAAAACACTAAAAGGAAGACGTGGTAATCTCGTAGACATCGCCTCTCGCTACCATGATTATTTAAACAGCTTGGTTATTTTAACAGGAACCGATAAAGATGATTATATCGAAGTTACACGAACGGGAGACAAGGAAACTCATGTCAAGATCTCTAGAATAAAAGACGGCGAAAAGGGAGCGGTTTTAGTTGATAAAACATTTCACCGCGATGTTACTAAAGAACTATGGATTTATGGCTTGGATGATAAGGATGTGTTCGAAGTTACAGGAAAAGCGAATAACCCTATTTTTATAAGGCTTATTGGTGGACAAGATAATGATACTTATACCATTAAAAACGGCAGACGTGTTAAGGTCTATGATCATAAAAGCAAACCCAATACGCTTGTAGAACATAAAGGGGCAGCGTTACGATTAACAGATATGTATACGCTTAATTTATTCGATTTTAATAAGAATGTTACCAAAGGCAGCTTAATAACACCAGCAATAGGATTTAATCCAGATGATGGCGTTTCATTAGGCTTGTCATATACGTCGACTATAAAAGGGTTTCAGAGGAATCCATTTTCACGTCAGCATAGATTTAAAGGGGGCTATTTTTTTGCCACCCAAGGGTTTTCTTTAACCTATGACGGAGAGTTTGCAAATGTGTTTAATGCTTGGAATTTACACGTTGGCGGACAGTTTACGTCTTCAAATTTCACCAATAACTTCTTTGGATTTGGAAATGAAACCGTAAATAATGATGACGACCTAGATTTGGATTTCAATCGTGTAAAAACCAGTATAGCTTCTGTAAAGGCAGGTCTTTTGAAAAAAGGCGATTTTGGTAGTGATTACGGTATTCGAGCTATTTTAGAAGGTGTTGAATTAGATGCTACAGACGACCGCTTTATCACTCAGGTTTTCGATCCTGAAACAACAAATGGGTTTTACGACAGACGTTATTTTGGTGCTTTAGAAGGCCAATTTAACTATGCGAGTTTTGATGATAAAATCAACCCCAAAAACGGCATGACATTTATGGTGCATCTTGGTGCAAAATCAGAATTAGAAGCCTTAGAAAACACCTTTGGGTATCTAAACTCTAATTTAGGGTTTTACAATGCGCTCTCTAAAAACAAGAGACTGGTTTTAAAAACAGATGTGCGTACGCAAATACGAGTAGGCGATGATTTCTTATTTTACCAAGCCGCTAATATAGGAGGGAGAAATGGCTTAAGAGGCTTTCGAACAGAGCGTTTTACAGGGCGTAATGCCTTAGTATCTAGTGCAGATTTACGATATAGTTTTCCGTCTTTTAAAACAAGAACATTGCCTTTACAATTGGGTGTTTTTGCAGGAGGAGATGTCGGTAGAGTATGGATTAGTGAGGACACGTCTAAACGTTGGCATAATGATTACGGTGGTGGTTTTTGGGTGTCTACTGCAGAAAGTGTTTCGGGAACATTTAATTTCTTTAATAGCATAGAAGGCTTACGTGTGTCATTTGGATTTGGATTGAGTTTCTAATGTAACATTAAGGCGCTGTGAAAGGTATTATTTAAACGCGCTTCTGTTTTCGAAATACAATATAATGCTGTGGGTTTTAATACCAGTGGTATAAAACGTATTATGGGGATTGAGAAGCGTGTACAAGGGCTAAAAAAAAGAACTTAAAGAGAACAGGGCTACTGTAATGAAAACTCATAAAGTTGGCCGCCTTCTTTTTTTGTTCTCTCGTCGGTAACATACACAGAGCTATTATCTTTAAAGCAAATGCCCTCTTTTTGAGAGTCGTGCTCGAAGTGTATGAACTCCATGTGACCTTCGAAGAAATGATCTTCAGAAAAATGAGTTAAACGTATTAGCTTGTCATGATTTAATAAGACTACGGTTTTGCCATCAGGACTAATGGCAGCACTGGTAACTTTTGTGTTTTTCTCTTTTAACTTAATGTCTGTAAGGTACGTTGCGGTATGTTGTCCAGGGGTATTGGGGACTTTTAAGAGCATTACCGTTTTGTTAGACTTGCTAAAGATGTAAAAATTGGCCTTGTAGAGAAAAAAAGCTTCAAAATCTTTAGCTTTTGCGACTTTAGGAAGTTTGAAATCTATACGCTGTGCGTCAGTTTTATCTGTGTCTAAATTAGAGACTTTATAAATTGTGAATAGTTTGCGTTTACCACTGTTATTTCCAAAGTCGCCAATGTAAAGATTTCCAGAAGCATCAGAGGTTAAGTCTTCCCAATCTTCATTATCTGCATTAGAGATGTCGATATCTTTTACAATCTTACCGCCTAAATCTAAGCCGTAAATGTTATTTTTGTTGCCAGAATCTTCTATGGTCCATAATAGATCCGAGTATACGACTTTTTCTATTGCCGAGGTCTCTTTTAGGTTATCGGGTAGTTTAGCGATAGTTTTAAGACGGTCTGTATGACATGAAGTGACTAAAAATAAAGACATAGCAAATTTTTGAAACTGATACATAAGTAGTATTTTAGTTTGGGACAGTAGGCATGCATTATAATGCCATACGATGTATTAGACAACTAAAGTATAAACTTTATAGGCCAAAAAGAAATTATAGGCCTTAAACTATTTATAAAATAGAAGTCTGAAGCGCTTACAACAAATAGTTTTTAACTTTAAAATAATGACTTATGACCACTGTTGATGATTTACTAAAATTACTTGTACTAGATAAAATAGGCGATCAAGAGTTTAATGGCATAAGTAAAACAGTAGGAAGCCCTATTGTATTTGGTGGACAAGTTTTGGCACAGGCGCTTAACGCAGCCAGCAGAACCATCACTCAAGATCGGCAATTGCATTCTATGCATTCTTATTTTTTAGAAGCGGGAGATTTAGACATCCCTATTACCTATACGGTGAGTACGGTAAGAGATGGAGGTAGTTTTTCTGTAAGACGTGTAACTGCCCAACAAAAGGAGACTACAATTTTTATCCTATCAGCCTCTTTTCATAAACCAGAAATAGGGTATGAACATCATGTACCTATGCCAAAGGGGATTAAACCACCAGAAGCTTTACAGAGTTGGACCGATTTACGCACTACGTTTGGTGATGCCTTGCCTAGTAGTTTAAAGGCCTTTTTAGAAATTAAGCGTCCTATTGCATTTAAACCAACAGCCATTGCAAACCCATTAGAACCTAAAGATTTAGAACCTTACCATCATGTATGGTTTAAATTAAAAGGAGAGGTGGAAGGATTAGACTTAGCGATTAAGCAACAACTATTAACTTATATTTCAGATTATAATATTCTAGTATCTACATTAAACCCCCATGCCAGTAAGGCCAATTGGGGCAATACGCAGACTGCTAGTTTAGACCACGCCATGTGGTATTTTAGAGATTTCGATTATACAGATTGGCTGTTATATGCCATGGAATCTCCCAACACTTCTGGCGGACGCGGGCTAGCAAGAGGCCATATATTTACAAGAGAAGGGCAGCTTATAGCTACCGTAGCGCAAGAAGGTTTAATTAGACCAATAAACAAATAAAAATAAAAAAGTATGTTGAAGATTGGCCATAGAGGGGCAAAAGGACATGTAGCAGAGAATACATTAGCATCGATACAAAAAGCCTTAAAATTAGGGGTTGATGGTATAGAAATAGATGTGCATAGATGTGCATCTGGAGAATTAGTAGTCTTTCATGACTTTACCGTAGATCGTATGACTGATGGTAGTGGAGAAATCGCTAAGTTGCCGTTTCGGGAATTGAAAAAGCTTAAAACGCGAGGGAACTTTGAAATTCCAACGTTGGCACAAGTACTCGCTTTTGTTGATAATGCCTGTTTACTTAATATAGAATTAAAAGGCCAGGATACAGCGCAAGAAGCCGCCAGAATCATTAAATTTTATGTAGATAAGAAAGGATGGGATTATAGTAATTTTATCGTGTCAAGTTTTCAAGAAGATTTATTACTGACGGTATATGAGCTTAATAAAGAAATTCCACTAGGGATTCTAACAGATATTAATTTAGATCGTGCTATTGCATTTGCAAAAAAGGTGAATGCAGTCTCTCTACATATCGATTACACGATGTTAACTGAAGAGATTGTAGAAGAACTTAAACAAGACTTTAAAGTGTTTGCTTATACCGTAAACAACTTAAAACCTCTTGCACGTATAGAGTCTTACGGGGTGACTGGTATTATATCAGACTACCCAGATAGAATATGATTTCTAAAGACGTCATAATTATAGGAGGCGGTGCTGCAGGTTTTTTTGCAGCAATTAATATAGCAGAACAACGTCCAGACCTTGAAGTCGCTATCTTAGAGCGCGGTAAAGAAGGCTTAACAAAGGTAAAGATTTCTGGAGGTGGACGTTGTAATGTGACCCATGCTGAATTTATACCTTCAGAATTGGTTCAAAATTATCCTAGAGGCAACAAAGAACTTTTAGGGCCTTTCCATCAGTTTATGACAGGTGACACCATCGCTTGGTTTGAAGCCCATGGCGTGGCTTTAAAAATTGAAGATGATGGCAGAATGTTTCCTGAGAGTAACAGTTCTCAAACCATAATCGATTGCTTTCTAAGCACTGCGGCCCAACATCATGTCGCTGTGCATTACAACCATGCGGTTAGGGCTATAACACCTAAGGGCACTGGTTTTGTTATAGAAACCACACAAGGCGTTTTTACATCGAAAAGCGTAGTCGTGGCTACGGGGAGTAATCCTAAAATGTGGCAGATGCTAACCCATTTAGGGCATCGTGTGGCAGCTCCTGTACCTTCGTTATTTACATTTAATTGCGATGATGCACGTCTTAAAACCATTCCAGGTGTGGTGGCTCAGAATGTTAGTATTCGTGTTTTAGATACAGATTTATCAAGTGAAGGCCCTTTACTGATTACGCATTGGGGTATGAGTGCGCCTTCAGTCTTAAAATTGTCGGCTTTTGGTGCTTTAGAATTAGCTAAATGCGGTTATAATTTCAAAATTGAAGTTAATTTTATCCAAGAGTCTTTAGAAACGTGTAGTGCGACACTTAAAGCATTAAAGCTCGATTTGGCGAAAAAAAATGTTTATAAATCTACACCATTCGATCTCCCTAAACGCTTATGGCATCAATTGGTTATAGCTGTGGGTATGACAGAAGAAACGCGATGGGCAGATATGAATAGAAACCAATTAGAAGGCTTAGCCTCCCAATTAACGCAAGCCGTCTTTAAAATTACAGGTAAAAGCACGTTTAAAGATGAGTTTGTTACCGCAGGTGGGGTGGCGCTTAAAGAGGTGAATTTTAAAACTTTTGAAAGCAAATATGTGAATAATTTATATTTTGCGGGAGAGGTTTTAAATATAGATGCAGTAACAGGTGGGTTTAACTTTCAAAATGCTTGGACCGGAGCATTTATCGCAGCTAAAAGCATATGTGCAACGCTATGAAATAGCATAAGTGTTAATTTTTAAAGCCTAATATACTGTTTGCATTGTGCTTCTAATTGTAAAAATAGGTTAAGAATCAGTTTTTAATGTTTAAATGATTTGAAATTGCAGGAATTATAGCTCTAATCTAGAATACCTTATTCAAAATAATTTATCTTTAGAGCATTAACTAAATTTTAAAAAATTATGATGAAACGAATAACATCTCAATTAAAGTATGTTTTAGTCTTGTTTGTACTTACATTAAGTGTATCATGTTCGACCGAAGACGGTATGGATGGTGAGCAAGGTCCTCAAGGGGAACAAGGTCCTGCGGGAGAAAATGGCGTCGATGGCAATGCTAATGTTACTTCTGTAGTGTTAGAGGGGTTTAACCTAGTCACTGGTGTTAATCCTATTAACGTACCAGAATTGACAGCAGATATTTTTAATAATGGTTTTGTTGAGGTTTATGCTTCTATAGATCCTAGTGCTTGGCTTACTTTGCCTATACAAGTGGAAGTAGAAACAGGTGGGGAAAATGCAGATGGTTCTCCAGAAACAGCAATAGTTAATGGGATAGAGTTATTAGCCATTGAAAATGGTAGAGTGATCCTAAACTCTATTGTAGAAGGCACAATAGATTTAAGATTTGTTTTGGTGCAAGGAACGCCATCGACAACAGTTGTACTTTAAACCTAAATTAGTCATAGAACTTTTATTATGGCTTTTAACTGCAACAAACATTAGCACTACGCGATGTCTTTTAATTTAACGCTAGTGTTACAACTATGCTGAAATTAAGAAAATAGACGTGTTTAAACGTTTGAAACCCTCATAGCGATGTTCCATAGCATGGTCTGGTTTGAAAACTATAAGTAGTCTTAAACAAAGAAAGTCCCCTGTAAATTAACTTTACAGGGGACTTTTTTTAGAATATAATAGAAAGATGATATCTTACATCATTCCAGGCATACCGCCACCGCCCATAGGAGGCATAGCAGGAGCATCTTCTTTAATGTCTATTAAAGCACATTCTGTCGTTAAGATCATACCAGCAACAGAAGCTGCATTTTCTAATGCGATACGTGTTACTTTCTTAGGATCTATAATACCCGCCTTAAGCATATCTACATACGTTTCAGATTTAGCATCGTAACCAAAGTCTTTCTTACCTTCTAGTACTTTGTTGATCACAACAGAACCTTCACCGCCAGCATTTTCAACGATAGTTCTTAACGGAGATTCAATCGCTTTATTAACAATTTGAACACCCGTAGTTTCATCTAAATTGTCTGTAGTTAATTTTGCTAAGATGGCTTTAGCTCTTACTAAAGCAACACCACCACCAGCAACAATACCTTCTTCTACAGCAGCTCTTGTAGCATGCAAAGCATCATCAACACGGTCTTTTTTCTCTTTCATTTCTACTTCAGAAGCAGCACCAACATAAAGTACGGCAACTCCACCAGCTAATTTTGCCAAACGTTCTTGAAGTTTTTCCTTATCATAGTCAGATGTCGTTGTTTCGATCTGTGCTTTAATTTGGTTAACACGAGCTTTAATTGCGTCTGCATCTCCAGCACCATTTACTACAGTTGTATTGTCTTTATCTACGGTTACCGTTTCAGCAGAACCCAACATAGATAAATCTGCATTTTCTAAAGTAAATCCACGCTCTTCAGAGATTACAGTACCACCTGTTAAAATGGCAATATCTTCTAACATAGCTTTACGTCTGTCTCCAAATCCAGGAGCTTTAACCGCTGCAATTTTAAGACCACCTCTTAATTTGTTAACGACTAAAGTTGCTAATGCTTGACCGTCTACATCTTCAGCAATAATTAATAAAGGACGACCAGACTGCGCTACAGGCTCTAGAATAGGAAGAATTTCTTGTAAGTTAGAAATCTTTTTGTCAAATAATAAAATGTATGGATTTTCTAAATCTGCAACCATTTTATCCGAGTCAGTTACGAAATAAGGTGATAAATAACCTCTATCGAATTGCATTCCTTCTACAACGTCTACATAGGTTTCCATACCTTTAGCTTCTTCTACGGTAATCACACCTTCTTTACCTACTTTATCAAAAGCTTGAGAAATTAACTCTCCAATAGTGTCGTCGTTGTTTGCTGAAATAGCAGCAACTTGCTTTATCTTTTCAGAAGAATTACCCACTTTTTGAGCTTGTTTTTCAAGATCGGCAGTAATGGCTTCAACAGCCTTATCGATACCGCGTTTTAAATCCATTGGGTTAGCACCAGAAGCTACGTTTTTTAAACCTTCTTTAACGATAGCCTGCGCTAATACAGTAGCTGTAGTCGTACCATCACCAGCCAAATCGTTAGTCTTAGAAGCCACCTCTTTTACCATTTGAGCCCCCATATTTTCGTGAGCGTCTTCTAATTCTATTTCTTTAGCCACAGATACACCATCTTTAGTCACGTGTGGTGCTCCAAAACTTTTGCTTATAATTACATTACGCCCTTTAGGACCTAATGTTACTTTTACTGCATTTGCTAATGCATCTACACCGCGTTTTAATCCGTCGCGTGATTCAATATCAAATTTTATATCTTTTGCCATTTTTGTATTACTTTATGCCAATAGCAATATGCTAAGGGCTATTGTGTTATTGGTTTTTAATTCTAATTAGCGAAACGGTGTTTAGATGATTGCTAAAATGTCACTTTCGCGCATGATTAAATAATCATTTCCTTCTAGTTTCAACTCTGTACCTGCATATTTGCCATATAAAACGGTGTCACCTACTTTAACCGTAATAGGTGCGTCTTTGGTACCAGGTCCAGCAGCTACAACAGTTCCTTTTTGAGGTTTTTCTTTGGCATTATCAGGAATAATGATTCCAGAAGCTGTTTTAGTTTCGGCTGCAGCTGGTTCTATAAGAACTCTATCTGCTAACGGTTTAATGTTTAATCCCATTTTTGTTTATGTTTTAATGTGTTATAGTATTATGTAATGACTAGCTTATATGCTAAAAATGTGCCATGACATTTAAACTGACAAACTTTCAGCCATAAAAAAATGCCAACTAAAAAAGTTGGCATTGTAGCGTTATATTCGCAATAGTTTTTAAACTATTCTGTTTATTTTGCTGTATCTGCAGCTGGTAATGGCTGAGCATCTGGAGCTGTTGAAGGTAGAGGTTGAGCTGTTTCTGCATCGGCATCAAAAGCTTTAGAAGTATTACTACTGTCACCTCGGTTTATAGCTACATTAGATACTAATATCAGTACTAAAAGTAAGGTTGCTAAAGTCCATGTGCTTCGGTCTAAAAAATCTGTGGTCTTCTTAACTCCACCTAATTGTTGTGTGCCACCGCCACCAAAAGATGATGATAAACCGCCTCCTTTTGGGTTTTGTACCATAACTACTACAATTAGTAAAAATGCTACAACTACGATAAGGACTAAAAATATTGTAAACGTACCCATTATTCTTATTTATTTTGTTCTTGTAATTGTTCTACTGCTCTAATTTGGTTTGCAAAGAAACCACTTTTTTCTGGATATTTCAAACTTAATATCTTATAGGATTGAATTGCCTTTTTGTAATTTTTTTGTTCTACGTATATACGAGCTAAGGTTTCGGTCATTAAACCCTCGGGTTCTGTTTTATGTGTATGGGCTAGATTGGCCTTGTTAACAGAGGTCTTTACGGGTTTAATTTTAGGATTTTGCGAAATAAATTTATCTATAATTTCATCTTGCTTTTCTTTTTCAGATGTTTGGGGTGTACTTATAGGAGCTATTTCTGATAGAACATTATCCCGCTCTACAGGTGCTAAACGTGTTAATTTAAGCCACTCATTAAAAGAATGTGTTTCACGTTTTTCAAAATTTAGAGGTTTCCCCAAACTAAGAACAGCTGCAGGCGTGGTGCTTTTAGCATCTTCGGTCTCAGACGGCGGTATTACTTGGGATGTATTCGTTTTTGAGTGTATTTTATTGGGCAATGGTGTTTTGGGTTGGAACAACTCCGGATCTAAAACGCCAGTGGTAGCTTTGATGTGTTGTTTTAAAGTGTCGTCTATAGTTTGGCCTTTGCGTACGGAAATGTCATCTACAGTAACGTCTATATCATGTAAATGCGCACTATTTTTCTTTATGGCTTTAGAAATTTCATTTTGAATGAAGCTATCAGAGGTAATAAAATCAAATAAAATACTACGGTCTGTAGTATATGCAGCAGTAATTTTAAGATGTTGGTTGTACAGGTCACTCTCTTGTTGTCTTAAACCTTTGAGGTGTAGTGCTTTTGCAGCTTGAAAATAAGGGTGGGCGTTAACGATTGCGGTTAAGGCTTCCGTTTTTTGCGCATTGATATGTTGCGGATTTTGTAAAAGGGAGGTGAAATCGTGACTGTTCAAAGCGTTATTACCATTTGGCCAAAGAGGCGTTAAATATATCTTGAGTGATGCGTTCAAAAATTTCTTCAATAGCACCATCTCTAACGCTACCTGTTAAAATGGCTGGACCGTTAAAATCGCTGAAAAAAGAAAAGGTTTTGTCAAATTCGGCTTCGGGATCGTTTTTGTCAAAAAAGTGAATTTTAACACTTATGGTGAGTCTGTTTTGAGCCGCAGTATTTTCAGAGGTTGCTGTCGTTGGAGAAATACGGTATTCTGTAATTTCGCCTTCGTACAAAAGGTCACCGTTTGAGTTCACATTATTAAGATTGGTTTGGTTTTCCAAAATTTCAATCATGCTATTTCTAAACGTTAATTCTAAACCAGGCTCTACTAAAAGGGCATTATTTTCAAACCGATTGACTTGAAATGTTTTTGTGTCTGGCGAAATAGAAGCGCCTGTAAAAGAGTATATGCCACAAGAGGTGCTTATTAGTGGTACAATACATAATACAATCAATTTTAAGATTTTCATATTTGCCAGATAAATGAATAGGTAATTACTGTTTAATTATTTTTCTTACTACTGAAGGGTTTCCTTTGGGATAAGCTCTCATTATATAAACGCCAGAACTTAGGTTTTGAGTATCTATTGTGTTCGTTTTATTTACAGATGTAATTAGTGAACCATTTAAATTGTAAATTTCTATTTTCTCAAGTGCTTTGTTGGTATTTAAAATCAATTTATTTTTTACTGGGTTGGAGTAGTTTATTGCAGTTGAGTTTGTTAAGGTGTTCTCTGTGGATAATGAAGGTTGACTGTATTTAACGATTACAAGATTATTTGTATCGTTCTCAAAAGAGATGCCATTAGCGTATAAAGCGTTTTCTGTGCCAGTAATGTTATCATAGAAAAGATCATCAATACTTGTCTCTACGTAAGAGTCGTTGCCATTTATTTGTACAAGCTCCCCAGAACTGTTATAACTTATTAAGAAGGGTTCTGGTGTTGTGGTGTCGCCCATGATAAAAAAAAGACCATTAAATAGTGTAATATCGAAAAATTGAATCAACGTTTGATCATTATTGTTTAAATCAACACTACCTTGATTGTTAAAATTCATGTCTAATACGCCATCTGTGTTCATCTTATACAGATTATTAGAGGGGCCACCAATATTTAGACAAAGAATAGTGTTGTTTTGAGTTAGAATTCCAGTGTAGTCAGATTGAAAATCTACAGGAAAATTAAAAGTACCATTACCATCAAAAGAGAGAATAGGATTGCCATTAACATCCTTTTTATTGATACCTGTTGATGAGAGTGTAAAAAAACTGTTGTTCTCCGTAATGTCTAAAAAACGATTTAAAGATACATTAACAACACCATTAGTGCCATAAGTTAAATCAGGATTGCCATTCACGTCAAATTTGTATATTTCATCAGTGTCCGAAACTAAGAAAGACTCATCGTTTAATATAATTAGATTTGAGGACGAAGAACCATTCCCTGGAATCAATAATTCTCCATTAGAAGCGAAATTTATGTCAGGTTGTCCTGTATTGGTATATTTTAAGACAGATTGATTGGTGTTAGAGGAAGATGATGTGCTATCAAACCGTACAAGGAAACTATTTGAGTTTTGCGTTTTGACACTAAAATTGCCAGGGTAATCTGGTAAAGTTAATACGCCATTGTCTGCAAAAGAACTGTCTATAGTGCCATCATTAAAAATTTTTATAATAATATTTTCATAAATACTACTATTAGAAGCTCTTGATTGGGCATATATAAGTAAAGCATCACCGTTTAAGATAAGTAAACCTGTTTGCGCTTGGGAGTCTAAAAGTTCATGACGAAATGTACCATTAACACCAAATTCAGTATCTATTTCGAGGTCCTGAGCACCAATAGTTAAAGGTGTTAGAACTAAGACAAGTAGGTAGGCTGTAATTTTTTTCATGATATTTTGGGGTTTATAAATCATATTGTTTAATTTTTCTATAAAGCGTGCGTTCACTGATACCTAACTCTGTTGCAGCTAATTTACGTTTGCCGTTGTGGCGTTCTAAAGATTTTTTAATCAATTCTAATTCTTTGTCATGTAAAGACAGCGTTTCTTCCTCTTCTATTTCTTCAGCAAAATGGTATTTATCGTCTACAGCAGTCGGGCTGATGTGCTCTGGAATGGACAGTACTTCAGGGCTTTCTACAATGCTCTCTTCTTCAAAGGTAAAATCATCTGCCATATTAGCGGCATCATCATCGCCATATATTTTTTGAATAAGATGCTCGTTTTCTTTTTCTACATCTTTAGAATTGCCATTTTTCATCAATTCCATAGTGAGTGTCTTCAAATCATTTAAATCACTTTTCATGTCGAAAAGTACTTTGTAGAGAATTTCACGTTCACTGCTAAAATCACTTTCGCTTTTTGAAGATTTTATAACCGCGGGAAGGTGTCTTGAGCCTTTGGCAGGAAGGTAACTTTTTAAAGCTTCTGCAGAAATGGTTCGGTTTTGCTCCAATACAGAAATTTGTTCAGCGACATTTCTCAGTTGCCTAATGTTACCACTCCAACGGTGTTTTAAAAGCAATTGTACGGCATTATCGGTAAGCTTAACGGTAGGCATTTTGTATTTTAACGCAAAATCACTCGCAAATTTCCGAAATAATAAGTGAATATCGTCTAAGCGTTCACGAAGTGGGGGTAGTTCTATTTCTACAGTACTTAAACGGTAATAGAGGTCTTCTCGAAATTTTTCTTTTTCTATAGCCTCAAACATATTAACGTTTGTAGCAGCGACAATACGCACATCTGTTTTCTGCACTTTACTAGAACCTACTTTTATAAACTCACCATTTTCTAAAACACGTAGCAAACGCACTTGTGTTGTGAGGGGCAATTCGCCAACTTCATCTAAAAAAATGGTACCACCGTCGGCGACTTCAAAATAGCCACTTCGGGTAGATGTCGCGCCTGTAAAAGCTCCTTTTTCATGTCCAAAAAGTTCGCTATCTATGGTGCCTTCTGGTATGGCGCCACAGTTAACAGCAATGTATTTATTGTGCTTTCTATGAGAGAGTTGGTGGATGATTTTTGGAATACTCTCTTTACCAACACCGCTTTCTCCAGTTACAAGTACAGAAATATCTGTAGGCGCAACTCTAATGGTTTTTTCTATAGAACGGTTTAGCGCTAATGTATTTCCTATAATACCAAAACGTTGTTTTATGGCTTGTACAGATTCCATGTTTTGATTAAGGTCTTTTAGTTATTGTCTGAATATCCTATAGGTTCTCCCAAAAGTGTTGCACTGGTACAATCTGTAATTTTAACATTTACAAAATCACCAATCTTATAAGCGCCTTTAGGGAACACAACCATCGTATTTTGTGTGTTTCTACCAGACCAATGTTGGTCAGAACGCTTAGATAGTTTTTCAATCAAAACTTCTTCTGTTCTGCCAATATGTTCTCGCGTACGCAACAAACTGTGTTCTTGTTGTAAGGCAATAATTTCGTTAAGACGGCGCTTTTTTGTGGCTTCTGGAATGTCGTCTTCCATTTTACGCTCTGCTAATGTGCCAGGACGTTCAGAGTAGGCAAACATAAAGCCAAAGTCGTATTTTACATAAGCCATCAACGATAAGGTATCTTGATGGTCTTCTTCGGTTTCTGTAGGGAAGCCAGTAATCATGTCTTGACTTATAGCGCAATCTGGGATGAGGCGCTTAATAGTGTCTATCAACTCAAAGTACTCCTCACGTGTATGCAAACGGTTCATGGCTTCTAATACGCGATTGCTACCACTTTGAACTGGTAAATGGATGTAATTGCAAATATTGCGGTGTTTGGCCATGGCCTCGATTACATCTAAAGTGAAATCCTGAGGGTTAGATGTCGAAAACCGAAAGCGCATCTTGGGTTGTGCTTTAGCACACATGTCTAGCAGCATTGCGAAATTTACCGCGGTAGCTTTTTCAATATCAGATGCTTTTTCAAAATCTTTTTTTAAGCCCCCACCGTACCATAGGTAACTGTCTACGTTTTGGCCTAAAAGGGTAACTTCCTTGTATCCTTTATCCCATAATTCATTTATTTCTTCAATAATACTATGGGGCTCTCTGCTGCGTTCGCGTCCTCTCGTAAAAGGAACAACACAAAATGTACACATGTTATCACAGCCACGGGTAATAGATACAAAAGCGGTAACCCCATTGGTGTTTAAGCGCACAGGGGAAATGTCGCCATAGGTTTCTTCTTTAGAAAGAATGACATTTATGGCCTCTCTACCATCATCTACTTCAGCTAAAAGATTAGGTAAATCCTTGTAAGCATCTGGGCCAACAACAAGATCTACAATTTTTTCTTCCTCCAAAAATTTGCTTTTTAAGCGCTCGGCCATACAACCCAATACGCCCACTTTCATATCTGGATTAACGTCTTTTTTAACAGCGTTGTATTTCTCTAAACGCTTTCTTACGGTTTGTTCTGCTTTATCTCTTATAGAGCAGGTATTTACCAGTACAAGATCGGCGTCTTCTAAATTTTGAGTCGTGTTATAGCCCTGTTCCGTAAGAATAGAAGCGACAATTTCACTATCACTAAAATTCATCTGGCACCCATAACTTTCAATAAAAAGTTTGCGTGTGTTGCCTTCTTTCTTGTCAAGCTTTAAAGAAGCACCTTGTTTGCTTTCGTCTATGATTTTTTCCATAATATTTCTAGACTCTTACAAGTCAATAAGTGTGCAAAGATACAATTAAAAAAAGTTTTATGACAAAGTGGCAGATTGAATTTTAACGTTTTTTAAGGTTAAAGACGCGTTTAGATACAATGATTTTACGTAATTTACCCAAGGATAAAAAAAAGTGTAATAGTTTGAAGACGATGCGATTAATTAAAAAGGTGCTTTTTGCAGTAGTAATGCTGTTTTGTTTTATGAATATGAAATGCGAATCTAATGACGACGAACTTATTATTGATACAGATAATTTATTGTTAGGCTATTGGGAAGCGCCAGAATATGATGCTGATAAAATTACATTTAGAAGAGCTTCTAAATTGCCAGAAGAAGGCTTTGGCCTGCAATTTAAGCCAAAGGGGGGGCTTGTAGAGCACGCTTCGGGTTGGGGGGTTACACCGCCATTAACATTTGCAGATCGTAATGGTAAATGGGAAATGATAGGCACTAATGTTATAGCTGTTACACAAGCACATTTTCCTAATAACTACACATGGGAAATAGAAGCCTTAACAACAACGGAGTTGGTAGTAACACGAGCTGTTACCCCTCAGGAAAAAGAACATAGAGCTTTATTAGAAGCCTTTAAGACGCTTGAAGAAAATCGTGGAGAGATGACTTGCGAAGTGACCTCCGAATGGGGTGTTACCACATATGGAAATAAAGCTTGTGGAGGGCCTCAAGGTGTTCTGGTCTATCCAAAAACCATAGATACTACGGCGTTTTTAAATGCAGTACAAGCCTATACAAAAACAGAACAAGCTTATAATGAGAAATGGGGTGTCTTTTCAACCTGTGAGGTGTTGGCGTTACCTACTAGTGTAGTTTGCATTGAAGGGGTTCCTGTTTTGCAATTTGAATAGTATTGTGTTATAATTTGTACAGCATATAATGTAAGAGATATTGCTTTTTTAATAAATTAAAAGACCTGCTTGTGTGCAGGTTTTTTTTGATTATACTTGTAGCTTAATAATCGAATTTCTTTTTAATTTTAAACGATGCCTACTTTAGAAAATTTAACAGCCAGAATACAAGAAGCGAAACAATTAGATTTTGGAGATATTTTAAGCGAATCCTTAGCATTATTTAAGAAGACCTGGGTGCAGGGGTTATTGTTGCAAGTGCTAACGGGAGCAGTTTTCATCCCTGTAGTTCTGCTTATGTATCTCTTTTTTTTCGGTATCATTATTGGGCAATTGGGAAATGACTATACAGACCCGAACTTTGTTAGAGGACTATTGGCTGGAGCAAGTGTATTGGGGGTTTTGTGTTTCGGAATAGGTGTTTTTTTGCTTTTAGTGGCGCCTACAGCTTTAACCGCAGCATATTTTAGAATAATGAAAAAATTAGATTATAACGAAGACGTTGGTTTTTCTGATTTCTTTTATTTTTTCAAAGGCCGTAATTTATTAAAAATAACAACGCTATTGCTGTATGCGTTTTGCGTGATAATACCATGCTGCCTATTGTGTTTTATCCCCGTGATATATGTTATTGTGCCGTTGTCTTACACTATTTTATTTTTAGCATATAATGAAGATATGGATGTTAGGTCTGTTTTCAAACTTAGTTTTAAATTAGGACATGAAAAATGGGGGCTGACATTTGTACTGTTAATTGCGACTTATTTAGGAATATACGCCATAGCAATGTTTTCATGCGGTATAGGACAACTTTTTTTACAGGCATTTATGTATCATCCTGTGTATTTTGTATACAAGCATGTTGTTGGGTTTCATGATAAAGCAACAGAGATAGATCTCATAGGAGAACCACTTTAAAAGATGTATAATGCACTATAATTTATTGAAATATGAACACATTTGCAACATTATTGTCGAAAATAGATACTGCAGACCATTTAGATTTTGGTACGATACTAAGTACATCTTTGGAATTGTTTAAAAAGGTATGGGTACAAGGTTTAATTTTAATGGCGGTATTATTTGGGATAATGATTCCTTTTATGGTGTTTGTTTATTTGCCTATGTTTCAGGAGGCCATGACGCAAGTTCGTACAGAAGCATTAGACCCTAATCAAGTTGGGAATTCGTTGGGGGCAATGACAGCTAAAATTCAATATATAACTTTAGGATTTGTCTTGGTATATACCTTTTTAAGCACGGCTTTAGTAGCGGGGTTTTATCGAATTGTAAAAAAGATAGACCATGAGGAGACGTATGCGTTTTCAGATTTTTTTTATTTCTTTAGAGGGCGTACATTAGATAAGTTGTGCGCTATTGCTGCATTCTCCTTATTATTAGCGTTACTTAATCTTGTTTTTGAAAAGTTCTTACCCGGATTTTCTGCATCGTTATTAAAAATGGGAATAACATTTATTTTTAGTGTGTACTCCTCGCTATTTGTTCTTTTTCTAGCCTTTAATACAGACTTGGAAGTTTCAGATATTTTCGTGTTAAGTTTTAAATTAGGTTCTCGTAAATGGGCATTGCTATTTGGTCTTCTTGTTGTTGGAGGTATACTTGGGATGTTAGGTATTATAGCTTGTGGTGTAGGGATGTTATTTACGTTTTCTTTGTTTTATTTGCCGTTCTATACCACTTATAAAACACTATTTGGATTTGACACTCGAACAGATATAGACCGGATAGGGGCAGATGATATTTAGTGCGGTCTTTTTTATGAAACAACGTGATTTTGAGTGAATTTTAGATAGTATTAGCTTTCTAATACGACTATAAGTTGACCCAATCTCTCTAAAACACATCAAAATTGCGATTATTCTTTTTTATTATTAGCCTTTCAGGTTTGCAGCTATTATGGTGCCAAACGTCTAGTTTAGAATTGAAAATAAGCAATGATAAATTTGTATTGCAAGATCGGTATTATACAAATGGACTTCATCTTACCTATAGGCAACATTTGCCAAAATTTTTAGGGGTAAATACAACTGCTGATGAAAAATTACAGCTAAACGTTACCTTAGGAAATGAAACTTATACGCCGTCTAATCTTTATGCTTTTGATACGGCAGAATTTGATAGGCCTTACGCTGGATGGCTGTTTGGCGCGGTCGAACTCGCAAAAATAAAAACAAAAACAGCGCTTTTTTTAAGCTTAGAAGTCGGTGTTACTGGAGAGGAATCTTTATCTGGAGCTTTGCAAACCGGATTTCATGATCTGGTAGGTATAGAAAGTAACCCTACATGGTTTCAGGAGATTGCATTTAAATGGTTGGTGAACCTTAAAGCGTCTAAAGTGCATGCATTTAAATTAGGTGAAAGCGCACGTCTACAAAATCAAGTACAGGGCAGTTTAGGAAGTAAGGATACTTATCTCGCAAACGAGGTGTCTTTGGTGTTTGGAAAATTCAACGCTTTACAGAATTCTTACAGCTTAGGCGCACTCGCTGGCGGCTCGCGTCATGAATTATTTGGTGTTTTAGCAGCAAGCTACACCTACGTATTTTTAAATACCCTTATCGAAGGGAGTCCTTTTAATGATAGAGATGTATTTACAACAGACATTCAAAACCAAGTTCTTCGTTTAAAGGCAGGTGGTGTGTTGAGGACAAAAAGATGTGTTTTTAAATTAGAGTATATCTTCAACACAAAAGAAACACCAGAATCTGAAGCTCATGCCTTTGGTGCATTTACAGTAGGTTTCAATTTTTAAAAAAATCTAAACAGAAAATGATGCTCTTGTATTAAGATTGTGTAAATTACCGATAAATTAGGTAGATGAACTTTTTTTCATATACATTTGTAGCTTCAAAAAACGACGTATGGCGAAGAATTTAGTAATAGTTGAGTCACCAGCCAAGGCTAAAACTATAGAGAAATTTTTAGGAAAAGACTTTAAGGTAGAGTCCAGTTTTGGACATATAGCAGACCTACCATCTAAAGAATTAGGGGTAGATGTAGATGGTGATTTTAAACCCAAATATCAGGTTTCAAAAGATAAAAAAGAAGTTGTAAAGAAACTTAAAGATCTAGCGAAACGTGCAGAGATGGTGTGGTTAGCAAGTGATGAGGATCGAGAGGGAGAAGCTATTGCATGGCATTTGGCAGAGACTTTAAAATTAGATAAAGAAAAAACCAAACGTATTGTTTTTCATGAAATTACAAAGGCAGCGATTAAGAAGGCCATAGAAAACCCAAGAGGGATAGACTATGATCTTGTAGATGCGCAACAAGCCCGTCGTGTTTTAGATCGCATTGTAGGTTACGAATTGTCGCCTGTACTGTGGCGAAAAGTAAAAGGAGGCTTGTCTGCTGGTCGTGTGCAATCTGTATCGGTACGTCTCATTGTTGAGAAAGAAAGAGAAATTCAAGGCTTTACAGCAAAAGCATCATATAGAGTAGATGCAGAATTTTCTAATGAAGATGGCCAAAGTTTTAAAGCTAAATTGCCTAAAAACTTTGCAACGAAAGCGGAAGCTCAGAAATTTTTAGAATTAAATGCAACGGCCGATTTTAAAGTGGCTGATTTGCAAAAGAAACCTGCAAAGAAATCGCCTGCAGCTCCGTTTACAACATCAACCTTACAGCAAGAGGCATCACGTAAGTTGTACTTTTCGGTGAGTAAAACCATGACAATGGCGCAACGTTTGTATGAAGCAGGTTTAATTACATACATGAGAACCGATAGTGTGAATCTATCTGATGAAGCTAGACAAGGCGCACAAGCAGAGATAGAAACAGCATATGGGTCAGAATACAGCAACCCTAGAAATTACAAAGGAAAAGCTAAAGGTGCGCAAGAAGCACACGAAGCAATCCGTCCAACCGATTTTTCGAGACATTCAGTAGACATCGATAGAGACCAAGCGCGTTTGTATGAATTGATTTGGAAACGTGCGATAGCCTCCCAAATGAGTGATGCAAAGTTAGAACGTACCAATGTAAAAATTGAAGGCTCGACACATAAAGAAATATTTACAGCCAACGGTGAAGTAATTACTTTTGATGGCTTTTTAAAGGTGTATTTAGAAGGTACAGATGATGAAGATGCAGAGCAGGACGGTATGTTGCCAGCCATGCAGATACAAGAAACATTACTGAATAGTTATATTTCGGCAACAGAACGCTATACAAGGCCACCAGCACGTTTTACAGAAGCCTCTTTAGTGAAAAAATTAGAAGAGTTAGGTATTGGACGTCCGTCTACTTATGCCCCTACGATTTCAACCATTCAGAATAGAAATTATGTAGAAAAAGGAACGGTAGAAGGTGTGGAGCGTACGTATGCACAATTAAAGCTACGGGATGGAAAAGTTACGGATACCGCCTTATCTGAAAAAGTAGGATCTGATAAAGGAAAGCTCGTACCTACCGATATTGGTATGATCGTTACCGATTTTTTAGTGAACCATTTCGAAGCTATTTTAGATTATAATTTTACGGCAAAAGTAGAAGAAGACTTCGATGAAATTGCAGAGGGTAAAGAGAATTGGACAGAAATGATGCAATCGTTTTACAAAAAATTCCACCCCGTTGTAGAAGATGTAAAAGAAAATGCAGAACGTGAGTCTGGTGAACGTATTTTAGGAGAAGACCCTAAAACAGGACGACGGGTAAGCGTACGTTTGGGTAAATTTGGACCTATGGTTCAAATAGGAACCGTAGATGACGAAGAAAAACCGCAATTTGCAAGTTTAGGGCCAGAACAACAATTAAATACAATAACTTACGAAGAAGCGCTAGACCTATTTCAACTGCCAAAGCATTTAGGCGAATATGAAGGCGAAGAGGTTTTAGTGAATAATGGACGTTTTGGGCCGTATGTGAAATTTGGTGCCGCTTATGTGTCTTTGCCAAAAGGACAAGATGCTTTAAGTGTAGAGCTTGAAGATGCTATTGTTTTAATTAAAGAAAAGCAAAAAGCAGATGCTCCTATATACATGTACCAAGATTTACCTGTACAAAAAGGAAAAGGACGTTTTGGACCATTTATTAAATGGAACAGCATGTTTATTAACGTTAATAAAAAATACGATTGGGATAATCTGTCCGATGCAGATATTGTGCAATTAATTGAAGATAAAATTCAAAAGGAGAAAGATAAATTGATCCACCATTGGGAAGACGAAGGCATTCGTGTAGAGAAAGCAAGATGGGGCAGGCATAATGTTATCAAAGGAAAAGTGAAAGTGGAATTGCCTAAAACCGTGGATGTGTCTGATATGACATTGGAAGAAGCGCAGGCGCACATCGCAACGAAAGCGCCTAAAAAGAAAGCGCCAGCAAAAAAGAAAACGGCTGCAAAGAAAAAACCAGCAGCAAAAAAACCAGCAGCGAAGAAGGCAACTGCAAAAAAGACAACCACTAAGAAAAAATAGTTACGATCTCATGAATTTTAATTTTCTTTCACCTGTATCCGACAATGTACTTGCACATAACCAATTATTGTCAATGCAAGCTTTGGGAAGAAAACTACAGGTGCATTCCAGTCAACATGGAATACCAGACTTAGAAGGCGTAGATATAGCTATTTTAGGAGTTATTGAAAATAGAAACGATGTCGACTATATTGGTGAGACGTTTGGTTTAGACGAAATTCGTAAAGCATTGTATGCGCTTTACCCAGGTACTTGGACGACGCATGTGGTCGATTTAGGAGATATTAATGCAGGAGAAAGTGTTGAAGATACCTATTTCGCATTAAGAGAAACCGTGGAAATTCTCATCAAAAAAAACATCATCCCACTACTTTTGGGAGGAAGCCAAGATTTAACCTATGCGAATTATAGAGCCTATGATGCTTTAATGCCTATGGTAAATTTGGTAAATGTAGATAGCAAGTTCGACTTAGGCGATTCTGCGAAGCCAATTAAAAATAACAGCTATGTAGGGAAAGTGATTTTAGACGAACCCTATAATCTTTTTAATTACTCTAATATAGGGTATCAAACCTATTTTAATTCTCAAGAAGAAATAGACCTCATGGAGCGGTTGTATTTTGAATCTTACCGTTTAGGAGCGATTAATAGCGATATAACTCTAGTAGAACCTGTTTTAAGAGATGCCAATATTGTAAGTTTAGATCTTACTGCCGTAAGAGGAGGGGATTTAAGTTTAAAACAGAAGTTTTCACCAAATGGTTTAGATGGTAAAGAGATCTGTGCGATTGCCAGGTATGCAGGTATAAGTAATAAAGTAAGTTCTTTTGGAATTTATGAATACAAACCTTCGCCAGACGATGAGATTACATCCATGCTAGTCGCTCAGATTATATGGTACTTTATAGAAGGCTTTAATTGTAGGGTAAAAGATGACGACTTCTCTGATGAGAAGAACTATCAAAAGTACTTTACATTATTGGAAGATAATGAGTTAGTGTTTTACAAGAGCAATAAAACAGGGCGATGGTGGGTTGAAATTCCTTTTTTAGCAGAAGTTAATAATAAATTAAAAAGACACACGTTATTACCTTGCACCCAACAGGATTATTTAGATGCCTGCAACAATTTAGTGCCTGACAGATGGTTTAAGGCATTTCAAAAGAATTCAATTTAACCAATTGTAATACGAGCAAAGCATTTGTTTCATCGGTAAAATGACAAATTTATACGATGAAATGTTATTTTTTTAGACAAAAAGTTGTTTTTTAGAAAATATATAAATATGTTTACGGTCTCAAAATATAAGCTATAATAATTAACCTCGAGTTTTCTATGTATATGAAGAAGTTTATTTTATTAACCGCAGTACTGACACTACTAGCTAGTTGTGGCTCTAAAGATAGAGGCGAACTAATTGGAGATCACGGAAAAAAATGGCATCCAGAGAAACCATACGGAATGACATTAGTACCAGGAGGAGCATTTATAATGGGTAAAGCCGATGATGATCTTGCAGGTGTAAATGATGCACCAGGTAAAACCGTTACGGTAAGAGCTTTTTACATGGACGCCACTGAAATTACAAATAGTGAGTACCGCCAGTTTGTAAACTGGGTAAGAGATTCTACTATTAGAATGAAATTAGCCATCTTAGCCGATGAGGTTGGAAAAACCCCTGAAGATGGTGGTATTGGAGAGTATGCATTTAAAGATGCAGATACCGCTAACATGTCTGTTTATGAAAAGTATATGTTTGAAAACTATACAGGTTTAGGACCAACAGGTTATGAGGGAAGAAAAATAAATAAAGATGTAGATTTAGTATTTGATACTGAAGAGTATCCAGACGAATTCTACACCGAAGTTATGGATACCATGTATTTACCTATAGAAGAGTCTTATAATGGGAACCGTACTTGGGATGTAAAGAAATTTAAATTTCAATACAACTATATGGACATTCAAGAAGCCGCTAGAAAAAGAGGGGTGAGTAGAAGTAAGGTTGTTATAAAGGAAGAAGTAGAAATATATCCAGATACTACGGTTTGGATTAGAGATTTCCAATACTCGTACAACGAACCAATGCATAACGATTACTTTTGGCACGATGCTTATGGCGATTACCCTGTAGTAGGTGTAACGTGGAAACAAGCTAAGGCATTTTGTGAGTGGAGAACATTAAATAAAAACTCTTACCAGAAATCTAAAAAAGGAGCGCATAACGTAAACTCGTTCAGGTTACCATCTGAAGCAGAGTGGGAATATGCGGCCAGAGGCGGACTGCAAGCGGCAACATACCCTTGGGGTGGTCCTTACACGAAAAGTGATAGAGGATGCTTCTTAGCAAACTTTAAGCCTGTACGTGGAGATTACGCAGCAGATCAAGCCTTATATACTGTAGAAGCAAAGTCTTACGAACCTAACGATTACAACCTGTACAATATGGCAGGAAATGTATCTGAGTGGGTGAATGCATCTTACGATGCCTCATCATATGAATACTCATCAACGATTAACCCAAGTGTAAACGATCCTGATAATACACGTAAAGTGATTAGAGGTGGATCTTGGAAGGATGTTGCTTACTATTTACAGGTAAGCTCAAGGGATTTCGAATACGCTGATTCAGCGAGAAGTTACATAGGATTTAGAACCGTTCAGGATTACCTGGGGACAACAGTAACTAAGAACGGAAAATAAGAATTCAAATCAATTATCATTAATACTATTAATTTAACCTACTTTAAGTAGTACCAGCTACTTAGAATTAAAAACCAAAAAATTATGGCAAATTCAAAAGCAAGTAAAAGATTCATGAACATGGCCTACGGGTTAGGAGCAGCAATTGTAATCGTTGGTGCATTATTCAAGATTATTCACTTTGAGATCGGCCCTTTAACAGGTAACGTAATGTTAACAATCGGTCTAGTAACAGAAGCAATTATTTTCGCGCTATCTGCATTCGAACCTGTAGACGATGAATTAGATTGGTCTTTAGTATATCCAGAATTAGCTGGAGGTGAAGCGACAAAGAAAGAAGCACAGCAAAACCCACAGGGTGTTTTATCTAAGAAATTAGACGATTTATTAAAAGAAGCTAAAATCGATGGTGAGTTAATGGCAAGCTTAGGCGAAAGCATTAAAAACTTCGAAGGTGCAGCAAAAGGAATTTCTCCAACAGTAAATTCTATCGAAGCAACAAAGAAATATGGTGAAGAGTTATCTTTAGCAGCAGCACAAATGGAATCTTTAAATAGTTTATATAAAGTACAATTAGAAAGTGTAAATAAACAAGCAACAATCAATCAAGAGTCTGTAGAGAATGCCTCTAAATTGAAAGAGCAAATGGAATCTTTAGCGTCAAATTTATCGTCACTTAATGGTGTGTATGGTGGTATGTTATCTGCAATGAATAAATAATTAGGGGTTAATCCCAATTTAATTAACCTATAAACCTAATTTAAATCATGGCAGGAGGAAAACAAACCCCAAGACAGAAAATGATAAACTTGATGTATTTAATATTTATAGCGATGCTTGCTTTAAATATGTCAAAAGAAGTTTTATCAGCTTTCGGATTAATGAACGAAAAACTAACAGTGTCTAATCAGGCTACTGAAGAACGAAATGTTAGTTTTGTAGCGAGCTTAGAGCAAAAAGCTGCAGATCAACCTGAAAAGTATGAGCCTTTAAAGGCAAAAGCAGCACAGATTGATAAGTTAGCACACGATTTCGATTCGTATTTGACAGAATTGAAAGGCAATATGACTGCTAAAATAGACGACCCTACAGATTACGAAATCATGGATAAGGGCGACTATTTAGATCAGAACTTTTTCAAAGGCGACCTTGTAAAAGAAGAAGGTAAAAAGTTTTTAAATCACATGAAAACCTTTAGAGAAGGTGTTGCTGAAGTATTAGGAGACGATCCTGCAATGGCTTCTGTAATCAAAGAAGTGAACAAAAAATTTAATACAGATCCTGTAAAGAACAGAGATAACGTAAATGTTGATTGGTTAGATTACCACTACAAAGGATTCCCTTTAGTAGCCTCTTTAACTAAGATGACACAATTACAAGCAGACATTAAGACGACAGAGTCTGAAGTATTGTCTACAATGTTAGCAGGAACGCAAGCTGCACAATTATCGTTTACAAACTATACAACGTTAATGGAGACGTCTAAGTCTGCTTATTTTAACGGTGAGAAATTTGATGGACAGATTGTTTTAGGTCGTAAAGATGCCTCTACTAAGCCAAAGCGTGTAGAATTAAAATTAGATGGAAGAGCACTTAAAGAAGATCAATATGTTATTGAAGATGGAAAAGTAAAATTAAAAATCGGTACAGGTGGTGTAGGAGAACACGTTATTGAAGGAAACTTAATCTTCGGTGAAGATGGAGAAGAAATTGAAGTACCTGTAAAATCATCTTTCGCAACAGTGGCAAAACCAAACTCTGCTACAATATCTGCAGACAAGATGAACGTTGTATACCGTGGTGTTAAAAACCCAATGACAATTTCTTTTGCTGGCATACCAGACAATAGAGTAAGTGCAAGTGCACCAGGATTATCTAAAGTAGGCGGTAGCAAGTATGTTATTGATGCAACACGAGTAAAAGGTAGAGAAATTAGAATTAAAGTAACAGGGAAATTACCAGATGGTAAACCTGTAGGCGATAATGCAACATTTAGAATCAAAGATTTACCAAAACCAACAGGTACGGTAAGAGGAGAAGATGGTTCTGTTAAAATGCAACGTCAAAGTTTAGAGAAATCTACAATATCTGCGAAGTTTGATGATTTCGATTTCGAATTACCATTACGTGTATCTGGATTTAAATTTAAAGTACCAGGACAACCTACAATAAACGTTAGAGGTAATAAATTAGATAGTAGAGCAAAAGGTGCTTTACGTAAAGCGAAAAGAGGTTCAGGTGTTCAAATATTTGATATCCAAGCTAAAGCTTCTGGCGCAAGTGTAAGACTTAAAAAAGTATCACCAGTATTTGTTGAACTTACAAATTAAAATAACTAGGCTAGTGTACAGCATTAGCCTAGTATTATAAAAAAGGTAAAATGATGAATTTAAGAAGTTTTTTATTAACTATTGCAACAGCCGTAACCGTGTCAAGTACATTTGCACAAGCAAATATTCTTAACGCCAAAAATCCTAGTGAGATTGGTGTAAGAACGGACGAGCAGAAGGAGATCGATAATGACAAGCCTTTACCATATGGATATATAGACGATAGAGATATTCTATTTTCTAAAATGACATGGGAACGTATTGTCTTAGATGAACGTGCTAACTTTCCTTTGTACTATCCTGTAGATACCAATAACATTGGTAGCAATAGGCGTTCCCTATATGATGTTTTAATGAAAAGTATTAAGACAGGGAAGATAAAAAACATTTACGATGATTCTTATTTTACGACAAAACGTACGTTAAAAGATATCGATGCCGCTTTAAAAAAGGTAGATACTACAGAATATGGTATCGAACAATTAAATGCAGGTGAAGAATTATCACCAGAGTTTGTTGATATTAGAGAATTGACTTCGGCAGATATTCAAGAATACCACCTTAAAGGCTTATGGTATTTTGATAAACGTCATTCTGAAATGAAGTACAGATTATTAGGTATCGCACCAGTGGCACCAGATGTAAACTTTATAGACGATGATAATCCTGATATGGTAGAGTTATTTTGGATCTTTTTTCCAGATGCTAGAGAAGTATTACACGATGCAAAAGCATTTAATGATGCCAATAGTGCCATACCACACTCTTTCGATCATATTTTAAATGCAAGACGTTTTCAAGGCTATATCTACAAAGAAGAAAATGTACAAGGCGACCGAAAAATTGACGAGTATGTTTCTGATAATGCCCTTATGCAACTCTTAGAATCTGAACGTATTAAAACAAAAATTAGAGATTTCGAATTGGACATGTGGACCTACTAATTCCAAATTTGAAACCTAGAATACAACAACGCCTGCTTATATAGTAGGCGTTTTTGTTGTTATAAGCTTTAGGATTATGAAAGAAAAACAGATCGTGCTTAAAACTGCAGATGGTGTAGCTATTGCACTTTGGAAAATGAGTTCGGGGGCATTAGATACCAAACATGTTTTTTTAACGCACGGTACGTTTTCTAACAAGACCATATGTGATGGAATAGCGTCCTATTTGGTCGCTAAAGGCTACACATGTTGGATTATGGAGTGGCGCTCGCATGGAAACAGTTCTAAAGCAGAACAGAAGTTTAATTTTGAAACCGTGGCGCTGTATGATGTTAAAACCACATTCGAATTTTTATTAGAAACAATGAAAATCCCTGAAATTTCCTGCGTGGTACATAGTGGAGGCGGCATAGTTTTAATCTTATTTTTGCTTAAAAACACAACCTATCAGTCTAAAATAAAATCTATAAGTTTATTTGGAGTACAAGCCTTTGGTGCCGCTTACACATGGCGACGTAAAATTAAAATAGTGTTGGCTAAATATGTTGCGTGGCTATTGGGAGGTGTGCCTGCTAAATATGTGAGCTCGACAGAAGAAAATGAAACCTATCATACTATGAAGCAGTGGTTCAATTGGAACCTTGCAAAGTGTTTTAAAGGCGCAAATGGAAGAGATTATCTAAGTGAGATGCCCCAAATACAAATACCAATACTTTCATTTTGTGCTAAAGGCGATACTTTTATAGCGCCTAAATATGGCTGTAAATTGTTTTTAGACGCCTTTAAAAATAACTCTAATACATTACTGTATTGCAGTACCACTAACGGGTATTTGGAAAACTATAATCATGGTAGAATTTTGAAATCTCAAAATTCGAAAAAAGAGCTATGGCCTATAGTGGTGTCTTGGATAGTCCAACATACCACTTATATATAAGTTAAATTCATATCGAATATTAGAAATGCCATAACGACTGTCAACACTAACAGAATACTCACGTTTCATTATGTTTTTTAATTTTATCATAGCAGTGTTGCTCTAAAATTAATAAAACAGTGGTGTTTATTGTATTTAGAAGCCTCGTAACAAAGACCAAATGCATAATCGGGGATAGAAGGGGTATTAGTGCTGCGTATTCTTTAAATTTGCAACCTATGAAAAAAGCGTACGATTATATTGTAGTAGGTAGAGGGCTGGCAGGTATTAACTTTTGTGAAGAATTAAGACGGCATGGGAAAACGTTTATTGTTTTCGATGACAATTCCCAAAAATCATCTACAGTGGCAGGAGGACTTTACAACCCTGTAATTCTAAAGCGCTTTACAACGGTGTGGAAAAGTGAGTTGCAGCTAAAACTTGTTTTAGAACGCTACCAAGAATTAGAAGCACTTTTAAACGTTACTTTAGACTATAAGCTGCCGGTATACCGAAAGTTTACGTCCATAGAAGAGCAGAATAATTGGTTCACAGCTTCCGATAAGCCGCGATTAACCCATTACTTAGCGCCTAAAATTAATTCCAATACCAATGCGGCCATTAAAGCACCATTTGGTTTAGGGGAGGTATTGCATACGGGAAGAATAGATGTTAAACGCTTATTAGAGGCCTACCATAATTTTTTAAATAAGCAAAATGCAATTGTTGAAGAAGCGTTTCACTACGCGAGTTTAGAACATTTAGAAACAGGTGTACGTTACAAAACGATAGCAGCAAAACACATTGTTTTTGCAGAGGGCTATGGAGTGGTTAAAAATCCTTTTTTTGAACTGTCTACCTTTAGGCCAACGAAAGGGGAAGTGCTTACGATACATGCGCCAGACTTAAAACTTAACGGTGTCTTAAAAGGCCCTGTATTTCTTATTCCAATAGGTGCCGATTGTTATACGGTAGGGGCGACTTATGAACGTGTAGATTTAAGTCATAACACCACAGAAAAAGCAGAACAGAAACTTTTAGAAGGCTTAGCGTCCTTAATAGATTGTCCTTTTACAATCGTAGATCATGTGGCAGGTGTTCGTCCTACAGTTGCCGATAGACGACCTTTGGTAGGGCGCCATAAAGCGCATAAACACATATATCTATTAAATGGTTTAGGCACACGAGGTGTTATGATAGGGCCAGACGTTGCCAAGCAGCTCTATGCGTTTATAACGCATAACGAACCGTTAGATCCCGAAATAGATATCGCACGTTTAGGGTAGCTTTTTTTTAGCCTCTGCACGTGTTTTGTCATAGCTCATAAACATGTTAATCCAGATGTTTCTGGAAAGACGCATAATGATAG
This sequence comes from uncultured Flavobacteriaceae bacterium, assembly GCA_947504035.1. Lineage (GTDB taxonomy): Bacteria > Bacteroidota > Bacteroidia > Flavobacteriales > Flavobacteriaceae > Jejuia > Jejuia algarum. Next base: position 401,785 of record CANNGA010000001.1, read on the forward strand.
GCATAAAAGCGATAAGAGTGCCAACAATACTGGCAAAAGTAGCTGTTAAGCTTGCATTTAACAGTAAATTACTAACCACAAATGCAGCAACACCAAATGCAATACCCACGGCATAGCTCACATACATTGCTCCAAAAAAGAATGAAGGCTCAATGCGGTATTTGGTCATACAATGCGAACAACATTCATTAATTTTTAAAGTATCCATGAGTGCGTAGGGATTTTTGTTGGTATACATAGATTCCTGATGGCATTTAGGACAGTACCCTGTAAGTATACTATATAGTTTTGTTCCTTTTTTAAACATATATTTTAATGTATTTTTGCACGCATCGAACGCAGTACAAAAGTACCCGTTATATTTTAAACCTATTGTAACCTAAGTCACATTTTTATGCTTAATATTCATAACTTATCCATTTCATTTCAAGGCGAATACCTTTTTGAAGACATCACATTTAAGCTAGGAAATGGAGATCGCGTTGGTCTTATTGGAAAAAATGGTGCAGGAAAATCTACAATGCTTAAAATCTTATCTAAGGAGCTGGAGCCAGATTCTGGTCAGATAGCAGCAGATAAGGCTTTAAAAATAGGGTTTTTAAAACAGGATATCGATTTTGTTTTAGGACGTACCGTACTAGAAGAAGCTTATGAAGCCTTTACTGAAATAAAAGCACTAGAAGCGAAGTTAGAATACATCAATACCCAATTGGCAGAACGTACCGATTACGAAAGTGAAGGGTATAACCAATTGATGATTGATTTAAACGATTTACAGCACCAATATGAAATTTTAGGTGGTTACAATTACCAAGGTAATACCGAAAAGATATTACAAGGTTTAGGTTTTAAACGTCCAGATTTTGACAAACTTACCGATACGTTTTCTGGAGGTTGGCGTATGCGTATAGAATTGGCAAAATTGTTATTGCAAGACAATGATATATTACTGTTAGATGAGCCTACCAACCACTTAGATATAGAATCTATTATATGGTTAGAAGGCTTTTTGAAAAATTATTCAGGAGCAGTGGCTATAGTCTCTCACGATAAGATGTTTTTAGATAATGTAACCAATAGAACTATAGAAATTTCTTTAGGACGTATTTACGATTACCCTAAGCCGTATACGAAATACTTGGTATTACGTAAAGAGCTTAGAGACCAGCAATTGGCCTCTCAAAAAAACCAGCAAAAGCAAATAGAGCAAACCGAAAAGCTTATCGAAAAGTTTAGGGCAAAAGCCTCTAAAGCAACGATGGCACAGTCTCTAATAAAGAAACTGGATAAGATAGACCGTATAGAAGTCGATGAAGACGATAATAGTGTCATGACGCTTAATTTCCCCATATCTATAACACCCGGTAAAGTTGTTATTGAAGCAGAAGCCATTACGAAACGTTATGGTAATAATGAGGTTTTAAAAGCTGTAAACCTTATGATAGAACGGGATACTAAAACCGCTTTCGTTGGGCAAAATGGACAAGGTAAATCAACATTAGCTAAAATTATAGTTGGCGATATAAAGTATGAAGGGCATCTCAAATTAGGTCATAATGTGCAAGTTGGTTACTTTGCGCAAAACCAAGCAGAATATTTAGACGGGAATAAAACCGTTTTAGATACGATGATTGATGCTGCTAATGAAACAAATCGTAGTAAAGTACGAGATATATTAGGTTCTTTTTTGTTTAGAGGCGAAGAAGTGGATAAATATGTGAAGGTGTTGTCTGGGGGGGAACGTAACCGATTGGCATTGGCTAAACTTATGTTACAGCCTTTTAATGTGCTTATTATGGATGAGCCTACCAACCACTTAGACATTAAATCTAAAAATGTACTTAAAGACGCTTTAAAGCGTTTTGAAGGCACCTTACTTTTGGTATCCCACGATAGAGACTTTTTACAAGGACTTACAGATACGGTTTATGAATTTAAAGACCATAAAATAAAGGAATATTTAGGCGATGTAGATTATTACTTAGAGAAGCGCCAAGTTGATAATTTAAGAGAGGTAGAGAAACGTACTGTAGTCGAAAAAGCACCTAAAGTTAAGAAGGAGCAATCGTATCAAGATCAGAAAAAAATAAAATCCCTAAACAACAAACTCAGTAACATCGAGTCTAAAATAAGCCAATTGGAAAAGGGGATTAAAGCCGATGATGTTGCGTTAGAAACAAATTATGATGCCACGGTTGCAGATCAAACATTTTTTGATACCTACCAAGCCAAGAAAAAGGAATTACAAGAGCTTATGGCACAGTGGGAAAACATTCAGTTTGAGCTGGAAGAATTGTTATAATTCGTTAGAAAACAATACGGTATGTATGTAAAATTCATATGTTAAAGTTTTAAAATTTAACAAAAAAAATTATTTTTCATACGGTATTGTAGTGTAATTTGTTGTTGTAAAATAAATACTAACCAAACAAATCAAATTACATGAAAACATCGTATTTAAAACACGCATTGGCCATTGCAGTATGTGTATTCTTTTTCACATCATGTGAAAAAGAAAACTTAGATCAAGAGGACAGTATTAACAATGTACTGCCAGAACAACTAGACCAATTTATCAATAATAATTTTTTAAATGAGATAGAAACTATTTCATTTGATGGTAAAACAATTCCTTTAGACGAGATTACAAATCTCGTCATGCTAGAAGAGGTTGAAAGTAAACTTAATAATGCCTACTATTCGCTATTTACAGAAAATAAAGTGTATCTGTTTTCGGAAGATCAAATGACAAACGCAGAGTTTGATGTGTTTGTGAGAAATGAAGGCGCAGAAGATGCCGCAAGCGCAACAGGGAAAAACTCAAACTTTTTTGTTTTAGTCGACGTTTGGAATTTCCATGGCGGTAAAGGCGAAAGACGTAATTACAAACGTTATCATGACAGTAGGCAAGGCCGAGTATCTACACATCATTGGAATATGAGTGCAGGTTTCACAAATAAAGCAGGCAGTTACTTTTTTTCTAAAAGTGATTCAAAGAAAATAGCAACAGTAACATTTTATAATTTTTTTAATAGAAGAGGTCCTCTTTTTTCAAAAACATTATTTTCAGGAACGAAAGAGGTTGGTATAGATAACTTATTTGGCGGTTATAATAATACGATTTCGAGCCTTTCTGTTAGTCTAGATTTCTTAAAATAAATAGACAAAGTACACTAGAGGCATTTAAGTCGTGAAATAACTTATAATGCTTAATTTAGGTCTAATCTTTAACAAAAAGATTAGACCTTTTTTTTACTGAAATACAGGCGACATAGTTTATTTTTGTTAAGCTTGATTTTGTGTCAAATTTCGTTTGCATAAAGCGGGCTAAATACATGTTAACCCATCATTTATGCGTAAAATTATACTCTCTTGTATTGGAGTGCTATTCATTGTAATGGCTGTGTTATTTGGAAAAAAAATAGAAAACCTTAAAAAAAAGGAAAAACCAGTATCAGAAAAAGTGATTCAAACGGTATTTACAGATACCATTCAAAATGAAGCCGTAACCATTGTAATACCTGCAAATGGGAGTTTAGTAGCAAAACGTCGTGTGCGTCTTTTTTCAGAAGTCCAAGGGATTTTTAAAACAGGAAAGAAACTCTTCAAAGTAGGTCAAACCTATACAAAAGGTGAAGCGTTAATTAGAATAGATGCTTCAGAATATTACGCAAGTGTTCAAGCGTCTAAAAGCAATCTGTACAATGCTATCGTTGGGGTTATGCCCGATTTAAAATTAGATTTTCCCGATGTACACCCCAAGTGGCAGGCTTATCTAAAAGAGTTCAATTTAGAACGCACAACGCCAAAGTTACCCAATATGACTTCAGATAAAGAAAACTATTTTATCACAGGTCGTGGTATTTTGTCAAGTTATTACAATGTTAAAAATTTAGAACAACGTTTGGCTAAGTATGTCATACGTGCCCCCTTTACAGGTATACTTACAGAAACTTTAGTAAGCGAAGGCGCCTTGGTGAGAAATGGTCAAAACTTAGGTGCGTTTATAGCGCCTGCTGTTTTTGAAATGGAAGTGGCACTGGCTAAAAACTATGCCGATTTTTTAAAAGTAGGAGCGCCAGTAACGTTGTATGACCTGGAAGGCAGTAAAAGCTATTTAGGACATGTCTCGCGAATTAACGGGCGTATAGATGTGGAAACACAAACCCTAACAGCATTTATAGAGGTAAAGGATAGCCGTTTAAAAGAAGGGATGTATTTAGAAGCCCGATTAAATGCAAAAGAAGAACCACATGCTATAGAGATAGAACGTGGACTTTTACAAGAAGGACAACGCATTTTTGTGGTAAGAGATACTGTTCTAGATGTCTTGGATGTAGAACCCGTTTATTTTTCAGAGACTAAAGTTGTCTTAAAAGGGGTGCCTAATGGTACTGTTGTTTTAAAACAACCTGTACCTGGTGCTTATGCAGGTATGGTTGTACAGCCCTACAGTTCTAAGAAAAGACAGCACCATAAGGCGGTAAAAGCAGATCAAACTTCTAAATAGGTATGAGACGATTAATAGCCTACTTTATAAAGCATAGCGTAGCAGTAAACGTTGTTGTAATCGCGTTTTTAATCTTCGGGTTCTTGGGAGCTTACAAATTAAAATCTTCATTTTTCCCTTTAGTCGATTCTAAAATTATTAGTATTTCTGTGAGTTACCCTGGGGCTTCACCTCAGGAGATTGAAGAAGGGATTGTCCTTAAAATAGAAGATAATTTAAAAGGGCTTAATGGTGTGGAACGTGTAACGTCTACATCAAACGAAAATAGCGGAAGAATTACCGTTGAGATTGCGAAAGGCAAAGCGATAGATTTTATGTTGCTAGAAGTAAAGAACGCCGTAGATCGCGTGCCTTCATTTCCAGCAGGAATGGAACCCTTAATTGTTGCAAAGCAAGAGGCGTTAAGGCCTACACTAACATTTTCTATAAGTGGTACAGATGTTCCGTTAGCCACGCTAAAAGCTATAGGCCGCCAGGTAGAAAACGATCTCCGAGCTATAGAAGGCATCTCTCAGATTGAAATAAGAGGGTATCCTGAAGAAGAAATTGAAATTGCAATACATGAAACCAGTCTGCTGGCCTATAATTTGTCTTTTCAAGACATCACTACAGCGATTAACCAATCGAATCTTATTACAACGGGTGGAACTATAAAAACAAATACAGAAGAATATCTTATTCGTGCCAATTCTAGAGCGTATTATGCCGAAGGCTTATCAAATTTAGTCTTGAAAGCTGATGCTTCGGGACGTATCGTCACCTTAAAAGAAGTCGCGACAGTAAGAGATCGTTTTTCTGAAACACCAAATGCCAATTATTTTAATGGAAAACTGTCTATAAACGTTACCATTACCAGTACCAATACAGAGGATTTAATCTCTTCGGCTGATAAAGCCAAAGCCTACATCAAAACATTTAATGCGAAATACGATAACGTACAACTTAATGTGGTACGAGATCTCTCTATAACTTTAGTGCAGCGTACAGAACTGCTAACCGAAAATGCCATTATTGGAATGCTTTTGGTGCTTTTGTTTTTGTCTGTTTTTCTCAATACGCGTTTGGCATTTTGGGTTGCTTTTGGATTGCCTGTAGCCTTTCTAGGAATGTTTATGTTTGCAGGATATTTTAATGTAACTATTAATGTGTTGTCTTTGTTTGGGATGATTATCGTAATAGGCATATTGGTAGACGATGGCATTGTGATTGCCGAGAATATATACCAGCAGTACGAACAAGGCAAATCACCAAGGCAAGCTGCTATAGATGGTGTTATGGAAGTGCTGCCCGCTATTATTTCTGCAATACTTACCACCATATTAGCCTTTTCCATTTTCTTGTTTTTAGACGGCCGTATAGGTGAGTTTTTTGGTGAGGTTTCTGTTGTTGTGATCTTAACATTGGTAGTCTCTTTGGTGGAGGCATTGGTTATCTTGCCAGCGCATTTAGCACATTCTAAAGCATTAAAAACACAAGAAAAAATTTTAAAAACAGGGCTTGCAGGTATTTTGCAACGGTTGTTTTTAAAATTAAGACATATCAATACGTTTGGAGACCGTATAATGGTGTGGTTACGAGATCGCCTTTACAGTCCAGCATTGCGGTTCGCTTTAAAATACAAACTGTTAACGTTTTCTTTTTTTATCGTATTCTTTATACTAACCAAAGCGAGTTTTTCTGGAGGAATTATAAGGGGCGCTTTTTTTCCACGAATAGCAAGCGATCGCGTTACCATTACATTACATATGCCTAATGGCACAAATGCAAAGGTGACTGATAGTATTATTAGCCATATTGAAGCTGAGGCTATAGCGGTTACAAACAAAATTCATAATACTTATTTTGGGAGTGATGCGACACCACATTTAGTAGAAAATATGATTCGTAAAATTGGGCCCGGTGCTGCTACAGCACGATTAGAGATTAATTTATTGCCAGGCGAAAAACGGCCTAATGCGATAACAGCAGGATTGGTTACGAATCGCATACGCAATCGTGTAGGTCCTGTTTATGGGGTAGAGAGTTTGGTTTATGGCAGCGGTGGTAATTTTGGCGGACAACCAGTGTCGGTGTCGTTATTAGGTAATACGATTGAGGAGTTAAAAGCGGTGAAGCAGGAGTTAAAACAGCGTTTAGAAGCCAATAGTTTACTTAAAGATGTCGCAGACAATGATCCTGATGGGATTAAAGAAATACGATTACAACTTAACGGTAAAGCACATGCGCTAGGCTTACGCTTAAATACTGTTATGGCGCAGGTACGAGCCGCATTTTTTGGGGCGCAAGCACAGCGTTTTCAGCGTGGACAGGATGAGATTAGGGTGTGGGTAAGGTACGACCGAAGCAACAGGACATCGATTCAGAATTTAGAACAAATGCGAATTCTTACACCAAAAGGTGCACGTGTGCCTTTAAAAGAAATTGCCAGTTATAGTATCGTAAGAGGTGATGTCGCTATTAATCACTTAGATGGGCAGCGCGAAATACAAATCTCGGCAGACATTAAAGATCCTAAAAAAACAAGTGCTACAGATGTTATGGCAGAGATTAGAGATGAGATCATGCCAGAACTTTTAGCCAAGTACCCTACTGTAACACCATCTTACGAAGGGCAAAACAGAGAACGTTTGAAACTCATGAAATCTCTGGGGCCTGTAGGTCTAATAGTTATCGTATGCATCTATATTGTCATTGCATTCACATTTAGAAGCTATTCACAGCCTTTGTTATTGTTGCTACTCATACCTTTTAGTTTACCTGCTGTGGCTTGGGGGCACTGGGTTCACGATTTTCCATTGAATATTTTGTCATTATTAGGCATTATAGCGCTCATTGGAATTATGGTTAATGATGGTTTGGTCTTAATTGGTAAGTTTAATGCGAACCTGAAAGAAGGTATGCTGTTCGATACGGCTTTATATGAAGCAGGGCGTTCACGATTTAGAGCTATATTTTTAACCTCTATAACGACTGTAGCAGGATTAGCACCATTAATTTTTGAAGAAAGTCGACAGGCGCAATTTTTAATCCCTATGGCAGTATCTATTGCTTATGGTATTGGTTTTGCGACCGTATTAACCCTATTAGTACTCCCTTTATTTTTGGCTTTTAGTAATAGTGTGAAGCGTATGGCGAAATGGTTATGGACGAATGCGCCTGTGTCCAAAGAAGAAGTAGAACGTGTTGTTAAAACTAAAGCAGAAGATGATATGTATGAGGTCTAGGTTGAAATGTGTAGTCCTAAGATTAGGAGGCAATAGATAAAATAAAAAGCATGAAACGTCAATATTACATAGCAATTAGTGTCATTTTAGTAGGGTTGTTTTTAGAAGCGCAAACGGTTTTAACACCAGAAGATGCGATGGCTTTAGCATTAAAGCACAATTACGATATACAGGTGTCTCGACGACAGGTTGCTATTTCTAAGAACAATGCACATGTGCTCAATTCTGGATATTTGCCCTCTTTAAGCGGAACTGCGGGGGGGAGCATAGACCAGCAAAATACAGAAGGACAACTGGCCAATGGCGATACACGTATTGCGAATGGTGTAGAAACCCGAAGGTATAATGCTGCGGTGAATTTAAATTACACCCTTTTTGATGGCTTGGGGCGGCTTTACAATTATAAACGTTTAAAAGAAGCGTATCACTTGTCTACATTAGAGGCCAGACAAACTATAGAAACTACATTGTTACAGTTGTTTACCGTGTATTATACGGTAGCACAATTAACTGAAAATGCGGAGGTATTAGAAGAAGCATCAACCATTTCAGCAGAACGCGTATTACGGGCGAAGTATCAGTTTGAGTATGGACAAACGACAAAACTGGAGGTTTTAAATGCGATGGTAGATCTAAATAACGATAGCATTAATCTTATCAATGCTAAGCAACAACTTAGTAATGCCAAGCATGATCTTAATTTTATTTTAGGACAAGCGATAGAAGAGGAGGTGGCAGTGACTACAGCGGTTAACTTTTTGAAAACCTTGGAAAAGGAAGTGCTTTTAGAGAAGGTGAAATTGCAAAATGCACGTTTATTACAAGCCGAACGGCACCTCGCAATTCGGCAATTTGATGTTAAAACAACAAGAGCTCAATTTTTACCAACTGTAGGCCTCTTAGGATCTTATGGTTGGAATGAGGCTTCTAATAATAATCCTTTAGCGTTTTTACTTCAAAATACAAATTCTGGTGTATCGGCAGGTGTCAATTTATCGTGGAATTTATTTGATGGCGGCAGTTCGCGTACTAGGACAAAGAATGCTAAAATTAATTTAGAGATTCAAAAACTTCAAAACGAGCAGGTTTTAAATGAGGTGCTGCGTAATTTTAGTAACGCTTGGACCGATTATCAAAACAAGCGTGCCATATATCATATCCAAGCTACGACTATTGCCACCGCAAAAGTGAATTTTGAGAGAACTCTAGAACAATTTAAATTAGGACAGGTTAATTCCATTGCATTTCGACAAGCTCAGATTAACCTTACTACAGTCCAGTTGCAGCAAAATCAAACAAAGTATACTGCAAAAATAGCGGAGTTAGAAGTGTTAAGAATTGCAGGTGATTTACTGAATATCGATATTTAAAAAAAATAAATGTTAAAATTTAAAGCGTTTCATCGATAAAAATAGTTTTTCATCTAATAAGTTGCTAAGTTCGCTAAGAATTAATCCCCAAGCAACCTCAAGAATGAAAACACTTCGACTCACACTACTTAGTTTTATAACCGCAGTATCTGCATACGCAAATGTCTCAAATACCGAAAAAGAAGCACTTGTTGCTATTTATAATAGTACAGATGGTAGCGCTTGGAACACCCCTTGGGATTTAGAGACACCTGTAGAGAAATGGGCTGGTGTTACTATAGAAGATAATCACGTTACAGGACTTAATTTGCCTTTTAATAACTTAAACGGAAGTTTACCAGTTGCTATTGGAGATTTAACACATCTTAAAAAATTAAATTTAGGATTTAATGGCATTCAAGGTGTTATTCCAGAAGCACTTGGTCGTTTAACGCATTTGGAGTCTTTGGAATTATTTATGAATAAGTTTGAAGGTGAGATCCCGCAGGCTATCGGGCATTTAAAAGCTTTAAAATCATTAAAATTATACAGTAATAAATTAACGGGGCAATTGCCATTAGCTTTAATGACATTGACCAACCTAGAAGAGTTGCTTTTAGGGAGCAATTTTCTAACAGGTGCCATTCCTACAGAAATTAAAGCGTTAAAAAAATTAAAGCGTTTTAGTGTTATGGATAATAAAATGAATGGCCATATTCCTGTAGAAATCGCAACGTTAACAGATTTGGAAGAATTACTATTGTCTAGTAATGGCTTTACAGGCGCACTTCCAATAGAATTTATAAACTTATCGAAATTGAATACAATGATGGTAAGCGATAATAATTTAAATCAAGACTATGTGTCAAGTTCAGGTAATACACCGCCTGTATTAATGACTATAGAGCCTCAAAATGCTACCGCAACAATGGACATTGAAAAAGAATAATGGATTGCTAATATTAGTTAACCAATTGTTGGTAAAAAAGGATACACGTTTGTGTATCCTTTTTTATATTTATACCTATGAAAGAACATGAATTTACGTGTCCATATTGTTGGGAAGAGATCTCTATGCTGTTAGATGATTCTGTGTCTTATCAGGATTATATCGAAGATTGTGAGGTATGTTGTAACCCTATTCAGATTGCTGTTAGATTTTATAATACTGAACTTTCAGATTTTCAAGCTACTAGCATAGAGCAGTGATTTTTTTTGTTTTTAATAGTTGTTATATCCAAAAAGGGTTGTATATTTGCAGTCCGAAACAATAAGGTCGGCATTATGAACCGAAAGTTAAAAGCTAAGTTTAGTGTTTCAAGATTACATCGCGGGATAGAGCAGTAGGTAGCTCGTCGGGCTCATAACCCGAAGGTCACTGGTTCGAGTCCAGTTCCCGCTACTAATTTAAAGCGCTGATTTTCAGCGCTTTTTTTATGTTTTCATACGAATTATTCGGTTTTTTGGAAAAGCACCTTTTTGGAGTACCTTTTACTAGAATTTAAGAACTGAAAATAATTCAAGATGAGTTCTTAGGCATCAAGAGTAAAACTTGGGGGTCAATATATAAATTCATAGTTTTGAATAAATTGTACAGATACGAGCTTAGCCTTGGATACCTCATTAGCGAATTGTTTTTTACCAGAAGGATTATTAGACTATTTTGATATTGTTTCTCACAAAATGGAAGCATCAAAAGTACATTTCTACTTAGAAGAAAAAAATAGCGTTCCAGATGCGTTTAAATCCTCTAAAACAAGATCAAAAGGGTTCTTAGAAGGTTGTATATTTTATGCTTATTGGTTTTTTAAGTATTCATATATGGCATACTGAGAGCGAATGGTAGGATTTCCTTCAGTTTGTTTTGCGTAATTATTGTTTGCTAAAGCATCTCGCATTCTAGCTTTTACAGTGTCATTAAGTTGTAGGTGTATTATATGTTTCAATTCTTGAAAAATCTTTGCATCAAGAATAGGTGTTAAAACCTCTATACGTTTGTCTAGATTTCGGGGCATCCAATCTGCACTGCCTATAAACATTTTTTCATTCCCTTGATTGTGAAATATGAACACCCTACTATGTTCTAAAAACCGGTCTACAATACTTATTAGCGTTATGTTCTCACTAAGATTAGGAACGTTAGGTTTGAGACGACAGAAGCCTCTAATCAAAAGTTTAATTTTAACTCCAGCGTTACTGGCTTCATACAAACGGTCAATCACTTGCTGATCTTCTAGGGCATTCATTTTAAGCGTAATGCCCGATGGCAGGCCTTTTAATGCACTATCGATTTCAAATTGAATTAAATCATTTAAGGACGAACGATTATTAAATGGCGAGACCAATAAGGTTTTAAATTTAGGGTGTACCACTTCTCTTTTAAGAACGTTGAAGACTTTTACCAAATCTTTTGTAATCGATGTATTCGCAGTAAAAAGTCCGTGGTCGGCATAGATTTTAGCTGTTTTGGCATTAAAGTTTCCAGTACCTATATAAGCATAGTCGATGGTTTTATTTTTTTCTAGTCGTCTTATCAGTAATATTTTAGAGTGTACTTTAATATTTTGAAAACTGTAGAAAACTTCTGCACCTTTTTCTTTAAATATTTTACCCCATTTCAGGTTGTTTTCTTCATCAAACCTAGCTTTTGCTTCAACAAAAATGCTTACCTTTTTTTCGTTTTCTAATGCCTTTAAAATAGCAGTTGTTAAATGCGAATCTTTTGCAATACGGTATAGTGAAATTTGAATAGAAACTACAGATGTATCCTCACTGGCTTGCGTTACCCAATCTTCTAGGTGGCTAAAACTTTGATAGGGCAAGTGTAATATCTGGTCATTGTCTTTAATGCGTTTAAACATATCTTTGCTTGCGCTTAACGCCTTGTGCATAAGTGCAGGGAAAGGTTTAAAAAACAATTTGGTATTGTCCAAAGGGTTTGGAAAGCTGAAAAAATCACTAAAATTATGATGTCTCCCACCTGCAACCATATCTACTTTTCCTAAACCTAAACGCTTGCGAATTTGTTTTTTTATCTCGGTAGGCATTCCAACCTCGTACAGTAATCGTGTGGCTTGCCCTATTTGTCTTTTTGAGAGTGAATCATAGATTTGTTGTATCCACTCTCCCTCATAATCATCGTCAAGATATAGTTCGGCATCCTTTGAAAGCTTAATAATATGTCGCGATTCTAACTGAAATTCTGGGAATAACAAATCGGCATTGACTTTGATAAGATCTTCTAAAAACGCATAACAATAAGAAGTATCTTCAGAAGGCACTCTATGAAATCTACCTAAAGCTTTCGATGGAATTGTTACAAAGTGAAGTGCTTCAATAGCCTTAAACTTTAAAGCCAAATACAGAGCGCTATCTTCGAAGCTGCTGGTTGTGATTTTATCGTTATTAAGACGTTTGACTGACGGTGCTATCTTTTCTTTGAAGTATGCTCTTAAGAATAATTGCTGCGATTCTGAAAAATCTTCAATCTCTAAAATATAGATATTTAATTTGCTAAGAGTAGGTTTTATCTGTTCTCTAAATACTTTTCCGAACCTTTCTTGTTGGGCATTTACTTTAGCTAAAATTTCTTTTAAAAGTTTGTTGGGTTTTAGGGCTAGAGGTTTTCTATACTTTTTCTTTACTTTTACGATTTGCCTAAGCTTAGAGACTCTTACCTTAAAGAATTCATCAAGATTTGAAGAAAAAATAGCTAAAAATTTTAGTCTTTCATAAATTGGATTTGAATCATCCTCTGCTTCTTGAAGCACTCTCTCATTAAATGCAAGCCAATCTATGTCTCTATCCCAATAGAGGTCTGTTTTTAGTGTCTTTTTATCTTTCATAACTCTTAATCCGTTTTAAGTATCTAAAATTCGACAAAAATTTGTTGTTTAGATTAGGGGTGTAGGTTAAGTTTATGTCATTTCTAAATCTGGCCTAAACGTCGAAGAAGGTTTATGAGCCGTTGTGTGTTAAGAGGGGGTCTTGCAAAATACTGTATTTCAGTAAGATGTAGTTTTTTGTACGATGATTTAGGAAGTATAACGTTCAGGTAAATTGCACTAAAACATTCACGGTTTTAAAAGAATTGGATACGCTATATCGTAAATTACGAGATAAAGAACCGGTAATTTTTTCGATCTTATATTTTTTTAATGTGTTTCATCTTCAGAACGTATAAGTTTTTGAATGACTAAACACTTGTATTGAGAGATGGGGACGAAAAAGGTTTAAAAGTAACAATGCACTAGGTCGTTCAAAAAAGACTATGTATTAAAAAAAATAAAGACCAGCAGTACATGAAGTACTACCGGCCTAAACTCAATTTAGTTGCTTGTTAGTTGTTTTCCACAAAAAAAAGGATTTCTAAAGAATCTCAAAAGCCTAAAAAGGTTAAAATTGATGATTTTCGATGTTTTTTAATTTTGAGCCTGAGGTTTTACCATATCCTTTTTGAGTTATTTGCATAAATTAGAGGAAAATTCGTATTTATATGGAAGGATAATGGATTTGAACTGTAAATAATGCAACGGTAAGGATCTTGTGTGTTGTTGTCCTAAGGTTGTAATTGCCATTTTATGGCATAAAAAAAAGCGGTTACCATTGCAGTATCCGCTTTCTTGTGCCATTTGCAGTTTCAAATGGTAATTATTTATTTCTAAGGTGTTTTTAAGAACGTCTTAAATAGAAAATTCGGCTTTCACTTTATCTATATAATCTAATTTTTCCCAAGTAAACAATTCAACATCTACAGTTTTGCTTTCGCCGTTAGGTTGTTTAAAAGTTTTGCTAACAACTTCATTTTTACGCCCCATATGGCCATAAGCAGCGGTTTCGCTGTACATTGGCGAACGTAATTTTAAGCGTTCTTCGATCGCAAAAGGTCTCATGTCGAATACCTTAGAAACTTTGTCTGCGATTTCACCATCTGTTAGGCTTACAGCAGCAGTACCATACGTATCGATAAAGATCCCCATAGGTTCTACAACACCAATAGCATAACTTACTTGTACTAAAACTTCGCTAGCCACACCAGCTGCTACTAAGTTTTTAGCAATATGACGTGTCGCATAAGCAGCACTTCTATCGACTTTACTTGGGTCTTTACCAGAAAATGCACCTCCACCATGAGCACCTTTACCACCATAAGTGTCTACAATAATTTTACGACCCGTTAAGCCTGTATCACCATGTGGGCCACCAATAACAAATTTTCCAGTAGGATTAATGTGGTATTTTATAGCGCTATTAAATAAGGCTTTAAGTGGTTCTGGTAATCTAGCAATGACGCGAGGGATTAAAATATCTACAATGTCCTTTCTAATTTTAGCTAACATGGTATCATCATCAGCAAAATCGTCATGCTGTGTAGAGACTACAATAGCTTCTATACGTTGGGGCACATTGTCATCACTATACTCTATAGTAACCTGACTTTTAGAATCTGGACGTAAATAAGTAATGTCTTTATTTTCGCGACGTAAAGCGGCAAGTTCTATTAAAATTAAATGCGAAAGGTCTAAGGCCAAAGGCATGTAATTTTCGGTTTCATTGGTAGCGTAGCCAAACATCATACCTTGATCTCCTGCGCCTTGCTCTTCTTTGCTACCGCGATCTACACCTTGGTTGATATCTTCGGATTGTTCGTGTATTGCCGAAAATACGCCACAAGAATTCCCGTCAAACATATATTCGCCCTTGGTATACCCTATTTTATTAATAGTGTCTCGAGCAATTTTTTGTACGTCTAAATAGGTGTTAGATTTAACTTCCCCAGCAAGAACAACCTGTCCTGTAGTTACTAATGTTTCGCAAGCAACCTTCGATTCTGTATCAAAAGCTAAAAAATTATCAATAAGGGCGTCACTAATTTGATCTGCAACCTTATCTGGGTGGCCTTCAGAAACACTTTCTGAGGTGAATAAATATGGCATAATTATGTTGTATTATTGATTGAGATTTGACGGAAAACGTCTCAGGAGTTTACACTGCCTTTAGCATTTTTAATTTATGCTGAACATATTGGAGTCTCTTTAAAAAGCGAAACTGAACATTTCAGAATAAAAAGAGGTTGCAATCAGTCAAATCTTTCCTCTGTTATTTCACAGCTGCAAAAATAAAGAAATTAAAATATTAAAAAGATGTGTTTTTGTTTTTTTTAGGATTCCCATGTGTTTTAAACAGGAGTAGCTTAATTGGGTGTTTTAATGAAACAGTTTTTTAGCACAGTGCTGCACATCTATAAGTTTGAAAAGCATTCTGGAGACTGTTTAAGGCGATTACGCACCAATAGCTCCAAGTTCTACACCTTCAGAATAGGCCACCTTAATCTGGTGTTCGTTAAAGGCTTTTTTTATACGATGGTGCACAAGATAGGTCACCTCCCAATAATCATCTGGTTTCACATAAGGTCTTACACCAACAATAATGGAGTGCGAATCGAATGCCTCGATACCTACAACAGGCTCTGGTTGGTCTAGGATTTTATCAATACTGTTTAAAACAGAATCAATAATGCGTTGTACCTTAGGGAAATCTTCTGCGTAAGGCATGGTGACGCTAATTTCTAAACGAATCATGCCTTTTTTAGAATAGTTGGTAACTACATCGTCTGTAATTTTAGAGTTAGGAATAATCATGGTCTTATTCCCAGGGGTTATAATTTCTGTATTAAAAATACCAATCTCTTCAACCTTCCCAAATTTATCATCAATTTGTATCCAATCGCTAACCTTATAAGGTTTTAAAAATAGGATAAGAATACCAGAAGCAAAGTTGCCTAAACTGCCTTGAAGCGACATGCCAATGGCAAAACCCATGGCAGCAACGACGGTAAGCAAGCCAGATAAATCGGCACCAAGAATAGAAACAATAATAAATATTAAAGCTGCTTTAAGTACAACACTTATCATAGATAGCAAGAAAGGTCTCATGGTGTCTGAGACTTGCAGTCTCTTTAGAGTGCGCTCTAGTAAGATTAAAACTTTTTTAATGAGCTTAAAACTTAACCAAAGAATAAAAGCAGCGGCAATAAGTTTAGGGGTGTAAAAAACGACTTTGTCTATTGCAATTTCTAAATACGTATTAAGTTTCTCCATGTGCGAACTGGTTTAGAATGCTAAAAATAATATTATCTTACAAATTAAACGGTTTTAAGTAGAATTTGTAGCGTTCATTTTGGGTTTTAATAGAACTATACGTTGTACTCAAACCTAAATAGACGCAAATGCGATAACGAAAGGCAGTACGAAGTATAAAGTAGGCGTGTTTACGTTTTTTTTAGAGAAAAATTGTAGGACTCATTTTTTTTATAAATCTTTGCCTTATCTGTATGAAAAACAAATTTTTAAATAAAAACGTGGGTCTGGTCATTGTGTTGAAAAACCAAGGCTAGAATGTGTGCGTTTTAACGCTTGATATAAAGTGAGCCTTCCTTCAATTTTACGGAAGGTTTTTTTATGTCTTTTTTAAGGCTTGGGCATCATAAAAAATAAGGCTTAATTGTTTGTTTTTTAGTAGTTTATATCTTTATTTGTAATAGTGGATTTAACCCTTAAAATGTTTGTTATCTATATGATGAACACATAAAGAATTATTTTCGTACTTCAAATTGAAGATTACTGTTAAAATGTATAAACTGTTTGCAGTATTTTTAACAAAATCAATTAAAACACAAAACTATTTTTAATAAAAATGGAGGAACTTAATAAATATAGTAAGCGGCTAACACAAGACGATTCTCAGCCAGCTTCTCAGGCTATGTTATATGCTGCAGGGCTTACCGATGAGGATATGGCCAAAGCGCAAATTGGTATAGCAAGTACGGGGTACGATGGAAATCCTTGTAACATGCATTTAAACAGATTGAAAGATGAAGTTAAGATAGAATGTAATATTGCAGGTTTAGTAGGGTTAGGCTTTAATACTATTGGTGTTAGTGATGGTATTTCTATGGGGACATCTGGAATGAATTATTCTTTAGCGTCTAGAGATATTATTGCAGATTCTATTGAAACCGTAATGCAAGCGCAAAGTTACGATGGCTTAGTTGCTGTTGTGGGATGCGATAAAAATATGCCAGGATCTGTTATCGCAATGTGTCGTTTAAATAGACCGTCTATAATGATGTATGGTGGTGCTACAGCATCGGGGATGTATAAAGGCAAAAAATTAAATATTGTTTCTGCTTTCGAGGCTTTAGGTCAAAAAGTAGCTGGTGAGATTGATGAAGAGGAATATAAAGAGATTATAAAACGTGCTATACCTGGTGCAGGTGCTTGTGGCGGTATGTACACAGCAAACACTATGGCGTCCTCTATAGAAGCTATGGGGTTTGCATTGCCTTACAATTCGTCTATTCCTGCGACAAACCCAAATAAATTGTCTGAAGCAGAAAGACATGCAATAGCGATAAAGCATCTTTTAAAAATAGATTTAAAACCTTTAGATATCATTACTAAAAAATCGTTAGAGAATGCTGTAACGATGGTAAATGCGCTTGGAGGGTCTACCAATGCAGTATTGCACTTTTTAGCGATAGCTTTTGCTGCCGATATCGATTTTACGTTAGAAGATTTTCAGCGCATAAGCGACAGAACACCATTAATTGGAGATTTAAAGCCTTCTGGAAAATACCTTATGGAGGATGTACACAGTATTGGTGGGACTCCAGCTGTGATGAAATATTTATTAGATGCAGGATACCTTCATGGTGATTGTATGACAGTTACAGGTAAAACTTTAGCCGAAAACTTAGCAGATGTAGCGCCGTTAGAGTTTGAAGCCGATTCTCAAGATATTATTTTTCCAAAGGATAAAGCTTTAAAATCATCTGGTAACTTGCAAATATTATACGGGAACTTAGCCTCTGAAGGTGCCGTAGCCAAAATATCTGGAAAAGAAGGACTGTTATTTGAAGGTAAAGCTGTGGTTTACAATAGTGAGCAAGAAGCGAATACTGGTATTAGTAACGGCGAGGTAGAACGTGGTGATGTTGTCGTGATACGCTATGTAGGCCCTAAAGGCGGTCCAGGAATGCCAGAAATGTTAAAGCCAACCTCTATGATTATGGGTGCAGGTTTAGGAAAATCTGTAGCATTAATTACAGATGGTCGTTTTTCTGGAGGTACACACGGTTTTGTGGTGGGGCATATCACACCAGAAGCGCAAACAGGAGGGGTTATTGCTCTGGTAGAAACCGGAGATCAAATACGCATAAGTGCAGAAGATAATACCATAAATGTGTTATTGTCTGAAGAAGAGCTCGCAAAACGAAAAGCAGCTTGGGTAGCACCACCATTAAAACATAAGAAAGGAATACTTTATAAGTTTGCAAAATCTGTTGCTTCTGCCTCTAAGGGGTGTGTAACAGATGCATTCTAAAAACATATTCTCGTACAGCCACTAGAGGTATGTAATACCGAAGTAATGGCGGGAAACTCATCAATTAAAGTTGAGACTATGAATACAGATACGATCAAAAAAGAAAAAAATACTTCGGCAAAAGCAGAACGCATCACAGGAAGTGAAGCGATTATAAGATGTTTAATTGCCGAAGGCGTGAAAACACTTTACGGTTATCCAGGAGGTGCCATTATGCCTGTTTATGATGAATTGTATAAATACCAAGATAGAATTCATCATGTGTTAACGCGACATGAACAAGGTGCAGCACATGCAGCACAAGGGTATGCTAGAATCTCGGGTAAAGTAGGTGTTGCTATGGCAACGTCTGGACCAGGAGCTACAAACCTAGTCACAGGAATTGCAGATGCACAAATAGATTCTACACCTTTAGTGTGTATTACAGGGCAAGTACCTTCTCCTTTGTTGGGGACCGATGCATTTCAAGAAACAGATATTGTGGGCATCTCTACGCCTGTAACGAAATGGAATGTACAAGTCACTAAAGCGGCAGATATTCCTGAAGCAATAGCTAAAGCGTTTTATATCGCTAAAAGCGGACGTCCAGGACCTGTACTTATAGACATTACTAAAGATGCTCAGTTTGAAGAGTTTGATTTTATATATGAGAAATGTACAGGAGTAAGAAGTTATAACCCTGTGCCAAAAACAGATATAAATACCGTAAAAGCAGCGGCAGCATTAATTAATGCGGCTAAAAAACCAATGATAGTTTGGGGACAAGGTGTTATTTTAGGTAAGGCTGAAGCAGAATTAAAGGCCGTTATCGAAAAGTCTGGAGTGCCAGCAGCATGGACCATATTAGGAGCTTCTGCTATTCCAACAGCACACCCTTTAAATATTGGTATGGTAGGAATGCATGGTAATTATGCGCCTAACAAATTAACCAACGAATGCGATGTATTAATCGCTATAGGGATGCGTTTTGATGACCGTGTAACGGGGAACTTAAGTACTTATGCCAAACAGGCTAAAGTGGTACATTTCGATATTGATCCTGCAGAGATTAATAAAAATGTTAAGGCCGATGTTGCTGTTCTTGGAGACTCTAAAGAAAGCTTAGCATTATTGCTTTCAGAATTAAATGAGAACACACACGATGCTTGGCACCAAGAATTCAAGGCCCTTTATGCCATAGAGTACGATACGGTAATAAAAGGGGATATTTTACCTGAAAAAGAAGGGTTAACCATGGGTGAGGTGTTAAGACAGATTAACACGTATAGTAAGGGAGATGCCGCTATTGTTTCCGATGTAGGACAACACCAAATGATTGCCTGTCGCTATGCCGAGTTTAACCGCTCTAAAAGTAACATTACTTCTGGAGGTTTGGGGACTATGGGCTTTGCATTACCAGCAGCAATTGGTGCTAAAATGGCAGCGCCAGAACGCGAGGTTGTTGCGATTATCGGAGATGGTGGTTACCAAATGAACATTCAAGAATTAGGAACCATATTTCAGCAAAAAGTACCTGTTAAGATTGTTGTATTAAATAATGAGTTTTTAGGAATGGTACGCCAATGGCAACAGTTGTTTTTCGATAAACGCTACGCGTCTACAGAAATGACCAATCCCGATTTTGTAACCATAGCTAAAGGGTATCATATCGAAGCGAAACGTGTCACGAAGCGCGATGAACTAGAAGCAGCTATTAAGGAGATGATCGCATCAAAATCATCCTATTTCTTAGAAGTTTGCGTAGAGAAAGAAGATAATGTGTTTCCAATGATTCCTTCTGGAGCTTCGGTTTCAGATGTGAGATTAAGTTAGCATAAAAAAGAATATAGAACAAAGAAAAAAGAGGTGTTAGACTTAAGTGAATTGCTTGTATTTCGTTTAAATCTAATTTCTATCATCTGTTTTTTATTATTTTAAATATAATGAGTCAAGAGATTAAAACATTTACCATATCGGTGTATACAGAGAATAATATAGGGTTACTAAACCGTATCTCTGCTATTTTCCAACGTAGACATATCAATATAGAAAGCTTAACGACATCACAATCAGAAATTAAAGATGTAAACCGTTTTGTAATTGTTGTAAAAATTACCGAAGATCACGCGATAAAAGTGGTAAAGCAAATCGAGAAACAGGTAGAAGCGATTCGCGCTTACTACCATACGAACGAAGAGACGATTTTTACCGAGTCGTGTATGTTTAAAATAAAATCGAATTTGTTGTTTGAAGAACCTCAAATTCAAAACCTTATAAAGGAAAGTCATGCGCGTATAGTGACGGTAAATAAAGAGTTTTTTGTTTTAGAGAAAACAGGAAGACGTCACGAAATAGAAGAATTACGAGAAGCATTTAATGCCTATGGGATCATGCAATTTGTACGTTCGGGACGTATTGCCGTGACTAAAGACGAAATGAAAGTATCTGAATTGCTAGAAGCATTCAAAAATCAATAACACATAGAATAATCAAAAAGCGTCCGCAGATCTTAGGGATGCA
Organism: uncultured Flavobacteriaceae bacterium; assembly: GCA_947504035.1. Classification (GTDB taxonomy): domain Bacteria; phylum Bacteroidota; class Bacteroidia; order Flavobacteriales; family Flavobacteriaceae; genus Jejuia; species Jejuia algarum. Next base: position 422,751 of record CANNGA010000001.1, read on the forward strand.
ACATACTATTAAATCAATAAAGTAAAAATGAAAAATTATTTCAACACACTTACATTAGCAGGTAAATTAGACCAATTGTCTAAATGTAGATTCATGGATGCATCTGAGTTTTCAGATGGTGTAGACGCATTAAAAGGCAAGAAAATTGTGATTGTAGGTTGCGGTGCTCAAGGGTTAAACCAAGGGTTGAATATGAGAGATTCTGGTTTAGACATTTCTTATACATTACGTGAAGCAGCTATAAAAGAAAAGCGTGTTTCTTTTGTGAATGCTACTGAAAACGGTTTTAATGTAGATACGTATGAAGCGTTAATCCCAACAGCAGATTTAGTGTTAAACCTTACGCCAGACAAGCAACACACTAATGTTGTGAATGCAGTAATGCCATTAATGAAAAAAGGGGCTACATTATCGTATTCTCACGGATTTAATATCGTAGAAGAAGGCATGCAAGTACGTGAAGACATTACTGTAATCATGTGTGCGCCTAAATGTCCAGGATCTGAAGTACGTGAAGAGTACAAAAGAGGTTTTGGTGTACCAACATTAATTGCTGTACACCCCAATAACGATCCAGAAGGAAAAGGTTGGGCACAAGCAAAAGCTTATGCTGTAGCTACAGGTGGCCATAGAGCAGGTGTTTTAGAATCGTCTTTCGTTGCAGAGGTAAAGTCAGATTTAATGGGTGAGCAAACCATTCTTTGTGGTTTATTACAAACAGGGTCTATCTTATGTTTCGATAAAATGGTTGCAGAAGGTATCGATGCAGGTTACGCGTCTAAATTAATCCAGAATGGATGGGAGATCGTAACAGAAGGTTTAAAGTATGGTGGTATCACCAACATGATGGACCGTTTATCAAACCCTGCAAAAATTAAGGCTTTTGAATTATCAGAAGAATTAAAAGACATCATGCGTCCATTATTCCAAAAGCATATGGATGACATTATGGAAGGTCACTTCTCTAGTGGTATGATGGCAGACTGGGCTAATGATGATGCAAAATTATTAGGATGGAGAGCAGAAACTGCAGAAACGGCGTTTGAAAAAACACCAGCTGGAGATGTTGAGATTAGCGAGCAAGAATACTACGATAACGGGGTATTAATGGTAGCATTAGTACGTGCTGGTGTAGAATTAGCGTTTGAAGCGATGACAGAATCTGGAATTATTGACGAATCTGCATACTACGAATCATTACACGAAACACCACTTATAGCTAATACAATTGCCAGAAAGAAATTATACGAAATGAACCGTGTAATCTCTGATACTGCAGAGTATGGCTGTTATTTATTCGATCATGCTTGTAAGCCATTATTAGCAGATTTCATGAAAACGGTTAGTACAGATGTTATTGGTAAGCCTTTCGCTAAAGATAATGGTGAGGTTGTGGATAACGCTAAATTAATCGAAGTGAACGCGGCATTAAGAAACCACCCTGTTGAAAAAATAGGTACGTTCTTAAGAGAATCTATGACGGCTATGAAGCCAATCGTATAATTAAAACACATTAATGGAGAACACTTATTTCCCCAATATTAATGATATAAGAGTAGCTGCCGATGCGATTAAAAACGTATCGGCAGTTACGCCTTTAGGGGCCAGCCTTAGGTATTCTAAAGTATATGATGCGCACGTGTTGTTAAAGCGTGAAGATTTACAACAGGTGCGTTCTTATAAGATAAGAGGTGCTTATAATAAAATAAGTGCACTAGCTTTAGAACAGGCTAAAAAAGGAGTGGTTTGTGCCAGTGCAGGGAACCACGCACAAGGTGTGGCTTTATCTTGTAAATTATTGCAAATAAAAGGCACTATTTATATGCCAACACCAACGCCAAACCAAAAGGTAGAGCAAGTAAAAATGTTTGGCGAAACTTATATTGATATCAAGTTGGTAGGGGATACCTTCGACGATGCTTATGCAGCTTCTATAATAGAATGTGAGCAATTAGGGAAAACCTTTATCCATCCTTTTAATGACAAAAAAGTTATTGAAGGGCAAGCTACTGTAGGTCTTGAAATCTTACAGCAAACTAATGCTTTAATCGATTATGTGTTTTTACCAGTTGGCGGTGGCGGTTTAGCATCTGGCGTGTCTTCGGTTTTTAAGGTGTTATCACCACAAACAAAAATTATAGGTGTAGAGCCAGAAGGAGCGCCTTCTATGTCTGTCTCTATTAAAAATAAAAAAAACACCACAATAGACCATATTGAAAAGTTTGTAGATGGTGCAGCCGTAAAGCGCGTAGGCGATCTTAATTTTGACATTTGTAAAGCAAATTTACACGATATGATTACCGTGCCAGAAGGCAAGGTGTGTCAAACCATTTTAGATCTTTATAATAAAGACGCTATTGTAGTAGAGCCTGCTGGCGCATTAAGTTTAGCAGCGTTAGATTATTATGCCGATGTGATTAAAGGAAAAACTGTAGTATGTGTAGTAAGCGGTAGTAATAATGACATTACCCGTACTGCCGAAATTAAAGAGCGCGCACTACTTTACAACAATTTAAAACACTATTTTATAGTCACGTTTCCACAACGTACAGGCGCTTTAAAAGAATTTGTGGTTGATATTTTAGGCCCCAATGACGATATCACTCATTTTGAATACACTAAGAAAACCAATCGCGAGAATGGTGCTGCTGTAGTGGGTATAGAGTTAAAAGCGGCTGAAGATTTACAACCGCTTGTAGCTAGAATGAAACAGCGTAACTTTTATGGCGATTACTTGAATAACACGCCAGACTTGTTTCGATTCTTGGTGTGATTTGCTTATGCAGATCCTTTCTTAATTTCTTTAGAATCTTTTGTTTTGTAGATTGATATCACTCATTTTGAATATACTAAGAAAACCAATCGCGAGAATGGTGTTGCGTGGGTATAGTGTTAAAAGCGGCTGAAGATTTAGAACCGCTTGTAGCTAGACTATAACAGCGTAACTTTTATGATGATTACTTGAATAACACGCCAGACTTGTTTCGATTTTTGGTGTGATTGATTTCTCTGAAAATACAAAAAGTGATTATAAGCATTGTTTGCAGATAATCACTTTTTTACGTTTTTACAACAACGTTGGATGTTTCCTATCTATTAATAATTACTTTTTTAGTAATGATTTGCTTGTCTTTTAGTGTTAAACGTGCAAAATAAGTACCGTTAGATAGTGTGCTTGTGTTTATTTCTTTAGCGTTTTTATTAAAAGCTACTTTTCTTCCAAGCACATTATATAAACTAATGTTGTCGATATCAGAAGCGCTTGAAAATGTCAATATTTGGGTAGTAATAGGGTTTTTAAACCGAATACTGTTTGTTGGTAGTGCCGTGTCGTTAGTCGATAAGAGGTTGCTATCGATAAAACGAGCAACGAAATTTGCATTAATGCCATTTGAAAAACCTCCAGAGGTAATGAAGCTATCATTAGAAAGCACATGGATATTAGCAGCAAATTCTTGATTAGCATTAGAATTAAAAACAAAATTACCAGTGTTGTTAAATGTGGTGTTTAAATCACCAGTTACAATATTTAAACTAGTAACAGAAAGATTAATTTGTAATTCTTCTTGATTAATGTTTGTTAAAAGTTCTGCTCCAGCAATATATAACTGATTTTCTAGAATGTCAGAATCACCAATTATTGTATCAGGCAAGGTCACTGTTCCAGCATCTCCAAAATTGGTAACTATGTTCCCATTTGCATCGAATTTACGAATTAGAGTTGTGAATTCTGTTGAGTCGTCTATAAATACGGCGGCATAAAGATTACCAATAGAGTCTAAACAGAATATACCAAATGATTCTTCTAGTTCTTCTAAATCAGTGAATTGATGGATTCTAATTGTTCCGTTATTACCAAAAGAAGTGTTTACGTTACCATCAGTATCAATAGCGGTTATTAATACTTCCCTTGTTTGAAAATTTATCGTTTCTATGTAAAGCTGTCCGTTTGCTCCTTCTGAAACACCATTTAACTCGTTTGGAATGTCTAAATCTTGAGAGTTTGTTTCCTCTGTTTCAATATTAAGACTATTTAAGCTGTTAAAACCTATTGAATAAATAATGTTGTTTAATAAAATAAATTCTCGACCCCTCTGATTACCGTCTAATGTAAAAACACCATTGTCTCCAAAAGACGTAACAAGTTCTCCATCGGTATTTAAGCGTATAACATCTCCAACTTGCGTAATGACTATAATATCATCTTCGAAAAGAAACACTTGATAGTCTTCTGGCGTAAATTCGAATTGCACATCTGTAAAAAAGCCATTGTTAGCAAAATTTAAATCAGGAGTACCGTCGGTGTTTAATCTGGCTATAAAAAGCTCATTAGCTCTATTAGTCGTGTTTCTCTGGTCTACTACTATAATTTTGCCATCCGCTTGTATTGTTGTTGCAGCGTTTCCTGCCTCTGTATTGGGATTTTCGAATGTAAAAAAACCATCAGTTCCAAACGTATCATCAGGAATAATATCTTGAGCTGTGGTGGCAAATGTTAGTGTTAAAGCTAAAAAAGTAAAAATTTTTTTCATAAGAGATTTGGGATTTGAATTTTAAAGACAGCAAATTACAAATTAAACGTAATGTTTGGATAATTTTAACAGTTTTCAACAGCTAATTTTTAAAATTAAGTGCATTTCAAAGATAAAACCAATCGCGAAAATGGTGCTGCTTTAGTGGGTATAACGTTAAAAGCGGCTGAAGATTTACAACCGCTTGTAGCTAGACTATAACAGCGTAACTTTTATGGCGATTACTTGAATAACACGCCAGACTTGTTTCGATTCTTGGTGTAGCAGGTTTTAGTTGTATTTTGATTTAAAGAAAAAACCCTCGTTATAAAGAAAATGTTTTTATTTGTTGTGTAAAACAACTAAACTAAAAACAACATGAAAAAATTAGTTATCATGCTAATAATGCTATCTGCTGCATTTTCAGTAGAGGCACAAAAACCAAAGGGCTGTTGCAATATGTAGGGGAACATTATTTACGCTTTTCTGGTACTGCACCAGAAGCTCCTAATGGAGATTGGTTTTTTAAAGGAGGGGCAGACTCTCCTGAAAATGCACTTGCTTACAATGATTTTGATCATACCCCTAACATAGGAAATCGCAGAAAATCTTGGAAGCCACACCAAAAGGACTACGACGCTAAGGATGTTGCTTCGTACACATGGCAAAAGGGTAAGGGGTCTGAAATATTAGGTATGGTTAATTATTTGTTAGGAAAGGGCCTTAATGCCTTCTCTATTTTAACATTTAGTCTTCATGGTGATGATGACAATGTATTTCCGCATGTATTAAAAGTTTCAGAAAGCAAATACAAATAGGTTTAAAGATGCCGATCAATGGAATAAAGAGGTGTATAAAGATCGTTTTGATATTTCTAAAATGGCGCAATGGGAAAAGGTATTTGAATATGCCGATAAAAAAGGGATGTTTTTACATTTTAAGACCATGGAGACCGAAAATGATAACCTCATGGATGGAAACAAAAATGGGACACAGCGTAAAGTATATTATCGAGCGTTAATAGCACGCTTTGGGCACCATTTAGCCTTAAACTGGAATATTGCAGAGGAGTCTACCATACCAACAAATGTGGTGAAAAGTATAGCCTCTTTTATAAAAGCTAAGGATGCTTATAAGCACCATATCGTTTTACATACCTATCCCAATAGTAGAGATAAGTCTTATACGCCGTTATTAGGAGACAAATCACAACTTACAGGCGCTTCTATACAAACCAATAATTTTAAGATTTACGGTGTTATTAAGAAATGGGTTGATGCGTCTGCAAAAGCAGAAAAAAAATGGGGAGTTGCATGCGATGAACCAGGCAATGTACAGATAGGTATAGACGCAGATCTTAAAGGGAATACTACGGTGCGAGATCAGGTGCTGTGGGCAACGTTTATGGCAGGAGGTATGGGCGTAGAGTATTATTATGGTTACCAAACAGGTGTACCGATTTAGATGCGGAAGGCTATTACCAGATACACGAGCTGTACATAAAGATAAACTTATTAAAGGAGAAAATTTCTCTGATGCTCCAGGGAAGTTGGCTATTGTGAACTACAAGGTAGAGTTTGCCTCCGCAGGTAAGTGTTTTGTTTGGGCTAGAGTCTATTCAACAGGATCTGAAGATAATGGGGTATATGTTGGTTTAAATGGCAAATGGCCAGATTCTAGAAAAAAAATGCAGTGGTGCTCAGATAAAAACAAGTGGGCTTGGGAAAGTAAACAATGCACCAATGCGAATCACTATGGAGAAGCGCGTAAAATATTTTTAAATGTACCGTCACCAGGTGTGCATACAGTATCTTTTTCTATGAGAGAAGACGGCTTTGAAATGGATAAATTTATTTTGTCTAAAGATTATGTAAAGTCCAAAGGTGAGGGGCAAAAAGAGCGACTTAAAAATTGTAATTCTGGTAAAGCTTTGGAAAGCAAAAACGTGAATGCTTCACAAAGTAAGTCCTTAAAATTATATCCAAATCCTGCGAACACTTTTATGATTGTTGAAGGTAGTACGCTAGAGCAGATCTTAATTTATAACGCATTAGGAGAAGTCGTTAAGTCTATAAAAATACCTAAGCGTATCACTAAATTTGAAATGGATGTTAGCAGCTTATCTTCTGGATTATACTTCTTAAAAGCAAGAGGTATTACTGCAAATATGCAAGGTGTTAAGTTTATAAAAAAATAAATTATTATTATTAAATAAGCAAATGCTAAAAACAGCCCGCTTGAAATCGTTTTCAAGCGGGCTGTTTCATTTCTTAGAATATATGTTCTTAGAGAAAGACTTACAATTGTAGATTGCTTTAATGATACCTCATATTGGTTTCTATTTTTAGTGAAGCTATTTCAAGAGTAACTATGCGTTCTGTTTTGCAACAGAATAGAGTTTATGCTTTAATTGTTTCTCACCAAACTAGTGCCGTTGTCTAAATCTATTTTAGAAATAGAAGTGCTAAACAAAATAAAAAAGAGCGCTTGCACAAATGGGTGAGCGCTCTTTTTGTATTGATAGGATAAGGTTTAGCAATGCGTTTGTACATAGTGTAGTATTTTTTTTAAGCATTTCAAATTGTAAATAGAATCTGATATTTAAGCATTGTTTTTTTTGATGAACTGAGTCAAAAATAAAAGATTGATAATCTCAAAAATTAACCTCATAACGCCTATTTATAGGAGCTATTATTACCGCTTACCTATTGAGAGTTTATTTCTACCTATAGGTAGGTTACTTCTGCCTATAAATATTTTTTGTAATGCTATACATATTACTTTTACAGAAAATTAAGAGTTATTTTGGTTTTATGTATTCAATGAATCTACTAATATAGATATTCTTTGCCACAGAAGTCAAAAGAGAAAAGCGGTAACCGAAAAGCTTGAATAGAGTAGGTAAACTAACTTTAATTTATTTAGAATGAAAATTTTTAAACTAAAAATGCTAGCAGTATTAATGCTTACAGTGATTTTTGCCTCTTGTGGCAAAGACGATGGAGGCGAAGATGTTCAACCTTTTAATGAGGTCGAAAGCCGTGTTCCAGATGAGGCTATAGCTTTAGATCCATCTGCGGAATATTATCTACGGGGTAAAAAAATAGATAATGAAGATGAAATTAAAAACTTGTTAGAAACGTCTATGCATACTGAAATCGATGGTAATGTTGTGACTTTTTATCCTACTTTGGAAGAACAAAATGAAAGGCTTGCTGAAAGCGATGAAGAGACTGGAGGATTGACCTCTAAAGCTAAAAGGAGCGGATCGGTTATAATTGTAATGCATGGAAAGCATAATAAAAAGAATTTTATCCATTTGGCTACATCAAATTACAAAAATTATGGAGCACAACATTCTAGCCATCATTTTGTGAAAAAAAATAAAAGTCAAAGAGCTAAATCTACATTATTTAAAAAAGTAAATAGAAAGGTTAGCATATTAAATCATTCTAATAAAGAAGCAGACGTTATTTTTTATTCGAAAAAGAATTTTAAGGGACAAAGTACTAAGGTAAAAATGTATGTTTATCATAACCGACAGAATAACAGTATATCCTACCATGTTGGGTCTCATAAAATCAACTACAAAAAATAAATAAACTAAATATAAAACATACTAAAAATGAAAAATATTAATAAATTGACAAAACTATTCTCCTTAATTTTATTTTTTGGTTATTTAAATGTTCAAGCTTCTTGCAATGAAGAATTATCAGAAGAACAAATAGAAACATATAGTATAACCCTTGCAAACGATGTAAATTTTAAAAGGTCGGTCGCACACTCGTATATTACTATGATGACCGATAATGTCGAAATTAAAAAAAGTGAAATAGATGAGATTGCAAAAAATATTGAAAAAGTTAAAGAAGACAATGCTTGGTTCGAAGCTTTAGAGAAGGATGATCAAAAAGCTGTAATAGAAGCTTCGGCTAAAAAGGTTTTAAAAAAAGGAGTAGATTTTGGTTGTCTTAAAAAATGTACTGAAGTATATGGTACATGTGTTGGTGCGCTTGGTTGGAGAGCAACTGCGTTTGTTGCTTGTCTAGTCGTTGGTATAGCAGGAATACTTGGTGTCGTTGCAATAAGTGAGGGAGGAGCAGCGATAGCAGGAGTAAGTGCAATAACCACCTTGAGTGGGGGTTGTGCTACTGCAGTAGGGCTTTCAATAGAGGATAAAAGTGATAAATGTGCTACGACGTATTCTCTTTGTTCAGGTGCTTGTATTGATTAAAATATAAGTAGCGTCTTTTAAAGGTTTGATTTCTGTATTACCATTAAACATAAAGAAATTTGATTAGTTGTAGATAATTAGTATTTCTTATGATGTTAATGCATAAATCAAACCTTGAGCCATCCTAAAATGGGTTGGTAATTATTTATAAAATTGATTTAAAGAGGTCGCCCAAAAAGAAAATGGGCGACCTTTTCTTTTAGGTTTTTATGCCATTTTCACGAGTTTATTAAGCTTGTGTAGCTATTGCTACGAGTCCTATTTCGATATTCACTTTTTTCATTCCTTTTTACATAAAGCGTTTAAAGTTCATATTGTGTTTTATGTTTCCAAAAACAGCTTTGATATCGCAACATCTCTGTTTTCTGTGCCCTATTCCTTCAGGACTGAGTAGTTTATGTTTTGATAAAATTATTTGACCTATAATTTGGGACTATTCACCTAATATCACCTTAAATTTGTAATGTTTATCTTAGTTTTGTGTGAAAAAAAACAAATAATAACTAATTAAAAAAACAACAATTATGAATTATTTTAAAACAATCTACAGTATATTAAGCGTGGTTGCAATCTTACAATTACAGTCGTGTTCAGCAGAAAGTGAAAATTTATTGCAAGAAGAAACATTAATTTTAGAAGACACAAGTGTTAACACTTTAACTGCTAAAGTATCAGATTTGGTTAGTCATGGTCTACGAGCAACTTCCAAAAGATCGTCAGCATTATCCGATAATGTTTCTGCATTAAAAAGGTACGGGGCTAGAGATATTGCCACTTTAAATAGAAACAGAATTGCAGTTTGTAATAGAGTTACAAATACAAATACTTACTTTAAAGGGAGTGCTGCTGATCAGAAAAATAATGTTCCATATTACTATTCTGTAGACCCAAGTAATAAAAGCAAGGCTAATATTGTATTAACCATGTGTAGAAGAGGTCAAACAGTTGTAGCTCGTACTTTTGTGCTTGCGCAATATACAGTGGGACCTAGAGGTATACTGTAGTAAGGCTTATCTATACCTTCAAAATTTTAAAAGTCATTTGCAGTGTAATGTTGTAAATGACTTTTGTGCTATTTATTTTAAATGTTATTAGGTATCTTAGCTTTAAGAAAAGTTAAAATTATGACAGAAACGTTAACTCATATACCAGAAGCCTATAAAATAAAATCACTTTTACATCAAACGACATACTTGGTGGATGGTGAATTAAAGCAGTGGCAAGGTGCTACTACCGAGATTTATTCTACAATTTCATCGACAGAAACATATCGGCCAACACTTTTAGGAACTATTCCACAGTTGGGAGAAACCGAAGCTGTAGAGGCTTTAAATTCTGCAACAGCAGCTTACGATAACGGACAAGGCTTATGGCCTACCATGAAAGTAGAAGCACGAATTGCTTGTTTGGAAGAATTTGTGGAACAAATGAAAACCAAACGCGACGAGGTGGTAAAATTACTCATGTGGGAAATAGGGAAAACGTTACCCGATTCTCAAAAAGAATTTGATAGAACTGTAGACTACATATACGATACTATCGAAGCTTATAAAGACCTTGATAGAGATGCCGCAAGATTTGAAAAGAACTCTGGTGTCTATGCACACATTCGTAGAGGCCCTTTGGGAGTCGTATTGTGTTTAGGGCCCTATAATTACCCTTTAAATGAAACGTTTTGTTTATTAATCCCTGCTCTTATTATGGGGAATACAGCGATTTTTAAACCAGCTAAGTTAGGAGTATTATTACTATCACCATTATTAGAAGCGTTTCAAAATAGTTTTCCAAAAGGTGTGGTTAATGTAGTGTATGGCAGAGGGCGTGTTTTAGCCGCCCCTATCATGAAATCAGGTAAGGTAGATGTGTTGGCACTTATTGGTAATAGTAAATCGGCCAATGCCTTACAAAGTCAGCACCCAAAAGGGAACCGTTTACGTATGGTCTTAGGTTTAGAGGCTAAAAACCCAGCGATTGTATTGCCTGATGCCGATTTAGACCTTGCTGTGGAGGAATGTATTGCGGGCACATTGTCCTTTAATGGTCAACGTTGTACGGCATTAAAAGTACTTTATGTTCATGAATCTATCGTCGAGGAATTTAACAGACGTTTTGCCTACAAGGTCGATCAATTAAAGTTTGCAAACCCTTGGGAGGATGGTGCCAAATTAACACCGCTGCCAGAAACGGATAAGCCAGCCTATATCCAAGAACTTATTGCAGATGCTACAGCCAAAGGAGCCCAAATATTAAACGCTAAAGGGGGACAAACTTTAGAAAATTTTATTTTTCCAGCGGTATTGTATCCTGTAGCAAAAGGCATGCGTGTATTTGAAGAAGAGCAATTTGGACCTGTAATTCCTGTCGTGCCGTTTTCTGATATTGAAGAGCCTTTAAATGATATGGCAGATTCAGATTATGGACAACAAGTGAGTTTATTTGGTAAAAATGTAACCACATTAGCACCGCTTATTGATGCTTTAGTAAATTTAGTATGCCGTGTTAATTTAAACAGTTCTTGCCAACGCGGTCCAGATGTATATCCTTTTACAGGGCGTAAAGATTCTGCTGTAGCAACTTTAAGTGTTACAGATGCGCTACGGTCGTTTTCTATTAGAACCTTTGTGGCTTCAAAAGACAATGCTTATAACAATGCCATTCTCAATGAATTATTAGATAAGAAAACATCAAATTTTATCAGTACAGATTATATGCTTTAAAAAGAACAGGAGAATAAGACGAGTAACTGTAACCCGTTATAGGGTTTTAGAATACATGCGTTAAATATATCTGTATTTTTATAGAGGCTTTTCTAAGTGTAATTAAGAATTTGGTGTTCAAAACTACGTTGAGTAAAGGCCTATTTAAAAACCAATAGTAATGAAGACATTTTTAAACCTTATAGCAGGGAGTTGTTTTATCCTAACAGTATGTGCTTGCGGTGGAGAACACAAAAAGGAACCCCAATTACAGTTAAAAACAGAAGAAACGGTTGTTACCGCTACTGCTAACGAAGTCCATCTTGTGATTTCAGGAAGCGATGCCATGCAATTTGATAAAAAAGAGTTGAGGGTTAAGTCAGGACAAAACGTTAAGCTAACACTGCGGCATACAGGACGTATGAGTGTTGATGTAATGGGGCATAATTTTGTGCTTTTAAAGCAAGGCGTTAATGGGAATGCTTTTGGAGCTAAAGCAGCTTCAGCAAGAGCAACAGGGTACATCCCAGAGCATGCTAAAACAGATGTTTTGGCACATACAACGTTAATAGGAGGGGGACAGACTACATCTGTTACATTTAAGGCACCTGCCGTTGGAGTGTATGAATTTATTTGTAGTTTTCCAGGACATTATGCGTTAATGAAAGGAAAGTTTATTGTGGAATAGTCCGCTTTTAACACGATGTTTTTAGAAGTAAAAAGCGTAAAGAATTTGGAAGCACTACGACTATAACATCAGTGTAATATATGCTGCGTAAAAATCAATAAAAATGAACACTTTAAAATGGATACTGGTATGCAGTGTATTTGTAATCTCATGCAATTCTAAAACTATGGAAAATAACCTTATTATAAAAGATAGTCCCTACACTGTGGAGACAACATATACTAAACTAAGAACATTACTAGAGGGGAACCCTAACTTGAAAATCTTGTTAGAATTAGACCATAGTAAAAATGCAGCTTCAGTTGGTTTGGATTTAGAGCCTATTAAAATTATTATGTTTGGTAACCCCAAATTAGGAACACCACTTATGCAAGCCAGTCCAACAGTAAGTATAGATTTACCCCAAAAGATAATTGTATATACCGAAGCTTCTAAAACTAAAATAGCCTATAATAATCCTTTGTATTTTAAAGAAAGACATGCTATTGTAGGTAGAGATGAGGTGTTTCAAAAAATAACCCATGCGCTACACATAATTACGGACAAGGTTATAGTTCCAGAATAGATAAAGGCGTAATGTAAGATTTTAAAGAAAAAATGGGATTGTATTTTAATACAATCCCATTTTTTATAGTACTATATCAGTTCTGATATAAAAGTATCTAATGTTTGTTTTAAAATAAGTAATCATATTAGTACAGTAGCATTGGTAAAAGTGTTTTGTTTATTTTTATAGGAAAATAACCAATCATGTCATTTGGTATAACTTTAACATTCGGGGCTTTTAAGGATTAATATTTACTTTTAGTTATTTTTGAATGCGTATTAGTATGAAAAGTGTTTTTAAAATGGAAAAAGCATAGGTGAGTATCGGGAGATATCAATTATATAGAGACGTGGTTTTAAAACAAGGAGACTAAACGCTATAGAATGACAAAAATGAAGCAGAAATTTATTAAATACATGGTGGTTAATAATACACTACAGCACCTATGGCTTGTACTGTTTTCTATCACGGTCTTAATTGCAAACACGGGATATGGCTTACAATCAAAAAAACTAAAGGCACTTATTATAGACGGACAGAATCATCATGTGGTTTGGCCAAAAACAACAATCATGTTAAAGCACTATTTGGAAGCAACAGGGCGCTATACAGTAGCCATTTCAAGAACGCGCTTTCTGTACAAGAGTGAGACTTTTAGTGAATGGTTGCCCTATGCAAATGTTGGAGTAGGTGTTGAAGGCGCGCCTAAAACAGATCCTGAGTTTCGTCCTGATTTCTCAAAATATGATGTTGTCATTTCAAATTTTGGTTACAATGCAGCGCCTTGGCCAGAACAAACCCAACGTAATTTTGAAACTTATATGGCAAATGGAGGTGGTTTTGTGAGCATACATAGTGCAGATAATTGTTTTCCCAATTGGGAGGCCTATAATACGATGATTGCTCTTGGAGGATGGGGTGGACGTACAGATGCCAAAGGCGTCTATTTATATGTAGATGAAATGAATAAGGTTAAAAAAGATAGGGCTTCTGGACCTGTTGGTGTTCATGGTAAACGCGAAGCTTTTGTAGTAACCACCTATGCTAAAAGGCATCCCATAACGAAAGGCTTACCAACACAATGGATGCATGCAACAGATGAATGCTATGCTTACTTAAGAGGCCCCGCCGAAAATGTACGTGTTTTAGCGACGGCAGTATCGACTAAAAAAGCACCCGAATTGCAACAAAAAGAGCCTGTCGTCATGGCTATAGATTATAAAAAAGGAAGAATCTTTCATACCACTTTGGGGCATCAAGTAGCATCTTTTGAGTGTGTAGGCTTTATTACGCTGTTTACAAGAGGGGTAGAATGGGCCGCCACAGGGAAGGTAAAACGTAAACGCTTACCAAAAGACTTTCCAACGCCAACAGAAGTGTCTAGGCGTGTTTTTAAGTACAACCACTAGATAGCAATAGGTTTGGTCGGTAGTGCCTATTTTGAGATTTAAGTATTTGTAAGTTAATAGCAGCTACCTTTTAGGGTAGTGTTATATTATTTTATGAGTAGTACTTTTGTAAAAACCCTTGACATGATTAATAGCAGATACGATAGGAATAGAATTTACTTAGATACCCAAGAACAAGATACCATTAGAAATTTCCCCATACTTTTAGGAGGTTCTGGTATTGGTAGTGTTATAGCCGAATGTGCATTGCGATTAGGCTTTGAAAACATAACGCTTGTAGATGGAGATCACGTAGAGTATTCAAATTTAAACAGGCAAAATTATACAGAGTATGATGTCTCTACTCATAAAGTAGATGCCTTAAAAAAGCGATTGTTAACCATAAATAACAATGCTAAAATTAAAACATACAATTTCTTTTTAGATAAAGATAATGTGGAAGCATGTGTGGCTGGACACAAGGTTGCTATAAATGCATTAGATTTCTCGACAGACATACCGTTGGTTTTCGATGAGGTTTGCCAAGCCAAAGGCATTCCTGTAATACACCCTTATAATTTAGGATGGGGTGGTTTGGTGGCAATTATTGCCCCTAATGGCGTGTCGTTAAAATCAATATTAAAGCCCTATGAAACATTTAATGAAATTAAAATGGTAGAATACGCTTCTAGTTATTTGAAATTCTGGGGCACCCCACATTATTGGATCGATGAGATTGTAGAAAAATATAAAAACGAAAAGGAAATTTTACCGCCACCACAATTATCTATAGCATCATCTACTGTAGCAGCAATGTGCACGCATTTGCTGTTTAATATTGCAACAGATAAAAAGATTAAAACCTTTCCGGAGTTTTATTTGTCAACTATAATGAATCAATAGACAGAAGTTTATATTGAAACTATAGGGGGCAATAGGTTTTTTAGAAATGCTGATTTTTGAAAAAAACGGATGTGTCATTTTGATATTGAGAAAACTAACTTGCGAGGGCTGTTTTGAGCAATATGAGATGGCGCACAGCTCATATTAAGATGTTATACTTAATGTATAAAGCCTTTTTATATAAGTTTGTTGTTGGTGGCATAGGCAATAGCTTCAGAAATATTTGATACATCTAGCTTTTCAAATAATTTTTTTCGATGAAATTTCACCGTATCTGGAGACACAAATATGGCACTGGCAACCTCATTAATTGTATAACCTCTGGTAGAGTATTGTAAAATTTCTTTCTCTCTACTGCTTAATTCTATAACCTTGGTTTCTTTCCAATATCCCCCCTCTAAGTCGTAGTTAAAAACGGTATTATCTCCTTTTTTATATATCTTAATATTGCCAGATTTATTTTCGGCAGAGAGCGAAATAATACAGATGGCTTTCCAAACTTTTCCTTTGCGTGTTAGAAATAGAGGTGTGAGTTTTTGGTTGATTAAAATAGTTTTGCCCTCTTCGTTTTTTAAATGAAAATCGTAAGAGATGGTGTGGTTTTTTCTTTCCTCAATTGGAATGTTTTCATAAAATTCAAAACCTACAGTATTTATTTTTAAAAGGAGGTCTAAATCGGCTTGAACAACATATTTAAAGTAAAAGGCATAGCCCATCTCCTTTACTTCAGCGGCGGTATGCCCGCAAAGGAATAATGGATTGTCAGAAACGTATTCAAACCCTTTTTCTTGATAGTCGATAACATAGATGCTTTTGTAAGTTGTTCTTGCAAAAGCTTCAATCGGTTCTAAATAATTGAAGGTCTGTTTTTGCTCGTCTGTGGTGATATCATTCACCGTATTTTTAAAAGAAAAGAAGTCATTTATGTTTGGCATTAATACGTGTTTCTTACAAAAATAGTGTTTTTTGTATAAAAAATCCACTATAAATTTCATACTAATCAATTCAGTACTACCTTTTTGTGTAATATAAATAATACGTTTTGGAGTTAGGTTTGAGCATATTACTAACGTACTACTATAACAATGTTCACAAAAACGTATCTAGAAAAATTAGAATTACACCAAGTCTCTGATTTGGCAAAATTCATTGTAAATGAAAATTTTAAACACCATTGTAAAACGCAAAGACCTTCAGGCTACGAAGAAGATATTGCTTGTATCTATAACGAGGAAAAAGCATTTTATAAAGATTCTGAAGTATATGTTACTAAAGACAATCTAGGGACTATTAATGGGGCAATACGCGTCCTAAAATGGAATTATACCGATGTATTGCCACTTCAAAAAATTTTTGGAATTAACCCTTTTTTAGTCATTAATAACCCTAATGTAAATGCGATATACCATATTGGGCGCTTTGCTATTAAACAGGAGCTTAGAGATATTAGTTTATTGAAGCAATTAATGGTTTGCGCCATAAGTCCCATATGTAAGCACAGAGAAAATATTGCTTTTGCAGAATGCGATAGCAAATTATTAAGAACTTTAAGATTGCTAGGAATTAAAGTAACAGAAATAGGAGCATCTGTACATTATTTAGGTTCGGAAACAGTGCCTATTGTAATGGATTATCGAGGTCTTATAAGTTTTTACTCAAAATATAAGTATCTCACGCTCTCCATCTAAATAGAGTAATAGCCTAGCAGTACCGTTTATCGTTGTGTGTGTTATTGCAAGGCGCAGCGTTGGTCTATACTTGTTATTTTATGCATCTCAAGGGTTTACACAAAAGTGTAGTTTTTAACGCGTAGTATATGTACTACTCTTTAGTGTAGTGGCTTCTTTCTTTAAACCGTTTAGTTTTGAAATAGATTATTGCAATAACGAATTGGCGGATACCGAAAAGCCTTAATTAGAGTAGGTGTAAAAATTAAAACTTTTTAAAATGAAAGATTTTCAAAACGAATTAGAGATCGTAGAGTTAGAAGAAAGATTAGAAATGGCAGCAGCAGATACTGCAAGATGTGGTGGAGTTATCAACCCTAAGTAAGCATTATTTCAATTTTAAATTAAGGCAGAAACTGAAAAGCCTTTAACAGAGTAGGTAAATTAATTAATTAATTAAATTCAAAGATTATGAAAGATTTTCAAAACGAATTAGAGATTGTAGAATTAGAAGAAAGATTAGAAATGGCTGCAGCAGATACCGCAAGATGTGGTGGTGTAATCAAGCAGAAATAAGACTATTTCATAAAGCTATGGGGTGTTGCCACTCCATAGCTTTTAAATCACAAAGACAAGATGAAGGATATAGCTTTTTTAGCCACAGAAGAAGGGTACTTTTTAGAGTACAACAATCGGTTTTTTAAAACTTCTGCTTTATTATTTAATATCCTAAAATTGAATAATGAAAAGGTCGCTATTTTTAAAATAAAAGAAATGGTTTTAGAACAATTTGATTATAGCATAGAGGAAAATGAGATTGTTGAACTTATAGAAAAACAAGAGCATGTTTTACAAAAATCGGTAGTAACCCATGCCTCTTATATTTATTTAAAAATAGAGCTTATAAAAGGGAATGTACTTGCGTTTTTAAGTAAAGCAATGGTACCGCTGTATAAACGCTTTTCTTTTTATATGTTTTGTATGGTGTCTTTAGTCTTGAATGTGTTTTTCTTTACACAAATCAAGTTCGATTTTGATATTAATACGTTTAATGTTTTTATTATTTACCCATTACTGTTGTTGTCTTTATTGTTTCATGAATTGGGACATGCAAGTGCTTCTGCCAGCTATGGGATTACGCCCAAAACTATAGGGTTTGGATTTTATTATGTATTCCCAGTTTTTTATTCTGATGTGTCCAAAATATGGGTTTTAAATAAATACAAAAGAATTATTGTGAATTTAGGAGGGATTTACTTCCAAATCATTTTTATTAATGTTTTGATTGTCCTTTGTTACCTTTCAGGGTACACCCAATTGACCTATGTCATTTATATTAATTATTTAATCATTTTAGTATCGCTAAATCCCTTTTTTAGAAATGATGGCTACTGGATATTAAGCGATTATTTTAACATTCCAAATCTACAAAAAGAAGTAAAACTTTTTTTTGTAAAACTGGTTTCAGATAGCAATTATTTCAAAAAATATACAAAAGTGCAGTTTTACATTTTAGCCTTATATACGGTGTGCGCTTTTGTGTCTTACATTTTTATTATCATATACATTTTTAACAGTTTAAGGGTAGAATACCCTAAGCTTTTAGAGCTATTTAATGCGTCGCAAACGCCTGTGATAGCGGTTGTAAAAGCTAATGCGACGTTTTTATTTCAAATTACGGTTAAACATATCATTTTCGTTGTGTTGTCCTTTAAATTCATAAAGAAATATGTTAGAAAACGTTAAATATACCACATCAAGTTACATCGTATTGGTAGCGCAAAACAATAAAACGTATCAATTAAAGCATCTCATTACACGAAAAGTTTTTGGGATCAACCCCAAAGTAGCTTCCATAATAAAAGGCTTTGATACAGCACAGACTATCAAAGAAAGTTACGCGTCGTGCAGTAGTAATAAAACTATAAGTGAGACGGCATATTATGAAAAAATAAATTTTTTGGTGTCTCATAAAGTCCTTGTTTTAAGTGAAGACGATGAACATTTGGTGCAACCTTCAGAGCATAATTTTTTTAATAGTCCTAGTTTAGATTTCACCAACCCCAAAAGAGAGATCGCCTTTTTAGGGGTGCCTTTTGGAAATGGAAATAGAAAAGACCACAGGTGTTACGAATCTCCAAAATATATAAGAGCTTATGCGAAAAGCCATAATTGCCATTTAACCATAGATAAACATTTTGAGGCGATATCTTCTATCATAGATTTTAAAAAACTCAAGGCACATATTAGTCATAACAGTATTAAAGATTGGGGCGATTTATATATTAACATAGACGAGTCTAAGCAAAAGACCTATGCTAATATTTATAAAAGCATCAAACAATTGCTACAACATAATAAAGTCCCTTTTGTGTTAGGAGGAGATCACTCAATTTCTTTTCCAATTATAAAAGCTTTAGGCGAGCAGTACAAACGTTTTAATGTGATTCATTTCGATGCGCATTTAGATACTTACGAGCGTTTAGATGATACGCTTTACACATCGGGAGACATGACGCACAACCATGGCAATTTTATAACATCCTGTTTAAAACAAGATAGCGTTGCCACGATCTATCATGTTGGTGTACGAGGCGTTGTCAATGCAGATATGGGACTAAAATCTAAAAAACAACAGGTGATTTGGGCAGATCAAATTATGAATGAAGAGGTCAATTTTGAGCAAATCATTTCTAATGATCTACCCGTTTATATCACGTTTGATATTGATGTTTTCGATCCGGTATATGTATCAGGAACAGCCACGCCAGTTATTAATGGGCTCCACTACAGTCATGTAAATAGAATTCTAAAGACGTTGGCTCATTTAAATGTTATAGGTGTAGATTTAGTTGAGGTGAACCCTAGTTTAGATAGCGATGAATTAACGGTAGACCTCGCCTTAAATGTAATATTTATGCTTATGAATTTAATCGATGATGCCGTTTTAGAGCCTGTGTAGTAGTAGCATGCAGAGCTTTCGATTGTATAAAATAAATGTGTTAATACGTAATTATGAAATCAAATTTTAATGCCAAAAGCCAAGTGGAATTAGAGCAAAAATATAAGGAAAGTCTCGCCGCTTTCAAACAAAATGTAGAGCAGATTGTGAGTGGTTTTAAGGCATTTGATGCTCCAGATTTGAGAACCTATTTTTTTATGATATCTAATCTTAAATATTTTTTTAAAAACAAATTTGATCATAAGTACGAGGCCTTTTTTAAAGCGTTAATGCTGCACAGAGACTTAGCCGCAAAAGATTATTTTAATTTGGAGTACTTGCATCTCATGTTGGATGCGATTAAGGTAAAACGTAACCCTCAGGTAAACATAGGGACTGGAGGTCATATATATTGTTTGTTTCATATGGGGTCTTACCGTTTGCCTTTGGCGTATTTAGCGAAGCAGCACCCTAATGCTAAATTTGCATTAGTTATTGACAGAGAAGCATACACTAGCCAGGCGGAAGAAGGTTTAGAAGTTATGCAACGCATATCCTCAAATAGAAATCATAAAATCATTATCGCCGAAAGAGTGTCCTCTGCTATGGAAATGGTAAAGTTGGTTAAAAAAGGATGGCAGCTTTTGTTTTATATAGATGGTAATAAAGGCGCAAACGGTAACAAAACGCACGATAACATGGTGTCGGTTTCTTTTTTAGAATCTAATTTTCATGTGCGGAAGGGGATTGCACAGATTTCATACATCACCAACACACCAGTAACCTCTTTAATGAGTTACCGGGCTTCTTCTCATATATTTGAGAATACCATACACTATTTAAATACTATTACGCCTAATAGAACAATACCTAGAGCGCAGTTTACATTAGAATGCACGCAGAAGATCTACAACGATTTTTCCGAGGTTTTAAAACGTTATCCAGAACAATGGGAGGGTTGGTTGTACATCCAGCAATTTATCGCGCCGTCTCCTATGAAAAAGAACGTATACAATAACGAGCGTTTGGCAGATTTTAAATTTAATGACGAGCGTTTTGGAATTATAAAATATAAAGACAACTATTATGCGTTCGATTTTGTATCGAGAAATATGTTAAAACTTAATGCAGCACATTTGGCATTAATAGAAGGACTTAAAACAAAAAAAGAAGACAATGCAACACCTATTGAAGTCGCACAGCCTTTAATACATGCAGGTATTTTAACTTAAATAAAGAAGAACGTATGAAACGAGTTGTGGTTACAGGTTTAGGAGTAGTAGCGCCAAATGGGGTGGGGCTAAAGGCGTTTAATGCAGCAATTAAGACAGGTCTGTCTGGTATCAAATACATAGAAGAACTCAACCGCTTAGGTTTAAGATGTCATGTAGGTGGAGTGCCCGAAGTATCAGATGCTGTAAAACGCAAATATATTCCAGAACATTTATTGCATCGCGTTAAAGCTGATAATTTGGTTTATGGCATTATAGCAGGATTAGAAGCTTGGGAAGATGCACACCTTTCTGTAAACGATGGAATAGATTGGGATAGTGGCTGTATCATGGGAGCCATATCTAGTAATCCAGAAATTATAGCAGACACCGCACATAAGCTGTATAATAACAGTATAAAAACTATAGGAGCGAGAACTGTAGAGCAAGGCATGACTAGCGCTTTAAATTCGTATTTAACAGGGTTTCTAGGTTTAGGCAATTGTTCTATATCCAACTCTTCGGCCTGTAGTACAGGTACAGAAGGGGTTATTATGGGATACGAGCGTATTAAAATGGGGAAAGCGAAACGTCTTTTGGTAGGCAGTTGTGAAGGGAGTAGTCCAGTAACTTGGTCGGCATTCGATAAGATTCGCGCTCTAAATGCGACAATGAACAGCTCCCCAGAACAGGCCTCAAGGCCTATGAGTCAACAAGCTAAAGGGTTTGTCCCTGGGTCTGGAGCAGGCGCTTTGGTCTTAGAAGAATTAGAAAGTGCCCTAGAACGCAAAGCCTCCATTTATGGTGAAATTGTAGGTGGAAGTATTAACTGTGGCGGACAGCGTAATGGTGGTACAATGACCAAACCCAATACGAACGCCATGAAAAAATGTATTGAAGACGCCATGTTAGAGCAGTGCATTGCCCCCAGCGCTATAGACTTAATTTCTGGGCATTTAACAGCAACTTATATGGATCCTTTCGAGGTTAAAGTTTGGAATGAGGTTTTGAGAAGTAGCACGCGTAAGTTCCCACATATTAATAGTCTTAAGTCGATGATAGGCCATTGCCTAGCAGCCGCAGGAAGCATAGAAACGGTGGCAGCCTTATTACAGCTTCATCAGGATTATGTACACCCCTCTATTAATAGTGAGGATGTTCATGAAGTTATTTTATCCGAAATAGATCCAAGTAGAATACCGCAAACCATAAAGCATCAACCGCTTAATTATGTTATAAAGGCAAGTTTTGGGTTTGGGGATGTAAACAGTTGTTTAATATTAAAAAAATGGAAAGCATCATGAAAAACACAATGATTGAGACGTTAAAAGCGATTATTACACCGTATTTAAAAGGGGTTTCAGAGTTAAGTTTAAACGATCATATTGTCGATAATTTAGGAATAGACTCCTTAGACCTGGTCGATATTTTGGTTGAAATAGAAACCCAATTCGCGGTAAGCTTAGAGGAAGAAGAAATTAATCAGTTGGCATATGTTAAAGATATCATAGCCCTGTTGGAACAAAAAACAAAAGCAGATGAAGTATGCGAGAATAGTTGAAGAACTGCCACACAAACCACCATTTAAGTTTGTTGATGAGATTACTTTTTTAAACGAAAATCTTATAAAAGGCTATTATAAACTACCACAAAATGCCTTTTTTTTTAAAGGACATTTCCCTGATAATCCTATAACACCAGGTGTTATCGTTTTAGAAATTATGGCACAGATTGGTTTAGTGGCATTTGGAAAGTTTTTAGTGGCAGAGAAAGCATACAGTTATACAGATATATTTTTCACCTCCTCAGAGGTTAAATATTCCAACCCTAGCTATCCAGGAGACCGAATTACAGTGGTCTCAGAGAAAATTTATTTCAAGTTTAGGAAATTGAAATGTAAAGTTACAGCACTAAAAGATAACGGCGACATTGTATGTTATGGCACCTTATCTGGAATGCTACATTAAATACAAACAAGGTGCTTAAAATAGAATCATTACATAAAAGTTACAGTAACGGCGATCACGATTTGCATGTTTTAAAAGGTATTAATTTATCTGTAAAAGCAGGAGAGTTTGTGTCTATAATGGGGCCTTCAGGATCTGGGAAATCTACCTTACTAAGTATTTTAGGCATTTTAGATACTTTAGACCGTGGTGTTTATGAGTTAGATGATAGACCTATTGCAGCCCTAAGCCCATCTGAAGCGGCGCATATTAGAAATAAGGTGATTGGTTTTGTATTTCAGTCTTTTAATCTTATTCCTTATAAAACAGCTTTAGACAATGTGGCCTTGCCTTTGTTTTATCAAAAAATGATTAAAAAAAAGCGGCATAAAATAGCAAAAGAGATGCTGCGACGTGTAGGTTTAGAAGACCGTATATACCATTTACCTAAAGCCTTATCAGGAGGGCAAAATCAACGTGTTGCTATAGCACGAGCCTTGAGTACCTCTCCTAAAATTATTTTAGCCGATGAACCGACGGGGGCCTTAGATTCTAAAACATCACTAGCAATTATGACCTTGCTTCGTGACATTAATGCTAAAGGCATTACCGTAATTATAATTACACATGAAAACGAAATAGCGAATTTAACCGATAGGATTATTCATTTGAAAGACGGTAAAATAGAATCCGATATTAAGAAAAAATAAATGTAAAATGAAAAAAGTTATCAAAATCATCCTTTTAATAGTTTTAGTCCTCCTGTTGGTTTGGCCAGTATATTATTTTGTAACTAAAAAGGAGGCCAATGTTATGGCGTACCATTTAGAACGGCCCGAAACGCGAATGCTTAAAAATTTTGTAATGTGTTCGGGAATTGTTTTGCCTAAAGAAGAAGTTGAAATTAAGTCAAGAATTTCGGGAGTTTTAGAAGCTATTTATGTAAACAATGGCGACCGCGTTCGTAAAAATCAAGTTATTGCTAAAATAAGTGTAATTCCAGATATGGAAACGTTGGCGGCTTCAGAATCTGATGTGAGAATTTCGAAACTCAATTTCGACAATCAAACGGTAGTACACAACAGAAATAAAATACTTCTAAAAAAAGGAATTATAGCCAAAGCCGATTTCGAAAAAACCGAGAATGCATATCTCAATGCTAAAGCGCAACTGCAAGAGGCTAGAAAAAGATATCGTATCGTAAAGTCGGGGAATTATTCGAATACGCAAACCTCAAATACGTCTATAGTGTCTACCATAGATGGTGTTGTAACGCTATTACCCACTAAAATAGGCGCGTCCATTATTCAAAGTAATAATTTTAATGCAGGCACTACCATTGCTAAAATTGCAAATATTGAGGAAATGGTGTTTAAAGGTAATGTAAAAGAATACGAAGTATCTAAATTAAGTAAAGGTATGGATGTTATTATAAATGCCGCGATTACCGATCAAGATCAAAAAGGCGTGCTGTCTGAGATATCTACAAGTGGCAGCAATAAAGATGGGATGATTCTTTTTGAAATCAAATCCACATTAGCCAATGTAAAGACTGAAAAAACAGGGTTTAGCGCCAATGCTAAAATTGTAACCGAAGCTCGTAATGCTACTCTAGCCATAAAAGAAGAGTGGATTGAGGTAAAAGGAGATTCTATATATGTAGAAGTGAATAAGAATGAAAATGAAACAGAAAAAAGAGCCATAACACTTGGGCTTTCAGATGGGATCTATACAGAAGTCGTATCAGGATTAACAGGTAACGAATTGATTCGCGTTTATGATAAGTAGAGATGAAATACAAGAAATAGTTGAAACCTTAAAAAAGAATAAGGCGCGTACCTTCTTAACCGCTTTTGGTGTGTTTTGGGGTATTTTCATGCTGCTATTGCTTTTAGGGTCTGGCGACGGCTTAGAAAAAGGCGTTACAAATATGTTTAAAGGGTTCGATATTAACAGCTTTCATATCTATGCCAAAAGCACTAAAATACCTTATCAAGGCGTAAAAGAGAATAGAAAAATTTATTTAACTAACGAAGATTTAGCCTTAGTTAAATCTAAATACAAAAAGGATATAAAATATATAGGAGCCAGATCGTACACCAATACACTGCGGTTAGTACAGCATGGTATTGTTAACGAAAAGTATGAGATTTATGGTGTAGAGCCAGACGTGTTTTACTTAAGAAATGTTAATCTAAAACAAGGACGCTACGTTAATACGTTAGATAATAGGCAAAATAGACAAGTCGCTATTATAGGCAGCGAAGTTAAAGCAGAACTTTATAAAAAGGAACAAGTAATAGGCGCGTATATAAAGATAGAAGATAGTCATTATAGAATTGTAGGCGTATTCGAGTCTTTAAGAGAAGGCGAGCAAGCTAATGAAGAGAATAAAACAATTCTTATTCCACATACAACATTTCAAAATAACTTTAATAGAAAAAATAGAATAGACAATATAGGAGTGGTGACTAAACAAGCAGAAACAGAGGGGGATATCTTAGCGTTTTTAAAAGAACAACACCGGGTACACCCAGATGATAAAGCCATTTACACGTGGAATACCAGAGAAGAGTTTTCGAAGTATCAAGGTTTATTTAAAGCAATACGTGTATTTATGTGGGTAATTGGTATAGGTACATTATTATCGGGTATTGTGGGGGTAAGCAATATTATGGTGATAAATATAAAAGAACGCACCAAGGAAATAGGAGTTAGAAAAGCCATAGGCGCAACACCTTTTTCAATTATAAAAATGATTGTGTTCGAATCTATTTTTTTAACAGGCTTATCTGGGTATTTGGGCTTGTCTATAGGGCTGCTTTTCATAGAAGGAATTAATTATGCTGTTACAGCATTTCGTTTAAAAAGTGAATTTTTTCTAGATCCTGCAATTAACCTTCAAGTGGTAGTTGTAGCTCTAGTGACACTAATTGCTGCTGGTTTTTTTGCCGCATTTTTTCCTGCCAGAAGAGCCGCAATCATCAAACCAATAGAGGCTCTAAGAGAAGAGTGATTTAAAAAAAATACAATATGAAACATCTAATAGCATCTTGTTTTCTTTTAGGCGCTCTTTATGGGCATACACAAAATACAATGTCCTTAGAAGCGTGTATTGCACTGGCAAAAGAAAAAAATATAGACGTCGAGAGACAGGTGAACACGAATTTTAAGTTAGAACACGATGAAAACATAGCAAAAGGGGCGTTTTTACCAGATTTAAGTTTTGGAGGTACACAAAATTTTAATTTAGGAAATAGTTTTAACGTGTCTACAAATGTAGGGCAATTAGAAAGTAGATCTAATACCTTTTATGTGGCGTCATCTCTAACCATATTCGACGGTCTCACCAATGTGCATAAAAAACGGTTGTCGAAAATGAATAGCGCACATGGTAGATTGCAGCTAAATACCATTCGTAAAAACTTAGAACTTTCAATAACAAGTGCCTACCTACAAGCTTTATTGCATAAAGAAGCCATTAAAATAGCAGAGAATAGGCTCGAAAATAGCACAAAACAGTTGGAACGTATCACAGGATTGTATAAAGCAGCATCGATTACTAAAAGTGAACTTTTGGAAAATGAATCCTTAGTAGAATCTGATAAGAATGGAGTGGTAAAAGCCAAAAACGATTTTAAAAATGCACTTATAAGTTTAAAGGAAATCTTATCTGTTGAGGATATCGAAGCGTTTGATGTTGTGGACTTAGATCGAGATACTTTTCAAGCCAATGCACAGGATGAGAGCCTGTCTGGGCTAGATGATACGCGTTTAGAAACGCAGCACCCGTTAATCTTAATGCTAGCATCAGAGGCTAAATTGAGTCAGCAACAAGTAAAAATCAATAGATCTAAATTTTATCCTAAACTAAGTTTCGACTATTCTTATGGAACAGGGTATTACCATTTGCAAGGTCAAGACGACGTTGTATTTAATACACAAACCAATGCGTTAGAAGCCAACGGTTTTTTAAAACAGTTAGATGCAAACCGTCTGCATTATTTGGGGTTTTCGTTAGTCGTTCCTATATTTAACCGTTTCGTAACTAAAGAAACCTACAACAAAAGCAAACTAAACTATCAGACTGCAACATTAAATTTCAAACAAGGCAAAAAAGAAATTTTAAACGCAGCACAGCAAGCTTATAACGATATGATTACTGCACGCGCGTCCTTAAACTCTACACATAAAATTCTTGAATTTCAAGAAGAAGCGTTTAATGTGTCATCAGAGAAATACAAATTAGGTATAAGTGCAATCTACGAATTTATAGAAAGTCGGAATCGACTGTTTACCGCGCAAACTAATAGTGCTAGAGCGAAGTATAATTATCTGCTAAAGCTAAAAATATTTAAGTTTTATTTCGAATAGAGACAATTGCGTTTTTAATTCAAAATACCCTAAAACCAGTTGTGTACGCATAGCAACCGCTAATAAAGGCGCTATGCAGTGCATGTTTTAGAAGCAGATCTAGTTGTGGTTTTTAGAAGAGATGCCTGTAATGAATAGGGTAAGAAGTCCCTTTTGCGATGCCATAATGAAACCGTACAGCCAGTTTAATAAGATTAATTTTGAATTCTTAAAAGGAATCGCAAAAAAATACGACCTACTATAAAGAGAAGACTATATAAATCGTATTTTGTGTAGCATACGCATTGATATTCAAAACCGAAGGTATGAAAGAATTTTATAAAACCGTATTAAAATATAAACGTAACGGCATATATGCTCTTGTTTTTTTAGTAGTTATTGCGGCGTCTTCGGCATTTACGACTATCGTGCCTTTAGAATGGAACGCATCTACATCTGTAGCAAAGCTATTAGAAGCATTTGGAAACAAACCGCAAGCTCATTATATCGCTAATTTAGAGGATGAAAAAGTAAAAATGGGAGAAGACCTTGTTAGAAAAGGGCGTACTATTAGAAACGGGAAGAAGACAAAATTCATTTCAAAATTTTATAAATGTACCGATTGCCATAATACAGTAAAAGAAGATCCCGATTTGCGTTACAGCAACCCAGAAACACGTTTAGATTACGCTGTAGAACAAGGGATTCCTTTTTTGCAAGGCACCACTCTATACGGTACTGTAAATCGCGAAACATGGTATAATGGCGATTACAAAAAGAAATATGGCGATTTAGTAGTGCCTGCACGACATAGCTTACGCGGTGCAATTCAATTATGTGCAGAGGTCTGTTCTCAAGGCCGCAGAATTGATGTTTGGGAAGAAGAGGCTATTCTGTCTTACCTTTGGACGATAGATTTAAAGCTTGGCGATTTAAAGCTTTCGCAGGCCGACCTTCAAACCTTAAAAACCGCAAAACAGGAAAAAAACGATAGTATTGTGGCTTTGGTAAAGTCGCATTACCTTAGTTATTCTCCCGCTACATTTTTAGAGCCGAAGCAAAATGCAAACAGGGCTATTACAGGCGATCCTGAAGTAGGAGCGCATATTTACACCTCAAGTTGTTTAAATTGCCACGGCCCAGGTAAAGCAGCTACTTATTTAGAGTTAGGTAAAGATAAACCGAGTTATAAGTTTTTAAAACGCAAAACAGAAAGAGATAAAGCATTTTCACTATATACCATCACGCGAAAAGGCACACATCCTATACCAGGCCATAAACCCTATATGCCACACTACACGAAAGAACGCTTAAGCGAAAAGCAAGTGGAAGATTTAAGAGCGTTTATTTATGAAGCTTCAAACTAGGTGTACACACCGTAGCGCCTAGAAGGACTTTGGGAAGACGAGCTGTACGTTTAATTACCGTAAGGAGAGGCCTTATCAATGCTGTAGATACCCCATTAGATGAGTCCATTCCTGTGTTTTTGGGAGCGCGAGCAAGCGTTACAATAAACAATATCCTAAAAAGAAAATTAATGCACAGCCTAAGGATGTGTAGGGCTGTAATAATTTCTAAGCGACTGTTTAAGACCTGTTAGGTAAGAGGTTTATCACAATTCTAGCCTATAATAGCGAAAAGAGAAACCTTTCTGTAATTCATTATTGATACTATTTTTTTTTAACCTTAGAAGTATTAGTTTTGAGGCGTATAAATTAAAGGGGGTCATGATTAAACATGTGTTGGTATTATTTTTCGTAGTATTTTCAAGTACAGTTCAAGCGCAATTCATAAAAGAAAAAACATTGAATGTACAGGCGGGATATGGGATTACGGTCCCAGATGAGAGCGTTGCAATTATCAGAAATGGAGGTGTTTTTGCACAAGCAGATTTGGTTTTAAAAGTGAAATCTTGGTTTGAGTTAAGACCTTATGCAGGAGTATTACTAACAAATTCTAATGGAGAAGATGTTAATGGTTTTCCAACAGTTGAAAAAGCCGAAACTAAAGCTTTTTTATTAGGAGGAAAGGCAAGACTTCGCGCTCCAATTCCATGGGTTGCACCATTTGTTGAATTGGGGATAGGTGCCTCAGTAGGTAAATTTGAAACGTTTACATTTTTTAATGACATTGATAAGTCTGGTGTGATTGCTCATTTTCCTGTTACAATAGGTTTAGAGCTTGGGAAACAAAATAATGTAGACATAGCATTCATCTATTATTACCAACCCTCCGTTAAGCAGGTTTCAGGTGCCATTGCAGTTGGTGTTACATTTCCTTTAAAATAATATTGAAAATATCTGATAATTTAGGCACTACAGGAGGTGGATTTAAATAAAAATACAAAACAATGAGATTACTACCGATATTTAAATTTACGGTTCTAACACTTTTAGTTTTTAATACGCTGTCTTGTACAGAAGACGAACAAGAAGGCTGCGAAACAGAAACGGTCTGCTTTGGAGAGGGCAATTGTATAGAAAGACCAATTCCTGGCACTTGTTTTAACCCAAACTGATTTAGAGTTTCAACATACATTGCTATTTAGGTGCAAATGTCTAATGGTATCATATTTGTCTTCATACCAAAGGGCTAAGAACGCTTTTTATAAGCTGCAAGAGATCTAGTCATATCATATTTACACCGATTAGGAACAAAAGCCTTATTTCATACCTACATGAAAGTTAAACAGCATATTATATGGCTATATAAATAATAAGTTGTACTTTTGCAAGCAATATTAACGAAAGGGGCTACCGCCGACGATTTAGAGTTAATAGTTAAGTAGTATTCAGTGAAAACAGGAAACAACATATCTTTTATCTCTTTTGTTTTAGTAAATCGTACTAAAGCAGCTGTGACGCGTTTTCCTAACACACGCCCCTAAGGGGCTATTCTGTTTAAGAAAGCTTTACGCTTTCGCTTTTTCGTTATTTTTTTAAGTACAACCGTTTGAGGGGTTAGATATAGAACTACTCGAACAGAAGGCATGGACAACATGGGATTGTCAAGCATTACAATGTCGTTTAAGACGTCATAAAATGAACAGTATATTGAACACAGATAAGATAAGTGTAATTAGCGAAGCAGAATCCTATTGCCATAGTGAAGGCATAGAGATTGCGCTAGTGCATGAGCTCCCTGAAACAACACTAGAGGTGATTTCAGAACGCTCTAAAGCATTGCCAACCCTCTATTACGTTGGAGTAGATTTGCTAAGACGACGTTTAAAAAACGGTTGCTTTATATTAAAAAAAGGCGCAGCCATACATGGGCATATTTTTGCGCATGAACACCATGTAAAAGGGCATTCGGTGTTCGAACGTTCGTCCCTTTGGGTAGACCGTGCCTATCGCAATTATAATCTAGGCTTACTGCTTATGTCTAAAATGACAGAACTATATACCGACGATTTTTTAATTTCAATAGCACAAACGCCAAAAGTACACCACTATAATGAACTTTTGGGAATGACACATGTCACCTTATCTGAAATGTCTACAGTACTAGTAGAAGAACTTGAGAAAATAGGAAAACTAAGAGACGAACTGAGTTATAGGTATTATGTAAATGCACGTTTCGAGTCTGAAATACGACAATTAAAATAAAATAAAAAGAGCAACACAAGATATTGTTGAAAGGTATAATTAAGGCCAAACCAACGGAACTGTGTTGCCATAAGAGAACATAAATAGTAAACACATGAAAAAATTAGTAATAGCCTATAGTGGCGGATTAGATACATCCTATTGTGCCGTAAGTTTATCTAAAGAATATGATGTACATGCCGTAAGTGTAAATACAGGAGGCTTTACAAATGCTGAAATTAAGCATATAGAAAGCAATGCTTATAAAATGGGGGTAACGACTTATAAAAACATCGACGCTGTCGCTACATTTTACCAAAAAGTAGTCAAGTATTTGATTTTTGGTAATGTGTTAAAGAATAATTCGTACCCACTTTCTGTTAGTGCAGAGCGTATTATTCAAGCTATTGAAATTATTGAATACGCTAAAAGTATCGATGCAGAATACATTGCACACGGTAGTACAGGTGCAGGAAACGATCAAGTGCGTTTCGATATGATTTTTCAAACCTTAGCGCCTAATATTAAAATCATCACGCCAATTAGAGATGAGAAATTAACGCGACAAGAAGAAATAGATTACCTAAAAGCAAATGGTGTTGATATGTCTTGGGAGAAATCGAAATACTCGGTTAATAAAGGCCTTTGGGGCACTAGTGTTGGTGGTGTTGAAACTTTAGAATCTGAAAAACCACTACCAGGAGAAGCCTACCCCTCGCAATTAGAGAAAGAAGGCGAAGAGAAAGTAACACTTACGTTTAAAAATGGAGAGTTTGTAGCTCTAAACGGCGCGGCAAATTCACCAGAAGTCAATATAGAGATGTTAAATACAATTGCCTCAGCGTATGCTATAGGTAGAGATATTCATGTAGGAGATACTATCGTAGGGACTAAAGGACGTGTTGGTTTTGAAGCCGCTGCGGCTTTAATAACCATAAAAGCCCACCATTTGTTAGAGAAACATACCCTAACCAAATGGCAACTACAGCACAAAGAATACCTGTCTAGTTTTTATGGCATGCATTTGCACGAAGGGCAGTATTTAGATCCAGTAATGCGAGATATGGAAGCTTTTTTACAGAGCTCTCAAAAGATGGTCTCAGGCGATGTGGTTGTAACCTTAAAACCATACCATTTTTCTTTAGACGGTATCGTGTCACAGCATGATTTAATGTCGAGTAAGTTTAGTACGTATGGCGAAGAAAATAAGGCATGGACGGCAGACGATGCAAAAGGATTTATTAAAATTATAGGCAATCAAAATAAGATATACAAACAAGTTAATTCTTAGACGATTAAAATGGACATAATACATGGGTATAAACCCAGTGTAGATTAAAAGCATAAACATGAAAAAAATAGAAGTAGGTGTAATTGGAGGCGCAGGCTATACGGCTGGCGAATTAATGAGATTATTGGTACATCACCCCAATACTAATATTAATTTCGTGTTCAGTACCAGTAATGCAGGTAATAAGATAAGTAAAGTACACCAAGATTTAGTGGGCACTTTAGATTTGAAATTTACAGATACCATAAACCCTAATGTAGACGTGTTATTTCTGTGTTTGGGTCATGGCAATTCTGTGAAATTTTTATCGGCAAATACCTTTTCGGAAACGACTAAGATTATCGATTTAGGAAATGATTTTAGATTGGAAGCTGATAAAGACTTTAATGGAAAATCATTTGTCTATGGTTTGCCAGAATTACAGCGCGATGCCATTAAAACAGCAAATTATATAGCCAACCCAGGTTGTTTTGCTACGGCCATTCAACTAGGGCTGTTGCCATTGGCATCAGCTAACGCATTACAAAAGGATGTGCATGTTAATGCCGTAACTGGAGCTACAGGAGCAGGAACATCGTTGTCTGCCACCACGCATTACACGTGGAGAGATAATAATTTTTCGTATTACAAGCCATTTACACATCAACATTTAGGAGAAATTAACCAGTCGGTACAACAGTTACAAAACGACTTTGCAGCAGAGGTGATTTTCATGCCAAACCGCGGAAACTTTTCAAGAGGTATTTTTGCAACTATTTATACCGAATTTGAAGGCTCTGTAGAAGATGCAAAAGCGTTATATACCAATTTTTATGCGTCTGCTAAGTTTACTTTTGTCGCCGATGATGTGTTACATATGAAACAAGTGGTAAATACAAACAAGTGTTTAGTGCATTTGCACAAACATAATGGTAAATTATTAGTGACAAGCATCATTGACAATTTATTAAAAGGGGCTTCTGGTCAAGCAGTTCAAAATATGAACCTAATGTTTGGTTTAGAAGAAACCACAGGTTTAGGTTTAAAAGGAACGTATTTTTAAACCCCACCCAGCCTCCCCCAAGGGGGGATAGCACTTGCAAAGCAAGTAAAATGAAATATAATTTTTAAAAACAAGCTCAATGCCTCCCCTAGGGGAGGATAGGAGGGGATCAAATTATGAAAATAGCCATAATAGGTACTGGAAATTTAGGGAGTGCCATAGCAAAGGGATTAATCGAAAAAGAATCGTTTACCGAGTTGTATTTAAGTGATTTAAATACCAGACAAGTAGATGTTTATAAAAATACAGCACACGTTACCGTAACCAACGATAACGTGTTAGCCATACAAGCAGCAGAGGTGGTCATTTTTGCACTGCAACCTAAGCACATTGTTAGTGTTATCGAAGCTTTAAAAGAGGCACTTACCGCAGAACATCTTGTAATGTCTGTAGCTGCCGGTTTTGAGATTTCTGCCATAGAACGTATTATAGGCAGTCAAACTCCTATTATTAGAGTGATGCCCAATACAGCAATTTCTATAGGCGAATCCATGACCTGTTTAGCAGGGAATGCTGCAGGTATAGAACATATGGGAGTAGCACGTGCTATTTTCGATCAACTGGGAACGACTTTAGAAATTCCTGAAGGCCAAATGCAGGCCGCAACTGTAATTTGTTCTAGTGGGATAGCATTTTGGATGCGTCTTGTACGCGCCACAACACAAGGTGCTGTGCAGTTAGGGTTTGAAGCCGAGGAAGCCGATAAAATAGCATTGCAGACCTGTATGGGAGCTGCGCGCTTATTGCAAGAATCAGAACAACACGTAGAAGCCGAAATAGACCGTGTAACAACACCTGGCGGTTGTACGATTGAAGGTTTAAACGCCATGGAGCACCAAGGAATGAGTGCTGCTTTAGTACAAGGTATAATTGCCTCATTTGATAAAATTAACCAGTTAAAAACCAATTAAAATGCCATTATTTGACGTTTATCCATTATATGATGTAACCCCAGTATCGGGGAAAGATGTACACGTTTACGACGATAAGGGTACAGAATATCTAGACCTTTATGGAGGGCATGCCGTAATTTCTATAGGCCATGCTCATAAAAATTATGTAGACGCTGTAAGCCAACAGGTAGCACGATTAGGTTTTTACTCAAATGCCGTACAAAACCCATTGCAACACGCCCTTGCCGATAAGTTAGAAACCTTATCGGGGTGTACAGCCTATGAGTTGTTTTTATGCAGTTCTGGAGCAGAAGCTAATGAAAATGCCTTAAAACTGGCCTCATTTAAAACAGGACGATCTCGCGTTGTAGCCTTTAGAAATGGGTTTCACGGACGTACTTCGGCCGCTGTAGCGGTAACCGATAATAAAAATATCATTGCGCCTATAAATGCCCAACAAGAGGTGACCATATTGGATTTAAATGATGTTGAAGGCACAAAAGCAGAATTAGAAAAAGGGGATGTATGCGCTGTAATTGTAGAATTTATTCAAGGTGTTGGAGGCTTAGACCAAGGGTCTACAGCATTCTTTGAAGAGGTTGATGCTTTATGTAAAGCCAATGGGACGCTTTTTATCGCCGATGAGGTACAATCTGGATATGGTAGATCGGGTAAATTTTTCGCCTTTCAACATTATAACGTTACGCCAGACATTATTTCTATAGCAAAAGGTATGGGGAATGGTTTCCCTATTGGAGGGGTATTAATTCATCCAGATATTGAAGCTAAATATGGCATGTTAGGAACAACATTTGGTGGGAACCATCTGGCCTGTGCAGCAGGTTTAGCGGTGTTGGAAACCATAGAAGAGGAGAATTTGATCGCCAATGCCAATGCCATGTCAGCTTATTTTATGGAGGTTGCTAAAAGCATACCAGAAGTCAAAAAGATTAAAGGCAAAGGCTTAATGTTAGGCTTGGAGTTTGATTTTGAAGTGGGCGATTTACGCAAAACACTCATTTACAAACATCACATATTTACAGGAGGCGCTTCCAATAAAAAAGTGCTACGCATCTTGCCTCCTTTAACATTAACAAAGGCGCATATCGATCAGTTTTTCGAAGCCTTAAAGTTAGCTTTAGCACCTGTAAATACTACCGTATAATACGTACGCCATGTTTAATACCTTGTAATTAGGTTTAAAGAATGAATTAAAATGAACAATACACTTAATATAGACACGCGTAATGCCGTACTAAATTCTATGAAGGCATTAGTAAAAACGCATGCGCAAGGCATATTAGATGCCAATGCAATAGATATGGAAGCCTATGCTGGTGGCGATTTAGCGATGCGCGACCGCTTAAAAGTGGATGCTGCTAAAATTGAAGGCATGATAGAATCTTTAAGACAACTAGCAGCGTTGGAAGACCCTGTGGGGGTAGAACGGTTTCGTTTTACGCACGATAATGGTATGAAGATCTACAACAGAACAGCATCTTTTGGAACAGTAATGATTATTTACGAATCGCGACCAGATGTTACCATAGAGGCCGGAGGTATCGCGTTTAAGTCGGGGAATAAAATCTTATTAAAAGGCGGTAAAGAATCTCTAAATTCTAACTTAGCTATTGTAGCACTATGGCATAAGGCTTTAGAGATGAATGGCGTGTCTACGGCATGGGTAGAATACCTAAACTATAACCGTACAGAAACTCAGGCTTTTTTAGAAAAACCAACCCAGACCTTAGACCTTATTGTACCAAGAGGCGGGGAACGCCTTATTGCTTTTGTAAAGACTCATGCCACTTGTCCTGTAATTGTAAGCGGGCGTGGTAATAACTTTGTGTATGTACACAAGCATGCCGATGCCGCAATGGCCTTGGACATTATTGTAAATGCAAAGACCAACAAGGTATCGGGCTGTAATGCCGTAGATAAAGTGCTTATTGATAACGACCTGCCTCAAAGAGATGCGTTTATAACAGCGCTTTTAGAGCGTTTGGCGGCACATAATGTAGAAATACTAGGAGATGCAACGTTTAGTAATTATGCAGAGGTGACAGCTATTGAAAACGATCAGGTGTGGTACGAAGAATTTTTAGATTATAAAATCGTATTAGGTAGTATCGCGCATACGCAAGCTGCTATAGAAATGATAAATACTTATAGTGGTGGACATTCGGCTTCTATTGTAACTGCTGCCGAAGGAGCTGCAGAAAACTTTATGGCAGCAGTAGATTGTGGTGCCGTATACCATAATGCCTCCACACGATTTACCGACGGATTCGAATTTGGATTGGGAGGTGAGTTGGCCATTAGTACAGATAAATTGCACCAACGTGGGCCAATAGGGTTACAGCATTTGGTGACTAATAAATGGTATGTGCATGGCGAAGGCCAAATACGTTAATAAAACCTAGAAAGGGAAATAGTGCGCTATAGCGCAGAATTGATATTAATAAGACATTGACGAATCCTGGTTGCTGAAGTTGAAACAGATGAAAAAAAAGCGCATATTACTTAAAGTAGGCTCTAATACGCTTACCAAAGAAACCGATAATATTTCCAGAGGGAAAATTGAAGATATTGCCAGTCAAATCGCAAAACTTCAAGAGACCTGCGAATTTATTATCGTAAGTTCTGGGGCCATAGCTGTCGCAAAACAATTTGTAAAGCTAGACAGTAAAAGTAGCGGTATTTTTGTAAAACAAGCCTTGGCATCTATAGGACAACCACACCTTATACGCATCTATCAAGAGATTTTTAGAGAGTATGGGCTGCTAAGTTCGCAGTGCCTCTTATCTTATGCCGATTTTGATAATGCCGACAGTAGGGATAATATTATGAATACCATTAAGGTGTTGGTAAACAATAATTACATCCCTATTATTAATGAAAACGATACGGTCGCTACCGATGAGATAAAGTTTGGCGACAACGATAAGCTAGGCGCATTAACAGCTTCGCTTTTAGGCGTCGATTTATTTATTATTGCCACAAATACCAATGGTATATATACCAAAGCCTCTATGGAGGCCAATGCGCCAGAAACTATAGAGACCGTTAGTGATTTTGATGCATTACGACAAGAAGTGGTAAGTTCTAAATCTACACATGGTAGTGGAGGTATGGCTTCTAAAGTAGAAGCTGTAGCCGTTGCCAAAGCAGCTGGCGTAGAAACTTGGATTGTGAATGGGTTAGAAGACGATTTTATTACCAACGCTTTTGAAGGCAACGTGCCGTTTACTAAGGTGAAATAAAAACAAGGCTTTGGAGTTAAAGCAGATCAATACCAAACACCCTCTTTATCAAGCAGCTGTAACGTTAAGAATAGCGTTGTTTTTTAAAGATAGCCCAGATGCAGCACATTTAATTGCAGATGCTTTAGAAGCAGAAGGGCAGCATGTGGTCTGTATAGCAAATGCGAAAGTGATAGGTACAGGACGTGTTAATGTAATAGATGGCGAGGGGGTTATATCGCAAATGGCAGTGGCAGAAGATGCACAACGCCAAGGTGTAGGCCAGCATATATTAGAGTACTGTATCGCGTTGTGCAAAGCGCAAGATGTGCGGCGTATCACATTAGCAGCAAGATGTACTGCAGTGGCATTTTATGAAAAGTACGGTTTTAAAGCCTACGGTGCGGTCTATCCTTCTAAGAAAACAGGGATAGAACACCAACGTATGATGTTATAAAATAAAGGCGTTTGAAAATATAAAAAAGAAAAAGAAATATATAGGACAGATATGAAACATTACACATCCATACACGATATCGATAACATGGCGACTTGGATAGAAGAGGCAAAAGCTTTAAAAGCGAATCCTTTAGCCCATAAAACTTTAGGCGCTCATAAAACTTTAGGATTATTATTTTTTAACTCGAGTCTACGTACCCGTTTAAGTACGCAAAAAGCCGCCTTAAATTTGGGTATGGATCCTATTGTAATGAATGTGTCTGGAGATGCCTGGGGGATCGAATTTGGAGATGGTACCGTAATGAATGGTACTACAGCCGAGCATATTAAAGAAGCTGCTGCGGTAGTATCTCAGTATTGTGACATTATCGCTGTACGCGCATTTCCAACCCTAAATGATAAGGCTAAAGATGAAAGTGAACATGTTTTAAAAGCCTTTGTAACCTACGCTTCAGTGCCTATTGTAAATATGGAAAGTGCTACAGGACATCCATTACAAGGTTTAACCGATGCCCTAACAATTTCAGAGCATGCTAAAGTGAAAAAACCAAAAGTGGTATTGAGCTGGGCACCTCATGTTAGAGCCTTGCCACATGCCGTGGCCAATAGCTTTACACAGGCCATGCAAAAAATGGATGTGGAATTTGTTATCGCCAATCCAGAAGGGTATAATTTGAATCCAGAAATTACAGGTGATACTCCAATATATCATGATCAAGAGGCTGCTTTTAAAGATGCCGATTTTGTGTACACTAAAAATTGGAGTTCCTACGACGCTTATGGTCAGGTGAAAAATACAGACCCCAATTGGATGATTACAAAAGCAAAATTAGGAAAAGCTAAGTTTATGCACTGTTTGCCAGTGCGTAGAAATGTAGTGGTAGAAGATGCTGTTTTAGATACCGACAGTGCTCTTGTGATTCCGCAATCTAACAACAGAACCTATGCAGCACAATTGGTGCTTAAAAAATTATTAGAAAATGGCTAAAGAGAAACTATCAATTGTAAAAATAGGGGGTAACGTTATAGAAGACGACACCGCTTTAAAAGCCTTTTTAGAACGTTTTTCTAAATTAAAAGGGAAAAAAATACTAGTACATGGTGGGGGTAAACGCGCTACACATATTGCTTCAAAATTAGGCATCCCTTCTAATATGGTAAACGGCAGACGCATCACCGATGCCGATACTTTAGAGGTGATTACTATGGTGTACGGGGGTCTTGTTAATAAAAATATTGTAGCAAAACTACAAGGTTTAGATGTTGATGCTATAGGCTTAACAGGAGCAGATATTAATAGTATCTATTCTGAAAAACGCCCTGTAAAAGATATCGATTTTGGATTTGTAGGGAACGTGAAGAGTGTAAATTATACCAGTATCAATAAATTAATTACAGCCAGTTTTGTGCCTGTCTTTTGTGCTATTACGCACAATAAGTTAGGACAACTATTCAATACAAATGCAGATACAATAGCATCTGAGTTGGCCATAGGGCTCTCTAAAGTGTACGATGTTGAATTGTCGTATTGTTTTGAGAAAAATGGCGTTTTATTGGATGTCGCCGACGAAGATTCTGTACTTGAAGAGATCGATTCAAAAAATTACAAAAATTTAAAGG
Organism: uncultured Flavobacteriaceae bacterium; assembly: GCA_947504035.1. GTDB lineage: Bacteria > Bacteroidota > Bacteroidia > Flavobacteriales > Flavobacteriaceae > Jejuia > Jejuia algarum. The sequence goes on from CANNGA010000001.1 coordinate 461,973, forward strand.
AAAAAGGAGTCTTTCATGACGGGATGTTGCCTAAATTAGAGAATTGTTTTTATGCTTTAGACCGAGGTGTGTCTAAAGTTTTTATAGGCAACCCTACCGTCATTAGCAATAAAAATCAAAAGTTTACAACCTTGTACTTATGATAACGCAATTAACCACCGAAGCCATAGCGCTTTTAAAAGCTTTAATTGAAACACCGTCTTTTTCAAAAGAAGAAGACGCTACAGCTCAACTTATAGAAGGCTGGTTTAAAGCACACGATATCGCGTATAAGCGTACATTAAATAATGTATGGGCGGTGAACAAGCATTTCGATGCAGATAAGCCCACTTTATTACTAAACTCGCATCACGATACCGTTAAACCAAATTCAGCGTATACTAAAGACCCTTTTAAGGCTATCGTAGAAGATGGTAAATTGTATGGCTTAGGTAGTAATGATGCAGGGGGATGCTTAGTGTCGCTTATTGCAACGTTTACTTATTTTTATGCGTATAGTGATTTAAACTATAATTTAGTCATTGTAGCTTCTGCTGAAGAGGAGAATAGCGGCGCCAATGGTTTAAATAGCATGCTATCGCTTATACCAAAGATAGATGTAGCCATTGTAGGAGAACCTACCTTAATGAATTTGGCTGTTGCCGAGAAGGGTTTGGTGGTTTTCGATGCCGTAATAAAGGGCACCCCTAGCCACGCAGCACATCCAAATACAGATAATGTTATTTATAATGCAATTCCTGTATTACAATGGTTTAAAGATTTAAAATTCGAGAAAACCTCTACAACTTTAGGTGACGTTAAATTAACGGTAAGTCAAATATATGCAGGCAAACAGCATAATGCAGTACCAGCATCTTTAGATTTGGTGATCGATGTACGTGTTAACGATGCCTACTCTAATGCCGAGATTGCCGAGATTTTGCAGAAAGAAGCCCCAGTGGCTAGCATTACACCACGTAGTTTACGCTTAAATTCCTCAAGTATTCCTGTAAATCACGACTTGGTTAAAGCAGGTGTTGCTATGGGAAGAAAGACCTATGGCTCACCTACCTTATCAGATCAAGCCGTATTGTCCTGCCCAAGTTTAAAGCTAGGACCAGGGGATAGCACACGTTCGCATTCGGCAGACGAATATATTCATTTGCATGAAATAGAAGAGGGAGTGGCCTTGTATATAGAATTATTAGAACAGGTCATTATTTAAAACTAGTAAACGTTGCTTATTGGTTTTATCGTCTATTTGAGGTTATTTAAAAACAGTTACACGATTCCACGATAAAAACGAATCGACATATAACATTACACAAACAAACGTATAAACGCATAAACATTATAAACTAATGAAACTCTGGGATAAAGGCATATCGATAGATAAAAAAATAGAGCAATTTACAGTGGGTAACGACCGCGAAATTGACATTCATATCGCAAAATACGATGTGATTGCTTCTAAAGCACACGCTAAAATGCTAGAACGTATTGGTATTTTAAATGCTACAGAATTAGAGCAATTATTAGGAGGCTTAGAGGTGCTCGCAGCGCAAATTGAAGCAGGTACTTTCGAGATTGATGCACAGTTTGAAGACGTGCATTCTAAAATAGAATTCGAATTGACCAAATCTCTTGGAGAAGTAGGTAAAAAAATACACACCGCACGTTCGAGAAACGATCAAGTTCTTGTGGCTTGCCATTTGTATTATAAAGAGAATTTGCAATTGGTAAAAACCAAAACCAAGACCTTATTTGATACCTTATTGGACTTAGCAGAAACGCATAAAGATAAAGTGTTACCCGGCTATACACATTTACAAGTCGCTATGCCCTCGTCTTTTGGGTTATGGTTTTCGGCCTATGCCGAATTAATGATAGATGATACTTTTATGTTAGATGCAGCCTTGAAAACGGTAGATCAAAACCCTTTAGGGTCTGCTGCAGGATATGGCAGTTCGTTTCCTATAGATCGTGAATTTACGACTAAAGAAATGGCCTTTTCTACTTTAAAATACAATGTGGTAGCAGCACAAATGGGACGTGGTAAAAATGAACGCACTATAGCAGCAGCCTTAGGTGGACTAGCCAATACGTTAGCACGATTTGCTATGGATGCGTGTTTGTACATGAGTCAGAATTTTGGTTTTATTTCCTTTCCAGACGAATTAACGACAGGAAGTAGCATTATGCCGCATAAGAAAAATCCAGATGTGTTTGAATTGATTCGTGGTAAATGCAACAAGATTCAAGCGCTACAAACAGAAATGGTACTCATCACGAATAACTTGCCAAGTGGCTACCATCGTGATTTTCAATTGTTAAAAGAAAATATGATTGCGGCCTTTGAAGAATTGAAAAATATACTAGATATCTTTAATTATGCCATTCAACAGGTTATTGTAAAAGATGTCGACATCCATGATGATAAATACAAGTATTTATTTACGGTAGATAATATCAATACACTTGTTGTAGAAGGACAGAGTTTTAGAGAGGCCTATCAAAAAATAGGGGGACAGGTGCAAGATGGATCTTATGTGCCAGATACTTCAAAACAACATACGCACGTAGGAAGTATTCATAATTTGAGTTTGGATAAGATAAAGACCAAATACCCCAAATAATAGATATTGAGAGCGGTTAACGCTTATAATTGAAATAATTAGGGCTGCCCTTGGCAGCCCTAATTTGTAAATTGCCATATTTCATTGCCTTAAGGCTTAGTTATAGCACATGTATTTCTAAAAAAGAAATCAAAAAGAAGCCGTCTAATAAAGAGTAGACGGCTTTAGAAATTTTATGAGCTTACAAATCTGTAGCTTCAACACAACGTCTAGCTGGTCTTGTGAAACTAATTGTAATATTATCTAAGTTATTTGGGTTCGCTTCACGTCCGCTGATGTTTCTGGCGTAGTTTAACCTGCTCCCAGAATTTGAGAGACCTTCTCTTTGTACAACAGTAGCATTGTTAATGTCACCTCTTACCAATAAATCTTGCTGTAGTGCTCTATTTGATCTAAAGATATATCTTCTAATGCCTTCTCTAAAAAATGCACTGTTTCTTAATCTATTAGATACTCCAAAAGATGCACTACCAAATGCGTCTTGTATATCAAGGTCCAAATTTGTTAGTGTAAATGTACGCCTTTGGTCACGATTGTTAATTAGAGTAATTTCGTAAGTAAGATTGTTTGCGAACTCCACACTACAACCCGCAGGTATTCTTGCGCTAAGAGAGGTAGCTTCCACAGGAGTTTCGAGTACGACCTCGTTCTCGTTTAATTCATTTTTACTACAAGATGTTAATGCTAAAAGTACTGCGAATACGCATAATAAATTTAATTTAAAAGTTTTCATTTTTAGTTTGATTTACTCTAAAAGTGATTTAAACTTTTTTCAATTCGCTATAAAAATCTAGAATTTTCGCTAGAATCAAAAAAGTTTAAAATCCACTTCCTATTGAGGTTTTTAATATTAGTTTTTTTTTAAGGTATATCTCACTTTAAAATAAATGGTTTAGTATGAACTTATTTCAGAGTGAGAGAAGTTCTTTTTAAGAACTCCGTCTGTTTGAGGACGACTTATTAGTAAAGCATTAAAACAATGAATTATCTACATCGCTTATCAGTTCGGATAATATTGATAGAAATATCATTTAAATTTTTTGGGTTACCAACGCGATCGCTGATGTTTCTGGAATAGTTTAATCTTTTTCCAGCTGCAGATCTGGCTTCAGGATTTAAAATTGTACCACTGTTTATTGAACCAGTTACAATTAAAGGTTTGCTTAAGGCTCTATTCGATCTAAATATATAGCTCTTTATCCCTTGTTTGAAAAAATTACTTTGTCTTATTTCACGAGTTACGACAAAAGTTATACCACCAAAAGCACCTTGTATATCTGTATTTCGACGAGCGATTTTAAATGTTTTCGATTTGTTTCTTCTATTTACTAAAGTGATTTCGTAATTTAATTCGCTAGCGAAATTAACGCTACAAAAATCAGGAACTCTGGCGCTAATTGATGTGCTCGCAGGTGTTTCAAGAACAACGTCGCTCTCGTTTAATTCATCTTTACTACAAGATGTTAATGCTAAAAGTACTGCGAATACGCATAATAGATTTAATTTAAAAGTTTTCATTTTTAGTTGTTTTTAGTTTTTTACCTACTCTATTACGGCTTTTCGGTTTACGCCTTTATGTTTAAAAGAAATATTATGTATAGTTTTAAGCGCAAAGAGATAACTTTATGCTTATGTACTGTTTTTTAAACGTATAAGTTGGTGTACGGTCTATATAATATGCGTTTTAATTAAGTCTTAAGTGGATTGCTAGCGGCTAATTTATGTCATAAAACTTCTAATTTTCTCCTAAGCACTACTGTGGTGGCTAGAGTTTTTAGAACGATTTACTTCTTATTAAGTACGTTTTGATAGCGCTATGCTAAAAACTAACCTAATATGAATGTGCTTAGTAGATGTCATTAGAAGTTTTTTAATGCTTAGTTGGTATTTTTAGTCCTGTTTTGAGCTCTTTTTACTGAAGCTTACGTTAGTTAGATTTTTATTAGCGAATTGGATATCGTTTAATAGTTTCTTTAAGTTTTTCTTGGGTATAAAACTATGTAAATGTGTTTTTACGCACAAATAATACAGAAACTTTAACTTATGAAGTGTTAAAAAAGCTCTTTTATACTGTTCTGCTTTATGAGATTAATGTGTTGGTATTAATAGGATTAAGCGTTTGTTTTTAGTGCCTAAACATTCTGAAAATAGAAATAGAGGAGAACTTGTAGTTTTTCATTTCAAATGAGCGCATTCAGAATTAATTTAGAGTGTACGGGATCCGTAGCCGTTTTGCAGTACATGCTATTTTTAAAAATACTCTAGAGAAAATCTTATTTTTAACGTGTCACCGTTAGGCGTTAAATTTTGATGGGGTTAGCGTATACCGCTTAGTTAGAATTTAATATAAGAAAAAATGCAGTTAAGACTGTACTTTGTTTTTTATATCCTGGAAGTTCAAGATACAATTGGTAATAAATATGTTTTGATATTGTAGCGAAGCAGCACTACAAAACATATAAAAGGCCGCCTTTTCAGACGGCCTTTTAAGGACGAACCACGTGAGTTTAGTTTAAGTTCAGTTCAATTTTTAGTTAAAAAATTAAATGATCGTGGATTGCCCTAAGTGTATGTTTGTAAAATTTAGATTTGTTTCTTCTGGGTTGTTGATGAAATCCTCAATAAAATCACCGACTTTACTTGTAGAAATATTGTTGTATTTGGTATTTAAGTCAGGTGTTGTAATATGCAAGTTTAATGATTTATCGACAGCATCTCTCACAAGAGCAGCTTCATCGGCCAAATCAAAATGATCTAATAAAAGTGCCGCAGATAAAATTGAGGCAATAGGATTTGCGATGCCTTTATTTTTAGCATCTGTGTAGGCACCATGTATAGGTTCGAACATAGAATGGTCTTCACCGTGAGACGAAGAGGCCAGTAAGCCTACAGAGCCTACGATAACACTAGCTTCTTCAGATAGAATATCACCAAACATATTTTCAGTTAGAATTACATCAAACTGTTTTGGATTTTTAATCAATTCTACAGCAGCATTATCGATAAACATAAACTCTAAAGTGACATCTGGGTATTGTTTAGAGAGCGCGATAACAACGCGACGCCACAAACGCGAACTTTCCAATACGTTGGCCTTATCGACTAAAGTGAGTTTGTGTTTTCTAGATTGTGCCGCTTTAAAAGCTTCGTGCGCAATACGTTCTATTTCATAACGGTGGTACTCACAAACATCTCTTGCTGTATTGCCATCTGCACTTAGGTTTTTTTCGCCAAAGTAAATGCCACCAGTAAGCTCTCTGTAGATAACAATATCGGTGTCTTTAATTTGTCTTACCTTAAGTGATGATTTATTCAATAAATCTGGGTAAGCAATTACAGGTCGTATATTGGTATATAAACCAAGCGCTTTACGAATACCCAATAAACCTTGTTCTGGTCTAATTTTGGCGTCTGGATCTATATCGTAAGCTTTATCTCCTATAGCGCCAAATAATACAGCATCTGCTTCTTTACATAGTTTAACAGTAGCTTCAGGGAGCGGTGTTTGGTGTTCTTTTATTGCAGCAGCGCCAACGAGACCATACTTAAAATTAAACGTATGCTCATAGACCAAGCCTATCGCTTTAAGCACCTTTACGGCTTCTGCAATAACTTCAGGACCAACACCATCACCAGGTAATACCGCAATATCTAATGTCATGAGTTAGTAGGTTAAGATGGGCTAATTAATTTCGTTATACACAGGGGTAGATTCTATAATTTGATGAATATCAGTATCATCTACCTCCTTTTTTTGATCTGCAAATTCTAAGAATTTAGCATACACAACATCTAATTGTAATTTTGTGAGTTCGTAACCTACATTCTTAGCTCTATAAGCCAATGCAGCCCTTCCGCTTCTTGCTGTTAAAACAATAGCAGATTCTGTAACCCCAACATCTTTAGGATCTATAATTTCATAAGTTTCACGGTTCTTAATCACACCATCTTGATGAATTCCAGAACTGTGAGCAAAAGCATTAGCACCAACAATGGCCTTGTTAGGTTGCGTATATATACCCATGTTGTCTGATACCAATTGACTAATACCATACAACATTTCTGTTTGTATCTTCGTGTCTAAATTGAGGTGCGGGTGTTGTTTTAAAATCATAACCACTTCCTCTAATGCGGTATTACCAGCACGTTCACCAATACCATTAATAGTACATTCAATTTGTCGCGCACCATTAATAACACCTTCGATAGAATTTGCTGTTGCTAAACCTAAATCGTTATGGCAATGGCAAGATAATGTTGCTTTTTCAATGCCTTTAACGTTTTCTTTTAAGTATTTTATTTTTGCACCGTACTCACTAGGCAAACAATATCCTGTTGTATCAGGAATGTTAAGCACTGTAGCACCAGCTTTAATTACAGCTTCACAAACACGTGCCAGGTAGGCATTATCTGTTCGGCCAGCATCTTCTGCATAAAATTCAACATCTTCCACAAAAGATTTGGCATAACTTACGGCTTTAACAGCGCGTTCGATAATGGCGTCTTGTGTCGATTTGAATTTAAATTTAATATGCGATTCAGAAGTACCAATACCAGTATGAATTCTAGGGGTTTTGGCATATTTTAAGGCTTCAGCAGCAACTTTGATATCGTTTTCTACGGAGCGCGTTAGTCCGCAAACGGTTGCATTCTTTACGATTTTAGATATTTCTTGGACGGATTTAAAATCCCCAGGACTAGAGACGGGAAATCCGGCCTCTATAATATCCACCCCAAGCATATCAAGCTGTTCCGCAATAATTAATTTTTGGTCTGTATTAAGTTTACAGCCAGGAACTTGCTCTCCGTCACGAAGGGTAGTATCAAAAATTTGAACGTGGTTATCAGACATTATATTAAAATATATTTTCGTATTGTTCTACGAATTTATATTTTGGTTTTGTAAACACTACTATGCTTAACTCTTTTTTTACGATGTTTAACCAGAGTGAGGGTGGTTTAAAATTCTGATAATCAGTATTTTGAATCTTATTTTATGACTATGACAAAAGAGCAAAAAGATAATTTATTTGTATTGGTGAAATCGCTTTCAAAATCGGAAAAGCGACAATTTAAGCTATATGTAGGAAGATTGGGGGTGAACGAAGACTCTAAGTTTCTAACCTTGTTTAATATTTTAGATAAGTTGAAAACCTATGATGAGGCCGCCATTTTAAAAAAGGGTATTGTTAAAAAACAACAACTGTCTAATTTAAAAGCGCATCTGTACAAGCAGATTTTAATAAGTTTACGGTTAAACCCTTCGCATCAAAATATTAGAATACAAATTAGGGAACAACTAGATTTTGCCACCATTTTATACCACAAAGGCCTTTATAAGCAAAGTTTAAAAATATTGGATAAAGCTAAAAATTTAGCAATCACCAACGAAGAGAAAAATGCTGCTTACGAAATTGTTGAGCTCGAAAAAGTGATAGAATCGCAGTACATCACCCGAAGTATAAGTAACCGTGCAGACGAACTTACTATCCAAGCTAAAGCGCTGAGTTTGCAAAATGTATTGGCGAGTAAATTGTCTAATTTATCGTTGCAGTTGTATGGCTTGTTTTTAAAAACGGGCTATGTAAAGAATGATCAAGATCACCAAATGATCACGCAATATTACCAAGATCGACTGCCTGTTTACGATATCAACACATTAGGATTTCGGGAAAAACTATGGCTTTACAAAGCGAAATTATGGTACAGTTTCTTAACGGTAGATTTTTTGTCTTGTTATAAATACGCTTCCAAATGGGTGAGTTTGTTTTATGACGCTAAAGACATGATTGTACTAAACCCTGTTTTCTTTTTAAGAGGTAATCATTATTTATTGGAAGCATTATTTTATTTAAATAAGTATGAGAAATTTAAAGAGACTCTAGATCAATTTGAAAGTGTTACCCAAGAAAAATGGTTTCCTTTAGATGATAATAATGAGTCTTTAGCGTTTCTTTACATCTATAATAATAAATTTAACTTACACTTTATACAAGGCAGTTTTGTGGATGGTTTGCCTTTAATAGATGAGGTTTTAGAACGTCTTAAAGACTACCAAACGCGTATAGACGAACATCATATTATGGTGTTTTATTATAAAATTGCAAGTATGTATTTTGGGGCTGGGGAAAATAGAAAATGTATTTTTTACCTCGAGAAGATTATAAGCAATAAATCGCTCGAAATGCGAGAAGATTTGCTGTGTTTTTCAAGAATTTTAAATTTAGTTGCACATTATGAAGCGGGACTAGATTATAACCTAGATGTTTTGATTAAAAGCACCTATAAGTTTTTGATTAAAATGGAAGATTTGTACGAGGTGCAAATGGAGTTTATTAAGTTTTTACGGGGTTTAGGTGATATTTTTCCAAACCAGGTGAAAGGTGAATTCATCAAGCTTCATAAAAAGTTAAAAGAGTATGAAAACGATCCCTACCAAAGTCGTGCTTTTCTTTATTTAGATATTATATCATGGTTAGAATCTAAAATAGACAATAGACCTATTGGAGACATTGTACGCGAGAAATTTAAAGCGCGGGGAACACCGCAGCAATTAGGGTAAAATGAGAACATTTTTAAGCTTAAATAAGCAAAAGGTGCTTTTTTTGTTCAAATTTTGCATGATAGTATTTCTTGGTATTTCTTTAGGCTTTTTGTTTGTAATGGTATTAACCGATAAAGAATTGCCCAGTATAACCGAAGGTGTTTTATATGTTATAATTTTTGTTATAACCATGCCGCTATGCATTTTCAGTTTGGCTTTTATATGTTGGAACCTTTCCAGAACGAGAAGGAACAAACTTTTTAAAACGTCACCTCTCAATAGATTGAATGAATTAGGGTTTAGAGACGACTTGAAACATGAACATACGAAATGGTATTTTACTGAAACGATAAAATCAGGGTATATATCTAATTGTTCCATTCATGTCGATTTCAATGCAAAAAACTTAAAACGAATAGCATTCACAACATGTGTTGAATTTCAAAAAACAGACGTTCATAGATTTGAGAGACTTGAGAAACATGACATAAGTGTTGATTTTTTAAAGGCCTCAAAAAACTATACATTGAAAGATTTAAAGCAAATGTCAATTCATACGTTGAAAAATGATTTAGAACAGTTCATTAGAGTATTGATCCATGAAGGCTATATAAAAATGATATAATAGTATATAATTAGCTGTGAATACGTGCTGTTATGCTTGTAAATAGATTAGCATTAAAACTATTAAATTCAAAAAAAACACTTAAAAATTTGGATATTAACTTTTTCTAACTGAATATTTGCAGTAATAAAGTTCAAATACGTACTGAAATGTTATCAAGAAAGGCGGAGGGATTAGACCCTGTGAAACCTTAGCAACCCTTTAAACTTATTAAAGAAGGTGCTACATTCTACTTAAATAAGCGATTCATTTATCGTAAGATTTAGATAGATAACCTCAAAAAAAATTACATCTCGTAATTTTATATCCTCTTAGTAACATTTTTTTAATACACCATAAAAGGTGGTTTGAATCGTAGAAGTTAATGGGTTGTAAGGTGATTATCGCCTGTATTTCCCTAAATTTAACACACGTTTTAAAGCGTGTATGTAATTTAACATCAAAATATTAGAAGAATGAATGACCAAAAATTAGCCACACTAACCTTACATGCGGGACATGATGTCACAGCAAACGGTAGTACAGGAGCAGAGCCAATTTGTCAAACAACATCTTATGTGTTTGATGGCTCTAATCAAACTGCAATTTCATTTACAACATTAGAAACTAAGTAATCGATGAATAGTGAACTATATCACATAACGTTACATAATTATACCACAGAAAGTGGTGTGCTTAACCCAGAAATTAAGCTAAGCTATCAGGTTTTTGGACTGCCATTAGGCAGTGCACCTATCATTCTTGTAAATCATGCCCTTACAGGCGATAGTAATGTGGCAGGAGCGACAGGTTGGTGGAAAGAACTGATAGGCGATGATAAGGTTATCGACACCAAAATATATACGATTCTTGCGTTTAACATTCCTGGAAATGGTTTTGACGGTTTTGTTATTGATAATTATAAAGACTTTATCGCGAGAGACATTGCAAAACTCTTTTTACAAGGGTTGGAATACCTAAATACGGGACAGTTATTTGCTTTAGTAGGTGGCTCTTTAGGCGGCGGAATTGCTTGGGAAATGGCCGTATTACAGCCCGATCTTACACAGCATTTAGTAGTGGTTGCCACCGATTGGAAGTCTACCGACTGGTTAATTGCCAATTGCCAAATACAAGAACAGTTTTTAGTGAATTCTAAAAACCCTGTACACGATGCACGTATGCATGCTATGCTGTGTTACCGCACACCAGAATCGTTTAAAGAACGTTTTCAGCGTTCTAAAAACGATGATTTAGAAATTTTTAATGTAGAAAGTTGGTTGTTGCATCATGGTAATAAACTACAAGAACGCTTTCAGTTGTCGGCCTATAAACTAATGAATCAATTGTTAAAAACGATTGATGTAACCAAAGGTAAAACGAGTAATTTTAATGTCTTAGAAAATATAGAAGCTAAGATTCATATTGTAGGTGTCGATTCTGATTTGTTTTTTACAGCAGAAGAAAACCGCGAAACACACCGTCAATTAGCCGTTACCAATCCTAATGTAACCTATAATGAGATCCATTCGGTACATGGGCACGATGCGTTTTTAATGGAGTACGATCAATTGGAGCAAATTATAGCCCCTATTTTTGTACCAAGTGCGAAACGTAAACCTATTAAAATATTAAAATTTGGAGGCAAATCTTTAGCAAATGGAGAAGGGCTAGAGACGGTACTGGCAATTATAAAAGCCAAAGTAGAGGCTGGCGAACGTATAGCTATAGTCGTTTCTGCTAGAGGTTCGGCAACAGACGATTTAGAGGCAATTTTAAATAAAGCGCTTAAAGGAGAAGATTATAAAACCGATTTAGAGACGTTTAAAGCCTACCACAGCGCACCAGCTACACCAGAAGCATTTGCGGAAGAGTTTTTAGCTTTAGAGAATTTGTTTGAAGGGGTGCGTTTATTAGGAGATTACAGTAAAAAGACCAAGGATACCATTTTGGCTCAAGGAGAACTGCTATCGGTAAAGCTCATCGCTGCACTACTTAATGCCCAAGGCATTAAAGCCAATGCCGTAGATGCCACGCAGCTTATAAAAACCGACGATGCTTTTGGAAATGCCCAACCCTTATTTAAGCGGTCTAAAGAAAATACACAAGCGTATTTCAATACGCATAAAAACACCATACATGTGGTTACTGGGTTTATTGCATCCAATCTAAAAAATGAAACCACAACTTTAGGGCGTAACGGTAGTAATTATACTGCGGCGTTACTGGCTAATTTTCTGGATGCTGAAGAACTTCAAAATTACACCCATGTTAGTGGTATTTATACTGCAGATCCAAGCTTGGTGCCAGATGCAAAGCAAATAAGAGAATTGTCCTTTAGCGAAGCGAACGAACTGGCGAACTTTGGAACTTCAATATTACATGCTAAAACCATTATTCCTTTAGTTGAGAAAAACATCAACTTAAGAATTTTAAATACCTTTAATCCAGAGGATGAAGGGACATTGATAACAGCAAAACCTACCGTAAAAGAAGTCACGTCTTTATCGGTGTTAGATAATGTGGCCTTATTGAATTTAGAAGGCCGCGGATTACTAGGAAAAATAGGTGTAGATGCTCGTATTTTTGGGGCACTAAGTAGACATGGTGTTAGTGTGAGTATTGTATCGCAAGGCTCGTCAGAACGAGGTGTAGGTTTAATTATAGATGCCGATCAAGCCGATGAAGCTGTTATTGCCTTAGAACGTGAGTTCGAAAACGATTTTCGCTCTCAAGATGTCAATAAAATAGATGTGGTTACCGATGTTGCCGTTATTTCAATTGTAGGGATAGCATTAAGCTCCTTCCACAAGCCGTTTAATGCGCTTATAAAAAATCAAATAACACCTTTATTATTTAATAATACGGTTACAGGTAAGAATGTAAGTTTAGTGGTGCGAAAATCACAACTGCATAAAGCGGTAAATGTGATTCATGGAGAAGTCTTTGGCATTGCCAAAAAAATAAATATCGCTTTATTTGGTCATGGTGGGGTAGGACATGCACTTATCAATCAAATTCTAAAGTCTAAGGACGATATAGAAAAGCGAAAAGGCATTCACCTCAATGTCTTTGCTATTGCCAATTCGAAGCAATTAATTTTATGTAAAAAAGGCGTTGCCAAACACTGGGAAACCGCTATAGCAAAAAGCACGACGGCAAGTAGTGTCGCAACAATTATCGATTATGCCAAAGCGCAGCATTTAGAGAATTTAATCGCTGTAGATAATACGGCGAGTAGCACATTCTACGAAAATTACATACCGTTAGTAGAAGCGGGCTTCGATTTGGTGTCTTCTAATAAGGTAGCGAATACAGTATCTCACAAATTTTATAAAACCTTGCGTACAGAATTAGCAGCACACAACAAGCAGTACCTTTATGAAACCACTGTAGGGGCTGGCCTGCCGTTAATAGATACCATTAAATTATTACACGAGTCTGGTGAAAATATCACGAGAATTAGAGGGGTGTTTTCAGGAACACTAAGTTATCTGTTTAATAACTTTTCTGTTCAAGAACGCTCTTTTAGCAGTATTGTTAAAGAAACCATTGCGAAAGGATTTACCGAGCCCGACCCTCGAGAAGATTTTTCTGGAAATGATGTGGCTAGAAAATTATTGATTTTAGCAAGAGAATTAGATTTGGAGAATGCATTTGAAGATGTAGAAGTGCAAAATCTCATACCAGAGGCCTACCGTTCTATTTCAGTAGAAGCGTTTTTAGACCAATTAGAGGTTTTAGACCCCGAGTACCAAACCCTAAAAGACGCACAGGAAGCAGGACATGTACTGCGGTATGTAGGTGATTTGTCTGGGGATTTATCTCAGAATAAAGGGCATTTAGAAGTAAAGCTGGTCTCTGTACCTTTAGATAGTACTTTAGGACATGTAAAAGGCAGTGATGCTATTTTTGAAATATTTACCGAAAGCTACGGAGCACAACCTATCGTAATTCAAGGTGCAGGTGCAGGCGCAGAAGTCACAGCGAGAGGCGTTTTTGGTGATATTTTACGATTGTCAAAGCATATTAGTTAATTTTAGGATAGTAAAACAGTGTGTTATGACTGTATTTTTAGGACCAATACTACTTACTGGGCTCGTATTTATCGTGCTAGGCATCATTATGCGAAAATACCCGCCTAAGCATATTAATTATACGTACGGGTATCGTACCAAAAGCGCGATGAAATCTCAACGACACTGGGATTTCGCTCAACGTTACAGTGCACAACAGATCACCTTAGCAGGTGTCTTGCTTTGTATGTTGCAACCCATATTATTTTTAATATTTAAAAATTTAAGCAGTTTAAATAAAATTATATTATCTATTATAGTCATTATACTCGTCATAGTAGGATACATACTAAAAGTAGAAAATAAAATAAAAAAAGAAATAGAAGATTCAAATAACGGAAAAAAATAAGATGAATACTAAAAAGAAATTTGAAACAGAAGCCATACGCACACAGCTTGAAAACACGCAGTTTTCGGAGCATTCTGTGCCATTGTATTTAACCTCGGGATTTGTATTTGACGATGCCGAAGAAATGCGTGCCTCTTTTGCTGAAGAAAAGCAACGCGATTTGTACAGCCGTTACAGCAACCCTAATGTTAACGAGTTTGTTGAGAAAGTATGTAAAATGGAAGGTGCAGAAGCAGGTTTTGCTTTTGCGAGTGGTATGGCAGCAGTATTTTCCACATTTGCAACCTTATTAAATGCAGGCGATCACGTGGTGTCTTGTAGTTCGGTATTTGGTGCAACACACGGTTTGTTTACCAAGTATTTCCCGAAATGGAATATAGAATCGTCTTATTTTAATATCAATGATGTTGAAACTGTAGAACGTTTAATTCAGCCCAATACCAAATTTATTTATGCAGAAACGCCAACCAATCCTGGTGTTGATGTATTGGATATGGCTTATTTAAGTGCAATTTGTAAAAAGCATAACCTGCTACTTGTAATTGATAATTGTTTTGCAACACCTTATCTACAAAATCCCATTAAATTTGGTGCCGATTTGGTGATCCATTCTGCAACGAAATTAATGGATGGTCAAGGCCGTGTTTTGGGAGGGATTACTGTTGGAAAAAAAGAATTGATACGCGAGATTTATTTGTTCTCGAGGCTAACAGGGCCATCAATGAGCCCTTTTAATGCTTGGGTGTTATCAAAATCCTTAGAAACATTAGCTGTGCGAGTAGATAAGCATTGTGAAAATGCTTTAAAATTAGCCGAATTTTTAGAAGCACATCCTAAAGTGAATTGGGTGAAATATCCGTTTTTAAAGTCGCACCCTAAGTATGAAGTTGCTAAACAACAAATGCGCTTAGGCGGTAATATTGTTGCTTTTGAAGTTAAAGGCGGTATTGCGGGTGGACAAGCATTTTTTAATGCCATAAAATTATGTTCTTTATCTGCCAACCTGGGAGATTCAAGAACCATTGTAACACATCCTGCCAGTACAACACATGCAAAGGTAGAAGCAGAGGTGAAGGCAGCGGCTGGTATTACCGATGGTATGGTGCGTTGTTCTTTAGGTTTAGAACATATAGACGATATTATTGCAGATATAAAACAGGCACTTAATTAAATAAAATGATGAAACCCACCCTATATCAAGTAGACGCATTTACAGAGGCACCATTTAAAGGCAACCCAGCAGGCGTGATGATTTTACAAGCTTTTCCTTCTGAAGCTTGGATGCAGAATATGGCAGCCGAAATGAATGTTTCTGAAACCGCTTTTGTGGTGCCAGATGGTGTGCATTACAAGATCAAGTACTTTTCGCCGACGATGGAAATTCCTCTATGCGGGCATGCCACACTTGCTACGGCGCATGTGATGTACGAAAAAGGTATAGTGGCTTTAGATGAAGATATTACTTTTAATGCTAAAGGCGGGGTATTAAAGATCACTTATGTTGAAGGTGCCTTAGAAATGGCATTGCCTAGATACGCATTGTCTAAGATTGAAACCCCTGAGAATTTTAAAACTATTTTAGGTTTTGCCCCAGTGGCAACTTACGAAGCTCAAGGTTGGGTAATTGCTGTAGCTAACAACGAAGCGCATATAGAGGCCTGCGTGCCAGATTTTACAGCGTTTAAGGCAAATGGTTTAGGTAAACTTATGATAACTGCTGAAGCCGCTGTTGCAAGTAAAGCCGATTTTGTAGTGCGTTGTTTTGCGCCTATAGCGGGTATTGATGAAGATCCTGTAACAGGATCTGCGCATTGCGCATTAACGCCTTTATGGGCAAAGCGTTTAGGTAAAACAAAATTGATCTCGCACCAAATTTCAAAACGAGGCGGTATTTTAGAGCTTGCTTTAGAAGACCACACAGTACTTATAAAAGGTAAAGCACTCACCGTTTTTGAAGCTCAATTAAATATTGCGATGTCTTGATGTTTTAAATGATAATTACCAGCGGTGATAAATGTAACATATGAAATCAAAAGAGGCTGCCTTTTCGGGCAGCCTCTTTTTCATTAACAAAAAACTTTAAAACTAAATTCAATTATGCTTTACATTTTACCAAGTGGCCATACTTAATAAAAGCATACTATTAAAAGTATTTTTAAAAAACCATAGGGCAAAGAAACCTCAAAATTAGAGGTGTACCAATAGATAGTGCCTGAAGTGGAATTTGTGGCTCTAAAAATGAATTTAAATTGTGCCTATAAAAATCCCCTGAGATCTCTAAGAGATCTCAGGGGATTTGTGATGTAATTAAAATGTCATGTAAAGCGTATTAAGCTTTATAAATTTAGTTTTTGAAAAACTTCTTTGTAGCCATACCCGAATCAGAAAAGATATTTATAAAATACAAGCCTTGCTGTAAGTCCGAAATGGAAATACGTGCTCTTCTTAAACCATTTAAGGTTTCAGATCTTACAAGTTCTCCACGAGATGATGTGATCTCAACTTTAGAGATTGTAGTTCTTGGCGTAGAAATGTTTACAAAATCACGTGCTGGATTAGGGAATACGAAAGCAATGACTTCTGGTAGCGTCTCTCTAAGACGTTCAAATCCGTTTGAAGCTTGATTAACAGTAGTTCCTGTACTCGTATTGATGCTTACCGCACCGTTATTTTCAATGCGACTATCGACACTAGTAACTTCGTTGCCTCCTGTATTTGAAACAGTAACGTTCGCAGTAGCAACGTTAGGAGGTAAAATAGAGTTAGATGATGTGCTTTCGGTAGATGTTGATGGCGCTTGAGTCTCTTCGTTAGAAGATGTTTCTTCCGCTACAATTTCTCCATTAGCACCAATTGAAGCCGATGAGTTTCCAGTAGTTTCAATGTTTTGGTCTACGATCCCTTC
>CANNGA010000002.1 GCA_947504035.1 uncultured Flavobacteriaceae bacterium
GTCTAACAAAAAACACACAAAGTATTGTAAACATTAGGGGTGTAAAAATATAAGTAGAAAATCAGCAAGCCCTAATTGGTAATGGAAAAGGTTTAACATAATCTGGTTTATATCTAAAATATCCGTTTGCTAGAACGGTACCTGTCTTTACTAAAAACCACCAAAAAAGCTGTGAATTTAAAATCGCTAATAAACATTTATATGATTCTGGAATATCATCATTTTTGACATAACCATATATAGTAGTTGTCGCATAAAATTGACCGTTTTTGTCATACGCATAGTTACCACCGACAGAAATCTCTGGAGCTATTAGTTTTTCTTGTTGAGAAGATATTATTGCTTGTTTTCTACCAAATTGAAACCAACTGCCGTCAATATTAAACCTTCCTATAAATTAATCAATATTGTATATATATGAAAGCGATAAACTATTGTAGATTGAGAAATAAAACTACAACTACAACATTATGACATACGGATATATTAGAGTAAGTACAGATCAGCAAAACACAGAGAATCAAAAATATGAAATCAAAAAATTCACAGAATCTAATATGATGATTGTTGACTGTTGGATAGAAGAAACTATATCAGGAACAAGATTAGTAGAAAATAGGGAATTAGGTTCTTTATTAGAAAAAATGCAAGAGGGAGATCGGCTAATTTGTTCGGAACTATCTCGTTTAGGGCGTAGCTTATTTATGATTATGGGAGTTTTAAATGAATGTATGAAAAGAGACATACAGGTTTGGACAATTAAGGATAACTACAGATTAGGAAATGATATTAGTTCTAAAGTTTTAGCATTTGCTTTTGGATTAAGTGCAGAAATAGAAAGAAACTTAATTTCTCAAAGAACAAAAGAAGCACTCGCAAGAAAAAAAGCGGAAGGTGTAATATTAGGAAGACCTAAAGGGCGTATATCTGCCAAAACAAAATTAAGTGGTCACGAAGATCAGATACAACGCTTACTAAAAGAGAATACTTCGTATAGCGCCATTGGTAGAATGTTTAATGTCAATAGAATTACGGTAAGTAATTTTGTTAAAAGACACAATCTATCTACTTTGTAGGAGATTAAATTAACAAGTAATCTATACCAAAAACTACTTGTTTTTTTATTACCGAAACAACTTAAAGAGCCAGTCAAAGCCTATGACTTATCACGAAGATATATTAGAAAAATTATTAGAATTTAGAAAAGAACACCCTGACTTCAATTTTATTCCAAGACAACGAAATAAAAGCGAAAGATTTGAACAAGGTTATTGGTTTCCTGGAGAGGAGAGATATGCTTTTGTAGGCTTATTAAACAATGGTAGCATTAATATGACCAGAAGTATAGGTTTTGTTTTCTGGAGAGATAATGATTATTTAGGCTGTACATTAGAGGTTATTACTAAAGGAATAAAAGATGAAAGAATTCAACGTATTCATAACAAGACGTTAGAGATATTTGATGACTTTGAAGAAGAAAGAAAAGGCAAATACAAAAGATTTATAGGTGACACATCGAGTGGGTATGATGATTTATTAAATAAATTCTATCGTGTTTTTCTAGAAATAAAAACATTTGTTTCTCAGGAAGATATAAATAAAGAACTTATCATTTCAGATAAAACATTTAACAAACTTATTGATCGCATTAATTCTTATCGAGAAGCTGACACTTCAAAAATGGGTTCTAAATGTATACTTGCTAACATTACCTGGAATAGTAATGACTGGAAGGCGACTAGTAAAGATAGTAGTAATCACGGCTATGTGAAAGATGGAAATGTTCCCGGAGAAAGTTGGAATTTTGATAAAGATGCAGAATGGAATGATAAAGATTATATCTACGGATATGCACAGTTTACAAACGAACCTTCAGAAACTAATCCACCAATAATTGTATTCTACTCCGATGGTAAAATTGTTGGTTTTTATGGTAATGCCGAAATATCCAACTATGAAAAAGGAGAAATTTTTAAAAACCTCTGTGGAGAAATGGATTTAAGTTTTGTTTTAGAAAACAAAATTGATGATATAAAAAGTAAAGGTTTTTTAGAAGGCAAAGAGCGCATAGGGCAAATAGGCTTTAATTATCTAAAGAGTAAAGAGAATATTCTAGCAATATTAGACGAAGCTCTAAAACTAAATCCTATACAGACCTCTGAGATTACAAAATTAAAAAACTGGTATGTTAATAACAAAGTCAAAGAAGTAATAGAAAATAACAATACACAAATGGAAAACTCTAAAAAATTGAATCAGCTTTTTTATGGTCCGCCTGGAACAGGAAAAACATATCAAACTATTGCAGAATCAATAAAAATAGTAGATTCAGAGTTTTACAAAGTAAATAAAGATAATCGTAAAGCCTTAACAGAACGTTATCAAGATCTTCTTATCACTGATTGGCATGATACTAAAGGTCAAATTGCATTCTGTACATTTCATCAATCTTTTACATACGAAGATTTTGTGGAAGGTATTAAACCTAAAACAACTCCAGATAAGCAAGTATATTATGATGTTGAGCCAGGTATATTCAAAAAGATATGCGATGAAGCAAATAGTAGTAAAAGTTCAAAGAAGTTAAAGTCAGAGGGGAAGCTAAATTGGTCTGAGGATAAATTTATGAATAGAAAAGCTTTTTTTTATAAGCTTAGTTTAGGAGAAGCTAACAATCCTGAAGATAGAGAGATTTACGAATATTGTAGAGACAATGGGTACGTGTCTATCGGGTTTGGTGGTGATTATGATTATTCTGGAATGTCTGAATCTGCTATCAAAAATAGATGTGAAGAGGCAAAAGAGTCAACTAGTGCTGGAAGTCAATTAAGCACATTTATTCACGGGCTTTCATTAGGTGATTATATTATTATTAGTAAAGGGAATAAATACATTCGTGCAATAGGTAGAATAATTGGCGAATACGAATATCATAACGATTTTCCAATTCGTTATAATCACTTTAGAAAAGTAGAATGGGTATTTGTAGATGAAAGTATTCCAGTGGAGGAATTGTATGGAACATCCTTAATGCAAAGAAGTATATATAAGATTGATCACGATAAGCTTAAAAAAGAGTTTTTTGTTTCAGATGGAATGATATTACCTGATGAAACAAAAGAAGTAAAACCTTATGTAATTATAATAGATGAAATAAATAGAGGTAATGTAGCTTCAATTTTTGGTGAACTTATTACGCTTATAGAACCTGATAAACGTAATGGGGCTTCTGAAGAATTAAAAGTGATTTTACCTTACTCTAAAGAGAAGTTTAGTGTTCCCGATAACGTGTATCTAATTGGGACTATGAATACTGCCGATCGTTCTGTAGAAGCCTTAGACAGTGCTTTACGTCGTCGTTTTAGCTTTAAAGAAGTGATGCCAAATTATGATGTAATAAAAAAAATATTAGATACTAGAAATGATTGGGGTGAAACTCAAATCAGTCTTATTCTAGAAAAAATAAATAGGCGCATAACGAGATTAATCGATAGAGATCACCAAATAGGACATTCATATTTCTTAGGATTAAAAAGCGTAAAGAATACCGAAATGCTATCTGCAGTTAAGGACATATTTTTTACAAATATTATTCCCTTATTACAAGAATACTTCTTTAACGATTTTAATAAAATAGGATTAGTAATAGGCGAAGACTTCTTGAGAAAAGAGCAAAATGTATTTGCTGAATTTCAAGAAGGGGATAGTTCAGATTACGAAGATGAAGTCTTCGAAATCATAGATCCTAAAGAAATGAATGATGAAGCATTTATTAACGCTATTAAAAAGCTCATTAATTAGTGAATAAACTAAATACATACCAACCTCTCCAGTTCTTTGAATATGATAGAGTAACATTTAAAGGAAAATGGACTAATTCTAAATTTAAGGAGTTACACTTCCAAGCTTTTGAACGTTATTATTTAGATAATCCTAACACACCTTTCTTTGAATTAATTCCCAATGGCGTGCGTTTTAGGCAATACGTAGGTGTAATTCAAATAGGTAAAACAACAATTGAAGTATTACCGAAAGCAGGAAAAGAAAACGATAAAAATATTTGGCAAGGTGTATTATTAGATATGCTCAAAACCTGTCATTTGTTGACTGCGAAAAATACAGGAGCCGCGCAGTTGCGTTTAAAATCTAATTCGCTATTACACCTTTACTTTGAGCTATTTTTAAATGAAGTTGAAACACTCATTCAGAGAGGTTTAATAAAAAAATATAGGAGAGAGAATAGTCAAGCAAAAGCACTCAAGGGACCTCTTCAATTTACTGAGCATATTGCAAAAAACTGCATTCACAAAGAACGCTTTTTCATTAATGATAGCTTATATGATAGAAATCATCTCATACATAAAATCTTAAATGAAGCGATAAAAGTAGTGACTCATTTTACCTCAGAATCTATTGTTTTAGATAAATTGAATAAAGTCAAAACCCTATTTCCAGAAACTGATAATCTAAAAATAACTGCAAATCATTTCAAGAAAATTCCGCTTTCGAGAAAGCATATACCTTATGAAAAAGCATTACTTATTTCGAAGCTAATATTAATGAACTATCGACCAGATATCAAGTCTGGAAACAAAGACTTAATTGCATTAATGTTTGATATGAATAAGCTTTGGGAGGAATACATTCTACAGTCATTGAAGAAAGAAGGTAGCAATGACTTTATGATTAGAGGTCAAAAACAAAAAGTTTTCTGGAACAATTCAAAAGTTATTAAACCAGACATAGTATTGGAATCAAGAAACAAAAACAAAACGTTTATAATTGATACTAAATGGAAGGTATTAAGCGATGGTAAGCCTGGTGATAACGATTTAAAACAAATGTATGCCTATAATCATAGATGGAATTGCACCCATAGTATGCTGTTGTACCCTTCAATATCAAATCAAACTTCTGTAAAAGGCAATTACTTTGAAAGAAAAAATGAAGACACACATTCTTGCGAGCTTGCGTTTGCTCAAGTTTTGAAAGAAGGAAAGTTGAATAAGGATATAGCTAAAGAAATCTTGCAATCGTTTATAGAGTCACCCAAAGACCTTATTATGATGTAGATTGCTTAATAAGTACACCCCATTCCTTTACATTTCGCGAAAAACTTCATTTCAAGAAAAGCGGTTCACTAGAACATCTTGTACCCAGTCGCAGAAAAAGCGATAGCGTTCGTTAGAGAAACAAATCACTCCAAACCTTGTTGGATACAAAGATTTAAATTTAGCTCGAGACGGATTGCATAAAACGGTCGTGTCTTTCTATTTATAAGTCCTTACTCGCTCAAAATTTTAGAGTCTGTTTCCTAAAAGGTTACAGCGATGGTAATATGGGAAGTAAGTGGATATGAAATCTTTGAGGTTTTGTACATCCTGGTTTTGAAGAACTCAAATTGGACCACAAATTAAATCTTGTGTTACTAAATTAAAAGAAAAGGAAAACGTGAAATACCTGAATAATTTTTGGGATACCTAAATGGGATACCTTTTTAGAGCTTATAAACAAAGGAAAGTATAGTATAATAAAAAAGCTCTACTAATTAAAGTAGAGCTTTATAAGCGGAGAAAGAGGGATTCGAACCCCCGGAGGTGTGACCCTCAACAGTTTTCAAGACTGCCGCATTCGACCACTCTGCCATTTCTCCTTGAGTGCCTCATCAAGCTATTTGCCTGAATGCGGGTGCAAATATAGAACCCTTTTTTAATTCTATCAAATAAAATCATACTTTTTTGAAAATAAATTTCAGATCACTTTCGTGAGGCTATTTTTAGGTGGATTTTAGTTAAAAACAACAGCAAAGCTTATTTTTGCAAAAAACAATTTGTAATGTCCAATACCATAGCACAATTAGAATGGCGTTATGCCACCAAAAAGTTTGATTCTACTAAAACACTATCGCGTGCGAAACTAGATGTTTTAAAACAAGCTTTCAATTTAACAGCAACGTCTTATGGATTACAAACCATAAAACTAATTGTTATAGAAGACAAGACATTAAAAGAACGTTTAGTAGCACATTCTTACCACCAAAAACAAGTGGTAGATGCATCGCATCTGTTGGTCATTTGTATACAGGACGATATTTTAACAGCTGATGTTGATAAATACTATGAAAACATCCAAGCGATTAGAGCAACACCTGAAGACATCTTAAAACCCTATAAAGACGGCTTAGTAGGAATGATGGCAAAGAAGACTGTAGAAGAACGCCAGCAGTGGTCTAAAAACCAAGCCTACATCGCATTGGGGAACCTGATGACAGTTTGTGCCTTAGAGGCCATAGATGCCTGTCCTATGGAAGGTTTTATGCCTTCTAAATATGATGAATTATTGGATTTAAAAGCGCAGGGATTGCAATCGGTGTTATTGTTACCTGTGGGGTACCGTGCAGCAGATGATGATTTTTCTACATTTAAAAAAGTAAGACAGCCTATTACAGAAGCCATTATCGAACTGTAATTCTTTATGTAAGGATAAAGGGGGTAAAGCCGTTTTAAGCGGGAGACGCGCGGTATGATACTCGATTTTCTATATTGTAAGAGTGATACGCCTAAAAAAAGCTGCTTATAGAGCAGCTTTTTTTAGATCTTGTTTGATTTTCAGTTTTTGGATAGGATTAAAAACGCCGCCTAAGATTATAAAATCCTTTTAATTACAAATTCAGACCTTCTGTTACCTTCATGGTCTTCTTCTGAACAGGCTTCTTCTGAAGCACAAGGAATAATAGGATTTGATTCACCATAACCAATAGCCTTCATACGTTCTCCGCCTAAACCTTCTGAGGCCAGATAGTCTTTGGTGGAACTGGCTCTTTTTTGAGAAAGATTTTTATTGTATGTTTTATTCCCTCTAATGTCTGTATGCGATTCAATGTCTATTTCCATCTTAGGGTATTTGCGCATTAAGGCCAAAACAGGCTGTAGAATACGCTTTACATCGCGACGGATATACCATAGTTTGTAATCAAAATTAATATCGCCAGTTTCAATAACTAAACGTCCGCGTACACGCTTAATTAAAGGCTCTGAAGCAATAACACGTTCAATTTCTTTTTCGAGATCAAATTTTTCTTTTTCTTTTTGGCGACGTACCTCTGCTTCTTTTTCTTTTTCTTCAGCTTTTTTCTTCAGCTCTAGTTCTTTTTGTTGGGCTATAAGACGCAAGCGGGCGTCTTCAGCTTTCTTTTTAATAGCAGCTAGTGATACTAAGGCCATAGACGCATCATTCTTTTTGTACCTTTCATTGCCAATAGTAAGTTGGCGTTGCGCGGGTTGATACCCTTCTGCTTCTACCTTTACCAAAACATTAAGATTACAATCACTGTCGAGGTTAAAACCACCACTATCATCTGTCATATAATAGCCCAAATCTGAAGTAGACGTATTTACGACCTGAGTTATGGTTAAAGTGGCATTAGGAATAAAAGCTTTGGTGTCTTTATCTGTAATCACACCAGTAATGTATTGCTTACAATCTTCAATAATTAAAGGTTTTTCTTCTTTAAACCTGTAGATATCGTCGCTGCCTTTACCTTCTTTTCGGTTAGAGGCGATATAACCGTTTTGTAGGGTCTCATCTAAAACTAATGAGAAATCATCATAGCCTGAGTTTAACGGTAAGCCTAAATTGTCTGGTTTTTGAAATGTAGCATCTTTGAAAGCGGCCCAAAAGACATCCAAACCTCCAAATCCTAAATGGCCGTTAGACGCAAAATATAAATCGCCATTTGCAGCTATAAAGGGGAATTGTTCTCTGTGTTTGGTATTAATTTTAGGACCTAGATTTACAGGTGCGCTATAGGTACTATCTGAAGCAATATCTACATAAAAGAGATCGAAACTGCCTAAACTCTCAGGCATATCCGATGCAAAGTACAAACGTTTGCCATCTGGGCTTAATGCAGGATGTTCTACAGAATAAGTAGCGCCATTAAAAGGTAAGGGTTTCACGTTTGTCCATACGCTGTCTATTAATTCTGCTTTATAGAGTTTAAGGTGGGTCACTGCTTTATCGTCCTTAACCTCCTTACGTTTGTCGAAGTTATTTCTAGTAAAGTACATGGTGGTACCCTCTTTGTTAAAAGCCACAGTAGCTTCATGAAGTTTGGTGTTCACTTGGTTAGAAATGCTTTTCGGACTTGCATTGGGCGCAAAAACACTGTCTTTAGGTAGTGTATAAATGTCTAAAAAAGGCTCATTATTCCAACCGTAATAGCCATGGAATAATGAATTTTGCTTCTGTGTTTTTCTTGAAGCTGCGAATATGAAGTGGGTAGGCGTTTCAACAGCTCCAAATTCCGATTGAGGGGTATTTATAGCTAAGTTTTCTAAGTGGTAACGTTCGCCTATAGCGGCAACATTATCTAGCCGTTTAACTGCTGCATTAAATGCTTTACGCGCTGTTGTATCTTCTGCATAGGTATAGTATTCGCGCATTACGCTATTGGCATCCTCATAATTTCCAGATGCTCTTAAGGCATGCGCATATTTAAAACTGTTCTCGTAAGTTTGTGTTTCACTACGGTTAAGGAGATAGCCGTATAATCGGGCAGAAGCTTTTAAATCTCCTGTGTTGTAATAACAGGTGGCTAATTGTTCTACAATACGCTTTGTTCTATGTTTGCGCATCACTTTTTCATACAAAGGAATGGCTTTGGCATAAAAAGCGCGGTTGTAATAGGTGTTAGCCTTTTTTAAGTCAGCACTAAATATAGGTTTTGCTTTAGGAATGCCCTCTTGAGCAAAGATAAAGCAACTAAAGAGTAATGTTAGTAGTGGTAATAATTTTTTCATCAATTCTATGTTTAGAAAAATCTTGGCGATTTTTTATACCCTTCTTTTAATCCGAATAAAGAGAGGTCGAATAATAATACGATTTCGTGAGAGCCATCATTATAGCTAGAAAAGTCAGATACTGTAGCGTCATAAGCATAAGCTACTTTTAGGCTAGGAGCTATTCTAAAGCCTACAATACCACTTATGGCATCGTTATGGCGGTAGGAAGCACCTATTTCAAAGCGGTCGTACAGTAGGGTATTTAAAGAGAGGTCTACATTAAGCGGTGCACCATTCACTTCTCGTACTAAAAATGAAGGTTTTAATTTTACCGCAGCACTTATAGGGATGACATACCCTCCAATAAGATAAAAATGGATTTCTTCTCGACCTTGGCTGTTAAAGGCTACGGCGTCATCTAATTGTGTAGCTCGTAAAAAATTAGGCGCCGATACACCAATATAATAGTGGTCTGAAAAGAAATAAGCTCCTGCGCCTATACTAGGGAACGCTTGGTTAGCATCATTAGAGAATGCAGGATCGTTAGAATTTATTAAAATACCTGAAAATGCAGTATCATAAAGTGTGACACCTGCTTTAAGTCCTAAAGATAATTTAGCGTGATCTGTAATGTTTAATACATAGGCAAAGTCGGCGTTGATGTTTTTTTCATTGATTTCGATCACATCTTCTCCGATTTGATCGGATGTAAAGGTAAGCCCTAACTCTATGGTGTTAGAGAAAGGCGTATGTCCAAAAAATGAAAAAGTTCTCGGGCTACCAACTGTGCCTGTCCATTGTCTGCGGTAGTTGCCACCTAGATTTAATGTTCCTAAGTCACGAGTCGCATAAGCGGGATTAATCACGCTCATGTTATAATTATATTGCGTGAATTGCGGGTCTTGCTGTGCCATTATAAGGTTACAGCACAACACAACAATAAGAGGTAATAGCTGTTTGTACATGTTAAGTTGTATAGTGTAATTCATTAGCGTTTTAAATAAACTTGTCCTTGCAGTGGTGCTTTGTTAGATCTGTTAAAATTGATGACGTAGAAATAGACCCCTGTTGGTAAAATGGTATTGGTAATTATACCAGATTGGTTAGGTCTGCCGTCCCAAAAACCTGTGGAAACATCTCCTTTAAAAAGGACTCTTCCATAGCGGTTATAAATTTCAATATCATAATCAGGAAACACAAAAGCGATGTTCTGCAATTCGAAGGTATCATTGATACGGTCGCCGTTTGGAGAAAAAGCATCAGGTATAGTTAATAACGCTTCGTCACAATTGGTAAGATCTACTGTAATCGCTACAGGATCACTTTCACAAAGAATACCATTGGTTTCAGTTTGATAGACTGCAAAATAAGATACGCCTTGTTCTAAAATGGTACTTGTGTCTAATAAGACTCTAAAATCTATATCTTCGGCATCGTACCATACTAATGTGGCATCTTCTGGGATTACAAAACGATCAGCAGTAGCGTCTTGTAATAAATCGGTAATGGTTTTTGGGTCAATACCACAGAGGTTTGCAACCGCACTAGAAGGCTGTGGTGTTTCTACGGTTATCAAATTAGGACTAACCGGTGTGCGTGCTGTTAAGCAGCCATTAATTTCTAATTGTGCGCTATACGTACGGTTAGGAATTAAAGGGGTGTCAAGGGCTAAAACGCTATTGTTTTCATCGAACCATGTTATAGTTTGAGCGCCTAAATATAGAGCGTTTAATGTTGGCACTTCAGATAAACAGTGCGTTAGTTGAAAATCGATATTAGGAAATTCTGGTGTTTCCAAGTTAAATACAACTTGCGTTCTGTCGGTACTTTCACAACCTGCAATGACGGTTTGCGAAGCGAAGATAGGCGTTGTAAGTGTTTCTAAACGGCGTGTTAGATCAACTAAAACACTGGTAGATGCATCGTTGTAAAGACGTAAGGTTGCTGGTGTTTGTGTTTGCAATTGATCTAAAAGGTCCTGTACTGTAGGGGAACTTTGCGCACAAAGACTAACAGCATTTAATAGCGGCGCCGTTGCTATGGTTTCTAAGGTGAAAGTAACCTCAACAATAGGACTGGTACAAGTCGATCCTAACGATTGCTGCGCAAATACAGGGGATGTTAATGTATTTAAAGTTGTTGACGTATTTAGAGGTTGTGTACCCTCAGCATCAGAAAAATAAGAAATAGTAGCAGCGGTTGTCAACGAATTTTCTTGATAATTAAGTGTTTCTAAAGTTGGGGTAAATCCATTCGCTGTACAAAACACGTTCGCTAAAGGGATTAGTGTGGCTGCGGTGTCCGAAAGCGTGAAATTAACCTGTGTACGCTCACTTTCACAGCCTTCTACCAAGGTTTGGGTTACCCAATATTCGTTTGCAGTTTCTAAAGGCAATGTGGTACTGTCGTAAGCTGCTCCTGTTTGAGAGGTATACCATGTAAGCGTTGCTGCGGAGTTATGGGCTACGTTTAAATCATCTATAATTGGTGCTGTTTCAGTACAAAAATTATTTGGCAATGCTAGTGGTGCCTCTGCTTGTTGCTCTAAACTAAATACAGCTCTTGTTCTACCTGTACTGGTACAACCTCCCGTAATGGTTAGTTCTGCCCAGTAGGCATTAGCAGTGTTTAAAGGATCTGTAGCATTATATGTATTCGCGCCTGTTTCTGTTGTAAACCAAGTGATATTTTGATTCGGCACCTCTAAATCGGCCACCGTAGGGTTGGTTAATTCACAGAACGTATAAGGCTCTAAAACTGGATTTGAAGGTTGAGATACTACGGTTACGTTAAACATTTCAGAACCGAGATCACAATTTGTGCTGGAACTGGTAAATGTAGCTGTAAAGGTTTCGTCTTGAGTGATTTCATACGTTAATGGCAATACATCCCCTGAAGTATTAGTGGTTGTAATTGTAACATCACTTCCTGCATCAAGCTGTAAATCATTTAGGGTTACTGGGCCAAATTGTAAGCAGACTTCAAACATTGTATTCACTAAGTTTACAGGTTCTTGCACTCCAATTCTAAACGGTAAGCGCACATCAAAGATATGTTCACGACCAAGCTGTGTTAAATCAATACTGATATTTTGGGCTGCATAGCCTTCAATTTCGTCAGAACTTAACCCTCTACATGGGGCATTGTCATCTTGTACACTTCGAATCACAAAGACATAATCTCCATCAGGCAATGCCGATACATCATTTCTATTGGTGATATTAATATCAATACCATCTCCTACAGTGTTATTAGACAAAGAGGTGTTAGGATTTCTGGGCGCAAATAGTGCTGGGGCACCATCTTGTTCGTAAATATCAAATGTGACACTGCTATAATTGATAAATTGTCCAGAAGGGCTATCAAAATTAAATTCTAAATTGGTAGCATCACATCTGTCATCTGGCTGTATGCCAAAAATAGGATTTGGAGGTGCGGGTATTAAGTTTAATACAGAAGATCTTAAGAGGTCTCCACAGTGAATAAAACTATTAGATTCGAAAAATGTAAGTTGATTGCTACCCAAGTTGAAACGGTCTATAGAAACTCTTGGGTTGGCATTACCATTTACAAATTCTACGTCATCTGTAAATACTGTACCATTTATTGCATAGGTTACCGAAGTCATACCATCAATAGGATTAAAAGCAGCATCTGTAGTATTGGCATACGTAATAAGGATATCATCTAGGGCACAGCCCGTTGTAGAGGATACCGTAATAGTAGGTGTGACATACAAGTCAAAGCTTTCTGGTGGTACCGTAACTATGGGGGTGCATAATCGTGTATTTTCGCAAATAACACCTCCTGATATATCGGTAATGGTGAGTGTTAGATTTTCACTTGTATTTAGTGGAAGGCTAGGAAACAGGTTAAAACTTGCGACACCGTTACTAAAAGGAACATTTATTGCAGTTCCTGAAAAATTACCTAGACTATTGCCAGTAACCGTATAAGAGAGTGTGTAAGTGCCATTGCCTAATTGTGCATCGTCATAATTTATGTTAACCATCCCTGTACACTCGACATCAAGAGTCGCTTCTAAGATGAGTTGACGTTCAATACAGACTACAAAAGTAGTGCTAGAGGCATCACATATAGGGTGGTTGGGGTCTACAGTATAGGTATAGCTGTAAGAGCCAGGTCCAAAATTAGTAAAGATATCTTGTACGTTGATTTCAAAATCGGTACCACTGGTCAGTTCACCTGTCGATGGGACATTAATATCACGCCATACACCATTAGGATCTTGTGAACCATCCAAACGGTCAAAAAGATTTACAGCAGTAAGACCAGATAGGTCATCGGTTTCACAAACACTTAAATTTATAGCATTTCCAGAGTTGGGTACTCTACGAAGTTCAACATCTATAATAGCAGAACGCTCTGGACAGCTCGCAACTGCTGGTACGGTATATGTAAACGTATAAGTACCTATAGGTAAACCTACAAAATTAAAAAACTCATCTGTTAAGCGGCTTTGAAGTTGCGGGTCTATCGGTGCCCATATACCATTAAAGTCAGGCCCTCTAATACCATCAGGAATATCTAAAAATGAGAATAAATTTACAGCGGGATCGTTTTGGCAGGCATTATTATCTCCAAAATCTTGACTGCTCTCACCAGGATAGCCCCCTAAATTTATGGTTACTGTAGCGCTACTGGAATCACAATTTGGATTGGAATAGGTGAATAGGTGTGCACCAAATCTGTTGATATCCCATAAATTTAATTCACCAGTTGTCGCATTGAGCGCGTTAGAGTCTAGATTGCTTTCTGCAATCCAAGTTCCACCAGGCATAGCGTCTGTTAAAACAGTAAATAAATCGAAGTTTTGTAAACTAGGGTCTTGTTCCTTATCACAAATTGTTGTGACGCGATCTGTACCTGCACACTGTGCTATTGCCGAAGACGTATTAAAAACGATAAGGCCTACAATCAAGGTACAGAATAAATTGCCAAAGCAAGTATTCATTTTAATTGAGAGTTTAATTACAAAAAGCGCCCAAGGTAAAAAAAAACATATAATTACCTCCTTTTATCAGCAGTTAATCTGCTTTTTATCGAGATTTATTTCAGGATGAAATATGATTCTTACAATGTGTTGTAGGGTTGTTTTTTCTTGCACTTTACGGTATAAGATGCTATAACCGTGTTTCCTATTTTTGCATGGACGTTATAGGTGCCTTTTTTATCAAATACATGTGTTAGTTCTGCACGCGTGTGTTGTGCTACAGCTGTTATTGGCAGTGTTGTTATTTTGAATTTATTACTAATTTCTAAGGTCATTTGCTTTTGGGGTGAAGTCTCTTCAAAGGTATAGGCAAATGTGACCGCTGTACCTGCTGTAATAGTGGTTATTAATTGCTGCGGGCTTACAGGAGTGATTTTTGTTTTAAAAGCAGCATTATAAACAACGGGAGCTTTAGAAAAAGCCTCTAAAGTTAATGTTAGGTCTCCTAAACGCCATCGTGGGTTTTTTGCATAATGGTTTTTCGAAAATAATTCTGGTGCTGTTAAAAAATACCCGTCATTATAGTTTTTGATGAACTGATCTTTAGATATATCATAGTACCCACTAGCCCAAGTAGCGTCTGTAACATACCATTTATGATTTAGTTTAACAACATTCCAAGAGTGGTTAGGGATATCTACAGCTTTGTTTAGGATTTTACTGTAGCCTTCTACAATTTCACAAGAAATACCAGATGCATTTGAAAGTGCCTTAATAAGATAGGCATAACCTATGCAAACGGTTGCCTTATCTTCTATAAGGCGCTTGAAAAACGATTTGTGTATGCTTTTGTTCCACGCCTGTAATGCGGGTGTATTGTGATGTAATTTTTTAAGTTTTTTAGCAATACGCTCATTTAAATAATGGTCACTTTCAATATTAGAACACACCCAAGTATGAATGGCTCTAAATTGTTCAACTTGGGTGTCTAAATCTTTTGTAAGTTTATAGGCTAATAGCGGTAAATGGTGTAATGAAGCGCCATGATGTACTTGTGCGATGCTATCGGCTTTAGCAAAACTTATAGTTTTAAAATCCGATTGCTGCCCATAGCTTATTAAGCATGTACACCAAATACCAAGTAGTATTAAAAAACGCATTAAAATAAAGCTTTTACTTTTTGCCATAAGTTGTGCTTAGTTGTGTACGTTTCATTGGTTTGTTCGTCGCAGGTTATCAAAACATTGTCCAAATTTAGAACGAGGTCTAAAGGCGCTTGTTCTTTTTTAATAGTAACATATTGCGTTTGGTAACCTATATAACTTACTATTAATCGATCTCCTTCTTTAAGTCGCTTTGGAAATTCGAATTTCCCATCAAAATCTGTTACGACCCCTATGTGTGTACCTTCTAATAAGATATGAGCTTCTGGTAGAGGTGTTTTTATGTCATCTGAAACCGTACCTGTCACAAGTTGTGTGTCGTTTGTAGTGTTTGAGATTTGAATCTGTTGTGCTGGGGAGGCGTCTTGTGCATGGAGTGTTCCAAAACTAGATAGTGTGATGGTTACTAAAGCAGCAATTCGCAGAGATTTTGATTGTATAAGCAATTGCAATGGATGTGTTTGTGCGGTTGTTTGTTTGGCGATGGTACTGTTGTTTTTTGCATTCTGTTTCATGAGATATGTGTTTAAGTGTTCTTCAAAACTATAACAAACGATAAGGCTATACCACTTAAATTGAGTCAATAGCCCTTTTGAATGCGTGAATAGCTCTTTTGCGTGAGACGAAAAACATGTATACCGAAGTTGTTAAACATTAAAGCGCACAGATGGCCTTATTTGCCACATTTAAGTGTCTTTAAACTGCTACTATTTAGAAGTAGATTCTTTGAAGCGCATAAAAAAAGCAATAGGATCTTATGAAGGGATCCTATTGCTTTTATAACTAAACTAACTAACTAAACTTTTTAACTATTGCTTCAGTCGATAGGTTGTAAAATACCTTACATGGTCATTAAAAAAAAAGACGTTTTTTTATTTAAGAAGTGAAGGTTAGGGGTAGCTTTTGAATGTGTTGCACAAAAAAAGCAATAGGATCTTATGAAAGTATCTTATTGCTTTTATAACTAAACTAACTAACTAACTAAACTTTTTAACTATTGCTTCAGTCGATAGGTTGTAAAATACCTTACATGGTCATTAAAAAAAAAGACGTTTTTTTATTTAAGAAGTGAAGGTTAGGGGTAGCTTTTGAATGTGTTGCACAAAAAAAGCAATAGGATCTTATGAAAGTATCCTATTGCTTTTATAACTAAACTAACTAACTAAACTTTTTAACTATTGCTTCAGTCGATAGGTTGTAAAATACCTTACATGATCATTAAAAAAAATGACGTTATTTTATTTAAGAAGTGGAGCTTAGGGGTAGGCTTTTGAATGTGTTATACAAAAAAAGCAATAGGATCTTATGAAGGTATCCTATTGCTTTTATAACTAAACTAACTAACTAACTAACTAAACTTTTTAACTATTGCTTCAGTCGATAGGATGTAAAAGACCTTACATAGTCATTAAAAAAAATGACGTTATTTTACTTAAGAAGTGGAGGTTAGGGGTAGGCTTTTGAATGTGTTGCACAAAAAAAGCAATAGGATCTTATGAAAGTATCCTATTGCTTTTATAACTAAACTTTTTAACTATTGCTTCAGTCGATAGGATGTAAAAGACCTTACATAGTCATTAAAAAAAATGACGTTATTTTATTTAAGAAGTGGAGCTTAGGGGTAGCTTTTGAATGTGTTATACAAAAAAAGCAATAGGATCTTATGAAAGTATCCTATTGCTTTTATAACTAAACTAACTAACTAAACTTTTTAACTGTTGCTTCAGTCGATAGGATGTAAAATACCTTACATGGTCATTAAAAAAATAGGGCATTTTTTTATTTAAGAAGTGGAGGTTAGGGGTAGCTTTTGAATGTGTTGTACAAAAAAAGCAATAGGATCTTATGAAAGTATCCTATTGCTTTTATAACTAAACTAACTAACTAAACTTTTTAACTGTTGCTTCAGTCGAAGCGCAATGAAAGATCTTACAACTGAATTTAAAAAAAAGCAAAAATAAAAGTCATTTATTTTTAGAGTGATAACTTTTAGTAAAATATATTTTGGTGTAATTTAATTCAATAAAATAAGTAAAAGGGTGTACTACAAATTTTGGGTATGAGCAGCCCTAATAGTATAAGGTCAGGATTACTATTTTATTTACTAAAGACACATAATTAATTATTCATAAGTCTTATAAGACGATCAGAATTATGTTCTACAAATTTTTTGGTTTCTTTAATATTGGCTTTTTTTAAGTATTCGGAAACTTCATGATTAAAAGATGCGTCTGCGTAATATAATGCATTTTCATTAATGCTATTTTTGTAGTGGACGTTTGCTTTATTGGCGATTAAATATTTTACTGTTTCCATACTGTTTCCTTTGGTTTTCTCTACACTTTTCCCCATTGCGTCATATAATATCACATTAATAGAAATATTGAAGCGTTGCGTTTTTTTGTTAAGGTCGTCCATTTGTCCGTTTAATTGAGCGGCATACATTAGTGGTGTAGCAGTACCTTTTCGAGAGCGTTGATTTATATTTGCACCATGGGCTAACAGAAATTTTAACATGGAAACATCACCTCGTATAGCGGCATAATGAATAGCAGCATAGCCATATTGAGAATGAAGTGCTTTAATGGAAGCCCCTTTGTTTAGTAAAATTTTTGATACAATGGTGTCTTTTGAAAAAACAAACGCATCTTTAAGCATTGTTTTAGAAATCCATTTTTCATTAAGGATTTGTTTTAAAAAGGCGATGTCACCAGAATTTCTAACCAAATTAAGAAATAGCTTTTCTTTTTTTTCTAGACTCATTTTGTTGTAGAATAACTTTAGGATATGAATACTCTTAGACTTTGTAGATAAGTCAATCACGGTTTTACCATTTGCATCTGTTATCGTATCTGAAGCATTATGATCTAATAGAAGTTGTGCTATTAGTGCGTTTTCATTATCTACAGCAATATGTAATGCTGTGTTTTCCATTATAGCTTCAGTTTTTATGTTCACATTAGCTTTTTTGGAAATGAGTTTTTTTACCAAATCCATGTCATTAAAGTAAGTCGCGTAGTGTAGTGCAGAAAAACCATTATAATAGTCGATAGTATCGACAGAAACGTCTTTTTCTAAAAGTTTTTCTGTGATTTCTTTCGATTTAGAATGAATAGCAAACAATAGTGGGGTAAAATTTAGAGAATCCGTTTCATTTAACATAAAATCAGCAGTAATAAGTTTATTTGCTATTTTATCAGCCTTCATTTCTAATGCATAATGAAGTGCGTTTCTACCTTCTTCAAATCTACAGGTGTCTAAGTTTATACGTAAAGCAAGTCTGTCAAATTGACTTAGGTTGTCTTGTTCAATACTTGAAGCTAATCTTATAAGATCACTTTTAGTGTCACAAGAGGATGTTATAAATAGAGTAATACAAATGAATAGCGTAAATAGTCTCATTATGTTGTGTTTAAAATGAGCTGCAATATAGTTGAAAACTATATGAAATTTGAGAGTTTATATTTTAATATTAAGCCTAAACTCATTTGCTATTTCATAGTTATGGGTATGATGCTTTAATTTTTGTAAAGGAAACGCGCTTTATTTGTTTAGTAGTAATGGAGACGCTGTTAGAATATGTTTGAAGTTGAACCCCAATTAGTCATTAAAAAGTCTATTACGGCTTTCGACTACAGCAAGTAGTAGTGCTGCATTTTGTTTTTTAATTTAACCGTAATACTAACTTAATGGCATTGAGTGCTACCTACACTGAAATTAAAAAAATAGTAGTTTTTATGGTATTTGAAACCCTAATGATAATGTTCTAAGGCATAATTAAGGGGACATGATGAGGTTATAAAAAAAGCAACAGGATAATCTGTTGCTTTTATAACTAAACTAACTAAACTTTTTAACTGTACTATCAGTCGATGAAACACTAGAACTTAACATGTACACTTAAAATAAAGATGTATTTATATGTGTTCTACCAAGTCGTTTTGATTTCTAAACACCAGTAAATTATCAAAAGCATCTAATAATATAATACTATCTGTAGTCACTTTACCAGCTAGAATTTCTTTACTTAACGCGTTTAGCACTTCTTTTTGAATGACGCGCTTTACAGGACGTACGCCGTACTCTGGGTTATAGCCTTTTGCAGCTAAATAGGTTACAGCTTCAGGTGTGGCATCAAACGTGATGCCTTGTTGTTCCAATGTTTTTGTAACCCCTTTTAATTGAAGTGCAACAATTTTAGAAATGTTGTCTTTGTTTAGAGGCGTAAACATAACCGTATCATCAATACGATTTAGAAACTCGGGGCGTACACTTTGTTTTAATAGTGCCATAACATCTACTTTTGCAGCTTCTATCGCTGTATCAATATCTTTAGAGGCTTCAAAATGCTGTTGTATACTGCTACTGCCTATATTAGAGGTCATGATAATGATGGTATTCTTAAAATCAGCCATGCGTCCCTTATTATCCGTAAGGTGTCCTTCGTCTAAGACTTGTAATAGAATATTAAAAGTATCTGGATGTGCTTTTTCAATTTCATCTAAAAGGACCACAGAGTACGGTTTGCGTCGTACAGCTTCTGTGAGCTGTCCGCCTTCATCATACCCCACATAACCTGGAGGGGCTCCAACCAAGCGACTAACAGCATGGCGTTCTTGGTATTCGCTCATGTCTATTCTAGTCATCGCACTTTCATCATCAAAAAGATACTCGGCTAAGGCTTTGGCTAATTCTGTTTTTCCAACTCCTGTTGTTCCTAAAAATAAGAATGTGCCAATAGGTTTTTGTGGGTTTTGCAATCCTGCCCGGCTGCGTCTCACGGCATCACTAACAGCTTCAATAGCTTCTTCTTGACCTACGACACGTTTGTGCAATTCGTCTTCTAAACGCAATAGTTTTTCGCGTTCACTTTGTAGCATTTTAGTAACAGGAATACCTGTCCATTTTGCAACAACTTCTGCAATATCATCATAAGTCACTTCTTCTTTGATTAGAGAGTGCTCGTCTTGCTTTAGCATATCGCGTTGTAAAAATTCCAGTTGGTCTTGAGCCTCTTTAATCTTGCCATAACGCAGTTCTGCCACTTTTCCATAATTGCCTTCTCGTTCTGCTTTTTCAGCTTCTAATTTGTAGTTTTCAATCGCTTGTTTGGCGTTTTGAATGTTATCTACAATGTCTTTTTCACTTTTCCATTTGGCATTTAAGGCATTGCGTTGTTCTTTAATATTAGCTAAATCTGCTCGGAGACTTTTTAATTTTGTGTCGTCTTTTTCGCGTTTAATGGCTTCAATTTCAATTTCTAACTGCATGATACGTCTATCTAGAACATCTAATTCTTCGGGTTTAGAATTGATTTCCATACGCATTTTAGCAGCAGCTTCATCCATCAAATCAATCGCTTTATCTGGTAAAAATCGATTTGTAATGTAACGTTGGGATAAGGCAACAGCGCCTATAATGGCATCATCTTTTATACGTACTTTATGGTGTGTTTCGTACTTCTCTTTAATACCTCTAAGTATAGATATGGCACTTTCGGTATCGGGTTCGTTCACAATAACTTTTTGAAAACGGCGCTCTAAAGCCTTGTCTTTTTCAAAATACTTTTGGTATTCGTCTAAGGTTGTTGCTCCTATGGCTCTAAGTTCGCCACGGGCCAAAGCCGGTTTTAGAATATTAGCGGCATCCATAGCACCTTGTCCGCCGCCAGCACCAACAAGGGTGTGAATCTCATCGATAAAGAGTACAATATCGCCTTCGCTTGTTGTCACTTCTTTAATAACGGCTTTTAAGCGTTCTTCAAACTCGCCTTTGTATTTAGCACCAGCGATAAGTGCGCCCATATCTAAAGCGAAAATTTGTTTATTTTTAAGATTTTCAGGAATATCACCATCTATAATTCTATGCGCTAAACCTTCGGCAATAGCCGTTTTTCCTGTCCCTGGTTCGCCCACCAAGATCGGATTGTTTTTAGTACGGCGTGATAATATTTGAAGTATTCTGCGAATTTCTTCATCACGGCCTATCACAGGGTCTAACTTACCGTCTTGTGCTAACTGGTTGAGGTTCTTTGCATATTTGTTTAAGGCATTATAAGTGTCTTCTTGATTTTGAGACGTTACAGTGTCGCCCTTTCGCAATTCGTTTATGGCAGCTTTTAAAGCGGTTTCAGTCACGCCTTGGTCTTTTAGCATTTGCGCAATCCTACTTTTAGACTTGTAAATGGCTAAAATTAAATGCGCTGTAGATACAAAATCATCTTTTTGCTGTTGCGCGATAAGCGCAGCTTCGTTTAGCGTTTTTCCAGCGTCTCTCGAAAGCATAAGGTCTCCACCAGAAACTTTAGCAAAGCTTTCCAGTTGTTTGTCTAGTGCTTGTTTGAGGCTGTTTATATTAACATTGAGTTTTTTTAATATGAAGGGTAAAACATTTTCATCTACTTCAAAAATACCTTTAAAGAGGTGTTCGTTTTCAATGTGTTGATGCCCAAAACCTTGCGCTATCAACTGCGCTTGCTGTAGGGCTTCCTGCGACTTTATGGTATAATTATTCAAATTCATAGTATGGGTTTTTGCATTGTTTTTACTTAACTTTACGCAAACAAGTAGTCAATTATCTTACCAATTGTAAAAGATGTGTTTTTTAAGACAAAATGTCTTGTTTCTTATATGATATGGGTGACTTTTAGTCAGTTTGTAAGATTTTGATAAAATATCGACTGAGTATTAGCGTTAATCATTGAAATAACTCTATTTCACAAACAACATTACATCTAATTAATAGCATTATGGGATTATTGAAAAAAATTTTTGGAGGAGAAAGAGAAGCAAGAGAAGAGAAAATTTTGCCATGGATTCCTTTAAATGACATTAAGCAAATAGCATATATTAGTAAAAAATCTAAGCTTAAA
This sequence comes from uncultured Flavobacteriaceae bacterium, assembly GCA_947504035.1. Taxonomy (GTDB): domain Bacteria; phylum Bacteroidota; class Bacteroidia; order Flavobacteriales; family Flavobacteriaceae; genus Jejuia; species Jejuia algarum. The sequence goes on from CANNGA010000002.1 coordinate 21,772, forward strand.
ACGCAGGTTATTTTTAAGCATTCTACACGTTGTGGTATTAGTAGTATGGTGCAGCGTCAGTTTGTGAGTCAATATAACTTTAGCGAAAAGGAATTGGATTTGTATTACTTAGATATTTTAAGTTACCGCAACCTGTCTAATGAAGTAGGGTATGCGTTTCAATTGTTACATGAGTCGCCACAAATGCTAATCATTAAGAATGGACGCCTTGTAGCTCATGCGTCTCATGGGCAAATCAATGCTATTGATTTAGCACAATTTATTTAACAACAAACACATTTCGTGTCTTCTTATCTTTTTGTTTACGGAACATTACAGACAGCTCTTAATACCGAGATGGCTGCGTATTTAGCAGCACACGCTTCTTTTATGGGCAAAGGCACTATTCAAGCGCAACTTTACAAGGTATCGTGGTTTCCTGGTGTCGTTTTAAGCCCTGTAATAACCGACCGTGTTTATGGGACACTTTTTCAAATTGAAAGCGCAGCAGTAACAGCCGTATTCGATGTTTTAGATGCCTATGAGGGGGCAGATGCTCAGCATTCGCAAGACAGTTTGTTTATTCGGAAATTGGTCACTGTTTCTACCTTGTCTAAGCAACAGCATACCGCTTGGGTATACCTTTATAACGGACCAATAGTAGGTTTAGAGCGTATCCTTTCAGGAGATTTCCTAGCTCATACATCCTCCCAAAACTAAGTATACTCTAAAAGCTATTTTTAAGTGTTTTTAGGCTTATAAATCATGCTTAGAGCGTAGCGAAGACTTTATTAAAAATATTCTAGTATCTTTAGTTGAAATTTTAATCTAAATTACGCTATAGTTATGAAACGACTCTTACAACTGTCTTTGTTAGTGTTTGTGGTGTATGCCTGTAAAGAACCTTCTAAATCTACATCTCAATCGGTTTCTGAGGGCTTTTCCCAATTGCTAGAGGCTTACAGTGAAGAAGGGTATAAATTAGAACCTTTGCAAGCTACGGCCGCAGGAGATTACCGCTACAATATGAGGTTCCCTAATGTCTTGTCGGCGTCTTATAAGACCAAAAAACGGGCTTATTACGAAACATATTTAGAAGCGCTTCAGCATATAGATACGACCAAGCTCACTGAAACGGAACGTATGAGTAAAGCTGTTTTAGAATGGGATTGTACTATTCATTTAGAGGGCATGGCATTTCAAAAGGATTTAATGCCTATAGATCAAATGTGGTCTCGAAATTTGGATTTTAACCAGTTAGCGAGTGGTACCAATGCGCAACCGTTTAAAACTGTAACAGATTATGAAAATTGGCTAGAGCGTGTAGATCAGTATTTACTGTGGTTAAAGGCTGCCCAACGCAATATGGAAAGCGGTATGACTAAGGGGTATGTATTGCCTAAAGCTTTAATTAAAAAGGTGATTCCACAATTCGAAAGTCTCGCTACGGGTGCCGTAGAAACACATTTGTATTATACACCTGTTACGGCATTCCCAGATGCATTTCCTGAAGCAGATAAAGCACGAATTACAGCGGCATATAAAACTATGGTTGCAGATAAGCTTATGCCTGCCTATGCGGCTATGGCTTCGTTTTTAAAGGACACGTATTTGCCTGCTGGACGAGATACCGACGGCATTAATGCAACACCGTTGGGAGATGCCTATTACAAGCATCAAATTAAACGTTATACGACGACCAACATGACGGCAGATGAGATCCATGCCTTGGGCTTAAAGGAGGTTGCGCGTATTAAGGCCGCTATGGAGGCTGTGAAAAAAGAGGTGGGCTTTACAGGAGATTTAAAGGCTTTTTTTAATCACGTAAGAACCCATAAGGCTTTAATGCCTTTTACTGAACGTTCTCAAGTGATAGCCTTTTATGATAGCATTCATAAAGTGATGCAACCCCAAATTAATACGTTATTTGGCACGCAGCCTAAAACCCCCTTTGAAGTAAGACGTACCGAACCTTTTAGAGAACATTCTGCAGCTGCGAACTACAGTCCAGGATCATTAGATGGCGCACGACCTGGTATTTTTTATACGCCTATTCCAGATGTAAGACATTACAATCTTTTTGATAAGGAAGATTTGTTTTTACACGAAGCCATTCCAGGGCATCATTTTCAAATTTCATTGGCTCAGGAAAGTGAAACGCTTCCAAAATTTAGAAAAACATTGTGGTACAGTGCTTATGGTGAAGGTTGGGCTTTATATACAGAGGCGATGGGTAAAACATTAGGACTCTACAAAGATCCTTATCAATATTTTGGAATGCTTAGTGCTGAAATTCATCGGGCAATACGTTTGGTTGTAGATACAGGGCTTCATGCTAAAGGTTGGACACGGGAACAAGCCATTGCTTATTCGCTTGAAAATGAAGCAGAGGCAGAAGCCGATATTATAAGTGAAATAGAACGTTATATGGCCAATCCAGGGCAGGCGTTGTCTTATAAAATTGGACAATTAAAGCTAATTGCTTTGCGTACTAAGGCTCAAACAATTTTAGGTGATGCTTTTGATATTAAAGCATTTCATCATCAAGTGTTAGAAACAGGATGTATCCCTTTACAATTATTAGAACAAAAAATTAACCGCTGGATTGCGAGTTACAAGCATAAAGCGTAGAGGAGATATATGACATGTAAGATGCTATTTAGGAGGGCAAATTAAAATTGAAGACAGAAACCTAAAGTGATACTTGATCTAATTTTGTTTCTTTGCACTTCTTTATAAAATCCATGAAAGACTTTAGGCAATCTTTATTTCATCCTTTAGCTGTAGATGCGGCTCAGGATATACCAGAACAGTTTACCTTTCCCTTTTATTACACGCCTCATGCGTTAAGTATTATGGCAGCAAAAGAGCTGCAATCGTATTTAGAGACCCAAACTGATTTTGATCATAATTTTGGATTGAATCCCGCGCAAACCGGACTGCAAATAGGAAAGATGTTTGGAGTAATGGTAGTGCAGGATGCACAGGGGCATTTGGGGTACTTAGCTGCTTTTTCAGGAAAATTAGCTGAAAAAAATTTTATAAATGGTTTTGTGGCTACGGTATACGATACCTTAGATACAGAAGGATTCTATAAAAAAGGGGAGGCGCAATTGAATGCTTTAAATGCTGAAATTGAGACCTTAGAAGCACAGGGAGAAATCGCAACAGCTCAACTACAGCTTGCTAATTACAAGAAGGCTTCAGAAATGGAATTGAAAGCCTTTAAAGAAACGATTAAAATCAAGAAAAAAGAACGCCAATTAAAGCGTACGCATGCTTTGCAAACAATGGATGCAACCGCCTACGATGTCCTGCTTGAAGCTTTGAGAAAGGAGAGTGTATTTTACCATTACCGTTTAAAAGATTTAAAGCAAGATTGGACTTCTAAAATAGCCCTTGCAGAGACACAGTTGCAGTCTTATTTAGAACCGATTTCTCATAAAAAGGAGGCACGTGCAGCATTGTCTGCCAAATTGCAAAAACGGTTGCACGAACAGTATCGGTTTTTAAATGCCAATGGCCAGATTAAAGACTTATTAGCCATTTTTAAACCTACAAAAACACCAACACCTCCAGCGGGCTCTGGTGAATGTGCGGCACCAAAGTTGTTTCAATATGCGTACGAGAACGCTTTACAGCCTATTGCTATGGCCGAGTTTTGGTGGGGCGCTTCTCCTAAGTCTGAAGTCCGCCAACACAAACAATTTTATCCCTCTTGCCGTAGCAAGTGTGAACCTATTTTAGGACATATGATGCAGGGGTTACAGGTGGAAGCGAATCCTATTGATCAGATACCAGAATATAAAGCGCCTTTAGATATTGTATATGAAGATGACTATTTGTTATTGGTAAATAAACCTCATGAGTTTTTATCGGTACCTGGAAAACAGGTAACGGCTTCTGTATTAACGCGCATGCGGGACTATTTACCAAAAGCGAAAGGGCCCTTATTGGTTCACCGTTTAGATATGTCTACTTCAGGACTACTTTTAGTTGCTAAAAACGAGAAGACACATAAAAATTTACAAAAGCAATTTATAACACGTACAATTAAAAAACGTTATGTGGCCTTATTGGATGGGGAGCTTACGACTACGTCTGGGGTGATCGACTTGCCATTACGTGTCGATTTAGACCACCGGCCACAGCAATTGGTTTGTTACGAACATGGCAAGCCTGCGCAAACCCGATACGAGGTTGTTGGCGTTGAAAAGGGTAAAACTAGAATTCATTTTTACCCTATAACCGGTCGTACACATCAATTACGTGTGCATGCCGCTCATGTAAATGGGTTGCATACAGCCATTGTTGGGGATGATCTTTATGGCACTAAAGGGACGCGTTTGCATTTACATGCAGAAGCCTTGTCCTTTGAGCATCCTGTAACTCAAGAACTCTTAACGATTACTTGCAAGGCGCCATTTTAAGTGTTTTGTAGCCCCAAAGCTAAGGTTTTTTATTACCTTATGGTATAGCCGCTAATAATGTCTTTTAGTTTTAATTTTAAATCCTCGCCACTATCAAATACCATTTGTTCATTGCTAGGAAAAGGGCGGCGCCTGTTGTTTAATAAACGCCTGTCATCAACATTTAACGCCCGTTTGTCGCCTCTGTACGTCGCAAAAATATGTTCGAAAATAAAACCACTATCTATGCTAAAGGTATCTAATATTTGTTGAGTTCTAGTGTCTAAATAAACAACATCAGCAATGACTTGGGCCGATTTTGTTTGTATGGTTTCATACAAACGGCAACGTATCCTAATTAGTTTCTCATGTTTAATATCGTTCCCTAAACTGTCTTTTAGAACATTGCCATTGGCGTCTTTTTCATAGGTCCAACCCTCTCTAATTTCACGTTCTCTATTAATTTCACGTTCGTTAATGCGCTCTGGAGAAATGTTTATTTGTTTTAAATTTAAGTGCATTGCATAATCGTATGTTGTATTAGCGGCTTTATTGGCATGGTAAACACTCCAGAATTTATTTAAACCATAGGTGTCAAAATTCAGTAAGTCGTCTTCTAAACGGCGCGGAATAATTTGTTGGGTGTCATTGTGTATGGTTACCAAGATATAGCTTTTGCCTTGTTCATGGGCTTGTGATAATAAGGCTGTCGTATTTTTGTAATTCGGGTGAATACGCTGCAAGTACGATAAATGTTGATGCGCTTCTCTTGCCGCGTATTTGTCTTTAGATTTTAGAAGTGTATGACTTTTGGTATAGAGGTGCTGCGTTAATTTTGATTTAGCGTTTAAAATAGCTGCATCGTAATTCGAAAACTGAAACGGAATGGCCTTACCATTAACGTAAAGTGGTATTAAAGGTTTTATCGCTTCTTGTCTTTGGTCTAGCGTTAAATAAGTGTTGTAAATGGCTTTGTAATCTTCGGGGTTATGGCCTTCTTTTAAACGGTTGATGGTATTTAAATCGCGCGTGACTACTTTTGTATAGGCCTCTTTAAGAATGAGGGTGTAATCCTGATGGCGTTTTTTGTCTTTATTTTTTCTGAGTTTGTCTAAAGCTGTTTGTATGGCTTGGTTATACTGCCCAGAATTTACAGCGGTAGCGACACGTTTTCTAGTGCTACATGCGGTAAGCAATAGGACTGAAACCATTGTAAAAAGTAGTGTTTTTTTCATAAGTTTAAGTTTAGATGAAGGTCATACCTGCCATTGTATTAGGATTTAGTACACTAATATACCATTATAATGATGTGCCTAATGTAATAGACTTTTCAACAGTTGTGCCAAAAAATAGAATAGATGACTTTAGCCCTCTTTAAACCTGTTGAGTATTCTATTAAAGTACTGGTACAACAAAATGGGTAACATAAATATAACTAATACTATTAATAGATGTATTTATCTTAACATGCTACCTTTTAGACACATTTATCTGTTGATTTAGAATACCTATCTAAATTTCAGAACAACTAAGTGCATTACAAAGTAAGAACGCTTGTATTTGAGTGTATGGGTTATTATTTTTTAGTATAAACAGGTAATAATTTTGTAGACACTTCACCAAAACCAATACGTGTGCCATCTTTTTCACAGAACCCTCGCATGATTACCGTATCGTTGTCATTTATAAACTTACGCTCGTTACCGCCATGCAGTTGAATAGGAGTGGTCCCCTTATTTGTGAGTTCCAACATGGAGCCGTATTGATTTTCAGAGGGGCCAGATATGGTACCGCTACCCATTAAATCACCAGAATTCACAGGACATCCATTAATAGTATGGTGGGCTAATTGTTGAGACATGTTCCAATACACATATTTAAAATTCGATGTGCTCACCACTGTTTCTTTAGCACCTTTAGGTTGTATGGCTACCTCAAGATTAATATCAAAACTTTTAGCGCCTTTGGTTTTAAGATACGGCAGTTGTCCTTTTTGAGGTTTAGGGCCATGAATACGATAAGGCTCTAAGGCATCTAGTGTAATAATCCAAGGTGAAATTGAAGAGGCAAAGTTTTTAGATAAAAAAGGCCCCAAAGGTAAATGTTCCCATTCTTGAATATCTCTAGCGCTCCAGTCATTTAAGAGTACAAGGCCAAAGATGTATTCTTCGGCTTCTTCAACAGGAATAGCTTCCCCTAAATCATTCGCATCTGTAGTAATAAATGCCATTTCTAATTCAAAATCTACAGACGTACTTGCTTCTAATAGAGGTTTAGTTGTGCCTTCAGGGCGTATCTGTCCCATAGGGCGGTGTACTGGAATCCCAGACGGGATTACCGAAGAGCTTCTACCATGATGTGCTAACGGAATGTGCAACCAGTTTGGTACTAATGGTGTTTCGGTAGCATTATAGATTTCAATATTTGTAGCATGTTCTATACTCGAGTAGAAATTTGTGAAATCCCCAACCTGAACAGGCAGTTGCATTTCAATTTCATCGAGGCGAAACAATACGATTTCTTTATGTTTGACATTATTTTTAAGCGCTTCATTTTCAGCATCAAAAATTTCAGCAATGCGGTTTCTTACAGAACGCCATGTTTTTCTACCATCCGCAATAAAATCGTTAAGCGTATCTTGGAGAAAGATGTCATCTGTTAAGGCAATACCCTCAAAGTATCCGAGTTGGTGCAGTGCACCCAAATCAATTGCAGTATCACCAATACGTGTTCCTATAGTAATAATGTCATCACGTGTTAAAAAGACCCCAAAAGGGATGTTTTGTATGGGGAAATCAGAATTTTTATCAACGTGTAACCACGAAGTTCTATCTGGGTTGTTAGCGTTTAAGGGCATGCGGTTCTTTTTTTAGTTGCTTACCAAACCTACATAAAATTTTCATTTTTTTTAAAAAAAATAATGATAAAATGTGATTTTTCTTAGTGCGTTGATAAAATCGTGTATAACTTATCTCGTAATTTTACAGGTTTTAATGTTTAAAACTATAGTATTTATTATTTTTGCAGAATTATTTAAAGACAATTTAAAATTTATGCAACGCGACGAACAAATTTTTGAATTAATCCAAGCTGAGAAAGAGCGTCAATTACATGGTATTGAACTTATAGCATCAGAGAATTTTGTTAGTGACCAAGTTATGGAAGCTGCAGGATCTGTATTAACTAATAAATATGCTGAAGGTTATCCAGGTAAGCGTTATTATGGGGGCTGTGAAGTTGTAGATGAAGTTGAACAAATTGCCATAGATCGTGCTAAGACACTTTTTAATGCCGCATATGCGAATGTACAACCACACTCTGGAAGTCAAGCTAATACAGCGGTATACCATGCTTGTATTAAGCCAGGTGATACCATTTTAGGTTTTGACTTATCTCATGGTGGACATTTAACTCACGGTTCTCCAGTAAATTTTTCTGGACGATTATATAAGCCTGTATTTTATGGCGTTGAAAAAGAAACAGGTGTTTTAAACTACGATAAGATTCAAGATATTGCTACTAAAGAGCAGCCAAAGCTTATCATCGCTGGGGCATCTGCATATTCTAGAGATATAGATTTTAAGCGTTTTAGAGCTATTGCAGATAGTGTAGGTGCTATTTTATTAGCAGATATTTCACATCCATCTGGTCTTATTGCAAAAGGAATTTTAAACGATCCTTTACCGCATTGTCATATTGTGACAACAACAACACATAAAACATTAAGAGGCCCTAGAGGTGGTTTGATATTAATGGGTAAAGATTTTGATAATCCTTTTGGTATTAAACTTAAGAATGGCTCATTGCGAAAAATGTCTTCTTTACTAGATTCAGCAGTATTTCCTGGTAACCAAGGTGGCCCATTAGAGCATATTATTGCAGCTAAAGCTATTGCATTTGGAGAAGCCTTGACAGATAATTTCTTAAACTATACCTTACAAGTTAAGCGCAATGCAGCTGCTATGGCAGAAGCTTTGGTTGCTAAAGGTTACAATATTATTTCTGGTGGTACAGATAACCATATGATGTTAATCGATCTTAGAAATAAAGAAGTGTCTGGAAAAGATGCTGAACAAGCGCTTGTAAAAGCAGATATTACGGTTAATAAAAACATGGTACCGTTTGATGATAAGTCGCCTTTTGTAACTTCTGGTATTCGTATTGGAGTTGCAGCTGTAACGACAAGAGGTTTGGTAGAAGCTGATATGGCAACAATAGCAGATTTAGTGGATGAAGTTATTGCTAATTTCGAAGATGAAGCTATTTTAGAAGGCGTTAAAGCGAAAGTTAATGCCTTAATGCAAGACCGTCCTTTATTTGTAGCATAGGTGTTTTACACATAGGAAACAAAAGATAAGAATCCTGCTTTTTTTAGCAGGATTTTTTTATGCTTATGTGTGGTGTATAAGTACGAAATAAGGCTTGCCCAGCTAAAGCGTTTGAAATTTAAGATTTCTTTAGGGCGCTTGCATGTGCATAAGCCTTATATTTAAAATCTTAAAACACATTATGCAAGCATTTAAAATTATAGGGGTATGTAGTGTACTCTTATTCGTGCAAACACTAACAGCGCAAACCGATGCTGCTGTATTTAAGCAGCTTTATGATACAGCGCTTACCCAAGGCAAAAGTTACGAGTGGTTAGACCATTTATCAAATCGTATAGGAGGGCGTTTATCGGGCTCTTACAATGCCCAAAAAGCAGTGACTTATGCCAAAGCAACTTTAGACAGTATAGGACTTACTAAAGTTTGGTCGCAACCTGTTACTGTGCCTAAATGGGTACGAGGCGCAAAAGAATATGCCTATATTGAAAGTTCTGCAGGAAAAACGACTACAGTAAATATATGTGCACTAGGCGGTTCTATTGCTACTCCCAGTTTAGGAGTGAAAGCGGCTGTAGTAGAAGTTGATGGTGTAGAGGCATTGTTGGCTTTAGGAGCAGCAAACATAAAAGGTAAAATCGTATTTTTTAACAGACCAATGCGAGCAGATGTTATAGATACTTTTACGGCTTATAACGAAGGGCTGCAAAACTATTCTAAGGCTGTTATTGAAGCTGCAAATTATGGTGCCTTGGCTATTATTATGCGGTCAATGACATTGCGTTTAGATGATGTACCACATACAGAGGCGATAGATTATGGTAGTGTTCCTTTAAACAAACGCATTCCTTCGGCGGCAATTAGTACCAAAGGCGCAGCATTGTTAAGTGGCCTTTTGGCATTAGACCCGACAGCTAAATTCTATTTTAGACAGCATTGTAAGCAGTTAAAAGACGTCGTGTCATATAATGTTATAGGGGAGCTTAAGGGAAGTACTTATCCCAATGCTTATATTGTAGTTGCTGCGCACTTAGATTCTTGGGATTTGGGTGATGGTGCTCATGATAATGGTACTGGGGTTTCACAAGTTATGGAGGTATTGCGCTTGTTTAAAACCTGCGGGATTAAGCCCAAACGCAGTATACGCGTGGTTCTTTTTATGAATTCTGAAAATGGTTTACGTGGTGCAACGCGGTATGCGCAAAGCAGCAAACAGAACAAAACACAGCCTATCTTTGCTCTAGAAAGTGATTCTGGTGGTTTTACGCCAAGAGGATTTTCCTTAACATGCAATTCGGCTAACTTTGAACAAATTTTAAGTTGGAAACCTTTGTTCGCGCCTTATCTTGTCCATAATTTTGAAACAAATTTTAAAGGTCGGGATATTGCCTTATTAAAAACTAAAAAGAACGTATTGGCTGGTCTACGACCAGATTCACAACGCTATTTTGATTACCAGCATTCGGGTAGTGACACCTTTGCAACAGTTCATAAAAGAGAATTAGAACTTGGAGCGGCTACTATGGCTGCTTTGGTATACCTTTATGACCGTTATGGCATTAAATAAACAGGATATTAGAACCTCTTAATTTTAAATTCATGACACGTTACATTTTATTAATTTTTATAGTATTTACCATGCCAAATTTTGCACAAAACGCATCAGATTTACCGTATTACGAAATTCCAAAAGCAGCAGAAAGCTATACCGCAGGTGCCGTAGCTTCTAGAATGCTAGATGGATTGGGCTTCCGATTTTATTGGGCTACAGAAGGTTTAAGCGCAGAAGACTTAAATTATGCGCCTAGCGCTACAGGACGAACTTCTGAAGCTACAGTAACCCATATTTTAGAATTGTCTAATTTTATATTAAGTACCTTAGATAAGGATGCTGTATTTGTAAAAAACACCGCCCTGTCGTTTACAGCCAAACGGGCAGAGACCTTACAAAATATCCAAAAGGCCTCTTCTATTCTGAGAGCCTCTAAGGGACTGTCTGAATTTGATCATGAAACGTTTAAGTTTTGGAACATTATAAACGGCCCTATATCTGATGCTTTATGGCATTGTGGGCAAATTGTTATGTTGCGACGTGCGTCGGGGAATCCCGTGACCTCTAAAATGGAACTTTTTACGGGTACTATAAAAAAATAGTGCTTTTTAGATCTATAATGTGATTTTTAACGTAAATCTTATAAGAATTCTTTAAAGAAGCTTGTTAAATGTTATTCTTTTAATAACTTTACAATTGACTAAAAAACACATAATTCCCTCTAGACTAAATTAATCCATGAAGACACGACTACTTTCGCTTACCCTACTCGTAACACAATTGTATTTTGGACAGACTCCAATAGAGCAATTTCGAAGTGCAGTAGATGCCCAATACACAGTACTATCTGGCACGATTGACCAATCGCCATCTGGAGCAGATCAAACTTGGAATTTCACCAATTTAACAGCGACAACTACACTTTTAACAGATACCTATACAGAAACCGCTACAACAGCAATTCTTGAAACTTCAGAGGATGATGTTCCTCAAAGTGGTATAGCGCTTAGCATTACCGAAGGTGAACTAGCCATTACAGGAGGTTTGTCTCAAGAGGTAACATTAGCCTATTCGCAAGATGCTGCAGTTATGGGGACCTTTCCATTAGAGTTTAATTATAATTTTACCGATAATTTGCAAGGTACTTTTACAAGTACAATGTTTAATGGGGATATATTACCCACAAGTACCATAACGACAAGCGTGGATGCTTGGGGAACACTTCAGGTAGGTACGTTTGAAGGGGAAGTAACCCGCTTAAAAATTGAACAAACCTTAGATTTATCTGTAGAAGGCTTTTCTATTGGGCAAGGTGTACAAACGACCTATTTGTATTATGATGCAGCTAGCGAAGACCTTGTATTTAGAACCACACGTTTAAATATCCCTTTTGCAGATATTGATGAGACTGTTATGGAAGCATTGTCTATACTAACGTTAAGTGATCGTAGTATAGATGCTCCAAAAGCTGCATTTTCTATTTTAGAAAACCCCGTTAGAAACGTATTAAAACTTAGTGTCTCAAACCATCTTGCTATTAGCGCTATCCGTATTCTAGATGTTTCAGGCCGACTTGTAAAACGAATAGCTAATGATGATCCTTACATGAATATAGGGGCCTTACATTCTGGAACCTATATTATTTCGTTAGATACTAATGTAGGTGCTTTAACGTCTAAATTTATTAAAGAGTAAACTTATAAATTTTACTATAAAAAAGCCTCAGTATAAATTAGGATTTACACTGAGGCTTTTTTGTTGTACTCTAAGTTTTATTTACGCTTTTATAGAAGCTGTTTTTGCTTTTTTAGTAGAGAAATCTACTTCTATTTGATTGTGCATGATGTCTTCGAAAGTTTCACGCTGTCTTATCAAATGCGCCTTACCGTTGTACCATAATACTTCAGCAGGTCTAAACCTAGAATTATAGTTGCTAGCCATTGAAAAACAATACGCACCTGCATTTTTAAAACGTAAAATATCACCTTCGTTAATTTCTGTAATACGTCTGTTATTGCCAAAGGTATCTGTCTCGCAAATGTAACCTACTACAGAGTAAAAACGCTCGCGGCCATCAGGGTTAGAGATGTTATCGATCTCATGGTGAGACCCGTAAAACATTGGGCGAATTAAATGATTAAACCCAGAGTCTACCTGAGCAAAAACAGTAGATGTGGTTTGTTTTACTGCATTTACTTTCGTTAAAAAATGACCAGATTCACTTACTAAAAACTTACCAGGTTCGAAAGCTAATGTTAAATCAGAACCGTATTCTTTACAAAATGCATTGAATTTTTTAGACAGTTTTTCGCCTAACTCTTCAATGTTGGTTTCAATATCACCAGGCTTGTAAGGCACTTTAAAACCAGAACCAAAATCAATGAATTTTAGATTTTTAAATTGCTTAGCGGTTTCAAATAAAATTTCACTGGCATATAAAAATACATCAATATCTAAAATATCACTACCTGTATGCATGTGTATACCGTTAATATTCATTTTGGTATTTTCAACAATACGCAATAAATGTGGTATTTGGTGAATAGAAATACCAAATTTAGAATCGATATGTCCTACAGAGATGTTAGCGTTTCCACCAGCCATAACATGAGGGTTAATTCTAATACATACTGGCGTTTTGGGATGTTTACTTCCAAACTGTTCTAATATCGATAAGTTATCAATATTTATTTTAACGCCTAATTTTGCTGCTTTTTCAATTTCATCTAAAGCGACACCATTTGGTGTGAAAATAATTTGATCTGGCGTAAATCCAGCGGCTAAACCTAATTTCACCTCTTGTATAGATACCGTATCTATACCCGACCCTAAACTTTTAAATAGTTTTAATATAGATATATTAGACAACGCTTTTACAGCATAATTTAATTTAAGGTGTTTTACAGATTTAAAAGCATTGGTAAGTCTCTTGTATTGAGACTCAATTTTCTCAGCATCATAAACGTATACTGGGCTTCCAAATTCATTTGCAATTTTTACCAACTGGGAATGTTCCATTTCTATATTATTAATTTTTGACAAAGATATTTTTTTGATACCAAAAACAAACAAATAACTAAAAATAATACAAATTACACATAGTGTTAATTATTTAACAATTTGAAATTCACAACAAATTATTAACACATTAACTAGTTTAAATATTAGAATAATTACGGCTGATTATTTACATTTGTTTTTCTTAAAAAAATGACATAACAGATTATGAATTTACACGAATATCAAGGTAAAGAAATATTAAACAGTTTTGGTGTACGCATTCAAAGAGGTATTGTGGCGCAAAATGCTCAAGAGGCTGTAGCAGCGGCGAAACAATTAACAACAGAAACGGGTACAAGCTGGCACGTAATTAAAGCTCAGGTTCACGCAGGTGGACGTGGTAAAGGTGGCGGTGTTAAACTTGCTAAGAATTTACAAGAAGTAGAAGAGATTGCAGGACAAATCATTGGAATGGATTTGGTAACACCTCAAACTTCTGCTGAAGGTAAGCGTGTACATCAAGTTTTAGTTGCAGAAGATGTATACTATCCTGGAGAAACAGAAACAGATGAATTTTATGTATCTGTGTTATTAAACCGTGCTACAGGAAAGAACATGATCATGTATTCTACAGAAGGTGGAATGGATATCGAAACTGTTGCAGAAGAAACACCACATTTAATCTTTACTGAAGAAGTAGATCCTGCTGTAGGTTTAGTGCCTTTCCAAGCAAGACGTGTTGCTTTTAATTTAGGATTATCTGGTTTGGCATTTAAAGAAATGACAAAGTTTGTAACGGCATTATATACGGCTTATGTAAAATCAGACGCTTCTTTATTTGAAATCAATCCTGTTTTAAAAACAAGTGATAACAAAATAATGGCTGTTGATGCAAAAGTAACGATCGATGAGAATGCATTATATAGACATAAAGATTATGTAGATTTAAGAGATTTACGTGAAGAAAACCCTATTGAAGTAGAAGCTAAAGAAGTAGGCCTAAACTATGTAGATTTAGACGGTAACGTTGGATGTATGGTAAATGGTGCCGGTTTAGCAATGGCAACTATGGATTTAATAAAGCAAGCTGGTGGTGAGCCTGCTAACTTTTTAGATGTTGGAGGTACTGCCGATGCTGCTAGAGTAGAAGCGGCTTTTAAAATCATCTTAAAAGATCCTGAAGTTAAGGCCATCTTAATTAATATCTTTGGTGGTATTGTAAGATGTGATCGTGTAGCACAAGGTGTTATCGATGCTTATAAGAACATGGGTAATATTAGTGTGCCTATTATTGTAAGATTACAAGGTACTAATGCTGATATCGCTAAAGAACTTATTGATAATTCTGGACTTGATGTTTTAAGTGCTACAGAATTCCAAGAAGCTGCAGATAAAGTACAAGATGTTTTAGCGTAATACGCAAGACACCTATTATAAAAAAAGAGCAATGCTATTTAGCATTGCTTTTTTTTTGTGCGTTTTTTGGCTCTTGTTTTTGTTTGGAGTCTTGTTTTGGAGGCATGGGACCTCTTAAATGAATCACCAATCCGTTTAAAAAATTACGTAAGATTTGATCACCGCATTCCATGTACTTAGGATGGTCATCTCTCCTAAAAAAAGCACCTAATTCACTTTTAGAGATTCTAAAGTCTACGAGGGCTAATATCTTTACAATATCATCGTCTCTAAGCTTAAGTGCTACTCTTAATTTTTTTAAAACATCGTTATTTGTCATGTGCTTAAGTATTAGGATTTCGACTTATGCATTTCATCGATTTTGATAAATGCTAAAGCCATTTTCTGCGTTTTTTAAGGTTGGTAAAGGTAATTTAATTTGAACGATTAATTTGGGTTGATTTTTTTTGATTTCAAACAATTTTAATTATCTGATAATCAATTGTTTAAATTGAATATGTTTTATGTATTTCTATTTAAAGATAAAAGACAATATGCATTTTTTTTAGATAAAAAAAATCATAATTTGATGAAACATGTAAAATTACCGATGAATCACACCGGTTTTTTCGATAAGAGACCTAAAAACAACGATCATAAAAAGCCCTTTCTATGTAAATTGAAGTTATAAACGAAATACCCTCAGTACATGATTAATAAGGTAGAAAAATTAAGTCTATTGTCTGAAATGATAGCATTTGCTCAGTATGATAAAAAAGACATAAAGGAAATTGAATATAACTTTTTATTAGGAGTTGCAAAGCAATTGGAAGTGTCACGTCATGATTTTAATTATTTGATTACACACCCTGTAAATTACACGCATTTAAAATCTCATAGTGAGCGTATTGTGCAGTTTCATAGGTTGGTTTTATTGATGAATATCGAACAAGAGCACGATGAGGAGAGAAGCAAAGCAGAGGGTGTGATAAAACTTTATAATTTTGGGTTACGAATGGGCTTAAGCCATGAGTCTATCTCTAAAGTGTTATACCTTATGGATAGTTTTCCAAACAAGATCGTACCACCAGATGTATTGATTGATGTTTTTAAAACACAGTACAACTAATCCATTTTATAGATAAGCTCCTTTTTAGGTCGTGTAACTACAGTAAATTGTGTTTTCAAGTAGCAATATTACTTTATGTGCTCAAATTTAAAAAGCGTATTAATTTTTAGTAGCTAAACATTATATAGCACATTCATAAATTTATATTTAAATCGCTTTAAAAGGGAACTTTTAAAGCGATTTCTTATTTTTAGTGCACTACTCATGTATAGATTAGGCTAAATTGGATTGGTTTAGGTTTTTAGTTGTTCTAATTTATCTTGATAGCCTTTGAGTTCGTCTCTTAATTTTGCAGCAACAATAAAATCGAGTGCCTTTGCGGCGGCTTCCATCAATTTACGTTTTTCGCGTATTTTTTGTTCTAATTCGGGTTTACTAAGGTAAGCACTTTCTGGTTCTGCAGCTTTAGCAGCTTCTAATTCATAGCTATAGGTACTTACAGAGTTTTTAGAAAGTACATTGTCTAAGCTTTTATTTAAGGCTTTAGGCTTTTGCTTGTGTTTGGTATTGTAAGCGATTTGTTTTTCACGCCTGTAATTGGTCTCATCAATGGTTTTTTGCATGCTATTCGTAATTTTATCAGCATACATGATGGCTTTACCATTTAAATTTCTGGCGGCGCGCCCCACAGTTTGTGTTAATGAGCGGTTAGATCTTAAGAAGCCTTCTTTATCTGCATCTAAAATCGCAACAAGAGAGACTTCGGGTAAGTCTAAGCCTTCCCGTAATAGGTTTACACCAACCAATACATCAAATAAACCTTTACGTAAATCTTGCATGATCTCTACGCGTTCTAGGGTATCTACATCACTATGTATGTAGCGACAGCGAATTTGTATACGGTCTAAGTACTTCGTAAGTTCTTCTGCCATACGTTTGGTTAGGGTGGTTACAAGTGTACGCTCGTCCTTTTCCACACGTATTTGTATTTCTTCAATTAAATCGTCTATTTGATTTAAACTTGGGCGTACTTCAATGATGGGGTCTAATAACCCCGTAGGTCTTATAATTTGCTCTACATAAATTCCATCTGTTTTTTGTAGTTCGTAATCTGCGGGGGTTGCACTTACATAAAGCACTTGGTTTTGTAAAGCCTCAAATTCTTCAAACTTAAGCGGCCTGTTGTCCATAGCAGCAGGAAGTCTAAAGCCATATTCAACGAGGTTTTCTTTTCTGCTTCTGTCTCCACCATACATGGCGTGTACCTGAGAGACCGTAACATGACTCTCGTCTATCACCATGAGGTAATCGTCTGGAAAATAATCCAGCAAGCAGAAAGGACGTGTGCCAGGGGCTCTTCCGTCTAAGTAGCGGGAATAGTTTTCTATGCCCGAGCAATAGCCCAGTTCTCGTATCATTTCTAAATCAAATTCGGTACGTTCTTTAAGGCGTTTGGCTTCTAAGTGTTTCCCGATGTCTTTAAAATAGTCATGTTGTTTTACAAGATCATCTTGAATGTCTTTAATAGCATTTTGTAGGACCTCTGGAGAGGTAACAAACATGTTGGCAGGATATATGTTTAAACGGTCATAACGTTCGGTTACGGCGTTGGTTTGAATGTCAAAGGCTTCTATATCTTCAATTTCATCACCAAAAAAATGAATGCGAAAGGCGTTATCTGCATAACTCGGAAAAATATCTACGGTATCGCCTTTAATTCTAAAATTACCATGTTTAAAATCGGCTTCTGTTCTAGAATAAAGACTTTGTACGAGCTGATGGAGCAATTGGGTTCTGGAGATTACTTGATCCCGTTGTATGGTAATCACGTTCTTTTGAAATTCTACGGGGTTACCAATACCATATAAACAAGACACGGAGGCTACGACTAAAACATCACGTCTTCCAGACAGTAGGGAAGAGGTGGTGCTCAATCGCATTTTTTCGATTTCTTCGTTTATAGATAAATCTTTTTCAATATAAACACCAGACACAGGAATGTAAGCTTCCGGTTGGTAGTAATCATAATAAGATACAAAGTATTCTACAGCGTTATCAGGGAAAAATTGTTTAAATTCAGAATACAATTGCGCTGCTAAGGTTTTATTATGGGCTAAAACTAAAGTAGGCCGTTGCACTTCTTTTATAACATTGGCAACCGTAAATGTTTTACCAGATCCTGTTACACCAAGTAAAGTTTGGTATTTTTCATCACGTGTAATGCCATCGGTTAATTCTTTTATGGCATTAGGTTGATCTCCTGTAGGGCTAAATTCAGATTCTATTTTAAACTGCATTTAGCTAAATTATAACAAAATATAGACTCTTTATAGTGTTAGTGGTATTTGATTATAAATTTTGACTTTTAAATATGTTGTAGGCGCTATGAAATGCTTTTGAAAAGCTCTATTACAGGATAAGTAAAGCTTATCTTGTTTGGTATGTTATGATAAATCAGTTAAACCGCACATGCTCTAAAAAGGGGGTTAGATACTAACTATCAAAATACCGTACAATTTAAAGACATGGTTCTGGTTAAGGTTCCTGAATATCTTAATATAGTGCTGTTACATTTAAATAGATACTAGGTATTAGCTGTTGCTGTTACCGCTTCAACGTAAAATGCCCTGTAAAGGCACGTCCATCCTCTAGAGTAACACTAAACCAATAATCATCTGTAGGGAGTGGTTGCCCGTTAGCGGTGCCATCCCATCCGTTTGAATTCGCCAAAAGTTGCTTGAGGAGTTTGCCATACCGATCGAAAATATGAATGGAGCTACTCGCTTGTGTGTTGCCATCAATTCCTTTTATTTGCCACCTATCATTAATACCATCTCCATTAGGTGTGAAAAAGCTAAAATGACCAATAACAGAGATGTCTAGAGTGGTAATGCCACAAATAATATCTCGAACTAAAATGGTATAAAACCCTGGCGCTACGTTAGAGAACGACGGGCTGTCTTGGTATACTGGATTTGTGTCGTTTTCACCTAAGAGCGCATAGTCGTATGTGCCACGTCCAAGATTTGTAGTGTCTATAGTTACGGTATTGTTAGTGGTTAAATCTCTTATGGAAACAGCGTTTGGAGTTAGCGTTGCTGCCTCAGAAAAGTCTACAGTGATTGTTCTAGATCTTGAACAATTTGTACCGTCTGTTTTGGTTAGTGTTATGGTATAGATACCTGGCGTTGATACTGTGATTAGACGTTCATTTGAAATAAAAGTATCAAGGCCTGTCCCATCTAGGTTTGTGCGTCGCCATTCATAGGTAAAAACTTCGTTAGGATCTGCTTCTAAAGGTTCTAAATCTACAGTTACACTATCATCAGATTCGCATACAATTTGAGATGTAGTGTCAACTTCAAAACGCGGTAATGGGTTTACATCAAGTTGTACGAGACCTTTTAGACCTAAACAATCATTACCTGTTTGGCTGTCTATTCTCACAAAAATGAGCTGAGATTCTGGGAATCCTATATTTCTATAAGTAGTAATGTTTGTGATTTCATTTTGTTCTGCAAGAGCATCTGCTTCGTTTCTGTAATATTTTGGGGTGAGGCCTGGCATTATAAGATCTAATTCATTTTGAATAAAATCATTTATAGCTGTAAAATCGAACGCAGCAATACCATCTGCATCGTTGTTATTAGCGTTGTTAGCTCCATTAATGTCTAGAAAATCGTCACATTCGGCACTATTTTGTAGAGGAATACCATCTAGAATAGCCGTAGAAGCGACTGCCAATCTAAGTTGGGCAGTGGTGGCACAACCTGTGGTGTTGTTTTCAATACGCACCCATACGCTATCAGTATTCACTGTTCTATTTTGGAATGTTGTAGGGTTCGCAATAAAATTAGGGGCTGTTCTATCTCCAAGTGCTGCTGCATTAGGATCTAAATAAAACGAAAAGGTTTCGTTAGCTGAATTACTAGAAATTTTAGAATTGGCTTCGTTTAAATTAAAGCGTGTTATCCCTGCTATGCCGTCGTCATCTTCACACTGTATTAGAGTTTCTGAAGTATTAACTTGAGGTAAGGGGTTAATCGTTAGGCGAATTTCTGGGGTTGTAACATCGCAACTATTACCAGTTCGTTGTACTACAGCCCTGTACCTATTCGCACTAAAGGAGGCATCGACATTAAAAATGGTTAAATTGGGGGTTTGTGTGCCTGCAAACACATTAGCAGTATCAGAAATAGGGGAAAATGTTACACCACCGTTGCTACTTGCTTCCCATTGTATGCTAAAACTTGCGTCGAAAGGGGGATCGAATGTTAAAGCGATAATGGCATCGTCAAATTCACATACCGGGACAGCAGTTTCAAGTTGAAAAGGTACTATTGGAGCTGCTATGGAATAATTGGGAGCAGGTCTAGGAAAGGGCGGGGTACCCGTAGTGTTAATATTTGCTTCTATAATATCACTGCAGGCATCACCATCACTATCAGCATCCAAATAGGAAAAAATAGTATCATTATCAGGATCGAGCGTAATAGTAGTGTTTAAGGTATTGCTATCAGGAGTTGTTTCTGCAGCATCAGACCAGCCATTTGTACCATAAGGACCATCTTCAATCCCATCTTCATTAGCGTCGATGAGTAGGCCTCCAAATACACTGGTTTCATAAAAATCGGAGACTCCATCGTTGTCACTGTCTAAGTCGTAAACATCGGCTGTACCATCACGATCACTATCTATCGATCTGGCATTAAGGTCATAGATGTTATCCAGACCATCTAAATTGGAATCTTGTCCAGATAATGGGACAAATAAGCCTTGGTGTTCTATAAAATCAGGGAGACCATCATTATCACTATCCAAATCAAATTCATCGCTAATGCTGTCGTTATCTGTATCGCGCTCAAAGCAAGTTAAACTTAGGTTCCCATTAAGGGTAGAGGTTGTAGTTGGAGCACTTACATTATGTATAAAACGAATGCCTTCTACATGTTGCGCAAAAAAGGAATAAGGGAGTGTACCAGTTGGAGAAGGGTTGATTTTAAAGCGAATTTCAGAACCTGATATTTGCCTGATACCAGTTTCGAAAACGCCATCAAAATTAGAATCAACAAGTAGCCTGTTGCTAGGGTCTACTAAGGTAATGTTTTGATCGCTGGGCGAAATTTGAGCTGTAAAAATGGCTTCGGAAGGACCCGTAGAGGGTAGATTGGAATTGTTTGATAATTTAACCCGCTTTATGCGATAGAACCTCTATTACACCTTTGAGCTACTGCAAATACTGGCGCTACACTACTTTTTTCAATTTAACCATAGCGATGCTATGCCAAAATCAAGAAAAAGTCAGTATTTATGGTATCTCAATGCTTCACGACAATGTTCTATCGCATAATTCGGGTTTAATGTTTACAGGTGCGTTGAATTCTAAACGGAATGTATTTGGGGATGTAGTGCCCGCTGGAATTGTACTTGTAAAGTTACCTGAGGCATCACCATTAAAAGTATTGGTGTTTAAAATCGTACTGTTTCTAGAGTTATCTTGAAAAATAAGTGCTGTGTTCGCAATATCTATAGTTACGTTTCCTCGAGATTCATCACAGTTTAGAATGCCATCATTATCGTTGTCTATATCTATATTATCTATAATACCGTCGTTATCGGTATCATCAGGGCATTCAGGCAATGGAATTTCTACAGATTCTAGGAGTTCTCCTGTACATGTAATGGTGCCAATTAATTTATAGGTACCTGGTTGTTCTGCATTAAAAGTTGGACTAGTACCTACTGGATTAAAGCCCGAACCACTATCAAAGAGCCATTCTAAGGCGTCGAATGCGCCCGCGTTGGCCGCAACCAAGGTAACGGGGACACAGTTGCCAAAAGTAACTGTTTGATTTTCAAAACTAATTTCTGGTGATGAGGGAAAGCCTGAATAAAAACTCCCTGAGGTTGCAGCGCCATTAAAATTGAAGTAGGCGACGTATAATTCGCCATCGCCTTGAACAGAAATATCTCCAGTAAGCCCTGTAACTTTATAGGTCACATAATCTGAATTGCCTGTTACAGCGTTAGGGCCAGTAGTGTTTCTAAAAGAGGATAAGGGCTATTGTTAATAGAAACTGAAGCATTTGTTGTGGTTACAATAGATAAGCCGCCCTCAAAAGTGTTGTTTCCTATAGCTTCTATCGTCGCAATGTTATCAATGTTTCCTCGCGTTTCACAGCTTAAAGGGGGGACGAAAAACATGCCTTGATTGGCTTCGGAATCGGCTTGACCTCCAATACCTTGATACGCAAATACAGGATTATTGGTTTCGACATACATATTACCTGCATTATTAAATGCATCCCCTTCAATAACAAGGTGTTCACCTGCATTTAAAATGGATGATATAGAACCTCCATTAATGCGAACAGTTGTGTTACTAGTATGCGCAACAATTAATACATTTTCCCAAGCGTCATTACCATCTCCTCTAACAAATATGTAGTCCTTACCAACTTTGTCGAGACCTACAATTTGATCGATACCGTAGTCTCTTGCAGGGCCATCACCAAATGTTCCATTAGCAGAACCGCAATTCACGACAATAGGTTTGTTAGAATTTACTAAACAGCCTATTAACGCTTGTGCGTTTACATTGTTATTTACCCTTTCGGTTGCGATGATATAACTATCCCCTTGGTTTAAATTAATGGTAAAGGGCACATTTCCCGAGTAGTTATCAATGACAATGCTAGAAGGAAGCGCACTAAAATCAATTTGCGTATTATCTTCGGTAGCCATAACAGATATAAAGTCTAAGAGACTATCTTGGGGGTTTTCGCTAGTATTCGTTCCTATTCTAAATGTAGTGCCTAGGGCAGAAAGGCCTTTGCTTACTAAAGCTCCAGCTTGAGATCCACTACCTGCAAGCATTCTTACAGAGACATATATGGGCGCATCGGCTTCTATTATGTAACCTTTATTACTCACAACTCTACTGGTTGCATTAGCGGGCATAAACAGTTGTCCCACACCAGAGCCTAAAGCGATCTCATCAGGATTTGTATTAGATACAGTGCCTGTTATATAACTTGTAGAAGGTTGTCCCGCTGGCATTACCGTATAAGACACATTTGTAGTGCTTGGGGTAGAAATGTATATAAATTGCTCTAGTGGACTTGCACTATTATTTTGAGCACTTGTTAAGGGGGGAATGTAATGCGTTTGACTGAGCTGAGAAAAGCCTTTAAAACACAGTAATAGTAGACCAATAAAAAGTAGTTTTGTCTTAGCGCTATTCATTTTGCAAATCTAAAATTAGAAATAAGGGGATAAGATATATCATTTTACATTTATAAGATGATAAAAAGGGATGAAGGTTTAACCCTTTAAGAAATAATTAATTTCTAATTGCTATTTACAGTCTATTAAAACACTGCTTTTCACTTACTACTAAGTGTTATCGTCTAGATCAGATTTATATTAGGTCTGTTGTTATTAAATGCAATACGAAGATATTGCCTAACGTTTTAGTGTGAAATGACCTTTAATGTTAAACATTTCGCCTTCTTGGATGATGTTCGCAGAAAACCAGTAATCATCTGCAGGCATACGTTGTCCATTATAGATGCCATTCCATCCTGGAGAATTATGGGTTAACATCTTTAAGAGCTTTCCATAGCGGTCAAATATTTGAATTTCAGAGCCAGGGAGTTGTCTGGCACCAACAATGTGCCAATTGTCAAAAAAGCCATCATTATTAGGCGTAAAGAATTTAGGAATATCGATAACAAATACTTCTGTATCGATAGGTTCGCAACCATTAAGGTCTATAACGGTAACAATGTGTTTGCCTAGTGTAACATTACCGAAAAAGCCAGATTCTTGTGGTGTGTCACCATCTAAACTATAAACGTAATCGCCAATGCCGTTTACGGTAACAGTGATTGAATTGGGATCCACAAAATCGGTTGTTGTAGAAATATCAATAATAGCCTGCTGCGATTCAATTACAGTAAAGGTTTTAGAGCTGTTACAATCGTCTGTATTTAAAGCAGAATTATCGGTTGTTACAGTAATGCTGTAATTGCCTATTTGTGATGGATCGGTAAGTGTGATGCGTGGATTAGTAGAACCATTAACATTAGGATTAACAGTGGTTTGCCATAAATAACTATCGTTAGGATTGCCTGTATTGGCATCTATAACTAACGGTAAGTCGTTTAGGCAGAGGGTTACAACATCTTCGATAGGGATTATAGGCAAGGGATTTAAGATGAGGTTAAAAGCTGTCGTTGCAAAACAACCTGTACTCGTGTTTTCAACACGTGCAAAAACGGTGGTATTACTTTCGGCATCATAGTCGGTATTTAGAGCATTTCTATTTGCCTCTGCATCGTTTAAAGATTCAAAATAACGTACACTAAAGGCATTTGGATTTTGCGAAGGGCCTAAAATTTCAGCATCTTTTTTAGTAAGGTCAAAAATCAAACGATTGTCAAAATCATCATCACATTCTACGAGATCTTGGGGTATTTGAGCTATAGGGTTTGGCTGTATGCTTAATAGAAATGGAGATATAATAGAGCAACCTCCTGGTACAGCGTCTACGACATTAGCCCAAATCTCGGTATCACCAGGTGTTGTATACGTAAATGTATTCGCTACAAAAATGTCTGTATTTGTAGCAGCACCAGTAGGTGTACTGTGGTAACTAATGGTTACAGTACTAGGGTCAACGATTAACATAGAATCCACTTGCGTTAAATCATAAGATCCACTATTAGTAAAGCATTCTAGTATAGGAGCTGTTATTGGGGTTATTACAGGTGGCGCTACGACTTCTAATTTCAATTCAATAACAGTAGAACAATTTGATAATGTATTTTCAACATTTACATGTAGGCTTCTTGAATTGGATCTAAAATTTGCTAAATCTGCGGGATTGATGGCTCTACTAGGATCAGATACATCTTTAAGATCATTAAAATAGCTAACTTCTATGTTAGCTGAGGTATTTGCTACCGTTTGTATAAAATTAGGGATTTGATTAGCAGGGGACGATAAGTCAAATGTCGCAACACCATCATAAGGATCCGTATCTGTATCACAAACAGGTGGAAAGCTAGAGTTCTCAACATTGGGTTGTTCTAAAGCAATTAAATTTATGACAGTAGGGTCTGTAGCACATCCTGTATTTCTGTTTTCTATTTCAATTTCAATCGTAGAAGAGCCTTGTAGTATGTAGTTTTCAGGATTAGTTATCAATATACGATTAGTGCCTTGACCTTCAAAAAATAGAAAATCGAGCAGATTACCATCAGGCGTGTTTTGTTTAATCGTATTAGCTTCAGCTTGTAAATCAAAAACTAAAGGTTCCCCTGATGGGATACAATCTTCAAGGGATAAAGGGAGGTTAACAACAGGTGTGGTCCCTACTTGTAATATAAAAGAGGCCGATACAGGACAACTGTTAGGGTTTAGGCTATTTTGTATGCGTACGTATACAGGCGTACCGTCATTAAAATTCCTTGGAGCGGTTTTGTCTATAGGAATGCTTAAGGCAGAGTCCTCAAAATAAAGGACTTCTTTTTCAGAGCTTCCTACTTGATTATTTAAAATTCGAGCATCGAAGTCTGACAGTGTAAAGCTAGAACTACTGCTATTCCCCATGATACAAGAGGTTAGGTTTCTATTGTCTGGATCTGGTAATTGGGGTTCTGAGTTTATGATAACTCGTAAAGGCGCTATATCTAAGCAACTGTTTACAGCTGTTGTATTTTCTGCGCGAATGTAAATGGTATGAACTCCAACAGGATATGGTCTGGTAAAATCGAAGATACCGTTAGTTGTATTATCGAGATTTACGGCATCTGCTCTATTATCGAAATAAGAATATGTTAATGTTGGGTTGCCTAAATGAGTTTCAACGTCTTGTAATGTAATGGTACCTTCAGTTATACCGATTGGAAGACAAGGCAAAGCTAAAGGTGTTAGTGTCCCTAAGTTTGGAGGTGAAATAACGTCAATAGTAAATTCAGTGACGTCAAAACATTCTGAATCTTCACTTTCAATTCTAGCGTATATAATGGTAGGATTACTTGTGTTTTGAAAGAAACGACCAAGGGGTTGCGCATTAAGCGAAGGTGTTTCAGCATTGGTCTTATCATCAAAATAAAGTACAGAAAAGTTGGCTTGATCTTCAGTCGAGATAGCATCATTTTTAGTCGCGATAGCATCAAAAGTATTCAAGTCAATTAAAGAACTATTATCATTTAATGGGGCTGTAACATCGCATATAGTTTCGGATCTATTATCTAAAAATGTAAACGGAGGGTCCCTACGTAGTGTGATGGTTTTAGTTTTAGTACAGCTTGCCCCCGAAGTATTAGTCAATTCGGCAGTAATATTGGTTAAAGCCGTTGAGGTTTCAAATCGACTTGTAGTGATAAGGTTTCCATTTTCATCAAAAAAACGAGCTTGATAGTTTGGAGGCACCATGTCACTGTCGTCTCTAAACCTTTCAAATAATCTGTTTCTAACATCATTAAGGTTAAAAGAAAAGGTATCACAAACTCCAAAAGGGCCATCATCTGTTCCTGTTAATAGCAATTCTTTATGAACTTCTAAGGGAGCCACGGCGACACATCCTGTAACATCGTCTACAACTCTAACATAAACAGTTTCTTCTGCTGTTGTAATTGTGAATGCTGTACTATTGGTAATTTCATCTGTAAGCCCACTTTTAGCACCTTCTTGGGTGGTGTAATAAGTGAGTGGGATGCTTGTCGTAAAACTGCCTAGTATTTCTGTTGCAGCTGTTGTTAGGTCGAAGGTAGCAGCGTTACTTGGGTCATCTAAACAGGCGTCTAATGGAATAGGGGTCTGGTTGATAACGGGACCATTGGTAATGCTAATATTTAAAGTAGATACATTTGTACATCCCGTAACAGTATTTGTAATTCTAGCAAAGAGTTGTGCAGAATTTGCACTTGTGTTGATGTAATTTACAGGAGTACTGATAGGGTTTAAATCATTAGCAGCGTCACTCTGTGTGTTGTGAAAAGAGGCTACTGTAACATTAGGGGTGTTTGCTGAAAGGGCGTTATTTTGAGTACTAAGATCTATAGTCGTAAAACCATCTTCGGGGTCATTATCGCAATCGCAGACAGGGTAATTTACCGTGGCATTGGTTGGAGGTGCGTTGACTACTAATTGGAATCGTGAAATGACAAAACAATTGGAGTCTTGATCTTGAATGCGTATAAAAATCTCAGAAGTTGGCGGTGAAGCAGTTGTTACGGGATTTGTATTGGCTCTCGCATTAGCTATAGACGTATGGTATGACACTGCAAAAAGCTGAAATGGAATTTCTTGTGATAGGTCTAAAACTTCTGTCGTTTTAGTATTTAAGGTAAAGACTTCTGGTCCTGTCTCGTCACACAATTCTAAATTGGTTAAAGCTGAAATTTCTTCTCCGTTAACTAAGTTGAGAACGATTTCATCTGAAACACTACAAACACCAGGAACTTCAACATCTACACGGTAGGTTGGTGCAGTAACAGGAGCTTGCGTTACAGCTTCTACCACAAATGTAGGTGCTATTCCCTCAGGAGCAGGGACAGGTGTATTATTAACAAACCATTGGTACGTAGCATTTACATTATTGATATCGGCATTTAAAGTAAGAGCATCGATACATTGTTGTTGAGGGTTGTCTTCGCCAAGGTTTAAAATATCAAAACTACTGCCTTCAATAAAAACAGCAGAATCGGCTGCACCTGTATTAAGATCTGCAATAATAAGTTTAACGTGATAGGTTACGCCGGGTAGTATTGCTGTAGTGGCGGTTAAAATTGTTGATCTGCCTTCATAATTAGTATCGCCAAAGTTAAATCCTGCAAAAAAGTTTTGATTTCTAGCAGGACAGCCTGCGGTGTTAATACCAGGAGAAATATTGCGTACTACAACAGGGTCGGTTGTATTGGGCACCAGTGCTATGTTCGTGTAAGGTGCTGTAGGGGTAGCTGCTTCACGAATTAAAAACACAACGCCTTCTTGTGAATTACAAAAGCTATTAAAGTCTTGATATTCTTCTGAAGCTATGAGGTAATTGAATTTAAATTCCCCCGAAGCAGATCTAAAATCAAATTCTATAGAGGTGGCGTTTGTGGTATTAGTCGTTCCTAAAGCGGTTTCAATATCTGGATCTGTTCCCCAACTAGAGGCACTTTCATTTAAAGGATTTGAAATTATTCCATTACCAGCAGAGGCTGCACTACCTGTAGCAAGTACAATACCATTCGTAAAAGGAAAATTAGAGTTTCCTCTTGTAAAACTACCGTAACTATTAAGACCATGTGGGTTTCCATTAACAAACGAACTTATGTTGCTAATCTCTACACAATTTTCTGCTAAGTTATCTAAGATAAGATCACTTAAAGGCACATTATTATCAACTGTGATTTGTTGTGCAGTTACGATACTACAGCAACAGAATGTAAGTATATGGAGAAAGAGCTGTTTTATCGCCTTAGTAGATTTGGGTTTCATTGCAATAAGATATAAGAGTAATAGCGTCTAAACTATAGATTATAACAATACCTTGCAAAAAAAACGAACGAATGGCATTAAAAAACGATATGTAAGCGTTTTAGGTCTGAAATAACTTATAGAAGTTCTTTTTAATAGCGCCAAACGATGAGAATTAGGGCTTATAAGTCTCTTTTTTTGAGCAGTCTATACGCTACATAAATAGACACGACCGTCCATAAAACAACAATAGCTATTTCATGAAAATGCACCATATAATCGTATGTTAAATCTATTTTTTGTCTTGAAAATTTTAGCATGGCTATACGCTGAAAAGGTTGTTCTATAAGATTGTACATCGATTGCAAAGGAAATAGGTTATGAATTTTAGCAACAGTTTCTGCTTCAAAGTTCCAAGACAGGATGCCATATAAAATCCATTCTGCAATTAAAATAATCCCCAAAAAGGCTAGTGCAAAAGCAGAACGTTTGGCGAGTACCGCTAAACAAAGGCATAAACTAAAAAAACCTACCAGTTTTATGAAATAAGCGATTAAAAAAGTACTGCCTTCTAATACATGAGATAAATTGATGGCGCTAGAATAATACCACCCAATACCTAGAGAAATTACACCTATTAACAATGTCGATAATAGGGAAAAGAAGAGTATGGTATAGCATTTAGAACTTATAAATTCTCGTTTGCTTAAGCCATCAATTAAATTTTGTTTTAGCGTTTTGTTACTGTATTCATTGCCTATCATGCTTACCACTACAATAGCAAAAAACAATTTAAAGTACGACGCAAAAAAGGTGTTAAGATGCCATATAACAGGAAAATTAAAGATGCCTAATTCTCCCAAATTTAAAGTAAAAAGACCAAAGACATTGATTTTAAGTGCAGACAACAGGATCACAAAAAACGGCAGTATAAATGAAATGCCAATAAGCATCTTGCTGGTCCTGTTTAATAATAGCTTTTGTAATTCTAACTTTAAAAGGCGTAACATATAAAATGGTTTATTTGGTATCTGTGAGTTGTAAAAATTGTTCTTCTAAGCTTTCTTTTCGTTGTACTAAATGTGTTAAAATAATGTGTTTTTCAAAAAGCTGTTTATTAAAAACATCAGCAGCAAGAGGGGTATTAAGAAACGCAGTGATAAGACCGTTATGCACTTTAAGTTTGCCAAAGGCAGGATGTGCTTTTAACTCTTGCATGAGCAGGTCATGTGTATTGCTTTTTAATTCAAAAAAACCATGGCTAGAGATCATTTCATCGACCCGACCAGAATAAAGTTTTATACCTTTTCTTAAAATCACAACATGGGTGCATATTTTTTCAACTTCATCGAGAAGATGTGATGCCAGTAGAATCGTAGTGCCTTGTTTTGCTATACGTTTTATAATTTCTCTAATATGGTGGATGCCTTGGGGATCTAAACCGTTAGTAGGCTCATCAAGAATAAGTATTTCTGGATCGTTAAGTAGGGCAGAGGCAATTGCCAAACGTTGTTTCATACCTAAGGAATAATTGCGAAACGTACTGTTTTTTCGATCTAACAGCCCTACAATGTCTAGTTTTTCTTCAATTTTAGACGCGTGAACGTGTTTTATAGTACAGACGAGTTTAAGGTTTTCTACGGCGGTCATGTAAGGGTAAAAATTAGGGCGTTCTATAATTGCGCCTACTTTTCTTAAGGCGTCATGGGTATTTAAAGTGCCATTAAACCATTTGAAATGACCAGAAGTTGTGTTTACAACATTTAGAACCATGCCTAATGTTGTCGATTTTCCACTCCCGTTAGGTCCCAAGATGCCATAGATTTCACCTTTATTTATAGTAAAAGAAAGGTTATTTACTGCTGTAATAGGACCAAATTTTTTAGTAAGATTGTTAATTGTAAGTATAGGTGCCTCCATTTTTTGTTTTAAAGTACATGATAATCAGTTCTTTTCTATGCATTCTTAGTCTAAGACGCTAATCGTAGTGTTTTGTTACATATTGTAAAGAAAAGCTTAAATTTGAATCAAAGCTGAATTATGTATGAAAAGAACCTTATAAAGGTTTAAAATGCGATAAATTCTGATCGTTTTCAAGTTTTTGTGTAGTAGCTGCTCCAGATAAACTTGAAACTTATGTAAAGATCGGAATTTGAACTCGTTTTAAGAGGTATAGATATTTATGCATAATTGAGGTGAAAAGGCTAAATACATTAGAAGTCACTGTAAAAGTTAGTATTTATGCCGCACACTTTTCTTGTTAAAGCATAGAACACTGGTATAAAAGCTAAGTGTTTTTATGGCTTACGAGATATATAAAAATCAGTTTAAAAACGGTTTGTATGGACGATTTAAAAATTTCTAAGAAGAAACCTTCCTATCCAATTTCAAATCAATTGGATGCTTACCTTACGGAGTATAATAGAAATATACAGATTCCTATTTTTTATGATGATTTGTTACGTTTTCAAGGAGCGGTTGAGGTTTATGACAAAGACGATAATGACACCCTTTGGATACGGGTGTATTACAATGAATTTGATAGGGAAGAGATAGACCTTGCACTTAAAAAGGTATATGCGATCTTGCATTCTGACGGTAATGAGAGTATTTTTCCTTTTTTAAGTGTTGATGCCATAGACTTTTGCACGTTTGGTAATTCCAAACCTTTTCGTATCAAGGTTAGAAATATACTAAACGATAACTTTGTCTATTTTTATATTAAAACAGCAGATGCGTCTCGTATTTACGGTTTAGAGTTAGAGCATATGTTGTCGCCTTATAATCTCAACTTTTTAGTGAGTAATACAACACTTATTGAAGAGCATATCGCGGGGATACCTGGCGATGTGTTTATGAAAGACATCTTGCCTAATTGTACGAAGTCTGAAAAAGCACAGATCGCTAAAGAATTTGTGAAATTTAATGAACGTTGTATGATTCGGCTTTTAGGAGATATGCGTTCGTATAACTATGTGATTGTACCGACGCATGATTTCGATCATGTGGTGTATAAGATTAGGGCTATAGATTTCGATCAACAGTGTTACGAAGGGAAATTTAATATTTACCGACCTCAATTTTTTAAAGAGAATCTAAAGATGGTAGAACTGGTATCGGGGAGTTTTCAAAAACTATCGATCGACCAATATAAAATTGAAGAACGCTCTATATTAGTAAAGCGCATGAAAAGTTTTCACGACCGTATCGATTTATTGCTAGATGCTATGATTAATGATACATTATCTACAGAAGACAATATCGCTATTTTAAAACTTAAGATTTTTGATTATACTTACGATCCTAAGTTTAAAAAGTGCAACTCTATGGGTGCCATTTTAAAACAGGCTTTAGAATTTTTAACTGATAATTACGAAAATGTAAACCCGTTAAATCTGAGACGTGAACATTAAAATGTGTAGTACAGCACTTTATGCGTATGTGATATTTAGTTCCAGTTTTCGTTAAAATCTAAGTCGTCGTAATCCACATCAATAGTATCATCAAGGGGGTCTATTCCATCTTGTTCACTTTCAAAAACGCGATCGGGTGCCGTATCAGGTACTTGGCCTTGAACAAACATAAGGTTGGGGTAATCGTGGCCTTCGGCTTCCTCTACAATTTCTGCCAATTCTACATAGAAGGTCCACATGCTTAGAAAGTCATAAATGTAGATCAATTTTGTTTGGACTTCGTGTACGACATCGCAAATTTCGGTTTCATTCATTAAGCGCGCAGAACCATCATCACTCAAATCAAACAAGGAGATTTCTTCACCTTGTTCCCAAGCATCATTACTGATATAAAAAGAGGCCATCTCACTACCATCAAACCCAAAAGATTGTGTAATGATGTTGTGTAAATCTTCCAAACTATCGGTTTCACGAATTTCTAAATCGCGAAAAATATCGTCTTCGGTGTCGTTGTCTAAAATGACTCTAAATCTGTAAATCATAACAAAAAATTAGACTACAAAGATAGATTATTTTTAACGTTTTCCCTTCTAAAAGCATGTAATAGTCGTCTTAGGATAAAAAACGGTTATAACAAATTATTTGCTAAAGCGGTGCAATGTAAATACCATTGTAGAAAGTAGGATAAAAGCACCTACTTGATGCGCTACACCTAACCATACAGGGACTTGGAGCAGTAAGGTTAATATACCTAATACAAATTGTAAAGTCACAACAATGAGCAAGGCATATATGCCTTTGTCTTGGTGTTTTGTACGGATTAAAGCGCGGCTTTTTTTCCATAAAAGTACTATAAAAAACACAACGATATACGCTAGCGTTCTGTGTACAAATTGCACCCCACTTTTACCTTCAATAAAGTTTTTGTATAGTGGGCTTTGCTCGATATAAACCGTTTCATGAATAAATTTCCCTTCACTCATCATGGGCCAATGGTTATGTATCCACCCAGCATCTAATCCAGCAACAAAAGCACCATAGATAATTTGCAGTATAAGTACCAATAAAGCTAAACGGACTACATTTCTAAACTTAAGATCTCTTTCTTTTACATTAGAAAATATTAGATCTAAAGCGACCCAAAAGGTATATGCAAAAGTGAGAAATGCAGTTGTGAGATGTGCTGCTAGCCTATAATGACTTACATCTGGACGGTCTACCAATCCACTCTTAACCATATACCAACCTAAAAAGCCTTGAAAACCGCCCATAACTAATAAAACGGCTGCTTTTTTTAGCGTGGGTTTAGTGAGCTGTTTAGTGCTAAGGAAATAGATAAAAGGGATGATAAATACAAGACCAATAAGGCGTCCCAATACGCGGTGAAACCATTCCCAAAAATAAATAGACTTAAAATCTTGAAGTGAAAAATGAGTGTTTAATTTTTGATATTCTGGATATTGTTTATACAAATCGAAAGCAGCTTGCCATTCGGTAGCATTCATTGGTGGTATGGTACCAGAAATTAGTTTATAGTTAGAAATAGAAAGCCCAGAGTGTGTGAGTCGCGTAATGCCGCCTACAACCACCATTATAAAAATGAGAACACACCCTGTTAAAAGCCAATATATAACACGTTTATTATCTTTTTTCATTTTGCAAGTTTTTTAAGAGCCATTACAAAGGGAACAGTCTTGGTATTAGTCTGTAATTTTAAGGCCTAATTCTTTTCCTTTTTTCAGCATTAATTGGTAGGCTGCGTCGTATTCATTAGGTATAACACCTTCTAAAATGGCTTCTTTTATCGCTTCTTTTATCGTACCGATGTCTCGAGAGGGCTTAAGGTTAAACGTTTTCATGATTTCTTCACCACTTACTGGCGGTTGGAAATTACGTATTTGATCTCTTTCTTCAACTTCTATTATTTTATCACGTACAATTTTAAAATTATGATGGTATTTCGCGAATTTCTTTGGGTTTTTAGTGGTAATATCTGCTTCGCAAAGTGTCATTAAATCATCGACATATACGCCAGCATCAAATACCAAACGCCTTACCGCAGCATCTGTAACCTCTTGTGCTAACACAATAGGGCGAGAGCTCATAAATACCATTTTTTGGGTGAACTTCATCTTGTCATTTAAAGGCATTTTTAAACGTTTAAAAATATGATATACCATTTTAGAGCCTTCAAACTCATGACCATGAAAGGTCCAACCTACTTTTTTACTAAAACGTTTTGTAGGCGCTTTACCAATATCGTGTAATAGAGCAGCCCAGCGCAACCATAGATTATCGGTATGCTTGGCTATATTATCGACCACTTCTAGGGTATGGTAGAAATTATCTTTATGGCGTTGCCCTTCAATATCATCAATACCTTTTAGTGCTGTGAGTTCGGGCAGTATTAATTTTAAAAGTCCTGTGCTTTCAAGAAGCAAAAAGCCAATAGAAGGTTTGGGACTTTCTAAGATTTTATGCAATTCGACAACAATACGTTCTTTCGTTATGATAGAAATACGTTCTGCATTTCTAGTTATGGCCTCTAAACTTTGAGGGGCTATAGTGAAATTGAGTTGGGTAGCAAAGCGAATGGCACGCATCATACGCAGTGGATCATCACTGTAGGTGATATCTGGATTTAATGGCGTGCGTATAATCTTGTTTTCAAGGTCTTTAATACCGTTAAAAGGATCTAAAAGTGATCCGTAATTGGTTGAAGATAGACTTAAAGCTAAAGCATTAATCGTAAAATCACGACGGTTTTGGTCGTCTTGCAACGAACCGTTTTCAACCACTGGATTTCGACTGTTTGTTGTATAGGATTCTTTACGTGCACCAACAAATTCAATTTCAATAGCATTGTGCTTTAACATGG
Source organism: uncultured Flavobacteriaceae bacterium (assembly GCA_947504035.1). Taxonomy (GTDB): domain Bacteria; phylum Bacteroidota; class Bacteroidia; order Flavobacteriales; family Flavobacteriaceae; genus Jejuia; species Jejuia algarum. The sequence goes on from CANNGA010000002.1 coordinate 56,266, forward strand.
CTGTGCCATAGGTTTTAAAAACCTGCACTTTAGGACGCTTAGGTAAATTTTTAGCAACCTGTTGCGCTAATTCTATACCGCTTCCTATCGCCACTACATCGATGTCTTTGGCGTCTCCTCTTTCAAGTAAAAAGTCACGTACAAAACCACCAATAACAAAACTTTCTAAGTTGAGTTGGGCAGCTGATTTAGAAATGACTTCGAAAATGTCGTTTGATAATGCGTTTTTGTAATTCATAAAAAAAAATCAAAACTCTACAGCGCGGTAGTATTGCAGCGTGTTAAGTAGATCGATTAAACGGTCTCTTAAAAGGATACACTTGTATTTGTTGTTTTACGGCACTAAAAGTTGTTTGCAAATTTACGACATCGCTGAGATTTTTTATAACAGCATACTTATTTTATTTGCATATAAATTGGTCCTGCAAAGTCTTAGGTAAAAAACAGCGTGAAACAGTGTGTATTCTATGTTACAACTTATTAGTTTAAAATAGAGTTGTAAATTTCTATTGTGTTTTGCGCCATATTAGCCGTAGTATATTTTTCTAATAGCTTTTGAGCACTCAAGGTTACAAATTGCTGTTTGAGGGCATCCGACTGTTGCAAGGTTAAAAGGTGTTTGGTTAATGTTTTAGCATCATGCATAGGCGCTAATAATCCATTTTTTTCATGCTTTATAAGTTCTGGAATACCACCAACATTAGTACTTACTACAGGCACCTTATGATACATGGCTTCATAAATAAATTGCGGTAACCCTTCACTTTGGGACGTCATTAGAGCAATATTAAATTGCGGAATAAAATTAGACGCATTAGGTCTATAGCCCATAAAAATAATATGGGCTTCTAGATTTAGAGTTTTCACTGTTTCTAAGAGTGCAGGAGTACGATCACTATGGGTGCCTATTTGAATGAAAACAAGGTCTGTGCGTCGTTCTACATTAACCACTCTATTGACTACCTCTATAAAGGTTTCTAAGTGTTTGGCTCTAATATGGTTTCCAATATGACCAATAATGGTCTTTTCGGCACTAATACAGTATTTCTCACGGAGTAAAAAATCGGTAACAGTGCTTTTTGTCCTTAAGTTTGTACCGTGATAAACCGTTACAACTTTGGTGGTATCACGAATCGCTTTTAACGTGACAGCTTCTGTTTCTTTAGAGACACAGAGTATCTTTTTTATTTTAGGATAGTTGTATTTATACAGTGTTTTTTTTCGTTCCTTTATAGGAAATGATGTCTTTTTACTAAAAACAAAAGGCGGTAAATTATAGAGCTTATCTGCGATAATAGCAAGTTGTAAAGCACTAGGGTCATGAATGTGAATGAGGTCTATTTTTTCTTTTTTACAAACATTACCAAGTTTAAAAACATACCTTAAATCTATTTTAATGTCTAGAGGTGCTGTTATAAAACGAATAGCAGTTTGTGCTAAGCGTTTGTGAAACGGCGCATTGGCAACGCAAAATACGAGATTAGAAATTTCGGGATTGGTAATGGCTAGTTCACTACATAAGTTTTCGATGTGGTATTCTCCACCGCCCCAGTTTTTGACTCCAGACAGATGTAATATTTTCATTTATTTACTGGCTATTTTTTGAGATTGTTTTAATGAGGTATGTAATGAAGCTCCTTTAAAAAATAAGGCATGAAAGAGCATATAATACTTAGGTTTGAATAGTGATTTAAATAGATATTTAAACGTAAGTATTGTTTTTAAAAGTATAAAACTCATATATGAAGAATTCTTTTTTATCACGTATAATAACGATAATTTAAGTTCTTTTTTTATGAGCATATTTTTAGAAGTGCTTTGTCCTCTATAATGAATATACTTGGCTTCTGGCACTAAGAAACATGCATTTTTACCGTTTAAAGCATTTATTCTATAGGCTAAATCGGTCTCTTCATAGTATAAGAAAATATTGGTATCGAAACCCCCAACAGCATTGAAAGCGGCAACGTCAACATATAAAAACGATCCAGGAATACTGTCTACCTTCAAAGGCGTGGTATAGGTTTGATTTCGTTTCGGGTATTTTTTAGGATGTAGCTTTCGCAGTGTTTTTCGACCTAATAATTCCCTTTTTAGCGTTAAGAAGTAATCAAACGATTTTAGGACATTACCATCCTCATCAAAACTTTGTGGGGCACACATGGCCGCCGTATCTTCTGTTTCTATAAAATTGTAAAGGACAGACAAACAATCGTTTTTTAAAACCGTATCATTGTTTACAAACGCATAGTGTTTTGCGTTGGCGAATTGAATGCCTAGCATGTTACCCGCTCCAAACCCCGTATTTATTTTACTTCGAAAAAGTGTTATGTTACTACTAACCGCTATGTTTTGTTTTAAATGATGGTAATCATCATATTGAGATGCATTATCGATAACAATAATTTGATAATTTAAAGCTTTTGAGGTAGTTGAAATGATAGAATTAACAGCATTTAGTGTAAAATTAGAAGAATTATAATTGATGAGAATAACTGCTACTTGATACATTTATGAGGTGTTTAAAAGCAAATATATATAAGATATCTCGATAAGACCTATATCATTAGGTATTTGTTATATTTGTGACTTCTAATCTTATATTGAGACCAGTTACTCTTCATAAAAGTTTGCAGTTATTAAATGAAACGTATTGCTATAATTAATCCTTTATATAAAGCTGATAAGGCTAATTTTGATGATTTTATTACCAATTTTGAAACGAAGGGGGAGGATTTTGGCAATCAAGATAGAAATAGTTTAAAATTATTTGAATTAAACGGAACGACTGTAAACATAAAGTCTTTTAAAAAACCGAATATTATTAATCAAATCGTGTATCGTTTTTTTAGAAAAAGTAAGGCCCAGCGTTCTTTTGAATATGCTAATAAGTTGCTGGAATTAAACATATTGACCCCCAAACCTATAGGGTATTATGAGTTTACGGAAGGGCTCTTGTTTAAAAATAGCTACTATATTAGTGCGCAACAATATTGCGATTTGACCTATAGGGAGTTAACGACAAACTTAGATTTAGAGCAGCATGAAACCATTTTAAGAGCTTTTACACGGTTTACGCATGATTTACATGTAAAAGGTGTGCATTTTTTAGACCATTCTCCAGGAAATACTTTAATTGAAACCCATGATGATGGGTATCATTTTTATTTAGTAGATCTTAATAGAATGGAGTTTGGCCCCTTAGATTTTGAGACTCGAATTAAAAACTTTTCTAAGCTTACCATTCATAAGTTTATGATAGAAATTATGAGTAATGAATACGCTAAGTGTTCTGGAGAGGATGAAACGAAGATCTTTAATTTGATGTGGGAGAGCACTAGAGCATTTCAAGAGAAATTTTATCGAAAAGTGAGACTTAAAAAACGTATTTTCTTTTGGAAGAAAAAATATAAGAATAGAGTTTCTCAATCTCCCATATAATACAGGTTCCCTAATAAAATGAAAGAACAACTATATTTTACCATCGTTCATAAATGGAAGTATTTATTCGCTATTTTAAAGTCGCATTTCTATTCGCGTTCTAAGACGGTTAAAAAAGTAGTTTATATTGCTAGGGAAAAGGATAAAGATTGGATTTTTGGAGCAAAAGTAAGGCGTTTATCAAGATATTCGGCTCTAGATGCTACAGTGCATTACCACAATAAACTTAGAAACTTTCCTAAAGCAGATGGCTATTTTTTTATATACCAAAACTATTTTTGCCGCAGTATTCGCAGTAATCCAAGCATACTAAAAAAGCGTAATGTGGTGATGTTTACCCATCCCAATTGGTCCAGAAAATATTCCAAAACGCATGTGGTATGGTGTCTCAATAAGGCCGATGTTATTATTTGTTTGAATTCTAATATTAAGGCATACCTTATTGCATGTGGTGTTAAGGCTGATTTATTACAAGTATTACATATTGGAACGTCGTCCTCCTTTTTTCATCCCCATGAAAGGGGACAAGGTGATATTGGTTTTTGCTCTGCATTTCATGTGCGCAAAAATCCTGATTTAATTTTGAATATTATCAAACATATGCCGGATAAAACGTTTCATTTAATAGGAAGGCATTGGGAACGGTATGAGAGGTTTGAAGAACTTAATGCGCTTTCAAATTTGATACATCATGATGCGATGCCTTATGAGTCTTATCCAGACCTGTATAGCCAACTAGATGTATTTGTCTCGACATCCCTGTTAGAAGGTGGTCCTGTACCCATATTAGAGGCAATGATGTCTAATTGTGTGCCTGTAGCTTCTAAAACAGGATTCGCAGAAGATGTGATAGAAGATGGCACCAATGGATACCTCTTTGATTTAGAGGCGTCACATGAGACTGTTATTCCGTTAATAGAAAAAGCATTAAAACTTAAAGGAGACATGAGGCCTTATGTGATGCCTTATACTTGGCAAAACTGCTCGAAAACTATAGATTCTTATTTTTTAAGCTAGTTCTTGTTTGAGGTGCATGGCTTTAAGTTGCTTGTAGCGGTACCAGACACCATAGGCTGTTAAATAGCAAATGTCAAGGCCCTTTTTACCATCTAAAATGCCAAGGCGCACCAAATAGTTTTTTAAAAACTTATAGGTCGGTCTAAAGATGAAATGGAGAATGTTGGCTTTCTTACCTTGGTCAAATAACTCTTGGGCTTTAAGTGTTGCATAATATTCCATTTTCCGTTTATAATTGGCATTATTTGTAAAACAATAATGCGTCATACGGCTTTTGAGAATACGGCTTTTACCATTAACGACTAAACTTTCATGAACAATTTTATCCTTGTCGTAAGATGCATACCCTCTTTTAAAGAGTCGGTAAGTGGTGTCGGATTGTAAACCACTAAAGCGAATAACTTCTTTATTGAAATAAAAACGACGTTTAAACATATAGGCCACCGTACTATTGGGCTTTGATAAGGCTTCAAACATTTCGTTTTTAAGTGCGTCAGGAATGCGCTCATCTGCATCTATAAATAGAATCCATTCGTTTTTGGCTTGCGCAATGGCATAGTTACGCTGATCGGCAAAATTTTTAAAAGGTCTTGATATTAGAGTCACTTCAGGAAAACGCTTTAACAGTGAAGGAGTCTTATCAGTACTAAGCCCATCAACTACAATAATCTCATCGGCAAATTTAATATTATTGATCACATCAACAATATGTTGCTCTTCGTTATAAGTAATTAGCAGTGCTGTTATTTTAGGTACCTTTTGATTCAAGGATATTGGATTAATATTTATGCAAAAATACTTATTTTTGGCGTAATGAAAGATATAAATGTTTCTGTAATTATAAGTACTTATAATAATCCTGAATGGTTAGAAAAAGTACTATGGAGTTATCATTTTCAAACCTATAAAAAGTTTGAAGTGGTTATTGCTGATGATGGGTCTACGAAAGTGACTAAAGCGTTGATTGACAGGTTGAAAAACGAAGTCGATTACCCTATTCAACACATATGGCATCCTGATGATGGGTTTCAAAAAACCATTATATTAAATAAGGCTACAGTTGCAAGTCTAGGGGAATATTTGGTGTATACAGATGGCGATTGTATTGCACGAAAGGATTTTCTTGAGGTGCATGTTGCTAAAAGCGCACCTGGTTATTTTTTATCTGGAGGTTATTTTAAATTGCCAATGGGGTTAAGTAATGCCATAACGTTAAAAGACATCGCACAGCAAGATTGTTTTAATATAGCATGGTTAAAAGCAAAGGGCTTACCATCATCTTTTAAAACGAGTAAACTTACGGCTCGTGGTTTTAAAGAAAAGGTGTTGAATAGATTTACGCCAACCACTGCGACTTGGAATGGACATAATGCCTCTGGCTGGAAAACAGATATTTTGAATGCGAATGGGTACGACGAACGGATGCAATATGGAGGTGAAGATCGCGAACTGGGAGAGCGTCTCTTTAACGCAGGCATTAAAGCAAAGCAAATACGCTACTCGGCGATTTGTCTGCATTTAGATCACCAAAGAGGCTATGTGAAACCAGAAATGATTAAAAAAAATAAAGCTATTAGGGCCAATACGACATCGAATGGCGTATGTAGAACTGCTTATGGTATTACGAAATAGTGTTTAAAAACTGCGTTAATTTAGGGACAATGAATTCTGGTAAAAAGGCGTCGTAATAACTGGCAAAGTCGTCTTTGGTTTGTTTTGGAGACATCCCTTTGTAAAGTTCGGGTTTAATGTCGTATAAATGTATAGCATCGTTGGTCGTGCCATTGTCGAACATATTCCAAGCCTCTTTTATAATCCATGGAGAGAAAATAGAAAATGTAGGCATGTCTATGGCTTTAGCCATATTTATAGCACCACCTTCATTACCAATAACCGCAGTACAATGTTTGGTAAGGGCTATAAACTCTCTTAAGGACTTTCCAAAAATATCCAAGCGGATGCTTTTTTGAGTCTCTTTAGAACAGAGGTTATATATGTGTTTTACCATATCTATTTGATGCGGAATGTAATTGAATAGAATAGTAGCATCTGTTTTAGCAACAATAAGGTCTATCAAAGTAGCCATGTACTTTAAAGGGTAAGTTTTCCTTTCTGAGCTTCCCAGAACACTTATCATAAAAAGCGGTTTATCTAGCGCTACAGCATTATGTTTTAAAATGTGTTTTGCGTGTTCTAATTCTTCGTTTTTAAGATAAATTTTAGGCTTTTCAACTTTTATAGGAGCGTTAAAAAAGGGTTTTAGTAAGTTGAGTCGATTTTCTATAGCTAAACCTGCGGTACCGTTTTGAAGTAAGTTTTCTTTATAGGTATCTGTATAAACAAAAGCAGAGTACCATTTGTATTTAGATATTTTACGAGATGCTCCAGAAAAAAACGAAAGTATGGTACTGGATAGTTTTGAATAGACATCAATTACAGTATCGTAATTTTCTTTTCGAATACGTTTAATTAATTTACAAAATAAGAGGTTGCTACGTTCTATTTCTGGGGTAACGAAGATAAAATCATCAATATCAGGATGATGTTCAACAACAGGAAATGTATGGGAATTGATAAGATAATGCAATGTAGCCGTCGGGTATTTTTTTCTCAAAATAGAGCATAAAATACCTGAGGTGAGCACATCCCCAATCATTTTTTGTTGGATAATTAAAATCTTCATTTTTGATTGTAATTAAAACTATAAATTCCAAGTTCCAAAATGGTTAACTTTTGGAACTTGGAATTTAGTTGCCTAACCTTTATTAAACGGCTACGCTATGTTCTCTTAAGGCATCATTAAGAGAGGTTTTTTTGTTTGTGCTTTCTTTACGTTTTCCGATAATTAAAGCACAAGGTACGTTGTAACTTCCAGAAGGGAATTCTTTAGCATAACTTCCTGGTATTACAACCGATCTTGCTGGAACGATTCCTTTATATTCTACAGGTTCGCTTCCTGTAACGTCAATTATCTTAGTACTCATGGTTAATACAACACCCGCACCTAAAACAGCTTCAGTTTCTACTTTAACACCTTCTACGACGATACATCTAGATCCGATAAAAGCATTATCCTCTATGATAACTGGAGCGGCTTGTAAAGGTTCTAAAACGCCACCAATGCCTACACCACCAGATAAATGCACATTTTTACCTATTTGTGCACAACTTCCAACAGTAGCCCAAGTATCTACCATAGTACCTTCGTCTACATAAGCTCCAATGTTTACGTAACTAGGCATTAAAATAGTTCCTGCTGAGATGTAAGCACCATGTCTTGCAACGGCATTGGGCACAACGCGAATACCTCTCTCTGCAAAATTTCTCTTTAGTGGAATTTTATCATGATATTCAAAAATACCAGCTTCTAAAGTTTCCATTTTTTGAATAGGGAAATAAAGTACAACAGCTTTTTTTACCCATTCGTTAACTTGCCAACCGCCTTCAATAGGCTCAGCAACACGTAATTCTCCTTTATCTAAAAGGTCAACAACCTGTCTTATGGCATTACTTGTCTTATCATCTTTTAAAAGCTCTCGATTATCCCAAGCGCTTTCTATAATTTGTTGTAATTCTGTCATTAAAATAATATTTTAAGCAAAGATACTATCTTAAAGTATAAAAATAAGATAGTTTTTCATTTTAATATTACATGTATTTCCACTGTAGTTAGTCCTAAATGGCGTACTAAGTATAGTATGTGTTTATAGGATAAAGTATTAACTATTTTAGATGAAATAAACAAATAGCTTTATTTCATCGATAAATAGATGCTTTTTAACTATTCGTCGTTTAAACGCTTCAGATCTTCTAATCATCGAAAATTACCGTTCGTACATCCAATTTATTGGCTGTAAGCGGTTTAAGCTTATATATTTGATATGTAAATTGCCCTAATAGTTATGAAAAAGTATATTGCCATTTTCTCTGTTTTTATATTCTCATTTGCATCTGCTGGTGCACAATCTCAAAACGTAGCAGCATCTCAAAGTGAAGATGCATTACCACAAACTTCAGAAGTATGTTTTAAAAACGTAGAAAGCATCACAAAAATAAACAGTGATATTAGAGTCCTTTTTAATAGAGAACGCAAAGTGGAAAACATTAAGATTATTTTTCCTAAAATGAATAGAAGAAAATTATCTTAAATTTTTAGCATACAATTAGAGATTTAAACATGTCGTATTACAGACGGTTTGAGTTTATTTTATAACACATCTTCATTTAATTTAACACGGGTCTTACGATTTACCAATTCCCAAGCCGTATAGAAAATTAAGCGCGCACGGGTTTCTAATAGTTCATAATTTATTTTATCAGGGGTGTCACTAGGTTTGTGATAATCTTCATGAGTCCCATTAAAATAAAATATGACAGGAATGTTATGTTTGGCAAAATTGTAATGGTCTGAACGGTAATAGAAGCGATTAGGATCGTTCTTTTTGTTAAACGTATAGTCTAAATTGATATTAACTGAAGCTTTATTAATAGAGTCGGAAACGTTATGTAGTTCTTGACTTAATCTGTCCGACCCAATAAGGTATAAGTAATTAGGTGTTTCTTTATGAGCGTCGTCGACACGTCCAATCATATCAATATTGAGATTTGCGATGGTGTTTTCTAATGGAAAAATGGGATTCTCGGTATAGTATCGCGACCCAAATAATCCTATTTCTTCAGCAGTAAGATGCAAAAATACAATAGAACGCTTAGGGCAAAACCCCTCCTTTTTAGCCAATTGAAATGCTTCTGCAATTTCAATAATGCTAACAGTACCAGACCCATCATCGTCGGCACCATTGTTAACGTCCCCTTTTTTTGATATACCAATGTGATCTAAATGGGCTGAAATAATCAAAACTTCTTCAGGTTTATCACAACCTTCTATAAATGCGATTACGTTTTCTGAAGCGCCTTCGGATCTGCCTTTAAAGTATTTTGCAGGGATATCTTGAAAATAATCTGTAGCGCTAATTGGCGATTTTATGGCGTTTGTAACATACTTATCTTTAATGAACGCGATGGCTTTTTTTTGTCCAGAACTTCCAGTAGCTCTACCTTCATAGGCATCAGATGCATAGGTATAAAGTAATGTTTTAAGTTCTTCTTTTGTAATAGATGCCGCATAAGGTTCTGGATTGGTGGGAACATGTGTGGACGTGGAAACCTTCTTTTGAGTTTTACCACAGCCTCCTAAAAGTGAAAGCATGGCTATAATGAGGGTACTTAAAATTTTCATAAGTCAGTTTTTTTAAATGTGTATCTACTTCAAAATATAAGCATTTACATGTTATTTTAAAAGATATCGATTATTGATGTTCTTCTTTAATTTTTACAGGGGTATCTTTTGCAGATGTCGTATTAGGTACTGCAGTTGTAGCAGTACTGATAAATTTAAAAATGACGATACATAGCGCGATACTAGAAAGGTATATTGTAAAGGGCACTATTTTTTGTAGTTCTCCCTCTTTTTTAGACATGTAATAGGCAGCTCCACCTGCTAATAATGCTAAAATGGCGGGGTAAATGGCTAAGTTAAATTTAGGGAGTACCGCTAAAATGGTGGCCAAAATAGCGCTTATAATTGCTAGTGCCGTTACGAGTTGTTTCATAAAAATGAGGTTATCAGTAATAACTGATCTTATAGAGCCAAAATACAATCCAGAACGAAATCTTGCAATTATAAATCAAAAGAATTTAAAAAGTTCCTAGGTCTTAGTGTTTTGAGTGGTTGTGTGCTAGAGTGACTCGTATTTAAATAGCGGTTTTTTAGTGATGTACCATTTAAAGCGTATGCCTATTTCATTAAAAGTAAAACCAGCAGCAGTAGCAGAGGCGATATTACTACGTGTTCCAAAAATGTTAGCAAAGCTGCGTTCAGAAAAGCGATATCCTAATTTGGCTTGTATGCGATAGGTACTTTGCTTAGGATCATCTTCAATAAATTGATAACCAGTAGCTGCAGTAAGTTCATAATACCAAGCTTTTGGTTTTGTGATGGTTTCATTTTTAATAAGATTTACAAAAACTTCGACAGCATTAAAGCGTTCTGGGCTAAAATAAATAGTAGGAACTTGGTTTTTAAACGTAATGTATTGGTAGTTTAAGCCTGCCTTTAGAGCTGGTTTAGCAAGTATGTTATAATACAGAGACGTAAATAGTAAATGTCTTGTGTTATCATCGCTTTGTGGTGTGTAAAAGTATTGTGTAAACCAACCTAGGTTAATATTCGAACTCAAATTGTAATTGGCATAAAAATTATTCATAACAATTTCGCGATCAATTAACTCAGCATTGAAATTTTGTATTTCTCTAAGGTAACCAATGTCTAATGTTTGTAGTTTAAAGGGTTTTATATTTAGTGCAATATTGGTGTTTAATTGTTTAAAACTTCTACCGTTTGCAGTTGCAGCAGTAATACCAGCAAGACCTTTAAGCGCAACACTTGGTCTAAGTTGGTACTTAAATCCTAAACCAAAATTATGAGATGTAGCGTCGTTATTTGTCACGGCATTGCGCGTGGTTCTATATCCATAATTGGCGAGCCATTTGAATTTTAGAGCGACTGGAATTTCTAGTGCTGTACTAATTGCGTAGGCTTCATTATCACCATTATCAATTGTATACACTGCTTTAGTGTCTGCAAATGGTGTAAATTGAAGGTCTAGTGTTTTTATAAATTGGGAAGCGTCTTTTTGTTTATCATAAAATTTTAACGTGTTGTGAGCCGCTTTATAGGCCGCTTTATAAGAGCTTAATGCTTTTAAAGCGTTAGCTTTTCCTAGGTTACCATCAAAAGAGGTACTGTCATTTTTTAAAATACGATCGTAGTCTTGAACACTTTCTTTAAAGTTGCTAAGGTAAATGTTTAAGGTTGCACGTAGTGCTAATACCCAATTGGTGTTAGGATGCGCTTTAACGAGATTAGCAACCTCTTGCTTGGCGTTTTTAAATTTTTTATTCCAAATTAAGGCTTGTACATAGCGCTCTTTTGTTTGTTTTATGAGTAGCGTATCTTTAAGTGTACTTAATGAGCGATAAGCACTGTCACTAAGTTTTAAAGCCGTTTTTTCCTTGCCTTTTAAATGATAGACTAAAGCCAAGTGATTTAAGGCCATGGTTTGATCTGTAGGGTTTTGTCCTAGTGCGTCGTAAATTATTTTTGCGCTGTCGTAACGGCCCATTATAAGATATAAATTTGCTAAATTTAATAGGGTATCCTTATCGTTGGGAAATAGGTCTAGGTTTTGTTTTAAAAGTGTTTCAGCTTCTGTATAGTTTTGTGCTTGTTGTTTTTGGTATGCAAAACCAAGATAGATGTATTTTTTAGAGGTTAAAGCATTAGGGTTTTTAGGGGTGACTTCTAAGGCCTTGTCGACGTAGATTAACGCATCTTCGTAATGTTTTAAATTAGATAGGGTATTGGCATAACCTAGTAGCGCAGAGAAACTTTTAGGGGTTTCAGCAATGAGTGTTTTATAATAAGTTTCGGCTTTTGGGTATTGTGTATCCCATAATAGACTTTCGGCGTAATTGAGTTTGACTTCAAAATCATTTGGGTAATCTTTAAGTAAGGCTGTAAACAAATCTACAGCAACTGTAGAAGCACCAGATAAACCAATAGCTCTACCGTAACATAATCGGGCTGTTTTATTTTGGGGATGTGTTTCTAAAATGTCTTTAAAAAAAGAAACGGCTTTAGTGTATTGGCCTGTTTCTAAGTATCCAAAACCTGTTGTCATGTCTTGGGAAAATCCAAATAAAGACATGAGACTTAGTAGAAAAAGTATTTGGTATTTAGCACACATAGTTTGGGTTTTAGGTAAAGCGAAGTTAACACCAAATATAGGTTAATTCGTCTACAGTAAATCGCTTTTCGTCGAATTATTCGTACCGTTTCATAGATAATCACTAAATTTTGTAGTCTAAAACCCTCAAATATTAACTTAACCTTTTACATTATGTCATTAAAAATTAAACAAAAGAAAGATGCCTTCTTGATTCAAGGACGTATCACTACAGCTACAGTGAAACCATTAAAAAAGCATTTAGAATTTTTAATTTGTTATACCAAAAAACTAACACTAGATATTGGTGGTGTTAAAGAAATAGATGCACGAGGTATGGCTGTACTTCGAGAATTATATGCTTATGCCATAGCACATAAAAAAAGACTCTGTTTTGTGGGGTTAGGCTGTAAAGAGTTGCATGACGATATAGAACATTATTTAACAGCTTCTTAGGCTTATCACTAAAGAAATATTTATTATATGCAGCTTATAGCTTTATTAAAGTCTAAAAAAATAGCTCCAGAGCAGATGTTCATGCTAAGCGTCTTGCTTGTAAATGGAGGCAACTATCTATACAATCTTATCCTAGGACGGTTGTTAGGCCCTTCTGAATTTGCAGATGCAGCGGTACTCATTACGTTTTTGTTAGTATTGTCTTTTGCAGCTATGACTTTCCAGTTAGTTACTGCAAAATTCTCAGTACTGTTTGAATATGAGATTTTTAGTAGTTTCATTGCAAAGATTTATAAAAATGCCTTTTCAGTAGGCCTTATAATGGGCTTTTTTATAGTGCTTTTTGCGAAAGAATTACAAACTATTTTTAATACAGCATCCTCACAAATGTTTGTCGTTTTTGGTTGTGGTGTGCCCTTGTATTTTTTGATGAGTGTCAACAGAGGTGTGTACCAAGGTACAAAAGATTTTAAGCCTTTAGCGATGACTTATCAAGCAGAAATGTTAAGTCGATTAGGTCTTACATTGGGGCTATTATACCTCTTAAAATTGCATTCATCTGTGGTAATTGCGGTAGGTATTTTAACCTCTTTTGTATTTGGACTGCTACCTTTTCGATTTAAAGCTATTCGTTTTAAAACTCTTAAGTTACCGTCAAAACATTCTAAAACGATTCGGAATTTTTTTGTGATTACTGCATTTTATGAATTAACACAGATTATAATTAACAATAGTGATATTTTATTAGTAAAGCATTATTTCCAACCTTATGAAGCAGGTTTGTATGCGTCCTTAGCGCTTATAGGTAGAATTGTATATTTTATAGCATGGATGTTTGTCATGTTGCTTTTGCCTACAGTAGTACAGTTAAAGCGAGATGGTAAAGAAACAGCCTCTATATTGTTTAAATATATAGGATACATTGCAGCGATTTCAGCAGTGATTATTATAGCATGTTTGTGCTTTCCTAAATTAATCATTAGCTTATTATTTGGTGAACATTATATTGCTATGGCGCCGCTTTTATGGCAGTATGCTTTAGCGACATCTATGTTTGCTATCTCTAATATTTTTGCTTATTACTATCTGTCTTTAGACTATTATGTGCCTGTGGTTATTTCTGGACTTTTTGGACTTCTACAAGTCGTTTTGGTCCTATTGTTCCATGAGCGTTTAGAACAGGTTGTACATATGCAAATTATAGCGATGCTGCTGTTACTACTACTACAAGTTATATTTTTTAAGTTGAACTCTAAAAAAACACTTGAAACAGAACCTAAAGGTACCAAGGTATGAGGTATGAAGGCGTAGCACATTTTCAAATAAACACACTTTATGTGACGTATACGCTTAATGCACTCGCCTAAATACGACCACAGCTCGTCTATAGGAACAGGTAACTTATCTAATAGCCTCTAATAATTTATATAAATAGAAGAACTTTATATTATAAATCACACGATATGAAACTAGCCATTGTAACCGCATACCCGCCAAGCAAAGTCACTTTAAATGAATATGCTTATCATTTGGTGAAACATTTTAGGCAAAAAACAGCTATATCTGAATTGATATTATTAACAGATACAACTAGCGAGGCCAAAGATCTTAATTTTAAAACCTCTGGGTGTAAAATTACAGTAAAAGAATGTTGGACTTTTAATAGCTATACAAATCTTTATAAAGTGACAAAAGCTATAAATGCTGTAAAACCAGATGCTGTATTGTTTAATCTTCAGTTTATGAAATTTGGAGATAAAAAAATAGCAGCGGCCTTAGGCTTAATGTTGCCTTTGGTGTGTAAGCTAAAAAAAATACCAAATATTGTATTATTACACAACATCATGGAGGAAGTAGATCTTGGTAATGCAGGGTTTACAACGAATAAAATCATGCAAAAATTATATGGTTTTATAGGAAGCACACTAACACGGCTATTGTTACAAGCAGATACCGTAGCGGTAACGATGCAAAAATATGTAGACATACTAAGTAAAAAATACAAGGTGAACAACGTAAAATTGATACCCCATGGTACTTTTGAAGTTTTAGAAGAACCAGCGTATAATACCGTACAAAAGCCATTTAAAATCATGACTTTTGGCAAGTTTGGGACTTATAAAAAAGTAGAACGTATGATCGATGCCGTTGAAATGATTCGAGAACTTTCAGATATACCTATGGAAATTATAATTGCAGGTACGGACAACCCTAATACGCCAGGTTATTTAGAAGGGGTTAAAACCAGCTATAAACATGTAAAAGGCTTATCATTTACAGGCTATGTAGCCGAAGCAGATGTTCCAAAGCTTTTTCAAGATAGCGCCGTGGTTGTATTTCCTTATACATCAACAACGGGAAGTTCTGGTGTGTTGCATCAGGCTGGAAGCTACGGCAAGGCTGTGGTCATGCCAGATTTAGGCGACTTAGCTCTATTAGTTCAGGATGAAGGTTATAAAGGTGAGTTTTTCGAACCTTCAAGTACCAGTAGTTTAGCAGTGGCTATTCAGAAAATTCTAGAAGATGACGCTTATAGGGTTACATTAGAAAAAGCAAATTACAAAGCAGCCACAGCGTATCCAATGTCTAAAATTGCCGAACTGTACCTCATTGCTTTTGATTGTATTCTGTCGAAGCACGAGAACTATAAACTATCATCGACAAAAGAGGTTATTAGTGAAAGTCGGGTTTAAAATGAAAAAATAAAGACAAGAGCATAGAAGCCGCATGTTCGTTGTATTGCGTAACACATTTATTCTTTAGAGATATATTTGAAGGCAGGCTTAGTCTCTCCGTTTTGGTCTATGAAACCAAAATGCTCTTGAGTCTGTTTTCGCCAAGGAAGTCGTCCAACGACTTCTTTTGGCACTTTTGTGAAGTCGTAAAGCGTCCAAGACATGAATTGTATGTGGTGTTTTGCAAAAATATGCTGACATAACTTATGATAATTGGCTTGATCTTGGGCAGTACTGCCAAAAGGATGCCAAAACCCTTTGTTGGAAGACAAACCAAATTCTGTGATTACAAGCGTTTTATGAGGCATCTTTTTTTGAAGCATCGCATAGGTGTCTTGCAAGGCTTCTAAATTTTCATAATAGTGAAAAGATACAAAATCGATCTTATTTTTAAGATAGTGTGCACTTTTAGCGTTAGACCAACCAATGGTAACCGGGTGTACTGTGTCGATAGATTTTACAAGATCAATTATCGTGTTTAACCAAGCAAGTACTTTAGAGGTGCCTCGAGACTCAAAATCTAAATTGGGTTCATTTTTAATATCCCAAGCCAAAAGCGCTTCATGCGTTTTTAAGGCATTTACAAGAGTTGCAGCGTGATGACGGTTTAGGGTATAATTTAGAACTTCATAATCTCCAAAAAAATCAAATAAAGTTACGATAACTTTTAGAGCTTTGGCCTGTGCCAAATCTAATACAGTTGTGAGTTTTTCTAATTTTTCGGGTGTAACATTAGCTTTTCCAAAATCCTCATAAGGTACAAATATGCGAATGGTATTTAGTCCTGCTTTTTTTATGATTTCAAAATCTTTGGCTATACGGTTGGGGTTAAATGCTGTACCGTACATGTCCCAAGGTGTCGCTTGAGGGTAATAATTAATGCCTTTAATATTCTTTACAGCTGTTAAAGCAGGAGCGATAGTATCGGGGACGTTTTCATGAGCTGTTTTGCGCAAATGTCTTATCCGCCAAAATCCGTCTTCGAGAAGTAATATGGCCTTATAGGTAGCTAATGACTTGACATCATACACAAGCGTATCGCGTTTAAATACACGTTGGTATTCTGCAACATTAGAGTCGGTTAAGACTGCCAGTTGGCCATCTTCACTAAAAAAATCTAGATTGATATTGTGCGCTAATGTTGTTGCATCTATAGAAATGCGATCTGCTTTATTTTGAGTAACAACATCGAAAATAGCTGTTCTTGCGTGTTTGGTGTAATAATCTTTTATGCCATTTAAGGTATTGGTTTTATAGGCCACATGTTTTACATACCAAGCATCTAGATAATCGGTTTCTATGGCTTTTAATGTTTGCATGTCCATGGGTCTACCTTCATTTTTTAAAGGAGCCCATTCCAATTGTGGGAGATACTGGTCTATTTTTTTAATTTCTGTATGCAGCATTTTACTGCGATCTGCACCCGTATTTAAAAAGCAAAGTACTTTACTAATGCCAACAAATACTATAACGATAACGTTTATGTAAGATAATACCAAAATACTACGTAATATGTTTTTATTAATCTTTACCATAATGCAACTGCGTTTAATGTTTTGGTAATGCTAGCAGCATGTACCTTAAACGTATAATTACCCTTTGGAAATTGATTGGGGTTTAATTTAAAATTCACATACCCTTCAGAAGTGCCTTTGCGAAGGGTTTCTATTAAAATAGCATTTCTGTACACGTCAAGGGTTACTTCTAAGCCATCAGGAATCATTTGGTGCATAAAGCTAAAGAGTGGACCGACTGTAATTTTTCGATTGTCTGTAGAACGTGTTAGATCAAAATCTGAAATTACAGCTTTATAATTCAAAACAAGGGCATCACTTTCTGCCATACCATCAACAAAGGCTTTTACAGACCAGGTGTCTTCATGATTTGGATGAATCATTTTAGCAGTAGCAACACCATCTAAAGTGGTTCCAGATGTTTTTAAAATGTAGTTTGCTTTTGTTTTTATAAAGAATTCTACATAAGTACCATCGCTTGTAGTATTACCGTATGCATCTTTAATCGTTGATGTTGTAAATGTGGTAATTTGATTGCCGTCGGCAAAATGATGATGCCTGTGATACCTAATTTTAAAATCATAGGGTGGGGCGGGCATAACATTAACATCATATTCCTTTGAATTAAAAGCATAGCACGATGAGCTAATTAAAATACGCCCCGTCTTTAAAGTAGAAAATATATTTTTATAGCTAATGCTATGTTGTATCGTTACGGTATCTATACGTTGGGTATTTAAAAATTGCCGTTTAACTGCGACTTTAGTCCCATCTGTAAGGGGATTGTCGTATGCGTCTGTTGGTATTGCAACTAGCATGGTATAATCATTAGCACCAGCACTGATACTTGGAGGACCTAGGTAGGTTTGTATAAGGTCTACAGCTGGTGCAGATACAATTGTAAGCTGGCCATTTAAAGGTGTTTTAGCAGTGCGTAAACTCCAATATATCACACCTGTTTTAGAGGCTATGTGTTGTGGTATAGAGTATTGTATGCGGTTCTTTATTGCTGTAGGTGTTAAAAGTGTTGCTCCAAAACTATTGCTGACGTACAATTGGGGTTGCGTGTTATTTTTGGTCGTAAATTCTAAGGTTACAGGTGTACCTGCGGTAAAGACCTTTTGGGTTGTGATAAGTTTAAAATCAGCTTCAAAATTAAAGGCATAAGCAGGCATAAAGATAACAGAGATCCAATACCAAATAAAAACGATATGTAGGTGCTGTGTTTGCATTAATCGGGATGTCCTAAATAGGCATTAGTTTCAATTTTAATATAACTGTATACAGGATGGGTAATGGCTTGTAATTGAGAATAGGTTTGATCTTTAATTCTATTAGGAATTACTTTATCAGCAATATCGCTGTTAGGCAATCCATTCACAAAACAGTTTGTCATGTCTTCATTTATAATTGAGACGCTGTCTTTTTCAAATTTGTATTCAAAATACTGTTGACGTTGTTGTCTAATACCTTCTTTTACAAAAACATGATCTACCCAGACCAGTGTTTTAGAACTGTCAAAATACGAAATGAGTAGCTGCGGAATTGTAATTTCTTTTAAGCCCGAATTGAATAACTGCCCAGAGAAACCTTCCTTAGAAAATTTTAAATGGCTCAAAACCGATTTCTTATACAGATCAGACCCAGAGACATTCCCCGCGGCTTGAAGGTTGAATTTGGTGGGTTGCTCTTCAAATTCAACAGGTGTAAACTCATCAGGATTAAATGTTTTAGGGATAGAATCCTGAGTTTTTGACCAAGCAATGCCTTCAAAATTAATTCTAAAAGCACTTACCTCTTTGGGCATGAGTTTATGTTTTATTTGATATTTTGCATTATAGGTTGCTAGGGTTTTATTGGCATCGTTGTACAGCGTAGCTTTTAAAACCACATCGGCGGGAACATTATCTACATTTTGTATTTCACCTATAAGCGCATAACTTTTTTGATATTTTACAAGTTTGGCGTAAAGTATTTCTAAAACAGGTTGTTTTAGTACATCTTCATGATGGGTTTGTTCTGTAGAAATGCGGCGTCTTCCTTGGTTGAAATAAGCGGTGGTATTACCTGCATAAAATTGATCTGGCGGTAAGTCTAAGTTAATATCTTCTGGGTTAACATACCATTTTCCATTTACCTTAGCCAAGGTACGGTAATCTGTTTTTGAGATTTTTTCTAAAGGTGTAATCCATTTTGTAGAAACTACAACTGCGGCGAGCGTATCCGACTGTGCTGTTATTTTTGTCGTTATGGCATCTAGTTTTGCATAGGAACTTAAGAGGCCATCTGTTACAGATATTTCTAGCATGTACTGTGCCAAGGGCAAATTACTTTTGGGGTTAATAAGGCTATGTGCTTTTTCATAGCGCTTAAAATCTATGGCGTCATAATAAGCTAAAATAGCATTGTCTGGCGAATGATGGCTGTCGTTTTTAATATAGAATAAATGAATGCCGTAACAGACAATTACAGCAACAAATAGGGACCAAACATGAGTGATTCTCAATACATTTCTGTTGAAGACGGTGTAGTTGTTTTGAAATTGTAAATAATCGGGAATGGTTTTACGTCCTGTTTTTAAGGCTCTTATCCACATGAGTTGTATGTTGAGAATAAAGGCAATTAATACAGTTGTAAAGGGCATGATACCCCATAATATTTTTTGCCATCTCCCTACATCTTCTTTAGGCAGGATAGATGATAATGGTGGTACATTGAGCTTTTCCCAAACCTGAATCCCATTTTCTAGTTGGCGCAAGCGTTGCCAACCGCAGAAGTACAAGATAGGATCGTAAAATTTATCATTAGAGAAAATATATTTGAAATTGTATTTTTCGGGGGTGGTTAAAAACTGTTGTAGCGAGCCAATACCTTCTACACCCTTAAACTTAGAGTTCTCTAAACGTTCTATTGGTCGCGTTGTGAGTTCTGGTAAACGTCTTGCAGAATGGTAATTTCCATCTACACTTAAAGCTTTGGTTTGAGCGGCAAGCCATGCCATCTGGTCTCCAAAGCCCAGAGTCATATACCGCCAATGGTCATGTTGATCTTGATTTAAAAAATTAACAATAGGAAGCATTTTAATTTTTTGAGGCTGCGATGGTCTAAAATAATTTAGGCTCATCGTAAAAATGGTCATAAATAGAAAGAGTCCAGCAAAGAGCCCTCCGATAATGCGGTGGTAAATGGCGCCTAACTTAGCTTGTATTAGTGTTTTTAAATCGCCTTCAGCCAAACGGTATACAAACTCTCCAAATAACGGAATAGACATGATAGATGCCCATAATGTAAAGCGGTCTAAGGTTAAAATGTTAAAAGCTGTTTCGCCTAAAAATAACCTAGGAATAGGTGTTGTACCACCAGTGCCTAAAACCGTTAAAATAGTTATAGAAAAACCAAAAAAAAGATAACGTTTGCTGTAATATCTGTAAAAGATGTAAGGGAGCAATATTAATAGTACACCCCAAGGTATTAAAAAGAAGACTAAACCCGAAGATGTAATTTCCATAAAGTTATCACGAGAGCCATGCGGTATTGGCACTTGAGTGATTGGATTTTTTTTAGAATTAATCCAATAGGGAAGAATACAGGTTATAATGATGACTAGAGATAATAGGCCAAAGGTTACAATACGTTTAAACAATTTGAAAAAACTTGCAAGAAAGATTTTAAATGTAACCTCTTTCATGGTGTTTACCTGTGTTCGAGATACATCCATAATAACGGTACCAATTAAAGGAAAGATAAAAAAGACCATTCCAAAAATAGGAGTTACATGGTGGGATGTTACGGTTACGGAAATTAAAGAGAGGCTTGTAAAGAGGTAGCGAAGGCGTCCTGTTTTTAGCCATAAATAGATTTCTGGTAAGGAGTGCATTAATATAGAGATACCAATAATACTGGGCAATTGTCCAAATACATGTAAGGTTTCTACAAAAGATGAGGATAGAACTGCTAATATAGCGGCATAGCCAGCTACGGTTCTACTACTGGTAATTAATAAAGAGAAACGATAAGCTCCCGTAATAAAAAGTACAATAGCAATAAGCGCTACCGTAAACATGCCAAATTTTAAGCCACCTATAAAGGAAAGCGCCGCAATAGATTGATGGACCAATGGCGGATAACTCATAACAGTAAAACCGGTATACCATTTGTAGTTCCAAGGCTCAAACCAACTACCCGCATAATGTTCTGCAAAAAAGAGATGAATTAAAGCATCATAGGTTGTCTCTAAAGTGAAAAATATAGACGTACCATGAAACACAATACCTATAAGTAAGGCTAAAATAAGATGCTTATTTGATGTTGCAGGATTCAAGTGTAGAATTTTTCAACTTTATGTAAAGATATAACTGTAATTATAGATTTACACTATACTCTAAAATTTTTATTTACCTGTTAAAAATTACCATTCGTCTACACTTTAGCATATTTTTAACTAAAATATTATTTTTCCTACAAATATTGTGATATATTTGAGTGTCCCAAAACAGTAAAAAACCTACAATATGAAAATTTTAGCCATCGACGACCAACAGCTCGTGCTGTTACCTTTGCAAAAAGGATTAAGCAATTTAGGATATAACGTTAAAATAGAAATGGATGCCAGACAGGGCATTTCCCAATTCGATAAATTTCAGCCAGATTTGGTTATCGTAGATATTAATATGCCCATTGTATCAGGTCTAGAGGTGGTAAAATACATTAGAAATTCGCAAGACAAAGATACACCTATTATGGTATTGTCGGGTAATACCACAGATGAAACCATTACAGAAGGTTTCGATTTGGGGATTAACGATTATATGAAAAAACCATTAAGTCTCAATGAAATTTTTGCAAGGGTTAAGCGCCTTATAGGTGTACCAGAAGTACAAACCCATACACCTTCTCTTTTAAGTACTACTGTAATACAACAACGTTGTGTTGGTGTTGTTATTCCATGTTATAATGAAGAAGACCGTTTGTTAAGTGATGAATTTATAGAATTTATCAATAGAAATTCAGGGTATCATTTATGTTTTGTGAATGATGGCAGTAAAGATAATACACTTGGTGTTTTACATGATTTAAGTAAAGGAAGAGAAGATTATATAACAGTATACGACTGTGAAAAAAACGGCGGAAAAGCAGAAGCTGTGAGATTAGGGATGTTACATATGGCTGGTAAACCTGATTTAGATTACATCGGCTTTTTAGATGCAGATTTATCAACAGACCTTAAAGATTTTGATGATTTAGTGTCCACGATAGAACATTCAGAATTTAAAATTGTAAGTGGATCTCGTATCAATAGAATGGGGGCAGATATTACTAAAGAGTCGGCCAGAAAAGTGATAAGCATGTCTATTAACTATATCATTAGAAAAATTTTAGGCATGGAATTTAAAGACACACAGTGTGGTGCTAAAATTTTTAGTAAAGACGTGATTCATTTGGCTTTTGATAAGAAGTTCGTGACTCAATGGATTTTTGATGTTGAAATTTTTAAACGCATGTCTGCCTATTTTGGAAGACAACAAGCTATAAGTTACATCTGTGAACAACCTTTAAAACGATGGATTCATGCCGATGGCTCTAAGCTGTCAATGAAAGATTCTATAAAAATCATTATGCAACTTGGACAAATAGCTTGGGTCTATCGAGATAAGAAAAAAAAAGAATTTGTTAATGGTACTCAGGTAGAACTGTCATCGGTGCATGAAAGTTTATAAGGTAAATAAACTATCTGAGTTTGTTTTTTTGTGATGAAAAAGGTAGTCGAAAGGCTGCCTTTTTTTATACTTCTATTTTCCTGAAAGCTAAAGTTTAAAAAAGCGATACCCTATATAGGCTTGTAGGACTCTGTTTTGAAGGTCAGGATCTGTTTCGAATACATTAGACAGCCCTAAGTTATAACGTAAGCCCATATTAAAACCTTTAATCCATTTGTAATTTACACCAAGAGCCAAAGCGAGGTCTATAGTTTTAAAACGCTCTTTAACGTCATTTTCTCTTTCAAACGTACGTATGTTGTTCTCTCTATGAACATTTAGCAGGACCTCTTCTTTTGCCGATAAGAGCAGTCCAAATTGAGGACCACCTTCTATACTTAAGTTTTTTGTGATATAGAATTTTGAAAGTATGGGAATGTTTAAATAGCTTAATTTAAAATCAGATTGCGAATCAAAAATAAATAGAAAGGGGGATTCTGTAAAGGCTTCACTTGAAGCTCCTTGATTGGAATAAACGAGTTCGGGTTGCACAGAGAATTTATCAGTAATAAAAAATTCAGAAGTAATTCCTGCATGGAAGGACGTCAAACTCTCAAAGTCTAATTCTCCATTTAAAGTCACTTGATTCACACCTGCTTTTACGCCAAAGCTTATTTTTTGTGCAGACAAATGGTATATGCTGAGGATGCAGAAACTTAAAATTGATATTACTTTTTTCATGTTCATTATTTTGAACAAATATATACCATTTTTAAGGTTTTGAAATGACAGTGTCATTTTAGAGTATAAACGGTTGAATATTTATTTTTTGGTATCGGGTAACTTCAATAGTTTTATAGAGAAAGCTCTAAATAGTAGGAGAATTTGAAAACGTTTGGAGTTGGCATAAATTTTATGTGCCGTTATACTGTTTTTAGAAAAGTGTGCTTACATAATTTTTGAATATGTTATATTAGAGACGGATAAAATGAGAATAGTACTGAAGAGATAAAAATTTATTTCTGTTTTATTTAGAATAGAAATTGCTTTTTATGAGGTCTTTCTAGTACATCCTAAAAAATATAAAATGACTCAAGAACGATATCAAGAGGCTATGAAGTTTGCTGGTGAAAAGCATTGCCAACAAAAAGTACCAGGTACAAATTCCAATTACCTGTTGCACATCTCTAACGTAGCAATGGAAGTTTTATTTGCTTACACGTTTGATAAAAATTTTGATATTGATTTCGCTATTCAAATTGCAATACTTCATGATGTTATTGAGGATACAAATGCTGATTTTGAAACGATTAAATATAAATTTGGGGAAAACGTAGCTGTGGCTGTCCAAGCATTAACTAAAGATGAAACGTTAGACACTAAAGAAGAACAAATGCTTGATAGTCTAAGACGCATCAATACATTACAAAAGGAAGTTGGCCTTGTTAAATTAGCAGATAGAATCACTAACTTGCAAAGCCCTCCTAGACATTGGAATTCAAGTAAGATTATAAAATATTGCGAAGAAGCCAAATTGATTTCAAAGGCTTTGAATGGTAAAAACATGTATTTGAATAAACGACTCAATTCTAAAATAATAGAATATGAAGCAAAAATACAAACGATAGGTAGATAATAATTTAAGGGCATGATACAATAAAAACAGCTTTATTGCAGTGGCATATTATGACATTAAGAGCAACACTAATAATGATATTAAAAAATAGAATATGAGTTTATTAAGTAGATTATTTGGGAAAAAGGAAATTATAAGAAAGCGAGAAGGAAATCCTGATGTTTATAACCTGCCGAGTGAGAACGAAAGAATGAATTGGGCTATGGAAAAAGCTAGATTGACATTGCATTATTTTAAAGAATGTCTAGAAAATCCTAAAGACACTCAGCAGTATTTCTCTATCAAGGCTAGAATAGAAGATAAAACAAAAACCGAGCATATATGGCTTATGGATCCTAGTTTTGATAATAAAGGTAACATTTACGGAACCATAGGGAACGCCCCAATCGATGTTAAAAATGTAACTATAAATGAGAAAATAGGAATTACTTTTGAAGATGTTTCAGATTGGATGATTATTGAAGATGGACGATTGATAGGAGGGTATACTATAAGAGCAATACGAGATGGGTTAACAGGAAGCGCATTACAAAATTTAGATGACAGTTTAGGAGGAATGATCGTGGACGAGGGTGAAGATTATTTTTTGCCAAATCATGATACGCCAGAAGGTGCAATACTAGCTCTTGAAGAGGCTTATGATAACGATGATATCGAAAAAGTTCTAAGTTACAAGCATTTTGATAAAGAGGCAGAGTTTATGTTGAAAAAAACAGTCGAAATTGAAATTGATGAAGACTTAATAACAAAAACTTCAGAAGTATTGAAATTATCGTTTATACAAAATATAAAAGAAAACGGAATGCCTAAATTTAAAGGTCTTAAAAGAGCTTTTAAAAGGCAAATGGTTTCCGATAAGCATTATATTATAACTGAAATTTGTCGTTATCCAGATGGAGGTACGTCTATTCAAAAACTCAACACATATAAAGTTGGTAACCAATGGAAGGTGTTAGGTCTCGAAGATTAGACGGTTTGCGTTTAGGGTAAAATGATTAACGTTAACGCACCATAAATATTTTTTGAAATGATGTTTTATTTTTTACTGCTAAACGATGTTTGTAAATACATGTATATGAGGTTGTTTACATAGGGATTGGTATGTAGTAAACTACTTTTATACTATTCATATTCTAAAGCAATACAGTTTCTTACTTTATCTAATAAGGTTATAAGTGTTTCACTAAATGCAAAGGACATCACATCACTTTCTGTTTTACCAGTGCGTAAGAGATGGTTAAAATGCATAATTTCGTAATTGTAACCAATGGTAGTGTACTTAAAGTCTATGGTTTCTGGTAGGCCAGTATTAGGGGTAAGGGTTACAGTTGCTGGAGCGTGGAACATGCCATTTATAGTAATAGTACCTGTTTCACAATAAAAAATGGCTTCTGTGGGCGTGTCTTCGTTAAGTGCACTTTTTAAATAGGCTTTTACCGCATTATCATATGCGAACACCATATCGCAAGAGGCATCAACACCATTCTCAAAATAAGTAGCATTGGCTTCGATGTGTTTAGGCGCTCCTAGTGAGGATAAGGCTGCGAATATGGGATAAATACCAATATCTAACAAGCTCCCACCACCAAGTGTTTTATTGAACAAACGGTGTGTATTGTCGAAGGCGCGATGAAATCCAAAATCAGCTTCTAGTTTTACAATATTTCCATATAACTTATCTTCCAATGCTTTTAAAACATAGTTGTAGTGCGGTAAGAAGTACGTCCAAAGCGCTTCCATTAAAAGCGTGCGTTTTGTTTTAGCTTTACGTATCATTTCAGCAACTTGAGAGGCATTCATTGCAAATGGCTTTTCGCAAAGTACAGGAAGCTCATGATCTAAGCATAACATGGTATTCTCATAGTGCAAAGCATGAGGTGTAGCAATATAAACAGCATCTACTGCAGGATCTTTGGCCAGAGCTTCATAACTATCGTATGCTTTAGTCGCATTGTATTTAGAGGCAAATGCATCTGCTTTTTCCTGTTGTCTTGACGCAACAGCATATAACTGTGCATCTTTTAAGGTTAATAGATCTGTTGCAAATTTATGAGCAATACTTCCAAGGCCAATAATGCCCCATTTAATTGGTTTCTGTGTTGGTGTCATTTGATAAAATTACTTGAAGCAAACAGGCTATGGCAATTACAATGCTACAACCTACAAAATTAAGCCATAAAAAGGGCAGATTTATGTATGCGTTTATGTTTAAAATATATAATGCAATAACAATAAGTTGTGTAATGATTGCAGCTATAAATACAGCGTTACCTTTCACAAATTTAAAAAAGAAGGCCAATAGAAAAATACCGAGAACGTTTCCATAAAAAATAGAACCTATAATATTAACCAATTGAATAAGGTTTTCGGCAAGGTTGGCAACACAGGCAACACCTATAGCTATAATCCCCCAGATAAATGTAAACCATCGCGAGGCCTTCACCATTTCTTTTTCAGTTTTTACGCCTACATTTCTTTTGTATAAGTCCATAGTCGTCGTCGACCCTAAGGCATTAAGTTCACTTGCAGTACTAGACATGGCAGCACTTAAAATCACAGCTAATAAGAGCCCTATAAGTCCACGGGGTAAATTGTTGAGGATAAAATGAATAAACACATAATCTTTGTCATTACTCTCTACCTTAATGTCCATAGCGTCACCTGCTTTATCAATTAAGGCCTTGGCTTCAGCTCTAAGGTCGTTATTAGCCGCATTTGCAGCAGCAACATAGGCTTTTGTTTCTTTAGTTGTATTGGCTATAAAGGAGGTTATTAATTTTTGCTTGTCTTTAAAAATTAACTTTTGTTCGTCTTCTAAGGCTTTGTAAGCATCGGCATATTTAGAATCTAAAACCACATGAGTTGCAGTAGGATTAAAATTTACAGGGGCTTCATTAAATTGATAAAATACAAACACCATAACCCCTACCAGAAGGATGAAAAATTGCATGGGTACTTTTAACAAACCATTGAATATAAGGCCGAGCTGCATTTCTTTTATGGACGCTCCAGAGAGGTAGCGCTGTACTTGACTTTGATCTGTGCCAAAATAAGCAAGCATTAAAAACGTACCTCCTATAATACCACTCCAAAAGGTGTAGCGGTTATTGAGATTGAATGAAAAGTCTAAAACCTCCACCTTACCACTAGCACTTGCGATTTGTATGGCATTTGCAAATGTAATGTCTTCGGGCAATTGACTTACGATTAGGTAGAAAGCAACAAGCATGCCTAAGAAAATAATGATCATTTGGTGTTTTTGAGTCACGTTAACAGCACGTGTACCGCCAGATACGGTATAAATAATAACAAGGATGCCTATAGAAATGTTAAGGGTGAGCAAATGCCAACCCAAGGCAACCGACAGTATAATGGCAGGTGCAAATATGGTGATCCCAGCGGCCAATCCACGTTGTATAAGAAATAAAATAGCCGTAAGCGTTCTGGTTTTTAAATCAAAACGTTCTTCTAGAAACTCGTAGGCAGTATAGACTTTGAGACGATGGTATAAGGGAATAAAGACCATGCAAATTACGATCATGGCAATAGGGACTCCAAAATAAAACTGCACAAAGCCTAGACCATCATTAAAGGCCTGTCCTGGCGTAGATAAAAATGTAATGGCACTTGCTTGAGTGGCCATAACAGACAAGCCAATTGTCCACCACTTAGACGTATTGCCACCTCTTAAATAATCTTTTACATTATTACTACCTCGGGTTTGCCATGTGCCATAGCCAACAATAGTCACTAGGGTTAGTATGAGAACCGAGAGGTCAATCCAACTTAACATTTGCATAATTAGCAGGCTTTAGTAATGCTATAAAAAATAATGAAATAGACTAGGTTGGCACAGAGTACCACCGTGTACAATGTATGCCATTTTTGTTTCGGTGTTTTAGAGGGGGAGGGTTTCATTGTTTTTAATTTGAAGGTGTTTTTGTCGCTTCCTTTTTTCCTAAAGAGAGCATATTAGCAAAAAGACGATAAGCTCCAGAAACGCCAGCAGGAAACTCTCTAAAGAAACTTAGTCCAGTATAAATGTAATGGCCTTTACCATGTTTAGCAATAAGCAAACTGCCTTCCTTAGAAGCTTCATTCTTGTCGTGCATCGCTAAAATAGGTGTAAATTCTTTTGCCCAGCTATTAGGGAAATACAAACCGCGTTCTTGTGTCCAACCTTCAAAATCTTTTGCGGTGATTTTATTAGGCGTGTGTAATACGGGGTGCTCTGGATTTATAAAAGTTACGGTAGCGTTTTCGTCTGTTACACGGTCTCTTGAAAGTTCTAATGCATAGGGGGCTAATTGTTTGGTTTTTAGACGGTGCGCCGTATTGTACTGAACAATCATATTCCCTCCATTAGCCACAAAGTCAAACAGTAGTTTTTGCTTAAATTTTAAGCTTTCTATCGTGTTGTAAGCTCTAATACCAACAACAATAGCATCAAATGTTTTTAACAGGTCTGCGTTAATGGCATTGGGCTTAATAGAGATGACGTCGTATCCTATTTGTTTTAAACTCTGCGGAACCACATCGCCAGCACCTTCAATATAACCAATAGTAGTACCTCGTTTTTTGATATCTAAACGTACCACCTTACTTTCGCTAGGCAATGTTACTGTTTGAAATGGAATATGTTCATAATCTATAGGTATGAGCGCTTTATTAAAGTGTTGGTCTTTTATATGAACAATAGGGTTTAATGTACCTTCATGCTGTGTTTTTGGAGGGGTTACTGTGAAGACCAATTCTTGACGTTCTCCTTTGTTGGCTATAGCAAATTTTTGATGTTTTGGAAATACATCCCAACCTTTAGAATGTGCAATTTCTACAGTACCTTCTATTTGGGCTTTACCGGCTAAAACGGTTACTTTAATATCACGTTGTTGTGCCGTATTAAAAATATAAACATTTTCTTTAAGTTGCACTGAAGCTTCAGGAATAACTTCAAACGGACGGTATAGTTCCCCTTTATCTGGTTGCGCATAACGTTGTATTACAGCTTTAGTAAATGTAATAGGCGTATTATTTATAAGGAGATTAAAGCTTACAGTATAGGTTCTAGGTGTTTCTGGTTGACCAATAAGGGCTTTGTTAGGCACATGATACATGCCCAAGGTACTTTTCGCATTTAGCCAATAGGGGGTTGTGGGTGTAGCTTTTAACGGAATGTTTAGGGGTTCTTTAAAAGTAAACTTAGTATTATTACTAAGGTCTATGTTTTTGGAGATAGCATTACCGTTAACAGTTATACTTACGAGTTTGGTTTGTGTTTGACTTCTGTTAAGTAACTCTATATCGAGGTTTACAGTTTCACCTCGAGTTGCCCAATTGGTTGTTGCAGACGCCTCTAAATACAGACCAGCACACATTTCAATAATGTGTTTTAATGTTTTTGTTTTTTGCGTTTTCCAATGGCTCGTTTCTAATTGTTGAAGTAACTTATATGCTTTTAGCAGTTGCGGTATATGAATAGATGGGGTTTTAAAATTGAAGTTTTTCTCGACATCATATAAAATGCTACCAATGGCATTACCCCCTTTTATCCGGTTCCAAGAAGTGTCTATACCAGAAAACATGGTATTGTCATTGCCTAGAGGCATGCCTTTTAGGAACTCGATGTATTCTTTTTGGGTGCCTCGTTGTGCCAAGCGACCAAAGCCTTGACACAAATGTTGGCTGCTGGCTAAGGCAGCGACTTCGTTATTGGAGAGGCCTTTTAAAGGATAATAGGTGCCAATATCAACGTGAATAAGTTTGCTCTTGTCGGCTTTTTCAAATTTAGCCTTACTGCCATAAAACCACCATCCAGTATTGAAAAATAACCTTTTTGGAGCCCAAACATCAGTCGTTTTAAGCATATCGGGATATATAGTGGGGTCTTTAGCGCTATCGAAAGCTTCTACACTAAGTAAAGCTGAAGCCGTATGATGGCCATGTGTTGTCCCTGGAGTTCTGTGATCAAAGCGATTTATAATGATATCTGGCTTAAATGTTCTTATAGCACGTACAACATCATGGAGCACTTGGTCTTTGTCCCAAATTTCTAAGGTTTCGTCAGGATGTTTTGAGTAACCAAAATCATTAGCTCTGGAGAAGAGTTGTTCGCCTCCGTCGACACGTCTTGCAGCCAATAATTCTTGTGTACGAATAACACCTAGTAACTCTCTAATTTCTGGGCCAATTAAATTTTGACCGCCATCCCCACGTGTTAACGATAAATAGGCTGTTCGCGCCTTAACATGATTGGATAAATAAGAGATGAGTCGTGTGTTTTCATCATCTGGGTGCGCTGCAATATACAAGACAGAACCTAAAAAATTTAATTTCTGAATGGATTCATAAATGGCCGTCGCAGATGGTGTTTTTGGTTTTTGAGCCTGGGCTAATACTAATGACAGACACGTTAAGAGTGTTAAATGTAAATGTTTTTTCATGAGCAATACTGAAGTAAGTATCAAATATAAAAAAGAAACCCGCTGATATACTGGTTTTAGATTTTATTTAACTTAAGTCATCAAAATTGAAATTTAGAAGCATTGCATCTGTGTTTTTAGTCCTAAATTATGGTGTAGAGGTGTATTTTAAAGGTAAGGACGTTTAGAGGGGCTTTTGATCTAGTAGGGGGTACTAAGTTTTAAGTCTGTTAAATAACAAGAGATGGGGTGTAGCCATCTCTTGTTTTTTAGATATGAATGCCGTCTCGCATTTGCAGAGGCGCCTTGTAGGATAATATAAGAATCACAATAACAGTGTTTTTACATTTTATAAAGGAAGGTGTAGCTTAAGCTGTTATAGATGTACATAACTAAAAAGGTTTAGATAACGAGTTTAGTGTTGTGTACTTGTGCATTCGTTTTTACTTTTAAAATGTAAATACCTTTGTTTAAATGGAGTGATTTGATATTGATTTGTGTGGTATTGGCTTTAAATGTTTTTGAATATATAACTTTACCATTAACATCATGTAAAGTTAAAGTTCCTCCTGTTTTACTATGCGTTACAATATTAAGTGTATTCTGGGTACCTATAGGATTTGGATATACGCGTAATTGAGATGCTTTTTTACCGTTATCTAGGTGTTTGGCACTGTTATCAAAAGGATCTTCATCATTTCGCTCTGTAAAGCCTGGTCCAAATTTTAAACGTAAACGCCCCCCAGAAACTCTAACACTACTTCTCACAAAACGCGCGCGATTACCTTCAAACGTATATCCCGCAATATTCCAAATAGATTCATTTAGTCGATTTCCAGAAAAATTATCATTTATAGTAGCTGTGCTGCTAATTTGTCCGTTAGCGCCTAAAGGGTAATACCTAAAATAATCTATAATTGCTTCTTGTGAAGATTGGTCACTAGCGGTAAAAGGGCCAGCAAAACCAACATTAGTAGAAGACCAGATGTTAAATCGAAACGTATGCGGACTGTCCATCTCTTCCAGTCCCGTAATTTCACTTGCAGTAGAATTGTTTGCTGTAGAAATTTCTCGAACCATGACATATGACCCATTAATTTTTTCAAACCATCTAATGCTTCTTGGTCGCCAATCTATTCTAAATTCAGTGAGGGAAGATGCGTAACTGGATTTATTGTCATGTTCTTCTGCATGATTGTCTACTCTAGAATTTCTATCAACTTCGTAAATAATATTAGATTCATAATGATCGGCGTTATCTTGTCCGAAGATTTCTAAATCAATTTCTTCCCATTCATAATTGTTAATGGTGGCAGCACTGGATCTGCTTGAAGGTGTGAGTTCAGAATTAGTTTTATAAGTGAAGAAGTTAGCTAAGACTCCCGATCTATTTACAGCTCTCATGGAGAATTCCATACGTCCATATCTAAAAGCGTCTCTTGTAGAAATTTCAGCGCCCACCCAGTCTCTATCTTGTGCGCATATGGTTAATGTGGTTAGGTTTGTAATTAAGCATAGTAATGTTAACATTAGTCGTTTCATAATTTAATGGTTTAAAGCGTTAATAATGGTGATGTTTATTTAGTTGTTAGTTAGTTAGTTAGTTAGTTAGTTAGTTAGTTAGTTAGTTAGTTAGTTAGTTAGTTAGTTAGTTAGTGGTGTTTTTTAGAGTGCGATGCTGTGTGTTTATTTTAGTTTTGGTAACACCTATATTCGTTTTTGAATTGGTGTTCTTTGGTGAATAAGATGTTATAAAACTAGAAGTATTCTTGTAGGTGGAATAGTATAAATAAGTCTTTTTCTTACAAAAATGATGCAATACGATTATCTAAAAACACATGTGTTGGTATTAAAAATGCTAGAATACAGTTCTAAAAATGAAGCGTTTTTCTGTATATTTAATGTGTTTTTTTAACATATTCCTTAAATTATGTTGCATGTAGGCTTGTTTTGCTTTGATACAGCCGTTGTATGTTTTTAAAATGATTAAGACCGTTTATTTTAAAAATGCAGTCACTAATTTTTTATATGGAGACTTACATAAGGAGGATTAGAATCTTGTATTAAGCAAAATTAAACCTAATACATTTTAATTTTTTGCATTACCTTTGCTTACCAAACACGTTTGGATAGTATAT
The DNA here is from genome assembly GCA_947504035.1 of uncultured Flavobacteriaceae bacterium. Classification (GTDB taxonomy): domain Bacteria; phylum Bacteroidota; class Bacteroidia; order Flavobacteriales; family Flavobacteriaceae; genus Jejuia; species Jejuia algarum. The sequence continues at coordinate 89,105 of CANNGA010000002.1, forward strand.
GAGTCAGAAAGTTTTACTTAACGCGAAAGAGGTAAACATCATTCTTCATCGATTGGCTTGTCAACTTATTGAAAAACATAACGATTTCTCAAATACGGTTTTAATAGGCTTGCAGCCTCGTGGGGTTTACTTAGCAGATAGAATAGCTAAAATTTTAAAAGAAGATTATCAGGTGCCTAACATTAAATTAGGGCACTTAGATATCACCTTTTACCGCGACGATTTTAGGAGAAATGAAAAGCCTTTAGAAGCCAATTCGACAAAAATTGATTTTTTAGTTGAAGATAAAAACATCGTATTTATAGATGATGTTTTGTACACAGGACGCAGTATTAGAGCTGCTTTAACAGCTGTACAATCTTTTGGGAGACCTAATGAAATAGAATTATTGGCGCTTATTGATAGAAGATTTAGTAGACATTTACCCATACAACCCAATTATAGAGGACGACAGGTAGATGTCATTAATACAGAAAAAGTAAAAGTAAACTGGCAGGAGCATGACGCCGAAGATGCTGTTTATTTAATAGATAAATAATTGAGTAAATGAATGAATTAAGTGTCAATCACTTATTGGGCATAAAATATCTTAATAAGAAAGATATTCAGCTTATTTTTGAGACTGCCGATCATTTTAAAGAAGTGATCAATAGGCCTATTAAAAAGGTGCCTTCGCTAAGAGATATTACCATCGCCAATTTATTTTTCGAAAATTCAACACGAACAAAATTATCTTTTGAATTGGCTGAAAAACGCTTATCTGCCGATGTTATAAATTTTTCATCTGCTCAGTCTTCGGTTAAAAAAGGAGAAACCTTAATAGATACTGTAAATAATATTTTAGCTATGAAAGTAGATATGGTAGTGATGCGCCATCCTAACCCAGGAGCAGGTGTATTTCTATCAAAGCATGTAAATGCAAGTATTGTAAATGCAGGAGACGGTGCGCACGAGCATCCCACACAGGCGCTTTTAGATTCGTATTCTATTCGAGAAAAATTAGGAGATGTAGGCGGTAAAAAGGTGGTTATAGTTGGTGATATTTTACACAGCAGGGTAGCGCTATCTAATATTTTTGCACTGCAATTACAAGGTGCTGAGGTTATGGTTTGTGGCCCTAAAACGTTAATTCCAAAATATATTGATAAATTAGGGGTAAAAGTAGAAAGTAATTTGCTTAATGCCTTAAACTGGTGTGATGTTGCTAATATGCTACGGGTGCAAAATGAGCGTATGGATATTAGTTATTTTCCATCTACTAGAGAATACACCCAACAATTTGGGGTTAATAAGGCTTTATTAGAGCGTTTGGATAAGGAAATTACAATCATGCATCCAGGGCCTATTAATAGAGGGGTGGAAATTACGAGTGACGTCGCAGATTCTAAACAAGCCATTATCTTAGATCAAGTACAGAATGGTGTTGCCATTAGAATGGCAGTTATCTATTTATTAGCATCGAAAATCAAAAAATAGAAGAATTATGCTTATTAATAAAAGTGGAAATACTACAGTTATAACGCAAGAGAAGTTTACGATTGTAGAATTAGTAAAAAAATTAGAAGCATTATATCCAAAGTATAAAAATGATAATATTATCATTGTACTTACAGCTTTAGAAACTATTAATGCCAAACATGTTAGTGAGTTTTTACAACTTTCTAAAATACACAGAAAAGCCAAACATTCATTTGTCATTGTTTCAGACAAACTACAGATCGAAGAGGTGTCTGATACGCTTATTGTAGTGCCTACGCAACAAGAAGCACATGATCTTATTGAGATGGAAGAAATTGAGCGCGATTTGGGGTTCTAAAGTCTCAAATAGGTTCTAGAATGCCTTGAATATAGCGATTCTTCCATGTATTTTTTGTAATGTATAGATGTTATCACTACATTTCATAAAAAAATAGGTCTATGAAATTAACCATTTTAGGGTGTTATAGTGCTACGCCTAGAACTTTAGGGAATACTACCTCTCAAGTCTTAGAAATAAACAACCATATGTTTTTAATAGACTGTGGTGAGGGGACACAAGTACAACTGCGTAGACATAAGGTGAAATTTAACCGTATAAAACACATTTTTATATCACACCTACATGGTGATCATTTTTTTGGTCTAGTGGGTTTAATATCGACATTTCGATTATTAACGCGAGAGGCAGACTTACATATCTATGGCCCTAAAGGGATTAAAGAGATTATTGTTTTACAAATGAAACTTGCAGACTCATGGACGAATTACAAGTTGTACTTTCATGAGTTGACGTCTAAGACTTCTGAATTAATTTTTGAAGATGATGCCGTTGCTGTTTATACCATTCCTTTAGAACACCGTATATATACCAATGGCTATTTGTTTAAAGAAAAAACAGGAGACCGCAAATTAGATGTGGATGCTGCGACTGCTGCACACATAGATGTAGCCTACTACAGAAAGTTAAAGCAAGGTCATGATGTCGTTAATGAAGACGGGGTACTTATCGATAATACCAAAGTTACTTTTGAAGCTGATCCTCCCAAGAGTTATGCGTTTTGTAGTGATACGGTATACAAACCAGATATTGTTCCTGTTATTAAAGATGTAGATGTATTATATCATGAATCTACTTTTTTGGAATCGCATGCGCATTTAGCCCCCAAGACGAAACATTCTACAGCAAAAGAGGCAGCCCGTATAGCGGCTCAAGCAGCTGCTAAAACTTTAATATTAGGGCACTACTCTTCGCGTTATCCAGACTTAGAGCTGTTTAGAGCAGAAGCTCAAACCGTTTTTGCTAATGTGGAATTGGCAGAAGACGGAAAAACGTTCGATTTTGAATAAACCGCCTAGCGTGTTTTAGCCTTAACCAACAAGTTTTAGAAACTCCAGTTTTTTTAGAGCATTCATAGATTGAGATTCGGTAAATTAGAGCTATACTAATCTTAAACGGTTGTGATTAAAATCATAATGCTAATAGCAAACTTTCTCCTCCTAAATTGAGGTCGTAAAAGACACCACTGTTATAAATGCGAAACATTTTGAATATTTAAAGAGCGTCTTTAAAACGATCTCTCCGCTTATAATACCTTTTGTAAGGTGTTAAATTCTTCTAGGCTTTCTATCCATTCAATGGCTTCTGTTAAGGATAAACATCTTTTAATGCTCATCTTAGTGAAGTTTTTTTCAATAGAAGCATTAATATATGTAGAATTATTGTAGGCTACAATGGCACTTGCAACCAACAGGTCGTAGTGCTTATCTACCTTTACCCAATTTTGCGGATCGACAGAATAATCATTAATTCTATTGGAAATATAAGCAAGTTTGGTGTTTTCACCATAAAACGCGTATAATTCGGAAATTAGTTCTTCAACTTTGGTCCAATCAACATGTACACTTTCATAAAGTTCACCAACAAAAAAATTAGTACACAAATAGTAAATACCAAAATCAAGTTCTAGTTTTTTGGGGCTAAACTTCTCAAAATATAAACTCTTTTCAAATTTCATTTTAATTAATGAATTTAAGATTAGTAAATCTCGAGAGACATTCAAATATAGTTATTTTTCCTACAAAATAAAATGTAAAATTTAGTTAATTTTGTCTTATGGAAAACGATTTAAGCGAATATAGAAAATCTTACGATAAAGGAGAGTTAAATTTAGAGGAAGTACCGCAAAAACCTTTAGAATTATTTCAAAAGTGGTTTTTTGAAGTTGATAAGCACTTCCCTGAATTTGAGAATAATGCGATGACGATTTCTACTGTAGGAAAGGATGGCTTTCCTAAAAATAGGGTTGTGTTACTTAAAAAATTTACCGACGAGGGTTTTGTTTTTTATACCAATTATAACAGTGAAAAAGGAAAGGCGATAGCCAAACACCCTGAAGTTTGTTTGTCTTTTTTTTGGCCTGCAGCAGAACGCCAAGTTATTATTAAGGGTAAGGCAGAGAAAGTTGCTAAAGGTTTAAGCGATGGCTATTTTGAGTCACGTCCTAAAGGCAGTCAACTAGGCGCTATAGTGTCCCAACAAAGCGCGGTAATTCCCAATAGAGCTGTTTTAGAAGATGAACTAAAAGCATTAGAAACCGCTTATGAGGGCAAGACGATACAACGACCAAACCATTGGGGAGGATATATTGTAAAACCTGTAGAAATAGAGTTTTGGCAAGGACGCCCTAATAGACTACATGACCGTGTACGGTATAAGTTACAGGATGTAGCCTCTTGGGATATTCATCGACTATCTCCATGAAAACAGGGTTGAAATACATAAATATTAGAGTCTGAATTGCATTTAATCGATTAAAAACATATATTTTCGCTGAAATACATGTTTTTAATCGATTTTAACATTTCGTTAACGTTTTTTTGAGCCGCCAGTAAGTAGATTTATAATCCCAAACCTAATCTACTTATATTATGAAATCCATTGCTACATGGTTTATACTGGCGTTGTGTGCTGTATGGACGTACTCGTGTTCCCCAGAATCCCTTAATACAGAAACTGAAACTTTAAGCGAAGAGCAGCTTATTGTACCTGAGACAAAAACTATAGAAGAAGAGATCCTTGTTTTAATTAACGACTTCCGCGAAGAAGAAGGATTACATCGTTTAGAAAGTTTAACTATTGTAAAGTCTGCTGCGCATAGCCATACAGATTATATGGTTGATAACAAATCTGTTTCTCATGCTAATTTTTTTATAAGAAGCAATTACTTAAAAGAAAATGCTGGTGCCGTTAAAGTTTCTGAAAATGTAGCCTTTGGGTTTACATCAGCAGAATCGGTAGTAAATGCCTGGATAAAAAGTGCATCACATAGAGAAAATATGAAAGGTGATTTTACAAATTTTGAAATTTCAGCAGAACAAGATATAGATGGTAAATGGTACTATACAAACATGTTTATTAAAAAATAAATAGTTTAAGTGTAGTATACCACAAAGCATAGCCTTTTTACAATTCATTGATTATATATAAAATCAGGGATTAAAGTTCGTTAGTCAAAAAGGTTATACATTGATAACTTAATTGTTATTGAATTTAGCTTAGGTAAAAACCCTTCCGTTTTAGGAAGGGTTTTGTATGTTGTAGAGGGCATAGCTGTAAATATGGTACGTTTTTTTAGGGGTTTACTTTAACAACTATAAAATTGGTACGCCTGCTCAATTTATAAGCTTCTTCAGAACATGGTTTAGAACTGTGTTCGCAATTAATGGTTGATTCGTGTTCGCCATAACCTTTATGAGCTATAATTCTCGATGGTGCAATGCCATTTGCAATGAGGTAATTGTAGGTTGCATTGGCTCTTTTTTGAGATAGGGTCATATTGTAAGATTCAGGACCTCTAGCATCACTAAACGCTTCTATTTTAATAGTCATTTCGGGGTAGGTGTTTAACATGGTATTTATAATTTGAGTTAAAGCACTATGACTGTTGTCTTGTATTTCTGCAGTATCAAAATTAAAGAAAATGGCTCCTAAATCTTCTATAACGGGCGCAGCTGTTACAGCTATAGGTTCATTAATTTTTGCAGTAGTTAAGCTAAAATTAGCTGTTATATTTTTTTCAAAAAGCGCTAAGCCTTCAGTACCTAATGCTGTACTAGAGGACTCATAACCAGCTTTAGAAGCGCTGACTATATAATTGACATCTCTATCCACATCGATACGGTATATGCCTTCAGAATTCGTTTCTATATAGGCCACAGCATTACCATTAGCCGTAGATAGCTTTACAACGCTATTTGAAATTGGCGTTTGTGTTGAAGTGTCTGTTACTTTTCCTGTGAGTTGTAATTGAGGGATTCTATCAAAGGCATAAATGTCATCTTTACCAAGACCGCCTTCTCTATTAGAAGCGATATAACCTGCTGTGCCGTTTTGCGTCATAAAAAATGAAAAATCATCTTTACTGGAGTTGATAGGAACTCCAAGATTAAGGATCGTTGTTTCTGCGGTGTTCTTATTTTGAGTCGCTACAAAAATATCTAATAGGCCTATGCCTTGGTGGCCATCAGAAGAAAAGAATAGCGTATTTTCGGCATTTACAAATGGGAATACTTCGTTTTTTTCAGTGTTAATTGTAGGGCCTGCATTGGTAGGAGTGCCATAGCTGCCATTTTCACCTATGGTAACATAGTATATATCTGCACCGCCAACACCTCCAGGCATGTCTGATGTAAAATACAATTTGCTATCGTCATTATTTAAAGCAGGGTGTCCTACAGAATAGTTTTTGTTATTAAAAGGCAACTCCTTAATCTTAGACCATTTGCCATTGACTAATGTGGCTTTGTAAATTTTTAGATTGTTAATACCATTAGAGCCTTCTCCTAGTTTATCGTTTGTGAAATCATTTCTTGAAAAATACATGGTGTTTCCATCTTTGGTAATTACTGCTGGTCCATCATGATAGGTTGAATTAATACGCCCTTTTAATTTGGCTTTGTGATGGATGATTGTGTCTGCAGATTTTGGAGTGGCGTAAAGGTCAAGAAAGGGTTGTTTGTCCCAAGCATGGCGGTGTTTTTTTAATACGCCCTTGTTGGCTGTAGATGTGAAGTAAACCGTATCGTTACGTTCAAAAGCGCCAAAATCACTAACCACCGAATTGAAATTAACAGTTTTGAGGCTATAGTTAGGTTTGGCGTTGAATATGGCCGTAATAAAGTCGGCATCGTTTATAAAACGGCTGTCATTTAAAACACCTCCTTTAGCTTTAAACTTTTCTAACCAAACTCTAGAAGTTTCATACGCTTTAAGGCCTCTTAAGGCTTGCGCGTATTTATAGTAGTAGGCTAGGGGCGTGGCCTCATTTTGTACTACAGTTTGGTAATAAGTAGCGGCTTTTTCAGGATTTCGCATATACGCATAACAGTCACCGAGTTGTCGGGCTATATAATTTGCGTTATACCCTTTTTCTAGAAGGCTTTCGTAAACTTGAGCCGCCGTATCGAAGGCAAAATTATTGAATAACTCATCTGCTTTTTTTTGCATTTTAAGTTGTGCGAAAGCGTGAAAGCTCAACCCTACAGTGAGGTAGCAAATTAGAATGTGGCTTTTTAGTCTCATTGGGCTTGGTTTTAAAGCACCCTGTATACCATTTAAATGGGTATAGGCTTTGTCTCGAAAATAGACCTTATGTGAGGCCTCATTGTTCGATGACTCGGGTGGGGTTTTATATGTGCCAGAAGCACTTTAGCGTTTTTGTATTTATAGTGCTTAAATACAGCCTTATAAACACAAAAACGATACAATGCCTTTATTCAATTTGAATAATAATAAACTCTGTTCTTCGGTTTAATTGGTGGGCTTCATCTTCACAATTTGCACCATCTTGACAACCATTGGTTAAACGGCGTTCTCCATACCCTTTATGTTCTGTAATACGACTAGGAGCTATGCCTTTAGATATAATATATTCATAGGTCGCATTTGCTCTGTCTATAGATAATTTATCGTTATAGGACAAGGTCCCTCTAGAATCGGTATGCGATTCTATTTTAATGATCATATCTGGATACGTATTAGCCATTAAGTTTACAATTTTGTCTAATTCTAAAGCGGCATCTTCTCTAATGTTATGTTTATTGTAGTCAAAATAGATGGTGTTTAATTCTGCTAAAACAACGACTTTTTGTACTGGATTTAGTATCAGGTTAGCTACAATTTCAGACTCAATACTAGAAATGTTTTTAGATGAAAAGTTTCTATAGTCATCGATATACTTTTCTTGACTTGCTACAATTTTATAATCTTGATTTCTATCTATATTGATCTCGTAGAAGCCTTCTTTATCAGTAACCATATAGGCGATTTTATTGTCATCTCCATCAAACAAATTGATAATAGAATTAGGTACTGGTTTAGAATTTATGGCATCAACAACCTGTCCTCTTACACGTAATAGGGGTTTGCGAAAAAATTCATAAATATCATCGTCTCCGCGTCCTCCACGGCGGTTAGACGAAAAATAGCCTGTAACCCCATCTTTATTCATCGTAAAACAAAAATCATCTTTTTCTGAATTAACAGGAACCCCTAAGTTTACGACATCTGTAATGGTATTGGAGTCGTCTGCAACGGTACCAAAAATATCGAGTAAACCTAAGCCTAAATGGCCATCTGAGGAGAAAAATAAGATGCCTTCATTGTTGATAAATGGTGTGCCTTCTGCACCTTTGGTATTAACTATAGCACCCATATTTACGGGGGTACCCAGAGAACCGTCTTGGTGAAGATCTACATAATAGATATCAGAACCTCCTTGACCACCAGGCATGTCTGAAGAAAAATACAAGCGGGTATTGTCTTTATTTAAGGCAGGGTGTTGCGTAGAGTAGTTTTTGCTATTAATGGAGAGCGGTTCTACATTAGTCCATAAACTGTCTACAAGGGTGGCCTTGTAAATATTAACAGAGCTAATTCCTTTTTTATCATTTTCTTGTCCATATTTATTTGACGCATTTCTTGAAAAATACATGGTTTTTCCATCTTTAGAAATGGTGACAGGACCATCGTGATAAATCGAATTGATATCTCCTTTTAATTTAGAGGTATGGGTAACACGCTTTTTAGCATCTTTTTCTGTAACGTATACGTCTAAAAAAGGTTGTTCATTCCAGCCATAAAGGCGTTTTATAGCAACACCTTCGTCTCGAGATGAGGCAAAATATACTTTGCCATCATGTTCTATAGCGCCAAAATCACTAAATTTTGAATTGATGCGTGTACGCTTAAGAAAGTATTGCTTCTTAGCACTAAAGACATGTGCCATAAAGTCCAAATCTTTTTCAAAACGTTCGGTATTAGCGACACCTCCAGAATCTTTAAAACGTTGCATCCAAATGCGAGATTCTTTGTATTTTTTGGTACCTCTTAAGGCTTGTGCGTAACTGTAATAATAGTCTATAGGTACATTTTTATCTTCTACAGCTCTTTTGTAATAGCGCGCAGCAGCAGCAGGATTTCTTAAATAGGCATAGCAATCACCAACCCTTCGTGTGGCGTAATTTTTATTGTAGTTATTCCTTATTAAATCCTTATAAACTTCGGCAGCCTTAACAAAAGAGAATTTATTGAATAATGTATCTGCTCTTTTTTGTTTTCCAGGTTGTGCCATTGCTACGCATGCAAGAGCTAGAAAGAGTGATGTTACTATGGACGTTCTAAATGTCATCATAAAAAAATGCAGTTGTCTAGAAATATCTAGGTGATTTAAGTTTTGAGCTTAAGAATTTGAATTCATATATAAGTAATACTTCATGAGTACCACTTGTGAATGCTCTAATTTCGGATGTTGGTTTTTCATAGGAGTATCCAATACGTAACTGGCGGGACACTTGTAAATCTGCTATGATTCCCCATGCGGCCGTTGCTTCATTAATTCTATAGGATCCGCCAAGCCATATTTTTTCGTTGTATAAGAAATTGGCTGTTAGATCTAAGGATGCAGGCGCACCATTTGTTGCTTTTAGTAATGTAGAAGGTTTAAATTTGAAGGCCTCACTAAGATCGAATACAGCACCAACTATAGCGTAATAACTAAGGCGTTCTAAAGCTTCAAACCCTTCTTCTGTATTTCTATTGGTGTTTAAAACTCTAGGGGCAGATGCACCAGCATAAAAACGATTGGTATGGTAGTAAAGTCCTAAACCAATGTTAGGTGTCCATCTGTTGGCTATACCGCGTATCAAAGGATCAAAACTTTCAGACGCTCTAAAGTCTTCATCTAAACTATAGCTTGTAAGGCCACCCTTTACACCAAAGGCTAATTTGCCTGTTCTTCCTGTTGGTATTGTATATGAGAAATCGCCGTACAAATAGGTGAAATTTTCAGGGCCTAAATCATCTTCTATAAAGGTAAATCCAAGGCCAATGCGATCATTTCTTAAAGGTGAATGTACCGAAAGGGTTTGTGTTACAGGACCACCATCAAAACCAACCCATTGACTGCGATGTAATCCAATAACGCTTAATGCTTCTCTACTTCCAGCATAGGCAGGATTAATAGCGATGGTGTTATACATGTACTGGGTAAATTGTGGCAATTGTTGCGCCATTCCAACCGTACAACTGAATAACGCAAAAGCAATTATGTAATGTTTTATAAGTTTCATAGGTTATGTTTTATTTGGTTCCAATATAGATAGGGCCAGTGAATGGTGGTAAACCACTATTCTCTAAATTAATAATGTAATAATATGTACCGTTAGGAACAGTACCAGATGCTCCAAGTGCAGCATTATGTGCTTCACCTTGCCATGAGCCTTGGCCTTCACCTAAACCGTAATCGTTAGATTGAAATATAAGTGCGCCCCATCTATTAAATATTTTAACGCTAGCCACAAAGCCACATAATTCAATGCCTTTAATATCAAAACGATCATTAATACCATCATTATTAGGTGTTAATGCTTTTGTAACAGTAACATCATTTACACCACACGGCAGTACGATACATTCTGCATTAATGGCAATAGATACTTCTGTGATATCGATGCAGCCGTCTTGAAGCCCTGTATATCTTAATAAGTAATTAATAGGGGAGCTACCAGGTTTAAAATCGTCTGTGAGTATTAAGGTTGTTGGGTCGAATATATTGGCGTTTAATTGGGCTAGTGTATTGCCTTCTATAAGCTCCCAAGTTCCTGTAACTGTATCCGTAGATAAGTAATCATTTAAATCTATAACACCATCGTTATAACACGCGTCAGGTGCATTTACCGTGGTAACGATTTCATCTAGAACGACATTTAAGGTTTGTGTATACACCGCTTCGTTTGCACAAGCATCTCTTACAGTCCATGTTCTTGTAATTTGATAGTCTTCGAAAACCGTATCATCAAATCCATTAACCTCATTAAATACAGTAATAATATCGCTAGAACAATTATCAGCAAATTCAATGTTTGGAACATCAGGGATATCAGTACAACTTACGGTTACGTTGGGCGCTATAGGATCTAAAGGTACAGGCGCAGTGGTGTCAATAACATTTATAGTTTGTGAAAAATCGGTTGACAATCCACAGGCGTCAGTCGCAGTCCACGTTCTTGTAAGTGTAAAGGTCCCAGAACAGGCTCCAGCTGTAGTTTCATCATTTACAGTTATTGTAACTGCACTACAGTTATCTTTTGCTTCTAAAGTTTCAGGTTCTGGTATCGCATCGCACTCTACTGTAATTTCAGAAGGAAGATTACCTATAAACTCTGGAGCAGTAGTATCTTGTACAGTGATAATTTGTGTAAAGGCTGTTTCTAAACCAACACCGTCAGTGGCAGTCCAAGTGCGTTCTAACATATAGTTAGAAATACAATCGCCATCGATTCTATTCTGTTCGAATGTTACAGCAACCTCAGAACAATTGTCTGTAGCGCTAAGTGAAACAAAGGAAGGAATGTTATCACACTCTACCGTCATATTAGCTATTAATGATATGAATGATGGAGGTTCGTTGTCAACCACAATAACCGTTGCATCGCAAAATGCTGTATTACCACTATTATCCGTAATGGTTAGCCTTACAGTATTAGCTCCAATATTATCACATGTAAATATAGTTTGAGAGATCTCACGACTTGCAATACCACAATTGTCTGTAGAATTGTCATCAATGTCTTCAGTAGTTAAAGTTGCTGTACCTGTTGCATCCAGGGCAATTTCTACGTTTTGACATAGTGCAATTGGGGTTATAGTGTCTTCTACAGTTATAATAGCGTTACAAGTGCCTTCGTTACCATTTTCATCCGTAACGGTTAATACTACTGTATTTTCCCCAACGTTATCACAGGTAAACGTCGTTTCAGATAGGCTGATAGATGTTATAGCATCGCAATTATCTGTAGAATTGTTGTTGATTTGCTCTGGCGTAATGGTTGCAGTATTCGTGTTTTCATCAAGTGCTACAGTTATATTTTGACAGTTAGCTACAGGTGCTTCATCATCTGTTACTGTAACAGATTGTTCGCAAGTACTCGTGTTTCCAGAACTATCTGTAACCGTCCACGTTACGGTTGTTGTTCCTAATTGAAATTCAAAGGTGTTAGGATCGATAACAGTATCGTTTACAGCTGCAGTAACCGTATTAATAGCACAGTTATTAGTTGCTGTTGGTACGCCTAGGTTTATGGTTGTTGAGCAGTTCCCCACGCCATTTGCCGATGTTGTTGTTCTAATAGGATCAGGACATGTTATTGTAGGGCTAATTGTATTTACAACAGTAACAGTAGCCTCACAAGTTGCTGTATTTCCAGCATTATCTGTAACCGTAAGTGTTACTGTATTATCACCAATATCGGCACAGGTGAAACTGGTTTGAGAAGCTTCACGTGTTGCAATACCACAATTATCTGTAGAATTGTTGTCAATGTCTTCAGCAGTTAAAGTTGCTGTACCTGTTGCATCTAGGGCAATTTCTACGTTTTGACATAGTACAATTGGGTTTATAGTGTCTTCTACAGTTATAATAGCGTTACAAGTCCCTTCGTTACCATTTTCATCCGTAACGGTTAATACCACTGTATTTCCCCCAACATTATCACAGGTAAACGTCGTTTCAGATAGGCTGATAGATGTTATAGCATCGCAATTATCTGTAGAATTGTTGTTGATTTGCTCTGGCGTAATGGTTGCAGTATTCGTGTTTTCATCAAGTGCTACAGTTATATTCTGGCAGTTAGCTACAGGTGCTTCATCATCTGTTACAGTAACAGTTTGCTCGCAAGAGCTCGTGTTTCCAGAACTATTAGTTACGGTCCATGTAACTGTTGTAGTACCAAGCTCAAACTCGAAAGTTGTAGGATCGATAGGAGTATTGTCTACACGCGCTATAACTGTATTAATATCACAATTATTAGTCGCAGTAGGTGTACCTATAGCTACTGTTGTTGTGCAGTTGCCTGTACCATCATTTGATGTTGCAGCTTCTACATTAGCAGGGCATTCAATTGTTGGATTAATAAGGTTTATGACTGTAACAGTAGCCTCACAAGTTGCTGTATTTCCAGCATTATCTGTAACCGTAAGTGTTACTGTATTATCTCCAATATCGGCACATGTGAAACTGGTTTGAGAAGCTTCACGTGTTGCAATACCACAATTATCTGTAGAATTGTTGTCAATAGCTTCAGCTGTTAAAGTAGCCGTACCACTGGCGTCTAAAGCAATTTCTACGTTTTGACATAGTGCGATAGGATTTTCGTCGTCTGTTATTGTTACCGTTTGTTCACAGGATGCTGTATTTCCAGAGGTATCTGTAGCTATCCAAGTAACCTGTGTTTCTTCTAATTCGAATATGAAGGTTTCAGGATCTATTGTAATACCATCTACTTGTGCAATAACTTCTGCAATTTCACAATTGTCATCTGTTATAGGTGTACCAAGATCTACCGTTGTAGCACAGTTTCCTGTACTATCATTAGATGTACTTATGGAAATGTTAGCTGGACAAGTAATGGTTGGATCTTCTGTATCATTAACGGTAATCGTTTGTGTGACATTAATGGTGTTCCCACAATCGTCTGTAACACTATAGGTTCTTGTAATGGTTTCAGGGTTGCTTTGGTTGTTAGACACATCACTTACAAAAGCAACTATAGGTGCAATACCAGAGTTGTCTGCTTCATCAGTAACAACGGTTACATCAGCTTCTGGAATATCTGCAGTACACTGTACAGTGATAGGATCTGGATTGCTTGCTGTTGGAGGCGTATCAACAAATTCTCTGAAATTTACAGGTATAAGTAAAGGTGCTGGTATGGGGTTTCCTTCACAAATTCCGTCGGTTTCAAACCCTTTTATAAGGTCTTTATTAAATTCTACCAGAGACACAGAGCCCGTACCACTAACGGTTCCAGAAAGCGCAACTTGCGGCACAAAATCGGGATCTTGTAGAATCGTACAGTCTGTTGTAACGGTTAATGATAAACTTAATTGTGCTAAAATGTCATTTGTATTGGTAGATAGTGGTAACGTTCCAAGGTCCCAAACAATAGCGCCATTAGCACCTATACTAGGATCGAAAACAGGTATGTTTGTTGTTGAAAACGGAGGGAACGTTTCCGTAGAAATATTAAAATTAGTAATGTCTACTGCATCAGGAACAGGAATGGTGATGCGAGTGTCGTTTAACTCTTCTGTCCCTGTGTTTCTTATGTCTATAACAAAGTTAGCACTTTCATTAGGAGCTAAAGTAGTATTGGTATCACTAGGCGGGTTCCCGTTTATAGAGGTGTTTGAGACAATAACTTCTGGTTCGGGAACAAACGCTTCTACAGCAAATGTAATGTTAAAAATAACATAAGAATCGCGCGTAGAACCATATCTAATGGTTGTAGACGATTGTAAGTTGTCAATAAACTTGTTGTCGTCTGAGGGATCTGTGTTATCATTTCCATTATCAATATCAAATACAGCTATATCTACTCCTGTACTATTAGGGCGATCACTAAAGGTTCTAGGACCATCCGTTATAACAGATGAATTGAAAAAATTGTCTGCGGAATTACCAGAATGTGATAAGGCTTCAAACGTATTGGTATCCTGTCTTAACATTTGCAAAAAGTCTCCTGAAACGCTAACATCTCCTTCAGCAGCCATAACTCCTAATTTTAGGTTTACGTCACCGTTTTCTAAAGATTTAAATCCTGAAATAGGAACATCGAAAGTACCAGGGCCATCAGCCACAAAGGCATGACCGTCAAAAACAGTAATGTCGCGAAATCTCATTTTAGGATTCTCATAAACAACGACCATACCCCAGCCCCCAAAGTAACCTACATTATCGGCGTTACCTTCTCTTGTTGCAATATCTGCAACGGTATAGGCACCAAGACCGTTTGTTCTTACGTACTCTGTAATGTCTGCGTAGGCACTGTAAATGTTAAAATCGTCACCATCTGTCGGAAAGGCAATAATACCGTTGGCATTAATTTCTTGGTAACTTGTAGCTTCAGGCCCTTGGATGAGTACACGTTGCTTGTCGAAAGTTTTGGTCACTCCATTTTTAGTTACGGTAAAGGTTCTTGTGTCTACTTCACGAACACTAGCCGCTCTTCCTGTCCAATACAAACCTGCATATAGAATTTTAGAACATTCTGGAATGGCATCATTTTCAGTAGAAAACGTAAGTGTAGCTGTAGACGAATTTAAGGTACTAGCATCGTTATCGGCATCCACATATTCCATGTCGTTATTATTATTAGTAAGGTTGCCATAATTTACCAATGTTAAATTGGTATTTCCAATCATGGCAAAGTCACCTTGAACCGAATAAATACTTTGGGTAGGCGTTTCTAAAGCAGTTCTAGGCGCAAAAGGCACTCTAACTTGAGCATAACTATTCCCTAAACTTAATAACAGTATTACAAAACTACCAAGCAGTTTATGCATGTAAGTATGTGTAGCGGCGTTATACCTTTTTGTGAGACGTAATTTCATTATATTTAACTATAGGTTAAGACGGAATTTCGATTTTGTAAAAAATTCTAATATTCGTGTCAGGTTTAACTTTTATAAAACGTTCTATATCTGCTAGATTTGTTTTAAAACAGCATTTTATAAAAATGTACTTTAAGTTTTTAAATTTCGTAATGTAGGATAGGTCTAAATTGGCATTAAGATCTTGAGGGGTATTTAAACTTATATATACAAGTTCCACATGAGATGCATCATAATTTGTGGCACTTAAATGTTTTAAGGCTGTAGCACCGTTTAAGTTAATTTTTAAAGGTGGTTTGTTCGCATCAAGAGTTTTTTGCGTTATACCCTGAAAATAAATGGTAGGGTGTAATTTAAAGGCCAAGTCATAAAAATGGGTTCTATCGGCACCGTAATTTTGGTTTTGTAACTCGTAAATGGTGCTACTTTGAGCTTCCATTTTTGTAGTGTTATAGAAAAATGCTAAGACACAAAAAATGTAGATATAGCAGTGTTTTGAAAATTGTATAGTCATAGCAAACTTATTTTAACTAAATGTTACGTTCGATTATAGGCTGTATACCATTACGAGATGGTAGTAACAGCATTTTTCTGAGGGAAGAAAATTGCGGAAACTGTTTTATAGTCTTAAGGTTAATGTCAATTAAAACCTTAAATAGCTTTAAACATATAGTTCCATATATAATTCGATCTAGGGTCATTACTTTATTGTATTGTAGGTGTAACAAATAGACATATATCTCAGGCTCTATTCAAAAAAAAATGTTAAACCACAAATAAAATCGACAAAAAGAAGCTCTTTAGATTTTTATCTGCTTTTAATCGTATTTTATCGGTTATGTTTGAAATTTTTTTAGTAAGAATAAAGCAGCATAATGTTGAGATTTGTGATAATTTCTCTATATCGTACATTAAAAGAATTTGAATTTCGCCGAAAAAACACGTATTTTACCTCCAAAAAATAACATTTAATCGGAAAATGAAAAAGCAATTAACCATTATTAGACATGCAAAATCATCATGGGAACACGATGTTATAGATCATGAAAGACCATTAAAGGAGCGAGGGATTGCAGATGCAAATTTGATGGCTAAAGCCCTTCGTAAATTAAATTTAAAACCAGATGCGATACAAATAAGCGATGCGAAACGTACAACATCTACAGCGGCACTTATTTTACCAGAATTAGAAGTGTCTAATGCAGAGATTAATTACGAGCATAAGCTTTATGATTTTTCGGGAGAATTGCTTTTAGAGGTGATTAAAGGCTGTGATACTAATGTGGCGCATCTCATGATTTTTGGTCATAACCATGCCATTACTCATTTTGTAAATACATTTGGAGACCGCTATATCGAGAATGTCCCAACCTGTGGTGTGGTTCAATTGGAATTTCAAATAGCGGAATGGTCTAAAATAACAAAAGGACGTACCATTAAAACACTCTTTCCAAGAGATTTAAAGTAAGAAAAACATGTGTGTAATACGCCGTATCATGCCCTCTTAAAATTGCCAAATTTTTAATTGTATTTTAAATTTTTTTCACACGAAATAGAATATATTTGTTTGCATTATAATCATATAACAATGACCAAAACGGAATATCCTGAAAGCCAATATATCAATAGAGAAATTAGTTGGCTTCAATTTAATGCTAGAGTACTTCAAGAGGCTACAGATGTAAGTGTACCACTAATTGATCGGTTGCGATTTTTAGGTATTTTTTCTAATAATCTAGATGAATTTTTTAAAGTGCGTTATGCCACTGTGAAGCGTATTGTTGAGGCTGGTAAAGGTGGTAAAAATGAGTTAGGAGGGATTAAAGCCAAACAACTGCTAGAGATTATTACACAAATCGTGATTACACAACAAGCAGAAAGTTTGCGGGTTTTAGATGCCATAGATGCGGCTTTAAAAAAGGAAAATATATTTATCATTAATGAGACGCATCTTAAAGACACCCAAAAGGATTTTGTTAAAGCGTATTATTTTCAGCATATAAGTTCTGCTTTAGTGACTATCATACTTAATGATCTTGTTGTATTGCCCAACCTTAAAGATAGTGCTGCGTATTTAGCCGTTAAAATGCAGATGAAAGATGGCAGCAAACAGTTTGCCCTTATAGAAATACCAAAGTCTGTAGATCGTTTTATAGAACTGCCCAAGGAAGGTGACAAGAACTACATCATCATGGTGGATGATTTGTTACGTTATTGCTTGAGTGATATTTTTAATATTTTTGATTATGAAACCATATCTGCGCACATGATTAAGATTACCAGAGATGGTGAACTTGATTTTGATAGTGATTTGAGTAAGAGTTTTATGGAAAAAATCTCGGATAGTGTTAAGCATCGCGAATTGGGAGAACCTGTACGTTTTGTTTATGATAAAACTATAGATGAAGATACTTTAGAATATCTTATGAAAAAAATGGGGATTGATAATACAGACAGTATCATTCCTGGTGGGCGTTACCATAACAAACGCGATTATATGTCTTTTCCAAGTTTGGGACGTCAAGATTTATTGTATGCTAAAATTACGCCACTTCGTGTTAAAGGCTTAAGTTTAGAGACGAGTATATTTGATGCGATCTCTAAGAAGGATTATTTGGTACATACACCTTACCATACCTTTTCATACATTGTAAAGTTTTTAAGAGAAGCAGCCTTAGATCCTAAGGTGAAAACTATAAAAATTACAATATACCGATTGGCTCAAATTTCGCATGTTGCAAGTTCTTTAATCAATGCGGCTATTAATGGTAAAACGGTAACCGTTTCTATAGAACTTAGGGCTAGGTTTGATGAAGAGGCTAATATTAGATATGCCGAACAAATGAAAAAAGAAGGGGTGCATTTAATTTTTGGAGTCCCTGGTCTTAAAGTACACAGTAAGATGTGTGTGATAGAACGCGAAGAAGGTAAAAAATTAAAGCGTTATGGGTTTATAAGTACAGGTAATTTTAATGAGTCTACCGCTAAGATTTATACAGATTATACCTTGTTTACAACCAACCAATCTGTACTAAAGGAGGTTAATAAAATATTTAATTTCTTCCATACCAATTATAGAGTATATGCTTATAAACACTTAATTGTATCGCCACATTACACACAAAAAACAGTTTTTAAACTTATCGATGAACAGATTCGTAAAAGTAAATCTGGTGGAAAAGGGTATATTAGATTAAAAATGAACAGTTTGTCTAGTTATGTCATGATAGATAAGCTTTACGAAGCTAGTAATGCTGGCGTACGTATTGATATGATTGTTAGAGGAATTTGTTGTCTTATACCTGGTGTTGAAGGTTTAAGCGAGAATATAAAGGTGATTAGTGTTATTGATAAATTCTTAGAGCATTCCCGTCTTTATATTTTTGGAGAGGATACAGATGTAAAAATGTATATTTCTTCGGCAGATTGGATGACGCGTAATATAGAAAATAGAGTAGAGGTAAGTTGCCCAATTTATAGTGATGACATAAAGCAAGAAATTATTGAAAATTTCAATATTTGCTGGAAAGATAACATTAAATCAAGACTTATTAATACCGATAAGGAAAACGAATACAGATTGAATGCAAAAGCGAAAGTGCGGTCGCAAATCGCTTTGTATGATTATTATGTTGACAAGTTAAAAGATTAGTATGCTTTCAATAAAAAAATATGCAGCTATAGATATAGGGTCGAATGCTGTACGCTTATTAATATCTAATGTGATTGAAGAAAAAGGAAAACCTCCTATTTTCAAAAAAAACTCGTTGGTAAGGGTGCCTATACGTTTAGGTGCAGATGTGTTTTTAAAAGGTAAAATATCTAAAGAGAATACGCAGCGTATGTTAGATACGATGCTAGCGTTTAAATTGTTGATGACATCTCACAAAGTCGTTAAATACAAAGCTTGTGCAACTTCTGCCATGCGAGAATCTGAAAACGGAAAGGCTGTTGTAGCTTCTATTTTAGAACACTCTGGTTTACGTATAGATGTTATTGATGGTGAAGAAGAAGCCGCTATTATCGCAGCAACCGATTTGAACAAATTTATAGACCCTAACAAAGTATATTTATATGTAGATGTAGGTGGAGGAAGTACAGAGTTTTCTGTAATTAGTAACGGTGAGCAAATAGCGTCGCGTTCTTTTAAAATAGGAACCGTACGTTTGCTTAATGATATGGTGAAAAAGGACGCTTGGTCCGAATTGGAAACATGGATAGATACACATACCAGTGTTTATGATAAAATTAGTGTTATTGGTTCTGGTGGAAATATCAATAAGATTTTTAAAGTGTCAGGAAAAGCTATAGGTAAACCTTTAACTTACTTCTATTTAACGACGTATTACGATACGCTTCAAAGTTTTTCTTATGAAGAACGTATTACCGAATTAGGGTTAAACCAAGATAGGGCAGATGTTATTATTCCCGCCATGCGTATTTACCTATTTGCCATGAAATGGAGTAGGGCGAAGCACATTTATGTGCCTAAAATTGGTTTAGCAGATGGTATTATAAAAAGTATATTCTATAATACAGTTTCTAGTCATACACAGTAGATTTTTGCACTTCAACCACAAATTCTAAAAGTTTTAAGAATATGATATATATTCGTTTCCAGATATGTATAGCTTACAGCATCTGATACTCAAAACTATTACAATGAAAAAATTAACAATTTTAACCGTACTCCTTGGCATTACGCTACAGGGCTTCTCTCAAAGCGGTATTTATGGGATAAGAGGGGGCGCAACACTATCTAGTTTAAATTTTGATGAAGCGCCTGGCGTAGAAAACGATACCCGCAATAGCTTTTATATTGGTTTTTTTGCCGATTTTAGGCTCAACAATGTGATGGCCTTTGTTCCTGAAATACAGTTTTCGCCAGAAGGTGCCAAGAACGAAGCCTTACAGTTAGATTTTGTACAGATACCATTATTTTTTAAGTTTAAAGTACATGAGAAACTGCGTTTAGGGATAGGACCTCAAGCGGCTTGGAATACAACAAATACCACGCCGGTTATAGAAGACTTTCAGTTTTCAGGGCTTGCTGGTATAGAATATAAAATAAACCAGATGTTTTTTGTAGATCTACGCTACAGCTATGGCGTAACAGATGTGTTTAAAGACGAGGCTTTAGTACAGGCTACAAATACAAACTTTCAGTTAGGTATAGGATATCAATTTTAGCCGTGAATGCTTTCGTTATGGCCTAACTTGGACATAATTTCGGCTTCATACTCTAAAAGGGCTTGCCATTTGGCATCTACCTCTTCTTTAATCCCGTATTGTCTTGCAAAACCTAAGAACATGGTATAGTGGTTGGCTTCACTTACCATAAGGTTTCTGTAAAACTCCGCTAATGTTTTATCTTCTAGTTCTTCAGATAAAAGTCTAAAGCGTTCGCAGCTTCTAGCTTCTATTAAAGCCGCATAGAGTAGTCTATGTACCAGTTGAGTGGTTCTGCTACCGCCTTTAGGAAAAAATTTAACAAGCGCAATAACATAATCATCCTTTCGGTCGCGACCTAGTGTCCAACCACGTTCAATGATTTTATCGTGTACCATTTTAAAATGACTAATTTCTTCTTTGACCAAGGCAGTCATTTCTTGTACCAGATCGGTATATTCAGGAAAGCTAACAATTAAAGAAATGGCGGTACTTGTTGCTTTTTGTTCGCAAAACGCATGGTCTGTTAGTATTTCTTTAATATTCTTTTCTACGATATTTACCCAACGTGGGTCTGTTGGTAGTTTAAGTCCTAGCATGATTAAATGGTTTGCGTGTGATACTCTAATTTTTTAAAGCTATAATGGCCTGTAGCATTCACTTTAAGTTCGTATTCTATACTGTCGTTTTGGTCTGGATAGGTATACCTCGCTGAAAGGTAGACCGCATTAGTTTCAAAACTGGTTGCTTCTTGATTGACTGTAACGGCTTGAGTGATGCTGTTTGAAGCAGTATAAGCCGTTAAGGCATTGTGTTTGGTATAAAAAGCCCTATCAATGCGCTTATCAAATATTAAGATACCGTCTTTTTCTATAGTTATTTCAGAGATTAACGGATGGTGTAGGGTTTTAAGCTGTGCAAATGAGGCTGTTTTACGTATTTGTACTACCGCAGTATTAAAGTCTGTATAAGTTTTAATTTTAACTGTAAAACCATTATTAAATACAGTATCGGTTTTAACTTCGGCATATGTTGTAGGCTTATGTTCTACAGTCTCTATGCTAGACATGTGCGCTTTGGCGTTTTCTATAGCATTTTTTAAAGACGTTCTTTCTCTAGAGCGGCCATCGCAGCTAAAGAGGATTATTACTAGTAAGACTAGGCTTGAAGAATAGAGTGCTTTCATTTAAATATCTAAATCGAATACGCGTCTTAGGGTTTCTAAAGCCGCATTTTTATCTTTTAACTTTTCGTATTTATCTTGGGAGGTATAAGCGTATTTTTTGCTTACCGCTTCATTTACTGTTATGGATAAGCTAATATCAAAATTTTTCAAGGACTTACGTAAGTAGCCCATAAGGTTGTATTGCTGACGTTCTAACTCCAATTTATTGGTTTCATTTGGAAATACAATATGTGCAGTAGTTCCAGTAACTCTAGGTGTGTCGATAGCCAGAATAGACGCTAAATTGTGTTTTCCTTCTTCTGCCGTAAGTTTCGTAAAGTCTTGCCAGCAGGCAATGAGTTCTTCTTCTGTAAACGGTTCTTTTGGGAGGTCTTGCTCATCAATTTTAACTTCTACTTTCTTGGTTTGATGTTCTTTTTTAGCACGAATACTACTTAAAGATAATCCCGAACGGCGTTTGGTGTTTTGGTCTAAAGTAATTTTAGGTACAGTAGGCTTTACTTGCTCAACTTTTGGTGTTGCTTTAGGGGGGGGGGCGGCCACGGTTGTAGCTGATGCTGCTGGTTTTGGTGCAACCGGAATTGGTGTAATGCCTTTCTTTTGAAAATACTGAGATGGAATTATGTAGTACTTAGCTTTTTTTTTTCTCCATCAAAAGTGATAGAGGCAAGTTGCATAAGACAAAGCTCGACGAGTAGGCGTTGATTTTTACTGGTTTTATACTTGAGATCACAATCATTTGCCAAATGAATGCCTTCTAATAAAAAGTGCTGTGAGGCTTTTTGCGATTGTTCCAGATACTTCTGTTTAATTTGATCTCCAACTTCTAACAAGGCTATTGTACTTTCTGTTTTGCTTACCAAAAGGTCTCTAAAATGAGAGGCTAAGCCTGCAATATAATGGTGCCCATCGAAGCCTTTTGCCAACGTTGCATTGAATTGCAATAGGAGTTCGGGTATTTTATTGTCTAGAATTAAATCGGTACTTGTAAAATACGTTTCGTAGTCGAGAACGTTTAAATTTTCGGTTACGGCTTGCCGTGTTAGATTTTTCCCCGAAAAACTTACAACACGGTCAAAAATAGAAAGGGCGTCTCGCATTGCACCATCTGCCTTTTGGGCGATGATGTGTAAGGCGTCGTCCTCTGCTTGAATACCTTGTTCTTCCGCAATGTATTTTAAATAGACTTTAGCATCTTTTACAGTAATACGTTTGAAATCAAAAATTTGACACCGCGATAAAATCGTTGGTATGATTTTATGTTTTTCTGTAGTTGCTAAAATAAAGATACAATGCTTAGGAGGCTCTTCTAGAGTCTTTAAAAAGGCATTAAATGCGGCTTGCGATAGCATGTGTACTTCATCTATAATATAGACTTTGTAGGTGCCAACTTGTGGTGGTATTCTAACTTGATCGGTAAGACTTCTAATATCGTCCACAGAGTTATTAGAGGCGGCATCTAATTCAAAAATATTAAAAGCGAAATCCTCTTCGGTATCTGCGCCTTCACTATTAATCATTTTGGCTAATATACGTGCACAAGAGGTTTTACCAACCCCTCTAGGCCCTGTAAAAAGTAGCGCTTGCGCTAAATGATTATTTTCAATGGCATTTAATAGTGTATTTGTAATTGCCTGTTGCCCTACAACATCCTTAAAGGTTTGCGGGCGGTACTTTCTAGCAGATACAACAAAATGTTCCATTGGTATAAATTGATACTACAAAGTTAAATATTAAGCTAAAAAAACAATAATTTATAGGTTCGAAGTTTAAAGGAGTTATTAACAAGCCACGTTGTTTTTGCTTTAGACCTTTTTTAGAGTAACTGTTATTTTATACTTTTTGTTTAATAGTTTAGGTATGATAAGTCAGTGCGATCTGGCAGATTCTTATCTGCATTAACGGGACTATCAACTATTACTGATAGCTTTTATTTAGACAAATTAGCGTTAGCAGGGAGGCAAAGTCCTCATTAAAGCGATTGCCAATATACTTGAGATACAAAAATAATAACAAATCCTTGATCTCATTGGCCTTTGTTGAGTGGCTCTAATACTAAAAAAAGATTATAGGTGTATCATACAACATAATGGCTATGTCTTATTGTTTAATGGGGCACGAACTGTAAGTTAGCGAAATCAAAGTATGGCTTAGCAATAGCAATTAGGGAACTACACTACTATTGTTTAATTATCGTGATGTTAAAAGAAATAGAGTTTATAGAGTCGTAACCTTACAGTTTTGATGTATTGCTTTTGTATGTTTTCTAATAAGAAAAACAAGACAAAGCACATAAAAAAGGTATAATTAAGCACATCGGGAAGAATCTACAAACTATCAGGAATAACCTATAATGTTAAGTTTGTTGGATAAGTGCATCTTTGTAGTGTTCAAAACAAGTAACCCTAAAAATATTATAAGTAATGACTACTAATACCTTTTCTATACCAAAGCGCGAAGATGTAAATGAGATTAACCAAATTATATTTGATAGTTTGGAACAACAAGTGGGGTTCGTACCTAATCTTTATGCTTCTTATGCGTATTCAGAACATGCACTTCAGAATTATTTAGACTTTGCAGGTACACCATCATCACTTAAAGCGAAGGAAAAAGAGGTTGTGAATTTAGTTGTAAGTCAGGTCAATAATAGCGACTACTGTTTGGCGGCTCACACAACAATAGGAAAGATGAGCGGTTTTAATGATGCGCAAATTTTAGAATTGCGACAAGGTAAAGCAACATTTAACCTTAAATTGGATGCCCTCGCTAAATTAGCGAAAAATGCTGTTGAGAATCGGGGTGTTACAGATGAAGCAGTGGTAGCACACTTCTTTAGATTAGGGTGGACCAAAGAGAACCTTATAGATACGATGGCGCTTATAGGAGAAAAAACAATTTCAAATTATATCAATAATACAATTAAAACAAGTATTGATTTTCCTGAAGCACCTACATTATAAATTTAGTATATTAGCATAAACACAGAAACCAAAATGAACATTATGAAAAAATTAATCACAGTAGTAACATTTAGTCTTTTAGCATTTGTATCATGTAAACAAGAAGCTAAACAAGCAGAAAGCACCTCTACAGCTGTTGAAACCGCACCAGTAGAAGTAGCACCAGTAAAAGCAGAGGTACAAACGATATCATTAGAGCAAACCACTGGAGAATTTAATAAAAAAGAGCTTACTCTAGAAGAGGGTACTTATGTTTTTGAAATTAAGAACAAAGATGTAGACCACAATGTTGGATTTGTATTGGCACCTAAAGGAAAGACAGAACAAGAACATCATATTAAAGAAGCTTATGTTAAAGCACCAGTAGAAACTGGAAGCGCTTCTTTAACTAATGAAGTTGTGTTAACTAAAGGGGAATACGTTTATTTTTGCCCACTTAACCCAACACCACAATACACGCTAGTCGTTAAATAAGATATTTTTTGTTTTTTTAAGAAACCCGCCTTGGTATGCTATAGTACTTAGGCGGGTTTATTTTTTTGTGCACGATATTCTACAGGAGGGATGCCTATGTGTGACTTGAAAAATTTAGAAAAATGGCCGCCTTCTTTATATCCTAATTCATAAGCAATTTGTTCTGCCGAATTGTTTGAAAAAATTAAAAGTCTTTTGGCTTCTAATAATAGACGCTCATTTATGATACTTAAAGGTGTTGGATAGCCTGCTTTTTTAAAAATATTAGATAGGGTTTTAGGCGATTTGTGTAACAGTTGCGCGTAATCTGAAACCTTATGATAAACTTTATAGTGCTGTTCTATCATAATGTGAAATTTGCGTAGTAACTCTAATTGTCCATTAGGAAGCGCAATAATATTTCGCATTTCTTTTATAAGTCGTGAAGACGTAATGAGCAACCGTTTAAGCAACGCGCGTAACATTTCGCCTTGTACATGATCTACGGTTTCAAACTCTTCTTGAAAAAGTGTAAACATAGCTTCAAAACGTTTTATATCGTTAGTTTTTAATGTGACGATAAGAGGTTGCGAAGACCCAAAAAATAAAATACCGTTACAGGATACCTCGTGGTCATGGTCGCGTATGCAATAAAATTCTCTATTAAATACAATAGCTATAAGGCCAGAATCTATAGGAATGTCTAAGATGTTAAGAGGTGTGCAAAATAGGATTTCATGCTGGTTTAAATGCACTTGACAATCGTCGATGGTAAGCTTAACATCATGAGTTTTAGCCCATAAAATTTTATAATAACCCGCAGCCTTCAACAAGTGTTGTGCTGGGCCACAATTAAAGTTGGTTAAAATTATGGAGCTTTCGTCTATTTTATTATCAAAGGCTAATTTCATAGTGTAAATAAAAGCATATTTTTTAGAAATTGAGACTAATATATAAACTGTTATACCTAAACTTTTAACTTTAAGATTACGATAGCTTATGCTGTTAGATTTTAACCTCAAAGCTGTTTGAAAAAGCGTTTATAAAAGGTGTTTTACAATGTAAATCGTCTGTAAAAAGCTAATAAGTTCAGGTCGTTATAGCCATAGGAAAATGCGATAGGATAGAAGGACTAAAGCTAATTTATAAAGGATCAATTATAGAGTCCTGTAGCAGCAGGCTAAATCGATTAGTTCTTTTAAATATAGAATCATTTATGAAATACGGTGTAGAATCGTTACGTGAATGTAAAAAATAGGAATATAAAAAAGGTTTTAAAATTTAGATTTTAAAGCCAAGTAATTGTAGTTTTGCAGTGTAAATCGCCTTATCGCTACGCCATTGGCGTAGAGGAAAGTCCGAACACCGTAGTGCAATATAGTGGTTAACTGCCACCGGCCGAAAGGTTAGGAAAAGTGCAACAGAAAGGATGTACAGGTTATGCTGTAGTGAAATCAGGTAAACTCTATATGGTGCAATGTCATGTATACCAACGTTTGAAAGCGGCACGTTTGATTGTTGGAGGGTAGGCAGCTAAAGTGTATTGGTAACAATGCATTGAGATAAATGATAAGGGTTGTATTTCGGTACAATACAGAATTCGGCTTATAGATTTACATACATATATCCCTTTTTAGAGCACTCTAAAAAGGGTTTTTTGTTTTAAATCAAATGGTTGTTTGCTATAAAATCTAGACCTATTGGTTTTCTTTTTCAAAAAAACTAAACGTATTGCCGCCATAGCTTTTAGAATAACTAAAATGAGGGCATTCAGATAAATCGGTGTGTTTGGAATGCTCAACGATAAGGATACCGTCTTCTAAAACGATATCATTTTTAAAAACAAGCTCAGGAATTTTAGAAAACTGTTCTACGGTAAAATCATAAGGCGGATCGGCAAATATAATATTAACTTTTAAGCCTGTCTGTTCTAAAAATTTATAAACATCACTTTTTATGGTGTCTATAGGCATATCGAATTTAGAAGCTGTTTCTTCTATAAATTTAATACATCCAAAATTTTCATCCACACAGGTGATCTGTGTGCTGCCTCTAGAAGCAAATTCGTAGCTGATATTCCCCGTACCTGCAAAAAGGTCCAGTACACTAATATCATCAAAATAATACGTGTTATTTAAGATATTAAATAAAGACTCTTTAGCCATGTCTGTAGTTGGACGTACAGGTAACTTTTTAGGAGCAATTATTTTTCGACTTTTATATAATCCTGATATAATCCGCATTAAAAACTATTTAAAATGGTGAAATTAGATAATTTAAGAGTAGAGTCGTGGGGTACTGTATATGTATTCTGATGGGGATCTATAGTTACGTTTCGAACGTATGTATATAAAATGTGATATAAAGCACTGTTGTCATCAATAGCACCTAAAAGGTGAAGTGTTACAGTTTCGGGATCTAGAAACAGTTGTTCTAAAGTAAACAGGACATAATATATAAAATCTTGCGCATCGCTGTACTCGAAAGTATTGTAAAATTGCAGTAGACCTTTAGTCACACTGATAATTTCAAAATGTTTATACCCTATATGTACATAAAGGATGTCTGCATCAGACGGTGCTTTTTGCATTATAGTATCAATTATAAGCGTAGAATAGTGCTTAAATGTAAAAGCTCCAAACGCATCATAAATGTAATTGTTAGCATTAACATAAGGGACGTAAACATTAGATGCATTAATGTGCTGTAAAGGGTCATAATTTAAATAATCTGATTGCAAAATTTTGCAATTAAATTTTAAATAATCAGCCAAGTGGTCAGCATTAAATAAACTATTAGGGACTAGAGTCGATACGTTATTCTCATGAATAACAATTATAGAATCAAAATGGTTTTTCAAATAATCTCTAACCTCAAAGTAATGCATTAAGCGTTCTAAGGCTTCAAACGGGTTTTGCTTTTTTTCAAACGGGACCTGTTCTAATGCTAAAACACGATTCGTTTTCGTATTTAAAACACAAAAAGAAAGTCCATTCAAACCAAATTGAATGGACAGCTTTTTATGGTAAGTGTTTTCCTTACGTGTATTGTTAGTCGTTTGTGTCATAAATTTTTGGCCAGTTTCCTACTACGCTTGCCTCTTCCATACTTCCTACTTTAACCACTTCACCTTGAACACCAACGATAGAAGAAATAATTTGTTTCTCTTCAAAAACCAAATTCTTATCTTGATCAAAAAGTACAACGTCCTTATCTACAGAAGCTTCAAAAACAGGGATTTGTACGCTATTTTGATTTACAAAGCCTTCTTTCATCTCAAATTTGGCACCGTCTTTCCCAGCAGGAACGTTCATCATCGTTTTATAACGGTCAGAATTTTTAAATAACGAATCTTTAACAGGAGCATAACCTAAAGTATCTATAACAATACTATCTTTATGAGTGTCAACTCCAAAACGCTTTGTGGCTTCTGCATCAAATACACTCGTATCTCTACGTTCAATTAACGTAAATTGTCCCGTTTCTATAAAATTAACTAATTGGTCAAAATTGCTAGCAAATCTTCCAGTAACTGTTCTGTGCGCAGTTTGAGAAGTTCTAATATCTTTAAGGTTCCTAATAACCTTAGCATAGCGTTCTCTCTTTACTTTGTTGAATTTTATTGGGCTGTATACAGACATAAATGTTGTATACCCTAAAAAAGCAATTAAACCCCATAAAGCAATTACTAAGACGGGTTTGAATTTTGCAGGTATAAATTTATCAATGAGTTTTACTAATAAAATTGTAAAAAGAATGACACCAACTACAACTAGAATTCCTGTTAACATACGTTTTTTATTTGTTATAAGTTTATTATAGGTCTTTCGCAAATCTACAATTTTTTTTTAATCGTAAAAACCTATCTTAATAAAAATCATTTCTATCTTTGAATAAATAATAATCCCTTAGCCCTTATTAATGACTTCAGCTGAATTTTATTCGCTTATAAAACAACAATTTCCATTTCAGCCCACACTTAAACAAGATGTTGTTTTACAACAACTTTCAAACTTTATTTTTTCTAATAATCCAGAGGAACTATATCTTTTAAAAGGCTATGCAGGTACGGGTAAAACGACTATTGTAAGTACTGTTGTTAATAATTTATGGAAAGCTAAAAAAAGTGCTGTATTGCTTGCGCCAACAGGGCGTGCAGCTAAAGTAATTGCTAATTATTCTAAAAAAGAAGCGTTTACGATTCATAGAAAAATTTATTTTCCTAAAAAAAATGGCAGCGGAGGTGTGCAGTTTGTATTGCAACCTAATAAACATAAAAACACAGTATTTATTGTAGATGAAGCTTCCATGATTCCTGATACTCCAGGAGATTCTAAGTTGTTTGAAAATGGGTCTTTATTAGATGATTTAATGCAATATGTGTATTCTGGACATAAGTGTAAATTGTTATTAATAGGGGATACGGCACAGTTACCACCCGTAAAATTGGATATAAGTCCCGCTTTAGACGCTACAAAATTAGAATTGAATTACAATAAGGACGTTTTAAAAGCAGAATTAGATGAAGTAGTACGACAAGGACAAGATTCTGGCATCTTGGCCAATGCTACGTTATTACGGGAGACTTTAGCAAGTCAGTTTTTTGAAAGTTTTAAGTTTGAAGTATCGCATTTTAAAGATATTGTAAGACTTGTAGACGGTTACGAAATTATGGATGCTATTAATAGCGCCTATGATAATTTAGGAAATGAGGATACCGCCATAATTGTACGAAGTAATAAACGGGCAAATTTGTACAATCAACAAATACGAAGTCGCATTTTGTTTAATGAAAATGAGCTTACGGCAGGAGATTACTTAATGGTTGTAAAGAATAATTATTTTTGGATTAAACCTAATACAGAAGCGGGCTTTATTGCTAATGGTGATATTATTGAAATTCTTGAAATCTTTAAAATAGAAGAATTATATGGTTTTCGTTTTGCTGAAGTAAAAATAAGAATGGTAGACTACCCTAAGATGCAACCTTTTGAAACCGTATTGCTGTTAGATACCATCGAGGCCGAAACCCCTTCGTTATCTTATGATGATGCCAATAGACTGTATCAAGAAGTTATGAAGGATTTTGAAAACGAAACCAGTAAATACAAAAAGTTTTTGAAAGTAAAAGGGAGCAAACATTTTAATGCGTTACAGGTTAAATTCTCGTATGCCATAACATGTCATAAATCGCAAGGTGGGCAGTGGAACACTGTGTTTGTAGAACAGCCTTATTTACCAAACGGCATAGATGTAGATTATTTAAGATGGTTGTATACTGCGATAACGAGAGCAAAAGAGACCCTGTATTTAATTGGGTTTAAAGACGATTTTTTTGAAGAGTAGCGCCCGTTAACCGTAAACTGTAAAGGATTACTTTCTATTCTAATTATTTTGCTACTTTTGACTTTAAATTAAAGCCACACTATGAAAATAATAGCAATGATTCCTGCACGTTACGATGCATCTCGATTTCCAGGGAAATTAATGAAGGATTTAGGAGGGAAAACAGTAATACGACGCACGTACGATGCTACCGTGGCTACGCATTTATTTGATGATGTTATTGTGGTTACCGACAGTCCTATCATTTACAAAGAGATTGCAGATGTTGGTGGAAAGGTAATGATGAGTAAAAAAACTCATGACTGTGGAAGTGATAGGATCGCAGAAGCTGTTAAAGATTTAGATATCGATGTTGTTATTAATGTGCAAGGTGATGAGCCTTTTGCAGACAAGGTTTCACTTTCTAAATTAATAGAGGTCTTTAAAGCCGATACGAAAAAGGAAGTTGACTTAGCATCTTTAATGGTTCAAATTACAGATGAAAAAGAGATTAATAATCCAAATACGGTAAAGGTTATTGTAGATCAGAATAATTTTGCGCTTTACTTTTCCAGAAGCCCTATTCCATATCCTAGAGATACGCAAGCAGGTGTTATTTACCATAAACATAAAGGGGTTTATGCCTTTCGGAAACAGGCCATTTTAGATTTCTATACTTTACCCATGTTGCCTTTAGAAGCTTCAGAAAAAATAGAATGTATTCGATATTTAGAATACGGAAAGCGTATTAAAATGGTAGAAACAGATGTTGTGGGTGTTGAAATTGATACTCCAGAAGATTTAGAACGGGCAAAAGAATTATGGAAATAGATTACAGTGCTATAAAAGTTATTGGTTTTGATGCCGATGATACACTTTGGGTTAATGAGACTTATTTTAGACAAGCAGAAGAAGAATTTGTAAAACTTCTCGCCGGCTTTGAGACTCCAAATAAAATAGACCAAGAACTTTTTAAAAAGGAAATTGGAAATTTACCATTGTATGGCTATGGTGTAAAGGCATTTACATTATCTATGATAGAGTGTGCATTAGAACTTTCTAATTATACAATGTCTAATACGGTTGTAGAGCGTATATTAAATATAGGCAAAGATATGCTTAATGCTCCTGTAGAATTATTGGAAGGGGTTGAAGTTGTTTTAAAGCACTTATCGAAAAACTACAGACTTATTTTAGCCACAAAAGGCGATTTATTAGATCAAGAACGAAAATTAGAAAAATCAGGATTGACTTCTTATTTTCATCATATTGAAGTTTTAAGTGATAAAAAAGAAGCTAATTATTCGAAACTTTTACAACACTTACAAATTGAGCCCTCTCAATTTTTAATGGTAGGGAATTCTTTAAAGTCGGATGTTTTACCTCTAATAGATATTAATGCAAAAGCGATTCATGTGCCGTTTCATACCACTTGGGCACACGAACAAGTGACGGCACAAGATACCAAAGGGAAAACCTATAAAACCATAGCAGCTTTAGATGAACTTTTGGAGCTTCTACCTTAAACAATACACCTGTAGCTATTAAGCATCAAATGAATTCTCATATACTAGTTGTATTTGATACATGAAACGAAACAAAACCAATGAGTTATAAAAACCTTTCCATGGTACCAAAAGTTATTTTTGGTAGAAGTAGCTTTGATCAATTGGGAGACCTATTAGAACCGCATCGTTTAAATAGTACAGCACCGTTCATTTTCTTGGTAGATGCCGCTTTAAAAGCAGAATCACATATAACATCTAGAATTCCAATAGGGTATGAGGATAAAATACACTATGTCTCTGTAGACACGGCACTACAAGCAGTGGCAGTAGATGAATTGGTAGAAACACTTATTTTGACGTCTAAAGAGAAACCTTCAGGAATTATAGGCATTGGTGGAGGGACGTTATTAGATTTTACCAAAGCAGTGGCCATCATGCTCACCAATGAAGGGCATGCCGAAGATTATAGGGGTTGGGGACAAGTGAAGCATAAAGGGATTTACCACGTTGGCATCCCTACACTTTCAGGAACAGGAGCCGAAGTTTCAAATACACTAACATTAAAAGGGGCGCGCTTCAAATTTGAGATGCAGTCAGATCAGATTCATTTCGATCAAGTGCTACTAGATTCTGAATTGACACGCACAGCTCCTAAAGACCAATGGTTTTATACAGGCATGCTTTGTTTTATTCGTGCTGTAGAAGCACTACAAAGTAATTTACTCAATGCATTTAGTATGAGCTACGTCACAATGGCTTATAACAGTGTTTTAG
The DNA here is from genome assembly GCA_947504035.1 of uncultured Flavobacteriaceae bacterium. GTDB lineage: Bacteria > Bacteroidota > Bacteroidia > Flavobacteriales > Flavobacteriaceae > Jejuia > Jejuia algarum. Next base: position 121,910 of record CANNGA010000002.1, read on the forward strand.
ATGTGTTTTTGAAAGGTACTCTTCCTAAAAAAGAGGAACAAGACAGGTTAATGATGGCGTCATGGCAGGGTGGTATTGGTCAGGTTTCTCATAAAGTAGGCATGGCTCAAGCATTAAGTAATGGCCTGGTTACAGTACTGGGACTCGATTACAATATAAGTGTTTGCATTGCGTTTAATGCTTTGGAAACGTTTTACAGTGAGGGTGTGCAGCTGTTTAGAACGATGCTAAACCAACAGGGGATAGACCTACCCAAGGCGATTTGTTTAGATATAAGTGCAAAAGATGTAGAACTTATGGTTGCCGCTGCGTTGCGTTTAGAGTATTTATGGGAGAACACATTAGGGGCACACTGGAAGAAAATAATAACACCAATAACACTTAAAGATTTATACCTAAACATGTAATATGCGTAAACGACTTGCCAAATGGATTTATTTTAATCTTTTAGGATGGAAATTACAAGGTGCTTACAGTACATTGCAAGACACACAAAAAGCCGTTATTATAGCTGTACCTCATACCAGTTGGCATGACTTTTATATTGGGGTGTTGGTGCGTGCTATTTTGGGGGTGAAAGTGAACTTTATAGGTAAGAAGGCGCTCTTTGTTTTTCCTTTTGGTTACTTATTTAAAGCATTAGGAGGTACACCAATAGACAGGCAGCGTAATCATAACGTCGTAAAACATATCTCGGCGTTATTTTCTAAGCATACTACTTATAGATTGGCATTAGCACCAGAAGGAACCCGAAAAAAGGTAAGCCAATGGCGTACGGGGTTCTATTATATTGCGCAAACTGCTAAAGTGCCTATTATCATGTTTGCTTTAGATTTTGAGCATAAAAAAACTATTTTTTCTAAACCTTTTACCGTGACCAATGATATGGATGCTGATTTAAAAGTGCTGCATGCCTTTTTTAAAGGCATAAAAGGTAAAATACCACAATATTCTTAAAATTATGGCATGAAATTTGTTTACTATAAATTGGTTGATGAAACATAAAGTAAACAGTCTTGTCACTAAAAAGAAACATAAACCATTAAAAAAAGCTACCTCTTATTACAGATGTAGCTTTTTTCATTGATAGCGGTTAATCATTTTTAGAATTGATATCTGATACCTAATGCAATATCAAAATCTAAATCATTATTATTAAAATTTGAATTTCCAAAACCAATTTCTGGTCGAAAATCTAAAGATAGTATTAGAGGAATATCAAAATTATATTCAATACCAATATCGCCAGCAGCAAAGATAAATGTATCGGTTTCATTACCACCAGGGACGTCTATATCAAATGAACCTATACCGCCCCCAGCTCCAGCGTACCAATTAAAGTTACCATCTAAATGCCATACCCATTGGTATAGCCCTGTAAGTTTAAATCCACTAACATTGCTATTGCTTCTCCATCCTAAATCGACTTCCAAACGGTTAGTATCGGTTAAAGCACGTTGGTAAGAAATCTCGGCTCCAAATCCATCACTATCACCTAAACGTAGTCCTAAGGCGTTATCAGAGATGTCTTGTGCATTTAATGCTAATGCAGCTAAAGTAAATGCCAGTAAAAAAAAGTGTTTCATAAGTTAAAAGTTTAATTCTTATTAAGAGATACGTATCATTTTAATAAAAAGATGATTGCGATATTCCATTGTAATATTCAAAAATAACGTTAAAAATGTGTATATATTTACGCTATCACTATTTTTAGTAACGTTATGACTTTAAAAGTTTTAGAATCAACACTTTCAGGTGAATTGTTTTATGATGATTTGATAAAAACAATCTATGCTACAGATGCCTCTGTTTATAGAATGTTACCTTTAGCAGTAGCTTACCCCAAAACAGAAGCAGATATACAGCTTTTGATACAGTATGCGACGACTCATAAAACGTCTTTAATACCAAGAACAGCAGGCACTTCGTTAGCAGGGCAGTGTGTAGGGAAAGGTATTGTTGTAGACGTCTCTAAATATTTTACTAAAATATTAGAAATCGATGAGATTTCTAAAACGGTTCGTGTACAGCCGGGGGTTGTGAGAGATGCTCTTAACATTTATTTGAAGCCACTAGGGTTATTCTTTGGCCCTAATACCTCCACGTCTAACCGTTGTATGATAGGAGGGATGGTAGGTAACAATTCATCTGGAACAACGTCTATACAGTATGGTGTAACTAGAGATAAAGTGCTGGCATTAAAAACGCTACTAAGCGATGGTAGCAAAGTAGAATTTTCTAAGCTAACCTCTGAAGCTTTTATGCAGAAGCTTAAATTAGAAAGCTTAGAGGGCCGTATATACAATAATGTTTATAATGCTCTAAAACAAGATACCGTTCAAAATGAAATAAGAACGCATTACCCTAAGCCCGAAATACATCGTAGAAATACAGGGTACGCCATTGATGCTTTAATCGATACAGCTGTTTTTTCTAATAACGAAGCGCCTTTTAATATGTGTGCGCTTTTGTCTGGAAGTGAAGGCACATTAGCTTTTACAACAGAAATTACGTTACAGCTAGACGATTTACCACCTGAAGCCACGGTTATAGTAGCTGCACACTTTAATACGATACAGACGTGCTTAGAAGCGGTTACATTGGTCATGCAACATAATTTGTACACCTGTGAGATGTTAGATAAAACGATTTTAGACCTCACAAAACACAACGCAGCACAGCAAGAGAATAGAGCTTTTATCTCAGGCAACCCAGAAGCTATTTTAATGTGTGAAGTGCGTGCCAATACCATAGAAGAAGCCGAAGAACAAGCAAACATTCTTACAAGAACATTGCAAACGTCCCAACTAAGCTATGCAACTGTTAGTTTAAAAGATGAGGCTATTACAAAAGCAAATGCGTTGCGAAGTGCAGGCTTAGGTCTATTAGGAAATATGATAGGTGATGAAAAATCTGCTGCTTGTATAGAAGATACCGCCGTAGCTTTAACCGATTTAGCACCGTATATAAAAGAATTTACAGCTTTAATGGCAAAACATGATCAAAAAGCAATTTATTACGCGCATGCTGGTGCTGGAGAATTGCATTTGCGACCTGTTTTGAATTTAAAAACAGCTAAAGGTGTAGAATTATTTCGAAAGATTACAACAGATGTAGCGCATTTGGTTAAAAAATACCAAGGTTCTATGAGTGGAGAGCATGGCGACGGTATTGTACGTGCAGAATTTATTCCGTTAATGATTGGTGCCGAAAACTATGAGATTTTAAAAGGGATTAAAAAGACTTTCGACCCTAAAAATATATTTAATCCAGGTAAAATAATAGACGCTATTCCTATGGATACATCTTTGCGATATACACCAGATCGCAAAGAACCTGAGTTTACGACATTATTAGATTTTTCTAAATCTCAAGGTATTCTTAGAACTGCAGAAAAATGCAATGGTAGTGGCGATTGTAGAAAACTTCCAGAATTTGGAGGTACTATGTGCCCTAGTTACAGGGCGACGAGAAATGAAAAAGATACGACACGCGCAAGGGCAAATGCACTACGTGAATTTTTAACACATTCTGAAAAGGCTAATGCATTCGACCATAAAGAACTTAAAGATGTATTTGATTTGTGTGTAAGTTGTAAAGCTTGTGCTAGAGAATGTCCCAGCAGTGTGGATGTGGCCAGTTTAAAGGCCGAGTTTCAATACCAGTACCAAAAAGCTAATGGTGTGTCATGGCGTACAAAATTATTTGCTTATAATAATAGATATAATGCCTTAGGAGCTAAAGTACCTTGGCTCACCAATACCTTATTTTCTAACAGGCTATCAGCAGCGTTAATTAAGCGCAGTTTTGGGATTGCTCATCAGCGTAGTTTGCCATTAATAGCACCAGTAAGTTTATCCCAATATGTAAAAACAAAGGCTCCAATAAAGAGCAACACTTATATTAAAACGGTATATGTTTTTAATGACGAGTTTACTAATTTTTTAGATACAAAAATAGGGATAGATGCCTTAGAACTTTTAGAGCGTCTTAATTATAAGGTTAAGATTATAGCACATGCGGAGTCTGGAAGAGCTTTTATATCGAAAGGTTTATTAGAAGAGGCCAAAGCATTAGCGAATGAAAATGTGGCGTGCTTTAAAGGTAAAGTTTCTAAGGACACACCGTTAATTGGTATAGAACCTTCTGCAATTTTAACTTTTAGAGATGAATATTTAAAATTAGCAGATGATAAGGCAGGTGCAGCTCAGATTGCAACACACAGTTTTTTAATAGAAGAATTTTTACAGAAGGAAATCGCCTTAGGACATGTAACGTCAAAACAGTTTACTACAGAAGTTAAAGAGGTGAAATTTCATGGCCATTGCCATCAAAAGGCATTAAGCCATCAAATGTCTAGTTTTTCAGTATTGAATTTACCTAAAAATTATAAAGTGACTATTATTCCTAGTGGTTGCTGTGGTATGGCTGGTAGTTTTGGGTATGAAAAGGAACATTATGAGGTAAGCATGCAAATAGGTAACCAAACCTTGTTTCCCGCAATACGACGTGCCGCCGCAGAGGTTGTAATTGCAGCAAATGGTACAAGTTGTAGGCATCAAATTAAAGATGGCACCAATAGAGACGCTAAACATCCTGTTAGTATATTACGAGAGGCATTAATTTAGTTTTAGTCCTTATTAAATACTTTTTTTTGAGTACCCTTTATCGACAATAGTAATGGCGGCGATAAGATCCTTCATGTCCATTTCTTTAAGATCTTCATCGGCAAAAAAAGGCGAAAGTTTATCATTATTATAATTATAGACCTTCCAACGTTTAAACTGGTATTCTAAAGCCGTAAAATTCTCAATCCAATCTCCAGAATTCAAGTATAGTGTTTTACCATATTTGTTTTCTATAATTTCCATTTTAGGTTGATGAATGTGCCCACAAACCACATAATCATAGCCCTTTTCTATAGCCAAATCGGTAATTACTTTTTCGTAATTGGCTATAAATTTTACAGCACCTTTAACACCGTTTTTTATTTTTTTAGAAAGGGAATATCGTTCTTTTCCAAGCTTTTCCAACACCCAATTCATACATCTATTTACCAAAATTAAGATGTCGTAACCATAGCCACCAAGCTTAGCAAGCCATTTGGCATTTTCAATAGAAATGTCAAAAACATCGCCGTGAAAAAACCAAGCTTTTTTACCATTTAAATTTAAAACCAATTTATCGACTATCGAAATGTTACCTATAGTCGTATCGCTAAACTTTCGCAACATTTCATCATGGTTACCCGTAATGTAAATAACTTCAACGCCATGAGCTGCAAAGTCCATTATTTTTTTAATGACTTTAAGATGTGATTTTGGAAAATACCGCTTGCTGAATTGCCAAATGTCTATAATATCACCATTCAATATTAGTTTTTTAGGACTAATACTATTCAAATATGTTAACAATGATTTCGCTTGGCATCCATAAGTGCCCAAATGAACATCTGAAATGACTGCAATTTCTACTTTACGTTTTGTTTTCAATGGTGTATAGGCACTTTAATTACAGTACAAATAACATACTTTTTGTTGAGTTCTATATTAGGTTTTAATTAACTAATGATGAGGTTTTTGTTATCTTAATGTTACGAACTGTCTTACATCATCTATTAGTGTAGGCTATAGTGCGCATTTATTTAAAAAACGATTTTTGGACATTTCTAAAGTTATTTAAGGGCATAATAACGTTCCAATTAAAACCGTTGTAATGCTGTGGACTTAGAGTTTTGAAAAGCAGTATTTACAATCTCATAAAATTAGTGTATTTGCAGGGTAAAGGTTATTTTAGCAAAAAATTTTAAAAATGGCTGGAAACTCTTTTGGAAAATTATTTAATTTAACAACTTACGGTGAATCTCATGGCCCTGCATTAGGTGGTGTTATAGATGGTTGTCCTTCTGGAATTACATTAGATTTAGATGAAATTCAAAACGAACTCAACCGAAGAAAACCAGGCCAATCTGCCATAGTAACTCAGCGTAAAGAACCCGATTCGGTTAAATTTTATTCAGGTATTTTTGAAGGTGTTACTACAGGTACCTCAATTGGTTTTGTAATAGAAAACACCAACCAAAAATCTCATGATTATACCCACATTAAAGATAGCTACAGACCCAGTCATGCAGATTATACTTATGATAAAAAGTATGGTGTACGCGATTACCGTGGTGGTGGACGTAGCTCTGCACGAGAAACTGCTTGTCGCGTTGTAGCAGGAGCCATTGCAAAACAAATGTTAAAAGGTATTGAGATTACCGCCTACGTATCTGGCGTTGGCTCTCTAAAATTGGATAAGCCTTACAACGCATTAGATTTAACACAAGTAGAAGCAAACATTGTACGCTGTCCAGATCAAGATATGGCAGCAAAGATGGAAACATATATCAAACAAGTTAGAAGTAAAGGCGATACTGTTGGTGGTATTGTAAGTTGTGTGATTAAAAATGTACCTGTTGGATTGGGGGAACCTGTATTCGATAAATTACATGCCGAATTAGGAAAAGCGATGCTGTCTATAAATGCTGTAAAAGGTTTTGAATACGGTAGTGGTTTTCATGGCAGCACGATGTACGGTAGTGCTCATAATGATGCCTTTAATACCGATGGTTCTACAAAAACGAATTATTCTGGTGGAATACAAGGCGGTATTAGTAACGGTATGGACATTTATTTTAATGTCGCATTTAAACCCGTTGCAACACTTATACAGAAATACGAAACCATAGATAAAAGTGGAAATGTAGTGGAAATGCAAGGTAAGGGGCGACATGATCCTTGTGTAGTGCCACGCGCTGTGCCTATTGTAGAAGCAATGGCCGCTTTAGTTATTGCCGATTTCACATTACAAAATAAGGTATATACGTCGTAATTAATTTGCAATCAAAAACATATATACAGAACCTGCAATGCTAACCCATTGTAGGTTTTTTTATTTTAGACTTTTTACAAATGCTTAGGTTAAAGCGTAGGGCCTTACTTTGCAAGGCAGCATGTTAATTAGTACCGTATTCCTCTAAAAAATACTTATATTGTTCTCTTAATCGATGCATATGAAAAAAATAGCTTTACACTGGAAGATCATTATTGGAATGGTTCTAGGAATCATTTTTGGATTTATAATGAATGGTATATCTGGCGGTAAAGTATTTGTAGCAGATTGGATTGCGCCTTTTGGAAAAATATTTATCAATCTTTTAAAACTGATTGCAGTACCTTTAATATTAGCCTCTTTAATTAAAGGCATTTCAGACCTAAAAGATATTTCTAAAATAAAAACAATGGGGCTACGTACCATAGGAGTTTACATGGTGACGACCATTATTGCTATTGTAATTGGTTTAACTATTGTAAATATTGCAAAACCAGGTGAGGGGATGCCCGAAAGCACTATAGAAAAAATTAAGTTAAAATATGCTAACGATGCTGGTGTTGCAGATAAACTTATGAAAGCTTCTGCTCAAAAAGATGCTGGCCCTTTAGAAGCATTAGTCGCTATTTTTCCGAGTAACATTTTTAAATCCTTTGTAGAAGTGTCTATGCTACAAGTTATCTTTTTTGCTCTATTTTTTGGGGTTTGCTTATTGCTCATTGAAGAAAAAAAGGCAGCACCTTTAGTGCATTTTTTCGATGGGTTAAATGAAGTAGTCATGAAAATGGTAGATCTTATCATGCTATTTGCACCATACGCTGTATTTGCATTATTAGCTAATGTTATTATTGCTTTCGACGATATAGACATTCTTATAAAGCTCCTGTATTACGCCCTATGCGTAGTGTTTGGTTTAGTGCTCATGATAGGGGTATATTTGCTATTAATACGTATCTACACAAAAAAATCACCATTATGGTTTTTAAGTCGTATAAGTCCGGCACAGTTATTAGCATTTTCTACGAGTAGCAGTGCTGCAACATTACCCGTTACTATGGAGCGTGTAGAGGAACATTTAGGTGTAGATAAAGAAGTGTCTGGTTTTGTATTACCGGTTGGGGCTACCGTAAATATGGATGGAACAAGTTTATATCAAGGTATTGCTGCGGTGTTTATCATGCAAGTTATTTGGCCAGAAGGGCTTACGTTTTCAAATCAGTTAGTCATTATTTTAACGGCTTTGTTGGCCTCTATAGGAAGTGCCGCCGTACCAAGTGCAGGCATGGTTATGTTGGTTATTGTATTAGAATCGGTTGGTTTTCCTGCAGAATTACTCCCCATTGGTTTGGCTCTAATTTTTGCGGTAGATAGACCCTTAGACATGTGTAGAACTGTAGTAAACGTTACAGGAGATGCTACAGTGTCTATGTTAGTTGCCAAGTCACTACATAAATTAAACACGCCTAAGCCTAAAGCTTGGAACGATCATTACGATACTGTAAAATAAGCATCGTATTTTTATACGTTTTAAAAATTTTTAGTTTACATCATGACGATAACATTAACAACGCCTATAGTTTCTGTAGAATGGCTTCAGAAACATAGAGAAGCAGATAATTTAGTGATTCTAGACGGTACAATAGCCAAAGTTTTTGATGCAGAATCATTACAAATACCTAAAGCACGCTTTTTTGATATCAAACAAAAGTTTAGTGATACAACAAATGCATTCCCTAGTGCATTTCCTTCGCCATTACAGTTTGAAACGGAAGCTAGAGCTCTTGGAATTAATACGAATAGTGCCATTGTGGTTTATGACGATAAAGGCATCTATTCTAGTGCACGTGTTTGGTGGCTTTTTAAAGCATTTGGGTATACCAATGTAGCTGTTTTAGATGGCGGATTCCCAGAATGGCAAGCAAAAGCGTATCCCACAGCATACAGGACTATTTACGAGGGCCCTAAAGGCGATTTTAAAGCGCGTTTGCAAGAAGGCCATATGATCTTCTTTGAAGACTTTAAGAAAGCGACAGAAGACGCTACCTATACAATTGTTGATGCCCGCTCTTCTGCACGATTTCGATGCGAAATTCCAGAGCCAAGAGCAGGGTTGCGAAGAGGAACCATTCCAAATGCGGTTAATTTGCCTTTTACAAACCTGTTAGAAGATGGTAAATTAAAATCAAAAAAGGAATTGGCCAAGGCCTTATACATGATAGCCGATCAAGAGGATTCCCTTATTTTTTCCTGCGGATCTGGTATTACAGCATGTGTTTTGGCACTTAGTGCCGAATTATCTGGATATAAGAATGTTTTGGTGTATGATGGATCTTGGACAGAATATGGCGCGCTCACTCCAGGTGATATGACAGCTCCTAAGACATGGACAGAAGCTGAAACACTCGCTTATATTTTGTTATTCATAGCGCATGCCGATTTAAAAGAAACATCGAGTGAACGGGACTATATCATATCCCGAATCGATCCATTAGTGTACGAACAGGTGTATCAACAATTTAAAAAGGATAGTGATTACCAAGTCATACAAAACATTATACATGCAGTGGAAACTCATGATTATTATAGAAATGACTTAGCAGATCTTTTTGCTGATATCAAACTCATGGCTTTTGCTGATGGCGCCTATGCCGATATAGAGCAAGTTGCTTATAAACTGTTACGGAAACTATTAATAAAAGACTGATGGTAATTGTTGAAGTCTAAAAGATACACTTGTATTTATGAATTTGGGGTCTAGAGAAATTTAAGACACTATATCGTATTGTAATAACATAAACCACTATTGCAAACCCTAAAAGATGCAGTATCTTTTAAAACCAGTATTTTTTAACATGCCATGTACGTAAGACCTGAGGTGCGTTATTTGATATAAATCTAGCAATTAAACCTCAAACCATTAGCCTATATAAAGTTTTAAGAGGAGCCTTTTAGAAGGGGATTAGTCTTAAAATGAAAAGCTCATAAGTACTTTGTAGGCAGTAACATTGGAAATTTTGGGCAAATCATGGTATTTTTATCTCGAGAAGAGCTGCTCCTGTTAGATTGTTTGTAAAAACAAACGCTTAAATCTATCCCAGATCTTGTTGACGATACGATATTGGTTAAGAATATAGTTACAAAGACAGGAATACAATTCATACATTTATATTTGGGAATGCATGTAGCGCCAGTAGCAGAGGTTTTGCAGCTCTAGTTAAAAATAAATATTAAGAGAACGTCCGGGGGTATTATTTGTGGCACTAACACTTTCTTTAATTTTAAAGGCTATTTTTACAATTTTACTTGAGCATACCTATAAATTTCGTAATGTCTTTAGCATTTAAAACCACATGATTACAAGCGTTGAAATTATGTTAATAATTGTTTTCAATTATCTGAAAAAATTAATTAATAAAATTTATTTTAGCAAAAAAGATCCAAAAATTGGTTTTTATCGTAATTAATTGAAACGAGACACGACTTTTAGGTAAACAGGATGTTTTTTTCGATGAAATGCATATTTTTCTCACTTTATCGAAAAAATAACACATTTTAACCTTTTTTTTAATGTATAGTTTTTTAAATTTGAATAGATCAGATAAACCCCAATCAAACATAATTATGAAAAACCTATTAACGCTAAAGCCCCTATTATTATCAAGTATGTTATTTCTTTTTATAGGGCTAGGATCCTGTAGTGATGATGAAATCTTTGTAGAGCCTGAAAGTACGGAACAAGTCGCTGAAGGAGAATCTGAAACTCCTGGTGCATCGGAAAATTCAGAAGATTCTGGAGAAGAAGGTGTAGATACATCTTTACCATGTGATTTTACTTTGGCTAATGCAGAGCCAAACAGCACAGTTGTTATAGATTGTACAATGAACTTAGAAGGTACAACCATTACAATACCTTCTGGAGTAACTATTTTAAGTAAAGGTGGTTCGATAACAAATGGTACTATTAATTTTTCGGAAGGTACAACTGTAGATAGTGAATTATTAAATAGCACGATAACACTTGGAGGAAATGCTCCTGTTATAAAAGACGATACATTCGAATTTGCACCAGAACGTTGGGGCGTTGTAGAAGGTAAAGTTTCAGATGAAGTAGCATTTAGTAATAGAGACTCATTACAGAACGCTATTGATCTTGCAAAATCTTTAAATGTTAAAACTTTTGAAATAGGCGCTATGGATGCTTTCTTTCATTTAGACTATGTATGGACAAATGCTAGAGGTTATAACGATCGTGCCATCCATTTACCATCTAATTTTCATCTTAAAATGTCGAATGAAACCTTCTTAAGGTTACAACCAAATTTCTGGCCTAGAGGTTATTTTGTAAGTGTCGTAGAACAAAGAAATGTTAGGATTACTGGAGGTAATTTAATAGGTGATCGATACGAACATGATTATTCTCCAATTACTGACGAAGTTGGAATACCAAGAAATACACATGAATGGCCAGGGTTATTAGTGATCTCAGGTTCTCAAGATGTTCTTGTAGATGGTACTTATATGGCTAATTCAACAGGAGATGCTTTAATTGTAGGTGCAGCAGGGAATAGAAATGATCCTAATGTTTTGTTTAATAAAAATATTATAGCAAGAAATTGTACAATGCATGAGTCCAGAAGAAACAATATTAGTATTACCGATGGAGAAGACATCACAATTGAAGGTTGTACCATAACTGATGCTGGTTTAGGAGAGAGTACTTTTGAAGGGAATAGAAAAATAATAACTTCTGCAGGGATTGCACCTAAAGTAGGTATAGATATTGAGCCTTTTAGAGGGTTTGAGCCTAATGGAGATTTTATCAACTTTGAGAAAGTAGAACGTGTACTTGTTACAGGATGTACATTTACAGGAAATAATGTGAGTAGTTTTGTGAACTATTCAGGGACTGATGTTGTTTTTGAAAACAATTTTTCAGACCACACCGTTGGTGCTTCTTTTGATGATGGGGGAACTAAATTTTACAATAATACTTTAGAAGCTAATGAAAAGAATAGAGCTTTAAATGGTATTAATTTTGGAACTTTTATTGTTAACGTAAACGGGAGAGATGTGCAATATTCATCGGGTTCAGAAGCTATAGGTAATAAAATATCTGGTTTCTTAAGAGGCATAAGAGTAACAGGAAAAGATCCTATTGTAAGAGACAACATTATAGAAGATTTTAATGTAGGCGTGCAAGTTGATAGTGATAACGTTGTTTGTGAAAATAACCAAATGACGACCAACAGGTTCGTAGCTGCTTATGGCTTTTTTGTAGAAAATGTTAGTAATGGTAAATTCAACAATAATAAAATGATACTACCAAGACGCCCACTTTATTTTAAAAACTTGAACAGAGATAACGGGTCTAAAATAACGATAGAAAATAATACGTTCGAATCTCTTGAAGGTTTCGATTTACTTTTTGAAAATGTTAGGAATATAACCTTAAAACAAAATGAATTTAAAAACACGAAAATTGAAGAACGTTCTACAACTAACTTTGTGGTAGAGAATTAAAATTAAATTGTTGAAGTGGAACGCAACAATAAAATGTATTAAAATAAAAAAAGGGAAAGCAAATTTTAATTTGCTTTCCCTTTTTTCTTATAACTTCTGTTTTAATTCTTTAAACAGTGCGTCTGCTGTATTAAAAGAAAATTTACGCCCAAATAGCGCTTTAGAATTTAAAATAGCTTCTAGATCTGTAAGATCTAAAGCCCTAGGGAAATCTGGGCCTTTTTCCCAATCGATATAACGCAAATCATCATTTACGATAGTGGTCTTTAAATGTGAATCCATTAGAATGGATTGTATCCAAATTTCATCGGTAGCTCTAGAATGTTTAAGTTTTTTTAGAAAGTTAGGGTTGGTCTCCAAAAATGTAAAAACAACCTTTAATGCGTCATGGGATAGGTTTATCCAATTACTTCCCGCATAATATGTTATAGGAAAACGCTTTATTTTAATCCCTAATGCTCTTTGTAAGCCTAAAGTTAGTCTGCCTTTAATTTTTACAAGGTTACGATTATTAGATTCCATAAACCAATACCGGTCTAACCGGTCGAAACCATGATTAAATCCCCATGTTTTAATAGGCAATGGGTTGGCATACATAAAGTTACTTTCTGTATTTTTTGCGAAAAAATCTTTGATATAGGCATTAGATTTTATAGGGAAATCATCACCACTAATCATACAATAGCGTTTATGTCCTACTTCATAAGCTTTTCTAAATATAAAGTCCATATTATAGATTTGGCTTACATGTCCCCAATAGACCTCTATAGTTTTAAAGTATTTAACAGTAGTATACTGTGGCAGATCATCAATGACTAAGTCTGATTTTTTGTCAATTTGAACATAAACATTAAAATCATCTTTCAATTGTTCTATAAGTAACGATAAATGCTCTGGATGGTGATGTGCCAGAATAAGTATTGCTATATCGTGCTGTTTCATAATTAGTTTTTATTTTTTAAACAATACAGTCTGCATACTGCTGAAAACAGTAAATTTTGATTGGCAAACAAGCGAAATTTATCTTTATTTACATCTTCAGTTTTATAAGGAATAGGATATAAGTTTTGTGCTTTTAACTTGCTGAAAATATCTTGTTTTATGCTATAATCGTCAATACCCTTAAGGACACGTAAAAGCATTGTAGTAACTAATCCGCAGACTCTTTTTTTCATAGGGATATAGGCCACGGATTGTTTTCCAATCTCAGACTCATTAAAATTATCTATAGAAGACAATACAGTATGAATATCGTAAATCATTTTTTTAGTCTTGGCTAGATTGTTTGTACGCGTAATAGAACCCTCTCTTTGTAAAAAGTGAGCAATTGTATCATCTATAGCCATTACTTTTTCTGCCTTAAATACGGCTCTTGTATTGAATTCTATGTCTTCTATATAAACACCTCTCATAAACCGTAATTGGTGTTTGTTTAAAAACGTCTTGCTGTATAGCTTATTACAAGCAGACCCCATGTATCTTATATCATGTAAGTACTGTTCGCCTGTAAGCACCTTGTGGTGTGTAGTGCTTTTACCAGAATACACAAGGGTGCCATTTTCGGTAACGCCGTCTGCACCAAATTCTAGAATATCTAAATCATTAGCAATAGCAATGTTCGTGATTTTTTTTAAAGTGTTTTTTAAGATATAGTCATCAGAATCAACACACAAAATATAATCCCCATCAGCATTGTTAAAGCCTGTGTTTCTAGCACCACTAAGCCCTTGATTTTCTTGAGTAATAATCTTTAAGGAAGGATAAATTGCTTTCAAGTCTTCTAAAACTTTTAGACTATCATCTGTTGAGCCATCGTTTACCGCTACTACTTCATAGCTATTGGTATTAATATCTTGCTCAAATAAGCTTTTTATACATTTTTGCAAATACCCTTCAACATTGTAAACAGGTACTATTATAGATAAAATCATAATTAACGGTATTGGTAATAATAAAACATAAAATAGGTGAAACCATAGTAGACTAAAAGCACAATGCCTATTTTTTTAAATTGATCTTTCCAAAATAAGGCTTTAAACAAGGGATAGCCCACAACGAAAGCCATTAAAAACCAAGAGAGATAAGCAAATCTATTTGAGAAATTAGCACGTATCACCATAATCCAAAAGGCATTACATACAATATAGGTATGTAAGATATGCTGGTAAATCTTGTCTTGAAACCCTTTTTTAATCACATAAAAATAGGCTAATCCAAGTGGCGCAGCACTATACACTAAAAAGTCGTATCTAAACCCTGTAGAACTAAATTTCCCAGCACTAGCTTGACCACTTAAGTAAGCCGTTAAACGGTCGTCTCCAAAACCTAAGGAAGCAAATAGTTGTATGATAACACTTCCCATAGTTAGGGAGATAAAGATACTCAATATCCAAAAAATGAAATATTTTGAGGTGTCTTTTAGAAAGAATGTCGCAATTAATGCACTAATAGGAAGCATCATACTTTTATGAAAGACGACTGATAGCAAGAGGAAAAGGATCATCTTTACATTGTTTTTATAGACATAGGACAAACCAAGAACGAATAGTGAAGTGGCCATCCCGTTTCGAATACCATTAGTCCCATAAGGCCAAAATGAAAAGGAACCTAACAATAATATAAATGAGAAAATATAGTAGTTGGGAAACCAACGTTTAGAGGCTAAATACAGGGGAAGGATATATATCGTTGCACAGACCAAAAAGAAAAACTCTACAGACATGATTTGAGAGCAGAATTTTAAAAAAATCTCAAACCCAACATCACCTTCAGGATTTATAGGCATACCATTTTTAAATTGATAGAAGGTTTGCGCATAGGTGGCCATGTCTGCAAAATACCTCCCACTAATAGGTCTTAAGCCCACATAACATAACATTAATAGTAATATTACTTTTGAGGCAATATTGTTATAAGCGAAGGCCTTAGTTTCGTAACCTGTTAAAACAAGCGTATGAAAGAAAGCGACAAAAGTCATTAACAAAATAAATTGAAAATGATATAATGCATAATCAGAAAGTGGTATAAAATCAATCATGATGCGATTTTAAGTGTTCTAAAAGCAAATGTGTTCGTTTTAGGACGCCTTTGCCATTTAAATGATAGGGCGTGTCATAAAAAAGTGTGTTTTCAAAAACATAATCTTTAGGCTGGCCTATAATAGAAAAATCATTTTTAAGTAAGCGTTGGTGTATCTTCTGGATTGTAGTTGCATTTAGTTGATATGAGGATTGGGTTAAACTAGGAAAGGTGATAATAAGTGTGGCTCCAATAGTTTTAAGCCTTGCGTTAAAATCTTGAAGCATCTCTAGTGCTCCATTATCTATTTTACCTGTAAATTCATAATTATCAAATGCCGTTTTACCTAAATTCCAATGGGTATTATGGTCTCCATGGGCGTTAATTGAATACTCTGTATAATTTTTTTTCGAAGATGAAGCGGAAGGCTGTTGTTTAGATTTTAAATTATAGATAAAAGATTTTATTCTACCAAATGCAAATTTTGGTAAAAATGAAGACATGTTTATAAGCTGGCGTAGCCTTATTAGTTTTATATTTTTAGGTACAGCCGTTAATGAAAAGAGTAAAGGTTCGTTACCGAAGCGTCCATTACCTATAAAATGAGAATATTCTGGAGCTAAAATGATGGTATCGCCTTTAGTAATATTTTGTTGTAATAAATCATCAATAATGTATTGCAAACCATAACCCGCATGTATAGCATGATTAATTACAGGCTTGTTAGTCTGTTGCGATATAATTTCACTATTAAACCCAAACAAGACATTAGACCCCCCCGTAAGTATTAATTTAGGACGTTTTTCCGTATTAATGAGTTCGTGCTTTTTTATAAGCGCATAATCAATAGTTCTAGGTGTATTCTGGTTAGGTAATATTAGCCCCAAAACTAGTAATGCAACGACAACGAAAAAAAAGATAATACTATTTACTAAGAACTTTTTCATTTGAATTAAAATTGAAAATATATAAATTCCTGTTTATCTGCACCAAACCAGAAAATGAAAATAATTAAAATTATATAAAGAGACCATCGGAGTGGCTTGGTTATTTTAGTAACATTTAAAACAAGCCCATGTTCTTGCGCTCTATTATACCATTCTACGAGAATTAATATAAAAATAAACGCTAGTGGTTTTATATTGATTTCTGAAGCATAAAATTGAGAAGCCGAAAAAATACGTTTTATATAAAGGCAAGCATCTGTTAGACTTGCTGCTCTAAAAAAGATCCATGCAATTACAGTTAGTACAAATGTAGTAGCGATTTGAAATAGTTCTTTTAAAGAGATGAGCTTCTTTTCTTGAGCAATGCCACCTATATTTTTTCTGTTTTTGTTGAGTAATAGCAAGGGTAAAAAATAAATAGCATTAAGTAATCCCCATACCATAAATGTCCAGTTTGCACCGTGCCAAAACCCGCTAATGATAAAAATGAGAAATGTATTTCGTACTTTCATCCAGGTGCCCCCCTTGCTGCCGCCTAAAGGGATATAAACATAATCTCTAAACCAGGTTGTTAAAGACATGTGCCATCGTCTCCAAAACTCTGCTATATCTCTAGAAAAGTAGGGATATGCAAAATTTTGCATTAAATTAAAACCAAACAATCTAGCTGTACCAATAGCAATATCAGAATATCCTGCAAAGTCCCCATAAATTTGAAAGGCAAAAAATACAGCACCAATACATAGCGATACGGTAGAAAATTGTTCGGGTGCATCAAAGACTTGATTGACTATTATAGCACAATTATCTGCTATAACTATTTTTTTGAATAATCCCCATAATATTTGCCTTAAGCCATCACTCGCATTGTCATAATTAAATTGCCTTTTTTTATAGAATTGCGGCAATAAGTTTGTAGCACGTTCTATAGGCCCTGCAACAAGTTGTGGAAAAAAACTAACGAAGGCAAAAAATATGATAGGATCTTTAGTCGGTTTCAACTTTCCTTTATACACATCAATTGTGTAACTCATAGTTTGGAAGGTGTAAAAACTAATACCGATAGGTAAAATAATATCGAGTGTAAAGGTATTAACATGAACACCAAAGTGATCGGCGAAGGCAACAAATTCTTTAGCGAAAAAATTAAAATATTTAAAGATGCCTAAAAAACCTAAGTTCATAACCATACTTAAGGTAAGCCATCGTTTTTTTACTGTAGAAGCATTAGAACGGTCTATATAGAGCCCACAGTAAAAATCAATAATAGAACTAAATACAATTAGTGATAAAAATCGGTAATCCCACCACCCATAGAAGATATAGCTTACTACTAATAAGAGCGCATTTTGTAGTCTTAAGTTTTTATTGAAAACAAACCAATACAACAGAAAAACTAGAGGCAAAAAAATAAAATACTCTAAAGAATTAAATAGCATAATTAATTATTTTTTAAGCACCAATATAGTATTGGCTTTTTGGAAATAAGGTTAGAAATTTAACAATTAAATAGCATATTATTGTAGAAATAATAGCAATTAATGGTGTCTCTAATAGCGGGTGAGGTATTCTATTGTTTTCAAAAAACAGCCATACAACATCTCTAACAATAATGATATGCATTAAATAAATACCAAATGAATATTTAGCGATCTCATTAAAAACAAATTCTATATGTTTTGATAATTTAAAGTTTTGAAAAAATATAAAAATACCAATGACATAAAAGGCACTTCCAATAGACAAATTATCCTCTGCAATGACTAATAAAGAACGGTCTTTTAAATAGCTAAAAAGTATAGGAATACTACCAATACTTACAAGTAAAGCTATAATTAAGAGTGCCTTTAATTTATTGGGGATTATTACAGGGTACCTTTTTAGATATACTCCTAAGAAAAGATATCCTAAAAACCCACCGACATATGATAGTATAAAATAGTAATCTCCAGTGATATCATAAAAATTGGTATTACAAATTTTATTAAAGTAAGGCAACACCAAGGTAATAGCCCATAGACAAATGATAACCTGTAGTTCTTTTTTACTGCATGCAGCTAACCATGGAGATATTAAGGGGATGATAAGGTATAAACCACAAATAGCATATACGAACCAATAAATTCCTGTAACGGGCACAAATGGAAATAATAAGATACTTTGTATCATTTCCATACCTGATATGCTATGTTGAAAATATTTTAGAGCTAAAACAATGACCGACCATGTAAAAAAAGGGCCTATTAACTTGGAAAAGCGCTTTTTATAAAAACTAAGCATGTCTAGTTTTGTCGGTGCTAACAAACTAGAGGAAATAAGAACAAATAATTCAGAACTAGGGGAACCAATAATAGAAAATAACACCATGTAAATTCCTAAATTAGCGTTAACGGAGGGCATCGCAGAATGCGTTAGTATTACTAATAGGCAGGCAACAGCTCTTAAATTATTTATATATTGTATCTTCATACGGCTACTTATGCTAAATATTGTTGGGATACTTTTTTTAACTCAAACTTATCCAAGAGGTGTTCTTGATGTGTTTGTAAATTACTTTTAAAAGCAGTATCACTTAAAACTAATTTTAAGGCTTCAGCAAATAAGACTTCTTCTTTAATAATGTCGTTGTTATTAGGAATCCCTAAGGCGTCTTTAAGCAGGTTAGGCGTTATAACACCCGATGCAACACTTACGTTTTCTGAAACGACATTTACAGGAGCTATGCTCATAAGTTCGGCAATACCGTTTGTACAATTAGAGCTTACAACAGGAACCCCTAATGCAATAGATTCTACGATAACATTTGGTGTGCCTTCAAAATGAGATGAAAGGGCTAAAAGATGGGCTTTGCTAAGGTATTTATAAGGGTTTTTTTTGCGTCCTAAAAAATGAATTTTAGCATCTAACTTATAGGAACTGATGAGCTTTTTTGTATGTTCTATAACATCTTTATCACCATCCCCTATAAAAATAAGACTAACGTCTTTCATACTTTCTTGCAGTATGTGAAATGCGTTTATAAGGTGCCATGGTGATTTTTGAGTGGATAATCGGCCTATAAAGACAATTGCTTTGGAATGGAATAGCGCTGTTTCATTAGGGTCTTCAATGGGGTCTAAAGAAAGCTTTCTCAGGGTTTGTATATCATGAGGATTGTAGATAACTTCTAAATTATGAGGAAATTTATAAGCACATTTTTCAATTAAATCTTCTTTGATACTTTGACTGATACAAACGACTTTATTAAAATGTTTGTAAGTTGTTTTATAAGACCATCTCACAATTTTATTAAAAAGACTCTCATTCATTAACTCCACACTTTTTAAGGCATGGATACTCGCTATTTTAAATTCGTTGGTCTTGGTTAAACTCGAAAATATATTAGCCATGTCACCAAATGCTATACTATGCGTGATGGAATGGGCTTTTATTATTTTTTTGAGTTTGCTCGAGGTTCTCAAGTAAAATAAAGCGCGTTCAATTTTTGATAGTTCATGTAAATCTTTGGTTGACAACGCTATTTCATCTTCTCCAAAATTTATAATATCAGTCTTTAATTGAAAAAACTTGGCCACCTTAACCTCGTAGTGACAAGATTTATAATAATTGTAAAAGTGCTCGGCAAGGCGTTCCATACCACCAACACTTCCATAGGGCATTATTAATAAAATAGTTTTCATAAATTTATAGAAGAGAACGGAATAAAGCATCCCATTCGTTTAATATTTTTTCGGGTTTAAAATGACTCGCTTTTTCCTTAGCAGCTTGTCCCATTTGTAATCTTAAATCCTCGTTAGACATTAGTTTAGAAAGTGCCTTGGCAAAGGCTTCTGTATCTCCATTTTTAATAAGAACTCCATTTACATCATGATCGATGATATCTGATGGGCCGTAAGGACAGTCGAACGATACACAAGGCACACCGTGTACCATAGCTTCTGTAAGCACCATACCAAAGCCTTCGTAACGCGATGAAAGTGCAAATATAGAGCTGTTTTGATAGACGTTACTTATATCTTTAACAGGATCGAAAAATGATACTGCATTGGTGATGTTTAGAGTTTGTGCTAAGGCGTCAAGTTTTATACTGGGATTTTTTTTGCCATAAATATGTAATTTCCAGTCGGAGTGTTGCTGCATTACTAGGCGCCAAGATTCTAATAACCTTTCATACCCTTTTTGATAGTCGTGCCTGCCTACAGCTAATACTATTTTATTGGTTAGCGTACTGCGAGGTACCGTATCAGAGAACGATAAAGGGTTATTGATAACCATTGTGTTTTTTAATGGCCATTCGTTGAGATTCCCTTTGGTAAGTACTACAAATTTATCATAGTAGCGTCCTCCAAAATACATGAGATTAAAGGTTAGTTTTCTTTTTAACCATGGTAAGAGTTTGAAAGTATCATTCTCTTTTTCTATCTCTTTAGAGACATGGCGTTCATAGATCATTTTACAGGGCTTCCCGATTAATAGAGGTACAAAAAAACCTTTTAAACCATCATCACATACCGAAATTACATCTGGTTGTATTTTTTTTACATAAGAGCGTAACTGCTTAACGTAGCCTTTTAAATACCCTAATTTGTTTTGAGGGAGTTCTATATCATGATAGGTTATCGCGTTGCCAAAATCATAGAATAAAGGCATGTCACCTTGATTAAGCGTGATGATATGTACATCATAGTGATAAGCTTCAGCTAATAACTTCGCTTTAATAGAAAGTACACGTTCTAAACCCGCTGCACCACATATTTGATTCGTTATGTATAAAAGTCTCATAAGCTATGCTTTTTGGAAAAAATTGGACACTACAGTTCTAATGGCAAGTTTGAATAAATTGTAATCTCCAGTATACGTTTTAAAAGCCTTTAATATATTATACAAAGCTGCTGTTTTTTGTTTTAGGTTACCATCGTGTAATTGATACGCTTTATTATGGTAGTAACGGTGTTCTAAAGCTCTATTTTCTTTTTTAGTAAATACGGCGTGCTTTTCACGCTCAAATGCTCTAAGCGTATCTAAGGCAATAAGCACATTGGTTTTATTTGTAGATGAAATGCGTACTTGCGAATGCTCGACAAGTGTTAACAAAGGTTCATCTAAAACACCAATTTTATAACCTGCATCTAAAAACTTATAGTGAAAAAATTTATCTTGAAATCTAGGAATTTCAGAAAACCCACCCAAAGTATTAAAAACGTCTTTTTTAATTAAAAGCATAGATGTAAAAAGATTACCGTCTAAAATAGCGTCTTTTAAAGACGTACCTCTAGCTTTATTTTCCCTAGATTCAATACGCTTCCCATGTTCGTCTTCTCTGTACATAGAACACATACAGGCATCTAAGTGGGGGTGCGCTTTTAAGAAATTTAGTTGCTTTGTAAGTTTAGTAGGTTCGTAATAATCATCATCATCTAAAAAAGCAATAAATTCACCTGTAGCTGCTTTAGCTCCCGTATTTCTTGCTTTACAACCTCCTGAGTTTTTAGGATGTTTGATATAGGTAATGCGTTGTTGTTTTATGAACGGTTGTAATTTTTCTTCGGTAGCGCGTTGATAGGTGTCATTAGCCGTATTGTCATCTACAACGATTATCTCTATGTTATCGTAAGTTTGTTTCGTAACGCTATGAATAGCAGTAACTAAACGATCACTTCTCTTATAGGTTGGTATAATTATTGAGACTTTTTGCATGAGCTATAAAATTATCGTAATCATTGACTAATTATTTTTTTAAAGATTTAATGGGGGTTATAAATAAATCTTGTTCATGCTTATGAATTCCTTTATAGAATATAACAACTACAAATACAATAGAATATAAGATGCATTTTAATAAAAAATTAAACCAACCATTTCCTGGAATAAAATAGATAGCGACACCAATTAAAACTACAAAGGCAAAGGCCACTAAAAGTTTATGCATGAGTTCTTTAAAAAATCTATTAATGTTGATGCCTATCACTTTTGTATAGTATACATTTAAGATGATTTGCCCAATAATCCAACCAATTGTAGATCCAGAAATCATACCGATTGCTCCAAATTCTTTAACAAGAAAACCTCCAAGAATTGTACCTAGTCCAATACAAATTAAATAGGTGATAACTTTATAGGAGAGTTTGTTTTTGGCTTCTAATATAGAGTGTCCAAAGGCTTGGACAAGGGGAGGAGTATAGGCTAACATGATAATTAAGGCGATCCAATACGCATCATAGTAGGTTTCACCAACCCATAAAAACACAAATTGTTTGCCAAATAAGCCAAATGCACCAAGTATGTAAAGAAGTGCAACAAAAGAGATACGCCCTATTTTTATCATCATATCTGTTAGTGCTTTACCGTCAGATTTGGCAACAGCCATTTGTGTGGCCTTTGGTAAAAATACACCAGAAATAGCATGTGAAAAGGCACCATAGTAAGTGCCAAGCATAATACCTACACCAAAAATAGCAACGATTGTAGTATTTGTTAATAGTCCTAATACCATTTGGCCGGCTTTCCATTGAAATTGAGACACTAAAGCTGCGACAAAAATCCAAACAGAAAAACCGAATATTTCTTTAATAAGTCTTTTTTCTAGCTGGTGTAATTTTATTTTTACTTTTAGTTTTTTGAAAACATATATAATGTTTATAAGAATGATGAGTACATTGAAGACGGTATCTATTACTACAAGAGAAATGGCTTTACCTCCTAATAAAAGAATGGCAACCACGACTATTGTGCGTAGTAAGTATCTAACAATTCCAATGACTTTAGGGAATACAAACTGCTCTAAACCAAAGCAAATGCCATTAAAAGCACCTCCTGGTAGTGATATTGCTAAATTTAAAATCAAAATAGCAAACATGATTTTAGCTTTATCTATTTCAGTGTTTGTTAATGAGTTTTCAAAAATAGATTCTAAATTGTAGTAACAAATAATGCCTGCTAGTATAACAACTACAGAGATAACGGCATAAATAAGCATACTTGTGGCTAAGAAATTTTCTTCTCCAATCCGATCTTTTTCGGCTCTATATTTAGAAACAAACCTTATTATGGTATTATTTAATCCGAAATCTAACACCGAAATATATCCTACTATAGACCCTATAAGTGTGTATAATCCAAATTCACCATCTCCAAGTTTGGATATAATGAAGGGGGTTAAAACGATACCAACTATATTCGTAAGTATAATATTAATATAATTAAGTAAGGCACCTTTTTTTAATTGACTCATAGTAAGTTAAGTGATTAGATCGTCTTCTTTTGTTAGAACTCCCTTAAAATCGTAGATTAAACCATTTGTATCGAGGTAATCGTTTAGGTTTAATTTTAGAAATGTATCATGAGCTACTGCTAGTAGAATAGCATCAAATTTAGCCTCAGGCAGGCGCTCTACTGCATTAATTCCATAGTGCTCATTAATTTCCTGTGGTTTAGCCCAAGGATCGTAGACTGTAACAGCTGTACCATAGCTTTTCAGTTCTTCAATAACGTCTATAACCTTAGTATTTCTAATATCAGGACAGTTTTCTTTAAATGTAAAGCCAAGCACGAGTATTTTAGCATTGTTCACTTTAATATTACTCTTAATCATAAGCTTTATAATCTGAGAAGCAATATAAGTGCCCATGCCATCATTAACACGGCGTCCTGCCAAAATGATTTCGGGGTGGTAACCGACTTCTTGAGCTTTCTGAGCTAAATAGTAAGGGTCTACACCTATGCAATGTCCACCAACTAAACCAGGTTTAAAGGGTAGGAAATTCCATTTTGTACGCGCTGCTTCTAAAACCGCATGTGTATCAATATTTAAAATATTAAAGATCTTAAACAACTCGTTTACAAAAGCAATGTTAATGTCTCTTTGCGAGTTTTCAATGACTTTAGCGGCTTCAGCAACTTTTATGTTAGGTGCTAAGTGCGTGCCAGCAGTAATAACGCTATTGTAGAGTTGATCTACTTTTAAACCTATATGAGGTGTTGATCCAGAAGTTACTTTTAGAATTTTATCAACGGTATGTAATTTGTCTCCAGGATTTATACGCTCTGGAGAATAGCCAGCAAAAAAGTCTGTGTTAAATTTTAAACCACTTGTTTTTTCTAGAACGGGAATACACTCTTCTTCTGTGGCACCAGGGTAGACTGTAGATTCGTAAATAACAATATCACCTTTTTTTAAAACCTTGCCAACAGCTTCACTGGACTTATATAGCGGTGTAAGGTCAGGCCTGTTATTTTTATCAATAGGCGTAGGAACGGTTATAATGTAATAGTTACAATTCGAAATAGCATCTAAATCAGATGAACAGAATAAACCATTATTAGTATCGTTATTTTTTTTAATAACAGCTTGTAAGGTCGCTTTATCAACCTCTAGTGTAGTGTCTATACCTTTTTCTAACGCATCTATTCTGTGTTGGTTTATATCAAAACCAACTACAGGATATTTTGTAGCAAATAACCTTGCTAAAGGCAATCCTACATATCCTAAACCGATTATAGCTATTCTAATAGTACTCATAATTATTGACCTATTGCATAATATTCAAAACCGATAGCGTTCATTTCCTTTTTGTCTAGTATGTTTCTACCGTCAAAAATAAATGCAGGTTTTTTCATTTCTTTATAGATGGCTTTCCAATCATAGCTTTTAAATTCGTCCCATTCGGTCATAATAGCTATAGCATGTGCTTCTTTTACTGCTTCATAAGGTGTATGCGCTGTTTGAAGGCCCGTTTCATTTTCAGATTCAGAACGCGTGTTTAAATAATTTAAATCGGATTGCATTTTTAATTTAGAAACTTTAGGATCGTACACTGATAATTCAGCCTGTTCATTAAGCAGATGGTCTGCAACATAAATTGCAGCAGATTCTCTCGTATCATTGGTGTCTTTTTTAAATGCCCAACCTAACATCGCTATTTTTTTTCCAGAAACCGTATTGTAAAGCGTTTTGATTAAACGGTCTGAAAAACGTCTTTTTTGGTGATCATTCATAATAATAACCTGTTCCCAATAATCGGCAACCTCGGTTAAATTATAGGATTTAGCAATATATACTAAATTTAGGATGTCTTTTTGAAAACATGAGCCTCCAAAACCTATAGAAGCATTTAAAAACTTAGGTCCAATTCGAGAATCCATACCTATAGCTTTAGCAACTTCATTAACGTTCGCTTCGGTATGTTCACAAAGCTCAGAAATGGCGTTTATAGAAGAGACGCGCTGTGCTAAGAAGGCATTAGCTGTAAGTTTAGATAGTTCTGATGACCATAAATTGGTTTTTAATATTTTATCTTCAGGAACCCATGCGGCATAAACATTGGCTAATTGTGCAATGGCGTCTTCATTTTCGCCACCAATAAGAACGCGATCAGGATTTAAAAGGTCGCTAACAGCTGTGCCTTCGGCTAAAAATTCAGGGTTAGAAAGTATATGAAAATTAATAGCATTACCTGTATTATGCAAGATGCTTTTTATAGCTTCAGCAGTTCTTACAGGCAGTGTAGATTTTTCAACTACAATTTTATCTGTTTTTGCAACATCTGCGATGTTTCTTGCACACAGTTCTATATATTTTAAATCTGCAGCCATACCTTTTCCTTTACCATAAGTTTTGGTTGGGGTATTTACAGATATAAAAATCATTTCAGATTCATCTATAGCAGCGTCTATTGCTGTAGAAAAGAATAAATTTTCACCTCTTGTTTCAGCAACGATATCTGCCAATCCTGGTTCATAGATGGGTAAATTATTTAAGTCAGGATCATTCCAAGCTGCAATGCGTTCTGCATTAATATCTACTATTGTAACTTTTATATTCGGATTATTTTTAGCGATTACAGCCATTGTAGGACCTCCTACATAACCTGCACCAATACAACATATGTTTTTTATTGTCATAGTTCTCTTATTCTTTATAATTATTCCAATACCAATTTACAGCTTCTTTCAAGCCCTCCTCGATATTATATGTTGGTTTATAGTTTAAATTTTGTTTAGCTTTTTCTATTGAGGCTAAAGAGTGGGGAATATCTCCAATTCTTTCTGCTCTATGTTTTATTTCAATAGTTTTTATTTTACTATCGTATTCAGATAAATACTGTCTTAGCAAAGTTGCTAATTCAATTAAAGACGTTCTTTCACCATAAGCAACATTATATACGGTGTTTAATGCTTCTGTATTGCTGGTTGTCATAGCATTGATATTCATTTGAATAACATTGTCTATATATGTAAAATCCCTAGAATAACTACCATCGCCATTAATGTAAGGCGATTCGTGTTTTAAAAACTGTTGCACAAACTTTGGTATTACGGCAGCATAAGCACCATCGGGATCTTGTCGTTTACCAAATACATTAAAATAACGTAGTCCTATAGTTTCGAAGCCATATGTTTTGTGAAATACACTGGCATACAATTCATTAACGTATTTTGTAATGGCATAAGGCGAAAGAGGGTTCCCTATAACGTCTTCTACTTTAGGAAGCGCTTCATGATCTCCATATGTTGAAGAGCTGGCGGCATAAATAAACCGTTTTACACCTGCTTCTTTAGAGGCCACAAGCATATTTAAAAAGCCAGATACATTAACCGCATTACTAGTTATAGGATCTTTTATGGATCTAGGTACAGACCCTAAAGCAGCTTGATGAAGCACATAATCTACGTTGTGCTGCTTAAATGGAAGTTGGCAATCTTCCATGTTTCTAATGTCACCTTCTATCAAAGTAAAGTTGGTGTCGTTAAGAAAAGGGGAGATGTTCTTTTTGAAACCCGTGGAGAAATTATCAAAGCAAATCACATTAATACCATAGTTTAATAGTGTTTCACATAAGTTAGACCCAATAAAACCAGCGCCTCCAGTAATTAAAACGGTTTGTCCTTTAAGGTAATCATGTTGCGTGTTCGTCATTAAAAGTAAGCTTCTTAATTAAGGTTAGTTTATTTTGAGGCAAATATTAAAAAAAAAACCTAATGACCTACTAAAACTATATCAACATATTCCTTTTTACGATGAAATTCATTCTTACGTGTTAATTTTTTTTTTTTTTTAGATGAATTATTTAATCTCGATTGATAGTTGTTACGGGTTTATAGTTAGTGTTTTATCGACGATATGCGTGTTTTTTAGCTGAAAAAACATGAAATGTATTTAACCGAAATTAATGACTCTTTTAGCGAATTAAAGCTTTTAAAAGTTTGTTTATCTGAAACAATTACTATTTTTACACCGATTTATAACAAGATTAAATTGATTAATAGCCAAATTGATTTAAAGTGTTTGAGTTAATATCCTAATAATGATTAATTATCCCTCTGATTAACAGTATTATGATCTAGCAATAACAAACATTTTATAACAACGCTAATTGAAACTAATTGTTGATTTTGTTTTTCTTCAAAAATTATGAGGGATTCCAATAGCAACATTTTAATAAATATTAAAACTATCATAGCATATAGCTATATTGAATATGTTGACTAAAACAAAAATATACTTATCGTCACCTCACATGGGAGGTTCTGAGCAAGATTTTGTAAAAGAAGCTTTTGATACCAATTGGATAGCACCTTTAGGGCCTAATGTTAATGGTTTCGAGGCAGATATACAGTCTTATTTAGGTCAAAACAAACATGTTGCGGCATTGAGTTCTGGAACTGCTGCCATTCATATGGCTTTGAAACTCATGGGAGTTTCAACCGGAGATGATGTGTTGTGTCAAAGTTTTACTTTTTCTGCATCGGCAAATCCTATAACATATTTAGGCGCGAATCCTATTTTTATCGATAGTGAAGAGGACACATGGAATATATCTCCAGAGTTATTGGAAATAGCTATAAGAGAACGTATAGCGAAACATCAAAAACCAAAAGCTATTGTGGCCGTTCACCTGTATGGTATGCCATATAAAGCCCAAGAGATAAAAGCAATTTCAAAGAAGTATGATATTCCTGTTGTTGAAGACAGTGCAGAAGCATTAGGAAGTACATACCATAATATACCTTGCGGAACACTTTCTAATATAGGGATACTATCTTTTAACGGTAATAAAATTATTACAACATCTGGTGGTGGTGCACTTATAGCCCCTGATAAGGTTACTAAAGATAAGGCTATCTTTTTAGCAACACAAGCTAGAGATGATGCGCCTCACTACGAGCATAGCTCTGTAGGCTATAATTATAGAATGAGTAACATCTTGGCAGGTATAGGTCGAGGACAAATGAAAGTTTTAGATGCACATGTTGCTTTACGAAGACAAAATTACGCGTATTACAAAACGCATTTATCTAAATATGAGATGATCACCTTTTTAGAAGAACCAGAAGGTTTCTTTTCAAATAGATGGTTAACCTGTGTATTAACAGATTCTTATGAAACACGCGAGGCTATACGATTAGCCTTGTTAGAAGAAGATATAGAATCTAGACCTTTATGGAAACCAATGCATATGCAACCCGTTTTCAAGAATGAAACACATTATACCAATGGTGTGTCTGAAGATCTTTTTAATAGAGGCCTTTGTTTACCTAGTGGTTCTAATTTAAAAGAAAGTGATCTTAAACGAATAACTAACATTATTTCTAATACCCTTAACTCAAATGATTAAAAATTATTTTACATACTACTCTCAAAAGTATGCGTCTAAATGGTTAGTATTAGCCATAGATTTGTCTTTGGTTATGTTTGCATTTTTAATGGCTTATATTGTAAGATTTAGTTTTACACTAAATTTCGATGTTAATCAATTAATCATCCAATTGCCTTTACTATTAGTTATAGCAACTTTTAGTTTTTTAGTTTTTGGATCTTTTAAAAGTGTAATTAGACATACAGGATTTACAGATGTTGTGAATGTATTTAAATCTGTTTCGCTTATGACTATCATTTCAATAGTTGTAGTTTTAGTTAATAAGACTACAAATTTGATTCCTAGTTATACAATTCCTAGTTCAATAATAGCAATTCATTCTCTATTGTGTTTTGTTGCATTAAGTGGTGCGCGGTTAATCTTTAAAATTTCGTACAATTATTTAAAATGCAAACTTAATACCTCTAAGAACATTCTAATATATGGTGCTGGTGAATCTGGAATGATAACTTATAATGCCTTATTGAATAATACATCAACACAGTATAATATTGTTAGTTTTATTGATGATGATGTTAAGAAGAAAGGAAAGTTTATCAATAGAGTTCCTATTGTTAGATATTCTAAAATCAATGAAGAGTTTATAAAGTCTAATTTTATAGATGAAATTGTAGTTGCTTGTCAAACTATGGACCCTAACAGACTTATAAAGATGGTAGATGGATTTATAGACCTTGATGTTGCTATTAAAAAAGTACCACCAATTGAAAAATGGATCAACGGGGAGCTAAATACAAGCCAAATCAAACAATTTCAAGTAGAGGATTTATTGGGAAGACCTCAAATTGAAATAGATAATCCTAATTTATTAAATGAGTTTAACGGTGAAACTATAATTGTTACTGGTGCTGCTGGATCTATTGGTAGTGAGTTAACCAAACAACTGGCTAATTATGATGTGAAACACCTTATTTTGGTTGATCAAGCAGAATCGCCTTTGTATGATGTAGAACAAGAGTTAAAGCGTAATGGTAAGCATAATTTTACGGCTATAGTGGCAGATATTAGAGATGGTTTAAGAATTGATAGTATCTTTCAACAATACGAACCTACAATGGTGTTTCATGCTGCAGCATATAAGCATGTGCCATTAATGGAATCGTCTCCTTATGAAGCTATAAAAATTAATGTTAATGGTACTAAGCTTTTAGCTGATACGGCATCACGATATAACGTTAAAAAGTTTGTTTTTGTATCTACAGACAAAGCTGTGAACCCTACAAGTGTTATGGGGGCTACTAAACGTATGGCAGAAATGTACATTAGTTGTCTTCAGAAGGAAAGTAAGACCAAATTTATTACGACACGTTTTGGTAATGTTCTTGGCTCTAATGGTTCTGTAATTCCGTTATTTAAAAAACAAATTGAAAGTGGAAAGTCATTAACGCTAACCCATAAGGATATTACGCGTTATTTTATGACAATACCAGAAGCTTCTCAACTTGTTTTAGAAGCAGGAACAATGGGTAAAGGTGGTGAGATATTTATTTTTGATATGGGCGAATCTGTAAAGATTTTTGATTTAGCTAAGAATATGATTAAGCTTTCAGGTCTTAGATTCCCAGAAGATATAGATATTGAAATTACAGGTTTACGACCAGGTGAAAAATTATATGAAGAGTTATTAGCTAATGGTGAAAACACATTATCTACTTACCATAAGAAAATAATGATAAGTAAGACACGTCGTTTAGATTATGAAAAAATAAAAACTCAGATAGAAGAATTATGTATTACAAACCGTTTTCAAAATAATAATATCGTTTTGAAGATGAAGCATTTAATTCCTGAATACAAATCAAATAACTCTGATTACGAGAAGTTTGATAAACGTGTTCAGATTTACAAAAAAGCAAAAGGTTTAAAAACAGCCTTAGAAACTAATAAAACCTACGAACATTAGTAGTAGGTTTTATTATTTTTACATTTTCAAGACCCAAATAGCTATTATGAACACTTTGAACTTTTCGAGATTTAGTTCTTTTTTTATTGCACTCTCACTCTCTCTATTATTAACCTCTTGTTACACTAAAAAAGATATTATCTACTTTCAAAATGCTAAAAATTTTGAGACTATTGTAGATACAGATACTTTTAAAGCGAAGCTTAAGATTGGTGATATTTTGAATATTAATGTGTCTACATTAGATTTAAATGTTACTAAACCTTATAATCTTATAGAAGCAGGCGAAGGCGCAAGGCTTATAGATTATTTAATAGATGCCGAAGGTAATATTGACTATCCTGTTTTAGGAAAAATTAAATTGGTAGGACTTTCTATAGAAGAGGCAAAGGAGCTGTTTAAAAAGAAATTTGAAGACGGGCAATTACTTAAAGATCCTGTCGTTATGATTCGTATCAAAAACTATCGAGTTGCGATCTTGGGTGAAGTACAACGACCAGGTGTATATCCTATTACCAGTGAGCGTATTTCAATATTAGAGGCCATTGCCATGGCTGGTGATTTAAAATTTACGGGACGTCGTAAAGATGTCTTAGTCGTTCGCGATTTTAATGGGTCTAAGACATATACACAGATAGATTTAACCAACAAAGAGGTTTTTAATTCGCCCGTGTATTACCTTACACAAAACGATGTGGTATATGTACAACCTAATAATGCAGCAGTTAGTAGTGCCTCTGGAGATGCGAGATTAGGTATTATAACTTCTTTGGCGACATTAGTATTAGGTTTTGCAGTATTCTTTACGAGATAAATTAGAAAAACATGACAAATAAAGATTTGACTTCAGACACTGTAGGGTCAAAATTCAATCTAAAAAAAGCAATCTCAATTTACACGAAGCAGTGGAAGTGGTTTGCACTTAGTATCCTCGTGTTGCTTACACTTGTTTTTTTAAGGTTAAGATATACAATACCCCAGTACCAAGCCTCATCTGAGGTTATGATTATAAATGATAATGAAGATACGTCTACAGATAAAATCTTTAAGGAATTGTCATTGTCCAAAGAGACAGATAATGAGGTTATAGAAGATGAAATTCTTGTTTTTAAATCAAGAAACGTGATCAAGAATGTTGTTAAGTCTTTAGGGTTGAATTTACAATATTTTACGCAAGGACGTGTTTTAGAGACTGAAGTTTATAAAAATGTACCTATACAAGTTAACTTTACAGAGTCAGATTCTATAATAGATGAAAGCTATTTTAATTTTTATGTAGATATTATTTCTTCGGAAAAGTTTAATTATAGACTTTCAGAAGATGCTGCGCCTCAGGAGTTAACATATGGAGAGCAAATCTCTACCCCAGTAGGGAACATGGTAATAACGCCTAGTAGTACCAATTTAGAGCAACTTGTAGATAAAAGTTTCAGAATAAAGTTATCACCAACATCAGATATTGTTGAAGACTTGAGAAGTAGAATTATCATTTATCCATCTCAAAATTCATCTCGAATACTTTCAATAAATCTTGAAGCACCCATTGTAGATAAAGCTAAAGATATTATCAATATGTTAGTTAAAAAATACGATGAGTATTCTGTAAGTATAAAGAATAGAAAATCTAAGGGAACCGTACTTTTAATTGATGAAAGGATCAATCGTATTGCTTCAGATTTGGTTAATGTAGACGATAGTATTGTAAGATTTAAAATTAATAATAAGGTAACAGATGTAAGCTCACAAGCCGATCAATTTGTGAATTCAAGTTTTCAGAATGAGCAGCAAATGCAAACTATTAATACGCAACTACGTTTATTAAATTATACAAAAGAGCGTTTAAAAAGTAATTCTAATGCGTATCAATCAATTCCAACAAATTTAGGAGATGCCTCTATAAGTGCACTATGTGCACAGTACAATCAATTAATTGTACAACGACAGAGTTATTTAAAAAGCGCAGGCGCAAATAACCCTGTTGTGTTAGAATTAGATCAAACCATAAGTAATGTTAGAACGAATTTAAAACAAAATATAGAAGCAACTTTAAGGTCTTTAAACATACAGTTAAATAGTCTTCAAAACCAATACCAAAGTTTTAGTTCTAAAATATCATCTGTTCCTGCACAAGAAAATAGATTACGTTCTATAGAGCGTAAACAAGGCATTAAAGAATCTATATATTTATACTTACTAGAGAAAAAAGAGGAGGCTATTATATCTCAAACAGTAACGTCTTCTAACGTCAAGATTATAGACAGTGCTTACAGCTTAGGTAAGGTCTCTCCAAATGGTAAGATCTTATATATTGGCGCTTTGTTTTTAGGTTTTGTGATCCCTTTCGGATTTATATATGCTAAAGATTTATTAGATAATAAGATTCATAATAAAGAAGATTTAGATGAGCATGTTAAGGATATCACCATAGTAGGGGAGATTCCAAGGTTACGTGGTTCAGATGAATTATTAATTAAGAAGAATGACCGTTCTATTTTATCGGAATCGTTTCGTATTATTAGAACCAATTTTGATTTTGTGAAAAGAGGTCGTGAAGTGATAGATAATGATAATGTCATTTTTGTAACGTCTACCATAAATGGAGAAGGAAAGTCTTTCTTTTCTATGAATATGGCACTTACCATGGCGAGTACAGGCAAAAAGGTTTTAATAATTGGCGCAGATATAAGAAATCCCCAAGTATTTTCAGGGCTAGATACTAGTGTAAATACTACAAATGGTGTTGGATTAACAGAATATTTGTCGGATAGTAGTGTGTCGGTACATGATATGATTAATCCACACAGTGTTAATGGTATTGCTGTAAATGTATTGCTGTCAGGTAAGGTGCCTCCAAACCCAGCAGATTTATTGATGAATGAAGAGCGTTTAAAAGACTTATTTGACACAGTTTCTCAGGATTTTGATTATGTGATTGTAGATACTGCACCTGCTATGCTCGTTACAGATACGCTTTTAATAAGTAAGTACGCAGGCCATACGATATATATGACTCGTGCTAATTATACCGAAAAAGAAATTTTAAGTTTTGTAAAAGAATTAAAGGCTAATAATAAGCTTAATGGGATTATGTTAGCTATAAATGATGTCGATCAATCTAACTTTGGATACGGCGCTAGATATGGCTATTATGGAGCTCCAGAAAAGAAAAAATGGTTTTCTAAGAAGGCTAAATAATGCGATAAACCATTTATAGATATAAAAACTAACAGCCCGTAAATTTACTTTACAGGCTGTTGTTTTTATGAGATTTCTATAGAGGACTATTCGCCCTCTAAGTAGAACTTAAAAGCATTTAAGATTAAGGATTCATCTACAGCACAATCTAATTTGGCTTTACCTATATCTTCTAATAATACAAAATTAATATTGCCATGCGAATTCTTTTTATCGTATTTCATGAGATCGATAATTGGAGGATAATCAGAAGTTTCAAATGTGACCTTACCATAATATCTTCTGAACAGTTGTTTGATCTCTAAAACCTTGTTAGCTGGGAAATTTGCTAACTCTTGAGATAGGTATAAAGCTAATACCATGCCTATCGCTATAGCTTCGCCATGTAGTAAACTTACTTTATTAGGGTTACTCAAAAAATAAGATTCTATAGCATGTCCTAAAGTATGGCCAAAGTTTAGCGTTTTTCTCAAACCGTTTTCAAAAGGATCTTCATCTACAACAGCCTTTTTTATTAAAACGGATTCATAAATTAAGGTGTCCAGATCCTCCAAATTTAACTCAGAGAAATTGGTAAATTTATTCCAGTAGGCTTCACTACTAATCAAGCCGTGTTTTAGCATTTCTGCTAGACCAGAACGCATTTCATTTTTAGGAAGTGTACTTAGATAGTTGGTATCAATTAAAACAAGATCGGCTGTACTAATAACACCAATTTGATTTTTAAGAGTCCCTAAATCTACCCCAGTCTTACCGCCAACAGATGCGTCTACCATAGATAATAGTGTGGTAGGGATGTTTATATAAGCAATACCTCTTTTAAAGGTAGAAGCAACAAAACCGCCCAGATCGGTAACAACGCCACCCCCTAAATTAATTAAAAGGCTTTTTCTATCTCCGTCCAAATCAGATAAGGTTTGCCATACGCCAACACAAGTCTCTATAGTTTTATGAATTTCGCCAGCTTCAATTTCTATAACTTCAATACTAATAGTTGTTTCTAAAAGTGGTAAAAAACGAGATAAACAATGGTCATGCGTATTGGAATCTACTAAAATGAAAATTTTAGAAAAATTATGAGCTTTTATATGCGTATTGAGTGCTGTATAGCACGCTTCTTGAAAATGAATGACACCGTTATTAGCTGTTATAGACTCCATAAAATAGTTCAATTAATTAGCCTGCAAAATTACATAGATTTTGTCTAATACGATAACCTCGTAACAATTATATTAGTAGGCTTATAGGACTAATTTCATTTTTGAATTGTGAATTTGCTATTACCTTTTATTAAGGTAGATGTTACAGTCTCCGATGGAACACTATAATCTAAGGTTTTCAAAAGTGCTATGTTTAGATTCGGTAGCGTCTGTTTAGATGTGATGTATAAGATATTTTTAGATGCACTAGGAACTAATGTTTCATGAGACGCCGTCATGGTTTCCTGTAATTTTTCTCCATGAGTTAAAGATGAAACTTCAATTGAATAATTTTTAGGAGACGTACTATGTTTGAAAGCCATAACGCTAATAATTACTTCGGCTAAGTGCTTTAAAACGCGAGGTCAATACTTGTAAGGTGAGACCGCTACCTATAGAACCTGCAGCGCCAGTACTAGGAATCACTTCATTCGAAAAATCGAAAGGTGTTGGTATATTTGTAGTAACAGCTGTAAATACGTCTAAATTATCAATTAAGGTTTTAATACGATTAAATGCGACTTTATTCATGTAACCATTAAGTTTATGACAATGCAAATAGATGAATTTTAGAAGATAAAGGCTATGATTAGACGTTGTTTACGCTCTAAACAATACTCGGTATATGGTGATGCCAATTAATTTTAAATCAAAAAAGAAATTAGATTTCTCTAAATAAAGCTTGTTATACCTTAGTTTGTCAGGTATAATTGTTTCTATAAAGAATTTTTCTGGATCTTCTGCTTGTTTTAAAAGTTCCACTTCATTACGGTACTTTAGAGATGCTAGTCCTGTAATGCCTGGTCGTAATTTAAAAATTATAAGATCTTCTTTTTTATAAAAGTTAACATAATAACGCAGTTCGGGGCGGGGACCAACAAAGCTCATATCTGCTTTAATAATATTGAGGAGCTGAGGCCATTCATCGATTTTATATTTTCTTAAAAAGTATCCAATTTTGGTAACTCTATTATCATTATTACCAATGGTAAGGAGGCCTTTTTTTTGAGACTTCACATACATGGTTCTAAATTTATAAATACAAAAAGGGAGGTTGTTTTTACCAACACGTTCTTGAATGAAGAGTATAGGACCTTTAGAATCTATTTTAATACAAATAGCAATAAGAATTAAAAATGGCAATAAAAAAAACAGCCCTATTAATGCAAAGCAAAAGTCAAACCCACGTTTTATCATTCTTTAAAGGTCACATCAAGAATTTTAACCAAGCTATCGCAATTTTCAACAGACAATTCTATAGGTTTATCTTGCCATTCGTTTTCTACAACATAAATACCACAAGGCTTTTTTCTGGTATCACTTTTAGAAAACGCAATAGCGCCCGTTTTGAGTAATTTTTTTACCGTAGCAGAATCTATTTTATCTAAAAGTAAAGGCGAATAGTTTAAAGGTTTGGTAGTAATGGCCTTTAAAACTCTTGCTTCTGGACCATAAGCACAAGAGGTTTTTTTACCATTAAAGAAAAACGCTAAAATGATTAAACCTATAGAGAAGCCACCAAGATAGTAACCAATACGTTGAATTAGTGTCATGTAATGTTTTATATTTTAGATGCCGCAGTAGCGATTAAAAGATTAAGAGATTGATATCGCTATGCTTTAAATCAAACCACTCGCCAACGGATTTATTTGTTAAAATACCGTGGTAAAAATACAATCCATTTTTTAAACCCTTATCAAATCTTAAAGAATTTTCAATACCGCCATCTTCAGCTATTTTCATAAGGTAAGGCATGAAAATGTTACTTATAGAGATAGATGCTGTCCTAGAGTAACGCGCAGGAATATTAGGTACACAGTAATGAATAACACCATGCTTGGTATATGTGGGCTGTTTGTGCGAAGTCACTTCACTGGTTTCAAAACAACCGCCCATATCGATACTCACATCTATAATTACAGCACCTTTTTTCATGTGTTGTATCATATGGTCTGAGACGACAACAGGAGCTCTATCAATGCCTCTAACGGCACCTATAACAACATCACAACGCCTTAAAGCTTTGGTTAAATTTTTGGGTTGTATGGTCGATGTGAATAGAGGGCGTCCTAAATTGCTCTGTATGCGCCTTAATTTTGTAATGGAATTATCGAATACTTTAATACCAGCACCTAGGCCTATAGCGCTTCTAGCAGCATATTCTCCAACAGTTCCAGCACCTAAAATCACGACCTCTACGGGAGGAACACCACTAATATTACCAAACATTAAACCAGAGCTATTAGGACTATTAGAGAGCAACTCTGCAGCTATAAGCACAGAAGCAGTTCCTGCTATTTCACTTAAGGAACGCACAGCAGGGTAGGTGCCATCTTCATCTTTTATAAATTCGAAAGCTAATGCCGTAATGCGTTTAGATGCTAAGGCTTCAAAATATTTTTTGTCTTGCGTTTTTAATTGCAAAGCAGAAATTAACAAGGCTTGTGGGTTTAAAAGCTTAATTTGCTCTAAACTTGGTGGCTCCACTTTAAGTACCATAGGACATGAAAATACTTTGGCAGTATCTTTAGTGATTTCTGCACCAGCTTCACTATAATCTTTGTCACTAAAACGCGCGCCTTTACCTGCTCCAGATTCTATAAGGACCTTATGTCCATTACTCACCAAAGCCGATACGGCATCTGGGGTTAAGCAGATTCTGTTTTCCTGATACGTGGTCTCTTTAGGTACACCTATATAGAGTTGTCTTTTGTGTTTTAGTATTTCTAAGGTTTCCTCTTGCGGGAGTAATTGTTGCTTTGTAAAAGGCGACAATGCTTCTGACATGTTAGTTGTATTTAGTAAATCTCAAATTACAAATTATTTTGCATATGGCTTGTACATTATAACTAAAAATAGATAATTAAATACAACTAAAAGCAAACGGGTTGTATGGCATTAAAAATATAACTTAAGTCTTTGCCAGATATTTTTAGGAGATAGCTTAAACTCATCTTCTAACTCTTGCATGGTTTTAGTGTTTTCATTAATTTTTTTGAAAATTCTAGCTTTTATAAGATATATCGTAGGGATAATTATTGCCATTAATGGTATTAAATAAAAACTTTGATTTTTATCAGCAAAAGTTAAATCATCGTTTAGTACTACCATAATTTGATAAATATACATTGTTATGGGCACAATTATGACATGATACCACCAATGTCTACATGTACAAAACCAAATAAATAGTAGAAAAAGAGGAATTATTTTTCCTGTTAATGTCCAAGCAAAAACATTAATACTTTGATAATATTTGCTTTCATATTTACCAAAAAAAGTGTCCCAAACAGGTATGTCTGGAACACTTTCATGTAAACTAAAAAAGTAAGGTGTAGCCGCTATTAATGTTGCTATAACGCTACCTATTACAATAGCCTTTTTACGACTGAGACTATTACTTACCTCCTCCTGGAATTCTGATTTTACGTTTATCAACTGTTTGTGGCTCTTCATTGTCTTCTAATGAATTTGGGGTACAAGCTGTAAATAATGATACGCCTAATATTGCCGCGGCAACAACATAGTTTTTGATTTTCATTTCTTAAGGGATTAAATTAATTTTTAAGAGGCTGCAAAAGTATTTTATAGCTTCAAATTAAAAACCTTGTTAAATGTTAAAAAAATGTTAAAACAAACTAGTAGGGTAAAGTATGGTATGGCTTTACCTCATTAGGTTTGTAAGTGTTTTTATAAAGTCGTTTTATGTGTATTAAAATTCAGCTTGATCGTGTGTTTATTCTTTAGTTATTAGTTTTAATAGTCGTTGTGTTTCTGAAACTTCGGTAATGTAAATTGTAGCATAGCTATCAGGCAATAGAGGGGTTATAATTTCTGGCCACTCCACAATCACCCAATGGTTAGCATATAGATAGTCTTCAATACCAAAATCGTATACTTCTTCAATATCATTTATACGGTATAAGTCGAAATGATACAGTAAACCGTCATTAGTTACGTGTTCATTAACTATGGAAAATGTGGGGCTGCTAATTGCATTAGTAACGCCTAGCTGCCTAGCAATACTTTTAACGAGTGTTGTTTTACCAACACCCATGTTACCTTGTAACAAAATTACTTTTGTGGAACACGAGGCTAATATGGCCTCAGCGACATTCGCGATGTCTTTTAAAGTATACTTAATTTCCAAATGAACACGTTCTGTTTAGACAATAATACTAATATAAATTGTAAAAATCAATAGAAAATTGCTTTTTGACGGTTTTTTTTACATGTTACAGGAGGTCTGTTATTTAGGCGAGAATACCGTAAAGGGGATCACCATCTCTTCCAAAGATACGCCGCCATGTTGATAGGTGTTCCTGTAATAGCTTACATAATGGTTGTAATTATTAGGGTATGCAAAAAAGAGATCGCCTTTTGCAAAAATAAAAGAGCTGCTCATATTAATAGCTGGGAGGTGAATGTCTTTGGGATTATCGGCAACTAAAACATCTTTTTTATCAAAGGTTAAACTTCTTCCTGTTTTGTATCGTAAATTAAGACTGGTATCACGGTCTCCAATAACTTTAGATGGGTGTTTTACATTTATAGTACCATGATCTGTCGTTAATATGAGTTTGAATCCCATACTTTGCGCTTGTTGAATCATATCTAACAATGGCGAGTTTTTAAACCAGCTTAGTGTTAAAGACCGGTAAGCCTTATCATTTGAAGCCAATTCCTTTACAACTTCCATTTCTGTTTTGGCATGAGACAACATGTCTACAAAATTGTAAACGACTACTGTTAAATCATTATCTTTTTGCGATTTAAAATTATCAGCTAAGCGTTTGCCATTTTTTAAGTTGGTAATTTTATGATACTCGTATTTTAAATTAGAAAGTCCTAAACGTTTCATTTGCGCTTCTAAGAAGTCGGCCTCATGTAAATTTTTGCCACCATCATCGGTATCGTTTTTCCAATACTGAGGGTATAATTTTTCCATTTCACTAGGCATTAAACCAGAAAAAATAGCATTTCTAGCATACTGTGTTGCAGTAGGTAGAATACTAAAAAAGGCATTTTCTTGCGTTTTTTTATAGTGGTTGTTAATAATAGGTTCGAAAACTTTCCACTGGTCGTATCTTAAATTATCAACGACCACGACTAATGTCGGTTGTTCCGTACTTAACTCTGGTGCTATTTTTTCTTTAAAGAGCGTATGCGACATTACGGGGGCATCAACAGAATTATCGAACCATTCCGGATAGTTCTTGTCTATAAATTTTCCAAATTGGGTGTTGGCTTCTGTTTTTTGAGACTCTAAAATTTCAAACATACTAGGGTCTTCAATGTTCTCTAATTGAATTTCCCAATAAATTAGTTTTTGATAGAGGTTAACCCAATCGTCATAGGTATTCACCATGGCCAGATCCATCGCTATTTTTCTAAATTCCTGTTG
The DNA here is from genome assembly GCA_947504035.1 of uncultured Flavobacteriaceae bacterium. GTDB lineage: Bacteria > Bacteroidota > Bacteroidia > Flavobacteriales > Flavobacteriaceae > Jejuia > Jejuia algarum. The sequence goes on from CANNGA010000002.1 coordinate 162,628, forward strand.
GTAATTCGAAGTCGTTTTTTCAGAAACCAATCTCGAATGGTCTAAATTCTTTTTTAAACTTAAAAGAATTTGGTTAGGGTTAACAGGTTTTATAAGGTAATCTGCAATTTTATTACCAATAGCTTCTTCCATAATATATTCTTCCTCACTTTTTGTGATCATTACAATAGGAAGGTTCGCTTGCTTTTCTTTAATTTCATTTAAAGTTTCAAGTCCTGTAAGCCCTGGCATGTTTTCATCTAAAAAAACAATGTCAAAATTATGGTCTTCTATAATATCTATGGCTTCAGTACCACTATTGCATGTGGTGAGCTTGTAATTTTTCTTTTCAAGAAATAAAATATGTGGTTTTAGTAAATCTATTTCGTCATCAACCCAAAGGATATGTATCATATGTGTGTTATTTTATGTTTCTATGTCCGATTTAGGACATCATAATATCTATATTTGTGGAAATATATTGTAAAAAATTAAAGTTTGAATAAACTTAAAATATTAAACGACCCAATTTACGGATTTATTACTTTACCAAATTCGTTCATTTTTGATCTCATTCAACATAAATATTTCCAACGCTTAAGACGGATCACCCAAATGGGAATGTCGCATTTGGTGTATCCTGGGGCACACCATACTCGATTTCATCATGCTATAGGTTGTGTGTACTTAATGCAAAAAGCGGTTAATGTATTGCGCTACAAAGGTGTAACAGTCTCTTTAGACGAAGAAGAGGCCTTGTATATAGCCATCTTGTTACACGATATAGGGCATGGTCCTTTTTCGCATGCTATGGAACATAGTATTGTAAATGGGGTATCTCACGAAGAGATATCGCTCTTATTTATGGAACGTTTAAATGAAGAATTTAACGGAAGTTTAACGCTTGCCATTCGCGTTTTTAAAGGAGACTACGAACGACCGTTTTTATGTCAGTTGATATCGAGTCAATTAGATATCGATCGGGCCGACTATTTAAAAAGGGACAGCTTTTATACTGGTGTTGCAGAAGGTAATGTAAACAGTGAACGGTTAATTACCATGCTTAACGTGGTTAATGACCATTTAGTGGTTGAAGAAAAGGGCATATACAGTGTCGAGAAATTCATTATAGCAAGACGTTTTATGTATTGGCAGGTCTATCTGCATAAAACAGGATTGGTCGCAGAGCAATTGTTGATACGTATCTTAAAGCGCGCTAAAGAGCTTACGAAGCAAGGCTTAGTATTAGAAGCCAGCCAACCCTTACGCTATTTTTTGAACAATACGATAACATTAGAGACATTTACAAGCGAAACCTTAGATGTGTTTTATGAGTTAGATGATTATGATGTGGTGTCTGCTATGAAGCAATGGAAACATAATGACGATTTTGTATTACGTCATTTATGTACCATGATTATCAATAGAGAATTACTTAAGATTAAAATAAAAAATAAGCCGATAAAGCCTAAAGTTTTAGAAGCCCACACAAAAACAATGATGGAATTACATGGTATTAGTGCCCATGAAGCTTCTTATTTTGTGTTTTCCGGGAGCATTCATAATAAGGCTTATGAGGTTAAGCGACAGAATATTAACATCCTTTATAAAACAGGCAAAATACAAGATATCGTTAAAGCCTCAGATCATTTAAATCTTAAAGCGCTAACAAAACCAGTAACAAAGCACTATATATGTTATCCAAAATAGGAGTCATGTCATATAAAATATTATTTTAGTGTTTTTTTAAACAAAAAACTATTAAAAATAGGGGCTTAAAAAGTTATTACATTTTTCCTATTTTTGTGCAATCTAATTAATCAAATTAATCCCACAAGTGTGAAATTTACAGCACAGCAAATTGCTGATATTTTAGAAGGAGATATTGTTGGTGACGCAGAGGTTAAAGTCTCTAAATTAGCTAAAATTGAAGAAGGAGAGGCGGGAGCCTTAACGTTTTTAGCCAATCCAAAATATACAGCATTTATATACACAACAAAAGCTTCAATAACTATTGTAAACAGGACGTTCGAACCAGAAGAACCCTTATCTACAACCTTGATAAAGGTAGATGATGCTTACAAAGCATTCTCTAAGCTTTTAGAATATTACAATCAAGTAAAACTAAATAAGTTTGGAGTAGAGCAGCCGTCCTTTGTAGCAGAAACGTCTTCCTATGGAGAGAATGTCTACATAGGTGCGTTTTCTTATATAGGCGAAAATGTAAAAATAGGGACCAATGTAAAGATATTTCCAAATGCTTACATAGGCGATAATGTTACAATAGGGAACGATACTATTATTTTTTCAGGCTCTAAAGTATACTCAGAATGTGTTGTAGGTAATAACTGTGTTATCAACTCAGGAGCCATAATAGGCGCCGATGGTTTTGGATTTGCACCAAACGAGAAAGGGGAATACCATAAAGTACCTCAAACAGGAAATGTTATTTTAGAAGATTTTGTAGATATTGGTGCAGCGACAACCATAGATAGAGCAACTCTAGGATCGACCGTGATACGAAGAGGTGTGAAATTAGATAACCAAATTCAAATTGCGCACAACGTAGAAATTGGAAAAAATACTGTAATAGCGGCGCAAACCGGTATCGCTGGATCTACTAAAATAGGCGAGAATTGCCAGATAGGCGGACAGGTAGGTATTGTTGGACATATTACTATAGGTAATAATGTGCGCATACAAGCACAATCAGGTATAGGACGCAATGTAAAAGATAATGAAGTATTACAAGGTTCGCCAGCATTAGCCTATGGAGACTATAATAAGTCTTATGTGCATTTTAAAAATTTACCAAAAATTATAAAGAAATTTAACGATATAGAGAAAAACTATGGCAATAGTTAATACTGAAAGCAAACAAAAAACAATACATAAAGCAGTAGCACTAACAGGTGTTGGTTTACATACTGGAAAAAACGTGACATTAACTTTTAAACCAGGAATTTCCAACTCTGGTTTAGTGTTTAAAAGAGTAGATTTAGAAGGAGAACCTGTTATCAAGGCAGATGCTAATTATGTAACAAATACACAAAGAGGGACATGTTTAGAACATAATGGTGTTAAAATTCAAACGTCAGAACATGTTTTAGCGGCCTTAGTAGGTTTGGACATAGATAATGTAATCATAGAATTAAATGCCTCTGAACCTCCTATTATGGATGGGTCTTCTAAGTTTTTTGTAGAGGCTTTAGAAGAGGCTGGTATTGACGAGTTAGATGCATTTAGAGAAGAATACATTGTAACCGATGTGATATCTTATGTTGATGAGAATACCGGTAGTGAAATTTTAGTGATGCCTGCAAAAACATACCAAGTTACGACTATGGTCGATTTTGGAACTAAAGTTTTAGGAACTCAAAATGCAACATTGGCTAAAATCTCTGATTTTAAGGCTGAAATCTCTAATTCGAGAACTTTTAGTTTTTTACATGAAATTGAAATGCTTTTAGAGAACGGTTTAATTAAAGGCGGCGACCTTAATAATGCTATTGTTTATGTCGATAAACCATTATCTACAGAGACGATGACTAAACTTCGCAAAGCATTTGATAAAGATAATATTGCTGTTAAACCTAATGGAATTCTAGATAATTTAACCTTACACCATCCTAACGAAGCAGCCCGCCATAAATTACTAGACATTTTAGGTGATTTGGCTTTAATAGGAACACGTATTAGAGGGAAAATTATAGCCAATAAACCAGGGCACTTTGTAAACACCGAGTTTGCAAAAAAAATGTCTAAGATCATAAAAAATGAAAGACGGAATAATGTGCCTAACATCGATTTGAATCAAGACCCTTTAATGGATGTGAATCAAATTATGGATATGCTTCCGCACAGACAGCCTTTCTTGTTGTTAGATAAGGTTTTTGAATTGTCTGAAAGTCATGTTATCGGTATGAAAAACGTGACGATGAATGAAGAATTCTTTAAAGGACATTTTCCAGGTTCTCCAGTGATGCCAGGGGTTTTAATTGTTGAAGCCATGGCACAAACGGGAGGGATACTCGTACTTAATACAGTACCAGATCCTGAAAACTATTTGACCTTTTTTATGAAGATGGACAACGTGAAATTTAAGCGCAAAGTAAGTCCAGGAGATACTTTAATATTCAAATGTTCATTAATAACGCCAATTCGACGCGGTATTTGTCATATGCAAGGCTATGCCTATGCTAATGGTAAATTGTGTGCAGAAGCAGAATTAATGGCACAAATTTCTAAAGTTAAATAAACGCAGTTATGAATCAACCTTTAGCATATGTGCATCCAGGTGCCAAAATCGCAAAAAATGTTGTAATAGAACCTTTTACAACAATTAATAATAATGTTGTTATAGGAGAGGGCACATGGATTGGTAGTAATGTAACTATTATGGAAGGCGCACGTATTGGTAAAAATTGTAATATTTTTCCAGGAGCTGTCATTTCTGCTGTACCTCAGGATCTAAAATATAACGATGAAGATACTGTTGTAGAAATAGGGAATAATGTTACTATTAGAGAATGTGTGACCATTAATAGGGGAACTGCCGATAGAATGAAAACCGTAATAGGCGATAATTGCCTTATTATGGCCTATTGTCATATTGCACACGATTGCATTGTTGGGAATAACTGTATTTTTTCTAATAACAGCACCTTAGCGGGCCATATTACGATTGGTGATTATGTAGTATTAGCAGGAATGACCGCTGTACATCAATTTGTATCTGTAGGGAATCATGCTTTTGTTACAGGAGGGTCATTGGTAAGAAAAGATGTGCCGCCTTTTGTAAAAGCAGCTCGCGAACCTTTATCTTATGTCGGTATTAATTCTGTAGGATTAAGACGAAGAGGATTTACAACAGAAAAAATTAGAGAAATTCAGAATATTTTTAGAATTCTCTATCAAAAAAATTATAACAATACACAAGCTTCCGAACTTATAGAAGCTGAAATGGAAGCAACCCCAGAACGTGATGAGATTTTGCAATTCATAAAGAATTCGCATAGAGGTATTATGAAAGGGTATTTTAAATCAAACTAAATATAAAATAAAGACACAGCTCTTATGGCAAATACAAGTGATATTAGAAACGGACTATGTATAAAATATAACAATGACATTTATAAAGTTATTGAATTTTTACATGTGAAGCCAGGTAAAGGACCAGCATTTGTGAGAACAAAGTTGAAAAGTGTAACCAATGGGAAAGTTATTGATAATACGTTCTCTGCCGGTCACAAATTAGATGATGTACGCGTAGAAACGCATAAATTTCAGTATTTGTATAATGATGGTGAATTTTACCACTTCATGAATGAGGCCGATTATACTCAAATTCGTTTATTAGAAGCAGCTCTAGACAGACCAGATTTAATGAAAGAAGGAGAAATTGTTACAGTGATTATAAATTCTGAAGACAATGCGCCACTTTCTGTAGAAATGCCTGCTAGCGTTATTTTAGAGGTAACACATACAGAGCCAGGTGTAAAAGGAAACACTGCAACTAATGCAACAAAACCAGCAACGGTTGAAACAGGAGCAACAGTTAATGTGCCATTATTTATTAATGAAGGCGATAAAATTAAGGTAGAAACAGAAAAAGGTACTTATAAAGAACGCATTAAGGCGTAATTAAACATTCGCGTTTAATTTTAAGACACCTTTTAGATATATAAAACTGTTTCCTGTTAACGTAATACCATACTATGAAATTCCCTCAAGCTGAAACCTTAGAATCGATAGCAGAGCTTATAAATTGTAAATTTATAGGGGCTCCAAGTTTTCCTGTTTTGGGCATTAATGAAATTCATGTTGTCGAGCCAGGAGATATCGTATTTGTAGACCACCCTAAGTATTATGATAAAGCCTTACAATCTGCTGCAACTGTAGTTCTAATTAATAAAGAGGTTGAATGTCCAGAAGGAAAAGCACTTATTATTAGTGACGACCCTTTTAGAGATTTTAATAAAATAAGTGCACATTACAAACCCTTTAAGGCTGTATCGCAATCCATTTCAAATTCGGCTACAATAGGAGATCATACCATAATACAACCTAATTGTTTTATAGGTAATAATGTTACTATTGGACGCCATTGCATTATTAATGCTAATGTTAGTATTTATGATGATGCAGTGATTGGAGATCACGTTATCATCCATTCGGGTACAGTATTAGGTGCTAATGCATTTTACTATAAAAACAGACCAGAAGGATTTGATAGGTTATTATCATCTGGACGTGTCGTTATAGAAGACCATGTAGATATAGGAGCGTCTTGTACAATTGATAAGGGCGTGACAGGCGATACAACCATAAAAGAAGGCACTAAGATTGATAATCTTGTACAAATAGGCCATGATACTGTTATTGGAAAAAAATGTTTAATAGCATCTCAAGTTGGTATTGCGGGCTGTGTGGTTGTAGAAGATGAAGTGACTATTTGGGGACAAGTAGGTATTACAAGTGGTATAACCATAGGTAAAAAAGCAGTTATTTCTGCAAAAGCAGGCGTTAGTAAATCTTTAGAAGGCGGCAAGGGGTATTTTGGAATCCCAGCTGATGATTTTCGCTCTAAATACAAAGAAATAGCAGCTATTAGAAAAATTCCAGAAATTCTAGAAACTTTAAAAAAACAAAGCAATAAGTAGTTTAATTTTAATCTAAAATAAATTACTTTTGCTAGCATCATTATAAAAATAAAAATTATCACTTATGAGTGTATTAGTAAATAAAGATTCAAAAATTATAGTACAAGGGTTTACAGGTAGTGAAGGTACATTTCACGCTGAACAAATGATTGAGTATGGTACGAACCTTGTTGGCGGTGTAACACCAGGTAAAGGTGGACAAACGCATTTAGGAAAGCCTGTATTTAATACTGTTCAAGAAGCTGTAGATACAGCAGGAGCTGATACTACTATTATTTTTGTTCCACCAGCTTTTGCTGCTGATGCTATCATGGAAGCTGCTGATGCAGGTATTAAGGTGATAATTACGATTACAGAAGGTATTCCAGTTGCTGATATGATTACAGCATCAAATTACCTAAAAGACAAAGACTCACGTTTAATTGGCCCTAACTGTCCAGGAGTGATCACACCAGGAGAAGCTAAAGTAGGTATCATGCCAGGTTTCGTATTCAAACAAGGTAAAGTAGGTATTGTTTCTAAATCAGGAACATTAACATACGAAGCAGCTGATCAGGTTGTAAAACAAGGTTTAGGTATTACTACAGCTATAGGTATTGGTGGAGATCCAATTATCGGAACAACAACAAAAGAAGCTGTAGAGTTATTGATAAATGACCCAGAAACTGAAGCCGTTGTAATGATAGGAGAAATAGGAGGTCAATTAGAAGCCGATGCCGCAAACTGGTATAAAGAAAGTGGTAGCAAAAAACCTATAGTTGGTTTTATCGCTGGAGAAACAGCACCTGCAGGACGTACTATGGGACATGCTGGAGCTATTGTAGGTGGTAGTGATGATACTGCACAAGCTAAAAAGAAAATAATGGCTGCTTGTGGTATTCATGTTGTGAATTCACCAGCTGAAATAGGAAAGAAAGTAGCTGAAGTTATCGGGTAGGCTAACTGTATACAGAAATATAAAAAAGGTCAAAACTTTATGAGTTTTGACCTTTTTTAGGTTATATAAACGATTTGAAAATACCGTAATATATTTAAAAGCGCACTTTATTCTTTTTAGAAAGGACCTAAGCTATTATAGATACTGTTAATTATTTTAAAATAATTGAAAATGTATTACCATGCTAAATATTTAAATCTACCATCTGGGTGTGGGCTAAAAAGGACAATCAAAGCTAAAAGAAATAAGTACCAAATAACTATAAGTATATTAGCCATTTTTTCACCAAATTTATTAAAGAGCCAGTGATACATGTTTAAATGTTTAGTACTAATAACGTTTTAAATACCTCTAGAGATTCGTTAAGAGTATTTTCGCTTACGATAACAAAGCTAAACATTACAAAGTGAATTGTAATGAAAATACCAAGGCCTTTTTTTAGTAAAGGTATATGATCTAACTTTTTTTGAAGAAAACTATTTTCATATTTATACCAAATGTTAATGGCTAAGGCATGTAGTAAAGCCCACAATATATACCGTATAGATATTTCATGCCATAAGCCTAAAGTTATCATACTTATTAAGATACTTAATTTGGCATTACGGGTTATACTTAGAAATGGAAAGAAAATATAATCTTTACACCAATCAGATAACGAAATATGCCAACGTTTCCAAAAATCTGCAATATTAGTTGCCAGAAAAGGATAATTAAAGTTTTCCATTACTTTAAATCCAAATAATAAAGACAGACCTATAGCAACATCAGAATATCCTGAAAATTGAATGTAAGAATTTGCAAAAAAGCTAACAATTTTAAGGTAAGTGCTTCCCCATAGATAATCATCAGAAATACTACTTATAAAGGTATTTAACTTTCTAGTAATTATATAATTTCCAAGAAAGGTAATCTTTGTTAAACCATATAGAATACGTTCTAACCCCATGGAAAAAAGTCGATTGTCCCATCTTCGCCTATTGTAATCTTTTATAAAGGTTTGAAAACGATTTATGGGACCCACTAAAAGTGTTGGTAAAAAAAACAAGTAATTAACATAATCTAAAAATGTATGTTTAGGTAATTGTTTTTTATAAGCTTCTATAGCATAATGGATCTGTCTAAATGAATAATAGGAAAGACCAAGTGGTAAAATGGAACTTTGTGATACATTAAAACAGACAGCGTAGTCTAATTTAAAAAACAAAAATATAAAACACATTTGGAGTACTACAACCAAAGTTGCTGCTGTAACAGAAGGCATGTATTTAAGAACATGGTAGTTAATGATACAACTTAATCCTAATAGCAGTAAAGAAAGGGGTGATTTATAGAATAGGAAAATAATTGTAACCAACACAACAGGGATAAATTGTAGTTTCTCTGGTAGTCTCCAGGACAATATTAGTGCAGGAATACAAAACCCTATTAGAATTAATAAGATATTCATTTATAGGTTGTGTTTAATTGTTTTTAATAACCAATTCGTATATATACTTCTACCTTGTTCATTTAAGTGCGCATTATCTATACAATGCTTATAATACATGTGGGGACCATTATAATCCCAATATTCGATGTCACTATTTTTAATATAAATATCAAGCGCTTTTTTTTGGTTTGCTTTAAAAGATGATGTGTAGATTAAATTTTTAGAATGTAGAGGTTTTGGTGTGTCTACAATTACAGTTTTTATATCATGTTTTTCTAATAAGCGGATACTTTCAAAAATATAATTTATTTCATCTTGAGGTTTAATCTGTCTTATTTTAGGAATATGAGATAAAGAATCAAATTTTATTGGTTTATTAAATTGTCTTGGAGAACATCTATAATTAGAATCATACATTCGTTTATTCTTGTCGGAAAAAGTATAGCTGAAAACAAGTTTATTTATAGCAGTGAGTTCATTTATCATATTATATTTAACATCTAAATTAATAGCAACCAGCTCTTTTTGGAATAGCACCAAATTAGGCTTAGACTTTACAATGTTACCTATTAAATCTTGAGACAGAAACTTTATAATAGGGTCGTTGTTATCCCAAATTTTTACAAGTCTTATATTATTGACACTTTCATTAGAGCAAGCGACACCATGAGCAACTAGAGAAGAACCTATTATGACGACTTTATGGCTATTATTGTCTTTTTCAAAAGCACGCATCATATATTGAATTTGGTCATCGTAATGTTTTTTGTTTTCTACAGATATTTTATTTGAAATGGAATAATGTAATAGAATAATCACTAATTGCGATAAGATGAAAAGGATACCAACCCAAATCCAAATGGTTAAAGAGGGGATTTTTAAAGTTTTAGACATCTTTTAATTTTTGACTTAAGATAGCTTCAGTCGTTTTTAAGCTGTTAATAGTCATCATCTCAGAAGTTGAAAATTGAATCCCAAATTGCTGTTCTAAACTAGTTATAAAAATAAGATGTCCCATAGAATCCCATCCTTCTAAAGATTTAGAAGTATCCATCATCGTAATTTTATCAATAGCGACACCAAATGCCTCAGAAGCACTTGCCTTAATAATGTGTTGATGGGTTTCATTTAACGTATCTGTTTTTATGTTTTTACGTTGTGAGATGATTAATTTAAGAACTTCGTTCGTTTGAATTTTTCCAGACAAACCTTTTGGTAATGTTTCAAAGAAAAAAACATCTTTTGGAATTTGACTTTGCTCTAATAAAGGTCGTAAAAAAGCTATTAATTCGGTTTTTTCAAGTGTAATGTTGGGTTTCGTAACTATAGCAGAGACTAATTTTTCACCAAAGTTTGTGTCGGGTATTCCTAAACAAATACTTTCTAGTATTTTTGGGTTTGTGTTAATCATTTCGGTAACCTGTTCAGGGTAAACATTAATACCTCCTGCATTTATAGTATTTTTGGTTCTACCTACAATTTTGTAAAACCCTTTGGTATCACGAACTGCAATATCCCCAGTAATTAACCACCCTTCTTGTAAAATAGCTTTGGTTGCTTCTTCATCATTTAGATAACCTTTAAAAATATGATTGCCTTTTAACCATAAAACACCTTCTTCATTGGCTTTAGCCTCAACACCGTTTTCTGTAATTATTTTTGCTTTGCAATCAATAGGAAGGCCTATGGTGCCTTTTTTGCATGGAGGATTAATTGTACAAAATAAAGATCCTGCTACCGTTTCGGTGAGGCCATATACATTTATTATTTGCGTTTTAAATATAGCTTCGAAATCGTACCACAATTTTTCTTCTAATTTAGAAGCTACCGATATCACACATTTAAAATCTTCAGTTTGAAAACTGTCTTCATAACTGTCTTTAAATTTTTCCATAAAGGAAAGTACAGTTGGCACGGTTATAAAATGTGTAACTCTATATTTGTATATAGCGTTAAAAAGTGATTCAATATTAGAAACATCAAAAGTAAAGGGACGTACCCATGTTGCTTGATTAAAAAGTGTTAATAAAGGGCCTTGTATACAACCATCGGCATGGTATAGCATTAAAATATTAAGAATACGAGCCTCATGATCTAAATGATATGCTTTTGTTAAAGTGTGTAGGTGCGTCAAGAGGTTCTCATGCGTAATGCGTACGCCTTTTGGTGCAGCCGTTGTGCCAGATGTAAATATGATGTAAGCTAAATGCGAAGGCGGTATCTTTATTAAAGGTTTGTGAGATGCTGTAACCGTATCTAAAATAGACGGAAATGTAGATTTGGTTTCGGGAGTTATTGTTTTTTTCTGTTTTAAAAGCCTATTCAATAATTTCCCTTTTTTTTGACGCTCTTCATGTATTTTTAAATGAAATAGGGCGGCGTTGTCGCTATCGATATGTCGAGAGGTAAATAGGGCGACATCCATGACAAATCCATTAACTTCAGACTTTTTAATAATAGCCTTTGCGCGTTCCGATTGCACCTCGGGATCTAAAAATACCGTTACAATACCGTATTTTAAAAACGCTATAAAAAAGAGCGCAGTGTAATAATCGTTGGTCGTAGATAAAATAATTTTATCTCCAGGTTTTAAATCGTTTTTCTGAAAATAGCTGCACAGTTTATTAACATCATTTAGAAGCTGTTTATAGCTTATATTTTTGCTTTTTTCTTGAAGAAAAGTATGATTTTGAAACTTTGAATGTTCTAGTGTTTCAAACACTTCTGAAATGTTAGAGATATGCATTTAATAATGATTGTTTTAATAGTTTACCATTACTGTTATATGGCAATTCGTTTAGTATAATTAATTGGTTTGGTATTTTTTTAATTCCAAATGCTTTTGCTAGTAAGGTATTCGTTTTTTGTTTTACAGCCTTTTCTTGATTATAGAATTCTTTTTGCAAAACTAAAAAAGCGACGACCTTTTCATGATCTTCTTTTGTATATGCAGAGACATGACAATCTTCGATAAAAGGTTGTTCTTGTAAAAATTGTTGAATAACATCTAAATAAATTAATTCTTCTGTCGCCGTTTTTACAATGTTGCGTTTTCTCCCTAGTAATTGAATATAACCACCTTCAATATATTTAGCATTGTCTTGTGTGTAAAACCATCCGTTTTTTAATACAGATGCTGTTTTTGTTTCATCTTTTAGATAACCTTTCATTAATGTATCACTATATATTCTTAATTCTCCTTTTTCTCCAAAAGGAACTAAGCGATCATTTTCATCAACGATTTGTGCAATACATCCAATAGGTTTTCCTATAGTATCTATATCTATCGTGGCGTCTGTAGGGCTTTGAGATATACATATTCCAGAAGTCTCTGAGAGGCCGTAATAATTTAGAATGGATAGATTATAGTTCATCTTAAAGGCTGTTCTTAAGTCTAGACTTAATATGTTTCCAGTACACATAAGTGTTTGTATTGTATCCAACTGGCCTCTAATTTTATCTTTATATTTTATAGTTTGTCTTAAAAAGGCAGGGTTACTAGCTAAAATTGTAGAATTGCTGGCAGCAATACTTTCGGTGATGGCAAACAAGTTTGTTTTAGTGTTTTCTTTTGGTATGACAACTGCAGCTCCAACATGTAAAGCAGATATAGATGCGTTTCTAAGGCCACTCATGCTTTCTAATCCGCCAAGCGCAAAGAAGCGGTCAATAGCTTTCCAATGAAATGTTTCTGTAATATGTCTACCACTTCTGTACAAATTTCCATGAGATAATTGCACCCCTTTAGGCGTTCCTGTAGAACCTGAGGTATATAGAATTACGGCATTATCACAAGGGGTTATTTTTTCAGTTTGAAAAGTCGTTTCTGGAGCATTTTCTAGCCAATCAGCAAAATAAGTTAAGGCATCATTTTGTAATGCGTCGTCGTAATCAAATAGAACAGTAGGTAATGTTTTAAAAAGGGATTTTTTGTCTAAATAATAAGACTCATTGGTAAAAAGATATTTGGCTTCTGTTTGTTCAAGTATGGTTGCTATAGCAGTGTCTGTTAAATGATCAGCGATAGGAACAACTACAATACCAGCATGCATACATGCCCAAAATAACAAAATAGCTTCGGCATGTAAAGGGTTACATATTACTATTCTATCGTTTTTTTTAAGAGAAGCGTTATCTAAAGCAGCTTGGATAGAAGGGATAATGGCATTGCAATCTTCGTAAGTATACTCACTTTCATCTTGTAGAGCAATTAGGGCGGTATTTTCACCAAATGAATGTACCGTGTTGTGCCATAGATGTTTTAGTGTTTGTTTATGAGAAGGTACACTATAATCTTGAGTCATGATATAGTTTTGCAACTTCAAACCTGATTCAGATAGGGGCAATACTTGTAATAAGCCTAGATGCTCTAAAGTGCTAAGTTCTTTTATTATGATAGCCTCAGAAACGTTAGTTGTAACACACATCTCTTCTATAGTGAATGCTTTTTGGGCTAAGTATATTAATTTTGTAGCTAATTCTGATAATTTTAAATTTCCAAGCGCTTTAATTCTATCTACATAAACTGGGTGTCTTTCTAGTAGATGTTGTAGGTTTCCTCCAAAACGAGTAGAATCTATAATGACTTTTTGCTGGTGTAAAGAAATATTTAAAAGCGCGTTTATGATGAGTCTTGATGTTTTATAAACAGGGAGGTCTTCTAGTGAGAAAGAAGATAAGGTGATGTCTTTCCAAAATTTTGGAAGAATTGCTATTAGTGCGTTATAATCTTTGGTTGAAGGCGAAGACGTAACAGTAATTGATGAATTTACAGTAATGTCATTTGCAATAAATAACTCTGGTTCAGAAAAAATAAAGCCTTCTTTAGTATCATGTTTGAGCAAGGTATTGAAAGCAGATTGATAATCTCTACCATGAATTTGTTTGCAACCTCTTTCAAAAAAAGGATCAGGTTCGGCATTAGATAGATGCACGTGCGGAAACAAAATAGCACCATCTTTATAGACAACGCGTAGTAATTCATTAAGCATTACCAATTGGTCAAATCTATGAAAAGCATCTAAACCAACAGCAAAAGCAATACTTTTATCTTTTAAAGGTAATGGTTTATTAAGATCGCAAAATAAAACTGAAACATTTTTGAGGTCTTTCATCCAAAAATAAAATCCTTGGTAGCCTAAAACATCTTTATTGCCTTCCCAAGTTGTAATAATATGTTGTTCTGGAAACAAACCACTAAGTACACTCGTAAGCCATCCGCTTCTGTCCCATAAATTTAAAATAACGTCTCCTTTCTTAATATTTAATTTAAGTTGCTTTAAAAAGGGAAATAAAGCTTTTAAAGCCTCATTAAAAGGTTGAAAACAAGCGTACATATCATAGATGGGACGTCTGTTTTTTTGCTTGAGAAAGTGTTCGTATCTGTAACTGTTTTTTAATGTATTTGTTCGAATTTTTTCTTCTGTATTTCGAGTACTCTCAGGAAATATATCAACTTCATTAAAAAAATAAAAATGCTCTATTTGTGGAATTAAATTAACAACAGTATCCTTAAATACTTTTTTTTTATCAAAATTCATTGGTAATTCTTTATTTGTAAAATGAAATCAGCTTTTAAGAGAAATCTAAAATAGAAAATGTTTTTAAATAGAACTAAGCGTAGTTCTTATAATGTTGATGAATTTAAGCGATATTATTAAAAATAGGTTACGCTTCATATGAAGCGTTAGATGTTGTTTAGTATCATTTTGTTTAAAAAGAAGACGTTTAGGCTCTAGAAATTAAGAATAGTAATCTTCTAAGATATAATAATTACAAAAGTATTATTATTTATCAAGCTTCGATTTATTATATTTGATGCTTCATCAAAATTAAAATCTATACGTGCATTCAACGTATATATAGTGGTGATGCAAATAATACTAAAAAGAATAATTAAATAAATCATGAAATTATTAGAAGGAAAAACAGCTATTATAACAGGAGCTAGCCGTGGTATTGGTAAAGGTATAGCCGAAGTTTTTGCAGCTCAAGGTGCAAATGTAGCGTTTACGTATAGTGCTTCAGTGGAAGCAGCTAATGCATTAGAGGCAGAATTAAAAGCGTCTGGAATAAAAGCAAAAGGCTATCAAAGTAATGCAGCAAGTTTTGAAGACGCTCAAAAATTGGTGGCTGATGTCCTAGAAGACTTTGGTAGTATTGATATTTTGGTAAACAATGCAGGTATCACTAAGGACAACCTTTTAATGCGTATGAATGAAGATGATTTCGATAAAGTGATTGAGGTAAATCTAAAATCGGTGTTTAATATGACCAAAGCAGTGCAACGTACCATGCTTAAACAACGTAAAGGGTCTATTATTAATATGAGTTCTGTTGTTGGTGTAAAAGGTAATGCAGGACAAACCAACTACGCTGCTTCTAAAGCAGGTATTATCGGTTTTTCTAAATCTGTCGCTTTAGAGTTAGGGTCTAGAAATATAAGAAGTAATGTCATCGCTCCTGGTTTTATAGAAACTGAAATGACAGCAAAATTAGATGAAGAAGTTGTAAAAGGATGGCGTGCTGGAATCCCACTAAAACGTGGCGGTTCTCCAGAAGATGTCGCTAACGCTTGTGTCTTTTTAGCAAGTGATTTAAGTGCTTACGTTACAGGACAGACTTTAAATGTTGATGGCGGTATGCTTACATAAATCAAGATTATGACTTTAAAGTTATAAGGATAAGCTTAAACCTGACTTTAAAATCTTAAATACATAGTTTATAATGCAAACAGAAACATTATTATATATCATACTATCTGGAATTATAGCGCTACTTGTAGCGCTTTTTCAGTATAGGTATAAAGTCAAACAAAAATCGAAGACGACTATTGTTTTGACCTTCTTAAGGTTTTTGTCTCTTTTTTTACTCTTGTTACTGCTTGTAAATCCAAAATTTGATCAAATACAGGTGTACTCAGAAAAACCGAACTTGATTTTAGCTGTAGACAATTCAAATTCTATTTCACATTTAAAACAAGAAGATGTGGCTTTAAATGCATTAGCTACATTTCAAAACCACACAAGGCTCAATGAAAGGTTTTCTGTTCAAACTTTTTTGTTTGATAGTGATTTAAAACCAGCGAATACGCCCAACTTTCAAGCTAAAGAAACCAACATCGCTAAGGCACTTCAAAAAATTTCCGAGGTATATAAAACAGAGATAGCCCCCGTTGTTTTAGTTTCAGATGGCAATCAAACTTTTGGTAACGATTACGCAGTGCCTAATACAACGTATACGCAACCTGTATATCCCGTTGTACTGGGAGATACTATAACGTATACCGACTTAAGTATTCAACAACTAAATGTAAATAGATATGCCTTTTTAAAAAACAAGTTTCCTTTAGAAGCTATTTTAGTATACCAAGGCCATACACCAGTAACTTCTAAGTTCACAATCCGCCAAGGATCTACAATTGTGTATTCTAAAGTTGTAGATTTTTCAAAGACAAAAAACGCTGCGATTATAAATGTAACCTTACCTGCAAATCAAATAGGAGTAAGCAGTTATAAAGCCACTTTAGCTCCATTAGAGCATGAGAAAAACACTATAAATAACGCTAAAAATTTTGCGATAGAAGTTATAGATCAACAAACCAACATTGCCATAGTATCTTCATTTGCACATCCAGATTTAGGAGCCCTGAAGAAAAGTATAGAAAGTAACCAACAACGTTCTGTAACTATTCTACAACCCGCCGATATTCTAAAAACTATAGATACGTATCAACTGGTTATTTTATACCAACCCGATTACAGCTTTAAAAACGTATACGATGTCTTAGCAAGGTCTAAAAAGAACACGTTTACTGTAGTGGGAACAAAAACAAATTTACGTTTCTTAAATGCAAATGATACATCGTTCTCTCATAATGCGACTAGAGAAACAGAAGAGTACCAAGCCCAACTGAATCTCAATTATGCGCCTTTTTTAGTAGAGGCTATTAATTTTGAATCGTTTCCACCTCTAAAATCTTATTATGGCGATGTGAAATTTCAAGTACCTTTTGAAACCATTTTGGATAAAACTATTTTGGGGATTTCTAAAAAAGAACCGTTACTAGCAACAGTAGAAGTTAATGGAAAACGCAGTGCTGTTTTATTTGGAGAAGGCATTTGGAAATGGCGTGCGCAGAGTTATTTAAATGAAACGTCTTTTGCTAATTTTGATAATTTTGTTGGGAAATTAGTGCAGTACCTTGCGACAAGTAAAAAACGAAGTCGATTAGAAGTTTCATACGAATCGTTTTATACGGGCACTTCAAATTTGATGTTGTCTGCACAAATTTTTGATAAAAATTACCAATTCGATGCCAGAGCGTCTTTAGAATTACTACTTAAAGATTTGAATTCTAAAACAGAAAAACGGATTCCTTTTGTATTAAAAAATAACAATTATCAAGTCGATTTGAGTGGATTAAAAGCTTCAAAATATGATTTTACTGTACGTTCTAAAACACAGAATATTTCAAAATCAGGAACCTTTGAAGTTTTAGAATACAATATAGAACAACAGTTTTTAAATGCCGATCTTAATAGGTTAAAACAGTTGGGACAACATACAGGTGGTACCACTTATTTCGCAACACAAATAGAAGATGTAATAGAAGAGTTATTAGAAAATAAAAATTATAAAGTCATACAGAAGAGTACTAAAAATACAATACCTTTGATTGACTGGAAATACCTTTTAGGGCTACTTATTCTTAGTTTAGCTGTAGAATGGTTTTTAAGAAAATATAACGGATTAATCTAAATATAAAATAATGGAAAAGTTACCTAAGATTGCATTCCCCTTTATCATTGCAATAGTTATACTATTTGTAATAGTAGCAAAATCTGTAGTTACTATAGATTCTGGACATGCAGGTGTATTGTATAAGTTAAACGGTGGTGTAGATCCCGATACAGAAGCTTTAGGAGAAGGTATTAATTTTGTCGCCCCTTGGAATAATGTTATAGAATATGAGGTGCGTCAACAAGAAGTACCAGAACGCATGTCTGTACTGTCATCAAATGGCTTAGATATTAAATTAGATGCTTCTGTGTTGTACCAACCCGATGTTAGTAATTTAGCGAAATTACATAAAGAAAAAGGACGAAACTATTTAAGCCGTGTATTGCAACCAGCGATTAGAAGTGCAGCGCGTAGTGTTGTTGGTCGTTATACACCAGAGCAATTGTATTCTAGTAAACGAGATGCTATACAAGAAGAAATTTTCTTAGAAACTAAAAAAATAGTAGAGAGCCAATACATCCAGTTAAATAGTATTTTAATTAGAGATGTTACTTTACCACCAACAATTAAGGATGCCATAGAGCGTAAACTAAAGCAAGAACAAGAATCTTTAGAATACGAATTTAGATTGGTAACTGCTGCTAAAGAAGCCGAAAAAGTAATTATAGAAGCAAAAGGTAAAGCAGATGCCAATAAGATTTTAAGCGCTTCATTAACCGATAAAATATTACAAGACAAAGGGATTGAAGCCACGACTAAACTAGCAGAATCCTCAAATACAAAGGTTATTGTTATAGGGTCTGGAGATAGTGGATTGCCAATTATTTTAGGAAATCAATAATAAAACAGAAGTATTAGGCTCTAGTTTTAGGAGGCTCTTTAAAATCTATTAATTATTACTATAATTATTTGGATTTATAAGTGAAAAATACAGATATTTGCAGAAATAAATATAGCAATGACTTTTACGCAGTTACATCATCATTCTCATACTTGCACACAAGCGAGCTGAGAATATATTGCGTAAAATCAACATATAGTAAGCCCGTTTGACGTCCATCAAACGGGTTTTTTTAATTTAAAATATAACTTGATAGTTTTCAACTCATAAAAACAAAACCATGAGTACATTAAGAATTGCAGTACAAAAATCGGGTCGTCTTAACGAAGACTCTATGCGAATTTTAAAAGACATCGGTATTTCTATAGACAATGGAAAAGACCAGTTAAAGGCTTCGGCGAGAAATTTTCCTGTAGAAGTGTTCTATTTAAGAAATGGCGATATTCCTCAGTATTTAAAAGACGGCGTTGTAGACGTTGCTATTATTGGAGAAAACGTTTTGATAGAAAAAGGCGATGATATAGAATTTGTAGAGCGTTTGGGCTTTTCAAAATGTAAAGTATCTATAGCTGTGCCTAAAGATTCTGAAGCAAATTCGCTAAAAGATCTTGATGGAAAGCGTATTGCCACCTCGTATCCCGAGACTGTAAAAAAGTTTTTAAAAGCGCAAGGTGTAAACGCGCAATTGCATAAGATTAATGGTTCTGTAGAAATAGCACCCAATATAGGGCTCGCAGAAGGCATCTGTGATATTGTTTCAAGCGGTAGTACCTTGTTTAAAAATGGGTTGAAGGAAATAGAAGTACTTTTAACATCCGAAGCTGTTTTGGCGGTATCACCAAAATTAGATGCAGCACGTCGTACTATTCTAGAAACCATTCAGTTTAGAATACAATCGGTTTTAAAAGGCAGAGATTCTAAGTATGTGTTGTTAAATGCACCAAATGATAAACTAGAAGCGATTATAGAGGTGCTGCCAGGGATGAAAAGTCCAACGGTATTACCATTAGCAGAAGAAGGCTGGAGCTCTGTACATTCTGTAATTCCAAAGCATAAATTCTGGGATGTGATAGACGATTTAAAAGCCAAAGGCGCACAAGGTATATTGGTGTGTCCTATAGAAAAAATGGTACTATAAGCACAGCTTATTTCAAGTGCCTTTTAAAATAAAAAGCGATGCAAATTATAAACAATCCAAGCCAAGACAGCTGGGAAGATCTACTTAAACGACCAACGCAAACTGTTGGGGATATAGAAGCGATTGTTACGTCTATCTTTAAAGATGTTGCTGCACATGGCGATACGGCTATAGCGGAGTATACACGTAAATTTGATGGCGTTACCTTAACCCATCAAACGGTTACGGAAGATGAGATAGCTACAGCAGTAGAAGAAGTTCCAGAAACGCTTAAAGCAGCCATAGTCTTAGCAAAAACAAATATAGAAGCATTTCATAAAGCACAGCAAACTCCTAAAGTGGCCTTAGAAACGACTTTGGGAGTACACTGTTGGCAAGAAAAGCGTCCTATTCAAAAAGTAGGGCTATACATTCCAGGAGGTACAGCACCTTTATTTTCTACGGTGTTGATGCTTGCTATACCAGCGCAAATAGCAGGTTGCAAGGAGATTGTATTGTGCTCGCCTCCTAATAAAGCAGGCGCTTTAGCACCAGAGATTTTATTTGCAGCGCAATTATGTGGCGTTACCAAAATAATTAAAGTAGGAGGTATTCAAGCTATTGCTGGACTTACTTTTGGAACAGAAAGCATACCTCAAGTTTATAAAATATTTGGACCAGGAAATCAGTATGTAACTGTAGCGAAACAATTGGCGACAAAACATGGTGTCGCCATAGACATGCCCGCAGGACCAAGTGAATTATTAGTATACGCTGATAAATCTGCAAATCCAGCTTACGTAGCTTCCGATTTGTTGAGTCAAGCAGAACATGGGGTAGACAGTCAGGTTATATTAGTCTCTACATCGCATACATTAATAGAGGCTGTATCTAAAGCTGTAGCAACCCAATTGGCAGTGCTACCGCGTAAAGCCATTGCAGAAAAAGCCATTGCGAATTCTAAATTGATATATGTAGAAGATGACGCTACAGCATTAGCTTTAATTGATGCTTATGGGCCAGAACATTATATCATTTGTTGTGAGAATGAAGATCTATATATCGATAATATAAACAATGCAGGTTCGGTATTTATTGGGGATTATACGCCAGAAAGTGCTGGGGATTATGCCTCGGGAACCAACCATACATTACCAACTAATGGCTTTTCTAAAGCCTATTCGGGGGTGAATTTAGATAGTTTTATGAAACAGATGACCTTTCAAAAAATATCTAAAGAAGGCCTTTTAAATATAGGAGGCGCTATAGAATTAATGGCAGCTGCAGAAGGTTTAGAAGCTCATAAAAATGCCGTAAGCATTCGGTTAAAAGATTTAAAGTAAACCCTTTTTTGGAATTAAAATTTCAATCCTGAAAGTGATGAATACAAAATTTGATTTAAATACGTTAGTACGCCCCACTATAAAAGCATTACAACCCTATTCTTCGGCACGAGACGAATACCAAGGGAATAGCGATGCTATGGTATTTTTAGATGCGAATGAAAATCCGTTCGAAAATGGCGTGAACCGTTATCCAGATCCGCAACAACGTACTGTGAAAGCCTTACTTTCAGAACTTAAAGGTGTAGCACAAGAACATATTTTATTAGGAAATGGAAGTGATGAAGTTTTAGATTTAATTTTTAGAGCATTTTGTGAACCTAATCAAGATAATATCATCACTTTACCACCAACTTATGGGATGTATAGTGTTTTAGCACATATAAATGCTATAGAGATTATCAGCGTACAGTTAGATGCCGATTTTCAACCTAAAGTGGATGCTATTTTAAGTGCTGCAAACTCAAATTCAAAACTACTGTTTTTATGTTCGCCTAATAACCCTACAGGGAATAGCTTTGAGGCTAAAGCAATAGAACGTTTAATTTCAGAATTTAAAGGAATTGTAGTGATAGACGAAGCTTATATAGACTTTTCTAATGCAGAAAGTTGGATCAGCAAATTAGAAAACCATCCCAATCTTATTGTTACTCAAACCTTATCTAAAGCCTATGGTTTGGCAGGGATTCGTTTAGGCGTTTGTTATGCTTCAACAGCAATTATAGAGATTTTAAATCGATTAAAGCCGCCTTATAATGTTAATGAACTTACGCAACAAAGAGCCATAGCACAGTTAGCAGAATAT
The DNA here is from genome assembly GCA_947504035.1 of uncultured Flavobacteriaceae bacterium. Classification (GTDB taxonomy): domain Bacteria; phylum Bacteroidota; class Bacteroidia; order Flavobacteriales; family Flavobacteriaceae; genus Jejuia; species Jejuia algarum. The sequence goes on from CANNGA010000002.1 coordinate 184,486, forward strand.
GATAAAACACAAGCTCAAGTTAAAGCAATCTTAGCAGAACGCACTGTTTTGATTGCAGCATTGTCTAAAATTGATTTTGTATCAAAAATATACCCTTCTGATGCTAATTTTGTATTGGCAAAGGTGGATAACGCCACGAAGCGTTACGAACAACTTATAGATAGAGGAATTGTGATTCGAAATAGAACAACCCAACCCGGTTGTGAAAATTGTTTGCGTTTTACGGTGGGTAGACCTGATGAGAATATAAAATTAATAAAAGAACTTAGACGTTTGTAAAAACTTAAAAGCTATGTTTTGGTAAACCACAGCGTGTAGCGCTAAATTTAAATATTAGCCTGTTTATGGCAAGAAGGATATAAGCATGAAAAAAGTATTATTTATAGATAGAGACGGTACTTTGGTGTTAGAGCCACCAGTAGATTACCAATTAGACAGTCTGGAGAAATTAGAATTTTATCCAAAAGTATTTCAATACATGGCAAAAATTGCTAGTGAATTGGATTATGAATTGGTCATGGTAACGAACCAAGATGGCTTGGGTACCGATAGTTTTCCAGAAGAGACCTTTTGGCCAGCACAAAACAAAGTGATGGATGCATTTGCTAAAGAAGGCGTGCACTTTTCAGCGGTACATATTGATAAAACGTTTCCTCATGAAAATGCAGAGACACGTAAACCAAGAACAGGGTTACTAACAACATATTTCTCAGAAGCCTATGACTTAGAAAACTCTTTTGTTTTAGGAGATCGTATTACCGATATGGAATTGGCAAAGAATTTAGGCGCTAAAGGGATTTTCTTATCCGAAGACCCAGAACTTGGTGCTGATGAGATTGAAAGTAAAAAACAAGAAATTTTAGACTGTATCGCCTTAACGAGTACAGATTGGGAAGCCATTTATGAGTTTTTAAAGTTGAAAGACCGAGTTTCTGAAATTACTAGAAATACCAATGAAACTAAAATTTATATCAAGCTTAATTTAGATGGTTCTGGTAAAAATGATATCCATACGGGTTTATCGTTTTTCGATCATATGTTAGACCAGATAGGCCGTCATGGAGCCATGGATTTAACGGTTAAAGTTGACGGAGATTTAAACGTTGATGAACACCATACTATAGAAGATACTATGATTGCTTTAGGCGAGTTATTTCATAAAGCATTAGGCGATAAATTAGGTATAGAACGCTATGGGTTCTGTTTGCCAATGGACGATTGTTTAGCTCAAGTCGCTGTAGATTTTGGTGGACGTAACTGGTTAGAATGGGATGCCGAATTTAAACGTGAAAAGATAGGAGATATGCCTACCGAAATGTTTTATCATTTATTTAAATCGTTTACAGACGGGGCGAAATGCAATTTAAATGTAAAAGCAGAAGGCGTTAACGAACACCATAAGATAGAAGGTATTTTTAAAGCCTTCGCTAAAGCCATGAAAATGGCTGTTAAGAGAGATTCTAATAAGATGTTTTTACCATCTACAAAAGGACTCTTATAAAAAATAGAAGTTAGGTTAAAGACTAGAAAGTATGCCTAAGTCTTAATACTAATACGAAATACGATTAGAATGAAATTAGTTATCATAGATTACGGAGCAGGAAACATTAAAAGCATTCAGTTTGCATTTAAGCGTTTAGGTGTAGATGCTATTTTATCTCGAGATGTTGAAGAGATCAAGACTGCCGACCGTATTATTTTTCCGGGGGTTGGAGAAGCAAGTAGCGCCATGAAAATGTTACGTCAAAGTGGACTTGATACCATCATACCTACATTAACACAACCTGTATTAGGCATTTGTTTGGGCATGCAGTTATTATGTACACATAGTGAAGAAGGCGATACAGAAGGAGTTGGTATATTTAATACCAGGGTAAAACGCTTTTCGAATGCTGTGAAAGTACCACAAATGGGATGGAATGTGATTAAAAATTTACAATCCGATTTATTTAAAGGAATTAAAGAAAACGAACACATGTATTTGGTACATAGCTATTATGCGGCGTATTGTGATGAAACCATAGCAGAAACCGATTATGGGATTAGCTATGCATCAGCATTGCAACGCGATAATTTTTATGGCGTACAGTTTCACCCAGAAAAAAGTGGTACAGAAGGTGCTAAGATTCTTGAGAACTTTTTAAAGTTAGAAGTAAAATAGTAAATAGAAGAAGCAAATGAAAGCGTGTACTGGTTAGAGCTATTTGAAGAGGTTTTACCAGAATATAAAGAAGAGACAATACTATTAAAGAAAGAAGTTATTGGTGATTACAGTAGCATCAATTAACACTGCAAAGCGAAATCAGAAAAAATGATTAAAACAACGATTAAAGGTCTTAGTTTTGTTCAAGATCTACTTTAAAGGAATCGAGCAAAACTTTTAACTTTTAATATCTAATTTTTAATATTAAACCATGCGAATAATACCAGCAATAGATATCATAGATGGCAAATGTGTACGATTGTCTAAAGGCGATTACAACACGAAGAAAATCTATAACGAGAACCCTTTAGAAATCGCTAAGCAATACGAAGCTCATGGCATCGAACATTTACATTTAGTAGATTTAGATGGTGCTAAAGCGAGTCATATTGTAAACCATAAAGTACTCGAAACCATAGCTACGAAAACCACTTTAAAAATAGATTTTGGTGGTGGGTTAAAAACCGATGAAGATTTGCGTATAGCATTCGAATCTGGTGCAGGTCAAATTACAGGCGGAAGTATTGCAGTAAAGCAACCAGAGGTTTTTAAAAGTTGGTTGTCTAAATTTGGAGCCGATAAGATCATTCTAGGTGCCGATGCACATAATGAAAAAATAGCCATTAGCGGTTGGTTAGAAGAATCAGATGAAGAATTAATTCCTTTTGTAGAAAAATATTTAAACGAAGGAGTATCTTATGTGATTTGTACCGATATTGCTAAAGACGGCATGTTAGAAGGGCCTTCTTTCGAATTGTATCAAAAAATGTTAGAGCGTTTAAAAGGAGTGAAGCTAATTGCCAGTGGTGGAATTTCTAAATTTGAAGAGCTGCCAAAACTAGCCGAATTGGGCTGTGAAGGTACAATTATAGGAAAAGCCATTTATGAACATAAAATAAGTTTAAAACAGTTAGAAGACTTTATTAGTGGAAGTCATTAAGTGCGAACAGCTAGTAGTTGTGATTGAGGTGTTAATGCATTGATATTAGTATTGAACAGATAACGTTTAGTAAGTTTCTATAATATATGTCTAATGTAAATTTGAAGATTTATAGATTTGAAAAAAAATGGAATTTTTAGAACGAGTACCTTCCCAAAAACAGAGGATACTAAAAGGAATTCAAAACGCATTGAACATTAAAACAACAACAACCATCAACAAACAACTAATTCAAGAAAACCCAAAAATCATGTTAACAAAACGAATTATACCTTGCTTAGATATTAAAAATGGGCGTACCGTAAAAGGCGTTAATTTTGTCGATTTACGTGACGCAGGAGACCCTGTAGAATTGGCGAAGCAATATGCTGAAGTAGGAGCAGATGAGTTGGTGTTTTTAGATATAGCGGCAACTTTAGAAAACAGAGGAACAACCTTAGATATGGTATTACGTGTAGCAGAGCAAGTTAATATACCATTTACAGTAGGTGGAGGTATTTCTAGTATAGCACATGTAGATGCCTTATTACAATGTGGAGCCGATAAAGTATCCATAAACTCATCGGCAGTAAAACGACCAGAATTGGTTAATGAGTTGGCCAATAAATTTGGGAGCCAGTGTGTGGTGGTGGCAATAGATGCGAAACAAATAGACGGCCAATGGAAGGTACATTTAGCAGGTGGAAGTATTCCAACCGACATCGATTTATTTGATTGGGCCAAAGAAGTAGAAGAACGTGGCGCGGGCGAAATACTATTCACATCTATGGATCACGATGGCACGAAAGCAGGATTTGCTAATGCAGCCTTAGCCCAATTGTCAGAAACTTTAAATATTCCTATAATTGCATCAGGTGGCGCTGGAAATGTACAACATTTTGTAGACACTTTTGTAGAAGGAAAAGCCGATGCCGCTTTGGCAGCAAGTGTTTTTCATTTTGGTGAAATTCCTGTTCCAGAATTAAAAAGGACATTAAAGAAAAAAGGAATAGAAGTACGGCTCTAATAGAAAAGCTAGGATAATGAAAACAATCAAACCTTTTATAATATCAGTTTTGGTACTAAGTGTTTTTTCTTGTGCTTTTGGGCAAACTAAACCGCAACAAGATGAAAAAGAAAACTTAAAGTTCTTTACTGTGAATGGGGAGCGTAAAACGAGTGCTAAAGCACATGCTTATAAAGGGAAATTACAGAGATACTTTCTAAGGAAGATTTTGAACTGTTAAAAAATGCAATACATAAAAATATTTCAACTATAATTAGCGCTATTACCAATAAGTGCTCAAAATAAATTACGGCTTTTTTATTCAAAGTAAATACATTATGACTATAAAATACGACGATAACGGACTAGTACCAGCAATAATTCAAGATGCTGTAACCCAAAAAGTACTCATGTTAGGTTATATGAACGAAGCAGCTTATAAAAAAACACTTGAAACAAAGCAAGTGACCTTTTTTAGTAGGAGTAAGCAGCGTTTATGGACCAAAGGCGAAGAGAGCGGTAATTTTTTAAATTTAGTAGATCTAAAAAATGATTGCGATAATGATTCTTTATTACTACAAGTACATCCTGCAGGACCAACTTGCCATACAGGAACAGATACGTGTTGGAAAGATGAAAATACATCTCGCTATGGGTTCTTTTCAACTTTAGAAACAATAATACAAGAACGTGTTGCGAATAAGGATACCGAAAAATCGTATGTGGCAAGCTTATTTTCAAAAGGCATAAACAAAGTGGCACAGAAGGTAGGAGAAGAAGCCGTGGAGACCGTTATAGAGGCTATGGATTCTAATGATGAGCTGTTTTTATACGAATCTGCAGACTTATTATTTCATTATTTAATGCTATTACAAGCTAAAGGTTTTACCTTAAAAGATATTGAAACCGAATTAAAAGGGCGTCAGAAATAATCCATTTAGGAATTCTCTTCGTATATTAGTAGACATTATACATGGTTTTACACAATCTTGTATAACCATGTGCATTATAAAACCCCAAACATAATGACTACTTATACCAATGTATTCCGCAATTTAATGGCAGTTTTATGCACATCTGTTTGTGTGTATTCTTGTTTTTCCGATCCTGAAGATACGGCTGAACCGCCTATTGTTAATGAAAACTTAAGTGTTACAGACCCTAATAATCCGAACCCTATTTCGGGAGTTATGGCAGCTGTAACCACATTGCCCTATAGTTCAATACCCACACGCGAATATGTGATTGAATTAGAGCGGTGGGACATTCCTAATAACCGTACCGCTCCAGAACAAACAACAGATAATTTACAAAAAGCTATAGATTGGGCTGTTAGTGAAGGTTATGGTCAAATCTATTTACCAGAAGGACATTATTTAATAGGAAAGTATGGTAATGAGATTTACCAAGCAGGTATAGAATTAGACAGTGATATGGCATTCTTATTAGATAAAAATGCCATTATAGAAATGGCACCTAATGACAAATGGAATTATTGTGCTATAGCTGTGACCGAAAAAGCCCACGTACTTATCTCTGGAGGAACTTTACTTGGTGATAGAGATAACCATATCTATACTCCTAGAGCAGATGGCGCGACGTCTCATGACGAAGGGCATCTTATTTGTATTCAAAATGAAAGTGAATATGTTACTGTAGAAAACGTTACTTTAGGAAAGGCAAATGGCGATGCTATTCTTTTGGTAGGTCAAAAAGGTCCAGGTTCTTCTGTAAAACATATCGATATAAGACGCAATAATATGGTAGACAACCGTAGACAAGGCGTTTCTGTTGTTGGCGGTACAGATGTTCGTATCGAAGACAACGAAATTCACCATACCAGTGGTACAGCACCTCAATTTGGTGTTGATATAGAAAGTGTAATTTATAAAAGTGAAGATATTACCATTAAAAATAATTATTTTCATCATAATAGAGGAGGAGATGTCGTAAATACAGATGGTAAAAACGTCATCGTAGAAAACAATATTATGCTACAAGGGGAAGGCAGTACCTATTTAGATGGCCCTATTGTGTATTGGAAACGCGGTGATTTAACGATTCGAAATAATGACATTACGATGACTTCGGTATCTGCTAATAATTGGAATGGGATCATTATGTACTCTAATGACAACCCTAAAACGAACCCTGCGACCACATATATTTACGATAATACATGTAACAATTGTGGCTTTTATATGTACAAAGGGGCTGATTTAGAAGTAAGGAATAACCACTTAAAAAATGGACATCTTGTATTTTGGCAAATGGATAATCTTACTGTAGAAGGTAATATCGTAGAACACCCTAACGAATGTTGGGCGTATCGTTTTCTGGAAGTAAAAGGTAAGGCTTCGGGCAACACCTATAATGGGGATGCCTTTGATATTCCTTTACAACCCAATACGGCTTGGGACGGTTGTTGGATCAATTAAGATAAAGTTATAGTAACACTAAAATTTCATATGTAGTGAGATACATAAAACTTAAGACTGTCTAAAAAGGCAGTCTTTTTATATATAAACGGTTTTTATGATCTACTAGAACCTCTAGCGTTTTCTATGACAAGACAAACTACCATTTTAGCAACAAAGTAATACACCAGTTACCAACAAATAGAAATGGTGTCGTTTTTTAGATATATGAGGTCTAAAAAACGACACCATAAAATAAAGCGAAGCTTTAACTACAGTTCTGTTAAACTAAAGGTGTATTAATACCAGATATCACGCACTTCCTCTTTTACAATAGAAATAGCAGTGTCACTAGGAGAATGTCGCTCCATCATTTCGGTTAAAATAACTTCTCTAAGTTTATCGGCAGTATCTGTTTTTTCAGAAAGACTTGCTTTTCGAATTAATTGTACAGTAGCACTTTTAGCAGTGCTAATAACACTCCAGGCCTTTTCGCTTACATAGATCTGTTGTGTCAAATTGTGTTCCATTTCCTGTTGAATACTGTGTATAAGCAACTTTTCATAATCATCTTTGTCAGTTGATGTTGGTTTTACACGAAGTAACAATTTGTTAGGTGAAATACGTTCTAAGAACAAAGTTAGCCTTTCGTAAGCTTGCAATCGCAAGGGTAAAGCGTCGGCCTGCAATTCTTTTTTTAGAAGGTAGCGTCTACGACCGTCTTCGTTGTTCGTGTGAGTTTTAAAGAAGTAATACGCAATAGCGCCTGTTACAACAGTTGGAATGGTAAATAAAAATAGGTCTATAATTCTACTGGCATCCATATAAATTAAGCTTAGGTATTAAAAATTGGGTTTATTTTTTTATTCCGCCTAAATGAAAACATGCTTTCAAGGTTTGCATATTTTCAAAAGGAACAGGCGTTTTTTTATAGTTATACGCATCACCTAGAGCAGAAGACAAAGTACGATCGTCTACATTAATTTCAATATCATTGATTTCAAATTGACAAGGGTGTTCGTACCCAGCGGCATGAGTAATTTCTACAAGCTCCTTTTTAAAAGATTTAAAGTATTGCGCTAAACGTACCGATTTTAAAGTAGGATCTATACCTTTTTGTAACCATTTATTTTGAGTCGCAATTCCTGTGGGACAACTATTGTTATGACATACTTTTGCTTGTATACAACCAATACTAAGCATGGCTTCCCGCGCTACATTTATACAATCTACACCCATAGCGAAGGCCATAGCAGCCTTGGCAGGAAAACCAAGTTTACCACTACCTATAAATACAATACGTTCTACAAGGTTTTTGGCTTGAAATAGTTTATAAATATCACTAAAACCGTGTGCCCAAGGTAGAGATACGTGATCTGCAAAACTAGGAGGCGCTGCACCTGTACCACCTTCACCACCATCAATAGTAATAAAATCGGGCCCTTTTCCTGTACGCGTCATAATATCGGCAAGCTCTTCCCATTGGTCTAATTTACCAATAGCAGCTTTAATCCCCACAGGTAAGCCTGTTTTTTCGGCGATGCTTTCTATAAAATCAACCATTTCTGGAACGTTAGAAAATGCTTTGTGCGTAGGAGGAGATAAAACGTCTTTTCCTATTTCAACACCTCTAATGGCTGCAATTTCTTTTGATATTTTTTTTCCAGGAAGCACGCCGCCTTTACCAGGTTTAGCACCTTGCGAAAGTTTAATTTCAATAGCGCGTACAAAAGGGTTTTCTTCTACTAATTTCACCATCTTTTCCATAGAGAAATTACCATCTTCGGTACGTACACCAAAATACCCTGTTCCAAAATGGAATACCACATCACCACCATGACTGTGATAAGGTGATAAACCACCTTCACCCGTAATGTGATACGCATCGGTCATTGCAATACCTTTGTTTAAAGAAGAAATAGCAGGTGCCGATAAAGAGCCATAACTCATCGCAGACACATTAATTATTGAAGCAGGACGATACGGGCGTTTACGTTTGTTAAAACCCCCAATAATCTTTGCACATGGCAAGAACGATTTATCGATGCTATGCGGGTGTTGTGCGTCAATTCTAAACGGCATCATGGCATTATTTATAAAAATATGCTGGTGGGCATAGACATCTCTATCTGTACCAAAGCCCTCGTAATTATTCTCCTTTTTAGAAGAGGCATAAACCCAACCACGTTCAATACGGTTAAAAGGTAATTCTTCTCTATTGTTGGCTACAAAATACTGTCGCATTTCTGGCCCTATACTTTCCAACATATAGCGCAAGTGGCCTACCAATGGGAAGTTATGCATTATGGTATGCTTCTTTTGTAAAACATCACGAATTGCAATTCCTGCTAATACTATTAAAATCCAACCCCACCAAGGAATCATGCCTAAAAAATCTAATCCTATATTCATTCTAATTTGTTATAAATAGGGCTAAAGATATTTAAAAATTGTGAAATGATAATTGTTTATAATTATTAATAATTCTAATTAAATAAAAAAGGAATAATGGTTAATTTCACGTGTTGAAAAAGCGCATACATTGGAAAAATATTTAAGTCAGTTAAACAGTGCACAATTAGAGCCTACCATTCAGATCGACGGTCCTATGATTGTTATCGCAGGAGCCGGATCGGGTAAGACACGTGTACTTACATATCGTATTGCAAATATGATGAGTAAAGGGATAGATCCTTTCAATATTTTATCACTAACATTTACAAATAAAGCCGCACGCGAGATGAAAGAGCGTATTGCTGCAATTGTTGGTGCTAGTGAAGCAAAAAATTTATGGATGGGTACCTTTCACTCCATTTTTGCAAAAATATTACGTATCGAAGCCGACCGATTAGGGTATCCTAGTAATTTTACGATCTATGATGCTCAAGATTCTTCCCGTTTAATAGCATCGATTATTAAAGAGATGAAATTAGATAAGGACATCTATAAATACAAACAAATACGTTCAAGAATATCGTCGTATAAAAACAGTTTAATTACTGTTCGAGCCTATTTTCAAAATCCAGAATTAATGGAAGCAGATAAAATGGCAAGACGTCCTAGATTGGGGGACATATATAAAGAGTATGTAGACCGCTGTTTCAAGGCAGGCGCGATGGATTTTGATGATTTATTATTAAAAACAAATGAGTTATTAACGCGATTTCCTGAGGTTCTGGCTAAATATCAAAACCGATTTAAATACATATTGGTAGATGAGTATCAAGATACCAACCATTCGCAGTATTTAATAGTAAGGGCTTTATCAGATAAATTTCAAAACATCTGTGTTGTAGGAGACGATGCCCAGAGTATCTATGCTTTTAGGGGAGCCAATATTAACAATATCCTTAATTTTCAAAAGGATTATGATGATGTAAAGGAATTTCGCTTAGAGCAAAATTACCGCTCCACTAAAAATATTGTAAACGCCGCCAACTCTATAATTGATAAAAACGAAACGAAATTAGAAAAAGTCGTTTGGACAGCTAATGATGAAGGTGGGAAAATAAAAGTGAACCGCTCTCTTACCGATGGTGATGAAGGCCGTTATGTAGCAAGCACCATTTTTGAGACCAAAATGCAAGAGCAGCTGCCAAATAGTGATTTTGCAGTCTTGTATAGAACCAATGCACAGTCTCGTGCTATTGAAGATGCGTTAAGAAAACGAGGCATACATTATAAAATATATGGTGGTTTATCTTTTTACCAACGTAAGGAGATTAAGGATGTACTCTCTTATTTGCGTTTGGCAATAAACCCCGCAGATGAAGAAGCCTTAAAACGTGTTATAAACTTTCCACCACGAGGTATTGGACAAACTACGGTAGACCGTTTAATTGTTGCAGCAAATGGATACAAACGCAGTATTTTTGAAGTCATTAAAAATATTGATAAAGTCGATATTAAAATCAATTCAGGAACGAAAGGGAAGTTAGAAAATTTTGCAACCCTTATTGAAAGCTTCCAAGTATTGAATGAAACTGCCGATGTTTTTGAATTGGCAGAACATGTTACCCGCACTACAGGCTTAATTAAAGAATTTAACAAAGATGTTACCCCCGAAGGTATTGCCAAATTAGAAAACATAGAAGAACTTCTTAATGGTATGAAGGACTTTGTGGAAGGGCAGAAAGAATTAGCAGATGCCACGGGATCTCTAACAGAATTTTTAGAAGATGTAGCATTAGCTACAGATTTAGATAGTGACAAAGGCGAAGAAGACCATGTGGCCCTAATGACCATTCACTTGGCAAAAGGTTTAGAGTTTCCTCATGTATTTATTGTAGGATTAGAAGAAGACTTATTTCCTAGTGCTATGAGTATGAATACACGTAGTGAATTAGAAGAAGAACGTCGTCTATTTTATGTAGCATTAACACGAGCCGAAAAACAAGCTTATCTTACTTATGCCTTATCACGATACCGATGGGGTAAACTTGTCGATAGTGACCCTAGTCGTTTTATTGAAGAAATAGACGAACAATATTTAGACATTGTAACGCCTATAGAAGAGCGTCGTTTTAACCCTATGTTAGATGCCAGTATTTTTGGAGATACACCGCCAAATAAGACACGAACAGCAACATCTAACCCTAATAAAATACGTTTTAAGCCAGCAAAAACATTGCAACCCAAAAAAGGTGGTGTGAAAAAAGAAGCTGAGAAATTTCAAGTTACAGCTCCTAAAAATTTAAAACGTGTAGCATCTACAACGACTGAAACAGCCAGTACAGGTACTACAAATTTATTCGATAGTCAATTGGCCGTAGGTAATATCGTGAAGCACATGCGTTTTGGAAATGGTGAAGTGGTTAAAATAGATGGTAAAGGTGCAGATGTTAAAGCAGAAATTAAGTTTGAGACCGTAGGGACTAAGAAGTTACTATTACGTTTTGCTAAACTAGAAGTAGTGGGGTAAAAACGTTTTATAACCACAACACTATAAATTAGATAAAAATCGAAGGCTTAGCCTTCGATTTTTTTTTGTCTGAACTAAAGAGATAACTTAAAAAAAGGTGTAGCACACTATTTTTAAGTGTACGAATACCAGATTCTAAGTATTGAATTAGGGCTAATTTGTAATGGGTAGAATGCTATCATGGAGATGTCTTTAAGTATTGCCTAAGGCTAAACAACGATTTTTATATGCGCAAAGACTCGTATGATATGAGCAAAAGTTTATAAAAGTCCTGTTGTAATTTAGCCATGTAATTAATTGATAAACAAATGTATTATGATAAAGACCTGATAAACGAAATCAATACGCACACTAAAGAATAGTGAGTATTGATTTTAACAACATTTCGTAAAGCGTTAAACTAAAAATACTAAAAAAAAAAGAATTATGAATTATTTGAATAGGAATGAAAAAGAAATTTTACCAGTTGTTACTGCACTTAATGTCCTTCTAGCAGATTACCACATCTACTATCAGAAATTAAGAAGTAACCACTGGAATGTAGTAGGGAAGAACTTTTTTGATTTGCATGAAAAATTCGAAGAATTGTATAACGATGCAAGAGTGAAAATTGATGAAATTGCAGAGCGTATACTCACGTTACGTTACCACCCTATGAGTACGTTGAAAGACTACTTAGAAACGGCATCAATACAAGAAGAAGCCCCTGTAAAGACAGATCAAGATATGGTTGAAAATATCTTAAATGATCATAAATTACTATTAGCACAAATGGCAGAAGTGATAGAAAACGCTAATGCTATTGGAGATGAAGGCACCATAGATTTAATTGGAGCCTACATTAGAGAATTAGAGAAAACAAGCTGGATGCTACACGCTTGGACTAAAAAAACAACAGACACATTAAAAGAAGACCTTGTAGACGCTTAGATTTTTAAATACGTACGCTAGTTTGGAAGCACAGATTTAATAATTTAAAAGCAAAATACAATGAAAGAGACATTAAGAGAAGCATTACAGCAACTTATAGGTAAATTACAAGGTTGGTTAACAGCAATTATAGAGAATATCCCCAATTTAATATTAGCCATTTTGGTTATGGCTACGGCTTATTTTATTTCAAAATACATCAGTAAATGGGTGTATAAATTGGTGAAAAACCGAGTAAGTCAAGCCTCTATAGCCAATATGATATCTAAAATATCTGCAATAGTAGTGGTTGCTGCAGGTTTATTTTTAGCATTAGGTATACTGAATTTAAGTAAAATGCTAACCTCATTACTAGCAGGAGCAGGAGTGGCCGGTTTGGCTATAGGTTTAGCGCTTCAAGGTACCCTATCCAATACATTTGCTGGAATAGTACTGTCATTCAGAAAAAAGATTCGCATTGGTAATTGGGTAGAAACAAACGGATATTCTGGAGAGATAACCGATATTAACCTCAAAGATTTTACACTACGAGAAGCCGATAATAATAGTGTTGTTATCCCTAATAAAATGATTTTAGAAAACCCTTTAAAAAACTATTCGCTTACCACAAAAATGCGTGTATTTTTAGAGTGTGGTGTGGGGTATGATTCCAATTTAGAGGAAGTAGAACGTTTAACCAAAGAGACCATAGCTAATAAATTCGATCAAATAGAAGATGCAGATGATGTAGAATTTTATTATACCGATTTTGGTGATAGTGCTGTTAACTACTTATGTCGATTTTGGATTGATGCAGAAAGTATGTTAGAAAAACTACGCGCTAAAACAACAGCAATAATAGAAATTAAAAAGGCATACGATAAAGCAGGGATTACTATACCATTCCCGATACGTACTTTAGAATTTAACTCTAAACTAGAATTAAATAAAGTAGGAACATCTAAGGAGTTCTCAGAAAACTAGAAGGCGATACGAATATACTTGAATTACGATCGCATCCATCAAGAAGACCTATTCACCTTAAAACATTTTAAAAATGAAAATAGCTATAACAGTATTAGCAACTATAGTGTGTGGAAGTGTATTTGCACAACATGCACCAACAGAAATAAAAAAAGAAACAGAAATAAAATCTATAGCGTTTAAAGAAGGCGCTAAAATTAGTGAAGGAAAAATGAAAATAGTCACAAAAGAAAGTTCTAATGTCGTTTTAGATGAAAAAGATGCTTTTAAAGTGAACCAAGACAGAGTGCCTGCAACTAGAAAAATAGAAAAAACCGTAATGATTGATAACGATCAAGACACGGCATACGATATAAAAACGAAAGAGACTTTTTATATTAATGAAGGAGATACCTATCGTTTTTCGTCTAGTGCTACAGGTTTTGATATGGCTTATAGTGATGATGAAGATGCTTTTATAAAGGTAGGTAAAGCTTGGAATACAAATACTTCGGGCATATACATTATAAAGGCAGAGGGGCATGATGGTATTGGTTATTTTAAACCCAATGGCGATTTTACGATAGAACATTATGACGACACATCAGGAACCATTAAAGCAACAACTTATAAATCGCAAGACACAGCGTTGTAAAATAATGTACGCGTATTAATATAAATCTAAAAAGTCCTGATGCCTTCAGGACTTTTTGTATTTTAGATCATATTTAAATTTTAAATTCCAATGAGCGTCAAAGTTCCAAAATCAGTATTTAGTTTTTTTAAAAAATTAGAGAAAAATAACAATAGAGATTGGTTTAATGCGAATAAACCAGAATTTAAATCTGTGGAAGCCGAAGTGAAGCAAGTATATCAAAAGCTCTTAGAGCGTTTAGAGATACATGATAATATTGACAAGTTAAAGCTCTTTAGAATTTATAGAGATGTTCGTTTTTCAAAGAATAAGTTGCCCTATAAAACCCATTTTGGAGGTGCTTTTCATCGCACAAAACCAAGGTTAAGAGGAGGCTACTATTTACACCTCCAACCCAATAATGAAAGTTTTATAGCTACTGGGTTTTGGGATCCTGCAAAAGAAGACCTGTTACGCATTCGTAAAGAATTTGAAATGGATGACAGTGAGATTAGAGCCCTATTAGCGCAACCAGATTTTAATACCGTTTGGGGAGACACTTTTGAAGGCGATGAAGTAAAAACGGCACCAAAAGGGTTTAGTAAAACACACAAGTCTATTGATTTGATTAAAAAAAAGCAATACATATTTACTAAAAAGTTTACAGATGCTGAAGTTTTAGAAGCAGACTTTTTAGAGCATGTAGATCATGCATTTAAAGCCATTAGACCGTTTTTTGATTATATGAGTGATGTATTAACTACAGATTTAAACGGGGTTTCCTTACTAGATGATGAGCTGTAATTTAGAGTTCATTACATTTTAAACCCAAGAAAATTTATCAAAACATCTCAGCACAATGCTATTGAGAGGTTTTGATACCAACCCTAGAGCTTCCAATTTCATAAAACCGTTAGTAGAGGTTTTAAACCGCAGTTAAAAAAGCAGACTTTTCAAATAACTGAATTTGGCTTACAAGACGTTGTTTTACAAGCGCCATCATACGTTTATTTAAAGCCGAAGAATTTTTAATATAAACCTGATAGTCTTCTACGGTAAATAAGCCTATAATCATACCTTTCATGGCATTTCTAAGCTTCATATCTTTTTGTATGGCATTTTCTATATAAGCGATACGTTTGTCTAAAGACAAATCTAAAAACACCGATTTGTGTTTTACGATATAATTTTTAAAAACAGCGATAAATAAATCATTTTGAAACTTAATGATGGGGCGCAAAACTAAATTTTGAAAACGCTCATCGGCACTCATGCTGTCATGAACTGTACTATTTGGAATTTCGGGTCTAATTGTGCTTAATATAGAATGTCTGGAATCCATCGTAGTGTGTTTTTATTAAAATTACGTATTAATAGGCTGCATTTAAAAGGCGTGCAGGTCTAATTGTTAACGGTCTTATTAACATTTTACTTTTACTATCTTTATGCAAAAATCAAGCCATGCTTAAAAAGAGGATTAAACTTAAGACCTGAGCATCTTTTTCAGTTTTATAAATCGTTATAAACTTTAAAAAGAGGTTTAAGGTTAAACTCCGTATTAAAAGCAGTCTTGCCTGTAATTGAAAACTTATGAAATTTGGAAGTGTAGACAACGCCGGTATAATCGATTTTAAATTACCAACAGATCACAAGGCTACTGCTCGTGTTTTAGGTAGAGACAAAAGACCCGATGCCCCTGAAATCTATGTAGGATGTGCCAAATGGAATCGCGCCGATTTAAAAGGGTTCTATCCTAGAGGGACTAAAGACGAATTGGTCTACTACGGTACGCAATTTAATGCCATAGAAATGAATGCCACATTTTACCGTATTTTTCCGCCAGAGCAGTTTACAACATGGTATCGTAAAGTGCCTGATAATTTTAAGTTTTTCCCTAAATTAAATCAGGAAATTAGCCATTGGAAACGCTTAAAAGATGTAGACGCTGTGGTAAAGCACTATCTATATAATGTAGCCAATTTAAAAGAAAAATTAGGAACAGTATTTTTACAAATGCATGCTAATTTTTCTCCAAAAGATTTTGATCGGGTGGTTGCATTTATAGCACAATGGCCCAAAGAGATCCCTTTAGCGATAGAATTTAGACACACAGATTGGTTTAACGATGCCATGGTAGCAGAAGAACTCTATGAAGTGTTAGAGACTAATAACATTGCTAATGTTATTGTAGATACCGCAGGGCGTCGTGATTTAATGCACATGCGTTTAACCAATACAACAGCATTTGTACGGTATGTTGGTGCTAATCATGACACCGATTATACCCGTTTAGACGATTGGGTGGCTCGGTTAAAGCTCTGGAAAACGCAAGGTCTTAAAACCATCAATTTTTTTATACATCAAAATATAGAAGAAGCGTCTCCTTTACTTTCAGCCTATTTTATAGAAAAATTAAATGCGGCATTAGGTTGTCAATTAACAATTCCTAATGAAGTGAAACAAAAAACATTGTTTTAACATTTGTATGTGTTTTTAGAAGCGTATTGGACTTTTAAAAACGTTAGAAAAGTCATGATACCGTAGTGTTTAGAGTGCCAATACAATTTTAGGTACTGTCTGCGCTGTAAAGTCGAGAAGATAGTGCTAAAATACATTTAAAAATTATAATCAATTTTCTCAATCTATTGCATTAAATTCAAATAATAGAATATCCATTGGATTTAATATAAAAATTATATAACAAAGCGCTCTAAAGTTTCAAATATCTGTAATAAAATATAAATTTGCGACTCTATAGCTACCTCGCGTAGTTTTAACACAATAATTATAGATATTTTATGAGTAAATCATTGTTTGACAAAGTTTGGGATTCGCATGTGGTGCGACATATTGAAGATGGACCAGATGTTTTGTATATAGATCGTCATTTAATCCACGAAGTTACAAGTCCTGTAGCATTTGTTGGTTTAGAAAGTAGAGGGTTAAGTGTTTTATACCCACAACGTACGTTTGCTGTTGCAGATCATAACACACCAACGATTAACCAACACTTACCTGTTCAAGATCCTTTATCTGCAAACCAATTAAAAACACTAGAGAACAATGCCAATAAATATGGTATTAGTCACTGGGGGCTTGGTCATGAAAATAATGGTATTGTACATGTTGTAGGACCAGAAAACGGAATTACTTTACCAGGTGCTACTATTGTTTGTGGTGATTCACATACATCAACGCATGGTGCTTTTGGCGCTATTGCCTTTGGTATAGGAACGTCTGAAGTAGAAATGGTACTAACCACACAATGTATCATGCAACCTAAGCCTAAGAAAATGCGTATTAGCGTTAATGGGGCATTAAATAAAGGGGTAACGCCTAAAGATGTAGGATTGTATATTATATCTCAATTAACGACATCTGGAGCAACAGGTTACTTTGTAGAATATGCAGGTGATGTTTTCGAAAATATGACTATGGAAGGTCGTATGACGGTGTGTAACTTATCTATTGAGATGGGCGCACGTGGTGGTATGGTAGCACCAGATGAAAAAACATTCGAGTACATTAAAGGAAGAGCAATGACCCCTAAAGGTGCCGATTGGGATAAAGCCATGACCTATTGGGAAACGCTTAAAACTGATGATGATGCAGTGTTTGATAAAGAATTAACGTTTGATGCAAGTACTATCGAACCCATGATTACCTATGGTACCAATCCAGGTATGGGTATTGGAATCTCTAAAAATATTCCTTCTGCAGATAGTGTAGAAGGCGGTAAAGCTACTTATGATAAGTCTTTAGCGTATATGGGGTATGCAGAAAACGAAGAAATGATAGGGAAGAAGATTGATTACGTATTTATTGGTAGTTGTACTAATGGACGTATCGAAGATTTCCGTGCTTTTGCATCTATCGTAAAAGGCAGAAAAAAGGCAGACAATGTAACCGCTTGGTTAGTGCCAGGATCACATATTGTAGAAGCTAAAATTAAAGAAGAAGGCTTATTAGATATTTTTGAAGCTGCTGGTTTTGTTTTAAGAGAACCTGGATGTTCTGCATGTTTAGCAATGAATGATGATAAGGTACCAGCTGGTAAATATGCGGTAAGTACGTCTAACAGAAACTTCGAAGGACGACAAGGTCCTGGATCAAGAACGTTATTGGCTAGTCCTTTAGTTGCAGCAGCAGCAGCAGTTACTGGCGTTGTAACCGATCCTAGAGAATTACTATAAAACATGTGGCGCTAAAGTGTATTACAACGCAAAGCAAAACTTAATAAAAAAATAGCCTAAAGGTTATCCTAAAGGCAAATAGCAAATAAAATGGCTTACGATAAATTTACAACATTAAAGAGTACTGTAGTTCCATTACCTATA
Source organism: uncultured Flavobacteriaceae bacterium (assembly GCA_947504035.1). Lineage (GTDB taxonomy): Bacteria > Bacteroidota > Bacteroidia > Flavobacteriales > Flavobacteriaceae > Jejuia > Jejuia algarum. Next base: position 202,795 of record CANNGA010000002.1, read on the forward strand.
GAGAATGTAGATACAGATCAAATTATTCCAGCACGTTTCTTAAAAGCTACGAAACGTGAAGGTTTTGGCGATAACTTGTTTCGCGATTGGAGATACAATGGCGATGATACTCCAAAAGAAGACTTCGTATTAAATAATCCTATTTACAAAGGTAAAATACTAGTAGGAGGTAAGAACTTTGGTTCTGGATCTTCTAGAGAACACGCTGCATGGGCCGTATACGATTATGGTTTTCGTTGTGTAGTCTCTAGTTTTTTTGCAGACATCTTTAAAAACAACTGTTTAAATATAGGTGTATTACCTGTACAAATAAGCGCTGAGTTTTTAAATGAGATTTTTGAAGCAACATACGCAGACCCAAGTACAGAAGTGGAAATAGATTTAAATGCGCAAACGATTACTTTATTAAGTTCTGGTTCGCAAGAGTCTTTTGCCATTAACGGTTACAAGAAAGATAACATGCTAAATGGTTTTGATGATATCGACTATTTACAGAATATAAAAAGTGAGATAGAAACGTTTACAGCATCTCGTCCTTTCTAATTTATGCCTGTTAGAAACATTGAAATAATGGATACGACACTGCGCGATGGTGAACAAACCTCGACAGTGTCGTTTTCTGCTTCAGAAAAATTAACGATAGCCAAGCTTTTACTTGAAGAGCTAAAGGTTGATCGTATTGAGATTGCATCTGCTAGAGTGTCTGAAGGTGAGTTCCAAGCCGTAAAAGATATTACAGACTGGGCTACCACACATAACTATCTAGATCAAATAGAAGTACTCACATTTGTAGATAATGGAGTGTCTATAGATTGGATGATTAGTGCAGGCGCTAAAGTTCAAAACCTGCTTACAAAAGGTTCATTAAATCATTTAACTCATCAGCTTAAAAAGACTGAAGAACAGCATTTTAAAGAGGTTTCAGAAACTATTGCTTTAGCTGCTAAACATGGCATAACAACAAATCTTTATTTAGAAGATTGGAGTAATGGTATGCGCAATTCTAAGGCCTATGTGTATGCCTTTTTAGAATTTTTAAAAACGCAAGATGTAGCGCGTATCATGTTACCAGATACTTTAGGTGTATTGACACCTGAAGAATCCTATGCATTTATTAAAGAAATTAAAGATGCGTATCCCGATTTGCATTTTGATTTTCATGCCCACAACGATTACGATTTGGGGGTTGCTAATGCAATGCAAGGGCTTAAAGCTGGTGCAGATGGCTTACACCTTACTGTAAATGGTATGGGAGAGCGCGCTGGAAATGCGCCGATGTCTAGTACTATTGCCGTGATTAATGATTTTATGCCAGAGATTAAAATGGGTGTAAATGAGAAAATGCTATACACAGTTAGTCGATTAGTAGAAAACTTCTCAGGTGTAATGATCCCTGCAAACAAACCAATTATTGGTGCAAATGTGTTTACACAAACCGCTGGTATTCATGCAGATGGCGATAATAAAAAGAACCTTTACTTTAGCGATTTAATGCCAGAGCGTTTTGGTAGAAAACGCCAATACGCATTAGGGAAATCTTCTGGTAAAGCAAATATTCAAAAGAACTTGCAACAGTTAGGTTTGCAATTGAATGATGCCGATCTTAAGAAAGTCACGCAGCGTATCATAGAATTAGGGGATAAAAAACAAGTGGTTACTAAAGAAGACTTGCCGTATATTATATCAGATGTTTTAGAAGGCACCTATGTAGAAAAGGTTAAGGTAAATTCTTATGTATTAACCCATTCTAAAGGTTTAAAGCCGTCTACCACGGTATCCATGACCATTCTTGATGACACTTTTGAAGAACATGCCCAAGGCGATGGACAGTTCGATGCGTTCATGAATGCTACAAAAAGCATTTTTAAAACCAAAAAAATAGTACTTCCAAAATTAGTAGATTATGCGGTTAGAATACCTCCGGGAAGCCATTCAGACGCATTATGTGAAACCATAATTACTTGGAAGAGTACAGAAAAAGAATTTAAAACACGTGGTTTAGATAGCGATCAAACAGTTTCAGCTATAAAAGCCACAGAAAAAATGCTGAATATCATAGTTGTATAATCAGCAGTTTCAAATTAAACAATAAATTAAAAAATCAAATACATGAAATTAAATATAGCACTTTTAGCTGGTGACGGTATAGGGCCAGAAGTTATAGATCAAGCCGTAAAAGTAAGTGATGCCATTGCCTCTAAATTTGGACATGAGATTACTTGGAAACCTGCTTTAACTGGTGCTGCAGCAATAGATGCTGTTGGAGAACCTTATCCAGACGAAACACATGAGATCTGTAAAAGTTCTGATGCCGTATTGTTTGGTGCTATAGGACATCCGCGTTTTGATAATGATCCTTCGGCAAAAGTACGCCCTGAACAAGGTTTGCTTAAAATGCGTAAAGCTTTAGGTTTATTTGCTAATGTAAGACCAACATTTACGTTCCCATCATTATTGGATAAATCACCATTAAAACAAGAACGTATTGAAGGTACTGATTTGGTATTTTTACGCGAATTGACTGGAGGGATTTATTTTGGTGAAAAAGGCAGAAGAGATGAAGGTGAAACCGCTTTTGATAACTGTGTATACACCAGAGCAGAAGTACAACGTTTGGCTAAGAAAGGTTTTGAACTGGCTATGACGCGTTCTAAAAAGTTATGCTGTGTAGATAAAGCAAATGTGTTAGAGACGTCGCGTTTGTGGAGAGAAACGGTACAGGCTATGGAAAAAGACTATCCAGAGGTTGAAGTAAATTATGAATTTGTAGATGCTGTAGCTATGCGTTTGGTACAATGGCCAAATAGTTACGATGTGTTAATTACAGAAAACTTATTTGGAGACATTTTAACCGATGAAGCTTCTGTAATTTCTGGTTCAATGGGATTAATGCCTTCTGCGTCTTTAGGGTCTGATATTGGTTTATTTGAGCCTATTCATGGGTCTTACCCTCAGGCTACAGGTAAAAACATCGCTAATCCTATGGCGACAGTATTATCTGCAGCCATGATGTTCGAAAACTTTGGCCTACAAGAAGAAGGTAAGGCAATTAGAGCTGTAGTAAACGATGCTTTAAGTCAAGGTATTGTTACAGAAGATTTAGCCGATGGCGGAAAAGCTTATGGTACTAAAGAAGTAGGAGACTGGTTAGCATCTCACATCTAGACGTTACAAACAAGCGTTTGCTTTAAAAGCAGCACTTTAGTATATATAAAAACCTGCAACATTTATTTTGCAGGTTTTTTTATGAACTATTGTCAAACAGTAATTTGGTTTGAAATTTTAGGACTGTTATCTTTTTACGCTTGTATGGTGTAGATCGTAGCCATTAAAAATAACTACTTTTTTTTAAAATAAGTCGTATCAAGATTTATGCTCTTATTGTCATAAATATTTGTGGTCTTTACGACCTTATTATACCTATTACTAGTAAAGTAAATATTAAATTTTTTATCTGAATTGGATTTTCTCTTCTTTAAATTATATTTAAAAAAACCATTTTTATTTATTTTTATACTGTTAAATTTTATTTCAGTATAATTTATAGGTAAATGTTTAGCCATTTGACCAATTTCTATGGAATCTATACGGGTCTTTTCCTTAGTAAAAACATAACCACTGATATTACAATTAATTTTTTGATGACATCCTATTAGAGAAACTGTTATGAAAACTACTAATAGAATTCTCATTTTAGTTTCATTTTAGTTAACCATATCCATCCTAATAATTTCAAAAAACCTTTTTAGTAGTAATGCTATGTTTTTAAAACTAAAGAATTAAATAACAAAAACACAATAAAATAAGTTTTTAGCTTACATTTAATATAGGTTAAGTTGTGAGTTTGTAATGGCATACAAATGCGAAAGCAATTTGTTTTTTGATGCTCCTGTAGTTTTAAATTAGAAATTAAAGATTCAAATCAGTTCAATACTACTATGTAAAATATAGTAATTACTTTAATTTGCAGTGTTAATTATCGCATAATTGAAAATCGCATTCGAACAACCACTGAAATCGTTAAGCAATTGTTTTTTAGTACTTTATAATGTGTTAGTTTATGAGTTTTATTCCCTTTTAAGTTCTAAAATTCCCTTTCAGCTTAACTTTATTGTAAAACCCCTAGCATGTCACTTTCTTTGTGGTGTCATTTGGCTGAAAGCGCATAAATATAGAGCCCCATAACCGCTAAAACATTTGAATGGCACAACCCACAACAACATAAACCCAAATTGCAGTTATTATGAAAACTTTTATTTTACCATTTGTACTATTGATGTGTATGAGCGCTTTTGCACAAACTATTAATTTAACAGATTATAATAAATTTTTAAAAGAACACGTGTCTAGTAAAGGCATTGTGAATTACGATAAAGTGCTTAAAAACATCGAAACGCTCCATGAGATAACAAACAGTTTTGCTAAAATATCTCCTAATAAAGGCTGGAGTGCTAGTGAGAAGAAATCGTATTGGATTAATTTTTACAATGCTAATGTTATAAAAATATTAGCAGCGCATTATCCTATAAAAAGTATAAATTATATAAAAGATGCATTTCAATTAAAGTTGATTGACCATGCAGGACGCAAAGTGTCTTTAGATAATATTGAACATGAAATATTGCGAAAACTAGAGGATCCAAGGGTGCATTTTGCATTGTATTCTACAGCAAAATCATCCCCTGTACTTAAGCGCACAGCTTATGCCCCAGAAACTGTAGAAAAAGATTTGGGAATGGCGACCAGTAACTTTTTAAATGATCCTTCGAAAAATAAAATTGATCCAACGGCCATCCGAATTTCTAAAATATTTGATTGGTATAAAGATGACTTTTCAAGTACAACAGACATGATTAATTTTATAAATATACACTCAGGAACTGCTAAGATAACAGCAAAAACAGAAATGTATTATATGGATTACGATTGGAATTTATCCGTTAAGTTATAGTATGAATACTAAAGTCTCTCACTTGTTTTTCTAATTCATACATTACAAGGCACCTTAAAAAGGTGCCTTTTTTAGTGCTGTTGTACTGGAAACGTATGCAGTTCAAAAATCTCTAAATCAAAATGCTGCACTGCTGCAAGTACATGGTCAAAAATATCGGCCATAATGTATTCGTAATTGGCCCAACGCTTATCACTGCTAAATGCATATATTTCTATAGGGAGACCTTGTGCTGTAGGTGCTAATTGACGTACCATAATAGTCATGTCTTTATTAATAGCAGAATGCTGTTCGATGTAAGTTTGAATGTATTTTCGAAAGACCCCAATATTAGTTAGGTTTCTACCATTTAAAAGCAGTGTTTTATCACTATTTTGGGTCTTGTTATGCGTATTAATAGCATTTTGTTTTTGTTCTAAATACGAAGTTATTATCGCTATACTTTTAAGGTTTTCAATATCTGCTTCCGTTAAATACTTTATGCTTTTTTGTTTGATGTGTAATGCCCGTTTAATGCGTCTACCACCAGCGTTTGTCATGCCACGCCAATTTTTAAAAGAATCTGAAATTAAGGCATAGGTAGGTATTGTGGTAATCGTTTTATCAAAATTTTGAACCTTAACTGTGGCCAATGTAATTTCTGTTACGTCGCCATCTGCACCATATTTATCGAAAGTAATCCAGTCGCCTATACGTACCATATCATTTATAGACACTTGTATGCTAGCCACAAAACCTAATAAGGTGTCTTTAAAAACAAGAAGAATAACCGCAGAAATAGCACCTAAGCCTGTTAGGAATCTCAGGAATGGGATTCCTGTAAGTATAGCAATAGCAGACATGAAACCACCAAGCCATGCAAAGATCATAAAAACTTGAATGTAACTATCTACAGGCTTATCTTTTAAACGTGGTAATGTTTTTAAGTACGCTTTAAGAGTGTTGAGTAAACTTCTAACAATCCATAAGGTGAGTACTATAGCAAAAACTTTAAGACCTTTTTCGATAGTTGTCTCAAAGTCTCCAAAATCTATAAATACATCGGGAACAAATTCTAAAGCAATTAAAAGCGGAATGATATGTGCTACATTGCGGGGGACTTTATTAGAAATTAACAAGTCATCGAAATGTGTTTTAGACCGTTTGGCAAATTGTGTAAACGCTACTATAAGTATACGACGTATTATGCGATCTACAATAAAAATAACAACAACTAAGATGAGAAGCAATAGCGTCATATTTAGGTAGGTTGCTATAGTTGGAGACAGCCCTAAACGTATCAAATAATCAGTAATACTATGTCGTATCATTTTATAAACTGTTTTTACACTCTAAAATACGGTTAACTATACAGCTAGATTAAGCCTGTTTCAAGTATTTTTTATCAACGTAAAATGTGCCAAAAGGAATAATAGCGGCAATTAAAATGATAGCAAAATCTTTTGAAGTCCACTTAAAATCACTTTTAATAACGAAAGCCAATGCGATGTAACCTATAAACAATAACCCATGCGGCATACCTAACATTTTAACGTATTGCGGATCGTTAGCAATGTATTTTATAGGTGTGGCTATAAATAATAATAAAAGATAAGACAGGCCTTCTAGAAATGCAACTACTCTAAATGTATTAATCATATAAACTGGGTTTTATATTCTGCTAATTTAGGATAGAATTTAATGTAAACCTCAGGTTTTAGAGTATTTTATAAGACGTTAAAAATAATCAAACCATAAATGGCAAATCGTAGCAAACGAAGCGAACCATAAAGTACCACATTTTTAAAAGGGAAATTTATAATACCCGCAGCAATACAAGATATGGAAAAGGGGAGAGGCAGTAAAGCGCCAACTATAATTAGAAATCCACCCCATTTTTTAGAGTTTTTTAACTGCTTTTCCATTTTTAATTCTAGGTAATTATGTACAGAAGGGATTTTAGTGATTGTACGTCCCATCCAATAAGATAATAAACCGCCAGCATAGGAAAGGACACCTAGTAGGCTTAAATAGAACCATGGCCCAGGCATCTTACCAGACCAAGCAATAAAAATTTCTGGTGGGATAAGCCCTAACAGCGTTTCAGAGACAAAGAAAAAACTTAGTACCCCATAAGAAGGTAGGGTTTCTGTAAGTTTAATTAAACCAGCCTCGATATCAAAAAAATAATTTATGATATAAACGGCTATCACCGCTCCAATAATATAAGGTAATGCTTTTTTTACAGCATCCCAGACAAAAGTATAAAAGCCTGTATAACTGTAATACTGATGAAGTAATTGCAGTTTAGATTTAGAACTCTTAAGTTTTGGTTTCTCTTTCATAGGTTATAATAACAAGCAAGACCAAAGATACATTTCCTTTACAAATTTTAAAAATTAGAACTGTTAATTAGCGATTGTTTAACACCTTTTTTTATGTTAAAAATGTTAAAAGATTAAAACCAATATATTTAAAAAGAAAAAGTCTATGAATTTTTGAATCCATAGACTTTATAAAATAGCGTTATTTTAATGCGTAGTGTTCTAAATTTATAATTTGACGAACTTTTTTGTAAAAGCTGTAGTTGTATTTAAACTTGAAATAAAGTAAACACCACTTTTTAAGTCGCTAATATCAATGTCTTGGTTTGTAGCATTAATATCTAGCTCACGAACAGTAGCGCCTAATATGTTTCTTAGTACAAACTTACCTTGACTGTTAGATGGTAAATTACTAACCGTAATCGTTGTTGTTGCAGGGTTAGGGAATACTCTAGTGTTGTTTATGCTTTCTTGATCTGTTGTAGATAAGATGATACCATCGCAAGTCGATGAAGGATTAGATAAATCTTGAGCAGTATTTCTTAAAACATCATCTCTAAAAAACACCATTTTGTCCATAAAAAAGAAACTAGATCTGGCATCTATATTGATGGCATAATCTCCTGCTTCATCAAATGTAGCATTTATAAGTAAATGTGCATTTCTTTGCTCACCAACACCGTCTTCAGTATTGTTCGCATTACTAACAAAGCGCCATACTCGGGTCTCGTTCTCACCGTTAGTTGGTGTTACATTCATAAATACTTTTATAAAACCTTCTGCGTTATTAGGATTATCTGCACAACTTCTATCAGGGTTAGAGTCACATTCTGGTGTAGCACCCAAAGTGCTCACCAATTGACCGTTACTTCTTCTTTGCGCAAAGAAATCATCAGCTTCTATGTTTAACCAGAAATCATTGTGTCTGTCGGATAGATCACCCTGACCAATACGACCTCTAACTAAAATTCTATACGTTCCAGGGTTACTAATTCTTATATCATATCTAATAATGGCATTACTTAAACTATTGAAAGATTCCGAACCATTCCAAAATAAATAGTCTATAGTTTCTCCAGGTTGTTCAGGGTCAGGCTCATTTCCTATTTGCCAGTTAGAATTTTCAGGTAAAATACCAGATTCCATCTCAATAACCAATAGACCGTTTTCTTCTACATAAGTACCATCACAAACTTGCGCTTGTAGTACGCCTTGTGTCATTAAAAATGCAGTTGTAAAAAATGTAAAAATTTGTGTAAAATTATATTTCATGAGTTTTTTTTGTAAAAATACATTATTTAAGGTTTAAATCTAAAGAACATTGTAAAAACTAGACGTAATACCAGAGTCTAAAATAATATATGCATTTAACGTTAAAGTGTTGTATTTTAATTCTTAAGCGTTAATAGTGTTTTACTTATGGAGTAAAAACTGTTTTAAATCATTATATGTTGCGATGGCAGTAGCTACTTTTGTTTTATCCATAACGGCCTCAATTTGTGCAGGCAAAGGTTGTTTTTCGGCAATAACAGCTTCTACAACATCTAAGAACTTGGTAGGGTGTGCTGTTTCTAAAAACACACAATGCGCCTCAGGATGTGTTTCTAAATAGGCTTTACAACCTAAATAACCAACAGCGCCATGTGGATCTGCAACATAATTATAAGACTTATAAATTTCTAATAAAGCCGCTTTAGTCGCTTCATCGGTGAAGCTATAAGAGGATAAATTATTTTTTAAAGTCTCGAAGTTGTTTTTATAAATCTCTTGAATACGAATAAAATTACTTGGCGCTCCAACATCCATCGCGTTACTTATAGTTTGTAGAGATGGTTTTGGTTCGTACACGTTAGATTGTAAATAACGCGTTACTACATTATTTAAATTATTAGACGCTATAAAATGTTTGATAGGTAACCCCAACTGTTGGGCCATCATACCAGCACAAACGTTACCAAAATTACCACTTGGCACAGAAAACACGATATCTTTATGGGTGTTGTGCAATTGTTTATAAGCAAACATAAAGTAAAATAACTGCGGCAACCAACGGGCAACGTTAATAGAGTTCGCAGAGGTTAACTGCATTTTACTAGTAAGCGTATCGTCTAGAAAGGCTGTTTTTACCATAGCTTGACAATCGTCGAAAGTCCCATCGACTTCTAATGCTTTAATGTTTTGTCCTAAAGTTGTTAATTGCTTCTCTTGGATGTCACTAACTTTACCACTAGGGTATAGAATGACCACATTAACGCCTTTTACACCTAAAAAACCGTTAGCAACAGCGCCACCAGTATCTCCAGAGGTGGCTACCAGTACGGTAACCTCTTTGTCATTATCTTGGTTAAAATACCCTAAGCAACGTGCCATAAAGCGGGCACCAACATCTTTAAATGCCATGGTTGGGCCATGAAATAACTCTAATGTAGAAATGTTATCATTTAATTTTACAATAGGAAAATCAAAAGATAGTGTGTCTTCTACAATTGTTTTTAAAACCTGTTCTGGGATTTCAGGAACTACAAACTGTTTAATAGCTTCAAAAGCAATTTCTGTATGAGACCGCTTAGAAATAGTCGCAAAGAAATCTTTTGGTAATGGCGTAATACGTTCTGGGAAATACAGCCCCTTATCTGGTGCTAAACCTTTAATAACAGCGTTTTTAAACGTTGTGTCGGGGGCTTGTTTGTTTAATGAGTAATAGTTCATTTTACGGGCGTTCCTTTTTAAAGGAACTCAATTTTAATGTTATTTATAAAAACACCTCTAACAAAAGCTAGAGGTGTGGTTGTTTTATAGTGGGTTTAAGAGATGATCTTAACACCTTCTGTATTAATTTTAGAGACATGCATATCGAAATCTATACCTAGATCCATATATACGTTTTCTATAATATCTTTTACCTTATGGGCTACGGCTTCCCCTTTACACAATGAAAATATTGAAGGGCCAGAGCCAGAGATACCAGCACCTAAAGCCCCTGCGCTTAATGCAGCAGATTTCACATCTCCAAAAAGAGGAATGAGTTTGCTACGGTGGGGTTCTACAACAACATCATGTAAAGCACCTTTTATAAGCTCGTAATCGCTGGTGTGTAAACCATGCACTAAACTGCCTAAATTTGCCCATTGGGTAACAGCATCTTGAAGTTTTACACTTGCGGGTAATAAACCTCTAGATTCTGATGTTTTCACCTCAATTTGAGGATGAATAATTGTAGCATATAAATCTTTTGGTGTAGGGAGTTCTAAAACCTGTAAAGGCTTCAGGCTTTTTACTAATGTAAACCCACCAAATAGGGCAGGCGCAATATTATCGGCATGCTCTGTCTTACTGGCCAAAGCTTCACCTTTAATCGCAAATTGCGTAAGTTCTGTCTTGTTGTAAGGATACCCTAATAAGGCATTCATTCCAAAAACACTTCCTACAGCACTAGCAGCACTGCTCCCAATACCACTGCCAGGTTTAATATTTTTATAAATTTCTATTTCAAATCCAAAGTCAACATCTAAAGCGTCGTACATGGCTAAGGCAGAAACCCCAGCGACGTTTAATTTAGGATCTGTAGGCAAATCGAAGCCTTTAACTTTCGTAATATAAATACCTTTTCGGTCTGTTTTTCTAACCACCATATCGTCTCCAACACTGTCTAGACAAAAGCCCATAACATCGAATCCACAAGATACGTTAGCTACAGTAGCAGGAGCGAATAGTTTTATTTCATTTTTCATTTCAATAGGTATTCTATTAGCATTAGTTATTTCCCAATCGTATAATATCTGCAAATAAACCAGAAGCTGTTACATCTGCACCTGCACCCGCACCTTTTATAATCATAGGTTGTTGTGCATAACGTTCTGTGTAAAACATCACAATATTATCGCTACCTTCTAAATTGTAAAAAGGATGACCTTCTGGTATTTCTTGTAAGCCTACACTGGCTTTACCATCTTTAAATGTAGCGACATATTTTAATTGACAATTGTTTGCTTTGGCAGAAGCGTATAAGGCTTGGTAGTGCGCTTCATCAGCAATTAAAGTCTTGTAAAAATCATCTACCGTATCACTTTTTAAACCTGCAGGTGATAAAAAGGATTGATTTTCAATAGCTTCCAGATCCATGGCTACACCACTTTCTCTAGCTAAAATTAATATTTTGCGCGCTACATCAACACCGCTTAAATCAATTCTAGGGTCTGGTTCTGTGTACCCTTCGGCGCCAGCTTGCTTAACGACATCATAGAATTTTGTAGTGTCGTTAAAGTTATTAAATACAAAGTTTAAACTTCCTGATAATACGGCTTGTATAGAGTTGACTTTATCTCCAGAAGCGATTAAATTACTCAAAGTATCAATAATAGGTAAACCAGCACCTACATTGGTTTCAAATAATAGTGGCGCATTGTATTTTAAAGAGAGTTCTTTTAATGTTTTGTAGTTTTCATAAGCACTAGAACACGCAATTTTATTACAAGCTACAACGGCAATACTTTGTTTAAGGTAGTTGGCATAAAGGCCAGCCACATCCTTATGGGCTGTAACATCAACAAAAATGCTATTTCTTAAATTTAAAGCTTTGGTCTTTTCAAAAAAGCCTTCTAAAGATGCCGGTTCTCCATGTTCTAATAGAGTTTGCCATTGGTCTAAATCTAAACCGTTTTCAGCAAAAACCATTTTTCTAGAATTCGAAAGACCAGCAACACGTAATTTTATTTTAAGGTGCGTTTTCAAGTACGAACGCTGTTGTTTAATTTGTTCTACAAGACGTTCTCCAACATTACCAACACCTGTTATAAAGACATTAATTTGTTTTGTAATGCTTTCAAAAAAGACTTCATGTAATGTATTTAAAGCCTTTTTTACATGATTTTCTTCAATAACGATAGAAATGTTTTTTTCTGAAGCACCTTGCGCAATAGCTCTTATGTTTATATTGTTTTTGCCTAGGGCTGAAAACATTTTACCACTAATCCCTTGGTGGTTTTTCATATTATCGCCTACTAGAGCTAAGATCGAAAGGTTGGTTTCTACAAGTATAGGATCTATTTTATGAAGGGCTATTTCATTTTCAAACGTAATATCAATTGCTGTTTTAGCAATTTCAACATCTTTTTCTTCAATACCCAAACATATAGAATGCTCTGACGAGGCTTGTGTTATTAAAATAACATTGATCTTTTCGTTAGATAAGGTTTCAAATAAACGCTTAGAAAATCCTGGAATTCCTACCATACCACTACCTTGTAATGTGAGTAGGGCCACATTAGAAATGTTACTGATACCGCGAACAGGTGTGTTCGTGATTTCTGGCGTATTAGAAATAACAGTTCCCACTTCTTCAGGAGCCATTGTGTTTTTTATATGAATAGGAATGCCCAAATTTAGAACAGGTTGTACCGTAGGTGGGTATAATACTTTTGCTCCAAAGTGCGACAGTTCCATCGCTTCTTGATACGATATGGTCTTAATAGGGTAGGCCTGTTTAACCAGTTTAGGATTGGTTGTAAACATACCACTTACATCTGTCCAAATTTCTAATTGCTCTACGTTTAGAGCAGCAGCTACAATAGCAGCGGTAAAATCAGAACCACCACGTCCTAATGTCGTGATTTCTCCTAGAGCAGATTTAGAAATAAAGCCAGGAAGTATAGAAATACGTTCTTCGGCAGTATCAAAGTACGCTTTAATGTTTGTATTGGTACTTTTATAATCCACCTCAGCCTTAGTAAAGTTCGAATTTGTAACAATAATATCTTGTGTGTTCTTACGCTTTGCAGGTAAGCCTCTATTGGCCATTGTTTCAGCAATGATATAAGAGGATAACAATTCGCCAAAACTTACCAGCTTATCCGAAGTCTTAGGTGATATTTCATTAATTAAAAAGATGCCTTCCAAAAGGCTCTTTAGCTGTTCTAGTTGTGCTTCAACAACACTAGAAATAGCACTATGTGTTTCAGGGTTTAACGCCTTTATAATAGAGAAATGCTTTTCTTTTATGGCAGTAAATGTGGCTTTAAATGCCTCGTCTTTATGTTGTGCTTGCCTACCAGCAAGTAATAATTTATCTGTGATGCCACCAACAGCAGAAACCACACAAACGACTTTGCTATCTTTAGCATAAGATTCTAATATGCTGATAACTTTATTTATATTTTTTGAAGAACCTACAGACGTTCCTCCGAATTTTAAAACCTTCATTTATAATGAATTGAAATTTAAATGTAAAAATTGAAACATGTAATTGCGGAAATTACAAAAATTGTCGGAATAATATATAACTAAAAACCCCAAAGGGTAATCGTGCTTGTAGTTGTAGCTAAAATAGTTGAATTGCTTTCAAGGCTGAAAGTTGGTAATACAAATATATTTTGGCTTAAATGATTCATTTTTGTTATATATACACTGCCAAAAGTATTACATTTAGCCTAATAAAAAAACAAAAACGCTTTTTTTATAATATTCTTATATTCGATGAAAAAACGTTTAAAAAAAATGACTATTCTCATTTAGAACTGAAAAATCAATAATTATATAAATTATGAAACTATTTTCCAAAGCGCAGATTTATTTAGGCGATAAAACGACAGCAGAACGCCAAAATATCACATCTACAGATCTAATGGAACGCGCGGGAACTCAAATTTTTAACTGGATACATTTACGAATGCAAGGCGCTCAAGTGCCTATACATGTGTTTTGTGGTATTGGAAATAATGGTGGAGACGGTCTTGTATTGGCAAGGCATTTAATTACACACGGGTATAATGTACACACCTATATTACAAATTGCAGTGATAAGCGCTCTAAAGACTTTTTAGTCAATTACGATAGGATTAAAAATGTAACCAAATCATGGCCAGCACTTTTAACGTGTGAAGCCGATTTTCCTGAAATTCAACCCGAAGATATTATTGTAGATGCTGTTTTTGGTATTGGACTTAACAGGGCTATCGATCCTTGGATAAAAGGCTTATTTCAACATTTTAGAGCCTCTAAAGCCTTTACTTTAGCCATAGACATTCCGTCTGGTTTGCATACAGACCAACCGGTAACAGATGAAGATGCTGTGGTATGGGCAGGTTACACCTTAAGTTTCGCATCTCCAAAACTCGTGTTTTTCTTGCCAGAAACGGCAAAGTACACCGTACAATGGGAGGTGTTAGATATTGGTTTAGACCCCGAATTTCTTTCAACAACAGAAACTGAAGCAGAGCTTATAGGTAAGCATGAAGTATTACCAAACTATATCCCTAGAACTAAATTTTCGCATAAAGGTCAATTTGGACATGCGCTTATTGTTGGAGGAAGCTATGGTAAAATAGGTGCTGTAACATTGGCTAGTAAAGCAGCTTTAGCAGCAGGAGCAGGAGTGGTGTCTGCTTATGTGCCTAAATGTGGTTATATACCATTGCAAACAGGATTGCCAGAAGCTATGGTACTAACCGATGCTAATGAAGAGCAGATAACACAGATCCCTAGTGACTTGTCTCCAACGGTAGTAGGTTGTGGTATTGGTATGGGAACAAAGCCAGAAACCGTTTCTGCTTTTGAAGCATTTCTGAAATCGAATACAGCCCCCTTAGTTTTAGATGCAGATGCCTTAAATAGTTTGGCTGCACATAAAAATTTACTGGAGTTGGTACCAGAGTTGACTATTTTAACACCGCACCCCAAAGAGTTAGAGCGTTTAATTGGGACGTGGACAGACGATTTTGATAAATTAAAAAATGCCAAGGCATTCTCTAAACGCTACACTGTTATTTTAGTTTTAAAAGGCGCTAATACGATAACCATCTTTAACGAAAAACTCTTTGTAAACACTACGGGCAACCCTGGTTTAGCTACCGCTGGTAGCGGTGATGTGCTTACGGGTATAATTACAGGACTTATAGCACAAGGGTACCATCCTTCTGTAGCAGCTATTTTTGGGGTGTATTTACATGGGAAGTCTGCCGATATCGCTGTTGAGGATTTTGGATACCAAAGCTTAATGGCAAGTCATATTAATGACTACTTAGGAGAGGCTTATATCGATCTGTTTAAGCAACCAGAACAACCAGAGCTCGAACAAGAAGACGCGCCTCAAGCAGAAGAAGCACAGCATTAGGTTATATGCGCTTGCAGGGCCATAAAAACGAATAGATTAACGCTATCTAAAAACACGCGGGGCTGTAATTGTTACAATTACAGCCCCGCGTGTTTGGATAGATCTAGTCTCTTAAATCTAAATGTTAAGGCTGTCAAATAAGACCTTAATTTCTGGGTTAGAAGGACGTGGTGCATCAGCATTAACAATACCCCCTTGAGGATCGATAAGGATAAACCTAGGGATGCCTTGAATTTGATACGCCTTAATAAATGGAGACATCCAACCTTCTGGCGCTAATAATTGTACGCCACCTAGTTTTTTAGACTGAATCATTGCTTTCCATTTTTTACGTGCATTTTCCATAGAACCATTCGATCGCGCATCGTCAATAGAAAGGCTTATAAAAGCGATGTTCTTACCGTGGTATGCTTTTTCTAAACGTTTTAAGGCAGGTATTTCTGCTTTGCAAGGCGCACACCAGGTTGCCCAAACGTCTATATAGACATATTTACCTTTAAAATCTTCTAGAGCCGTTTTGCTACCGTCGTAGTTTTCGTAATTCTCAAATTGAGGAGAAGGCGTGCCTGCGGTTAAGCCATTTGAAGCTGACGCATTGTTTTTAGAATAAAATGCCGTTACCGATGTTTTTAATTGTTCCAAATCAGCGTCCGAATCTTCAAAAAAAGTAGGCTCTAAGTTCGCGTACTTCCCTTTAAGAGCGTTATACCCCGAAGTAAGAGCTTCCAATACAGCATTAAACGCTTCCTTAGACTTGGTCATCATGCTAGGATCTAAATGCGACTTATGAAGGGCTATGTTTTCAGTAAAAAAACGTGACTTTTCAGCATTATCGCCCGTAAACTCCAAGGACTCATAAAAGGTCTCAAGATTTGCTGTGAAGTGAACATCGGTATCATTCTCTAAATACAGAAACCCATAATCGTTGCCTATTTTATAAGTGTACCGTCCTTTTTCTACTTTTAAAGTGTCACTAAAAGTGCCATCGGCATTGATGGTAATGTCTTTCTCTAAATTTTGAGCTTTATGGAGTATAGAGAATGTTTTTAAACCAGGGTTGTTTTCTAATTTCCCCGATACAGTAACATAATCTTTAGGGGTGTTTTCACAGGCCAATACAGTGATTAGTACCAAGAGGCTTAATAGTTTTTTCATAATAGTATTGCGTTATTTTAAAGCGTATGTAAGTGTTTCATAAGGCGCTATTTCGGGTATAATGTCCAAAGCCTTCAATTGTCTTTGCACATTCATAAGTGTAGGTTTGTCAATTAATTCTTGAGACCATTCTGTAATTTCTAACCAATCTTGAACATCTTCTATTTTTTGTTCGTAGCGATTCGCAATTGTTCTGTCTATACTTGGAATCTCTTTAAAATCGGATGTTGTATTGTTTATAATCTCTAGTATTGTTTTTAAGTCCGCTTCGCTGCTTTCTAAAAATTCATTTCTAACGGCAATTACAAAACAAGGCCAAGGCGAAGGGCAATCGTCTATACGTCTAAAGGTGTTATTATCCACCAAAGGTTTAGTCGTGTACTTTTCCCATAAGAAATAATCTGCTTTGTTTTCTGTTAGGCCTTCTACAGCGCCGTCTAAGTTTTTAATAACTTCAAAATTAAGATCTGTATCTAAATTCCAATGGTTATTTTGGGCATTAATATACGCCATTAAGTGAGATCCAGAACCATATCTACTAATAGCTGCTTTGGTACCTTTTAAATCTGCATTGGTCTTATAAGGCGAATGGTGTGCGACATGTACCCCCCAAATTAAAGGTGTGTCCACAAAAGTCTGCACAATTTTACTAGGATTACCAGCTATGATATCTTTAATGATGCCTTCGGTTAATATTACAGCAATATCAATGCTGCCATCTCTTAAAGCCTTGCACATAGCACCTGTGCCTCCTGGGTAATCTTGCCATCTCAGATTAATGTCTTTCTCTTTATATTCTCCATTTTTTAGCGTTAGATACCAGGCCAGATTAAAGTGCTCTGGTACGCCACCTATTGTTACTGTTTTCATTTATATGCGTTCTAATGTATACGTAATTAAACGTTCTATGGTTTGTTTCGGGTGTTTGCTAAAAGTGCCATGGGCTCTATTCGCCAAAATAGCATTTAAAGACACCGCCTTATGTCCTAATAATTTTGCCAGGCCATAAATGCCTGAGGTTTCCATTTCTAAATTTGTAATACTATGGCCTTCATGGTTAAATGTTGCCATTGCAGCGCTTAATTCGGGGTCCTGTAAAGGCAAACGTAAACGACGCCCTTGTGGGCCATAAAATCCGTTGGCTGTAACCGTTAGTCCTTTATAAGCTTTAGAACTTTCAAATTTAGATATTAAGGTGGAATCGCCTTCAATAAAAAGCGGTCTAGTCCTGTGGCTTGGCCATTTGGTATGAGCAACAAATGCTTTTTCTAAAGCTGTATTGGCAATGGCGTCTACAGTAGTGTACGATTCTAACATTCCACTAAGCGCAATGCCATAGGTACTAATTAAAAAAGCATCTAAAGGGATGTCTTTTTGTAAAGCTCCAGAAGTTCCTATTCTAATAAATTGTAGTTGTTTAAGTATCTTTTTTACGGTTTTATGCTTAAAATCAATATTTACTAAAGCATCCAATTCATTTAAAACAATATCGATATTGTCGGTGCCTATACCAGTAGATATTACGGTAATTGGGGTGTGCTTATAAGTTCCTGTATGTGTTTTAAACTCTCGTTTTTGAGTGCTAAAACGAACCGTATCGAAATGCTGACTCACTAGGGCAACACGATCTGGATCACCAACTAAGATAATTGTATCTGCAATATCCTGAGGTTTTAAGTTTAAATGGTAAATACTGCCATCAGGATTCAAAATAAGTTCTGATGCACTAATGGACATTGGTGATGGTTTTAGTAAATTTATGTTGTATCATACTTTATCCTCCAACGCGCTTTACAGAAAACCCTTTGTCTTTTAAAAGCTGCATAATTTTATCGCGATAATCACCTTGTATGATAATTTTATCGTCTTTAAAACTTCCCCCCACACTTAATGTCGTTTTAATGGTTTTGGCTAAGGCTTTAAAGTCTTGTGTTGCTCCTGTATATCCTTCTAAGATGGTAATGGGTTTTCCTTTACGTTTTTCGTATTTACAAACTATAGGGGCGTCTTGCATCCATAGTTCTGATTTGGTTTCCGTTTGAGGTGTTTCTTCTACCTCATGATCTGGAAAAAGGTGTTTCAGTTGCTCTTGTAAATCCATGACAGGTGTTTTTTAATATAAAGCCTCTATACGGTAACGCAAAGTAAGGCTAAACAAGTATTTACTTTTTTATAAGGCCGAGTTCTATCAAACGTTCTGTAAGAAACGCGCCTGCAGTTATGTCTTCAAATTGTTTTGGTTGTTCTTTAGTAACACAAGCCTCTAAAACATTAAGCGGCATTGTACTCACAGGGTGCATGAAAAAAGGAATAGAGTAGCGCGATGTGCCCCAATCTTCTTTTGGAGGGTTCACAACGCGGTGCACTGTAGATTTCAATTTATTATTGGTATGTCTTGATAACATATCACCTACATTAATCATTAATTCATCTGGAGCTGCTATAGCATCTATCCATTCGCCCGCATTATTTTTTACTTGTAAACCTTTGCCTTGAGCGCCCATTAATAGGGTGATTAAATTGATGTCACCATGAGCAGCAGCGCGAACAGCAGCATGAGGTTCTTTGGTTATAGGGGGGTAGTGGATAGGGCGTAAAATAGAATTGCCGTTAACAATGTAAGCATCAAAATAAGTAGCTTCAAGACCAATATGTAAGGCTAATGCGCTTAAAACATGTTTTGCTGTTTTTTCTAACATTTGAAAGGCTTTTTTGCCTACAGCATTGAATTCTGGCAATTCATCAACCAGAATATTTTCAGGATAATTATAATGCGCGATCTCCGAGGCCTCTACATATTGTCCAAAATGCCAAAACTCTTTTAAATCACCTTCTTTTTTGCCTTTAGCACTTTCTTTTCCAAAAGACACATAACCGCGTTGTCCTGCCAATTCAGGACGTTCATAATTTTGTTTTGCCGCTAAGGGGAGGTCAAAAAAACGTTTAATTTCGGCATACAGGTTGTCAACTAAGGTCGTGTCTAAAAAATGACCTTTAAGTGCTACAAAGCCAATATCTTCGTATGCCTTTCCAATGGCATCAACAAATTTCTGTTGTCTTATAGGGTCTTCAGAAGTGAAGTCGCGTAAATCTACGCTTGGTATACTAGTCATAAAAATGGGTCATGAAATGTCCTTGAAAACAAATGTACAAAAACATCTAAGGATATGCATCACTTGTTGTGTTTTGAGTTTATAATTTATAAACGCACAATACAAATACATGACCTCTATTTCTAAAAAAAGCGCTGTTAGTGTTTCACTACAGCGCCCAGTTTGTGTTAAATTGATGAGGTTTAACTATTTTTAGAACATACAGTACTAATAAGAACTTATTTAAGAGTAGCCTCAGACAAGATTAAGGGATATGCAGCCCTGATTTCTTGAAGTTCTGAAGCAGTAAGCTGGTCTGCAGATTTTTTAAATTGTGTTTTAGCATAAGCTGTTCGTAATTCTACGTAAGCCTTCGTTAATTCATCTTGTACCTGTATAAAATGATTGTAATTAGAATTGCGATCTGCCTTTAAAGAAATAACCGCTTTAGTGGGATGAACAGATAAATGGGCTGCTTTAGTGCCGTTACAGTAAGTACAATTGCCGTTAGCATTGTTATCAATAAACGCTTTAGTAAGGTCTTTTAGGGCTTTAATAGACGTTATTTCTCCTCCAACCATAATGTCATTAGTGGCATTAATAGCAACTTCTAAAACATTTTGTTCTGCAATAGTAGAACTGCAGTCTACACCCGCAGGACATGCGTTGGGGAGTTTGCGATTTATGCCTTTGTCTTTAGGAATTACAGCGGTAACTAAGAAAAAAATAAGTAATAAGAATGCAATGTCTGCCATAGACCCTGCATTAACTTCTGGGCTTGTTTTTGTTCGTCTCATGATTGTTTGTGTGTTTTGTTAATGGATTGAAGTCATACAAAAACGATACCAGAAAAAATGCCGCACGTGGTTTTTAAAGGGAAATAATGGCCTTTTAGAATACATTTTGGTGTGTTTTCATGTTAATTTCGTATTGGCTTGATAGGAGTTGTGTTAAAGAGGGACTATTTAGGTATGGTTATTGTTAAAATGTTATAAAATAAAGCCATGACGACCTGTTTTTTTAGGAGAAACGAATATCTTTGAAATGAACGGTTCAAGCGTATCAACTACAAATTAAGAGAGAAGATTTATGAAATTTTTAATGCTTTGTGTAACAGGTTTTGCCTGTGTTATGCTTTCTGGAGCTCAAATAGATTCTAGAAAAAGTTCTGGAACGCGCATTCCAGCAGTAGTCGCTCCCGAAGCTCCTAATCGGTCTTTACAAATAGCTCCAGAGCTACCTGAAAATAATACGTTTAACCGTTTAAATACGCCTAAGGTAGTAGGTGAGTTGGGCGTACCAGAAAAAGAATTTTCTATGTTTCCCCAAGAAGAATTTGCGAATCCAGGTGAACTGTATACCAAAAAATTGAAAAAAATAGAAAAAACTTTATTGCCAGAAGGGCATGGGTTGAATGCTGGCCTAAAAGAAGATGCGTATTGGGGAGATTACCATACCAATTCAAAATACGTCACCATATTGTACAGAGACCATTCTGCAATTGATGGTGATTTATTAAGCGTACTGGTAGATGATGATGTATTAAGATCTCGTGTGTACCTCACACAGGGGTATAAAGGCTTTCGGTTAGATTTAAATGGAGGATTGAATAAAATAGACTTCTTAGCCGTGAATACAGGAGCTTCAGGCCCTAATACGGCACAATATAAAGTTTTGGATGAAAATAATAATGTGATTTCTAAGCGTATTTGGGCACTTGAGGCAGGCGTTAAGGTTACCCTTATAGTTGTAAAAGATTAAGGCTTATATTTGTAGTTCTAAACTACAATTTTATGAAAAATTTCATCCTAATTCCTTTTGTGTTGCTATCAAATGTCATATTTAGTCAAAATCCAGAATTGTTTGATGTGACTTGGAATATGACCGAACTTACCGTTGATGGTGAAATTGTAGACAATATAGTTGCTGAAGGAGCGCCTTTCGGGATTGTATTTGGTGATGATTTTTATAGTGCGGGCGCGTGTAATGAACGTCAGTGCTTTAACGTTACCTATGATAATATGCAAATAATAACATCGGATGCTACGTCGTGTGCTACGACATTATCTGTATGTGCATTTCCAGATAGCGATAAGTCCGAAAACGCCTATTTTAATGTTCTCAATCAAGTGCCAATACGTTATGCGATAACATCAAACACAGATGAAGATACCATTGTATTAACTTTAACCAATGCTAGCGATGATCAGGCTATCTTTGTAGATAGAGTTTTAAGCCTAGACCGCAGCGCTAAAAACAAGGTAATTGTTTTAGCTCCTAACCCTTTTACAGATACCCTAACAATTACATCTATAAATGACACCAGTTACGATGTGATGAAAATTTATGATGTTAGTGGGAAATTACAAGTATCAAAACAAATACCCGCTACGTCAAATTTAAAAGTAGACCTTTCCAACTTGTCTAAGGGCATATATTTTATAGAACTTCTAGAAAAAAATACCGCTAGTGTTACCATTCAAAAACTCGTGAAAAACTAAGTGGTGGCATCCTTGTTATGCATACCTTAATTTGATTTTTAAGACATAACACGATCTATTTGTGACAATTCATCGTCTGTAAACTTGAGGTGGTCTAATGCTTTTCGTATGGATTTAAAAGAAGCAATACTGTGCGTAAAAAGCTTAGATAAATGGAGGTTATGAATTTATTTCAGGGCAGTATTAAAGAAATATCTTATTTTTATGAAAAAAATATAGCAAAATACGAGGTGTTTACAACATCTAAATAGATGTTAAACAACGTATATACTGCGGTAAATAATTTCAAAAAGTAAGATACATATGTCATTTCTTGCAAAATTAAAAATAGATGGTACGGAATATAACGTTATGGAAGCCGACTACAGCATTACCCAACCAGACGATGGTACGGGTTTGCCTGACTCGAAACCTGTTGGAGGTAAAATTTTTCTTAAAGTTGAAAGTGATAAGAGTACAGCCTTAGTCGACTGGGCCATGTCTAACAGCGAACGCAGAAGCGGCACCTTAGTGTTTTTTAATAGAGACAGCGTATCTACCTTTAGACATATTGCATTTAGCGATGCCTACTGTCTAAAATTTAGAGAGTTGTTTAGCCATGCCAATAACGAACCCCTGTATACAGAACTTACCATTGCCGCTAAAACTCTAGATATAAAAGGCTCTAAGTTTGAAAACGACTGGCCGCTACTGCGCTAAAATACAATTTTTTTTGAAAAGAGCGGGTTAGGGCACCCTTTAAACCGCATCACCTAAAGACTTTACACGCTCAAACCTCTTTTCAAGCCTTAATACCCTTTGTTAAACCTATACTTATATTATGTCTTTACAAACCGAATTACAAGTCGCCATAGACGGCACCATATTTAAAATTATAGAAACGTTTTCATTAGAAGAACGGGTAGGTACGCATACTACCTTTAAAATGACAGTACGTGCCGATACTATAGAAAAAGGCTTAGAAGGCACGAGCCTATTAGACCGTTCGCGCTCCTTTTTAGGAAAACGCTTTGCCTTCGAAATTAATGACGTAGGCGGCATTGGTCGTAATATGCTTTATTTTAAAGGGAAAATCACCAAAGTACAAGGCAAGAAAGGGAACGATTTTGGCGGATTAGGCGACCTTATAGAGTTTACAGGAAAGAGCAATAGCATCCTGTTAGAAGATGGCCCAAATATGAACAGTTATTTGGAACAACCCCTATCCGATATTATAAACCAAGCCACATTTCGCTACCATGCAGACGAAGCTAAACCCCAAATACAACCAGAAGACGATGCCATGCTAAGCTATTCGGTGCAGTACCATCAAAGTACCTTTGCCTACTTGCAGTATTTAGCAGCCACCCAAGGCGAATACCTCCTCTACAATAGAGAAACGCTCTATTTTGGCAAGCCCGATCTGGGCGACCCCGTGGTATTACGTTATGGCGTAGATTTAAAAGATTTTAGTCTGGGTATAGAGGCAACGCCTTTACACTTTAACTATTACAGCAACGATTACAACAGCGAAAGCACCCTAAAGGCCTCTAGTACGGGTATGCAAACAGGCGCACAAGGCTATACCGCCGCCGCGGCAACAGCAAGCCAGACGCTCTATGCCAAACAAGACAACCAACAACACTATTATGGTTTTGAGAGTCAGGAATTACAGCGCCAGTTAGACAACGCAGTAAGCCTACAAAAAAAGCTCGCAGAACAGCAACAAATAGGGCTTACAGGCGATAGTACCAATACCGGTGTTACCCTAGGCAAAATAATACAAATAAATACCAAAGCCGATAGCTTTGGCAGTTATAGAGTAACAGAAGTGACCCACAGTTACACCAAGGGCGGCACCTATATAAATAACTTTACAGCAGTACCTTTAGAAATAGACGTGTACCCACTTACCAATATTGGGCTTATGCATACCGCACACCCGCAAGTGGCCAAAGTAAAAGCCGTAAACGACCCTAAAGGCATGAGCCGCATACAAGTGCAGTTCCCTTGGCAAAATGGCAGCAACCAAACCACGCCGTGGATACGTGTAGCCACCCCTTATGCCGGAGGTAATCGCGGGTTTCATTTTATACCAGAAGTAGGCGACGAAGTGCTGGTAGGATTCGAGAATGGCGATGTAGAACGCCCCTTTATGCAAGCTGCACTCTATACAGGGGTAAATAAACATAATGGGTGGCAAAGTGCTGATAATAATTATAAAGGCATTACAACCCAAAGTGGACATGTGGTAGAATTTAATGATACAGAAGGACGAGAAACTATAACGATAACTGATAAAAATAGCAATGTTATTAAAATAGATACGGCCAATAATAATATTGAAATTTCTGCTGGAGAAAACATGACGTTTAATGCTAAAAATGTAGTGTTTAACGTAGAGGAAGATATAGAAATTACAACTGGGGAGAATTTTGTGATAAATGCGAAAAATAGCCAGGAAAATATAAGTCAAAATAAAGTGATAGACGTTACAGAAACTTACGAACAAACTGCCTCGGAAGCAACAATTGTTGCGTCTAATGGAGATATCAGTATAGAGGGGGCTGGGGTAGCGACATTTCAAGGTGGTTCAGACGTAAAGATAAGTAAAGGGTAATATGAAAATTATTCTAAAGGAAATTAACCTTAGATTAAGACAGGAAAATAGAATTCAAAAGTATAAGCAAAATATAAGTTCTGACGTGTTTTTTGATGGAAAGAGTACTTGTCTGTCTTCCGAAAAGTTATTAACTCTTGAAACTGTTTCTCAGGATGATCAGCCATTTTATATAAAGATAATGACAGATGCTTATCAGGTGAATTTAGACAGTTTGATAAAAAAGCAAGAATCTATGACTCTAAAAATGGCAAGTTTAGTAGATCATGTTTGGTTAAAGGTAGATGACAATGGAGCAATTACAACACTTTGTAATCATAGTAGTATCAAAGAGAAATGGAGCATTCTAAAAAAAGAGTTAGAACAAGAGTACAGTGGAGATGCTTTTGAAGTATATGGCTTGGGTATAACCAAAAAGTTAAATAATTCCAGTAAGTTAATAGAAGACTTTATGCAACCTAGACTATTCGGTTTGTTTTGGCATAATTTATTTGGAGTGTATACCAATGACGACGAGGTTCAAAAAGAAAAAGTGATTGTACTAAATAACTGCGTAAACCACATTCCAATAGTAATCAATGAAGCTGTACATTGTAAAGACATTAATACCTCAAAAGATACTGTTGCATTTCAAATTAGAGGACGGTTAAATACGAATGACACACTAATACATAAAATTAATAACCATTTCATGAGATTAGGAGGAGCTGCTAAAAACAATTTCGAACTCAAAACATATGAAGGAGATTTCGAGTTTAGCATAGCTACAGGTCTATTAAAGCATGCAACTTTAAGTATAGAGACAGCTTTTGGTAATGTCTATAGTAAGAAAGATCATTTTGCGATTCGTAGTATGAGTTAAATAAAGTGAATTATGAGTTCTAAAAAGTACGTATGTAATCAAGCTAAAATAGAATGCCAAATGTGTGCAAACCCCGTAGGCACGCTTATGGTGACTTCTAATATGATAAAACTTCAAGGGAAACAATGGGCTACTGCCAAGGATAAAGAAAAAACAAATCTTTTATTTCAAGGGACATGCATGAAAAGCCCGCAACAGTCATTACCTTGTATTGCTGTTATACAACCAGGGGAATGGCAGGGCACTGGAGATGCTCTTATTCAAGGAGAAAACGCATTGTTAGAAACGTCTACCATTATGTGTAATTATGGTGGAGCTATGATAAAAATCTCAGATCATTTGCAAATGGCGCAGCCATCGGCATTATTGCCCACGGCTATCGATGGTATTACCCCAGATATTCCTATATCAAAAACCATAGCGTCTTCTAAATTAGAAAGCACAAGAACAACTCAAACATTAAGAATACGGCCAGCAATAGAAGAAACAGCAGATGAGATAGTAGAGCCTACTGTAATGTCAATTGGGGCTATAGAATGTATTACAGAGCTTGATTTGGGTTCTGATAATTTGGGACAAGGAGAGACTAAAGGTGGTTTTGTATATGGCAACGCGTATAAATTTAAAGTTACAGCGTATGGCGAAGGTTTTATACCCAATGAAGATGAAAAACAACAGATTATATGGGAGTATACGTTTATAAATGATGAAGGTACAGAGAAAACTGTAACCTCTGAAAACGAATCTGGAGAGACGTTTACCTTAAAAATTGAGGATACAGAAATGCTTGGTAAAGCGGTTAGTATATATGCCTATTATTGCGATAAAGATTTAGAAGCCAGTTTTGATGGATTTTGTCATAATAGATTTAGGTATTTTGACCAGTCTATTGTAGAAGCGCAAGTAAAGAGTAGAATGCAAAGTCCTTGGAAAATAGACCAAGGGTATTCTTCTTTATGTGGTATGGCAGCTTTGTACTACGTTTTAGCTAAAAAAGACCCAATGGGATATGAAAAACTAGCCAAAGAGTTACATCAAAAAGGCGAATCTAACTATAATGGATATGCATTAAAACCTCATGAAGATGCATTAGAAATGTATGATATGAATCCTAAAAGTGCCGATTATAAAACAGTAAATATGCCTTTAGTAGATTGGATTACTTTAGCTACCACACGTAGTAAAGAAAGTTCTTTATATAAAATGGTTTACCGAGGTATTGAATACGGTAGTATGGACCAAATTAGAGGTGTGAATTGGCCCCGAATGATGGAACGCTTATGCCGAGAATTAGTGGGCTATACTAATGTTGAAGAAACAGGATTAAATGAGTTATTATTACAACAGAAAAAAAGACCACTCGGAGGCAGAATTTACGATTATTTCTCCGATGGAGATTTAGAACATCTTCAAAAAATGGATAAAGAACATAAATGGGGTAGGCAAATATTAATGATGGTGGATGCTGATATTATTGAAGGTGAAGTGTCTTATTCTTATGGAGATATATTTAACGATTCGCATTGGGTAGTTTACGAAGGCGGTCTAAGATTATTAGATTCTGATAAAGAGATTACTACTAATTTAGAGAAAGTGGAATATGTGAGTTTTAATGTGTATACCTGGGGTTATGATCCTGTTAGTTTAGTTGATGAAAATAAAAACCCAGCAGATCCGAGTTATAAACTATTAATATCAAGAGTTATATCAGCAAAATCATTTAAAAGTAATTTTTATGGATATATCAAATTGGCATAAGTTATTGTTATGTTGCTTTTTTGTTACAACAATAAGTTGCGGTAGGGATAAGTATATCATTTCAAATGATTCTTTTAGTAGCTTTTTTTTTAGCGACTGGAAAATATCAAATAAGCCAAAAAAAATAGTCTTAGAAAGTTACAAAGCAAACTCAAAATTTAATTTAAAACAAGAAACAATAAGAGATTTTGAAGTTTTTTTAGATTCTTCCACAAATCGCCTTATTATTACGCCAAAACCTATAAAGCAAGGAAAATTAAATGTAGATTTAAAACTAATTATAGATGATAGTTTAGTATATCAAATATCAGATATCAAGTCGTCAAAAGACACCTTAATAAGATCATTTGGAGTTAGTAGAAAGCTTAATGTATTTAATGCTATAAATGAATTCAATGTAAACGGAGAGGTTTATATAAGTAAAGGAAATGGTTCAAGTTATATTATGTTATCTAGCAAAACAGGAAAAATTAAAAAGTAATTAAAAAACTAGTAAGTCTGATTAATTAGTTTGTCATATCAAGAGACATGTCTGCAAAATCATTTAAAAGTAATTTTTATGGATATATCAAAATGGCATAAATTGTTTGTATCGTTATTGTTAACATTGATAAGTTGCGAGAGGGATGAATTTTTTGTATCTAATAACTCTTTTGATAGAATTATAATTAATAATTGGAAGTCTGTAAAAAAACCTAATAAAATAATTTTAGAAACGTATCGCCATAAAAGCAATTTTAAAATTAAAGAAGAAAAGTATGGTAATTTTGAAATCTTATTAGACACTATCGGAACAACACTTTTTTTAACACCAAAAACTATAAGTCAAGGCAAAATAAATACAGATTTAAAGTTGACCGTTGATAGTTTAGTATATGAAATTTCAAATATAAAATCCTCAAGAGATACTCTAATAAGGTCATTTGGCATTGGTAGAGAACTTTACATATTTAATGCTATTGATACGTTAAATATAAATGGTGAAATATCTATTAACAAAGGAGGTGGATCAGCTGATATTTATTTATCAATGGGGGGTGCAAAAATTATTAAAAATAGTGACTAATAGATTTTATCAGAATTATATGAGCAAAATTATTTAAAAGTAATTTTTATGGTTATATTAAAATGTCCTAAATTTTTAGTGTTAATAGGTGTTTTGTCGGTAATTGGATGTAATTCTGAGGAGTATATTGTTACGGATTATGCTTTTGATAGCTTTATTCTGGAAAATTGGAAATTTAGCACTAAGCCTGATCATATTGCATTAGAAAAAATTGATAAGAATGGTAAACTTATTAAAAATGAAAAACTTATAACATTTGAAACCACCATAGATACGGTTAGAAATGTAGTTTTTATTGTGCCTACACCTAATTTAAAGGGTAAAGTTAATTTTGATATGAAATTAATTCTAAATGATTCGATGGTTTTTAATATTAAGAATATTAAATCTTCAAGAGATACACTGGTGAGACGATTTTCTATGTCGAAAAAAGTATATGTTTATAATAGTATTGATACTGTAATGGTGAATGGTAGGCAACAGAAAGGTGGTACAGCAGACATTTATTTATCCTTAGATGTTGCTAAAATTATAAAAAAGACTAAGTAGTATAGCATTTAGAAATGAAGGGTATGAAGATTATAGTATTCATATAAGTTAATGCAATATCTTATAAATCATTTAAAAGTAATTTTTATGGATACATCAAAATGGGATAGGTTATTAACAGTACTGTTTTTCTTAATATTAATAAGTTGCAATAGAGATAAATATATGGTCTTTAATGCGCCTTTTGAAAGTTTTTCAATAAGAAATTGGGAGTCAAAAAATAAACCAACAAAAGTTGTTTTAGAAGAATATAAGATAAATAGCAACTTTACGCATAGAGTAGATATGAATTCAAATTTTGAAATTATTTTTGATACATTAAGAAATAGATTAAGTCTGATGCCCTTAAATAAAAAAATAGGGAAAATTGATACAGATTTAAAATTGACTATTAACGATTCTTTAATTTTTGAAATATCTAAGATAAAAACATCAAGAGATACAATAATAAGAAAATTTGGTACAGGGCGGACATTTCACATATTTAATGCTATAAATGCAATAGATGTTAATGGTAATGTAGTGTCTGGAAAAAATACGGGACACATAAAATTATTTATGGAAATGGCAAAAATTCAGATGAATACAAAGCGTAAATAAATGTTCTTTATAAATACATCAAAATGGCATAAATTATTAGTTTGTTTTTTATAATTATACTCGGTTGTGATAACGATAGATATACATATTCTAACGAATCTTTTCAGAATATAATAATAAGTAATTGGGAATCAAATAAAAAACCTTATAAGATAGTTTTAGAAAAGTACAAATTGAATACTAATTTTAATCAAAAGATAGATGAGGTTTACAAATTTCGAAACGATTATTGATACATCATTAAATGAAATATTTATATCCCCGTTAAAGAAAAAAATGGGTAAAGTTGATACAGATTTAAAACTTACTATTAATGATACTTTAATATATGAAATATCAAATATAAAATCATCAAAAGATACTGTATTTAGAAAATTTGGTATAAGTCGAACGTTTCACGTATATAATGCTATAGATACTTTAAATATAAATGGAAAAATAATGATAAAAAAGAATACTGGTCATATATACTTATCTACGAAAATGGCAAAAATGCAAATAAAATAAAAATCATTTAAAAGTAATTTTTATGGATATATAAAACTTAAATAAAATGCTATACTTATTAATATTAATAATAATGAGTGTTCTCTTGTATAAGTATAGAGAATATGATAGATTTCATTTAATTTTAATCATATTGATGTATGGATTTTATCTACTATTATGGTTTATGCCTGAAATTGATGATACTGTAGTAAGCACTGAGGAACACATAAAACATACAAATTCAGCGCTGGGGGTTTCTATATTATTTTTATTAACCATGCCAGTATACTTATTAATTCATATTATTTTTATAATGTTCGCAAAAAAGAAGATTAATTTTAGAAGCAAAATATTTAAGTCACATATAATTGGTTCAATATTGCTTTTAATTCAAATAGCTATTTTTTTAGTGAAAACTAATTTTCCTAAATAAAATGGTTTATCGAGGTGTAAAATATGTGAGTTTTAGAATTTATACTTGAGAGTATGCTCCTGTTTTACATTTATCAATAGAGATGGCAAAAACACAAAAAAATAAAAGTCGTTTAAAGTAAACAAAATAGAACGTTATCAAGACAGAAGATTACCATCGTCTGATAGTGTTTTGTCAGGAGTACACGAATAAAAAGGATGATAATTAAAATTGTTAGAGAAGTTAAACTCTAAATAGAATTTAGACATGAGATCATATGTCTAAAGGTAAAACATATACAATAAATACCAATTAGAAAAATGGTTTTAGAATTTGAACAAGATCGCATATTTGTAAAGTTTGTACCAGAAGGAGATGTAAAGGCAAGTACTTATGCAGTTAAGGTTTTTGCTAAAAATAAAAGTGATGGCGGAAAAGAAGAGCATGTTTATACATCCCCTAGCTATGCGTTGAATAAGAGCGGAGAAAATAGTTGGTATATCGATATAGATTATATGTTCTATAATCGCGTAGCAAAAAAGATAGTTAAAGGCACTTTTAACGCGTTACCAAATATTATAGATTTTTCGTTTAAAATAACAATTGGAGACGAAGAAACAGAAGTACTTGGTTTTTATACAATTCACTTTGTACGTTATATCCCCAAAATATTGGCTATTTTAGGATGGACTAATGCAGAAAAAGCGCAACGCATATGGTTTACAAATAAAGCCAATACAGATAAAGCTAAAGAAATCCCGAAGCTAGATAATTTTACATGGGAATGGGTGGTCTCAGAATCTAACCAAGTGAAAAAGGAATACGAAACTTTTTTTAGAGACACAAAATCTGAATTGAATGCAATTTTCGATAATCTAGTAAAAAAATCATTGCGTAATGAAATACATAAACTAATTAAGGAAAAAAGGACTTTTTTACCAACGCCAGAGCAACCAGAACATGATTTTGGAACTTTTGAAAAGAAAATAGTAGATAAAAAAAGAATAAATGGTATTGAAAAAATGCCTGAAATTGAAGTTTATTATTTTTTATCAAGAAAGTTAGAAAGTATAGATATGGCGCAACATTATGCGTTTGATGGAATGGACGACTTTATAGCGACTATAGGCAGGTTTAACTACCGTGTTGCAGCTAAAGGAAAACTAGTTTACGATGCAGGAAACTTTTTCTCGTCTCCCTCCACTAAAATAAAAGTAACAAAGCTAGCTTTTTACATAAAAGATAACTTCGATTTTGTAGATGAACCTAATAAGAGTTCGCAACATTTAGGATATTGGAAGATTATAGATAAGAATGAAATACAGGTAGATTATACAGAAATTTTAGATCGAAATTCTTACTATCATATTACTAATAAAACCTACACAGATTACAGGGATGCGCATAATAAAGGTTACGATTTTCATGCGTATTCCACACTTAACATTCAGGATGTAGATATAGAACTAACACTATGAAAACACTAAAGACAATAATTGTAATTTTTATCGTCATAATTGGCGCTTTTTATTTATGGTTAAAACCAAGATTTAGAGAAACTGAAGACACTTATCCAAGCCCCGATGGAAAATATGTTTTAAAAGTATTTGTGCAAACTAATATGATGTCTTTTGGACTTAGAAACGATCCTGGTCTAAGAGCAGCTTATGTTGTTTTAGAAGACGCGAATGGAAATGTACTATGTAAACCAAGTATTTTTAATTCCTGTAAAAATGCAATCATTGAAGATGTCTGGGGGAATTGGGAAGAGGATGATCGTAAAGTTTACTATACTAAGTTTAGTTATATAGATTTAGAGACTATGAAAATGCATTGTTTGGAATAAAATATATTGTAAAACAAGCGTTTTAAGAAATGATTTTTGTAATAGCCTTACCCCATGTTATATGTCCTACTCGATTTAAAAGTGTTATGACATAATATGTTCTTAGTTGAGTTACTCTGGAATCTAAAAATAGAGAATTAACATAATGGCATTAATAGATTTTTTAAACTATGGCAGAAGAAGATTTAATACCACATAGCGATGTAAAACAAGGCGCACTTATTGTTCGTAATACAATTACTCGAGAGAAAGTAAATAACAACCATAAGAGTGCTCCAAAAGCAAATGCGAACTATGTTACTCCTGTTACTAATGGAACGACAGAGCTTCAATCTAAAGTAAAAAACAAGATAGCATCGATAACGACCGACAAAACAACTATAGCTGCAGGAGAATTGATAACCTATACCATTAAGCTTGATGGCAAAAACGCGGTTACTCTAGAAAAAGATTTAAAAGCGATTAAGTTTTGTTTTTGGTTACAAGATAAAAACAAAAAGACAATACCTCTAGAGGTTGGGGTTGGTAAGGCAGCAATCACAGAGAACGGCACAGGTGCTATTCGAATTATTAAGAAAACAGATAAGGCTTTAGGCGATGTAAGTGTTGATTTTTTTACTGCCAGAGGGCATGAAAATATAACCACAAACATTACAAAGTATGGATGCTATTATGCGCTTATAACTGTAGATAAAGATAAAAAAGAAGTAACATTACAAGCCAAATTTTCAAAATGGTTTGACACCTATAAAATTCGAGTAGAAGCCTATTTAAAAGGCAATAAAATAAAAGGTGACGGGGGTGCTACCACAGCTTCGCGCACACTTAAGGCCAATCCCGAAATCATAGAGGCGTATTGGCTTAATGCTGCTGGACGAAAAATAACGCATACAGGCTATCAACAGGATGTTTATTTATATCTTAAAACATTAGGTTTACAAGGTAAAATAGTAGAAACTCAGGTTTTTGATGAAGATGTATATCCTAACCCCAATTCGTATCTCGTAGAAACTGCTACAGACGATAAGGTAGATTGGAAAAACAATAAAATAAAAATTGAAGCTAGAGAAACCATCAAGCAATTTAAGGTTGGTAATATAAAACGCTATGAAACGGCACAGGCAGACGAAGCTGCAGAAGATAGCATTGTTGGCCTATACAATTACGATAACAAAAAGCTATACGACCTAGAGCTTTATATATACATAGCAAATAGTAATGCTTTAAAAATTAAAAATGTTAAAACGACCTACGGCGCATTACGATTAACTACAGACCAAAAAATTGAAAACGCCTTTTTTGCTAAAACACAAATAGAAGAAGTACAAGCAGATGCCCCAGAACTAAAAACTAAAAAAGGAACAAAATTACCGCCTAAAGCTAAAGTGCCTTATTATGAAAAATTAGATAATGGCGTTATTGGGCAAAAAGTACAACTGGTAGCAGCATGTTCTAATTTAGAAGGCGAAACCATTACTTTTAAAATTAATGAACAGCATCCTTTGTTGGTCGATAAAGATGAAGAACTTCCTGTGTTCCATAAAGGAAAGGAAGTAAAAGCGGTTGAGGCGGTTGTTAAAGATGGTTTTGCTGTTACAGAGGTAGAGTTAAAACATTGTAAAGAACTAGCTAACAATAAAGATTGGCTAGACAAATTAAAGAATGGCTTTTACGATACTAAGGGTAAGACCTCTCATTTATTTATTAAAATAGAAAATCCTAATGAAACAGTATTTGCTATTAAGCAGTTTCTAAGGCAAAACCCGTTTAAATTAATTAGAAGTAATTGGCATGAGCCAATAATGAATGGAGAAATTACATTATACAATTATAGTGGAACTTACAAACCCAAAGGGAGTACTTTTGGTAAAGTAAGATTAGGCTATGATGAAAAGAAAAAAAAGGTTTATAAAAAACCTCATACAGGTCTTGATATTTTTGCAGAAGAAGGAACACAATTATATGCTTGTTTAGATAGTAAAGTTAAAAGTATAGGTACAGTAGGTGCATACGGTAAAGTTATTGTTTTAGAGGTTGATTTAGTTGAAGAATTTTTATCATCAAAAAATAGTTATAAATTAAAATATACCGATGAAATAGAAATAGGACCTAAATTTAATTCAACAGGAAAAATATATTTAAGATATGCGCATGTTAAAAGTGCAAGTGTTAAAGTGGGACAAAAAGTTAATTCAGGTAACCTAATAGGTTATTCTGGAATTTCAGGAAATGCAAAAAAGACATATTCTCCACATTTACATTTTGAAATTACAAATAAACCTGCTCCACCAAAAGGGTTAAATTATAAGTGTAATCCTTCTTTTTATGTAAATATAATACCTGAAGCAAAGGCTAATAAAAAAGAACAAGAAAAAGTAGTACTTAAAAAACGTAAAACGGTTAAAAGATGAAAAATGTTTATTTGTTTATTTATTTATCTCTTAGTGTATTTTTTGCCTGCAAGCCGAAAAATAACAATCACTTCGATTCTAATTTAGAAAATTTAAAAAGAAACAACAGTGAATCTGTTTTAGAGAAAAAGGATTCAACGATTAATAGTAATGAGGAGACATTAATTATTGAAAATACAGATTCAATTGTTAATACAGAGAGTGAGTTAGAGCCCGAATATTTATCAGAAACAAAATTTATAAACAATGAATACCCTGCATGGGGTGAAAGAGAAAATTTGGAATCTTTTGTAGTAAAAGTAGATTCTATTAACAAACCAGGGGATGAATGTGGGGGTGTTTTAGATGATTCTCACGAAATTTGGTATTACTTAAATAATGAAATTGAAGTGTCTAATACTGATTATGTATTCAGGAAAATAGATTTTTATTTTTCTAATTTTACAGTTAAATATAAAGATATTGTTTTTTCAAAAGACTATACTTTATCTCACTTCAAAAAAGACTTTCCCTTTTCTTTCTTAAAAAATAAAATAGAAGAAGATAATGGAGTAATAACAGTTAATATATCTTCACATCCTTTAGCTGACGGAATTTATGTTTTTAAATTTAAAAATGAAAAACTTATAGAACTCAGTTATTTTTTTCCGTGCTAAAATATGGTCTATTTATTCCTTGACAAAAAATGCCACCCCAACTACACCCCACTATTATAAAGCGCATAGAAGAACGCGTCTCTAAATTAGAAGCCGATTTAAAAGCTCATAAACCTCATTTAAATTTTAACATTTTTAGTAAATCCAGCTTATTATGTGTATTGGAAAGAAATCGGAGATTTGACTAAATCTGATAAAAAAATACAAAAAGATAGGATGGATGAAGGTATCAAAACAAACGCAGCACCCAAATTATCTAAAAATTAAGAATCAATGAGACTATTTATTTACTTATTATGCTACTTATTTATAAGTTGTATTGGAAACTCAAAAAGCACTGGAGTTAAGCAGCTAAAACACCAAAATATTAAAGATTCTATCATAAATATAGAAGTAAAAGAAATATCCCAGCATAAATCTATTTTTGATACTTTATTATTGAGTAATGTGAAATTCAATAATCACAATCTAAAAATTAAATATCCTGAATTAGCTAATAAAAGACCAGATTCAATAGTTAGTGCATTGTCAATTTCAAATAGTTCTTGGGAGTGCGGAAACCCTTTTGACTGGGATCAAGATTCGCTTAAAATTATATATTTAAACCGACAAGAATATATATCTAATAAAAAAATAGCACATTTATACTATGCAAAGTTTGAAGGTAGCAATGAACTATTTATTGAAAATAAAGATACAAAGCTAACAAAGAAGACTACAATTGATGATTTTAAAAAAAATTTTAAAAATGTACAGATTCAGAAAGTAGAAAGTGGCTATGCCGTTTATAATATTACTTTTAATCCCGAGCAAGTTGAA
The DNA here is from genome assembly GCA_947504035.1 of uncultured Flavobacteriaceae bacterium. Lineage (GTDB taxonomy): Bacteria > Bacteroidota > Bacteroidia > Flavobacteriales > Flavobacteriaceae > Jejuia > Jejuia algarum. The sequence goes on from CANNGA010000002.1 coordinate 238,971, forward strand.
GATAATTGGATGTTTTACTTTAATGAGCATGGTCTTTTAGTTGAATTATATTTAGACTGGTGGTTATGCTAAAAAACAAAGGTATTGACAAAGAATTCTGGTATTTCCATTGAGACAGCGGCAACAACTTATGCTTACGTAGCTAGTATGAAAGGGCAAGCAAGAAAAGACCCTGAATTGTTTATGAAAACTAAATTTGATAAAGATGGTAAAGCTATTAAGTAAGATAATTATTTGCATGTTTTTAACCTGTAAATCTTCGGAAAAGAAGAACGTTATAAGTAATGTTAGCATTATGGAAACAGATAGCATTATTAATAAAAAAAAGAAAACTGTTAAGTCAACTATTAAGACCATTGAATTTGATATTTTTGAATTTGACTCTATTAAGGTAAAAGGGAGTGGAATATTTTTAAAAAAAAATATTTTGGAAAAAAAATGGTCAAAATTTGATTCTATAAAAAATTTTAGTGCAGAATGTGGCTATTTGGCAGAAAAAGATTCTGTAAAAATTTATTATGTAAATGGTTGTTCTTTTTTTGTATATGAAGATTATGCAGAACTTTCAGAGTTAGATTTTTCCTTAAGTAATGAAAAGTTAGTTCATCCACAAATAACGCTTAGAAAAGGAACTGAATTAAATGAGTTTGAAAAATTTGAAAATTCTTTTAGAAATCGAAAAGAGTCAAAAAAAGACAATATTGCATACACAGTTTTAACTTTCCTTCCTAATAAAGAGAGTGATGGCCGTTTTCGATTTTTGTTTGTAAATGGAAAACTGAAGTCGTTTTATATATGGAATCCCTGCTAAAAAATCGGAAGTGCCGTATTACGAAAATTAGATAATGCTGTTATTGGGCAAAAAGTACAACTGGTAGCAGCATGTTCTAATTTAGAAGGCGAAACCATTACTTTTAAAATTAATGAACAGCATCCTTTGTTGGTCGATAAAGATGAAGAACTTCCTGTGTTCCATAAAGGAAAGGAAGTAAAAGCGGTTGAGGCGGTTGTTAAAGATGGTTTTGCTGTTACAGAGGTAGAGTTAAAACATTGTAAAGAACTAGCTAACAATAAAGATTGGCTAGACAAATTAAAGAATGGTTTTTACGATACTAAGGGTAAGACCTCTCATTTATTTATTAAAATAGAAAATCCTAATGAAACCATATTTGCTATTAAGCAGTTTCTAAGGCAAAACCCGTTTAAATTAATTAGAAGTAATTGGCATGAGCCTGTAGACGACCCTCAGATTGCTATTTATAATCAACACGGTACAGAAAAAGCGAAAAGTAATACTTTTGGTATGGGTAGGGGTAGATTTCATTCGGGATTAGATATTTTTTCTATAGAAGGTTCAAAGGTTTACGCTTGTTTAGATGCTGAAGTTTTTGAAACTCAAGAATGGGTAAGGAATACGGGGGATAGTGGTTATGGACATAGTATTACTCTAAAAGTAAAAGTTCCGCAAGAATTTAAAAATCGAAGACGGAATTATGAGAAAGCATTTAAAACAGATTTAGATAAAAAGGCTAGCTTTGATAAGGATTCCAATATTTTTCTTTTAAGATATAATCATTTGGAAGATATTTTAGTAAAGAAAGGAGAAAAGGTAAAAGCAGGTGATGTCATAGGTAAAACAGGTATATCAGGAATAATAAAATATGGAACTCATGATCCTCATTTACATTTTAACATTTATAGTACAGCTAAAAAACAAAAGTTTTTAGTAAATCCAGCTTATTACGTGTATTGGAAGGAAATAGGAGATTTAACAATTGAGGATAAAAAAATTCAAAAAGACAGAAAAGATGAAGGTTATAAAACAAATAACAATCCTAAAATATCAGTAAAAGATCCTAAGAGAGTAAAAATTAGATAATCCTTACAATATTTAACATGAAAAACTTTTTAATTCTTTATTTACTTATGCACATATATAGTAGCTGTGTAAACACAAAGCCTAATACTGCAAAAACTCGAGATTTAGATGAAGTTACAAGTGAACAGGATAATTATTTCGAGTCAACAAAGCCTATAGATGAAGTTAAAAATGAAAAAATAGATTCTCTTAAAATTGGAGTTACTTTTTACAGATATGATGCATTTGAAAGTTACGATTTTATCGAAACAGAACCTTACGAGTTTATTTCTGTTAACTCAGAAATGAAGTCTAGCCAATTGATGGTTTTTAAAAAAAGAGAAAAGTTCTATATTATACTTGTCACAGCTTCGGATAGAGTAGATAAGTTCGATTACGATTGGGAAAAATTAGAAAAAAAGATAGAGGATATTATTGTGTATTCTAGTGAATTTAGTCTTTGTTGGTATGTTAGATCAAGTACTGTTAATCAAGATGGTTCTATTGATACAGAAGGGTTTGCTATAGGCAAGCTTATCCGAGAGTTGGAAGAAGGTACAGAGTATTGGACAGAAAAAAGGTTTGTTGTAGATTATCAAAATAGTAAGATACATAAAATAAATGATGATAATCGTACTTTTCTGTGTACGGATGGTTATTAATACAATAAGAAAACTATAGAAGTAAAAAAGTTAAACAATGGTGAAGATCTATTTATTCATATGTTTATGTGTTGGCTTTATTGAGGCTAAATCTGATGTTCTTAAATTTTTAGATAAAAAAATGGATAATACTGTGCTGAAAAAGCACAGTAAATTAGAAGGAACCATTAGTCAAAAAGAAGAATTTCGTATTACAGAATTAAATAGCCAAATTAATGATACCATAAAGAAAGGAATTAGTTTCTATAGATTAACTGATTTTAAAGGTTATAAATACATTGAAATGGATCCTTATGAGGATTTCTTGATAAATGAAAATAATGATATGTATCATGTGATTATTTTTGAAAAGAAAGAATTTAGATATACTATTATAGCTGTTTTAGATAAAAACATTGGTGAAGGTGAATTGTCCGATCTTTGGAAAAAAACGAAAAAGGAAGTGACAGATATTATAAAATATGAGAAACGTTTTAGTCCTTGTTGGAATTATTCATTTAGAGACGATAATGTAACTTGTTGTTTATTTCCAGTATTTGATGAAGACAAAATAAATTATGACCCTAATTTAGGGGTAACTGACGAAAATAGAAAAGAGATTACTTCTAAAGGAGCTTACCAAGTATGGCAGATTGATGAGAAGGTGAATCGATTTGTAAAATTAAAAAATTCCGAAAATACAAATATAGAGTGTTACTAGTTTTTATTAATGCGTGTATAGTGCATTTAAAATTACAAACTTATAAAGATGAAAAGAACTTTATTACAAAACAGTAAATACCCTTCTTCTTACCGTAACGAGACAGTCTAAATGAATAAGCTATGAGTACTATAAAAATGCTACTATTTATGGCAATTTTATCCATTTGTTGTAAGCAAAAGGAGACTATTAAAAACAGTAGTATTCAAACTATTGTAGATGTAAAAAGAGATACCTTTCGGTTATTGAAAAAAGAGCATTTTGATATAAGAGAATGGGATACGCTTTCGATAGAATCAGTCAAATTCAATAATAAGAAATTGTTTTTTTCAATTGAAGGTCTAAAGTTAAAACAAATAGATTCAATACGCTATGATTTTTGGGCTTGTGGTAGTCCCTTTGAATGGATGGATTAAGAAAAGGGAAATGATTCCATTAGCGATATATTTATTAAAGGAACTAGATACAGCACTAATGGAGATAAGGTATTGTTGGTTTCATCCATGATTAAAAATAATCAATTACGCTTAATTAATGATACAATTAATGAGTTTAGTACAATTGATGATTTTGAAAGAATATTTCCTCTATCATACAATAAGCTAGTTGAAGCTAAACAGCTAAATCCTGAAAACTATCTAGAATACGATTATATGGAAATTCCTTTTTTTGAAGAACAACCAGCGGATCATTGGATCTTTTATTTTAATAAAAAAGGGATAATAGTGCGTTTTGAATTATACTGGTGGTTGTGTTAAATAGAAAATTATAATTGGTATGAAACATAGCTTATATCTAGAATACTCTGTAATATTAAAAAAAACAATTATTTTTTAAATTATTCATTTATGTGTTGGCTGCATAAATATGAAATTGAATAGTGCAATAGTTGAAGAGATAAATGTTTCTATAATAAGATAGAAAATTACGATTAAACCTATAATAGCACTTCTGAAGCAATACAGAAAATTAATGTTACCAGACGATCAAGCATCTAAGACAAAAGACGCATACATTAAAATATGTTTTTTGTTAAAAAACCTTACAAATAGATAGAATCGCATTATATTTAGGGTTGTATAGATGATAAATAGCACTAAAAATGTTTCAAAATAGTAATATTCAAGATCTCGTAAATGAAATAACACAGCCCGACGTAATTTGTACACTTGAAGATGAAATGCCACAAGTTTCAGAAGAACGCCATTTATACCTCATCTCTAGTTTGTTAGAGGTTGTAAAGCTTTGTGTTAAAAATACCATGTATACCCCTTATGTTCATATTAAAGATGCTAAGGGGGATTTCATATTCAATAACCGTTTAAAAATTGAAAACTCAAAACTCAATCTATTGGCTATAAATAATCCAGGAGATTGCGAAATACATTGGGTAAAAACAAAACATGCATTAAATGCATATTACTGTGTCTCAATACCCGATTCCGAAGGTTATAAAGCGGAACGCTATCTCAACAAAATAAATTTTTCTAAAGGCGCTTTCAATGAAAGATCAGATAGTAGTGCGGCACATATTATTCTTAAGGCCATTACACGTATAGAGAAAATAGATACTGCTAAGGCTAGAGATACTAGTGTTACAATTCATGATTTCGAGCCCAATACAAGCGCATGGCGTATAGAGTGCCACATGAAAAAATGGATAGACATAGACGATTAAATACGTTATGTTGCATAGTTAATACTAGTGCTACTGGTTTGTGCAGAATACTTATTTTTAATGTTGTAGGCGATCTAAGAAGCTTCCTCTCAATAAGTACATGCCACTACTCGAAAGTTGTGTTGTGAACAATAGACTCTAGGTCACAGTATAACATGCGTAGAATTTACCAACGAGAGGTAAAGCGATAGAGTGCTTCGTTACTGTTAATACAAAGCTACACTAGATAATGGTTAAGATGCAACAAAAGACATCTATGGCCATTGGGGCGTTTATAAAGGCGTGTTTTACTAGCGCCCAATAACACGATCTATTTGTGACAATTCGTCGTCTGTAAACTTGAGGTGGTTTAATGCGTTTACGTTTTCTTTTAATTGCGCAGCAGAACTAGCGCCAATTAATACGGATGCAACTTGAGGTTGTCTTAAAATCCAAGCGATGGCCATTTGTGATAGTTTTTGCCCCCGATTCACCGCTATCGCATGTAATTCTTTAATTTTAGCGGCATTCGAGTTTACTGTTTCAGCTTCTAAATAGGTGAAATCTTTAGCCGCTCTAGATGTTTTTGGAATACCTTCTAAATACCTGTCGGTAAGCATACCTTGCGCTAATGGCGAAAATGCGATACAGCCCAAATGATGCTGTGTTAGGGTGTCTAGAAGTGCATCTTCGATCCAGCGGTCTAACATCGAATAATTAACTTGATTTAAAATAAAAGGCGTTTTAGAAGCTTTAAGTAATTCCGCAGCCTTTTGGGTGTCCTTAGCGTTATAATTCGAAATGCCCACATAAAGGGCTTTGCCTTGTTTTACAATACTATCTAAAGCCCCCATGGTTTCTTCAAGAGGGGTGTCGGGATCGGGTCTGTGGTGGTAAAAGATATCAACATACTCTAAGCCCATACGCTGTAAAGATTGATCGATGCTGGCCATTAAGTACTTACGAGATCCTAAATTGCCATAAGGCCCAGGCCACATGTCATAACCTGCTTTGGTCGCTATAAAAAGCTCATCGCGATAGGCTTTAAAATCCTGTTTTAAAATGGTGCCAAAATTAGTTTCTGCAGACCCATAAGGCGGCCCATAATTATTTGCCAAATCAAAATGTGTAATCCCTAAGTCGAAAGCCGTACGCAAAATAGATTTAGCATTGTGCAAGCGATCTACAAAACCAAAATTATGCCATAGACCTAATGCTATCGCAGGAAGTAATACGCCACTTTTCCCAGCTCTATTGTACTGCATACTGTCGTAACGATGAGCGTTTGGTGTGTACAGTGTAGCGTTCGATTTGTCGTTAATATGCATAAATTATGATTTTTTAGAAGTTACATTTGATAAGTTGTGGGTCCTGTAAATATAGAAAAGCAAAATGGAGTAATACGTAAAGATGCAGAGAATATTTGTGTTTACATCGTAAGTAAGAGGCTTTTAAAGGGAGGTGTTTCTATACGCGTATAACTTGGTGTTCTTCGCAAATATCTAATATATAGTTTGTTATGCGCTTTTTTTAGATGTAAAGCATTCCTTTCAAGGCGCAGGCTATAGTTTTGAAGGTCTGGCTACTTAAGGCGCTGCAAATGGTCCAAATTGGAGACGTATATTAAAAAAAATGCTTAAGGAACTGTTCATTAACAAGAGAGAATCAAAATCTTTGAAAACTTTTAAGACGAAACATGTTAAATTTACCCAAGAAAGATATTACTTTTGCATTTTACTAAAGTGCATTTATGTCTATTTCAAACACAGAACTACAAGAAAGAAAAACAGGAAAAGATCTATACAGCTATCAAAAAGGCGCCATAGATAAAATATTTAAAAGTTTTGAAGAATCGCCTGCAGATTACCACTTGCTATACCAATTGCCTACTGGTGGTGGAAAAACGGTAATATTCTCTGAAATAGTTAGGCAATACCTGAGAATACATAAAAAGAAGGTGTTAGTGATGACGCACCGTATTGAGCTGTGTAAGCAAACCTCTAACGTGCTTACAGAGTTTGGTGTAATTAATAAGGTTGTGGACAGTAAGGCAGATTTAAGCGATCAAGCCAACTTTAGCTGTTTTGTGGCCATGGTGGAAACATTAAACAACCGTTTAAATGATAATAAATTAGATATTTCAGATATCGGATTGGTAATTATCGATGAGGCACACTACAATTCATTTACAAAACTGTTTAAGTTCTTTAGTAAATCTTTCATATTAGGCGTTACCGCAACACCTTTAAGTTCTAGTATGGAATTACCGATGACGGATAATTACGACGAACTAATTGTAGGGGAGTCTATCGAATCTTTAATTAATAGAGGTTTCTTAGCGCGTGCAGAAATGTTTAGCTACAATGTAGGGTTAACATCTCTCGTTGTGGGGGCTAATGGCGATTATACGGTTAAATCTTCTGAAGATTTATACACGGATGATAATATGCTTGGTAAACTGTTACGTGCTTACGAAGAACGTGCTAAAGGCAAGAAAACCCTTATATTTAACAATGGTATAAATACCTCTTTACATGTTTATGATACCTTTAGACGTGCAGGTTATCCTGTAGCACATCTCGATAATACCAATACTAAGAAAGAGCGTGCTATGATCTTAAAATGGTTTAAGGAAACTCCAGACGCAGTACTTACATCGGTTAGTATCCTAACCACTGGTTTTGATGAGCCTACTGTAGAAAGTATCATTTTAAATCGTGCGACAAAATCACTTACATTATACTATCAAATGATAGGTAGGGGCTCTCGTGTTTTGCATAATAAAGATAAATTTTCTGTTATAGATTTAGGAAATAATTTCCACAGGTTTGGACCATGGGGAGACAACCTAGATTGGCAACGTATTTTTAAATCGCCTAATTACTATCTAGATGCCTTATTAACAGATGAAGAATTAGAGAGTAGTTTTAGGTATGAGATGCCCGATGAATTGCGTGCAGAATTTGGTAAAACAGAAGATGTGCATTTTGATATCCAACGCACGTATGTAGAATCGATACGAGCTGGAGAATCTTCAAAAGTCGTTTTAGAACGTTCTATAGAACAACACGGTAGAATTTGTATAGAAAACAGTGAAGATGTGTATGATGCCTTGGCACTAGCGAAAAAACTAGGAGATGATATCGATTTTAGAATTAAACGTTACACCAAGTGTATTAGTAAGAGTACATTTAACTTTGTAGAATGGTTAAGAGGAGAGTACCGTAAAAAACTCAATTCTTATATCCGCGTGAATTTTGATGCGGTTTTTGAAGAGATTAATGGGTATCCTCCAGAAGATTAATAGGATTAGGATATACAGAATATTAAAATTATAAATAGCGCAGACCTTATGGGGAAGCGCTTTATTTTTTTACGCAGCAGCAAAACAGGTTTAAACTTTTAGTGGGTGGACACGAAATTAGCTATTAAATACATGCTTATAAGCACATTTGCATTTGCTTGTATGAATGCAACAGTAAAGCATTTAGAGGGTATTAGTGCCTATCAAATTGTTTTCTTTAGGGCATTAGGTTCTTTGGTGTTTACCTTTTGGTTTTTAAGACAACATAAAATTTCTATGAAGGGCACCCACCATACACTTTTAATTTTAAGAGGCGTAGTAGGTGTGTCTTCCATGTTGCTTTTTTTTAGCGCCATAAAATACGTAGCGGTAGGTACCGCGATTTCGTTGCGGTATTTAGCGCCTGTGTTTGCAGCTGTTTTTGCGGTGTTTGTGTTGAAAGAACGTATTAAACCTATACAGTGGTTGTTTTTTTGCATAGCGTTTACTGGCGTGCTTGTATTAAAAGGGGTTGATGGCGCATTAGACAATTACGGCCTTGTATTGGTGTTGATTTCTGCATTGCTAAGCGGTTTGGTATATATCATTATTAGTAAAATAGGGCAGCGAGAGCACCCTTTGGTTATTGTGAATTATTTTATGGTCATAGCCACAGTTACAGGGGGCCTAATGTCTATTCAGGTTTGGGTAACACCAGTAGGTTTAGAATGGTTGTTTTTGGCGCTTTTAGGTGTTTTTGGGTATGTTGGACAGATTTTTATGACCAGAGCCTTCCAAATGGCTTCTACACATCAAGTCGCTCCTATGAAATATGTTGAGGTTGTATTTACAATGACTTTGGGGGTTTGTTTTTTTGATGAGGTCTACACCCTTTGGAGTCTACTAGGTATCGGTCTTATTGTAATAGGTTTGCTTTTAAATATAGCGCACAAACAAAAGCAGCAAAACCAAACAGAGCTTTTAAAATAGAAGTTAAGAATTATGAAACATCCTAATGCATTTTCATTTATACGGCCTAAAAAAACACCTTTTTTTTATGGCTATATCGTTTTAATAGCAGGAAGTATAGGGGTTTTAGCAAGCATTCCGGGGCAAACTGTTGGGGTGTCTGTTTTTACAGACCCTGTAAAAGATGCCTTAGGCCTGTCTCGAAATCAATTTAGTAATGCGTACATGATTGGAACCTTATTGAGCGCCTTTTTTGTGGCTAGAGCAGGGGTGTTGTTCGATCGGTTTGGTGCGCGGTACGTGGCCTTTTTTTCGGCGTTGTTTTTGGCTGTAGCATTAGCCTTGGCAGCCAATTCGGTGTATATATCAGAAGGATTACAAGCATGGATAGCGGTACGCTCTTGGGTGCTGCCTTTTATTGTGATGAGTGTGCTGTTTTTTGCCATTCGCTTTTTTGGTCAGGGTGTGCTTACCATGTCTTCTCGAAATATGATTATGATGTGGTTTGATAAAAATAGAGGTAAAGTTAATGCTGTGAGTAGCATAGGGGTTGCTCTGGGATTTTCTAGTGCGCCAATAGCTCTTGATGCCTTAATAGATACCTACGGATGGGGAAATTCATGGCTTATACTAGCTCTTATTTTGTTCTGTTTTAGCGTTGTGGTTTTACAGTTTTATAGAAACAGTCCAGAAGATTTTGGAATGCCACCAGATGGTAAAACGGTACTTGATAAAACCAGTACAACAGCACCCGTGGTCGAAAAAAATTTTACGCTTGCAGAAGCCAAACAAACCCGTGCATTTTGGATGATTGGTCTTACATTAGCTTTTAATAGCTTCTTTTCAACAGGTTTTACATTTCATATTGTCTCTATTTTTAGCAGTCAAGGGTATTCTAAAGCAGAAGCTATAGCTGTGTTTTTGCCTATTTCTATTATAGCGATTAGTGTGTCTACTTTAGGGAATGTTTTAAGCGATTATGTGCATCATAAAATATATGTGTACATCATGCTAGGGGCAGGTGTTTTAGCATCATTAGGTTTGTTTTACTTGGGCACTTCTTTTAGTATTTATATGCTTATTATAGGTTTAGGCGTGTTTAGTGGGCTTTTTGCGGTGGTGAATGCTGTAACTTGGCCTAGGTATTTTGGCAGGAAACACTTAGGTGCTATTACAGGAAAGGTGATGAGTTTTCTAGTTATAGCTAGTGCTATTGCGCCAAGTTTGTTTAGTTATTGTTACACGTTACTAGGGTCTTATGCGACGATAAGTTACCTTACTTTAGGGGTTTTGCTTTTTTTAGTGATAGGGAGTATTCGGGTGAAAAATCCTCAAAACCTGTAGTTATTGTGTTGTTGTATAGTAATTTAACATAACGTTGGTATAGGGTTTTCAATTTGTTTAGTAGCTTTATAAAGCAATAATTAAAAAGGTGGTCTATGAAACGTACTCTCATATTTGTATTTGTATTAATTCTAGGAGTTGCATCCTGCACAAGTTATAAACGTGCAGTGCCACCACAGCAGTTAGCGGCATTTTCTAAGTTAATGGCTTCTAAAACCTTTACGATTGCATCAGATTGGGCTTATCCTCAAGTATCAAATGCATTTTCACAGCAATTGGTCGCGCAATTATTACCGCCAGGGAATACTGCAGGCGCCATAAACTTAATAGGCACCCCTAATTTCTTAAGAATTGAAAATGACAGTGTATTTTCAGAACTGCCCTATTTCGGTCAACGTCAATTTCGTGTGGCTTACGGGGGGACAGATACAGGTATTGCGTTTAAAGGGCTTATGAAAGAGTATCAGGTCAAAACAAATAAAGATGCCAGTCAAACCATTACATTTTCAGCAGATAGCCATTCCGAAGTTATTGATGTTAGCATTCGTATTTATCCTAATTTAAAAGTAGATATGCAGCTTAATGGCGTGACGAGACATCCTATTCAATACAGTGGCACTGTTCAAATTCCTAAAACGACTTCTTAACTTAGAAGACCTTCTGCTGTTTCGATCCCTGTTTCTATACTTTAATATTTGTATATGTATAGATAAAAGTGTCAAAATGTCATTAAATAAGTGTTTGAAAATGACATTTTGTCTTTGTTTTGCGAACTTATGGTGCCAAAAGTGGTCAAAATACCAGTTGGCATTTCTTTTGACAGTTACGTATCAAGCAATCAAAGCAAAAGATTGTTAAAGATTCGTTTCATATAAAAAAACATAAAAGTTATGAGTACACTATTGCAAGTTCCAAAAAATGGACAGTTACAGAATAGAACAAATTTTAACCACAGAAAATGGTCGCATTGGATTGATGATGTATTACAAACAGAGCATTTTCCAGCGCCATTCTCATCACATCTTAATGCATCAGGGCGAGCTAAAGTTAATGTTCAAGACACTAAAGATGCCTTCATTTTAGAAATCGTAGCACCAGGGTTTAAAAAGTCCGATTTTAAGATTGATATCGAAACTAAAACGTTAAGCATTTCAATTCAAAAGCATGAAGAAGAAGTTGTTACAGAACATAAGTATACGCGAAAGGAGTTTGAATGTAAAGCGTTTAAAAATGTGTTTACACTGCCAAATACCGTAAACGATAGTCAAATTAAAGCGCGGTACGAAGCTGGTATTCTAGAACTTACATTACCAAAACGCGAAGAGGCTAAAGAAAAGCCGCCTAGAACGCTAGAGGTATCTTAAGCCTATTTTTGTTTCATGTTATAAAGCCGCCCCCTAAAGGCGGCTTTTGCTATGGTTTAAACTGAATATCAAACCAATACATCCATATTCATGAGAAAACCCTTTATAGTTTTCTACCACTGTAAATAGTAGTGCTTGTCGTATTTGAAACCCTCATGATGCTATTTTAGATATCATCTGGATTAAAGAGGGGTTTTGATTTTAGACATATCGGTGTTACTTATAGTTATAGCTGTTCTTTTTTAGTCCTAAATTTTATGCGTATTTTTAATATTAAAAGAAAATTGTTTGGAGTTTATACGTTTTACAAAAAAAGGCATTTATTGCATTCCTGGTAAGTTTTATTTAGACCCATGGCAACCTGTAGACTATGCTATTATATCTCATGGACATGCAGACCATGCCCGTTGGGGGATGAAGCATTATTTATGTCATGACCATTCTAAACCAATACTGCAACACCGTATTGGGGCGACTATAGCTGTAGAAAGCATGGGCTATAATGTCTCTAAAACAGTACAGGGCGTTAAGGTTAGTTTTCACCCTGCGGGACATGTTATTGGTGCCGCTCAGATTCGATTAGAATACAAGGGGCGTATTGTTGTGTTTACAGGAGATTATAAAACGACTCCTGACGGCCTTAACATACCTTATGAACCTGTAAAATGCCATACGTTTATTACAGAAAGTACTTTTGGACTTCCTATATACAAATGGCTGCCTGAAGCTACTTTACAAAAACATTTACACGATTGGATTGCAACAAATCAAGCACAGCAAAAAACAAGTGTATTTTTAGGCTATTCTTTAGGAAAGGCACAACGCATTATGAAGCTTTTAGAAGGTGTTGATGCCATTTACACGCATACAGCCATACACGCACTTAATACGATTATGGCGCAAGCAGGGGTGCCGTTGCCTGAAACAACACTACTAAGTCCAGATTTTGATAAAAAGGCGGTAGCTGGAAAGTTGGTGATTTTACCACCAGGCTTGTTAGGTTCTAAATTATTAAAGCGTATTCCCAATGCTGCAACAGCCTTATGCTCTGGATGGATGCAAATACGAGGAAATAGGCGTTGGAAGGGGGTAGATGCGGGTTTCGCTGTTAGCGATCACGCCGATTGGAATGGTCTTTTAACGGCTGTAAAGGCTTCAGAAGCCGAAAAAGTATATGTGACCCACGGGTCGCAAGCTACATTTTCAAAATATTTGAATGGTATTGGTATTCCAGCAGCAGAAGTGGTAACGTCTTATGGTGATGCTGCTTTAGATGGCACGCCCTTAACAACAGATACGGTATGAAAGACTTCGTGAGTTTGATAAATGCCATTGAAATTACCAATAAAACAACGGCCAAAATAGAAGCGTTAATCGCTTATTTCGATACCGCATCAGATAAAGATAAACTTTGGTGTATTGCTATATTTACAGGGAAACGTCCGCCGCGACCTGTAAAATCCTCATGGATGAAACACTGGTGTGCCGCCCTTGTAGAGCTTCCTGAGTGGTTGTTTTTAGAATGCTATAGTACAGTTGGCGATTTAGGAGAAACTTTAGTGTTATTGCTACCAGAGCCTACACACCAAATAGACCTGTCTCTAAGCGATTGGATGACAGCTATTATTGATTTAAAATCTAAAACGGAAGCAGAGAAAAAAGCATTTGTAATGCACGCTTGGTCTGGTCTACAACTGCAAGAACGTCTTATTTTTAATAAATTGATAGGTGGTAGTTTTAGAATAGGCGTCTCTAAGAAAACCTTAGTAAATGCCTTGGCAAAACGATCTGGAATAGATGCAAACCAGCTTATGCATAGCATCATTGGGCATTGGGATGTCCACGCGTTAACGTTTGAGGCGTTATTGGAAGGCCAACATATCAACTACGACAACTCTAAGCCTTACCCTTTTTGCTTGGCTTATGCTTTAGAGAAACCATTGTTAGAATTAGGGGCGCCAGACGCTTGGCAAGTAGAATACAAATGGGATGGTATTCGCGGACAAATTGTAAAGCGTCATGGTGAAATTTATATCTGGTCTAGAGGCGAAGAACTCGTTACCCAACAATTTCCAGAGTTGGTAAAGGCATTAACCGATTTTAAAGATGATTTTGTTATTGATGGAGAGATTTTAGCTTTAAAAAACAACAGTGTCTTGTTATTTAACGATTTGCAGAAACGTTTAAACCGTAAACATGTGTCTAAGCAACTGTTAGAAGCGGTGCCTGTGGGGTTTTATGCGTACGACATTTTAGAATATAACGCCCAAGATTTAAGAACAATGGCTTTAGAAAAACGCCGAGGGTATTTAGAAACCCTATTTGCTAGTAGTACACTTTCTGAATGTCTTAAAATACCACCTGTACTTAGGTTCAAAACCTGGGAGGCCTTGCATAGTATTCGCGACGGTGCTAGGCGTCTTAATGCAGAGGGACTTATGTTGAAGCAAAAAGAGTCTTCCTATCATGTTGGGCGAAAAAAAGGAGATTGGTGGAAATGGAAAATAGCCCCTTTAACCATTGATGCTGTTATGATTTATGCACAAAAGGGCAGTGGCAGACGGAGTTCTAAGTATACCGATTACACGTTTGCTGTTAAAAAAGATGATGGTTTGGTCATCATAGCTAAAGCCTATTCAGGCCTTACAGATAAAGAGATTTCTGAAGTGTCTAAGTTTGTAACTAAAAATGCCATAGAGAAATTTGGCCCTGTACGTACTGTAAAACCAGAGTTGGTTTTCGAAATTGCTTTTGAAGGGATTGCATTGAGTAAACGTCATAAATCGGGAGTAGCACTGCGTTTTCCACGTATTAAGCGTTGGAGACGTGATAAAACGGTTGAAGATATCGATACTATAGCAACTGTTAAACGTTTAATTAAAGCCTATTAATGGGGAAATTTGAAGATAGTGAGGGCTTCAAGCTAGTAACTCAATATTTGGCAGCGCAAGGAAGAACACCTTTTCCGTTTCAATTAAAAACTTGGAAAAAATACCATACGGGGTACAGTGGGATGGTGATCGCTCCAACAGGTTTTGGGAAAACGTTCTCTGTGTTTTTAGCTGTTCTTATAAGGTATATAAATGCACCAGAAACACATAAAAGGGGACTGAAATTAGTATGGATAAGCCCATTACGATCACTTGCTAAAGATTTGGCAAAAGCCATGACAGAGGTCGTTGAAACGATAGGATTAGATTGGACGGTACAGGTTAGAAATGGAGATACACCGCAGCAGATACGACGACAACAAGAACGCCTAATGCCAGACGTAATGCTTACCACACCAGAAACCATGCACCTGTTATGTTCTCAAAAAAACAATTCGCGTTGGTTTAAACACTTAAAATGTGTGGCAGTAGACGAGTGGCATGAGTTGCTAGGGAATAAGCGGGGTGTGCTAACAGAATTGGTCATTTCCCGATTACAGACACTAGCACCCCAACTTAAAATTTGGGGCATTACGGCTACCATTGGAAATTTAGATGAAGCTCTAAAAGTATTAGTGCCTTATCCAGAATTTAAAACCGTAAAAATAACCGCTCAAGCAAAAAAGAAATTAAAAATTCACGCCGTTCTACCAGATGAAGTCGATGTTTTACCTTGGTCTGGACATTTAGGCGCTAGCATGAGCTCTAAAATTATTCCCATAATAAACGCCCATCGTACGACCTTAATATTTACCAATACACGTGGACAGAGTGAACTGTGGTATCAAATTATTTTAGAAGCAGCTCCCGAATTGGCAGGCCAATTGGCCATACATCATGGGTCTATAGATTTAAAATTACGGCATTGGATTGAAGATAGTATTGTTCAAGGCCATTTAAAAGCTGTTATATGTACCTCGTCTTTAGATCTAGGGGTTGATTTTAAACCTGTAGATTGCATCATTCAAATTGGATCAGCAAAAGGTGTTGCGCGTTTTGTGCAACGCGCAGGACGCAGTGGGCATGCACCACATGAGACCTCAAAAATTTACGTTGTCCCTACGCATTCTTTAGAGCTTATTGAAGTAGCTGCATTAAAAGCCGCTGTAAAAGATCGCGCTGTAGAGGCCCGCCATCCTTTAGTATTGTGTTACGATCTTATGGTGCAATTTTTAATCACCTTAGCGGTTGGAGAAGGTTTTAAAGCAGAAGAGGCTTATCACATTTTAAAACAAACCCATGCTTTTTCATTTTTAAATAAAGACGAATTTAACTGGGGCCTGCAATTTATAACCCAAGGTGGTACAGCACTACAGGCTTACGAAGAGTTTCATAAAGTTGTTTTAAACGACGACGGGGTGTATCGAGTGCAGAGCAGGCGTATTAGCATGTTACACCGTATGAATATTGGTGCTATTGTTAGTGATGCTATGTTAAATGTGAAGTATTTGTCTGGAGGGTATATAGGAATGATTGAAGAATTTTTTATTTCTAAGTTAAAACCTAAGTCCAGTTTTATTTTGGCAGGGCGTGTTTTAGAACTGGTGCACATTAAAGACATGACGGTATATGTAAAACGAAGTAAAGCCAAGAAAGCCATAGCCCCCAGTTGGATGGGGGGCAGGTTGCCACTCACCTCGCATTTAAGTCATTTTTTACGTATAAAATTAGAAGCCGCATTGGCACCTGGCATACAAGAACGTGAACTTAAGTTTTTACACCCTTTAATAGCGAATCAAAACAGCCATTCACACATCCCTAAAGCTAATGAGTTTTTGGTAGAATTGATCGGTACAAAAGAGGGCTATCATGTTTTTATGTATCCTTTTGAAGGCCGATTGGTACATGAAGTTATTGCAGCATTAATCGCTTATAGATTAAGTCAAATTACGCCGCTAACATTTACGATTGCAATGAATGATTATGGTTTCGAATTGTTAAGCGATCAGCCCATACCATTAGATGAAAGTAATATTGAAGCCTTACTTTCTAAAAACCAACTCATGGAAGATGTTACAGCGAGTATTAATGCCTCAGAAATGGCCTCTAGGACATTTAGAGATATTGCGGTTATTGCAGGTTTGGTGGTACAGTCAAGACCTGGTGCCCGACAAAATAATAAGAGTTTACAATCTTCTTCAGGGTTAATTTTTAGAGTATTGGAGGAGTACGAACCACAACATTTACTTTTAAAACAAGCGTATACCGAAGTGTTTAATCAACAACTAGAAGAGGTGCGTTTACAAGCGGCATTCGAGCGTATCTCTAAAAGTAAAATTATCTTGCGACGGGCATCTGCGTTTACGCCACTTAGTTTTCCTATTAAAGTAGATAGCTTAAGACACGCTATGAGTAATGAAAGTTTAGAAAAACGCGTTGCACGCATTCGAAAACAAGCCTTAAAAGACAATTAAGTATGCCTATTTATTTAGAACCAATACAATGCAATACAGAACAACTTTTGCTAACCAACCAGCGTGTTGCTTATTGGAAAGCTCAGAAAACACTTATTCTATCGGATGTACACATCGGTAAAACAGCCCATTTTAGAAAACAGGGTATTCCTATTCCGTTTAAAGTCTTGTTGCGAGATTTAGAACGTTTAGACGCGCTTATTCAGCATTTCAAACCAGAACGGCTTATTGTTGTTGGAGATTTGTTTCATGCAGAGTTCAATCAAGATGTTGTTTTTTTTCAAAAGTGGATGTCAACCTACCAATCTCTAGAACTGGTATTAGTGAAAGGAAATCATGATGGTTCTGCTGTAAAACTATATGAGAATTTAAATATAAAAATTGTTGAAAATCAATTAGAAACGACTGGTTTTACTTTTGTACACGATAGTCCTGTAGTTCAAGATAATGTGTCTACATTCTACATCTCTGGGCACACGCACCCAGGTGTGCTTTTAAAAGGGAAAGGCAAACAACGCATTAAATTACCTTGCTACCAATGGAGTACTAGACAATTGGTATTACCTGCCTTTAGTTTATTTACAGGTTTAAATACTAAAATACCATCTGCAGCGTTTAAAAATTATGCGTTTACAGCGGATAGCATTTTTGAAATGTAGTGTCTAAAATTATACGATTACATCGGTTTTTTTTGCGTTTTGTATAAATAGCATTGCACTAATCGAATATTTTTACTGTTTTACGATTTTTTAACATATGAGCATGTTATTTTTATAATTTTAAAACCATTAATTAATTCATTAATCACCCTCTCTTATGAAAATTATAACTTTAGTTATAGCTTTAGCAGTATCTGCACTATCATTCGCACAGCAGTCTGCTAAAAATCAAAGACAGCAAAGTGTTGTTTACGATATCACAAAAAAGAACATGAGTAATGTTGATACCATTCCTGGGTTTCAATCACGAAAAGAAAAACTTAAAATAACTGGAATCATTTACGAAAGTGATGGTGTAACGCCAGCTAAAAATGTCGTGCTTTATATTTATCAAGCCGATGAAGAAGGCGAGTACCATGCTACAAAGGTAAATGGTAAGCGTGTGCTTAGACATGAAGGTTGGGCGCGAACAAATGATGAAGGCCGTTATATGTTTTACACTTTTGTTCCAGGTACAGATTGGTCTTCAAAGTCTATGAAACAAATTCATGGTATGATTAAAGAACCTTCTACAGATAAAACGTATAGCATCAATCAATTTGTATTTGATGACGATCCTATGCTTACCAAATCGTGTAGAAAGAAAATTGCAAAATACGGTCTAAATAACATCTTGAAATTAGAACGTGATGCAGAAGGCATGCTTGTAGGTACGAGAGATATTGTCCTAAGTGATGAAATACGTCACCTGTAGACATCTATTAGAATACGCTTAAAAACACTATTTAAAATCCTGCTTTTGCAGGATTTTTTAGTTTATAAGATATACTATACTAGCTCTTACTGTTTTATACATCATAACAACTGTTATTAGGTGAACTGTATGTGAGATCGTATTTTATTGGCGTAGTGACCAGTGAGTTGACTTGCAAGTAACACGTACCGCAAACAACTAGGTGTAAAGTATAAAAAATACACCAGCCATAATGCCTATAAGCGGAATGAGTTTCTTACGTTTGTTTTTCTCTTTAAAAATAAATCCACCAACAAGTACAGCAATTAGTATTTGACTGCGTTTAATGGCAGACAATAACATAATGAGTGCTTCAGGGTCTTGAAGTGCTTTAAAGTAAAAATAATCGGCAGTTTGTAGCAAGATACCCACCATAGGGATGGTCCAACGCCATTTAAAATTCTTACGTTTAGCATGATGTGGAAACCACATTAGTGCTAAAATAACAAGTAAGATGAGAAGCGTGTACCAGCAAAACCAAAACTGAAGCGTTTGTGGATTAAGTGCTAGGTTTTGCACTAAAAATTTGTCGTATAATCCGCTACAAGACCCAAAAAAAGTAGCTCCTATTATAGCAAATACCCATTTGTTTTTTTTAAACACAATGCCTTCTTTCTTTCCGATTTTAGAATAGAGCATTACCGAAAAAATAATGAGGAAAAACCCAAGCCATTGTAAAGGATTGGGCTGTTCATTATAGAGGGCTATTGCGCCAATAAATGTGAAGAAAGGCCCTGCAGATCTAATGGGCGTTACAATAGTAATAGGTAAATGCTTTAAGGCTTGGTAGGCCAGCACCCAAGAACTTGCCATAAGCATAGACTTTATCGAGATAAAGGCATGCGTTTTTATAGGTATATGTTCGATATAAAACCCTATAGCTTTAAAGGTATCAGGCGCATAAATAGAGCCTATAAAAAATGGTAAAAACATTAAAAACCCTGCAGCAATGGTAATCGCTACAACGGGTAATACTTCATTATCCTGTACGGCGTGTTTTTTACATAAATTATGAAATCCTAAAAATAATGCCGCTAAAAGTCCTAAATACATCCACATGGGCGCGAAGATAGTTTTTTGAATGCTGTTTGAAAACAAAGCCTCCTAAAGAATCCTATAATTTAGAACCCTTTAGCAAACTAAAGGATACACTAATAGATTCTAACTTATTTTATATTTTTTTAGTAGATTTTTTAATTTGTTTAAATTCTATGCATTTTATGCGTAGATTTGCTACATGGGGAATTTTATTGCAACAAATATCAAATATCTAAGAGAGCAGAAAGCCTTATCTCAGGAAGCCTTTGGCGATGCTTTGCAGATATCGCGCGCTCAAGTGTCTACTTTCGAGCGCAACTGTTCTGCGCCGTCTATAGAAGTATTGGTAGCCTTATCTAATTATTTTAAGATTCCTATAGATATTTTGATTAAAAACGATTTAACGAAATCAGACCACACATCATTTATAGAATTGAGAAACAGACGTATCTTGTTTCCTATAGCTGTAGATAGCACAAATGAAGATCTTATTGAAGTGATTCCGGTAAAAGCTTCTGCAGGATACGCCAACGGTTATGATGATCCAGAATATATCGAACAGCTCCAAAATATTAAACTGCCTTTCTTACCAACAGGGAAGCACCGTGCATTTCCTATTAAAGGGGAGTCTATGCTACCTATGAAAGATGGTGCTTTTGTAGTTGGTAAATTTATCGAAAATCGAGACGATATTATAAGTGGAAAAACCTATATCGTTGTCACCTTAAATGATGGTATGGTGTACAAACGCGTTTATAATCAGATCGCAACCGAGCACGCTTTAAAATTGGTATCCGATAATCATAATTACCAACCATACACAGTACCTATAGATGAAGTCTTAGAGTTATGGGAATTTGCATGTAGCATTAATCTTCAAGAGTACGACGAGAGTGAGTTGAAAATCAGTAGTATTTTAACCATGTTTAATACGCTGGGTATCGAATTAGAAGCCTTAAAAAAAGAAGTCTTATGATGTATACGATAATTGATGTTGAAACTACTGGACGCAGTAATAGAATTACGGAAATCTCTATATTTAAATACGATGGCACGACTGTTATTGATGAGTTTACAACGCTCGTAAATCCAGGGGTTTTAATTCCTGTGTATATCACAGTACTCACAAACATAGACAATGCAACTGTAGCGAATGCGCCTTATTTTGAAGCTATAGCAGAGCGTGTCCTCGAGATTACAGAGGGTACTGTATTTGTGGCTCATAATGTAAATTTTGATTACAACGTAATTCGAGGTGAGTTTAAGCGCCTAGGCTTAACATTTGATAGAAAAAAATTATGTACAGTACGACTGTCTCGTCAATTATTTAAAGGCTTGCCCTCTTACAGTTTAGGGAAATTGTGTGCATCTTTAGAAATCCCTTTAACAGATCGGCACCGTGCTAGGGGCGATGCAGAAGCTACAGTAACTTTATTTCAAAAGTTACTAGCTCAAGAGGAAGCACCTGCTGTTTTTAAAAGCTTTATGAAAGCCAATAGCAGGCAAGGCACTTTACCGCCTAATCTTTCTGAAGAGGTGTTTAATACATTGCCAGAAACCACTGGTATCTATTATTTTATGGATAAAAAAAACACGATCATCTATGTGGGGAAAGCTAAAAATATTAAAAAACGAGTCCTGAGTCATTTTTATGATAAAAAACAAAAAGAACTCGATTTGTGTCGAGAAACAGCACATATTGATTTTGCGCTTTCAGGAAGTGAAACCTTAGCTTTATTAATGGAAGATGCTGCCATAAAAAAACATTTTCCGAAATACAATCGCGCTTCTAAAATTTCAAAAAAAAGCTATAGTCTTTTTAATTATACCGATCGTAAAGGTGTCATACATTTTGCGACAAACATCTCTAAATTAGCACCCTATGCACTTTTAACGTTTCATAGCAGACGGGATGTTATTTTATATATGGAAAAGTTGTGTGCGACCTATAAGTTATGTCCAAAATATTGCAACCTCCAAGCCGTAGAAGCTTCATGCGATCATTATAAAATAACCACCTGCCAAGGGGTGTGTAGCGGTGAAGAAACTATAGACGCCTATAATAAACGTGTGCATTTGGCAGTTGAAGCTATTAAAAATAAGCACGTTAATAATATCATTAAACTCTCTGGTAGAGATGTAGATGAAGATGCGGTTATACTTATTGAGAATGGGGTTTATAGAGGTTATGGTTTTATATCTAAAAACGATAGTATATCATATACAGATGCCGAAACTATTGCAACGCATATTATTCCACAGCAAGACAATGCCGATGTGCAACGCATTTTAAGAAAAGTCATTTAGCAATTGCATCTGCACTATTTATATACGGACACGGTGTTTTTCTCAAACGTTCTAAAACGTGTTTTCTAAGCACTTATAAAACAGTGTTTTGAGTATTTTCAGGCCTTTAGGTGTATGTTTTGAATGGGAGGGATGGACATGTTTTACGAATGTTAAAACGAAGTAAAGACTTTACCAGAGCATTAATGGCGAGGCTAAATTGAAGTTAGATCCCATAGAATAGCTTCTGTATTCTAAAAAATATTAAAACGCATAAAAAACTGATAAAAAGCGTGTTATTCGTGTTTTTTGTTTGATAAAATCTATTATATATAAGAAAATGGTAGTTTTTTTTTAGTGCCGTATTAAACCTTTTGGGAAGTATAGGGTCTACATACTATAAGCACAGTAGCAACAAATAATGTCTGTTTAAAAAAAACGAATTATAGTGCCTGTCTGTTTTGTATTATAAATTTTACAAAAAATTAACCCTACCTACTTCAATTACTTATGAAAACTTTTATTCTTTTAACACTCATGAATCTCTTCCATGGAGGAGACATTGCCACATTTACAATCACAACAACCAATGCTAAAGTATACGTTGCTGTAAAGCTAGAAGCTGCCGCAATAGCTGAAGCTTTAGATGTTAAAATTGACGCCATAGATAAGGGCCATTTACAGCATTATCTTAATACACACATCACATATACTATTAATGGACAAAATGCGGGTTTCGAGATAACCGGTATGGAGGCAACCCACAACCATTTAGTGGTTCACACCACTTTAGAGGGGACCTATAGCCTTTTAAAACATTTGAAAATAAAAAACACAACGCTATTTGAAGTGAAATCGCGTCAAACCAATGTTGTAAGATTAAGATATAATACGACCTCTAGAGATTTTTTAATAAACCAAAAACGTCCTACCATAACTATTAACCTATAAACCCAATGTATTATGAGATTTAATGCCACCATTTTAAAACAAGTTGCTGTCCTATTTTTTATATGTGGATTTTTCCATGTAGATCCTCTACAAGCGCAAGGAGATGTTCCTCCCAATGTGTTGTGTATTGTTGCAGATGATTTAGGAATTGATGCCTTATTCTCTTCAGATTATGGCATTACATTAGCAAGCCAACCCAATACGCCTAATATTGAAGCTTTAAAAGCTAATGGCGTATCATTTTTAAATACCTGGGCAACACCACAGTGTGCTACAACTCGTGCTGCTATGATAAGTGGTACCTATGGTATAAACACAGGGGTGAGGCGCGTGCCTGGAAACTTAGATTTGGTACACGAATCTATTTTCACGTATTTAGACAATGCCAACACAAATTATGCTAAGGCTGTTGTAGGGAAGTGGCATATTTCTAATCCACAAGATGCCAACCATCCAGGCGCACATGGTGTTGATTTTTTTGAAGGTATTTTAGGGGGCTTTGTAGACGATTATTACAGTTGGCAGAAGATTGATGGTAACGGTCAAACTACAGATGTAGATGAATATATTACAGCACATTTTACAGACACTGCAATAAACTGGATAGACAATCAAAGTAGCCCTTGGTTTTTGTGGCTAGCGCATACAGCGCCACATAGTCCGTTCCATACCCCACCATCAGGAACTTTTTCGCAAACGAACTTGAGTTCTAATAGAAATCAATATATGGCAGCTATAGAGTCTTTAGATTACTATATAGGTACACTTATAGGTAGTATGGACCAAGCTACATTAGACAATACGATCATTGTTTTTATAGGTGATAATGGTACGCCAGGAGGTGTATCTCGTTTTTTTCCTGGCGATCATGCTAAAGGCTCTATGTACGAAGGTGGTTTACGTGTACCACTTATCATCTCAGGAAAAGGAGTAACGCGTCAAGGTGTATTAGAAAATGGCATTGCCCAAGCTACAGATGTTTATGCTACACTTGTAGAACTCATGTCTAACGACTTAGAAGGAGGTATACATAACAGTTATAGTTTGGCGCCTGCATTAACTACAGCAAATGCCATAGAACGCCCTTATATTTATACGGACTATATTGATGATGGATTGGAGTTTTGGGCTGTTCGCGATAACACGTATAAACTTATAGAAAATGAGAATGGTGTCGTAGAGTTTTACAATGTCGTTACCGATTTAGAAGAAGCGCAGAACCTCGTGGGGTTTTTAACAAATGAAGAAGCTAGTATTTTGGGGCAAATGCAAGCAGAGGCAGCAACCATACGTACCGATTGGTCATGCCAAGATTTAATTTTAAATGGCACAGAAACGATAACAGATGATTGCAGTTCATGTCCTGTAGATCAATTGAATTTTACCAATATAGGATGCTGTGAAACTCCTAATGTCCCTAATGTTTATTATGAATATTTTGAAGGGGACTCTAGAAAAATATATTCAAACAATTTTCCTAATCATGATTATTGCTACAATAATAACATACCGACACAGAGTTACCATGATTTAGAAATGGATGTCAATCCCGTGGTTACAAATACAATAACCAGTGTAATTAATCCACGTACAGGACGTCCAGCGACAACTTTTGGGGTGGCCCTAAATGGTGTGTTGTTTGCGCCAGGACCAGCCTTACCTTTTGTGTATTCTAATCCTGAGACTGGAGAGTTTAATTGGGATTGGGTTTTTGAACCTACAAATAATCAGGGTGCTGGTCAAGATTTAGTAAGTCTAGATTGTGCTTCTGCTCATACCAATAATGCTCACGGCTACCATTACCATGGTGAAATGTTTTCGTATTTAGAGCATGAAATTCCGGGTGTGACTACAGCTACAACCGTAGATGCTATTATACCAATAGGCTGGGCTGCCGATGGATTCCCTATTTTATATAAGTTTGGTCCAGATACTAGTGGAGGACTAAAAATTTTGCAACCGAGTTACCGGTTAAAAGCTGGTGATCGCCCAGGAGATGGTACCGATGTACCCTGTGGACCACATACGGGACGCTATACCAACGATTACGAGTACATTGAAAACCTAGGTGATTTAGATGCGTGTAATGGTATGAATGCATCAATTACTGTAGAAACAGCTAATGGACCGCAAACTTTCGAATATTTTTATGTTATTTCATCTACCTTTCCTCAAGTGCCTCGTTGTTTTGTGGGTAACGTTAATAGCTCTTTTACAAATGACCAAATCACAGGAACAGATGGTGATGGTGATGGTTTTATTGCTGCTTTTGATTGTGATGATGGCGATCCTACTGTTAATCCTTTAGCAACAGAAGTGCCAGGCAATGAAATAGATGAAAATTGTGATGGACAAGATACGCTTAGTTTAGACGATTTTGAAGGTAGCTTGGTGACCATTTTGCCTAACCCAACACAAGGAAAAGTAAGGCTTATCAATAATTTTGGATTTAATTATAAGGCCTATGTTTATGATATACAGGGAAAACTCTTATTAGAAATCGCTAATAGTCCAGAGTTTTTAAGTTTAGAAGCGTTTAAAAGTGGTATTTATATGCTAAAAGTAGAAGATACAAGATCTAATACAACGGGTATTTATAAAATTATAAAACGCTAATAACTAAAAAAGCTATAGTCTGTTTAGACTACCAAAATATCACGATAATACTATAGCCTTATCCGTTATTTGAAAACAGATAAGGCTAGTATTTTTTAATACGCAAAACATTACAGGCTATTGTAGGTTACCTGCAAGTTGCTTGCGCGCATCATGCATGTACGACCAAAATTGCTTTTCATCTATTTTTAAGACTTTGCAAATGGCTTTGGTACTGTAATTATGAATCGTTTTAAGAATAAAAACTTCGCGTTGCATTTTGGGGATTGCTTTTAGAGTTTCGAGTACTAAAATTTGATTCATCTCGGCGCTGGCATTTCGGTTTAGTGCGACATTCATAAGGTAATTTTTTAGTTATTTTATGTCCTACAAACTTAAGTTTTGTTTAACCTTTAAAACATGTATGTTTTGCCCTAAAAAGTATGATTTCAAGAAATTACACAAAGTTATGTCGTCTTTTATAGTGTTTGTTTTATGTGTTGTGTGATTATCGTTTTTGAAATAAATGATTAGTGTATGTGTTCAGATAATCAAAACGTTACCGCTTTAGTTAGTAAGCGATTTTGTGATATGGAGAAGCGCTCTATTTAAAGTGGCTGGGAGTGAAAAATTAGTTTTATGAGAGGGGAGATCACAGCGTGGTTTGTGGTAGGGTTTAGTCAGGAAACGTTAAACAAAAAAGGTGTTTTTTAGAGCAAATACGATTTAAGAAGGGAGACCATACTGTAACCTTACCTGTTACTTAAAAACAGATAAGGCTAGTATTTTTTTAATACGCAAAGCATTACAGGCTATTGTAGGTTACCTGCAAGTTGCTTGCGTGCATCATGCATGTACGACCAAAATTGCTTTTCATCTATTTTTAAGACTTTGCAAATGGCTTTGGTACTGTAATTATGAATCGTTTTAAGAATAAAAACTTCGCGTTGCAATTTTGGAATTGCTTTTAGAGTTTCGAGTATTAAAATTTGATTCATCTCGGCGCTGGCATTTCGGTTTAGTGCGACATTCATAAGGTAATTTTTTAGTTATTTTATGTCCTACAAACTTAAGTTTTGTTTAATCTTTTAAACATGTATGTTTTGCCCTAAAAAGTATGATTTCAAGAAATTACACAAAGTTATGTAGTCTTTTATAGCATTTGTTTTATGTGTTGTTTGATTGCCGTTTTTGAAATAAATGATTAGGGTGTGTATTCAGATAATCAAAAAGTTACCGCTTCAGCTTGTAAACAATTTTGTGAGATGGAGAAGCACTCTGTTTAAAGTGGATGGAGTAAAAAATTAGTTTTTATGAGAGTGGAGATTACAGCGTGGTTTGTGGTAGGGTTTAGTCAGGAAACGTTAAACAAAAAAGGTGTTTTTTAGAGCAAATACGATTTAAGAAGGGAGACCATACTGTAACCTTACCTGTTACTTAAGAACAGATAAGGCTAGTATTGGTTAGTACACAAAATCTACTGGTTAGTGTAGATGTCCTGCAAGTTGTTTGCGCGCATCGTGCATGTACGACCAAAATTGCTTCTCATCTATTTTTAAGACTTTGCAAATGGCTTTGGTACTGTAATTATGAATCGTTTTAAGAATAAAAACTTCACGTTGCAATTTTGGAATTGCTTTTAAAGTTTCGAATACTAAAATTTGATTCATCTCGGTGCTAGCATTTTGGTTTAGTGTAACATTCATAAGGTAATGGTTTAGTTAAACTATTCTCTACAAATTTAAGTTTTGTTTAACTTATAACACCTACAAATAGTGCTCTAAAAAGTATGATTTCATGAAATCGAACAAAGTTATATTGCTTCTTATTGTGCTTGTTTTGTTTGGTATATCATTAAAATTTAAAAATAGAGAATACAGCGTTAATGTATAGTTTTTTAAAGGGTTAGACTATGATTGATAAACCGTTTTTTTATAATATTAAGAGCTTGCGTATTAGGAGTGCTAAAGCGTAAAAAATAAACGTTATTACAAGAGGGGATACGGCGTATTTTGTAGGAGCGCTAATTAAGGTAACGTTAAACAAAAAAGGTGTTTTTTAGAGCAAATACGATTTAAGAGGGGAGACCATACTGTAACCTTACCTGTTACTTAAGAACAGATAAGGCTAGTATTGGTTAGTACACAAAATCTATTGGTTAGTATAGATGTCCTGCAAGTTGTTTGCGCGCATCGTGCATGTACGACCAAAATTGCTTCTCGTCTATTTTTAAGACTTTGCAAATGGCTTTGGTACTGTAATTATGAATCGTTTTAAGAATAAAAACTTCACGTTGCAATTTTGGAATTGCTTTTAAAGTTTCGAATACTAAAATTTGATTCATCTCGGTGCTAGCATTTTGGTTTAGTGTAACATTCATAAGGTAATGGTTTAGTTATACTATTCTCTACAAATTTAAGTTTTGTTTAACTTATAGTACCTATAAATAGTGCTCTAAAAAGTATGATTTCATGAAATCGAACAAAGTTATGACGCTTCTTATCGTGCTTGTTTCGTTTGGTGTATCATTAAAATTTTAAAATAGAGAATACAGCGTTAATGTACAGGTGTTAAAAGGATTAAATTATGATTAGTAAACCGTTTTTGTAATATTAACAGCTTGTGTGTTAAGAGTGCTAAAGTGTAAAAAATAAACATCGTTACAAGAGGGAATACAACATATTCTGTAGAGACGCTAATTAAGGTAACGTTAAACAAAAAAGGTGTTTTTAGAGCAAATACGATTTAAGAGGGGAAACCATACTGTAATCTTACCTGTTACTTAAGAACAGATAAGGCTAGTATTGGTTAGTACACAAAATCTATTGGTTAGTATAGATGTCCTGCAAGTTGTTTGCGCGCATCGTGCATGTACGACCAAAATTGCTTCTCGTCTATTTTTAAGACTTTGCAAATGGCTTTGGTACTGTAATTATGAATCGTTTTAAGAATAAAAACTTCGCGTTGCAATTTTGGAATTGCTTTTAAAGTTTCAAGTACTAAAAGTTGATTCATTTCAGCGCTAGCATTTTGGTTTAGTGTAACATTCATAAGGGAATGGTTTAGTTATACTATTCTCTACAAACTTAAGTTTTGTTTAACTTATAGCACCTACAAATAGCACTCTAAAAAGTATGATTTCATGAAATCGAACAAAGTTATGACGCTTCTTATCGTGCTTGTTTCGTTTGGTGTATCATTAAAGTTTCAAAACAGAGAATATAGTTTTAATGTGCATATAATCATAGGGTTAATCTATGATTGATAAACCGTTTTTTATAATATTAAGAGCTTGCGTATTAGGAGTACTAAAGCGTAAAAAATAAACGTTATTACAAGAGGGAAATACAGCGTATTCTATAGGAGTGCTAATTAAGGCAACGTTAAACAAAATACATTTTTAAAATCACTATTGTTTTTAATATATGTTATATCGTAACTATAGTGTTATAAGACGACTGCTTTAGAAAACATAAAAAAAACAAGAGGTAAATAACTGAAAAATAGCGCGTTAATGTAGGGTATTGGCTAGTTGTTGGCGCGCATCATGCATATACGTCCAAAATTGTGTGTCATCTATTTTTAAAACTTTGCAAATGGTTTTGG
This sequence comes from uncultured Flavobacteriaceae bacterium, assembly GCA_947504035.1. Classification (GTDB taxonomy): domain Bacteria; phylum Bacteroidota; class Bacteroidia; order Flavobacteriales; family Flavobacteriaceae; genus Jejuia; species Jejuia algarum. Next base: position 268,080 of record CANNGA010000002.1, read on the forward strand.
TGCTGTAATTATGAATCGTTCTAAGTACAAAAACCTCGCGTTGTAATTTGGGGATTGTTTTTAAAGTTTCAAGTACTAAGTTCTGGTTCGTCTCGGGGCTAGTGTTTTGATTTCGTGTGACATTCATAAGGCCGTTAGTTTCGTTATACAGCGTTTTTACAAACTTAAGTTTTGTTTAACCTTTGGAGGGTAAACATTCCACTTAAAAAGGTATGATTTCAAGAAATCGGACAAACTTATACAACCTTTCAATTAATTCATTAAATTTGTGATATGATAGATACTATTAAAGCCGACATTTCGGTTGTAATCACAGATAGTCAAAGGATTATCATTTGGGTGAATGAACAGTTTAGCAAGATGACAGGCTATTCATTAGAAGAAGTTAGAGGGAAAAAACCTGCCTTATTACAGGGGAAAAATACAGAACGACCTGCAGTTGCGAGAATTAAGGAAGCGTTAAACAAAAAAGTGCATTTTCATGATCGTATTACGAATTATCGTAAAAATGGTGAAGAGTATACGTGCGCATTAACAATACATCCTATTTTCGATTTAGATGGAAGTTTATCAAATTTTGTAGCTTTTGAGGTTGATAACAATTTTGTAAACCCAGATAAAGAGCCTTTAATGCGTCTTTCGCAAGCTCAAAAGAAAACGTACTTAACAGATACTGAAGAATTGACGATGTATTTTAAGCTTTTAGATCTTTTTAGAGCAAAAAAATTATATTTAGATGCCAATCTTAGTCAGCAAAAGGTTGCCGATTTAATGGAGACTAATGTTAAATACTTGTCCTTGGTGATTAATAACCAGACTGAAAAAAACTTTAAATACTTTGTAAATCAATTTAGAGTACAGGCCTTTGAAAACTTATTGTCTTCTAAGGCCATGCCTAATTACACGCTTTTCAGTATTGGTGAACAGTGTGGTTTTAAAAATAAATCTACGTTTTACAGTGTGATTTTAACCCATACTGGTAAAACGCCAAAAGAAATTGCTGCGACGTATTATTAACGCATTCTTTTTTAGAACCCTTTCTTAACACGAAGACTTAATGTCCAAATAAATGTTGGCGTGCATGGTACATGCATGCCCAAAATAATTTTTCATTAATTTTTAAGATTGTACAAATATCTTTTGTACTCTTATTGTAAATGGTTTTAAGTATAAATACTTCACGTTGCAGTCTAGGAATGGTTTTTAAAGTTTCTAGTAAGACACTTTTTTTCATTTCAATATTTGTTGTGTCGCTTAAAGTACTAGTACTAGGCATAAGAAAATTATTTAAGGGATATTAACTGACACAAAACTACTTTTACTTATTCTTATAACAGTAAGATTTTTTTCCCAAATAAGTACAGTTTCATGAAATCGGACAAATTCGCGTCATGTTGCATAGACATTTCTAGGGTATAATTACGCCATAGTTTACAGAGTAATTCGCTTAAAATAAGATGGATGTAACTAAATGGTGTGTGTTCTAAATATGCTTCTTCAAGCATACAAATACCTGTACTATAAAGTCTAAATGAGGTTAAAAAGTAGGTTTTAGAATATTTTATACCATTTAAGAGACTGCTACATGGTGTTTTTCTCAAATACTGTTCTGTTTTTAAGCTTTTATACCTCAAAATAACGCTTTCATACCCTTAAAACCTGAATTGCTGTCTCTTTTTTATTTAACAAGAAAAAGAACATGTATTTTTAGCATAATAAACATTGTATAGCAGTCTATTTCATACACTAACATTTATTGAAGCTATCCTAATAGCGATTAAAATGCTAGTATGTGCTATTTATAACATTATAGATGACGTGTTATAGTCTGTTAAAACGTATAGAAACTAACCAAAAATGCCGAAACAAATAAGTAGGCGCGTATAAAAGCAAAAAAATGGGAACACAACAAGCAGTAGCGGTACCAACTTGGTATGATGATATAAGATATTTATTTACAGCGGGCGACATCGCATGTATGAAAAATCATGGCTATGACCTCAGTGATTATAGTACTGTAAAAAATGGTTCAGGAAGTATATATGGACAAGTTTCTGGTGGAATGATGCCAAAAGGAGGGCCTGCATGGTCTGCAGAAAAAGTAACTACGTTTTACAATTGGATGAACACGGGGTATACTAAAGGCCCTAGAGCGACAACGTCTAAACGTTTAAAAACATTTGCAGAAACGGCACCTACAGCAACACGTATACGAAAAGAAGTCACAACACTTAGTCCAAAAGAGGTTAAAACACTTCAAAAGGCATTTGCGGGTATTATGGCTAAACCCATAGACGATCCCGATAGCTTTTATGCACTAGCAGGGTGGCATGGTTTCCCTAAACCTAATTGTATGCATCATACCCCTGGTTATAATCCTTGGCATCGTATATACATGTGGCGTTTTGAAAATGCATTGCGTACTATAGAAGGTTGTAGTGATGTGGTATTACCGTATTGGGATTTTAGCCAAGAAGAATTACCCGCTGTTTTTGATACGGCTCCTCTTAATGCATATACGCTTCCAGTAGACACCACGTATAATGGTACAACGTATAAGAAGGGAATGACTACCGAACGGTATTCAGCGAAAACCATAGCTTCAAAAATGGAAGGCTATGATACTATTGGTTGTTTTGATAGGGCTTCTAAAGAAACCGATTGGGAAGATTACCACGGTTTATTGGGCGGCACAACTAATGATACTACGTTTCATGGACATGATACAGGACACTTATCTATTGGTCCTACAATGGCAAATCAAGATATTTCAGCTTTCGATCCTATTTTTTGGTTCTATCATTGTAACCTAGACCGCTTGTATTGGGAGTGGCAAAAGACGATGAAAGCAACAACATCTACTTCTATTTTAACAACCATACAAACACAGGCCAGTCGTAATATTTTTACAGTTCCAGCTTATGAAGAATTGCCACCTTTTGATAAGAATTCACCTTTTTCTGTAGATTCTGAAAACAACTTAGATGTGGCTTACACAAGTACTTCTCAATCCGTTAAAACTATGAGGCTTAAAACTAAAGGCACATCTTCTGCTAAAGAAAAGTTTACTGTACATACAGAAATGGTAAATGTGCGTGTAAAAGGAGTCAATCGGTTAAAAATACCAGGGAGTTTCGATATACATCTTCAAAAAGACGGGGTTACGATAGCTACTCGCGGATTTTTTCAGCCCAATGATGTTGAAAAGTGCGCAAACTGTGTAGAAAATGCTATTGTACATTTTGATTTTAAATTACCTGTAGAAGCCATAGCTCATGGAACATTGAGTATTTCTGTAGTGCCACTAAGCACGCCAGAAACAGACTTTCCACTTAGCAAGCTAGGACACCCTACAATAAATGTACGTTTATTATTAAGCAACCATTAAATCTAATTTTAATCCGAATTATGCGATAGAACATTGTCGTGAAGCTTTGAGATACCATAAATACTGACTTTTTCTTGATTTTAGCATAGCATCGCTATGGTTAAATTGAAAAAAGTAGTGTAGCGCCAGTATTTGCAGTAGCTTAAAAGTGTAATAGATGTGCTATCACATAAAGCGGGTTTAACGTATTAAACTATACTTTATGAGATTAATTACACCTTGTTTTCGCATGGGAAACGCATTAAAAATTATTGTATTAAGTAGCGTTCTGCTCACGTTGTCTTGCGATAAAAAACAGCATTATGTGGCGCTTAAAGCTCCTGCTGTATTTTCACCAAATATACCTGTAGATGTAGATCCTGCTTTGCAAAATACATTGAAAGCTGCCGGAGCTATTTACCAATTGAATACCGCTTATAATATTTACAGTTGGCAAGCACTTATTGCCATTAACTGGCCATTAGACAGTAGTGGTGTGGCCCTTAAAAATTTCACAGATAAAGGCACACCTACTTGGTTAACATGGAAGGAGGCTTTTCAAGTGTACCGTGCCGATGGTAAAGTACCTGCCGCATGGGATAGCCCAAGAACCGCTAATGGTTTGGGATTAAAAGCTGCTGTACTGAATGATCATGATTCCAGAATTATATTAAGCGACAAAACACCAACACATACAGGACATTCTAATATTGCTGACGAAACCGATCAGGCTTTTGCAGGAAAGTTGTTTGATCAAAATGGAGAAGTTGTGGTGTATGAAGTATTGATGAATAAGGAAGAGTTCGACTATATCGTGGAGCAGAAGCTGTATAATATAAATGGGCAATTAGAGTTTGCTAAAACGCATACCGAAGCAAATTTCCCAAAAGGGGATTATACAAAAGGAACGCTTGGTGCTACAGAAATTAAACTGGCGTGGCGGATTTTAAAGGATAATACACCGCACCAAGACCGTTATCTTGTAGATGAAGGTTACATTATTGATGAAAAGACGAAAACACCTAAAAAAGTACGTTTAGGTTTAATAGGATTTCATATCAGTCAAAAAACACCAACAGGAAAGCAATGGGTTTGGTCTACGTTTGAGCATATCGATAATTTAGATCAAAATGTTATTGAAAAGGACGGAAAAACCACAGTAATTCATCCTACGCTTACTAATCCTGATTGTGAGATATGTCCTGTAAATGTAGATGTAAGCAATAATGCTAATACTTATGCATTTCATAAAACAAAACATGCCGACTATTGGAAAGTTACTGGCGATGCTCTAAAGTATTATACAGATGATACTTTAATGAAAACCCAAGCCAAGCGTATGGTGGATATTCCAGTGCGCGTAAAACGTGTCAATACTATGATGCAAAACTATTTTAAACAAGAAGGTAGTGTATGGCAGTATTACCAATTAATCGATACGCAGTATCCTTTAAATCAAGATGCCGCACCGAGTATAAGCACACCCACAGCATATCATATCCCTGGAAGTGTGGTTAATAAGCCTGGAGGTGATCCTAATTTAGCATTTTTAACCAATATCACTATGGAAACCTTTTTCCAAAAGGGCAACCAAATTGCAGGCCTTATGGAAAATTCGAATTCCGATATTACAATTTTTGGAACAGAAAGCTGTATAGGGTGCCATTCCAGTGCGTTTATGTATAATTCTTATACCTTAAAGAAAGGAAAAGAGAAAGCAACTTTAGGCGCTGGCAGCCAATTGTCTGGAGACTTTAGTTGGTTATTGAAGAAAGCGACTTGGGATAAAGATTTACCGAAGCCAGCACCAACCGCAACGCATTAATCCTTATTTACTAAAAACCACTTCAGATGGAAAACTCAAAACATACATCATGCGCTTGCGGTACGTCACAACCGCTAAAAAAAGATCCTGCAACGCGCAGTAAAAAAATGAGTGTTCTAAATATAATTACTGCGGTGGTTGTTTTTCTTTTTCCTAAATGTCCATTTTGTTGGGCGACCTATGCCTCGCTCTTTAGTTTTGTAGGATTAGATGTGTTAACGTACAATTCAAATTGGATTTACAGTGTTTTTGCAGTGTTTCTAATAGTAAGTTTTATAAGCTTACGAAAACATTATTTAAATAAATCCTGGGGAAGCCTTATTATTTACAGCATAGCAATAGTCATTTTAGTGCTAACGTATTATTTTAAACTGAATCAAACATGGTGGCTTTATATTGTCCTTACCTTAATAGCATTGAGTAATCTTTCTAAACGCTATGTACATAAACTTAGGGCATTATTTAAACGCCCATTTTTAATAACACCTAAAATTTAATGAAAACTACAACTCCAGAAAGTACAGCATTTAGAATTGTCATTCCAGTATACGATGGCGTAGATTTAATGGATATTGCAGCACCTCGAGAAATATTTGGCTGGTTGGCACATGCTGACTTTCCCAAAGCCGTTGAAATTGCTTATGTAGGCGCACGTGAAGGTACATTTACAACGAATAATGGTGTTATAATGAAAATTGAAGCCACTTTTGATATGGCTTCGGTACAGCAACCCGATTTAATCTGGGTGCCTGGAGGGCGACCAGATGCATTAGCTCGGATACTTTCTAATACAAATTCGCCCTATATAGCTTATGTAAAACGCGTAGGGTTACATGCAGAATGGGTCTGTTCTGTTTGTGAAGGTGCTGTGCTATTAGCCCATACAGGTTTACTAAACGGTCATGAGATAACAACCCATTGGAATTTTGTGAATTGTTTTGGGAAGTATCCCGAAGTTACTGTGGTAAAAGGACATCCGCGTTACGTTAAAAGTGGTAACAGAGTTACTGGAGGCGGAATTTCTTCAGGGCTTGATCAGGCTATTTATTTAGTAGAACTTATTGCAGGCACTGCTAGTGCTGTAAAAGTGCAACGTATGATGCAGTATTACCCCAAACCACCTGTTAGCAGTACTATTCCCAACGCAGGCAGCTGCCCCGTACATTATTAATTAATAATACACCAATTTGGTGAATTGAAAGAGCGAAACACAGACTAAGAGGCCACCTATAATTCTGTTTACACTAGTGGTTTTATTTTTCATCTTAAATTTTAAGACATGACTAAATTTGCCATAGCCATAAAGTGTGAGTACTTTTCCTAAAAATACGCCAATACTAAAAAGACTTACAAAAATGTATTCTGTATGTATTGTTAAATGGATCATTTTAGTATTTAAAAATGAAATTACTAAAATCCAATACACCAAAACTGTAGGGTTAACCAATCCTAATATAAAACCTAAGAGCTGTTTCGAAATGTGAATGCTTCGCTTTTTTATGATAATGCATTCATCATTTTCGTCTTTCACACATTCTTTTCGTCCTATAACAAGAACAATTCCAATACCCAAAAGCAAAACTACAATCGCATATTGTAACCATACGTTCATGTTTATAAAGTTTTCAATTTGCATGTTAAAATTAATAGCAATAATAACCAAGATAACTTCGGCTAAAGCCGCCGTATAAATAATCTTTAGAGCATTTTGGATGTTTTCTTTTATGGTTGTATTTATTACAGCAACATTGGTGGTCCCTAGAGGTAAGGCACCAATTATTGCGGTTAGGAGTCCGATTAAGAGATAGAGTATAAAATTCATGGTATCTTGCATTTAGGTATTAAAATCCCGAAAAACACACTATTAAAGTGGTTGTATTCTAGTCGGTTTCTTTAAGGATTCTTTACGATACAATTCTAATTACTTCTAAGAGATCTATAGATCATTTTCGTTTATATCCCTTATGATTAACTTGATATTAATGTATATTCATATTTAAATAATACCAATTATCTAATAGTGCGTTGGGTTTAATAAGTATGAAATTCGTTATTATAAATAAACGTCCTTAAGAATAAATTGCTTAAATAATTGTATGTGTAGATGTCATTTAACCTGGTTATAGGTCTTTATAGAATACGTTTATAGTTTTAAATAAAGTAGTTTTTAGTCATTTTAGCATATCTAAAAAACTGATCATCATATAATTTATCTAATGGTATGGCTATATGTTTCTCTTTATAAAGATTTAACTCTTGCATACTGTTAAATCCTGCTGCAGTATATATTTTTTCGGCATGCTTAAAATACCTAGAAACAGGATATTTGTTTTTGAATATTTGTATTCTAGGATCTTTTAAGTCTACATCTACTTGGGTAAAAACGATAATAGCGATTTTTGGTCTGTTTTGACAGGCTTTAAGAGCTTCATTACAAATTTGTAACACATCCTTCTTTCCTCCAGAATGGACTACCAAAAGATAAGGGCTTTTAAGAAAAGGAATTGCAGGGAAGCGGTCGTTTTGCAGTGTTACAAATTCAATGTCTAAAGTGTTTTTTTGTATCCAATACAGGTGTTCAGGATACAATTCTTCTAATATAATAGTTTTAGAAAAAGTAATAGGACATCCCAAAGGCATACTATTGTAGTAGTCTCGCCATTTTAGAATTCTAGAAATGTAAACATATTTAAGTTTTGGGAATGTTTTATAGATAGTTAAAAGCTCTCCCTTTATGCCTAAAGGGAAAGTGTCTATATAAAAGGTATTCGTGTTGTGTTTAATAAGCGTTTCCTCTATGGTTTTAGACCAGTTTTCAACAGGTGTGTTCCAAGATATTTTAACGAATTTGTAATCCGTAAAATAAGAGGTGAAAGCAGACGGCGTAATGATACATACAGCATGAGCTGGCAGTTTTAAGGTACGTATCAGCTTATGGATACGTGTTAAATGGCCTAAACCGCCACCATGTGCATAAAAAAGGTGCATTAAAACCCTTTTAAAACCAATTCGTCTTTAAGGATGTGTTTTTGAATCTCAGGAATTTCAGAGATTTCATGAATTAAAAGGCTAGGAGCGTAGTTCCCTTTTACAGTCTCAGATCCCGTTCCATTTACAGGGGTTATGGTTTGCGTATTAGATACAGCATCATAAACCAATCGTGCTAATTTTGCATCATCTTTCACCAATTTAGCTTCATTGCTATTTATCAATTTAATTTCATAAGGATTTAAATTGTCTTCATTGGCACTGATCTTAATTTTATCTGTATCTAATTTTACTTTCCATAGCAATTGCGACCCTGCTGTTCTTAATTTAAACCCATTTAATTTATACTTCACTTCAAAAATAACGTTACCATTGGCATCATAATATTTCTTTTTATCTGGCTTAGTCATTTTAGAGGTATAAGTGAGGTCATGACTTATACCATTAGAAGTACTAGCATTGGTATTATTTTTTTCTGTGTCTTTACACGCTAATGCTATAAAAAAGAGGACGCCTATGCTTAATAGTTTTATGTAATGTTTCATGTTAAGTAATTATAGTTTTAAATATATCTAAATAATTTTGACTTTCCAGATCAGGAGTGAATCTGTCTTCTAATTTCTTTTTTAAACGTTTCGTTTTCAATTCTAAATGCACAGTACTGGTCTTTTCAAAATCTGAAAATGCTGAAAGTAACGTACTTTCCGATAACACATCAAAAATAAAGGCATTACCATTATCTAAGAGGTCTGGGATGCCGCCTGCATTTGAGGCTAAAATAGGGATTTCTAAGGCTCCAGCTTCAAGGATAACATTAGGCATACCATCATAAATTGAAGGAATGGCTACCAAATCGCACATTAAATAATTTGCTATAAGTACGGTTTGCGATTCTGGAACAGCTATAGAATAGTCAATAGCATTAGTTATTAAAAGGGTTTCCATATGCGGTTCTACTTCCCCAACAATACGCAAATGGACTTTGTTTACAAATTGAGATTTTTTTAAACTCGATATAAAGAAATCTATGCCTTTTTTCTGTTTTAGGAATCCAATTAAACCAATGACTGTTGTCTTTTCCTCTACATTAAGAGTTGCTTTGTATTTTGCTGCAAGTAAGGTATCAGATTCTAGTGTTTTCCAAGCTTCTAAATGAATAGAATTAGGGGTAAACCATACATTAGGGTTTAGTTCTAAACGTTTAATACGTTCAACTTTTTCTTTTGTAACACAGGCTATTGCAGACGAATTTTCAAGCGCATAAATAAGATCTTGTTTTTTGTTAGAGAAGATAGCAGCATCAAAATCGTTACCCCTAAAGCAAGTTACAAGAGGTTTCTGTAGCCATTTAGCAATTTGTGGCATGCCCTTTAAACACAAGTTACTTCCAAAACTAACCAAAATGTCGCTTTCTAAAACTACAGTTTTATCTTTAATAAAGGCCCAAAGCATGTTAAGTGTGTGCGAACTATCTTCAAAAATAGGAATAGAGGTATATGCACCATTTATATGAGTCTCAGTCTTAAAAGCATTTTCTTTATTTGTAAAATGGTACACATTTATAGTGTGATACTTTCGTAAATTTGTAATAATGCGATCACAACTTCTAGACATCCCACCTTTATTAGGAGGGTAATTCTCTGTAAACCAACTTATAATCATTACTCTAAATTAACTGTAAAAAAAAGTATCGTCATTACTTAGGCCGCTACCTATAGTAGTATTAGGGGTGTCTTCTAAGCTTTGCATATCGCCTTCTGTCCACATTCCAGAAGCACCGCCGCCGCCAAATTCACCACCACCAAACTCACGGTTATCAGAATCTAATGGATCAGACGACGCTGTAGATGATGTGTAAGTTACGGTATTAAAATCGGTGTAGGTGTCTATATAGTGATCGTCCAAATGGCTGTCTTTTTTTCTAGTACTGTATAAATAGGCTTCCCAATAACAGTCTTCACAAAGTTGCTCCATACTAGAAATCATGTGTGTATGTGTTTCGCAAATACCTTTCTTACAATTGGCACAAGTATATCTTTTAGCGTTCGAACAGCTTAAATTTAAAAACACACCAGATTTTTGTTGACATTTCATAGTTGCGTGTTTAATGTATTAATTTTTGATTTCCATTAGGTCTTATTACTTTTTTGTCTATTAAATAGGTTAACATCTCTGTATAAATGGAAATTTGGTCTTTATTTGCAGCATTTATTTTTGAAGGGATTTCTGTGATCTTTTCTTTAAACTTAACCTTTACTAAATGATACTTATCGCTACTTTTTACATTGATATCAAAATGTTTTGTAGAAGAACTATGTATTATAGAATAGTCTGATGTTTTTAATTTTAAACTTAACTGATAAAATAACTTATGCTTGTATTTTATTTTGGTTTTAATTTTGCCACTACTTCTTCGTCTTGTGTTGCTAACACGTAACAACACTTGATGAAATGAAAGCATACAAATGCTACCGTCTTTAAACTTAAATTGCGAATAAAAACGCTCCATTTGGTAGGGCTTGTATTTTATTTTTGACGTATTTTGCAACCCAATAGTCGCTGGATTAAGACTGTTTTTAGCAGTTGTAATTTTGCCCGTATTCAAACGTAACTCTATTACATTTTTAGAGATATCGCCTTTGGTGAAAATTATAAATTTAGCCAATTCAACAAAAATATTGATAGGCACAAATGCAGCGTTAGCATTTCTACCATAACGTAAAATACCTCTTACGATAAGCATACAAATAAGAGCCACAAAAAACATTGCAAAACTTAATCCAGTAATACTATAAAAAAACAGAAATAACAGGATTGGAATTAAAGCAAAGAGATGAAAGGCTTTAAGCCGCCAAGGCTGTTTTGTAAGGATATGCTGCTTTATAAAGAGTAGCCAATAGTCACTAGGCCTTTTTGCCTTAAACTGTTTGGTGTTATGAAACTGTTTGCCATCTAGTTTTAACGTCTTCTTAATCATACGGAAGTAGTGTTTTGTAAATAGTTGTCATTTTAGCTTCCTGATACGTCCAAAGGTATTTTTTTTCAATTTCTTTTTTTCCATTTAAACCAATTTTTTTTAATTGATTTGGCGTTTCTAGTAAAGCTCTTATCTTCCTTCCTAAAAGTTCTGGTCTGTCAGGTGTTATTAAATACCCTGTCTTGGTATCTGTTATAAGTTCGCATACTACAGGAATATTAGAAGCGATAACAGGTGTTGCATACGCCATAGACTCTAAAACTTTAAGCGGATTACAACCTTGAACAATATTTCGGTCGCATAAGGTAAGCGGAGCAACGCTTAGCATAGCGTTTTTAATTTTTAGGGCAAGATCCTGTTTCTCTAACTCGTAAAACCAATCTATTTTATGGGCTACACCAATATTCACAGCGAAATCTTGATATGTTTCTGTTCTTTTTTTAGGAACAGAAGCACAAATGACCAATCTAGTATTTAAATCGTCTAACTCTTTTAAGGCTTTTAAAAGTGTTTTAATGCCTTGCCATTTTTGTAATGCTCCAAAATATAAAATATAGGGTTGAGATGTGTTTTTTTTAGAATCTAAACCTGTAGTTGGGTAATAAGTTACACCATTAGGAATCACATTAATTTTTGAACAAATGGCTTTAAAATGTGTTTTTATAAGTTGTTTGGTAACCTGCGATGGTGTAATGATTACATCACATTTTGCAATACAATACTGCTCTAGCTTTTCTGTTTTTTGGAGGACAGAAGCGCTAATGTTAGGGTATCTGTTAGGCAATTCAATATGCGAAAGGGCATTAACCTCAAACACTGTTTTGCAATTTAAGTTGCTATTTAAAGCAGGAATACCACCCCAAATGTCTCTAAAATGGATCAGTTTAATAGTATCGCACAGTGGCATTTGTAAAAATGCTGATACATTTGCTTGAAATTTTTGAGTGCGCTCTAAAAAATTAAGTACTTTTTCTTTCCAACGGTAAACATATAGATTTCGCTCCTTATCAAATTGAAAAACAGGCATGTCATCATTCCCTATACATATAAGTAATCCCGTCTTGAATGTGTTTTGTAGTGCTTTTAAACAATGATTTATGTGCGTTGCGGCGCCTTTCTTTGAGGGAAATACATCAAACGCTATATATGCATATTCTGGCTTACTAATCATCTTGTACTATAAGTCTCAAATATAACATCTATTTAGTATTTAGGCTTTAAATAGGTAAAGTATTTGTATAGCCTTAATTTAAGGTCATCTCAAAAAGCCCCTTTATAGTATTGGGGTAATCGATTTAATGAAATTACTCTTATAAAATAGCCTAATTTCTGAAACTAATAAAAAATAAAATAGTCATTTTAATTTTATATTAGCTCGCCTTGAAATACATTTACAAATCTTAATTATTTATACGTCACATGCTTAAAGAACATCATATAGTGGTCGCCAAAATTAAAATTCTACTAGTTTTAACTATAGCTAGTTTACAGTATGGCTTTTCACAAACTAATGATACGTTGTATTTTGATGCAAATTGGAAAAAAACGACCAAAGCAAATCATATGTTTTATAGACCGCTACCCTTAAAAAAGGTAGATAGTCTTCTGTTTATACAAGACTTTTATAAGAATGGGAATATGCAAATGCAAGGCTATGTTTATAGTCTAAATGAAAACAAGTTCGCTGGAGATGTATACTGGTATCATAAAGATGGTACCGACGCGTCCCGCAGTAAATATATCAATACCACTAATGCCCCTTTAGCCTATTATCATCATAATGGTACACTTTGGAAAACCAACCGCTACGAAAAAGGCGTTAAGACAGGCACCATAAAATTGTATAATAGGAACAGGCAAGAGATTGGAAAAGAAATCTATAAAGAGGGGGTAATAATAAATGATACTATAGATAAATTTACAAGTGCTTATTATGCTGTTTATAAAAATGCTCAAATTTCATTTAATAAGAATGTTGAAAAAAAATTTAGACCAACAAAAGCATTGTATTGGATGGATTCTGGAAAATTGGCATCTGTAAAAGTTTATAATAATGAGGGGGTGTTTGTGGAGCAGAACATATACGAGCGCTCAGGAAAGTTGATAAAGCACTATGAAAAAAACGATTTTTTAAATGATAAATTAGCTGAAGGATCTTACCATGCCCTTAAAACAACCAATGGCTTTGTGGTTGCAATCGACTCTACATCACAAGTGAGTCAACAACATCAAGTTGTAAATTTAAACGCTATTAATGCTGTGGTTGCAGACAAAACAGATGGAGATATGGCGTTTTATAAAAAAACAGCTTCTGATACATATTCAAAACTTGATTTTAAACTATTACATCAAAAACAATCTCATGGCACCTCTGCATCGTTCGTGTCTCACTGGGATTCTGATACATATACAAATGAAGACCTTTTTGATAAAGACGTACACACCGTTGCCATTAGTCAAATAAAAACACAATCGGTAGCTCAGCTGTTCGAATCTTTAAAATTAGTAGCATGGGGTGGGGCTTATAAAACATCTAATAGATATAACGACACTAAGATCGATCACAGAAGCACTTTTAAACTCTTAAATAACTATATTTTTTCGTATGTAGAAGAGGCATTTACGACTAAAGACAATGGTGGCTTTGGTTCTTATATTGTAGAAGATGATGATGCCGTTGAAAAATGGCGTATACAACACAGCGCTCTATATATGATACGTGTTTTTATGCTAAATGGTAATAAGCCTATTCTCGTACTAAGTGATGATGCTAACATTGCATATTATATTATTCCTACTTCAGATAATCGTTTTATCGTAAACTTTCAAGATAGGGAAGATCATATATTACAACAACAATCATATGAGGCGTTTAGTAATAGCACTTTGGAGACGCTTATCTTATATAGTAATTCTAATGCATTTTATAATGTAATTCAAAAAGATGAAAAATACTATGCTGCTAATGCTTTCAATGAAGTTGTTATTGAAAAAGCATATGATAGTCTGCAATTAGCGCATCACTATATTATTGGTAGAAATGAAAGTGAGATTACTATTTATAATAGCAAACTTCAAAAATTACCTTTAGAAAACGTACAGCAAGTATATTACGATAATGGAAATTTACAAGTCCTTACAACCAATCGCCATTTCTACAGTAATGCTTTAGGACATGAAACAAAAAGGAAATCGATCTCCTATTCCTTTTGTGGAACAGTAAGTTCTACAGACTTCACCTTGGTGGAAACTAAAGGCAAAAAACCAATACATGCCATTAAAATCCGTTACGGCGGTTTGGGGAGAGGCTATACTACAGAACGTCTTATAAAAATTAATAATTTAGACCTAAGTTATACCGTTACATTTTTAAACAAAACGAAACAGGAGGGCTACGATGGTAATAGTAGTTTTGTACAAGGGTATAAGGATGTAACAGGTATGCTTCTCGTAAATAAAAATGGTAAATTTGGACTTTACAGCTATCAGCTAAATGATGTGGATTTCAAATCTCAAATTAGTAGCACAGGTACTGGCATAATACCTATAGAGACTCCCAAACAGGGCAGTACAAATGCAAAAGAACTATTACCTGTTATATACGATGCTATAGAGTTTCGTAATCCGTTATTGGTTGTGAAACGAGATAATGCCTATGGTATTTACCTCTCAAAGGAAGGCTTGAAATATAAAACATTGGGAGATGTTCATAATAATTTTATGGCCTTTGAGACTTTAGAAGGTAAAAAAGGTTGGATTGATGTGCATACACTTCAGGAGTTTCCTGCCAAGTAAATAGTACAATGTATTTTTAAATTTAAAAATAGGCGCGTATCTCCAAAATTTTAAATAGCATTATTTTAACAAATAGCTTTTAGAACATTAATGCTAAACCTTGTTTTTATGGCTGCGATTTACAAAAATAACTAAGCCAATAATTACTGCTAATGCAATCCCAACACCCCAATAGAATACTGCTTTTAGACTTGAAATCGTATCATTATTAAAAAAAATTTCCATGTTGAGAGCCTTAGCGTCGTCTTTAGGAATGTAAATGAAATAGGCCATTATTTGTTCTACCTCCTTGATTTTAGTATAGTATTCGTTAAAGTCTTCAGGTTTTACGTAACTATTTTTATTTTGATATTCGTAATTTAAATAGAGAATGTTTTGTGCAGAGTTCATTTTACCTTTTAGAGAAAACTTGAAATTTTTAGAGTTCACATTTATATGCTCTTTTGTTAGTGACCATCGTCTGGGTAGTTTAACCGTAATCTGATGTTTTTTATGTGTCGGATAGTATAAACCAAATGGTGCTTTTCGGGAGGCTTCATTAGGAAAAATAATCACATCTTTTAAACTGTAAGGTATAAATTCTGCCATAATATTTTTAGCATTTCCAACCATGGGCTGCCATATTTTATTAATCTTATAGGATTCTTCAACAAGAATTTTATTCGCTAAAGTATCATCGTCAAAACTAGGGTCTTTAAGGACTTCAACACCTTCATAAAGGTTATCGTAATAATTTTTAAAGTTCTTACGCAATGTCGTTAAGCTAGTCGATTTGTAACGCGCTCTCATTAAATCCGCCTCTCCTTCTCGATAAACAGTCATAACATTTAAAGTTGCAACGCCACCAACCTCAGGCAAATCGTAGGTGTCAAACACCTCTATTAAATCTTCATTTTTAGAGGCAATCTGTTCTAAAGCAGTAACCCCTTGTTTTACGACTAAAGCTTTGCCGTAATTAGGAAATGAAACCGATTTATAATTTCCCCGTTGATTGCTAATTGTAGGGTCGTAAAACAAATTTGTATGCGTGCTATCTACAACTTTAACAACGGCATGATTAAATATCTTAGGTGTTGGTAAAAATTGGTGTAATGATTCGCCGTAAGTTGTGTTGACAAATACAGGATACGCCTCGATATTCATATGACGAAGCATGGTAACCATAAGCCAACTTTTATCTTTACAATCACCAAAACGGTGTTGGAGGACTTTATTTGGAGAGAAAGGTTTGTATGCACCAATACCAGACTCTAAACCTAGGTATCTAATCTCGTTTTGCACAAATTGGAGCGTTTCAGAAATACGTTCACCTTCAGATGCCGCCATGTTTTTAATCGCTTCAATTTTGGTTTGAAGCGCTTTCGAAGGTGTAGTATCTTCATATATATTTAAAGCCCAATCCACAACAGCACCCCACGTTTTAAAATCGCTGAGATATACATTTTGATTTGAGAAATACCAGCTAGGTGTATTGTCTTCATAAATTACCGGTTTTGTTAAAAGCGTCGTCCAATTATAGGTTGTGAATCCTTTATATGCGCCTATTGTGGGCTTAAGGTCTGTATTAAGGACTTTATACTGTAGAGGCCTATCTGAAATTAAATAGTAGTTAATTTTTCCTATAGGTTGAAAACTGTTTAATGTTGTGCCTCCAGAAAAATGATGGCCATGTATAGGATTAAAACCTTTAATGGTATAGCTAATATCTAAAATATCACCATTGCGAATGTCTGCTAAATTGGCAATGGCATTAAGACTACCGTCATAAATATAACTTTCGGAGTTAGATTCCTGCCGAATGTTTTGAAAGTCATTTAAATTAAGTTTATTAATAATTTCACCCTCTCTAAGCACTTCAATTTTATGTAATATCAATCCTTGGTAAGTAGGATCATAATTGATAGATATAGAAGACCCTTCTTGTACACCAACATTATCTGTAATTTTTCGAACCAAACGGATGTAACGTTCTTTTTTAGGAATATGAATTTGTTCATCACTAAGTAAGGTGAGTAATCCATACGAAATTTCGTTTAGATTAATTTCTGGATTGTGTTCATACGTTTGGGGTACAACCCATTGTGGCGTGCGCTTTATCTTAAGTTGCGCAAAGCAACTGGCACTACATAAAATAAAAATGAACGTAAAAAAACAGTGATTATAAGTTTTTAAAGACATATAGGTGAATTAAAAGACAAATAAACCAAAATTATGACAAAATTATAGGTAGCACAACGCATATAATACCCAGTGAACGATTAGTTTAAGAAGAGTTGTTTATAACGATATGTTTAAATGTGTTTTCGTATTATTTTTAAGATTTTAAGTGTAGGATGTCTATTTCAAAACACGTAAAGCTATTAGATATCCCGTAAATAGCATTGAGATACCTGTTCTTAGAGTTTTTCTCTAGTAAATCTAAAATCTACTACCTTGCAATAGGCGCTTCCAAGCAATGTTCGGGTATACCAAAACCATCCACCAAGCTACCTATATGCGGTCGTAATTCTGTAGAGAGGCGCTCTACACGCTGCCGTATGGCCTTAGATTTTGTACCGTTAATATACCCTTGCTCTAAGTACCACGCTGCGTCGTTATGCAGTTCATGCAAAGCATATAATGTGCCTAATTTTTCAAATAAGGCCTTGTGCGTTTCATCTTTAAGCGTTGCTGTAAAATCTGTAAATGTGGTATAGGCCAATGCGATACTGTACGCTTTCCCCAAGGCTAATAAATGCGTTTGTACTTTTAGAAAAGCTTGATAAGAAGGCATGCCATTTTTTACATAGTTTCGAATGCGCATGGCAATGGTATAGGTAAGCCGTCGTGTACGGTAATCGAAAGCGTGGTGGTGAAATTTAGGGTTGTACAAATGCGCTTTGTCTACATTAGAAGTGTAGGCAGGGTTAATAGTGTTCCATTTATCTCCAATTCGTGCGCCTAATAGTTTAAGAACGGCCGTAAACCCCGCGCTATTAAATTCCGATTTAAAATCAGATAAAACGCCCTTGGCGGCCAATTGAAGTAACACGTGGTTATCACCTTCAAAAGTTGTAAATATATCTACATCACCTTTAAGGTCTGCGATTTGATTTTCTAGCAAGTAGCCTTTTCCGCCGCAAGCTTCACGACATTCTTGTATGGTACTATTGGCAAACCAAGTTACGATCGATTTAAGACCCGCTACCTGTGTTTCAATTTTCCGTTTGTCTACAACAGCAGTATCGCTATAGGCTTTCATGAGATGTGTTAAAGTAACATCATACACATAACAACTTGCAACAGCAGGTGTTAAACGCAATTGATGGCTTGGGTAATCCATTAATAAATCTTCCTGTACCTTTATACTGTCATTAAACTGTCTTCGTTTTAAAGCATGTTTTACAGCAATAGCCAACGCTTTTTTAGCGCCACCAAGCCCCGCACGTGCTACGCAAATTCTGCCGCCCACTAATGTGCCTAACATGGTAAAAAAGCGTTTACTCGGATTTTCTATAGCAGAATAATATGTCCCTTCAGGCGTAATATCTCCGTATTTATTTAATAAGTTCTCTCTAGGCACACGTACTTGATGAAACCAAATTTTACCATTATCGACACCATTCAATCCTAATTTATAGCCGTTATCTTCTATGGTAACGCCTGGCATGAGTTGATGATTTGCATCACGAATAGGAACTAAAATAGCGTGAACACCATGGTTTTTGCCTTCTACAATTAATTGGGCGAACACAGAAGCCATTGTAGAATGTAGCGCATTCCCGATGTATTCTTTATTGTCATTTTTTCCTGGAGTATGAATGATAATAGCATCTGTAGCCTTATCGTAAGTCGCGGTGGTTTTTACACCTCTTACGTTAGAGCCGTGTCCTGTTTCTGTCATTGCAAAACAGCCTAAAAGTGAAGCTGTGCCCGTTTCAGTCAAATAGGTATCATGATGCTTTTTAGTGCCTAATTTTTGAATGCTACCTCCAAAAAGCCCAAACTGCACGCCAAACTTTACAGCCATACTGCCATCTACATACATCATGTTTTCGAAAATAGCAGCATATCCAGGCATATTATCTGTACCTCCGTAGGCTTTAGGGTAAGCCATAGCGCCATAACCTGCTTTGGCTAAAAATTCAATTTGTTGTAACACATGCGCTCTAAACTGGTCTTTATCTCGTTTTAGCGTCGCTCTAAAAATGGGAGCTTTCAATACGGTTCTAAAAGCATCAACAACAGTCGCATGTTCGCCTTTTAAAAGCTTATCTATAGCAATAGGATCGTAATAATTAGAGGTTACTTCTTTTACCACTTCAATATCAAAAAGATGGTTGTAGTGGTTGGGTTGTATGCCTAAATTAATTTCAATATCTCTTAAGTGTGTATTAAACGGACATTCACTAAAATGATGACAGATCATTTTCTGACTAAAACTAGACAAGGGGTAGGTATCACTTTCTATGAGTTTTATGTTTGAATTTGAAATCACGTTTTTCCAGTTCTTAAGGTCTTCTGGAGGCGCCTTTCGGTCTAAGCATTTTATAAGGTACTCATAATCTTCTTTTTCTAAGGTATCATCTTGCGTTAAGGCATTTTTTACCACAGAGATTTCAGAATAAGACAAAAGATCATCAGACCAAATCACATAAAAAAAAGGGATGTATTGTAGAATACCGGGAGCGTATGTTTTTATTTCCATATCATGAAATTACAATAAAAAGGTTAAATGCACTATAAGAAAATGTTAAATACATGGCCATACATGCTTTGCTAAGTGTAATTTCGAATGTTAATCCTACGTGTCAAATCTGGGGGAATTCAAAACAAAGGTTGTATTATTCTATATTAAAATCGAGTTCACGATCAAAAGCAAACAGCCTGTTAGGTGTTGAATACCAATGTGTTTTTAAGATCTTCAAATACTATTTTTTGAGACTGCTAAAACACAAAATAACACTTTTTTGGGGCTATTAAAAATGGCACCCGTATGCATATATTGTAATTTGTTTAAATTTTTGGTAGGGTATTTTAGAGTTCATTTGTTTTAGGGCTGTAGAATTTTAAATCGAACTATACTTATGAAAACAATACGTTTAAGTCTTTCCATAGCCCTATTGAGTTTTGTGGCATTAAATGCGCAAGAACACGCACAACCTACTAACACAGCAGACATTTCTCCTAAGCACATTATTAAAATACACCCTATAGACGCATTAGGCGGAGGTATTGGTTTAGGGTATGAACGCGCCTTAACACCTAAATTATCATTAGATATTGAACTGTTTCAACAATTTAATAATGTGAAATTTGATAATGACCAATCGGAAATAAATTACAATCTATTTTTTGAAACCGACGTAAGGCGTTACTTTTCTAAACGAAAAAAAGTACTGGAAGGCTTTTTTATAGGTGGTGGTGTATTAACCATTTATAATAATTTTGACAGACTTAAAGACGAAGACAATACGACCATAAGTACCGATGTAGAAGAACTATGGATTGGTGCTGCAGTGAAATTTGGACACCAATGGCACTTTAAGAAATTTCTAAAGGGAATAACAACAGAAGCTAATGCGTCTATAGATTATAGAACACGTTTGGGGGCATTTAACAGAAGGTCATCAAATGAAATAGGAGTGCTTTTACGTGTTGCCGTTGGTTATTCGTGGTAATAGTCTAAGTTTACAACCTATTTTTATACTTTAAATACCACATTTTAATATAAACACACGTAAGGATTTAACCATGTCTAAAAAAACAATTGGGGTTTGTGATGAGAACATATATGATGCCTTATACCGTGAGCATGCCGAAAAAATATGTTACTACCTGTATTATAAATATGGCGATATGGAAAAAGCGCAGGATATTGTACAAGATAGCTTTGCTAAACTTTGGGTAGACTGTGCTAAGATTTTTTTAGGAGCTGCAAAAAGTTTTCTCTATAAGATTGCCAATAATGCGTCTATTAATAGTCTTGTGCATCAAAAAACCATATTAAAATATAAGCAAATTCCTCAAAAACGCTACACTAACGAGTCGCCAGAGTTCCAAATGGAAGAAAAAGAATTCTTGCAGCGTTTAAATGCGGCCATTTCAGGTTTAAAAGATGGACAGCGCGAAGTGTTTTTGTTGAACAGAATTGAAAAAAAGACCTATAAAGAGATTGCAGAATTGTTGGATATTTCTGTGAAATCGGTTGAGAAACGCATGCGCTTGGCCTTATTGTTTTTAAGAAAAAAAATAAATACACCACTATAGCCTATGGATTTTTTAGAACAACAGCAGGACAACGAATTTTTAGGAAAATGGATACATGGCAAACTTACACCCGAAGAGTTGCATAGGTTTACAACGTCGAATTTATATAAAAACTTAGTAAGCTCAAGCCTGTCAAAACAAGACACGACAAACGAAACCTTATGAAAAACGATAAAAACACGACCGTTCTTTTAGACAAATGGTTGTCTGGAACACTTACAGATGCCGAGAAGCAGGCTTTTGAAGCCACGGAAGATTATTTGGCTTATAAAGACATATTAAACGGTGTAGCGCAGTTAGAACCCCCTGTTTTTGATGTAGAAAAAGGTTTGGCAGCCCAAAAAATCTATAATAGAACCTATAAAATCCCGAAAACACCAAAAGGCATAACACGTCGGGTATGGGGCTATTGTGCCGCTGCAGTTATTTTAGTTTTAATAGGCGCAAACGCCCTATGGTTTAAAGCAGTTAATGTCCATACGGCAATGGGACAAACAAAAACGGTCACCTTACCAGATCAATCTGTAGTGACCTTAAATGCCGATTCACACCTAAGCTATACCAAACGTACTTTTTTAAAAAACAGGACGTTACATTTAAAAGGAGAAGCCTTTTTTAAAGTAGCTAAAGGGGCGTCATTTACAGTGCATACGTCCACTGGCATTATTAGTGTTTTAGGGACTGCTTTTAACGTCTATTCCAGAGAAAAAACCTTAGAAACGCAGTGTTTTGAAGGTAAAGTACGTGTGCAAAAAGGCGCAAATACAGTCATCTTAACAGCTGGTAAAGGCACGAGCTCTCATGACAACGCAGGATTGGTGGCCTTTGGCATTTCTAATCTAAAACCCAATTGGTTGGAGGGGAAAAGTAGTTTCGTAGAAGTGCCGCTTTCGCGCCTCATAAAAGAATTGGAACGGCAGTACGATATTGAAATTCGTACCGAACAGATCAATCTAAATAGAGTCTTTACAGGTGTATTTACCCACGATAATTTAAAAGCAGCCTTAATAACTAGTTTTGCCCCTATGAATATTACTTATACATTTGAAACCAAAAGCCGCATAGTTCTAAAAGATAAATGATTCGTATTCTACTTGTTACATTTTTGTGTTGTTTATGGGGTAGGGAGGCTCTGGCTCAAGATACCTACAGCATCACTAGCACTGAAAATGCAACGGTAGAAGCGCTTTTAAACGCGTTTGAACGGGACCATGCTATCGATTTTTCTTATGATGTTACCGCTGTTAAACAACTTAAGCTTAAACACAAGCAGGGTGAGATGTCTATAGCTGCTTTTAAAAACCTCTTAAAAGCGCAAACCTCATTTGTATTGCGAAAGGTTGGTGATAAGAGTTATATTTTGGTAGAACACAGCACAACTATTCCTATATGTGGTGTTGTTGTAGACGCATCGACGTCTTTTGCGCTGTCTGCAGCGACCATTACAACAAATAAAACCGTGACAACCCTTACAGATCAACAAGGCACTTTTAAGTTGCGTTTACCCCCAAAAGACGCCATTTCAATAGCGTATTTAGGCTACCAAACAAAAACCCTTGACGCTAATGCATTTGTAGCTTCGCGCTGTGATACGATTCGTTTACAACCAGAAACACTGCATTTAAGCCCAGTACTTATTAATGATTATTTAACGACAGGAATACAAAAAAACGAAGACGCAGGTGTTACAGTATCCACCAAAAAACTTAGAATATTACCTGGATTGGTAGAGCCAGATGTTTTACAAAGCTTACAGTTATTACCAGGCATAAGCAGTCCTACTGAAGATCCTGCCGGTTTATATATAAGGGGCGGCACACCAGATCAAAACCTGGTCTTATGGGATGATATCAAAATATACCAAACAGGGCATTTTTTCAATCAAATTTCTACGTTTAACCCTTATATTGTTAAAGATGTAAAGGTGTACCGCGGGGGGACAAATGTGCGTTATGGCGATCGTGTTTCGGGCACTATTATCATACATTCTGATGACGATTTAACCGAAGATTTACAGATAGGTGGTGGGGTGAATTTTACGCATGCCGATCTTTTTGCTAAAATCCCTTTATCGCAACACATTGGGCTTATGGGCGCAGTGCGTAGGTCGACTACAGATCTTTACCAAAATATAAACTATAATAATTTGGTACAAAAAGTATTTCAAAATACACGAGCTGAAATTACAGAAGACAATGTGTCATCTCCATTTGATGCCGCCACTAGAGACGATAATTTTTCGTTTTCCGATGCTAATTTTAAAGCCGTTTGGCTGCCCAACGCCACTAATAGCATAAAACTTAGCAGTATCTTTTCGCAAAATACATTGAATAATAGAGCACCAATTCAAAACCTAGGCACCACCAGTTCTCTAAGTACCGAAGACCAGTATAATGTTAAAAATTTTGGGGCGAGCTTAAATTGGGAAAAACACTATCCCAATAAGGCGTTTCAAAAAACAACGGTTTACATGTCTCTATTTGATACAAAATACCGTATTGATAGAGCCATTACGGAAGAAGATCAAAACCTAGATTACACCTACACACAAGATAATGTTGTTAAAGATATTGGGGTGAGTTATGCCTTAGACATTCCTATTGCCAAAACGCAATTGCTGGCATTGGGATACCAATATTTTTACAATGAAACCCAGTATTTTAATGAAGAACGTATTACGGGCAGTTTTGAAGATTTTTTAGACAATAACACTACAGGACATAATAACCATCATACCCTGTATACGCAGTATACTTATAAAGGCACTGCACTTAATACCTACATTGGTCTTAGAGGTTCTTATTTAAGCCGACAAGAACGCTTTTTTATAGAGCCGCGGCTATTTTCTTCTTTAGCACTCTTTAAAAACTTTAGACTTACAGCTTCTGCCGAATTAAAGAACCAACAAATTAATAATTATAGCGATTTTGGAAGCCTTAGCCCCTCTATAGGTGGCCTTCCTGTAGCAGATGATGTGTTAGTGCTTTCTGGGGCCACTGTAAGAGATGATGCGGTATTTACAATTCCGGTTTTAAAAAGCAGTCAGTTTACTTTGGGCACCTTATACACCTATAATGGTTGGAATTTCGATTTGGAAGGCTATTACAAACGTCTAAGCGATATCACATCGGTTACTAATCCTATTTTAGAATTCATATCCATAAGTGAAAGTCAAAATGATATTGAATTAGGAACAGAACAACGCATAGGCTTAGATTTTTTATTAAAAAAACGCCTCCACAATTACCGTTTTTGGTTGGGTTATTCCCTAAGTAAAACAATCACCCGTTTTTCGAACTTACAAGACAGTGCTTTTCCTGGTAATTTTGACCAACGCCATATATTTAATATCTCGCAAACGCTAAAAGTCAAGGGGTTTGAATTTGCTTTGGGGTGGAATTATGCCTCAGGACGTCCCTTTACACGATTAATACCAGATGCCAATGGTTTTGCGGGTAAGAGACTTGATCCTAATGGAGTTAATGCCAATAGAATTAAAGCCTACCATAGATTAGATGCTTCTGTATTATACCGCTTTACAATTCCATCAAAAAAACCATGGGGTGGCATGTTAGGCGTTTCATTGCGCAATATTTACAATCGTAATAATACCATTGGTCAAGGGTTTAGAGAAGTAGGGGAGAACGACATTCTTGTAGATACTTTTGAAAGGGAATCGCTGCGTTTAACTCCAGATGTTGTACTGCGTTTTAATTTTTAGGACTTGCTAAAAACTGTAAAGGCGCTTTTTTTTGATGTATATTTATGCAAACGTAGGAAAGTATTGGTCAATAAACCGACCGAATACGAACTGGAATTTATAACACACAACCATGGATAGAAGATCATTTGGAAGCACATTAGCTAAAGGGGTGCTAGGTACAACCCTGTTATCTGCCCTACCTTTAACCGCTTGTAATACCTCTAAAACTAAAAAGAGATTAGGGATTGCACTTGTAGGTTTGGGCACTTACAGCAGGCAAGAATTAGCACCATCATTAGAAGAAACAAAACACTGTTATTTGGCAGGTATTGTAACAGGGTCGCCAGATAAAGCAGAAAAATGGTCGAAAAAGTATGCCATTCCAAAAGAGAACATCTACAATTACGATAATTTTGATACGATTGCTGCTAACGACAGTATCGATATTGTATATGTAGTTTTGCCCAATGCCATGCATGCCGATTTCTGTATAAGAGCAGCAAAAGCGGGAAAACATGTAATTTGCGAAAAACCTATGGCCGTTAGTGTTTTAGAGTGCGATGCCATTATTGAAGCTTGTAAAAACGCACAGGTAAAATTAGGAGTAGGGTACAGGTTACACTCAGAACCTTATACCAAAGAAGTAAAGCGTTTGGTTAAAGAGAGCGCCTACGGGCCAGTGCAGTATGTTTCTGCCGATGCGGCGTATTTATCCACGCGAAACCCTAAGCAATGGCGTTTAAATAAAGCACTATCAGGAGGTGGCGCTTTAATGAATATGGGGGTTTATGCGATACAAAGTGCTATTTATGGCTCTGGAATGAATCCTATTGCGGTTACAGCGCAAGAGTACAGTACGCGTCCAGAGTATTTTAAAGATACTGATGAAACAATTACGGCACAATTTCAATTTCCAAACGGTGTTGTAGGTAATATTATGACGTCTCACAACGCCAATGTTAACCGGCTTTATGTGTCTTGTAAAGAAGGGTGGTTCGAATTGAATCCCGCTAATAACTATGGGCCCTTAAGCGGGAGAACGTCCGACGGTCGAAAAATTAGGTTTCCTCACGAGCGGCAGCAAAAGCTTCAAATGGACGATTTTTCTAAGCATATTTTATACGATGCACCAAATATAGCGCCTGGGGCTATGGGGAAAAGAGACCTTATAATTATAGAAGCCATATACAAATCCATACAAGAAGGCGGCCAACAAATCGCTTTAAATTTAGGAGATATGGGTTTAGGTTAGGCTTTGTATACTAGGATGTGTTACGTAACTTTGTTTTTAATGAAAAATGCATAGAGTAGCAAACGATTCTATGTGTTAAAGCTCTAGTTATAATACCCCAAAAAAACGATGAAATTTACAGCCTTAAGAAAACGAAAAACCTGGTGGAAATACAGTGTTATTACAGTCTTACTATTGCTAACAGCGTTTAGTGCTTTACTGCTGTATATTCATGTAAATCAAGATGCGATCATACAAGGTGAAATCAACACGTTGAATACACAGCATAAAGGACGTATTACCGTAGGCGATACCCATGTAGCGCTCTTTAGTAACTTCCCCAATATCGCATTTAAGGTAGACGATGTCAAAATATATGAAACCAAAGCGGCCACTTCTGCAGCAATCTTAGACGTTGCCGATATTTACGTTGGCTTTAACATATGGGATATTATAACAGGACACTATACGATACGTTCCTGTATTATAGAAAAAGGCTTTTTTGATGTTGTCCTGCATAAAGACGGTACCAATAACCTTCAAAATGCACTAAAATCGTTTGATGCCACAGAAGACGAAGCAGAGGAAAGTGATGCCTTTGCCAATATTCAACTTAAACACATCACATTACGCGATTTAGACATCCACAAAAAAGATGAAACTGAACAAACAGATCTAGAAACGTTTATTCATAAGGCCAAAGGCGGATTTAAAATTAAAGACAACCGTATAGCCACCCATATTGATACCGAATTTGAAATGAATTTGATAGATCATGGGGACACCACTTACATTCGTCATAAACATTTTGAACTGCATACAGACCTCTCACTCGATCAAAATACAGGGCTGCTCACCATTGCACCTTCTGGCGTTAAAATGGAACACGGCGATTTTGAATTGGTGGGAACTATAGACACTAAAAACAAAATGGATCTTGACCTGGAATTAAAAGGGACGAAGCCAAATTTTGATATGTTTATCGCTTTTGCACCAGAAGATCTTATACCCGTATTGGAACGCTATAAAAATGCAGGGAAAATTTATTTTAATGCCCTAGTAAAAGGCCCCACACTTAACCAGCAAATGCCATTTTTTGACGTTAATTTTGGGGCCAGTGAAGCCTTTTTAGAAAATACGAATAAAGGCAAGCGTCTAAACGATGTAGGATTTCGAGGGCATTTTACAAATGGAGACTCCCTTAATTTGCGCACTATGGAATTTGCACTTAAGGACATGTCTGCCCAATTGGATAAAGGTGAGTTTTCTGGAAACATTGTCGTTACTAATTTTGAAGCTCCAGAAGTAAATATGCAGTTGCATGCCGATTTTAATTTGGACTTTATGGTTGGATTTTTAAATCTTACAGACATCAGTAATACCTCTGGTACGGTGGCTTTAGAGATGAATTTTCATGATATTATTGATTTGGATGCACCAGAACTTGCACTTAATAAGTTGAATCAATCCTATTTTAGTGAATTAAAAATCAAGAATCTAAGCTTAGCATCACCAAGCCTTCCTGCGCCTTTAAAACAACTTAATGCACACCTTGTGATGGACCATAAAAAAGTAACGCTCCATCAATTAGAGTTGCTATTAGGTACGTCGGATGTTGCTGCAACAGGATATGTGTCAGATTTACCAGCCATTATACACCATACCAATACACCTGTAGTTTCGCATTTAGACCTAACATCAAAGCTGATAAACCTATCCGAACTTACCAAGTACACCGCTACAGACAGCACAAATACAGGTATAGACGAACAAATTAAAAACTTAAGTACAGCCTTTTCTTTTAAGTCTTCGGCAAAAGCATTAACAGAAGCAAAATATTTGCCTAAGGGGGAATTTTTTATCGATAAGCTAAATGCTAACTTAGAGCATTATCCGCATAAGTTACACGATTTTCATGTTGATGTACTTATAGACGATGCCGATCTTAAAATCGTAGATTTCAAAGGGTTTATTGATGATTCCGATTTTCATTTTGATGGACAAGCCCATAATTATGGGTTTTGGATGCAAAAGGAACTTAATGGCGATGTCGATATCGATATGTCATTAGCATCTAGTACATTGCGTTTAGAAGATCTGTTTTCGTATAAAGGAGAGAATTATGTACCCAAAGATTACCGCCATGAAGTGTTCGACAAATTGGCCCTACACTTTAATGCCAGCATGCATTATAAAAACTCCAAATTACAGGCCATAGATCTTAACCTCGATAAGCTTACTACCAAAATGCAGTTGCACCCTTTGAGATTTGAAAATTTTAAAGGACGTTTTCACTATGAAGATGCGCATGTGATGGTTCAGGAATTTCAAGGTAAAATTGGCAAAACTGCTTTTAATGTGGATATGAATTATTATCTGGGTGAGGACGAAACTATTAAAAAACGCGATAATTATTTGGGGTTACACGCCAATTATATCGATTTCGATGCCTTGTTTGACTTTAATACGGCAGCACCAGCGCCTAATACAGCCGCAGCAACCGAAACTGCCGATGTAAAAGCACATGCAGACGCTTTTAACCTTTACGAGCTCCCGTTTACAGACATGACATTCGATGTGGATGTGAAGCATTTTATATACCACCGTATCGATTTACAGCATATTAATGCAAGCTTACGTACCACACAGAACCATTACATTCATGTAGATACCCTTAGTATGGATGCTGCAGGAGGACATTTTAAAATGTCTGGTTACTTTAATGGCAGTGATCCCAAACATATTTACATGAAACCCGACTTAGTGGCTAAGAATGTAGATCTTGATAAATTGCTGTTTAAGTTTGAAAACTTCGGACAAGACCATTTGGTGTCAGACAATTTAAAAGGCAAATTGTCATCGCGCATTCACGGAAAAATTAGAATTTATCCAGATTTTGTGCCAGACTTAGACCAATCAGAAATTCATATGGATGTAGAGGTGCTTGATGGTAAATTGCAAAATTATGAACCCATAACGATGCTTTCAGATTATATGGGCGATAAGAATCTTAAAAACATTAAATTTGATACGCTTCGAAATCATTTAGACATCACCAAAGGCCTTATAACCATACCTAATATGACTATTGAGTCTACTTTGGGGCATATGGAGCTATCAGGCACGCAAAGTATAGATAATACAATTGAATATTATTTAAGAATCCCTTGGAAAACCGTAAAGAAAGCAGCGCGTTACAAATTGTTTGGCAAGAAAAAAGAGGAAGACATCACAGCCGAAGATGCCATTATAGAAGTCGATCCTACTCAAAAAACACGTTACCTTAATATAAAATTACACGGCAATACAGACGATTTTAAAGTCTCATTACAGAAAGCAAAAAAGGATAAAACGAAATAATTTTTACAAGATTGAAAGACTCTATTTTACAGGATTTAAAGCATGAATTGATGAACGGTTACGCCAAACGTGGCCATCCCTTTAGGTATTTTACGTTGGCAACGGTTCGAGACAGTGCACCCTGTTTGCGAACGGTGGTATTACGACAATTTCTACCAGATTTTACCGCGGTTGTCTATACAGACTTAAGATCGCAAAAGGTTAGAGACATTCAGCAGAATAATAACGTGAGTGGGTTGTTTTACCATCCTAAAAAATTACTTCAAATTAAATTAGAAGGGCAAGCTGAAATTATCACAGATGAAACGGCTCTTAAAGCCTATTGGGATACTGTTGGCGAAAATGCTAAAAAGGACTATACCACGAGTAATGCGCCTGGTACACGACTTGAAAATCCAGACCATGTGGAATATCTGGAAGATCGCCCTAATTTTTGCGTACTAAAACTTAAGTGTTCTAAAATAGAATATTTACATCTAAAACGCCCCAACCACATTCGTGTGCTTTTTACAAATACAAACGGTCATTTTAGTGGTGAATTTTTAGTGCCTTAGTAACAACTATTCTATGCTGTTCCATAGATTTCTAACAAAATCCAAATCCTTTTTTATACGCCTTAAGACTTCCTTTTTCGCTATTTTTATAGTGCTATGGCCTTTTTCTGCCCCACCTAAATCATGTTCTGCATGCAAAGAAACCGGAACGTTAATGTTGTAGGCCTTAAGTAAAGAGAAATAACGTTTAAAATTTACCATACCCTCACCCATGGGAACATTAACAGGTTTCCATATGCCATTTACGAGCCCCCATTTTACATCTTTAAGTACTATAGCATTGATATAGGGTGCTATGCGTTTTAAGCCAAGTTCCCAACTGCCATTGGCTTCTACCGTGGCATGTCTTATATCGTAGTGGCAGCCCATAAATTGGCCTTTGGTAGCTTCTAAAATAGGAACTAAGTCCCAAACGGCCGAACCCACATACTTACCAGCATGGTTTTGATAGCCCCCAATAAGCCCGACAGATGCATTTAAAGCTTCTAAAGCTTTAGCTTGTGCTGCAAACAGAGCCTGACTTTCAGAAATAGATTTGCGCTCTGGGTATTTTAACCAATTGGTTCTGTAATGGGTAAACCCCAGACGACTTGCGGTTTGTAACACCATTTGGTGTTCTGTTTGCTGTGCATCCCAAATGTTTGTCGTCATCATTTTTGGACTAAGCCCTTGTGCTGTCATGGCTGCAACCGCTTTTGGTAAATCTTCAATGGCATTTTCGGGCAGTACATGGCCTTTAGGGCGTACTGTAAGGTCTAAACCATTAAAACCCATACTGGCCGCAGCTGCCGACATCTCCTCATAATTTAAAAACTGTAAGTGTTTTGAAAACAAATGCACTTCCAAAGCTTTAGACTTTGAAGAGACCTCTGGCGCAATCCCATTTTGAAACGATAGTAGCGGCGTAGCTGCTATACCCATTGCTGTGAGTTTTGTAAATGCTCTTCTAGAGTAGGTATTGGGGTATTTTGCCATGTTAGAGGGGGTGTTTTTAATTAAATTAAAGATAGGTATATGACTTTAAATTCTATCGTTTATATCAAGATTTGGTCTAGACCAACAGGATACACCTTAATCTGCTTTCCTACTTTTATATCTTCAAATTTTTTCTACAAAATTACTATCCAACATTTGAAGAAGAATCTCAGAATGATAGCTTTCTTTTAGTTCAGTCACTATTGGTTTTAAATAATCGAAAATCAATTGATTGAAAGCTTCATCTCCAAAATCCGGATCATGAGTGTGTATTGAACCGTTTAATTTAAATTCTGGATTATCGTTTGTATATTCATTTTTCCATTCTGGTATTTCCATAAAATCAAATTCCACAAATTCAAAGTCGAGGCAGTTGTTTTTTGTTTCATCAAGTTTTTTAGTTGCATTAAAATGCATCGAGATCCAACCCGACCAAGGACAACAATAAACACCAATTGAACTAGGAGTATTGTTTTCCGATTGAAACTTAAGAATTGAAGCATTTAAAAACGCCTTTATTTTTCCTGTAGTATTATCTAAATTAGTCATTTTTTTGTTTAGTCTTCAGTTTTACCAAAGTTAAGTACCGCTACAATGGATACAATTAATGTCTTTTAAACCCTAAATATAAGGTTGATTTTATAAATTATTGGGTGTGTTTAAATAGAGGCCTTTTAATTTATATAGCTCATCAAATATTTAAATTCTGTTTTTGATAGTTTGAAATTATGGTCAAATGCATACTTATACGTTGCGTTTAAAGTTTTGGTGTATCTGTCATTTATTGTATTTAGAGAATCTTCTTTGGTAATAAAATCAAAAACATAGTCATTATATGGAAATTCTCGTTTTTTTTCAATTCTGCGCAATGCTGGCCCAATCATCTTTTTGTCTAATTTGTGACAAGCAGCACAATTTGTATTAAATAATTTTTTGCCTTTAATAGCATTTTCGGACACGTTTATGCAAGGAGAAACAGTTCCGCAAAAATTCTGCGGTATTTCATTCGCACAATCTGTATGCTTAGGTTTATTAAAATTATAGAGAAGAGAAGTAATTCCGATTGTTAAAAGTAGAAATCCACTTGAGATCATTAAAATCCAATGTATTAATTTTTTCATAGATTTTCTTTAAGTATACCTATTTCGTAAATAGATACTACAAATCTAATAGATTTTCAATAGTCTAAAATGGTAATAACCGATTACAAGAAAAATTATTTTATGCGCCAAAAGATTTTCAGGCATTAGACACACAATTCTCCATATCAGCTTAAAAAAATTAGTGGTATTAGTAGGGTGAAATGCTAGAGATAGCTGTAACTTTAGAAAAAAAGTAACACTTAAATAAGTGAGACCAACAGGAGCTAAATTTAAGAAAAGATTTAAAATACCACTTAAATACCTTAAAATAAAATAATTAAGACTGTTTTTCTTAGAGAAAATAGCAGCTACTTTTAAAATAAACATCAATTTGCGTAAAATAAACACAAATATATTTGTCAATTACATTAATGTGATTTATATTTGTGTAATAATTACGCAAAATAAACATCTATTATGAACGGATTACTATTAACAGACGGTTACAAAACAGGACATCACCAACAATATCCTAAGGGCACAGAGGAAGTATATTCTAACTGGACACCAAGGAGCAATAAATATGCACCTAAAGGTTGTGATAAAGTGGTTTCTTTTGGACAGCAATATGTATTTCAATGGTTGCATGATTATTTTAATGCGAATTTCTTTTCTAAACCAAAAGAAGAGGTGTGTAACGAAATTAAAGAGGAACTATCACTGTATTTAGGGACAGCTTATGATGTGACACATTATGAAAAGTTACACGATTTGCAATACCTTCCTATAAAAGTAAAAGCATTACCAGAAGGGGTAGAAGTGCCAGTTCGAGTGCCAATGGTAACGGTTGTAAATACAGATGCGGCATTTTATTGGATTACCAATTTTTTAGAAACAATTCTGTCTACGATGTTGTGGCAGCCTATGACGTCTGCATCAATTGCGCTTAGGTACAAGAGAATATTTAAACATTGGGCCTTATTAACAGATAAAGACAATGTGGCCTTTATTGATTTTCAAGGGCATGATTTCTCTATGAGAGGTATGGGAGGCTTACAAAGTGCGGTGTCTTCTGGAATGGGCCATGGGGCTGTCTTTTTAGGATCGGATACATTACCTGTTATTAGTAATTTTCGCAAGTATTACAATGCTAAAGGTTTTGTAGTTGGTTCTGTAAATGCGACCGAACACTCGGTAATGTGTGCTGGGACAAAGGATGATGAAATGGGCACCTTTAGGCATTTAATGGATACCTACCCAACAGGCATACTATCTGTAGTAAGCGATACTTGGGATTTATGGAAAGTCCTAACAGACTATTTACCCCAATTAAAAGAAGAGGTATTAGCCAGAGATGGCAAATTGGTGATTAGACCCGATAGTGGCGACCCTGTGGCTATTATTTGTGGAGAAAGCAGAACGCTAGGAGGGACGTTACCTAAAGATAAAGGGGTTGTTGAGTTGCTTTGGGATATTTTTGGAGGTACTGTAAATGCACAAGGATTTAAGGTTTTAGATCCGCATATTGGTGCCATCTACGGCGATAGCATTACAACAGAGCGGGCCGAAAATATCTGTCAGCGTTTACACGATAAAGGTTTTGCAAGTACCAATGTGGTTTTAGGGATAGGATCATTTACCTATCAATTTAACACCAGAGACACCTTTGGATTCGCGATGAAAGCAACCTCTGTAGTGGTTAACGGAGAACGACGCGAAATTTTTAAAGACCCTATTACAGACGACGGCGTTAAAAAATCGGCTAAGGGATTGGTAAAGGTTGAGAAAGTTGATAATACCTATGTTTTGGTAGATCAAGTAACGCCTACACAAGAAAATGAAGGTGAATTGCAGGTAATTTACGAAAACGGGAAGTTTTTAAACCGAGTAGATCTAGAGGTTATTAGGGCTAGAATTAATGAAACGCTATAATACATTACAGCAATGATAAGAGATATCCTTTTAGGGACTGCTATAGGTGATGCATTTGGTGCAGGTGTGGAATTTCAAGACAGAACTTGGATACGGGAAAATGTTGACTTTTCTACCCTTGTAAATGTAAGAAATCAAATAAAAGTTCCATCAGATAAAAAACAAATTTTTATTAAGAATTATTCAGCATGGGATTATACTGATGATACCGAAATGACTATAGGAATAATTAATGCCTTATTGTCAAAAGAAATATTTTCAGAAGATCTGTTAGTACGAAAGTGGAAAGAAGAGTACGAAGATGGTAAACAGAGAAAGGGATATGGTAGAAACGGCCATGGTTCAATGTCTTGGTATTTTTCTGGACAAAAAACAATAGAAGAGGTAAGAGATTTTCAGCGCCATAGACCTAATCCAGGAAACGCTCCTGCCATGAGATCTGTTTTTTTAGGATTGTTAAAAGAAGATTTAATTAACAATTATGCTGCTGTAAATGCAAATGCTACACATCCTAATATAAATGCAATTTTATCAAGTCAGTGTATTGCAAGAGCATCAGAGTATGTGCTT
Source organism: uncultured Flavobacteriaceae bacterium (assembly GCA_947504035.1). Lineage (GTDB taxonomy): Bacteria > Bacteroidota > Bacteroidia > Flavobacteriales > Flavobacteriaceae > Jejuia > Jejuia algarum. The sequence continues at coordinate 302,688 of CANNGA010000002.1, forward strand.
AAGAAAAAAGGAGAACGTTCTAAAATAATAGGATATTGTATAAATAACGTGACGTTAAATGATGAATATAAATCTTACTTGAAGGCAGTTGATCAAATTGGATTTTATAATGAACTAACTGAGGTTGACTTTACCGTATTATGTGGTAAGCAACCTATTGAAGCACCTTATTTCTTGTCAGGGATAAAAGGATTACCTTCAGATTCTAAATTCACAACGGGAGCTGTTTTATATATTCTTAAAGTGGCAAATAGTCCTTTCGATGCTTTAAAAAAATCTGTGCTTTTAGGAGGAGATGTGGATTCAATCGCTTCGATTACAACAGGTATTATGGCTGGGTATTTTGGTTTAGAGGATATTCCTAATTTTATGATTCAGAATGTTGAAAATAGAATTTACTTAGAAAATATTGCTGAAAATTTCAAACAAAATAAAAGTCCAAAAAGATTCAATTATGACATACACTATAAAACAATTTAAAGACGGCCAAGTCACTGCTGAAATTAAAGATAAGGGTGATTTAGAGGTTAAAATTAGAGGCAACAGTTATGAAGATCTATTTCGTGCGGCAGCGGTAAAAGAAGCTTGGGATGCAGAAACGGCAACAGAAAAACATCGTGTTTCTACATTAACGCTATGCTGTTTAATTGGGCAGCGTTCAGACAGACGTTTTCATCCTGGAACGTCTTTTGATCTTAAAGTCATTGCTAATTTTATTAATACCATGAAATTTGATAAAGTCTTTGTGCTACACCCACATAGTCCCATTACATTAGCGCTTATTGATAATTCAGAAAACATATCGCATTTCGAATTTGTAGAAAAAGCATTTAACGCTATTGGACACCCTGTATTGGTAAGTCCAGATGCTGGAGCCTACAAAACGACGCATGAAATTGCAGAACAACTAAATGCAGATTTAGTGCCTTCCAATAAGGTAAGAGTAAATGGTGTTCCAGAGATAAGCATACAAGGCGATGTAAAAGGAAAACCTTGTTTAATTGTAGATGATTTGGCCGATGGTGGCCGCACGTTTAAATTTTTAGCAGCGGCTTTAAAATCTCAAGGGGCAACCAAGGTGTTTTTATATGTAACGCATGGACAGTTTAATTATGGTTTTGACGAATTAAAAGAAAGTATAGACCACATATACTGTACAAATAGTTTTAAAGCTATTAATGATGATTTTGTAACGCAATATTCTGTAGTATAAAAATGAAAGAAATTAAAGCGCCTGATAAGATTGTTAAAGATGCTAATCTTAGTATTTTTCTGGCTGGTAGTATCGAGATGGGGAGAGCCGAAAATTGGCAACATAAAGTAACAACACATTTTAACGATAGAGAGGTCACTTTTTTCAATCCAAGACGAAGTGATTGGGATTCAACTTGGAAGCAAGATATCAGTAATCCTAAATTTAAAGAACAGGTAGAATGGGAATTAGATGCTTTAGAATTGGCAGATAGTATTGTAATGTATTTTGAGCCAACAACGAAATCTCCAATTTCATTGTTAGAGCTTGGATTATTTGCAAGCAGTAAACGATTAATTGTTTGTTGCCCCCATGGGTTTTGGAGAAAAGGCAATGTAGATATTGTTTGTAAAAGATATCAAATTAAACAGGTAAAAGATTTAGATGCTTTAATTGCACAAATAGAACTAAAATTAGAATAAAAGTTTTTACCTGTTAGGATTATATGGATAAGGCTAGTAGTCGCAGTACTTGTACAGGAGCGTTACGGCAACAGATCTCTGTACATTTCAAATAAAAGAATAATTTTAGAATAGCATCATCTTAAGGGATGATGCTATCGCTTTATGTAAAAGTTCTGTACGACCATTATTAGATGGTTTAAAGTGAAGCACCCATTGATTTTTCGCATACTTTTCCTAATCTTAAAATCATCAGCTTGAAAAACGAAGCAGCAGTAGCTAAGGATAGTACTAGTTATAAATTTAACGCAACCAAGTTGCATTAATAAATATTAATCCTATATTTACAATTAATTGTATTAGTGTCCACTTATGAAGAAAATTATAGCAATAACAGTAGTAGTGCTAACGGTACTATCTTGTAATCGAATAGCAAAAGAAGAACGTGTATTGGTAAAAAAGGCAGACGATGCTGTTCTAAAAATAGCAACTCCTAAAGCTAAATGCCTTAAGTGTCAAAAGATTATAGAAACGGGATTAGAAACTATAAATGGCGTCCACCAGTCCATTTTAGACTTGAATGAAAAACACGTATCTATAGTCTACAATCCTAACCATACCAGTCCTGAAGCACTTAGTGCTGCTGTAGCAGAATTAACCACGAAAACACCTTGCAAATAACAATGTTGTTACTATTATAAAAACGTAGTAGTGATGGTACTGATCGATTAGTATGCGGTACTTCAAAATAACCGCTTCATTATAATGTGTTTAAGAAGTAATACAATGTTCTCTATAATATTAAAGGAAAAATTAGTGTCTTTATAAATGATACAAACAGATAATCTTACGTTTCGCTATAAAAAGAGCAAGGCGCTTTTTAGATTTCCTAAGATCACCTTAGCACGACATGAAAATTTGCTTATCTTAGGTACATCTGGTATTGGAAAAACAACGCTTTTACACCTTCTCGCAGGGTTGTTAACCCCAATTTCTGGGAAAATACAAATAGGAGGTACAGACATTAGCACCTTATCTCAAAAACAATTAGATGCCTTTCGAGGGGCACATATCGGACTCGTTTTTCAAAAAAAACATGCCATTTCCTCCTTAACGGTGTTTGAAAATTTACAGACACGTCTTTATTTTAGCAATACCTCTGTAAACAATGAGAAAATTGAAACTTTATTAAAAGATTTAGATTTATACCAACTACAGAAAGCTAAAGTACGTACCCTTAGTGAGGGGCAATTACAGCGCTTGGGTATTGCTCTAGCTGTAGTGCATAATCCACAAGTTATTTTAGCCGACGAGCCTACTTCTAGTTTAGATGATGCCAACTGTAAAAATGCTATTGCATTGCTAAAACAACAAGCAGCGCGAACCAATGCACATTTAATTGTTATTACGCATGACCATAGAATTAAAACGGACTTCGAAAAGACTATAGTATTATGACGCTTTGGAATTTAAGTTTACAAAACCTAAAGTCGAAACCTTTATACAGTTTTTTAAGTGTTTTTACTTTAGCCTTAGGTATTGCTTTGTTACTGGGCATGCAACAGTTAAAACAGACTTTTAAACATCATGTCGCCCCCAATTTGGGAGCTATAGACGTGGTGGTTGGTGCTAAAGGCAGTCCTTTACAGTTGGTTTTGGCCTCTGTATTGCATGTAGACCATCCAACAGGTAATATAGCATACGTCACTGCTCAAAAAATAGCCAAAAACCCTATGGTAAAGTCGGCCGTACCTCTGTCTTATGGCGATAATTATAAGGGGTTTAGAATTGTAGGGACTACAGCACCGTTTTTAACACTTTACCAAGCCGAATTCAATAAAGGACGTAAGGTGGAAAAGGCTATGGAAGTTGTTTTGGGCGCTACCGTAGCACAGCAGTTACAGCTTAGACTAGGGGATCGTATATTAAGTGCTCACGGATTACTAGAGAATAGTATTGATGTACATGCCGATGCATTTACTGTAGTAGGTATTTTAAAGCCGACACAGAAAGTGATAGACCGCTTAATCATTTGTAATTTACAAAGTGTATGGGAGGTGCATAAACACGAGAATAGAGCGGCACATGCTTCGCATGACCACGGGGCTGCGGAAAAAGAAATAACCGCGTTATTAGTGACTTTTAAAAGCCCGAGAGCTTTACTAAGCTTACCTCCAAAATTGAATAAAATGCCTTATATACAAGCCGCATTGCCAAAGTATGAATTGGACAAACTCTATGAAACTATGGGAATTGGATTTAAAGCCATAACAGGTCTGGCGTATTTAATCTTCTTTATATCGGGACTTATTCTTTTTACCAACTTATATAAAATGGTTAAAGAACGTACTTTCGATGTGGCCATTTTACGTACCTACGGTGCTAGTCATACACAACTTATACGCATTGTAGCGCAAGAAGGTCTTGCTATAGGAATTGTGGCTTTTATAAGTGCATATGCCCTCATAACAGGAGGCTTAGGTGCTCTCATTACACGTATACACAATACAACACATATGTACACACTGCAAAGCTTATCGTTGCAAGAGCTTTTAGAGACAGGGATTTCGGTTTTTATACTAATTATAGTCTCTGTTTTGTTGGCTATATATCCCATTCTAAAAATGGACATTTCAACAATTTTAAGTCATGATACATAAAATTCTAATTTTATATAGTATTGTTAGTGCTAGCCTGTGTTTTTCCCAATAACGCATTACTTGGGAGGATTTAGCTAAAGTAAGTTATACAGAAAAATTCTTTCCTGTTTACGATACCTCTTTTTTGTATCCAGAATTTTCACCTTCGGTACAGGCTTTAGAAGGGAAGCAGGTCACACTAATAGGTTATTTTTTAAATATTAATCCAGAGGAACATTTATATACTTTATCTAAAGGCCCCATGTCTGCTTGCTTTTTTTGCGGACAAGGCGGCCCTGAAACAGCTGTTGAACTTCAATTTTCAAGCAAACCCAATTTTAAAACCGATGCCATAACTGCTATAACTGGAACATTAAACCTCAATCAAGATGACGTGGCGCATTTCAACTATATTCTTAAAGCTTGTAAAGGGACTTTGGTTAAATAAATCCATAGTTTAAAGAATAGGGGAGGTCTAATCCTTTAGAATGTCTCCTCAAACTAAAACCTATATGCATTGTTTACACCAAGATGAATAGAAGTTTTTTTTAATACTTTCCATAATTAATTTCGTATTCTAAAATATTATAGTTGGATATAATACGATTATTTAAACTCTCCCTCAATAGTTATATCCATTTACTAAAGTAATACATTCATTCACTCATTAGTTTTCAATTTAGTTTAACATGATGTTATGTTTGAAGTGTCAATACTAGTAAAAGACAATTTATATCATTAATGATTCTGCAGATTCAAAATGAGACAACCAAAAAGTAATTCTATTCAAAAGTGTAAATGGGATTTTTATCTCAATTAAATAATTAGTACAGATTTATTGTTAAGAATTATTCAAGGTTAAACAAAACTTGAATAATAGAGTAGAAATAGTTTTTACTCCATTATGGCAAGAAAACTATTTACAAAAAAAGATATAATAATTGATTAAAATAATATTATGGATATTACAAACGGAATAGTAGTACGTGGTTTAAAGAATGAGAATTTAAAACCATTTTCAGGAGAAATACTAGATAATCACGATAGATTAACCAATGCAAGTGTTAATTGTGCACAAGGTGTTAGTGACGTAAATGCAATCATGAGAGGCATGCCAAATGCTATGCACAAATACGGATACTGCAAAGTTTCTGTAAAAAAGATAATACAAAAAGGCGGAAGAGTTATCAAAGCTCCTCTAAGAGGTAATCCTAATCATTGTTTAATAACTGGTTTGAAATTGAGTATGGCTAATTCTCTATTTAGTAATAAAACAGTTTATTAGAAAGAAATAATTAATCTTTATAAGTACTTAGTTATATCGTGATTTTTAATGACTAAAAATCAACAAATTCCCCCAAGTTATTTTATGAAATAGAGCAAAATTGAGTGCAATACTATAAATAATTGTATTGGCTTTTGGTTTATCAATGAATAAAAATGGAGCAGAAACCATAGAAATAAACGAACTGGACACACAGTTATTTAAAGTGCAGGTGGTATCTGAAAAACCTTTAACAGAGTAGGAATTTTATTAAAAATTATAATTATGAGTTTAATAGATATAAACGCAGAAATGGATATTACCAAATTTTATGAATTGGCAAGTAAAGATATCGGAAAATTGCTTGCATCAGCGGGAGTAAATTCAGCTATCATTTATAATGATAGCGGTAAATTAGTTACTTTTAAAGTATATAACTACATAGATACAGTACATTGGATCGCTGCTCAGAGTGTAAAAGTTGCTAATAGTTATTCTGGAGCAGTAGCGGCATCAGGAGCATTTTTTAAAATTCATCCTGATGGAAAAGCTGATGACGAATTCCTTGTGGCACCAAATGAAGCTTATATTTATAGAGGCCCAGGAAAACTTGAACGTGTAGAAAAGAAATAGTACGATAAATATATAATGGCAGATATACAGATATTCTATTTTAATAAGTGAGTCTTAATCTGCCATTATTTTTCTAATACTATTAACTAAATCACTATGAACTCTTATAGTCCATAGGTTTCTATATCTAAATAAAGTCAGGATTGTGTATTATAATGGTAAAGACTTACTCTTTCTGTCTCGTACTGATGAGTTCGTCATTTCTTTTATAAAAGGCTATTTTATCTAGTACTAATATTGCTTGTTTAAAATGCGCAAGAGAAAAAAATCATGTATAAGTAGTTAAATTTATAGTGTTTTAAATAAGCTAAAGACTTCTTTTTGTTTTGATTTACTTACTGGTATTTTTTTTCCCTCAATAAATAACAAATTACCTTCAAATGCACTAATAGCATTAATATTTATAATATAACTTCTATGTATTCTTAAAAAGGGATCTATAGGTAGTAGTTTTTCAAATTTTTTGAGAACAGATGAATAAATAAATTTACCTAGATCAGTATAAATAGTAGTATAATTATTACACGCTTCTAAAAATTGAATTTCATTTATAGGGACTTTTTCAAAGCGATTTTTCTTTTTAAGAAATAAACTATCCTTTATTTTTAAGACTTTGTTATCTGTATCTTGAAACTTAGGTGTTTCTAGTAAATTTCCTTCAGGTGTTTTTTTAGAAAAATTAACTAAAGCTAACTCGATGGCAATCCTAATTTGATTGTCATTAAAAGGCTTTAACAAATAAGCATATGGTTTTACTTTTTTAGCACGTTCAACAAGGTCTTTATCTGCATGTGATGTTAAAAAAATAAAAGGAATTTGATATTTTTCATTAACTTCTTTTGCAAGTTCAATACCATCGCGGTCTCCTTTTATCATAATATCCATTAAGAGAATATCTATTTGTGGTGCTTTCTTTAATAAAAGTATGGCTTTATCAGCACTATCTGCAATGCCTACAATATCATAATTAGCATCACGAAGTCTAAGCGCTATATCTTGAGCTAAAATAGTTTCGTCTTCAACAATGAGTATACGTATTTTCATTATTACAAGTTACTGTTATATCTAAAAATAAAAGACCAATATGTCCCACAGTTATTTTCTGTACTTAGTGTGCCATTTAATTGCTCTGTTAACGATAAAATTAATTTAAGACCTAAAGAGCCTACTTTGTTTTTTTCTTTTTCTAAAATTCCAATACCATTATCTGAAACTTCCATACGTAAACCTTCTTTTTTTTCTTCTATTAAAACACGAAGTTTTGGGCTGTTTATCCCATTATAAGCATATTTAATGGAATTAGTTACTAATTCATTTATAATTAATGCTATGGGTATAGCTTTATCTACAGCAAGATGAATAGGCGTAATTAAAAATTTAGTTTCTATGGGAATATGATAACTATCGATAAGATTTAAAACAAGTTCTTCTACATAGTCTTTAACATTAACTTTTGTTTCTATACCTTCTTGATATAATTTTCTATGTACTAAAGATAAAGCTTCCACACGCTCTCTTCCGGAAGCAATAATTTGTTTGGCAGACTCTTGAGTTAATGACCCACTTTGTAAGTTTAGTAAGCTAGAAATCATTTGTAAGTTATTTTTAACACGATGGTTTAACTCTTTTAAAAGTAATGCTTTTTCTTCTTCACGCTTAGATAATTTTATATTTGTTAGTTGTATATGTTTATATAATTTGTATAAGAGATACGATAACACAGCAAATAATAAAATGCCAAAAGCTAAACCTATAGCGATGTTTTTTCTATTGGTACTAATTTCATTAATACGTTGTATTTCAGTTTCACGTTTATTAATTTCATACTCAGATTTTATGTGCTCTATTTTTTTAATATTACCCTTATTTATTAAGCTATCTTGATATATTTGATAAATTTCTTGATAGTTAAACGCTTTTTCGAAGTCTTTTTTTTCTTTATTTAAAACAACTAGCATTTTACTGAAATCACGAATTTGTTCCTTTAACCCTGTGTTTTTAGCCATTTCAAAAGCTTGTGTTAGTTTAGCTTCTGCTATGTTATATTTTTTTTCTTTTTTGTGAACTTGTCCAAGTTCTGCTAAATAAATCGATACAGAGTAATAATCTTCAAAATCAGATAAAATGTTTATCGCTTTATTAAGTTTTATTTTAGCCTCTTTTAATAGGTTTTTTGAAGCGTAAACCATCCCTAAGTTTCCAAAACTATAACCTAAAATAGGTTTATAAGTACCTTGGTTTAATTTTAAAACTTTTAGGAAAGTACTTTCAGCTTTATTTAAGTTTCCTGATAAACGGTAAACTTCACCTAGATTCACTAATGTTAATAAATATTTTCTTTTAAAATTAAATCTATTATATATAGTTAAAGATTTTTCTAGGTAATTTAAAGCCCTAGTGTATTCTTTTTCATTTACATAATGGGTTGCAATTTGTGTGTGTAATGCAGCTTGATTTTCTACTAAGTTAAGCCTTTCATATATGGATAATGACTTGAATATTACTTGTAATGACTTTGTACTATTTCCAAGCCGCTGTTCTATTGATCCTATTTCTTCTAAAGCACCAGCTTGCCTAATGTCATCCTTTAATTCAATAAAAAGTGTTAATGCTTTTTTTGCAAAATAAAGAGCACTATCTAATTTAGGATGATAATATGAAATTGTCTCAAACAAAATAGCCTTTTCTGTTATAGATAGATTATTGCGTTCTAGAACTTTAAGTAAACTATCGGTTTTTTTTCTGTTTTGACTAAAACTAACTATTGGATAACATAGTATAAAAAACGTAAGTATTAAGATATGTTTTTCATATTTTTTATTCATTTATACAGATATGTTATTTTTATGAATAACAAAAGTATTAATGTCTAATGTCTAGAAATAATTTTCATTAATGGGTCTATTTTAAAATAATAAATTTTTGAATTATATTTCATAGAAATAGTAAGGCTATATGAAATATATGTTACAGTAGCTGTTTTAGATGGTTTCGGTTTGGCTGAATTTATAGTTATTCGACATTTATTGTTTTTAGGTACAAGACAAAGTGTCCCATCTGGTATAGACAAGATATTAGATTTATCTTTATAATCAAAAATACTCTTCCAAGAATTAAGCGTTATTGTTTTTTCATCTGGATTTGTTAATGCATTAATATAATCTTTTCCAACATTTGTAATTTCACAAGATATAAAAGAAAAATTTTCTTTTCCTTGTTCTTTATCAAAGTTAAATCCAATCTCTATAGTTTCACCTTCAGTGAATTCCGAAAAAATAGGCTCATTAATAGTTGTAAAATTGTCTGCTCGTATGGGATCTTTTATAGTTCCTAAGTTAATCGAACAATTATTTATTGATTCATAAAGATTAAGGACGTTTAAAGAAAAACTAATTTTACTTACTGTTTTACCTGCGTTTATTTTTTTTAATTGAATATTCATTCTGTTTTATGCTAAGTATTTAATATTTATTATGGTAATATTTTTTTAATAAAGTAAAAGTTTATAATATAAATGACAAAAAATACATTTTTAATTGTAAAAAAATTAACTCTAAAATCAAATCTATTTACTCAATATATAATCTGTTTATTCTCACTTTTATTTTCTTAGTCTTAACCTCAAATTTGGACTAATCATAAAAACATATATACAATGGCAATAGAATTTAAAAAACGTTACAGCTTCAGAGACAGCTATCCTTATGAATGCTATTACAGAAGATAATACCGCTGGAGAACAATTCACCAGCGGTTAATATAATTACACCCCGTTTTGTTATGGAGTAACTAAAGCGTATTTTAGGACTAATACATTTACGAACGAAAATTTCGAACATATATATGTGGTTTCTTTTTCTACTATCCTTAGGTTTAGGTTAAAAGATAAAACTTTAACTACAACTAAATTTTGATTTTTTGATTTAGACTAGCGAAAAATAACTCAACATACCTATACGAAATTATGATCCATGATCGTATAGTTTAAATGACACTAAAAAAGTATTTTCATAGTTTATGGTTTTGAAAATTTGCAATTAACGATTTTTTGGTTTTTCACAAGCCTTACTGCCATTTACAGCAAATGTAGTGCGTTTATATCCTGAAGGACAAGTCCAGCATTTTCCTGTTCCAATATCATAAAACCCTCTGTTACATCCCGCAGATCCTAATTGTTTGGCACGAATAAATTTGGAATTTACTTTTTGAGAACATGCTTTGTTTGAAGTAACAGGATGTGTTGTGCGATTGTAACCATTAGGACATTTATAGCATTTTCCGTTTGGATCCCAAAAATACCCTGGGCGGCAATCGGTGCCTAATAAGCCTGTACCCTTACCTCCAGAAATGGTTTTAGTAAGGCGTTCACCACCAGGTTTTTCGCAAGCATTAGGGCCAGTAACAGCAGCTACTGTTCTTTTGTAACCAGAAGGGCAACTCCAACATTTTCCAGTACCTATATCATAAACCGAATTGCCACCACAGTTTTTAGGAGTACCTACAGGTGTTGCTTGAGCAAAAACAGGAGCTATTGTGTTTACCCCTTTTTCAACAATAGTTATACCTTTGTTAATGCCTCGTGTTGTTTCACGCTCGGCCGCATCCGCAGCTTTTTTTATCGTTTTACCAGTACGAGAAAGGCCCCGTTCTATGTCTTTAATACTATTACCTATTACTTGTACTTCGGCTAAAGAAAGGATGCCTTTAGAATTCATTAATTGTAATTTAACGGCGTTAGCTTTTTTATTTACTCTAAATTTTAAAGGGTATTGAATTCCGGGTGAAAACCTGTGAATGTTTTTATTGACACGCTCCCATCTCTGACCAGTATAAACTGATATTACAAGATTATCTAATCGTTTTTTACAACAGTCGGTTCTATTCCAAATTAATATTTCTTTTATAGTACTATAACCATCTAAATCTACCCGCCACCAAGGGTTTAAAGTTCCACCGTCCTTGGTGTGTGTTACCGATTTACCGTTCCAATTGCCGTTGGTATTTCCATCTACGGCCAACCTTGCCAATCCATTTGTGCTGTTATAATTACTGGATTGTTTTGCTCTTTTGCCTAAGGCTAGGTTTAACTGTGCATTTACATTACATGTTAGAAAACCTAGACATGTTAACATGATCATTGTTTTTTTCATGATTTTAATTTTAAATTAAACGTAATAGCTATTTTAGTTCTTTTGAGAGTAATTACGGCTATGTGCTTTAGTGCATTTTCTACTGTACACAAAAATAGGTAGCAGTTATACAGTCAAATAATTTGTTTTTAGTTACGATGTGAAATTGAGAAATTAGCAAATTGTATTCTTAAAAAATGTTATAAACGCTTAATATTTATACACGAACTCACAAATTTGAGGAATAAAAGAAAAAACCATACCGCACAATACATAAAAAATAAGGATATTTTAAAATGAAAACCTCGATACTAAAAATTTAAATAATGGCTAAAAACTAGTTCTAATGACAGTAGCAAAAGATGAATAACTGTGTATAAAAAATTACTGAGAGCGCATAATGAGTTACGAAAAAGCAATACGTTTGCGAGCAGTAATTTTACATAACAGTTAATTATAACTACATAGTAACACACGATGTTTTTCAAGTTTTATCAGATAATAGCAATCTTGGACGTGATGCTTCAGAATTTATAATGTCGTTAAACAGGTTTTCTTATAAATCTCAACCATTTTTTATTTGGCTACAGACATAGATATTTTAATTGTTCGTGTGTTACATCAAAGTATGGATTATGATAAGAATTTATAACTAAAAATTGTTTGCAGCCCTCGTATTTCTATAAAATTACAGTAAAGCATCAAAGGCATTCTTCAATTTTATGTTATAAATTTGCAGAAATATTAAAATTTGTTAGAGAAAAGACACCAACTTCCACAAAATCAGTGTACAGATACCGATTATTTTATTTATTGTTTAGAAGCGGTTGATGCTATTGAAACACATACCGTTACCGACACACAAAAAAACCTAGAACAATTAACCCTAGAATATGGCGTAGCTAGTATTTATAACACTTGTGACACCATTGAAGGTTTAGAAACGAGCTTAAATACATTAGTCTTAGACGATCATAATTTTACAAATTATGAAATTATCTACATGATCATATCAGGAGAAGCTAATAGCATTTGTATCAATAATTATTACTACAGTTTTCAAGAACTAGCAGAATTATTTGAAGGCAAACTAGCAGGGAAAATTTTACATTTTTCGAATGCTAAAGTTTTAGATTTAGATGCAGAAGACGCACAATATTTTATAGATATCACTAATGCAAGGGCTGTCTCAGGCTACGGTTTCGCATATAACGGTGTGAGTAGTGCAAATTTAGATAAAGCATTCTTTAACTTATTTAAAGAAGATGGTGATATGTTAGCTGTTGTAGAAGCGTTGCATAAAAAATATTATAAGGCCTGTAAATTACTTGATTTTAGATTGTACTATTAAGTCGAGTTCTAATGCCTGCACGCTAGCTTTCTTGATTTTAGCTTCAACCACTGGATAATCCAATATTAAAAGTGTACTGTAATGTTCTGCGTTATGTCACTTTGCTTGGGTGAGAAGCGAAGTTTTCTAACCCAATTTTCTTGGATTTTTTTCTTTCTACCTGAATTCGATCTAAGGATTCAGAAAAAAATATTAAGTATTTTTTTGTTTCTTTTTGTATCAAGACAAAAAGATATAGAACATTTGAAAGCTTTAAATAAATGCACAATTTGAGCAAGTGTATAAAATTTTATGCCTGTACAATGCGCTGCAAGCGGCTGAAAATTGAGTTTTAAAAAATTACTGCGATAGAATAATTAGTTACCAAAAAACAACAAAGCATTTGTGAGCGGCAATTTTAAATAACGGCTAATTACAGCTATACAGTTACGATGCCTCAATTAGCTTGATATAATTACTATCGATATAAGTCTGCGACATTATATTGTTCTGCGTTATGTAACTTTGCTTGGGAGGAAAAAGCTATTATAAATAACTATTCTTCTTTTTAGATTTTTTTCCTATCCCAAAAACTTCTTTAAAAATGTAATGGAATACTCTTTTTGCAACTAGGGCAGAGGAGAGGAGGCAAAATGTGTATGGAATGGCAATAGTAATCTCAGAAATATGAATAAAACAAGATCAGATTTTATATCTTTATAATCCACAATTAGTAATTCAATTATTTTGTTATGTATGGATTGAATGAAAACATAGTTTAACTTTTAAAATGGCATTAAAAAATAAAGGGAAATTAAGATGTATTGCTATACTTCAAAAAAATAAATATCTAAAAAAATTAGATTTATTAATAAAAGATGTTGTTATAAATATAGGGTTAGAATACGTTAGTATCGCATATAATAAAAGGAGAAATTTAAATAACCAAAATGGTGTAGAGGAAATTCAACTTAATGATATAATAATTGTTGAAGCAACTTTATTAAGTCCTAATTTATTTTATGAACTTGGGATAGCTCAAGCTAGTGGAAAACAAATAATCTACCTAATTGATCAACATTCAATTGACATTCCGAATAATCTAAGAGCATATTCTGGTTTACCATACGATTATGAAAGAAAAGATTTTAAGGGATTAGATAATAGATTAAAAAGGTTATTACTTCAATTGATTAAAGCCCCAAAGAAAAAGTCTTTGGTAGAAGTTTTTCCTACTACTGTTTTTAGACAACCACATGTGATTGACTTAGAAAATCTTGACATGCGTACGTTTGAAAATATGTGTTATGAATTATTAGTGCAAATGGGTTACAGACAAGTTGAATGGGAAAAGTCTAATGATAATCTAATTGATATGTTAGCTGTTTACCCAAAAACTGACCCTGATGGGTTTGAATATGGAGAACAATGGCTTGTCTCAATATCTCAAAATTTAAAAAACAGAAAAAGTATTATGATGTTGGAAGAAGATCCAGCATATTTTGTTGATAGAATTTTAAGAGATCGAAAAGAAAGTAATAGATCCCAGTTAAATGAGCATGCTACATTTTTATTTATAACTAAAAATTCTACAACTAAAGGTGAAAATTTCATAAGGAGATTAGATGCTAATATTAGAAAAAGAAGATTTAGGTCTTATAATAACATAAATATAAGATTTAGACACTGGTCCTTATCAAGGATAGTACAACTTCTTCAGGAATACCCTAGTATTGTGACTAAATATTTTTCAGAAGATTCAAGAGAGGGTTCTAAATATAGAAAGAACGTGGAAGAATTATATAAGGAAAATATTGCTATCACAGACGAATTACAGAAAGCAAAGGGAGAGTTAGAAAAAGAAAAGAAATTAAGATTTATAGCTGAAAGAGATGCTGCATGGAAAGATGTTGCCTTTAGAGCGGCACATAAATTAGGTAACCCAATTGATGCAATTGATACTTTTTTGCAAAGTTTAAAGAAAAGAATCAAAAATGATTGCAAAGATGCATTAGAAATAGCTAACGAAATAGACACATCGGTTGAAGATGCAAAATCAGTAATAGCTCAATTCAAATCACTAACTAAAGTATTAAATGTTAAAGTTTCGCCTATAGAAATCCTACCTATTTTAGAGCATTCAGCAATGCCATATAAGGAGAAAGGAATTGATGTAAATATTACTATACGTAAAAAATGTCCAAAGCTTAATGCTGATTCTGAAAGACTAACTGAATGTTTTCAAGAATTATTTGCTAATGCTTCAATGTGGTTTCATGAAGATGAAGAATTAAATAAAGTGAATATCAAAGTTATTCGCCCAACAAAAGCTAAACTACCAGAAAAGCTTGATAAAAATAACTCTTATTTAAAGATTACTTTTAGTGATAATGGAAAAGGCGTACCATTAAAACTTAAAGAAAAAATATTTTCTCCATTTATTAGTAAATCTACTCATGGAACTGGATTAGGTCTTTCATTAGTACAAAGCATAATAGAAAAACATGGAGGAATTATTTATGAAGATGGAATTCCTGCAAATGGAGCACAATTTCAAATATATTTACCCATAGCTTAATAAATTAGTATAGAATGGAGAATTCAATTTTGATAGTAGATGATCAAGAAACCAATAGAAAAGCATATCGAATAACTATAGAAGATAGCGGGCTATTTCAATATATAGATATTGCTGGAAGTGAAGCTGAAGCAAGAGGAATGATTCTCAAAAATAATTATGACGTTATATTGACGGATATGATTATGAATGAGGATGACGACGGAATAAAAGTTTTAAATATAGCAAAAGAAAAAGACCCATGGTGTATGGTTCTTGTAATAACAGCAAATGACAAAAAGTTACAGCGTTATAAAGCTTTTGACAAAGGAGCTTTTGATTGTATATCTAAAAGTGCGCCAGGTATTAAATCTTCTGATGAAATTATTGCTAAATGTAAAACAGCTCTTAATTTCCGAAATATGGCGTTAAACCAAATTGAGAAAGAGAAGAATTTAGATAAATTAAAAAGATACTTTGACCCTAATGTTTTTGAAAGTATTAGATCAAATCCAGATATTTTAATACCTACAAACAAAATAGTATCAATTGTTTTTTGGGATATTAGAGGTTTTTCTAAATTAAGTGAGACTTTGAAAGCTCATCCTGATTTAATTGCTGGTTTTTTAAAAGAATACTGTGAATTAGCAGCTAAATGTATTTTCGAAGAAAAAGGTGTTTTAGATAAGTTTATTGGGGATGGTGTTATGGCACTTTTTGGGGCGCTTGAAACTGAATCAAATATGGATATTGAACATGCAACAAATGCAGCAAATGCAGCGATAAAATTACGTGAAGAATTTAATAGTATTCATAAGAAGTGGATGGATAAATGGTCTTTATACTCTCCGGAAAAAATAGATATTGGATTAGGTTGCGGAATACATACTGGGCAAGCAATTGTCGGTAATATAAATACTGAAATCCGAGATGATTTTACAGCTCTAGGTCCTACTGTTAATTTAGCAGCTAGAGTTGAAGGGAGATCTGCAAAGTCACAAATACTAATATCAAGTACAACTGAGGTTAGAATTAAACAGAATTTTTCCACAAATAAGGTAGGTGTTATTGACGATATAAAGAATATTCCTGGAGAATATGCTGTTTATGAATTATCAAAAAAATAGTTCATCACTTTTGTTTTCTATAACTAACGAGTTTCTAAAATCAGAATTAAAAAGTTACGGTTTAAAATTAACTAACAAAATCGATGGGGGAGAAGGAGTTGATTTTTTAATAAGAAACAATCAATTATATCTACACAACGTAGTATTAAAATTATAAAACAAGAATTAGGAGAACTAAAAGATAACTTGTTTATCGCTTTAGTTTTAATCATAGAAAAACAACCAAGGGTTGTTTATTTCATTCCATCCAAAGACTTACAAGATTCCAACAACAATTTCTTTATTAGTAATGACGTGAGTTTGATGCCCAGTTTATCTAATTGGGAAATTAAAATATCAAGCAAATCCATATTGAAAGTTAGCTTCTTTGTGTATTTTACTAAAAATGTCTATTAGACATTTTCTTAACGCTAAATAGTCTAAAAAAATCTTGAGTATCTTTTTGTTTCTTTTTGTATCAAGACAAAAAGATATGCAAATTTTAAAAATGTTCAATTATACCATTTAATATTTTATTTTACTCAATTAATGGTATTGTATATATATGATATGCAGTAATGGAGCTAATCAACTCCTTATCCATAGATTTTATTAATTGAGTTAATCTGTCCTGTAAATGTTTAATTGATTCATTGAACTTCATAGCGACCTTACTTTTCATGTACTGCCAAACTTTTTCAGCAGGATTTAACTCAGGAGCATATGCAGGGATTCTTAAAAGCTTAATATTTGGCGGTATTGAAATGTTTTTTGAGGCATGAAATCCAGCATTATCAATAACTAATATTATGTATTTATTAGGGGTTCTTTGCCCTAGAGCTTTTAAATAGGCTTCAAATATATTGTTGTTAACAATTGGAGTTTCCCAATAAAAAGCATCACCAGTCAAAGGAGAAAAGCTTCCCCAAATCCATAGATATTGATAACTATGCTGATAGTGAACTTTTGCTTTTATTCCTTTAGCAGTAATGGTTCTTTTTAGACCAGTGATAAGTCCATACCTAGTTTCATCTTGAAACATAAGTTCTATACCATCATATTTATCTTTATTAAGATTAATTCTAATATCAGATAGTAAGTTGGGGAGTTTTTTTAAAGGCTTCTACAGCCTGTTCATCTTTTTTATGATGTGATTTTCTTGCAACCTTTAATTTAGATTTGTGTTTGCGTTTGCAATGTTGATAAATAGCAGCGTATGTTAAATTATCTTGTGTTTCTTCTAGAATACTAACCAATTCAACATAACTAGTAATAGTACTATAGGGATCATTTAATAGTTCATCTATTTTAACTATGGTAGCTTGTGATAATAAAGGCGTATTATTACCTCCTTGATTAACTTCACAAAGCTTTTTAATACCTTGGCCTTTATAAGCCTCAAACCAATTGTAAATTGTTTTTCTGGTAACTCCAATTTTTACTGCAACTTCTTGAGTATATCTACATTTACCTTTTTTTACTAACAATAATGCTTTAACACGTTTTTCAACTAATTTACTTTTAGTTGTTCGTAATATGGATTGCAATTCCTTTTCTGTTTCAAAAACTTGAATATCTATAGTTTTAGCCATAAGATAAAGATATCTATTTTATGGGAAAATTAAAAGTTAAAAAAGTATTATAGTTCTGTATTTAACAAGTGTATAGAAATTTTAGAGCGTGGATTTGAGCTAGGAAAAATTTTATACTCTTGTGGCAAGTTAGCGAGAATTGCCTAGAAAAAAAATTTGCGGAATGTTCATCGAATACGCGAATTTTAAACAAGAAGCAAAAGCTAGCTTTTTTTGGCGGTGGCAAGCGATGGATAATTGTGTTTAAAAAAATTACTGCGACAGCATAATTAGTTGCCAAAAAGCAATCGAGCGTTTGCGAGCGGCAATTTTACATAACGGCTAATTATAGCTACACAGTTATAAATATAACTACGAAGCCACAATTAGCTTGACATAATTACTATCGATATAAGTCTGCGACATTATATCTTCAATTATGTCAAATAGCGCCCAAAAGCGCTATTTCGCTAATTGTTATGAAATGTACTATAATGTTCTGCGTTATGTAACTTTGCTTTGGTAAAAAGCTTTTTACCACTTAATTTTCTCTGATTTTTTTCTCTCCCAAAAGTTTCTTTAAAAATGTAATGGAATACTCTTTTTGCAGAAAGGGCAGAGGCGTGGAAGCAAAATGTGTATGAAATGGTTTTATTTCTTGCCTGTTGAATAATTTACCCTCTTTTTAAAATCAATAATCTCATCTTTTAATTTCTTATTAGCATTCTCGATTAATTCATTCTGAAGTTTCATAACTCTCAATAAATCGTGGATTGCATTCAAATTGTCCAATTGAGTGTAAACAACCTGTTCTAAATCTGCTTTAGTATATTTCGCTCTTGACATTGTTCTTGTTTTAAGATTAAATATTCCGATTATCAGAACAAATATATCATAATTCGGATAAAATAAAAATTAATTGTTTAGAAAATCGGAATAAAATATCTGATTATGTAGATTTATATTCATAAAAACAGACAAAAATGACTGATTTAGGACTTTATTTATCAAGAAAATCTGTAAACAGATCTGATGTATCTCGTAAAACAGGGATTAGCAAAACTAGACTTAGTGAGTTGGCTAATAACAATAAAACTAAATTGAGAGTAGATGAGTTGTATTTAATAGCACTAGCTATTGATGTAAACCCTTGTGAAGTATTTAATGAAGTGTGTAAAGATTTAAAACTAAAAGAAGACAATTAGTAAATGAGTAATGTTACGGGAATAATTAAGTCCATTAGGGACATAATGAGAAAAGATGCTGGTGTAGATGGAGATGCGCAACGTATTTCACAAATGGTTTGGATGCTATTTATGAAGATTTTTGCGGATAAGGAAGAAGAATGGCAACATACTTTAGACAATTACGAAAGTCCTATTGTAGATAAATTTAAGTGGGATGCTTGGGCTGCCGATGATGAAGGCTTAACAGGTGATAAATTAATGGAGTTTATCAATACCGAACTTTTTCCTGCATTAAAGGATATTGATACTTCTAAAACTGAGCAAGCAAAAATCATCAAAGCTGTTTTTGAAGATACTTATAATTACATGAAGAACGGAACACTATTCCGTCAAGTAATTAATGAGATAGATAAAATTGACTTTAACAGTAGTGAAGACCGACACACATTTAATGATATTTACGAAACGATTTTAAAAGAACTACAATCTGCTGGTTCTTCTGGTGAATATTATACACCAAGAGCAGTAACCCAGTTTATCGTAGATATGGTCGACCCACAATTGGGAGAAAGTGTATTAGATCCTGCATGTGGTACTGGTGGTTTCTTAACCTGTTCTATTGACCATGTTCGTAAACAAGTTAATAATCCTAAAGCGACACAAACTTTACAGAAGTCTATTAGAGGTGTAGAAAAAAAACCTTTACCTCATTTATTGTGTACTACCAATTTAATTTTATATGGTTTTGACCAACCAGCTGTTATTAGAGGAAATATGCTAACCAAATCCTACAGTGATTATGGAGCAAAAGATCAAGTAAATGTTGTATTATCTAATCCACCATTTGGAGGAACAGAAGAGGACGGAACAGAAAAGAACTTTCCTAAAAAGTTTCAAACCAAAGAAACTGCTGATTTATTTTTAGCCCTTATCATTAAAGTTTTGAAAAAAAATGGACGTGCTGGTGTAGTATTACCTGACGGCACATTGTTTGGTGAAGGCGTAAAGACTAGAATTAAAGAAGAACTATTAACTAAATGTAATTTACATACCATTATACGATTACCAAATGGTGTTTTTAATCCTTATACGGGAATTAAAACCAATTTATTGTTTTTTGAAAAAGGAACACCTACCAAAGAAACATGGTATTATGAAATGCCTTATCCTGAAGGTATAAAAAGTTTTAATAAAGGAAGACCTATAAATATTAAAGATTTTGACATTTTAAAAGAATGGTGGAAAAATAGAGAAGAAAATGAATATGCCTGGAATGTTCCAGTTAATGAAATTATAGATTCTAATTTTAACTTAGATATTAAAAACCCACATGTTGTTGAAGCCGAAATTGTCTATTCTTCTGTTGAAATACTTGACAGATTAGATAAAGGAATTTCAAAGTCTAAAGAAATTCTTAACTCAATAAAAGAAATTATTAATGCATAAAATTGATATTAATAGAATTGCTTTTTTTGAAAATATTGGAGTTTATATTTCACTAATAAATCTTTTCTTATCAAAGACCAATAAATTGGAACCATTGGGTAACCATATAAAAATGGTTGGTGGTTTTGCTTTCAAATCTAAAGATTATAAAAACCAAGGTATTCCTGTAATTAGAATTTCTGATTTTCA
This sequence comes from uncultured Flavobacteriaceae bacterium, assembly GCA_947504035.1. Classification (GTDB taxonomy): domain Bacteria; phylum Bacteroidota; class Bacteroidia; order Flavobacteriales; family Flavobacteriaceae; genus Jejuia; species Jejuia algarum. Next base: position 323,392 of record CANNGA010000002.1, read on the forward strand.
AGATGAAAAAATACAACTTACTAAGGTTAGATATTATCAAGAAAATGAAAAGTTCGAAAAGTATGAGTTGCATGAAGGAGACATAATAATAGCAATGACTGGCGGTACAATTGGAAAATTAGCAATTGTACAACCTAACTTAGGCAAACTCTATTTAAACCAGAGAGTTGGTAAATTTCAAGTCATAAATAAAGAAGAGTTTGACAAAGAATATGTTTATTGGATAGCTAGAGGAATACAAGATAAATTACAAAACATTGGTTATGGTGGAGCTCAACCAAATATTAGCAATTCGCAATTAGAAAAATTAAAATTCCCTTTTCCTGATAAGGAAACACAAAAAACAATTATTAGCTTTTTAAATGATTTAAAAAATGATTCAATAAAACCTGACAAGTATTTTGATTCAGAAACTGAGAAAGAAATACACAAAATTCAAAGTGTAAAAATTAAATCACTCGAATTAGATTATAATATTGAAGAGCAACTAACTTTTTTAACCAAACTCCGCCAATCCATTTTACAAGATGCAGTACAAGGAAAATTAACAAAAGAGTGGCGATCACAAAACCCCACTTTAAAACCTGCAAGTGAGCTTCTCGAAAAAATAAAAGCAGAAAAAGAGCAACTCATCAAGGACAAGAAAATTAGAAAGGAAAAACCTTTACCACCAATCACAAAAGAAGAAATTCCTTTTGAAATCCCTGAGACTTGGGAGTGGTGCAGAATGTTAGATGTTTCTGAAAAGCTTGGAGCTGGTAGCACTCCCAAAGGTGGTAATTCAGTCTATGTTACTAACGGAATTATGTTTTTTAGATCTCAAAACATATATAATGAAGGATTAAGATTAGATAATGTTGCATTGATTCCTAATGATATCCACGAAAGAATGAAAGGGACCAAAGTACTTTCAAAAGATATTTTACTTAATATAACCGGAGGTTCTATAGGCAGGAGTACTTTAATCTCTGATGATTTTGTTACAGCTAATGTTAGCCAACATGTTGCTATAGTAAGAATGATAAATTTAGAAACTAGAAAATTTATTCACAACTTAATTATGTCTCCTTATTTTCAATCTAGGATAATGGATGTTCAAGTTGGAGTTTCAAGAGAAGGTTTAAGTATGACAAGCCTTAAGAGTTTACTTGTTCCATTTCCACCTATAGAAGAACAAAAAGTAATAGTCGAAAAAGTTAATCAACTTTTAGCTCATTGTGATGAACTAGAGCAAGAAATCAAAACAAGTAAAACCAATGCAGAAAAATTAATGCAATCGGTTTTAAGTGAGTTGTTAGGAGAAGAAAACAATATATTAGTAAACAAACCAACTACAAAGAAGGAATTAAAAAAGCCCTCAAGAGAAATAAAATACAATAGTAAAACCTTGCTTATGGACTTAGTAAAACTATTAAAAGAAAATGGAAAATTGCATGCAGAAGACCTTTGGAAAATGTCTAAATTCCCTAATGATATAGATGCCTTTTATGCTGAATTAAAAAAGCAAATAGAAGAAGAAAAAGCCATTAAAGAAGTTACAAACGAAAAAGGGTATTTAGAACTAGCATGAGAATAGATAAAGTCTACATAGAAGAGTTTAAAAACCTTAAGGATTTCTCTATTGATCTTAATGAGGAATTTATGAGTACTGTATTTCTTGGTCAAAATGCAGCAGGTAAATCTAATTTGCTAGAAGCTCTAGTAATAATATTTAGAGACTTAGATTTAGAAGAAGAAACTATATTCAACTATAAAATTGAATATCAATGTAAAGACAATCTATTAAAAGTTGTAGGTGGTAAAAACACGAAAGGTAAATTTAAGTTTTATAGAGGTGTTAATTTAAAAAAATCAGTCGCTTATGACTTAAAACCAATTTCCAAGACATTAATAAAAAAGAATAAATCAGATTACTTACCCAAATATGTGTTTTCATACTATTCAGGTATTAGTAATCGACTATTAGAACATTTTGACAAACATCAAAAGCGTTTTTATGATGAACTTATAAAAGGTGTTGATGCACCTCCAAGACCATTATTTTATGCACGTCAAATACACAGTTATTTTGTATTAATGGCATTTTATGCGTTTTCAGATGAGAAAGCAAATAAATTTCTTAAAGAATTTTTGGGAATTGTTGGTTTAGAATCTGTATTGTTTGTTTTAAAAAAACCAGTTTGGGCTAGAAGTAAAACAGAAGCGCTAGATTTTTGGAAAGCCAAAGGTGTAGTTCGTGAATTCTTAGATGAGTTGTTTGAATCTGCAATGGCACCTATTGTGCATGAAGATACCGTAAGGGAAGATTTTAGAAGAAGCCATAAGCAAGAACAATTATACTTATATATCTCAAATCAAGAAAAGTTAGAAAAAATTGCTAGTAAATATTTAACTAATGCTGAGTTTTTCAAGAGTTTAGAAAGCACATATATTTCTGATTTAATTCAAGAAGTTAGAGTAAAAGTAAAGAAGGAGAATGTACTTGGAGATATTACTTTTAAAGAGTTGTCAGAAGGAGAGCAACAATTACTTACTGTAATTGGATTATTGCGTTTCACTAAAGAAGAAGAATCCTTAATTCTCTTAGATGAGCCTGACACCCATTTGAATCCTTTATGGAAATGGAAATACATGAATTTATTAGAAGAATATTCAGGGAAAGAAGAAACAAGTCAAATTTTAATGACAACACATGATCCATTGGTTATTGGCGGATTAACCAAAGAGCAAATAAGAATATTTCAAGCTGTTAAAAAAACAGACAAAGAACAAAAAGAGTATCAACATATAGAAGCATTTGAACCAGATTTTGATCCCAGAGGATTAGGAGTTGCTGGAATATTAACTAGTGATTTTTTTAATTTACCAAGTACTTTGGATGAAGACACTTTAGAGGATTTGAATGAACGTAATCGGTTAGTTGCTAAAAAGGATATAAAAGGGCTAACAAATAGGGAAAATGAACAATTAAATGAGCTTTTTATAAAATTAAGCGAGCTAGGGATAAATACAACTGATCGTGATCCTATGTACCAAAAATTTTTAACTGCATTAAGTCAAAGAGAGGAATTTAAAGTTGAAAAAATAACTAAAGAACTCAGAGAAAAACAAAATCAGATTGCCTTAGAACTTCTAGATGAATTGTTTAACGAAAATGATGAATCATGAGGTATATTGATTTAGAAAATAACCCACCTTCAGATAATTGGATCGCTAGAGCTGATAACTTAACTCAGCAGCTAATAAATGCTAATACCGAAGAAGAGCGAAACCAAATAATTGATAATAATCAAAATATGTGGGGCGAACTAAAAGATCATTTAAGAGGTTTGAGTAATAATAAATGTTGGTATTCCGAATCTAAGAATGATAGTGCACATTGTCATATTGATCATTTTAGACCAAAGAAAAAAGCAGTAGATGAAAATGGAAATGATAGGGGAGGGTATTGGTGGCTTGCATTTGATTGGTCAAACTATCGTTATTCAGCGCCAGTAGAGAATGTTAGAAAGAGGGATTATTTTCATGTTAATTCTAATAAAGCAAATTCACCAAACGATGCAATTGAAGATGAAGACATAAGATTTTTAGATCCAACCGATATTGAAGACCCAAATAAACTTGCTTATACAAATGAAGGTTTAGTAACTCCTAAATCCATAGTTCAAACCAATCGGAATTATATCCAAGCAGAATACACCATTCGTAGGATGAACTTAAACAAGGAAGAAATGAAGGATTCACGAAAAGCAAAATACCATAAAACGAACCTTCTAATTAGACAGACTAATCGTTTAATGAATCAACAAGGTAATAATTTTAGTCCAGCTCGTAGACAAAAAATAAAAGCAAAGCTCAAAGAATTATTAAATTTAGCTTCTTCATCTTCGGAATATTCTTCAGCGGTAAAGTATTGCTTGAAGAGTTCAGGATATGATTGGGCTGATAATATTGTACAGCGAGCCGCTTAAATTCTTGCCGTAAATAAGTGTTTTATAATATTATGTAAAATAGACCTTAGTTTTTACCCAGATGTAGCGTTGGCAAAACGGCCTCAGAAAACTTTGGCTAAAACACGAGATATAATGATTGCTCCAGTGGAGGAATTATTATAGCTGCGAGATGATGCGGCTGGACAATGATAGTAACCTAGATTAAACAAACGTTGTAAATCGCCAACACGCCAGCTCGCTTACAAAATCAAAAGTCTACTAGATTTTCAATTTTATGCCGTCTAAAATATAGCGATTGAGCCGTACATTGTTTCCAAAGTTTTATGCAGCCTTGATTTTTTTTGTTTCTTTTTTTATCAAGAAAAAAAGATAATAATAAACGATTAATAGTTACGATTTTCAAATTTAGTTCCAAATGTTCTTAAACAGTTCAAATAAAAAAAAGTTGAATTATAGCACAATTAGAGCAAGTGTATAGAAATTATCTCGCAGAGTAATTTTATACTCTTGCGGAACGCTTTACGAGAATGTCGTAGAAAAAAATATTGCAGGATTATTATCGAATACGCGAATTTTGAAACAATCTAAAAGGTTAGCTTTTTTATGGCGGTGGCTATGCGGTTGGAAATTGTGTTTAGAAATAAACGCCAGAAGCGTTTAATTTATAAAAAGCAATCGAGCGCATAGGCAGCGGCAATTTTACATAGCGACTAATTATAGTACAAACAGCAGAATGTTTATTATTTAGTACTAAACCCAAGAGCCTAATGTTTAATGACCCAAGTACTACAGTTTATTGCGTGTACAAGGCTTTCTGGGATATTTTACATAATATTACATTATAGCTATCAAATGGCATAACAACTAGATATAATCGAAATATGATATTTGTACTATAATGTTCTGCGTTATGTAACTTTGCTTTGGTGAAAAGCGAAGTTCTTTAACCCAATTTTCTTGATTTTTTTTCTTTCTAAAAGTTTCTTTAAAAATGTAATGGAATACTCTTTGCCCGAAGCGACGATAGGAGTGAAGTGGGAATGTGTATGGAATGGGAATGATTTATGGAATATTCTGTTGTTAAGCGTTAAATTATTTTATCTTTAGCAGTTCAAGTTTTAGAGTTAAAATGGAATACTTAGCAGGAAATATTGAAATTGAAAATAAACCTATAGAAATTGATTTATGGGATAAAATCACTGAATTAATTGATAATGATAGGGGAGTTTTTGGTTATAAAATACCTTCATTAGGCGAAAGCGATTATAATAATATCCCTTCGTTTGTATTAAGAAGTTCAAAGTATGGTATCATTATTTTTGAAATCATTGATGAAAAAATAGCAGATTTTGATGAAGAAAATGAATATTGGGAAACTTCAAATGGAGAATTTATATATTCAAGAGAATTAATAATTAACTTATACCTACAAGAACTAGAAACAAGATTAAAAAAAGATAGTAGAATTTTCGATATTAGAAGAAATAAATGGTTAGAAGAAATTAATATTCAAAGTTATTTGATTTTCGGTTTTAATACAAATGAAGAAATAAGTGCTTTAAATCTGAAAGCCAAGAATCCAATTCTATCAAATTATATTTCTAGTGATAACTTAGATAATGACTTAAAATCACTATTGGATGTAAACCATAGTATTGACCAAAATAAAATAGATGTAATTGATGCTATTTTTGATGGTTCCGATGTTTTTAGTAAAACGAAGAAAAAGAAAATAATTGAGCAACCTGAAAATGTAAATGATTTTATAAAAAAATCTCTAAACTATACTTTTAAATTAGACCATATACAACGTCAAGTTGCTTTACAAGTCCCACCAGGACCACAGAGAATAAGAGGCTTGGCAGGTACAGGAAAAACTGTAATTCTTTGTATGAAAGCAGCACTAGCGCATAAAGCGTTTCCTGAAAAGAAAATACTATTTGTTTTTAATACTCAAAGTATGTATGGTCAAGTAAAGAAAGCAATTACTGAATACTATTTTAACGAAACAAAGACAATGCCTAATTGGGCTAACTTACATATTTTACACGCTTGGGGAGGAAGTAGTAAACCAGGAGTTTATTATAATACTGCAAATTCAGCTGGTGTAAAGCCAAAAACTTTTATGAATGTCAAGAATAGAGCTAATCCACTAGATGCAGTTTTTGAAGATTTATTATCAAGTTCAAAAAGTAAAATTATTCCAGAATATGATATTTCTTTAATAGATGAAGCACAAGATTTTTCTACATCATTTTTCGAAACGATATTTCATATTACTAAATCTGTTAATGATGAAAATAATGATAAAAGAATAATTTGGGCTTATGATGAGTTCCAATCTCTTACAGATATAAAAATAAGAGAGCCTGAAGAGTTATTTGGAAAGGCTGATTCTGGAGAACCAAATATACCTAATTCTAAATTGGAAGGATATTATAAAGGAAAAATTGAAAAAGATTTTGTTTTACCTAATTCATATAGAAATCCAAGAATTAGTTTGATGGTTGCACACGGACTTGCTTTAGGTTTATATTCTAAATATGGAAAAGTACCGATGGAAGATAGTAAAGATTGGGTAGCTAGAGGATATGCTATTCACTCTCCAGACAAAAGGATTTTTGAAAGTGGTGACAATGTAAAAGTTGAAAGACCAGAAAGATTTAGTAAAAATATTCTCGAACGCTTGCTAAAAGAAAGTGATAGTGAGGAAAGAAAACTGGTACAGTTTAAAAAATTTGAAGATATTAACTCAGAATTAAATGCAGTAGTTTCAAAAGTTGAATGGTTAATTAATAATCAAAAAGTTGAACCCGAAGAAATAGTAATTATCAACTTAGATACAAGAAATTCAAAAAGTCAGTTCCAATATATCCGTCAACAATTAGATATTAAAGACATAAAAGCTATAACTCCAGGTTATGTAGAACGTTCAGATGTATTCAAAGAACCTGGTTTTGTTACTCTTACCACAGCTTTTAGAGCAAAAGGAAATGAAGCAAATATAGTATTTGTTATAAATACTCAGAAAGTTATAAACGACTCAACCTTTAGAATGAGAAATGCTATTTTTGTTGCAATAACAAGGTCAAGAGGATGGAATTACATTTATGGGTATGGAGATAAAATTGATGATTTAGAAAAAGAAATTGATGATATAAAAACAGATTATCCATTTTTTAACTTTCCATTCCCAAGTGAAGATGAAATAAAACGACGTTTAACAATATTACAAAGTAACAAGAATGTTGAAAAAGCGGATAAAGAAATTGATAAACTTCTAAAAGAAGCTGATTACAAGGCTTTATTACTAGAAAAACTTTCTAAAGACCCAGAACTATTAGCTGAAATATTGAAGTTAGAAAAGTCTAAAAAGAAAGAAAATGATTGATTCAGTATTATCCAATATTGAGTTAACAAAAAATATTTTCAGAAAATTAATAGTTACCTCGAATTATAAAAAAACATCTGAAAGTACCATTGGTTGGGATAAATACTCATCTGGTATATTTAAAAATTTATATGCCAAGGAGTATGAATCCCTAATTCGTAATAGACAATATAGTTTTTTATTAAAAGATGATTTAGGTTTTATCCAGTTTTATTACAAATGGAATAAATACAATGTTCTTGAAAAATTGAAAATGGCATATTACCCTTATCCTCTAAGAGTGAGAGATGATGTTGGAAGTATAGAAACATATATTGATGATTCTGATGATTTAGTATTAGAAGAATATTATTATGATTTATGGAATATTCTAAATCATAATTTTGAACTTAATGTAGATGATGAAAATTTGGAAAAAGCATTGAAAGATGCTATTAAATTTGGTAATACAGAAAATAAAGAGCAACTTATTTTAGGAAGGTTTGAAAGTAAATATGAATTTACAAATAGTTCACACTTAAGGATTGATTATGATTCGAAAGTAACTAGTCATCATAAGACAGAAATACAAATCGGAGCTATTAACGATTTAAGATTACCTTTAAATAGAATAATAAGTCCTTTTACTTTTTTTGATTTTATCTCAAAAAATATTTTCCGAAATGATAGAGATTTTATCGATATTATTTCTTCCCAAAACTATTCAACAAACTTTAATAATTCTAAAAAATTATCATTTGAAATTAATCCTTTTGAAGAATCAAATATTTATGTAAGTCATCTATAAAATATTATTCTATTTACCATAATTAACCCGTTTCTTAAAATCTATGACTTCATCTTTTAATTTCTTATTGGCATTTTCAATTAATTCATTTTGAAGTTTCATAATGCGTAATAAATCGTGAATAGCATTTAGATTATCCAGTTGTGTATATACGATTCTCTCTAAGTCTGCTTTGGTGTATTTAGGATATGGCATAAAATTTGAAATAAAGTTATTAACAATAAAAATTTAATTAAAAATTACATTTATATAATTTTAACTTACATAATGTTAATTCAAACTTATAAATTAAATTTTAAAAACACAAGTTTAGATTACTAAAAGTTAACTTAAACTTATGTTTTAGTAAGTATGTGTTATATCTTTAAAGTAGAATACATCAAATAGTTATGGCAATAGAAAGGATAAATAGAATAAAAGAAGTATTAGTAATTCAAGGAAAATCGCAGGTTTGGCTTGCGGAAGAGTTGGGAAAAAGTACAACTTCTGTAACGGCTTTTTGCAATAATAAATCACAACCACATTTAAAAGATTTAAAAAAAATAGCTGAAATCTTGGATGTGGATATTAGAGAGTTATTAGTTTCTACAAAATGATTGCCTTAGAGTTTCTAAAATCAGAATTAAAAAGTCATAACTTAGAATTAACCGCTAAAACCGATGGGAGGGAAGGGGCTGATTTTTTTATAGAAAACTACCAAATATACTTACAACCACTAGATTTAGATATTGTAAAACAAAGTATCAAAATAACAAAACAGGATTTAGGAGAATTAAACGATAACTTGTTTATCGCTTTAATTTTAATCATAGAGCAACAACCAAGAGTTGTTTATTTAATTCCACCCACACAATTACAGGATTCTGATAATAATTTCTTCGTAGATAATGAAGTGAGTTTAATGCCCAGTTTATCCAATTGGGAAATTAAAATATCAAGCAAAACTATAGGAGAGCTAGAAAAATACGCTTTAAATAATATGATTGACAAATTAAAAGTTTAGTTTTTTAATATTATGTAAAATAGAACGTGCGTTTTTACCCAGATGAAGCGATGGCAAAACGGCCTCAGAAAACTTTGGTAAAACAATAGGTGAAAGAGCGTATATATTTTAGAGGGCTAGTAATACATATTCTTAATAATAACAAGGTTTAAAGCTAGTTCAAAGCAATCTTAAGCTGTTAGATTGTTTTCTAAAATATAGCGATTGAGCCGTACATTGTTTCTAAAGTTTTGTGCAGCCTTGATTTTTTTGTTTCTTTTTTTATCAAGAAAAAAAGATATGCAGACCCTAAAAATGTTTAATTATAGTTCTATAATGAACAAGTGTATAGAAATTTTAGAGCGTGGATTTGAGCCAGGGAAAATTTTATACTCTTGTGGCAAGTTTACGAGAATGTCGTAGAAAAAAATCTTGCAGGATTTTCCTCGAATACGAGAATTATAATTAATAGCAAAAGGTTTAGCTTTTTTTGGTGTGGCCAAGCGGTGGCAAATTGAGTTTAAAAATAAATGCCATAAAGCATTTAATTTTTTAAAAACAATAAAGCGGTTGGGCGCGGCAATTTTACATAGCGTCTAATTATAGTACAAACAGCAGAATGTTTCTTGTTTAGTACTAAAGCCAAGAGCCGAATGTTTAATGACCCCAGTACTACAGTTTATTGTGTGTTCAAAACTTTCTGGGATATTTTACATAATATGGAATTATAGCTTACAAATGGCATAACTACAAGATATAATCGAAATATGATATTTGTACTATAATTTATATTATGTAAAATAGACTTTTTTTAACACCACTATTCTACAATCTTAATACCATAGCAACTATATTCTAATTTTATCATCTTTAAATAATAATCAGGAAACCCTTCAAAATTACAACACCTACTATTTACCGCTTAAAAAAACGCCACTGCAATAAATTTATGTAATTTTAAAAACGATTTCACATTAAAAAAAGACAAACTATCATTATGAGTCAAAACGTTTATGGCAATCCATTAATCCCCTGTTGTACAGCCCCAATGACGGGGTATTTTAGAGATGGCTTATGCCGAACCATGCCCGAAGACACAGGAACACATGTGGTATGTGCAGTTATCACCGAAGCATTTTTAAGTTATACCAAATCTAAAGGCAACGATTTAAGCACGCCTAGACCAGAATGGCAGTTCCTAGGGCTTAAAGCTGGTGATAAATGGTGTTTATGTGTAACCCGTTGGTTAGAGGCCGAAAAGGCAGGTGTTGCACCTAAAATAGATTTGAATGCGACACATATCAAAGCTTTAGAATTTACACATTTAGAGCTTTTGGAAGCTTATGCCATATCATAATTAACGTAGTGTACCAAGGTATTAACCATTTCTTATACGCTAAATGCTGCTGTCGTTATTCCTAATACTTTCATTTTAAAAGCATAAATACAAAGACTAATAATTCGTAGAGACGAGGCGAAATGGAGTCGTTTTTTTATGTTTAATTCGGTATTTTTGCTAACCTTAAATATTAAAAATGAAAACGACTGCCTTATCCGAAATACATGAAGCATTAGGTGCCAAAATGGTGCCCTTTGCAGGATTTAATATGCCCGTACAGTACGAGGGCGTGACTATAGAACATGAAACTGTACGCAATGGCGTTGGTGTATTTGATGTCTCGCACATGGGCGAATTTTTAATAGAAGGTCCTCAGGCACTCGCTTTAATACAGGATGTTACCAGTAATGATGCTTCTAAATTAAGTATTGGTCAAGCCCAGTACAGTTGTTTGCCTAACGCTACTGGAGGTATTGTAGACGATCTAATTGTTTACCGCGTAAAAGAAGAAACCTACCTTTTGGTGGTCAATGCCAGTAATATTGAAAAAGATTGGAACTGGATTAGCGCTAAAAACCATAGAGGCGCTACCCTACGCAATTTAAGCGATACCTATGCCCTACTGGCCATTCAAGGGCCTAAAGCCGTAGTAGCCATGCAAGCTCTAACCGCGCAAGACTTGAGCGCTATTCCTTTTTATAGCTTTGTGGTAGGCGATTTTGCAGGGATAGCACATGTGATCATTTCGGCCACAGGATACACGGGTAGCGGCGGATTCGAAATTTACTGTAAGAACAGCGAGGTTGAACAAATTTGGACTGCTGTACTTGAAGCAGGAGCAGATTTTGGTATTAAACCTGTTGGTTTAGCTGCCAGAGACACGTTGCGTTTAGAAATGGGCTATTGCTTGTATGGTAATGATATAGACGATACAACATCACCTTTAGAAGCTGGATTGGGGTGGATTACGAAATTCAATAAAACCTTTACAAATTCGGAAGCCTTACAACTAGAAAAAACTCAAGGCAGTACTAAAAAACTGGTAGGCTTTCAAATTGAAGGACGCGGCATTCCAAGACATGATTATGTGATTGCCAATGCCGAAGGTACTCCTATAGGTCGTGTTACTTCAGGTACCATGTCACCATCCTTAAAACAGGGTATTGGTTTGGGCTATGTTCCTATTAATTACGCCACGCCGGGCACCGAGATTTATATTCAAATTCGAAAAAAACAAGTACCAGCTACTGTGGTAAAACTTCCTTTTTACAAGCAATAATTTATGGATTACCAAGCAATATTAGAAACGATATACCAGCAGGTTACTGCTATTAAAGATAAAGGAACACCCGCAGCTTATATTCCCGAATTGGCGCATATAGATGTGAACAATTTTGGCTTGTATCTGCAAAACAATACAGGCGATGTATACGGTGTTGGAGAATACGATACCAAATTCTCTATTCAAAGTATTTCCAAAGCACTCGCACTTGCCTTAGCATCTTCGTTTGATGCTGTCGACATCTTAAAACGGGTAGATGTAGAGCCTTCCGGACATCCCTTTAACCAATTAGCGCTTATTGAAATAGAAAATGGCATCCCTAGAAATCCATTTATAAATTCTGGAGCTATTGTAATTGCCGATATATTAGTATCCCAATTGGAAAATCCTAAAGCCGATTTTCTTAATTATGTACGCGATATAACGGGAGATACCAGCATCGCCTACGATTTAAACGTAGCAGCATCTGAAAAAGCAACAGGACATAAAAATTTTGCAGCAGCGCACCTTTTAAAATCGTTTGGGAATCTACATAATGATGTCGATACTGTTTTAGATTTTTACTTTCACCAATGTGCCTTACACATGTCTTGCGTACAAATAGCTAAAGCCTTCCATTTATTTGCCAATAGAGGCAAATGCCAAGTCAATAAATTACGCCTCACAGAACAAAAAGTAAAACGTATTAATGCGATTATGCTAACCTGTGGTTTTTATGATGAAGCGGGCGAGTTTGCTTTCGAAGTCGGTTTACCAGGCAAAAGTGGAGTTGGTGGCGGCATTGTAGCGCTTCTACCCGATAATTTTGTAATTTCTGTATGGGCGCCAGGACTTAATAAACGCGGCAATTCTAAACTAGGCATGCTAGCCCTAGAACAATTTACAACCAAAACAGAATTATCTATTTTTTAAACCTCTTGCTTTAGGCAGTGGCATATGAAAGAAGGACAGGAAAAGCATAGAATATTGGTGTTAGGTGGCAGCGGTTTTTTGGGTAACGCTATTTATAAAGAACTTTGTGCTTATTTTAAAACCTATGCAACGTTTAACAGGCCCAATACGGCATTAGAGGGCAATCATCAATTTTTCGAATACAATTTTGAAGAAGATGATATTTATGATATCCTTGCTTTTGTAAAACCAAGTATCGTAATTTCTGCCGTTCGAGGCGACTTCTCCAAACAAGTCTTATTACACCAACATCTCGCAGAGTATGTAGTCACCCATGATATTAAACTCTTATTTCTATCTTCGGCTAATGTATTCGATGCCTACAGTAAATTTCCTAGTTATGAAGAAGACAAAACTTTAAGTCATAGTGTTTTTGGGCATTTCAAAATTAAAATTGAAAACATGTTACTCCGGTTGCCACGACGTCAAGTCGCCATATTAAGGCTGCCTATGGTGTTTGGCAATCAATCGCCACGTATTGCAGAGTTGACACAGCACATTAAAGACGGGACGCCCATAGAAATTTTTCCAAATCTTATCATGAATGTGGCTACAGCCTCTAAAGTCACACAGCAAATTCATTACATCATTAACCGTAAAAAATTTGGCGTCTTTCACTTAGGAACTACAGATCTTGTGCATCATGACGATTTTATGAAAGACCTGATACAAACCTTAGCCCTAGAACAACAAGCGCATTATAAACGTGTTTACACCACCAACGACGAACGGTATTTGGCGGTGTTACCCAAATTTAATGCCTTGCCCAAACAGCTGCAATACCAAAGTGCTTACCTCTTGGAAGAATTGCAAAAACCTTAACCTTAAGGTTAAAAATCAGTTCGTTTTCTTAGCGTATCACTTTAAATTACCCTAAATTGGCTACACATTAGAACAATAGATTTTAAACACAGTACTCATGGAAAAGTTAACGGAACTACAGATTAAATCACAGTTAGTACAAATGCCAGAATGGGAATATGACGACAATGCCATTCATGCCGAATTTGAATTCGACAATTTTAAAGACTGCTTTAGTGCCATGAGTCGCATCGCTTTCGAGTGCGAAGCCCTTAACCACCACCCCGATTGGTCTAATGTTTACAACGTGCTTTCAATTACTTTAACGACACACGATGTGAATGGGGTTACCCTAAAAGATATTGAGTTAGCTAAAGCCATAGACGCTATTGTAGTACCCGAAGAAGATTAAATTTGCAATTATCTAAGCTATTTTTAACTTTGTCAATCTAAAATTAGAACTATGGGAAGAGCTTTTGAATTTCGGAAAGCAAGAAAAATGAAACGCTGGTCGGCAATGAGTAAGGCCTTTACACGTATTGGAAAAGATATTGTAATGGCAGTAAAAGAAGGCGGGCCAGACCCGGATAGCAATTCCCGACTACGTGCAATTATACAGAATGCCAAGTCTGTAAATATGCCAAAAGACAATGTAGAGCGCGCCATTAAGCGTGCCTCAGATAAAAGTCAAGGCGATTATAAAGAAGTTATTTTTGAAGGCTATGCACCGCACGGTATTGCTATACTTGTAGAAACAGCTACAGATAACAACACGCGAACCGTTGCGAATGTAAGAAGCTACTTTAACAAATGTGATGGCAGTTTAGGCACATCAGGTTCGGTAGTGTTTATGTTCGATCACACCTGTAATTTTAGAATTAATGCTGAAGGTTTAGATCCTGAAGAGGTAGAACTCGAATTTATAGATTATGGAGCCGAAGAAGTTTTTGCCGATGAAGATGGTATTTTAATTTACGCCCCTTTTGAAAGCTTTGGAGCGATCCAAGCAGCCTTAGAAGAAAAAGGCGTTGAAATTTTATCCTCTGGTTTCGAGCGTATTCCGCAGGTCACTAAACCATTATCTGGAGATAAAGTTGCCGATGTGGAAAAGCTTTTAGAAAAGTTAGAAGAAGATGACGATGTGCAAAACGTTTACCATACTATGGAAGAAACAGAGGCATAGTCACCCCTAAAACGCTACAAAAATACGCCGAAGCAACCTTAAATATGTTTCGGCGTTTTTTTATACCTACTTCCCTCCTAGCTTCGTTTGTGTTATGTTAGGTCGTCTTTTAGCATTGCTTAATAGTAATGTAAAAAAGCCGCATACGGTTCGCTGTCTGAAATTTAAATCCGTTCTACGAATATCTCAATCAAAAGAACTATACTTTTATATATTTGTGCACACATAATATATGCAATAACCTGCTATAATCATGAAGAAAAAAGTAATACGAACTGCTACCATTCCAGTGTCATTGTCTGGACTCTTAAAAGGACAACTGCAATTTTTAGGACAGCATTTTGAGGTCATAGGTGTTTCATCCTACGATAAAGAAGTCCTTAAAGTATTGGAAGAACGCGAGCAAATCCGTACCAAAGCCATAGAAATAAAACGACAGATTTCGGTATTTAAAGATTTTAAATCACTTGTACAACTGTATTTGTATTTTAGAAAAGAAAAACCATTTATCGTACATTCTATAACCCCTAAAGCGGGTCTGTTAAGTATGGTAGCAGCAAAATTAGCAGGTGTGCCACATCGCTTGCATACGTTTACAGGGCTAATATTCCCAACCAAAACAGGATTTAGTCAGAAGTTGCTTATTACCATGGATCGCATTTTATGCGCTTGTGCAACTAAAATTTTTCCCGAAGGCAATGGGGTTAAAAATGATTTAATCAACTATAAAATCACCTCTAAACCTTTAGAAATTATTGCAAATGGTAATGTAAATGGTATTGACACCAGTTATTTTGCACCCAGTCAATTTACTGCTACAGAAATAAATGCCTTAAAAGAAAAACTTGGTATTGCAGCAACTGATTTTGTATTTGTTTTTATAGGACGGTTGGTTAAAGATAAAGGCATTAATGAATTGGCAAATGTGTTTTCAAAACTAAGCAAAGCCCATACTTCTGTTAAATTGTTATTGGTAGGAGGTTATGAAGCTGAGTTAGACCCTGTAGCCCCTTCAACCTATGACATTATAGAAAACAACCCTCATGTTATTAGCACAGGTTGGGTAGATGATGTACGTCCCTATTTAGCAGTATCCAATATTTTAGCTTTTCCAAGTTACCGCGAAGGCTTTCCTAATGTTGTCATTCAAGCGGGTGCTATGGGCGTACCTAGTATTGTAACCAATATTAATGGAAGTAACGAAATTATTAAGGATGGTGAAAACGGCGTTATTATTCCTGTTAAAGACGAAACGGCACTATACGATGCAATGCAGGCTATGCTTGAGTCTCAAACACCTTTTAAAGCAGATGTGTGCAGAGCCTTAATCACCTCGCGTTTTGAAACACAAGTGGTTTGGGATGGCGTGCTTGATGCTTATCAACAACTCCAATAAAATAGTAGCTTACCTACTCTATTCCCAATGAAAACTCAAATCGCAGCATTATTCGCATTATTTCGGTACCAGGCCTTTTGGACGATGGACCGTATAAAGGGAGGGCCTGTTAAAACACATCTAAAAGCCATTACGAATAGTATTGAGCACACGCTTCCAGAAGTTCAAAAACAACAGCGTCTAGAAAAACTAGAAGCACTACTCGCCCACTGTAAAGCTACCGTGCCTTTTTATGAAAAAGGATATCAAACAGCATCAGGCCTAGACGCGTTTCCTGTGGTAGACAAACGTATTATTTCTAATGATTACGAGCAGTTTACTTCAAAAACGTATCGCGATACTAAAAACACCATTCGTAAAACCAGTGGGTCTACAGGCACACCTTTTCAGGTGGCGCATAACGCCAACAAAGTACACCGAAATACAGCAGACAATTTATACTTTTCAAAAAAAGCAGGGTATAAAATAGGTACTAGTTTATACTATGTACGGCACTGGAATGCTGCTTATAAAAAAGCAGGATGGCAAAACTGGCTGCAAAATTTAAAACCCATAGAAGCCGTAGATCTTAAACCTAAAACAATAGAAGCCTTTCTAGAACGTATGGTAGCCGATCCTTCTAAAATAAGTATTTTAGGTTTTCCTTCAGCTCTAGAAGTGGTATGTAAACATTTAGACGCTAAAAATGCGGCTCCTTTTCCTTTTAAGGTGACGTCTGCTATTGCAATGGCAGAAGCTCTAAACAGTTACACCACAACTAAAATGGCCTATTATTTCAATACCACCATGGTATCGCGCTATTCAAATATGGAAGCGGGTATTTTAGCCCAGGCACCTGTTGAAAATCCTGCGGTTTTTACTATAAACACAGCCTCTTATCATATCGAAATTTTAAATTTAAATGAGGATACACCAGCTCCTAAAGGCACTTTAGGTAGAATTGTAATCACCGATTTGTACAATTACGCCATGCCACTTGTACGTTACGATACGGGCGATCTGGGAACTATAGAAACCAATGGAAATAGGCGTGTTTTTACTAAAATAGAAGGTCGAAAATCGGATACAATTTATGATACCAAAGGGCATGTGGTCTCTTCCTTTATGATGACCTCTATCATAAATTACGCTAACATCAACCAAGTCCAGTTGATACAATACGATAAAACAGCATACGAATTGAAATTAAATGTTACTCCACATTTCAATTTGGAAGCAAAACTTAGGGAAGAATTCAAAACGTTTCTAGGCGCAGATGCTACGCTTACCATAAGTTATGTAGATGCCATTCCTTTATTAAATTCTGGTAAAAGAAAATACACGCTTAACACCTACAAAACATAGAAAAAAACAACATTTGTTACTTATTTTAAAGATTTAACTTACGTTAATTTATTTTAAAACTACAAGGTCTATATAAATGTTATATTTTAACATTTACAAAAAACTAAAACACCAAAAGCATCGTATAATTTTTAAGAACACCCCTTTTTTAAAAGTTTAATTAATGACAAAACAAAATGTAGTAGTAATAGGTGCATCTGGACATGCAAGTGTTATTATCGATATCATAGAACAGTTAGAAATCTATACTATTGTGGGCTTGATTGATAGTTATAAACCCAAAGGGTTTAAATTATTTAATTATAGTGTTTTAGGTAGTGAATCTGAACTCAGTACTTTAATAGAAACACATCAAATTTTTGGAGGTATTGTTGCTATAGGCGACAATGCAACCCGACAGGCTATGGTAGAAAACATCGCCGCATCAAATCCAAATTTTTCATTTATATCGGCCATACATCCTACAGCTATTATCGGGAAACAAGTACATGTTGCTGAGGGCACTGTAGTTGTGGCTGGTGCGATAATTAATAGCAATACCCATGTAGGTGCGCATTGTATTGTAAATACGAAAGCTTCTATAGGTCACGATTGTAATATTGCAACGTTTTCTAGTGTGGCTTCTGGAGCCACTATAGGTGGTGGTGTTCGTGTAGAAACGGGTGCCATTATTTGTTTAGGCGCTACTATACTTGGCAACTTAACAATTGGCGCACATGCGCTTTTAGGTGCTGGTGCCGTAGCAGCAAGAGATATTGCCAGTTATGCCATTGCTATAGGTGTTCCAGCAAAAGTTGTGAAGCAACGAAAAGCAGACACACCTTATCTATAAAATGGATGTAAAGGGACTTTAGCCTAACACACTATAAACCGTATTAAAATGACAATCTATTTCATCGGTAATTGCGGTATGCTTATCTAATATTTTAAAAGGAGAAAATAAAATTTTAACGATTAGATTTTATTCTAATTGCTTTTATATACATTTGAAACTTATAAGGAAGACACCGGCGCTATTAAAAGCGTTATTGTCTTGTCTTAATAGTTTTAAATTTTTTATAGAGACGCATTAGGAATGAATCAAGATTTAAGTATAGTCACGCTTACTAAGGCCGATTTAAAACAGGCTTTAAAAGACAATACCTACTGGGGCGCTTCTTCTAATGTGGTGCCATTTTCTAAAAGTAAAGCCTTCTGGTTGTTAGCTAATGACCGTATAGCAGATAACGATCTCTGCGCCGTACTAGGCCTTGAAAAAGAAGAATTGGTATCATTTGTATATATCATACCAGATCTTTTAAATACAGATCAAGGCACTACTAAAGTGTATTGGAGCAGACGTTGGTGGATTCATCCTAAATTTAAAGACACCGTACTGCCTACATTTACTATGACCACGGCTTTAAATGCTGTAAATCATAAAATGATTATAAAATTTTTGGGTAGAGATGTAGAGGCTTATTATGAAAAACAACCTTTTAAAAAAGTTGCCGAACGTACCCGTTATTACATAGTTTTTAATGCAGATGCAGAACTCATTACTGCCAAAATAAAAGGTCTTAGCCGTTTATCTTGGATTCTAAAAGGTATAGACAAAACCTCTCTTAAAATTGCTAATGCCATAAATAAACGCAAATTAAAAACAAGCGCACTACAGTACAACTACGTATCACATATAGATAAGGATGTATGGGCGTTTATGGCACCTCTATGTGCTAATGATGCTATTCCCAAAGACAGTGCCTATATCAACTGGCAGATAGACAATAACCAATACACAACAACCCTAGTAGAAAAACGCCATTCTAAAACCTGTCTCGTTGCAGGTGAAGCTAATACCATATTCAATACGAGTTTTACTGTTATAAAGGCCAATAAAATTATTGGATTTATTTCATTTTTAACCAGACGTCATGAGGCCGTTATACGGTACTTTGTTTGTGATGATGCGCATATAGCACTTTGTGCAGACGCACTTATAGAAAACGTTATTAGTGCTGGCGCTAGAAATATACAAACCGAAAACGAAGTATTAGGCCAATTGCTACAGCGTAAATTTTTTAATATACATACCAATACAAGAACACTATATGGGCTTGTAAATCATGCTATAGCTACAGAAACACCTCTGTTTTTTAACGATCGTGATGGAAACTTTGCTTAATATATTATGAATTTTTTAGAACGTCTTAAACACACCATACAAGAATACAGTACACACAATGCCTTTTTTATAAAAGAAACGTATTTTAAATATGAAGTCTTAAATCATGAAATTATAAAAATAAGACAGGCATTGCAAACCCGTATGACGGCTAAGGATAACTATGTTGGATTGGTTGTTCACAATGATATTCATACTTACGCTGCTATTATAGCGCTATGGTTAGAAGGTAAAGCCTATATTCCAATTAGTCCCGATGCACCCGCAGTTCGTAATACCGCCATTTTAAAAAGTACAGACACCACCTTTGTTATAGATGTGGCGCAAACATCGGTATATGAAGCCAATTTTACAGTTTTAAACACGTCGTATTTAGAATTTCAGGACTTTCAATTACAAGAGAGTACCTTTAATCCCGACGCGATTGCCTATATACTCTTTACTTCAGGGAGCACAGGGACACCTAAAGGGGTTTCTATTAGTTTCGATAATTTAGAAGGACTTATTACAGCAATAAAAGCAGATAAAGCACACGACATTTACCCAGAAGACCGGTGTTTACAAATGTTTGAATTGACATTTGATTTTTCATTAGTCACATTTCTATACCCTTTACTTCATGGCGCTTGTGTTTATACCATTCCTAAGGATCAAATTAAGTATTTATACGTGTTTAAGCTTATTGTGCAACATAAGCTCACCTATTTGGTCATGACACCTTCTATTATTAACTATTTGCAACCCTACTTTAATGAGATACATGCAGAGGCTATACGCTATTGTTGTTTTGGCGCTGCGCCTCTTTTACATGATGTATTACGCAAATGGGAAAACTGCATACCCAATGCTACAGTATACAATTCGTATGGCCCTACAGAATACACAGTAACCACTAGTTATTACAAGCTGTCTGGGACGACGCATTTACAAACCAAAAATGGTGTTATAGCGATAGGGAAACCAATGCAAAGTATAGACGCTATTATCGTAGATGAAAATCACAATGAAATTCCAAATAATACTCCAGGCGAACTTTGTCTTGCAGGCCGGCAGTTAACTACAGGCTACTGGAAAAATCCAGAACAAAACGCAAAAGCCTTTTTCGAAGCTTCTCACGAACACCAAACAAAACGGTTCTATAAAACAGGGGATTTATGCATCAAAGCAGATTCGGGAGTCTTTATTTTTATAGGTAGAAAGGATTTTCAAGTTAAAATTCAAGGTTATAGAATCGAACTGGGTGAGATTGAATTTCAAGCACGTAAAATCATTACCGATCTAAACTTTACAGTATTAGATGTGGATTTAGATACTGGAGACAAAACGTTGTTACTTGTAGTAGAATCTGCTATCGGTTTTGATGATGCACCAGTTCTAACACATCTAAAAACCACTTTACCAGATTATATGGTGCCTAAACATACCATGTGTATTGCCGAACTGCCGCATAATAGAAATGGCAAACTAGATAGAGGGCAATTAAGAACGTATTTTAAAAACAAATCAAATGGATAGAGACGATATTTTATTAAAAGTAAATGCTGCGTTTGCAAAAATTTTAGAACACTCTAATTTTAACTTAGAAGACACTACCACGGCAGCAGATGTTGACGGTTGGGAATCTGTAACGCACATGTTAATTATTAATGAGATTGAACAGGTATTTAATATCAAATTCAAACTCATGGATTTAATGGGTATGAATAATGTTGGAGATTTATTGCGAACCATAACTGCAGAACTCAACACTAAATAGTCCTCGATGTATACCCGATTCTTTAAACCTTTTTTTGATATATCTGTAGCTTCTGTGGCTTTAGTACTCCTATTCCCTGTTTTTAGTATTGTTACGATATGTTTATGGTTTTTAAATGATAAAGCGCCTTTTTTTACTCAAAAACGACCTGGTAAAAATGAAAAAATATTTAGTATTTTAAAGTTTAAAACCATGGATAATAAGACCGACGCCTCTGGAAAACTATTACCAGATGCCGAACGGCTTACTTTTATTGGTAAAATTATAAGAAAAACGTCTTTAGACGAATTGCCACAGCTTATAAATATTATAAAAGGCGACATGAGTTTTATTGGGCCTAGACCATTATTAATACGTTATTTGCCTTATTATACCGAGGCAGAACGCGTACGCCATGCGATAAAGCCAGGCATTACAGGCCTGGCACAGGTCTCAGGAAGAAACATGTTAAACTGGGACGATAGACTTAAAAAAGATATAGAGTATCATGACACGATGAGTTTTATGTTAGATGTCAGCATTTTTTTTAAAACCATAAAAAATGTTTTAACATCTAAAGATATCGCCGTTGATCCTAATGCAGTAATTAAAGACTTAGATGAAATCAGATCCAAACCTTAAGTGGGCCATATTAGTAACAGGTTGGGGCAGAAATGCTAAAGACACCTTAAAAGCTTTTGTACACCAAAAGCTAAAGCAGTCTACCATAGCGGTAGTCATTTATGAATCTGAACCCTGTGGTGCTAAAGACTATGCTGAAAAGCATGGTATAGAAACCCTTCAAATGTTAAGACGTGATTTTTCAGATCGCACTGCATATCAAAAGCAGCTTATTCATGAAATTAATGCTAGAGCTATCGATTATGTTTTCATGCTTAACTTTAAGTATATCATTAGAGATCATATGCTTAAAGCTTTTCCTAATAGAATCATAAATATACACCCCTCCTTATTCCCTAGCTTTTTGGCTACAAAAACAGCCATACAAGATGCGTTGGATTATGGTGTTAAAATTACAGGGGTTACCACACATATTATAGACGATAAAATAGATGAAGGCACCATTTTATGCCAACGGGCTATTAAAGTAGCTGAAGACGATACTTTCGATACCTTGTATCCTAAATTTGCAAAACAAGGTAAAAAAATCATCCTAGAAACCATAGCCGCAATAGAGGCTCGACATACCAATCAACAGGCCTAAAGCGATTATAGCGTTGTGTCTTGGCGAAGTATTGCTGCATTTTAACGCTTTCACTTTGGGAATTTAAAGAGACCAATTACTTTTACCCCATGAATTATAGAACCTTAAAACGATTTTTAGATTTTACAGCTGCTTTAGTTGCTTTAATACTACTAGCACCTATTTTCTTAACGGCAACACTATGTCTATTAATCACGAACAGCGGCAAACCTTTTTTCTTCCAACAACGTCCTGGTAAAAACGAAAAACTGTTTCATATTATTAAGTTTAAAACCATGAAGGATCCTAAACCAGGAGATGAATCTAACCTTCATAATTTAAGTCGCGTTACAAAAATTGGAAGCTTTATACGAAAATACTCTATAGATGAAATTCCGCAATTAATTAATGTTATTAAAGGTGATATGAGTATTGTGGGGCCAAGACCTCTTTTGGTTAATTATTTGAAACTATACAATGCTGAACAAAAAAAACGACATAATGTAAGACCAGGCATATCAGGTTGGGCACAAGTGAAAGGAAGAAACGCTCTATCTTGGGCCGATAAGTTTGCTTATGATGTTTGGTATGTAGAACACCAATCTTTTGCTCTAGATGTGAAAATTATTTTACTTACTATAAAACGTGTTATTAAGCCTGAAGGTATTAATAATGCCGAAAATGAGGGGACGACAATGCCAGAGTTTAAAGGAAATAATTAAGGATTCTCCCCTATTCTTTTATTAAAAAAACAACATCAAACCAGCATCGTTTTAAATTTAAAACGATGCTGGTTTTTTAGAAATAGACTTTTGTTAGTGCAATACAACATATTTTGTTTATCGTTTTCACAGCACAACCATCAAATAAAAATTTATACTTCCCTTTAATAGATACAGTATAAGATCTAAACTAATAAAAAATAAATATGGCGTTATTCTATGCTGTATACGTTTACAATGCTAAAAACGCCTTTGTATAGCTGAGTACTATCTGTAAATCTTTCTTTGTTATTTATGCCATACTTTAATAGGAGCAGATCATACAGTAATGCTCTATATCTTTAATGAAAACAACTACAATATCAGTAACTCATTTTATCCTGAAATTAGATCATAAAGGGTGTTGTATTACAAATGGCTTAAAAAATTAAACGGGATTATTTCCTGTTTAACTCTAATTTTTCAGTTTGCCTATATATTTTATAAATCTATTATATTATAAATACGTTATTTGTTTTTTATAATTTATAGTATATTAGGCTGTGATTTTATGATTGTTAGCTGTAATCACGTTTTTTTAAGACATATGTTTTGATATGTAAGATTAAACAACTAAATTAACTAGAAAAACAATCATTCAAAGCACTTTCCCCATAAAATACATATAAATACATGTAAATACAGGGTCGTTTTAACGACTGTAATGTACCGGTACATGCGCCTTTATAATTAGAGTCATTGAAACGATTTATATTTTGAATATTATCACGGAAAAAGAGGATTGGACACATGCTTTAAAGCAGGTACCATATTATGACATATATCATACTTATGAGTATCATGAAATATCGAAAGCTACTCCTGAAGATACACCTATACTTATTGAGTATATTGATGGGGTACATAAAATATACCTCCCTTTAATTAAAAGACACATACCAAATACTTCTTTTTTTGATGCGACGTCTGTTTATGGTTATGCAGGACCTATACACGTAAATATAGATGCTCAATTTGATACGTCTAAATTTAGTACGGCATTAACGGCTGTTTTAAAAGAAGAAAACATTATATCTGTTTTTTCACGATTAAATCCATATATACAACACCAAGAGTCTATTTTAAAGGCCTTAGGTGCTGTAAAAACACTTGGTAATATTGTAAATATAGATTTATCAAAACCCATAGATACACAACGTACGCTGTTTTCTAAAACAACGAAACGCTATATTAATAAATGCAGAAAACTGTTTGATGTTAAAATGAGTAGTGAGAAGGCCGATATTAAAGCATTTATAGATTTGTATTATGAAAATATGGATCGTGTTAACGCTGTAGGACGCTACTATTTTACAGAAACTTACTTTTTTAATATTATAGCACAGTTAAAAGCTAAAGTAGATATTCTTTTTGCTATCGATAAAGAGACAAAACAGATTGTTTCTGCTGCCATGATGTTTAAAACAAAAGACATTATACACTATCATATCTCTGGTACCAAAAACGATACCTTAAACCTCTCTCCTATACGTCTGTTAATTGATGAAATGCGTATTATAGGAACTCAAGAAGGTTATACTTATTTTAATTTAGGTGGTGGATTAGGCAATAAAGAAGACAATTTATTTAAATTTAAATCGTCCTTTTCAAAAGATTTCAAACCCTTTAAAATTTGGAAACACGTTGTAAATCCTAGCGTGTATGACGAGCTTGTCTCTGCGCATTGCAATAGAGAAGCGCTTACATCTACAGATTTTTTTCCCCTCTATAGACACTATTCCTAATTAGAATTAGAAAATATTCACTTTATGGGAAGCGCTATAAAACACTAAGTTTTTAAGTAAAGATATGGCGTCGTAAAATACGTTTACAACGCCATATATATTATATGCTTACTCTAAACCGGTTGTCTGTATTTTGGGAAATAATGTACTTCGCGTGTGTCTTTATCTAAAGATGGTGTAATATTGGCTTTAGCTACCATCTCTTTATAGACTTTAGGATCTATAACTTTACGTCCTGTATAAAAAACAACATCTTCGTCGTTAGGAAAGAAGGTTTTCTTGTATTTATATAAGCTGTCGTTATTTTGTCTTCCTCCACCAAGAACGTAGTAGGTATGACCATTTGCTCTGGCCCATTTCATGACCTGTATTTTTAAATAATCGTTAGGACGACAATCGAAATAATCTGATAATGTGCCTCCTAAGTAAGAAAATAACGTATGTCCAGATATAAAAATTAATTCTGCAGAAATCGGGACATCTCCTTTATACACGTAAGCAATGGCATAGTTGTCTTTGTTTAAACGTATGATGTTTTCAAAATAATTTAACGAAAAAAAGTAAGACTGATCAGCATTTAACCGTTGCATTGTCGTTATATAGATGTCGTAAAATACTTTTACATGTTCTAAATCATCTGGTGTATTGATAATCTTTATAGAAAGGTTGTTAGAAACGGCTTTTCTATAGTTGTTACGTACCTTAGCCTTGAAGTTTCCCCATTGCAACTCCTTTTCTGAGTGAATAAAACCATTCACATTATTTAAAGTAGGCACTAGTTTCCCCGTATAAAACTGATGGTTTAAACTCAAACTAAAACGAATAAATTCGGAAACTACATCGTTAGCCTTGTACCAAGCATCTACAGCTTCCCAAAAATCTAACAAATACGCTCTAGACATATCTTCGTTAAATAAAGGACCACTATAGCCATAAGGCGAACTCACATCATAGTAGTGTTCAAAACCTTCAACTTTTATTTTTCTAAGCAAAAACGGCATTAAAACTAAAGTTTTATCCGTATTACCATAGGTGAAATAGCAGAGTTCTTCATCTACCAATTCATCTAAGTTAATCCCTAAAATTTTGCAAAACGGATTTACTCTACTAAATGCGTCTACGCAATCAAAATATTTATAAAAATCCCCCTTTTTTTTAATCTTATTAACAACTAACTGCATTAAATGTGTTTTATAATGTTAGGAACCTCATTAAAGTGGTTAATTTTAAATTGAGGTAAAAATTGGTTTGCCAAATCAAAGCTTTGTTTATGTATATTGAGAGAAGCATCATCTAATAAACAAATACTCGTCCAGCCTAAGTGGTTCGGGGCTATAAAATCTTTCTTGGTATTATCTCCTATATATACATAGTTTAGAGATGTCCCATATTTCGTTTCATAAAATTTAAAATTATTAGGATTAGGTTTTTCAGAACCAAATTCTTCAGAGATTAAAATATCATCTAAATAAGCTTCTAAACCTAAAGCTTTTATTTTACTACGCTGCTGTTTACTTCTACCATCTGTAATTAAGCCAATTTTATATACATTGGCCTTTAAATACGATAGTAATGTTTTGCTTTCATTAGAAAGTTTAATATTAGGACTATGGTTGCGATACAATTGCAGCAACGTAGAAACCTCTGTATCTGATGGTTTAAATTTAAGAAGTACTGTTTCAAAAGGATTAGCGCCTTTATAATACGCTTCTACTAAAAATGTGTAGATAACACTAGCATCTACACTAACTTTAGAAGCGATATATTGAGCGATCTCCTCATAAGCAGATTTTAAAAAATCAATCTCCTTATACAGTGTATCATCTAAATCAAATACAAATACCAAATTATCTTTCATAGTCATGCACTAGTACTTCATGGTCGTAACGCAACATTAATAAATTCTCTTCCCAGTCTTCGAAATACTCTGGAGCAGGTACCTCTGCTAAGTATTCATTAATAAGCCATTTGGGGTAATTGGCACCTGCAAAATATGAAAGCGGATAACCGCCACCAAATCGTGCATTAATTTCTATACCATAAATCTCTCCTGTAGTTTTATGTTTAAAGAATTGCGCTGTTAAGCAACCTATGGCGCCTTCTATATACCCAAGTTTATCCTTAATATAAGTGACAAGAACACCTTTTTCGGTGGCACATTTGTTCACTTCACCATCTCTAACTTCAATACGTTCTCTAGGTACGACGCATTTTAAATGGTGCGATTTATCATAATACAAATCACAAGTGTACTCTTGAAACTCATCATGATCTAGATATTCCAAAAACATCAAATCTTCATTTTTAAAATGATATTCTGTAAGATCTTCATGTGTATTAATTAAATAGGTATCCACACTCCTACTACCATTTATCGGCTTAATAAACAGTGGTAATTTATAGTCGTATTTAGAGTATTCTTTAGCTATTTTGATACCATTATCTGTGAAGAAGGTATGGATGTCCCTTTTATTCCTGCACAAATTTACAAATGCTTCTTCGGCCACTATAGGTATAATGCCGTGCTTTTGCAGGACATCTTTCTTTGAGGCTAAAACTTTAAGTTCTGTATCTATTGTAGGTATAACTAATTTAATAGCATTGGCTTTGCATATATCGATTAAACAATCAATATAATTTTTTTCGCAAACCAAAGGAATATCGAAAGCGTGATCGGCTTCTTGACATGCAGCCGATAACTTTGTGTTATTATCTGTAGCCATGACTTTTCCTTCTGGAAAAATAGCTTTTAGTTCCTTTTGAAAAGCTCTAACCAAAGAAACTCTTCGTCCTGCCGATGTAATGAGTATATTCATTTAGTAAATATATCTGAATTTATATATGTCGTTGTTTTTATAGACCACAAAAAAACAACATATATAAATTAAAACTATTATTTTTTTGTAAAATTATTATTATAATAACTTACAATGCACTTTGCAACGATGTTTCGTCCATGATTATTCCAATGCATATCATAAATTAAAGTTGTAGGGCGTTTAGATGCTTTTAAGTCTTCTGAAACATCCACATAATCAAAATTATAACGTTTTAAATAGTTTAAAAATATCTGAGGCGTTTTAGCAGTATCTAGCACCAAAATAAATCGATCCTTATCATAACCATACCTTGTAATTAATGTTTTAAAATTCTCTATATACTTTGCATGAGCCTCAGCCTCTATATGTTGCTTATGTTGAGTCGTAGTGCTTGTCGTTTTTTTTGCACTCAAATTTAAAATGTGACTTATAGCATTTCTAATCGGATCTAAAAGTCCGATACTTTGCGCATAGGTTAGAATTTTAATTTTACGCAAATTTTTGTACAAAGGTGATTCTAGTTTCATACGCTCTTGTAAAACATGATATGCATCGCGATACAAATCGTTTTCAAACTTAAGGCCTAAAAACACATAGTCAATGTTATCGAAGAGGTCTTTATAAGCATGAACCAAATGCAATTCATCTGCAAAATCATAACCCGCATATCCAAACTCATAAACATTAACATCTGGTAAATGCGTTTCTATCTTATGCCCTATCGAATTGTAATAATTTTGATGAAAACCTTCTATAAACGAATCACCAACTAAGGCAAGCTCTACGGCATCTTGGGTTGGCTCAAATTCTCTATACGAATTGAAGCCCGAACTATTAATATGGTATTCAGAAAAATTTTGTCTTCTATTTCCTGTTACAGAAAACCCCGATTGATTAGGGCGCCACTTCTCTACCCCTTTTACATCGACATAACGTGATGGGTAATCTTTCGTTAAATGAAACACACGAACATAGCCCTCTAAAGCCACCAGTGTTAGCAGTAGGTATAATCCAGATTTTAAAATAAGTGCTTTCATAAGTTTAAAACTGAAAATAAATAAATGAACGGTCTATATTACTGTCATAAAATAATAACATCGCCATGATGACTATGGTATATATTATAAACCGAACTGCTTTATACTTAAATTTAAAAGGCTGTCTTTCATCTTTTCGAATGAGATACTCATAGATCACAAATACAGCTATTAAAATGTAATAATCTAACATACGATATCCTGAAGGATGTTGGTAAGGCGCATATCCTGGATTGGTAAAAAAGCAACCGATATAAGCAAAGGCATCTGAAATTGAAGGCGATCTAAAAAATATTCTAGAAAAACTAACAATAGCAAATGTTAGGAGTACCTGTCCTATTTCTAAAAACGACGGAAAAACAGAAGACTGGCCAATAACCGTATGTTTATAAATTGTATTCCGTCCCATTAGAAAGACAGGAATAAAAACCAAGGCATGGAATGCACCCCAGAAAATAAACGTCCAATTGGCACCATGCCAAAAACCACTTACCAGAAAAATAATAGCTATATTTCTAATCGATTTAAGTTTTCCTGCTCTAGAGCCCCCTAAAGGAATGTAAATATAATGTCTAAACCAAGTTGATAATGAAATATGCCAGCGTTGCCAATATTCAGCGACATTACGTGAAAAATTAGGGAATTTAAAATTAGACATCAATTCTATGCCAAATAGCTTAGAAGTCCCTATTGCAATGTCTGTATATCCACTAAAATCTCCATACACTTGAAAACTAAAGAAAACAATTCCCATAAGTAATGTAGAAGCTGGATAAGTACTATAGTTGGCAAAAATATCGTCTACAATAGGTGCTAAAGCATCTGCAATAACCACTTTTTTAAAGAGTCCCCAAAGTATTAGTTTTAAACCTGAGACGCATTGCTCATAACTAAACGTGCGTTTATTTAAAATTTGTGAAAGTAGATTAGAAGCCCTTTCTATAGGCCCTGCTACCAATTGAGGAAAGAAGCTTACAAAAGCCGCAAACCCTAGAAAATCTGTAGTTGGTTTTAAGCGTTTATAATAAATATCGAAGGCATAAGACATGGTTTGAAACGTATAAAATGAAATACCAACAGGCAATAGTATACGTAGCGTCCATTTGCTTTTTATGTCATAACCCAATAGCGCACAAGCATCTACCCAAGACGCAATAAAGAAATTAAAATATTTAAAGAATGCCAATAAACCTACATTAAAAACAATACTACACCAAAGCCATTGCTTTCTTGTTTTCGCATTAGAGTGTTTCTCTATTTGTATACCAACACAATAATCTACGACGGTACTTAAAAAAATAAGACTTAAAAAGCGCCAATCCCACCAGCCATAGAAAAAGTAACTTGAAAGTAATAAGAATACGTTTTGGACTTTTAAATTTTTCTTTAATACCAACCAGTATGTTAAAAAAACAATAGGTAAAAAAATAAAGAATCCTAAAGAGTTAAATACCATACGATACTGAGAGCTGGTTTACGAAATCGTTTAAATATGGTATAAATATCTTTTAACGAAATAAGTAAATCAAAAATTTTCTATGAAAGACCTAATAATTACCATATATAGACATCTATGGGTATTTATAGGGGCTAAAAAACGGAAAATTAAACTCATTTCACACATTAGAATTTGGTTATGAGACTGTAAGACACACTATCGCATTAGTGTGTCTTAATATCTGCATAGTACTATGTGTAAATTAAAACATACAGTTCTTTATGGCAGATCGCAGGTCAGGTGTAATACATATTCTAATGCATAAAGCGGTCTCAATCGTGTAATATACAAGCCATAAAAAAAGCACCTATATAAAGGTGCTTTTTAATAATGTATTGTAATTCGCGTTTTACATCTCATTAAAGATAGAGTGCATCAAGCGTTTTTTATCATTAATGCTTTCTTCTAAAGAAATCATCGTTTCTGTGCGGTACACCCCTTCTATTTCATCCAATTTAAAAATAACCTCTTTCGCATGCTCTGTATTTCTACCACGTATTTTACAGAAAATATTAAACTTTCCTGTTGTAATGTGCGCTACGGTTACATATGGAATATCATTAATACGCTCTAAAACAAATTGTGTTTGAGAGGTATTATTTAAATATACGCCAACATAAGCAATAAAAGAGTACCCTAATTTTTTATAATCTAAAGTAAGGGAAGAACCTCTAATGATTCCCGATTCCTCCATTTTTTTAACTCTAACATGTACTGTACCAGCAGATATTAAAAGTTTTTTGGCAATATCTGTAAAAGGTATCCTTGTGTTATCAATTAACATGTCAAGAATTTGATGATCTATTTCGTCTAATTTTATTTTCCCCATGATGAACGATTCTTAGTATAAGAGCAAAATTAATACATTCTTTTTGTAAATAACCCACATTTAGTGCGTTTTATTTCGAAAATAATACGATTTTCTTAGTATTAATATGTACGCAAACGTTTTCGCTATCCAGTGCCAACTGCTTTGTGTCTGCACCAGTTAGTAAATGAGATTGCGCATCAATCTCTTTATGACCATAATAGCCCGACAGCTCGCCTATTTTTCGTACAATTGGTGTAAAGTGCAACTCACCGTCTATTAAACGTTCCTCAAATTGAAATGCCACATCGGTGATGCTACTGCCACTAGATAGTTTTGCCTGTCTTATAATGACATCAAAAAACAGTTTCCCGTTTTCAGGAATATCTAAATAAGGAGCGTAATTAGCGCCAGTTACTGTTCTGCTTGCTATATAATTTAAAGAGGTTATATAGGAGATAAAAATAAGTTCTCGAGTGTACTCTCTATTATAATCATTCCCGTAATGACCGGCCTCAAACAAAATGGTAGGTACATTTTCACTTTGAAACGTATCACCAACACAGTTTATATTAAACGCATCATCATATACGCCAACTTGGTCTGGTATGACAAGCTGTAAATTACGGTTCATTTCTGCGATAACCTCCATGGCGATTTTTCGCGTTGGTGTGACAGTACAAGCCTTATCCTGTGCGGGAGCTAAAAACGATACAATCGCAGGTTTAGCAGTGTTTCCAGCACTAAAGATAGTACGTTGTCCATGCAAATTATAGCAAAAGTGAGGTTTAAAGGTTTCAAAAACGCTCCTTAAAACGTTACTTTCTGGTTGCGTTCTTTCTTGTGCATCTCTGTTTAAGTCTACCGCATTTGCATTCACTCTAGTGTAAGCTTTAGCGCCATCCGGATTTAATAAAGGTATAATGCATAGGGTGCAAGCTTTTAGAACAGTATCTAGTTCTTGAGATGTAGCAGTACAGAGGTTTAAAAGGTCAAAAAGCGCCTTTGTTGTGGTCGATTCGTTACCGTGCATCTGAGACCACATTAAAATCTTCTTCGAACCATTACCAATGGTGATGCTGTGAATGGGAGTCTTTAATACAGATTGCCCCACAATTTCAATTTTAGCGACACCTTCTAATTCCGTTAATAACGGTTCAATATCTGTAGCTGTTATATAACGATGTTTAAGCGTTGCTGCTTTATATGTAGCAAATAGTGTTTGTATGTCTTCTATGGTCATAAAATTTATTTGTATACAAAAGTAAACAATTAGTATTTTACAATTGTAAACAAATAAAAGATCTTGAATTGTACACAGAAGTATACAGTATTTTATATTAAATAGAGTCTTATAACATCACATTTCAGTTAATAGTGTATTCAATTTGTAATATCATTATATCATTACTAATCAATACATTAGATATATTAACTTAAACCTATAAATCAATAGAAATCTCTAAAAAAATTCACAAAAGTACGCATTATCCAAATCATTTGTTACATTTGTAATCAAACAACTCTAATTAATTGTTTACAATGATAAACAGCGATGCTTTTGCTAAAAGACTTCAACGTGTTATAGATTACTATGGGGAATCTGCCTCTTCGTTTTCTGAAAAAATTGGTGTACAGCGCTCCAGTATATCTCATATTTTATCTGGACGAAATAAACCGAGTTTAGAATTTGTGCTTAAAATACTCTCTGCATTCCCTGAAGTAGAACTATATTGGCTCTTAAAAGGCAAAGGAACGTTTCCTAAGCTTACAGAAGTAGCACCAATTGAAACAGCACCTGCACCTGCTAAAGATCTCTTTACAGATGCAACAGCAGCTTTACCTGAAATGAATGCGCCTACACCTCATGAAAAATCGATTGAGCGTATCGTTGTATTTTATTCGGACGGAACTTTTAAAAATTATCGCAATTAACCTGATAGTTTAATAGCTTTGCAAAAACTTTAAATTTTAAATGAAAAAATTCATCGCTATTGCCTTTCTATTTACATTATATGCCTGTTATGAGACCGAACGCTCTTGTAAGGCCTATAAAACGGGTACCTACTACACGGAAACACGTATTAATGGCACTGTTTACACCTCAGAATTTACACGAACAAAATCATTACAAATAGAAACTTATAAAGATCATATCGATTCTTCTGAAGTGCGTTGGATTAATGACTGTGAAGTCGTTTTTAGAACCATACACCCTAAAAATAGGGCTGAACGTAAAGACATTCATTTAAAAATACTAACAACTACAGATACCTCGTATACTTATGAGTATTCTTATGTGGGAGATGTTAAAAAAGAAAAAGGCGTGGCTTATACAACTAAACCTTAATCAAAAGGGTATAAAAAGGATTCTACCAGGTTGAACTCTATCTTGCCACCCTCGCGAATGTGATACGTAAAAAAGACTTCGCCCCAATATTCGCCATCCGAAAAATCGGCTATAATCCATTTATGATTTAGCAATTTTATGGTGTTTATTAGAATTTTTCGACCTTCAGAAGACGCATACGGTACTATAGGATGCTGCCCTTTTAGTTCGTTAGTACTGTATATCGCATCTTGTACGGTTGCAATAATAGTTTCTGCTTTGTAGCCATCACGTTCAAAATAACTAATGGCATCCTCATTGTTTTCAAACTTAAAATGAGAACAATGTATCAATTTTTCATCCATAGCAGCAATAGAATCTGTTAAGCGTTCTATTTTACCTTTAGCGCTTGTTAGGCGTTTATTTTGACTTTCGAAAATGCGCTTCGCACTAGCATATTGAAATAGTATCAATAAAAGAGAAACGATAAACAGGTACATGAAAATTTTTTGCTTCATATCTTAAAGGGTTAGTTTTAAAGTGTCGTACGCTAAAAACACATTTTCGGGTAATTGCGCTTCTACGGCGTCATGAAACCCTAATAAATGACTTATATGTGTTAAATAAGCGCGTTTGGGTTGTATTCGTGCTATAAACTCCAAGGCTTCTTCTAAATTAAAATGCGAAAAATGCGGCTCAATGCGTAGTGCATTGACGACCAAAACATCTACACCTTTAATCTTTTCAATTTCCGTGTCGGCCATCGATTTTATATCTGTCAGGTAACAGAATTTAGGAAATCGAAATCCAAATACTTTTAAGTGTCCATGCCAACCTTTTATAGGAAGAACACGCTGGCCACCTATTTCAAAAGGTCGACCTTGTTTTAGTTTGTAGGTATCTACAGAAGGTGCACCAGGGTATCTGTTTTTAATTTTAAAGATATAGTCAAAGCGTTTGCGTAATGCTTTTAACACGCGTTTGTGCGCGTAAATAGCAATAGCACCTTGTTTGAAGTAAAAAGGCCGGATATCGTCCAGTCCAAGCACATGGTCTGAATGTTCGTGCGTAAATAAAATGCCGTCTATTTTTTCACATCCGCAACGCAGCATTTGCTGTCTAAAATCTGGCCCACAATCAATTACATAACTAAAGTTGTCCCATTCAATCAAGGCCGATGTGCGAAGCCGTTTGTCTTTGGTGTTAGAACTTAGGCAAACGGGATGATCGCTACCAATAATAGGTATGCCTTGGGAGGTTCCTGTACCGAGAAATGTAACTTTCAATATGCTTTAATTTAATAACAAAAATAGAACTATTTTTTTTGTAACCTATGCTTATTTGGTATCTTTACATTAAAACGATATTAATAAGAACGCTTATGAAAATCACTATAAATGGAGATAAAGAATTTGATGATATTCCATCATTAAAATCAAAAGCATTACGTATCAATCTCAATAAGAACATCTACGGGTCTTTTGCAGAGATTGGTGCTGGCCAAGAAACCGCTAGACAGTTTTTTAGAGCTGGAGGGGCTTCCGGTACGATTGCCAAAGCAATGTCTGCTTACGATAAAGATTTTAGTGATGCCATTTATGGAATTGAGGACGATAGACGCTATGTGACAGAATCGCGTTTGCGTAAAATGCTGTCTCATGAAATGTCGCTTATGGAA
Source organism: uncultured Flavobacteriaceae bacterium (assembly GCA_947504035.1). Classification (GTDB taxonomy): domain Bacteria; phylum Bacteroidota; class Bacteroidia; order Flavobacteriales; family Flavobacteriaceae; genus Jejuia; species Jejuia algarum. The sequence goes on from CANNGA010000002.1 coordinate 358,579, forward strand.
AAGCGCATCACTAGAGATAAAAATCCTAATAAAATATTTTTTACTTACGCCAATACTGTTGCAACCATAGATTTTGCAAAGCAGTTTAAAGGGCATGGTTGGGTAGGCATAAAGTATCAGGTTGAAGCTGGCGCTGATTATAATGAAATTTTGTTACATGTGCGCTTTAAAGAAACTGATGCACGTCTGCAGCAAGAAACATTAGGTGTTTTAGGTACCAATCTTATTTATGGTGCCTTTTACAAATACAATGAGCCTAAAAAATTACTACGTTACTTATACGATCACTTAGATAAAGACCAGTTGGAGATTGATACTATCAATTTTTCAGGCCCCGTATTCAAACATGTAGACAACCGCTTGATGAGTTTGCAGTTGGTGAAAAACGGCATGACAGATGCTGTTGTTTTTGGCCCTGATGGTAATAATGTTTTGCCAGCCCGTATTTTCTATAAGAAAAACATTTTAGCACTTCGCGGTAGTTTTAGACCTGTGACTAAAGTGAATATGGCTATGTATGAGAAATCTTATGAGATGTTTATCCAGGAAAATAAGGTTGATGAAGATAAAGCTGTAGTTGTTTTTGAAATTACATTGTCTAATTTAAGAGCCGAAGGTAAGATTGACGAGCAAGATTTTATAGATCGAGCAGATTTGTTATGTGCTCTAGGACATTCGGTTATGATATCTAACTTTCAGGAATACTATAAGGTTGTAGAGTATTTCTCTAACTACACAAAAGCAAGAATGGGCTTAGCTATGGGGGTTAGTAATTTAATTGATATTTTTGACGAGAAATACTATAGACATATTAGTGGTGGGATCTTAGAAGCTTTTGGAAAACTATTCTTTAAAGATTTAAAAGTCTACTTATATCCAATGTTCGACCCTGACACTGGTGAGCTGATTACAAGTGAAAATCTTAAGGTGTATCCTCGCATGAAAGAGTTATATAAATTCTTTAAGTACAACGGGAAAGTTATTGATATTGAAGACTATGACGAGCGTATTATGAATATTTTCTCAAGAGAAGCGTTAAGTCTAATCGAGAAAGGTGACACTGGTTGGGAAGACATGCTACCAGATGGCACTGCAGATCTTATTAAGGATTTCAGGTTATTTGGCTACACCAGACGCACGCTTAAACCGCTCACCCTAAAACATCGCACAACCTCAAAAAATGAATAAATTTTAATAATAACATCACAATATTGCTGTAAAGCCAAAAAAATAAAAAAAGAGCCTTTTAAAGGCTCTTTTTTTATTCTGTATCTAAAATTTGAGCAGCGTGTGCTTTTGTTTTTACTTTAGTGATCACATTTTCGATAACGCCGTTTTCGTCAATGATAAACGTAGTTCTGTGAATACCATCGTATTCTTTACCCATAAACTTTTTTGGTCCCCAAACCCCAAAGGCCTCTATAACAGCTTTATCTTCATCAGCCAATAAAGGATACTTAAAATCATATTTAGCTTTAAAATTAGATTGACGTTTTGCGCTATCAGCACTCACGCCTAAAATTTCATACCCTTGCGCTTGAAAACGCTCAAAATTAGCATTAAGATCGCAGGCTTCTGCCGTACAACCAGGTGTACTTGCTTTTGGATAGAAAAAAACCACTAATTTCTTTCCTTTGTAATCGGCCAGTGTTACTGTATTACCCTGTTCGTCTAACGCTTTAAATTCTGGAGCTTTATCTCCTATCTGTAATGTTTTCATATGCCTTGTTTTGTAACAAAGTTAGGCGACATATACAGAACAACCAAAATTATAAACTAAAAAAGCAGGTATCATCACCATAGTACAAGTTTACGACTATATGCAACTCAATTTATTGTGAATTTTTAAAACCTGATGCTTCCTAAGATTGAGCATGAAAACCAATAAATAATGAACTTTTCCTTTTAATTCTTGTTATTTTTGATGAAAACAACTGAAATGACAAAACAAGAAAGCGTTACCTTTATTATTAAAACGCTAAATGCATACTATCCGCACATCCCTATTCCTTTAGATCATAAAGATCCATACACATTACTTATTGCCGTGTTAATGTCGGCACAAAGTACAGATGTGCGCGTAAACAAAATCACACCACTTCTTTTTGAGATTGCTGATAATCCATACGATATGGTTAAGTTATCTGTAGATGAAATTAGAGATGTTATAAAACCTGTCGGTTTATCTCCTATGAAAAGTAAAGGTATCCATGGCCTGTCTCAAATTCTCATAAACGAACACGACGGCAAGGTGCCACAAAGCTTCGAAGCTTTAGAAGCGCTACCCGCAGTAGGACACAAAACAGCTAGTGTTGTTATGTCTCAAGCTTTTGGTGTACCTGCATTTCCTGTAGATACACATATACATCGTTTAATGTACCGTTGGAATCTCACCTCTGGTAAAAACGTGGTACAAACCGAAAAAGATGCGAAACGGCTTTTTCCAAAAGAATTATGGAATGATCTTCATTTGCAAATTATATGGTACGGTCGCGAATATTCCCCTGCAAGAGGTTGGGATTTAGATAAAGACATTATCACTAAAACTATTGGTAGAAAAACAGTACTTAACGCTTATTATAAAAAGAAAAAATCCTGATACATGTATCAGGATTTTAATTTAAAAATTGATGCATTAATTAAGAAACACGTCGTGTTTCTTATTACCTTCTCCCAGTACTTTATAGGATTTTGAAAAATTGATAATAAAATCAATGGTTTCTTTTTTCGGGTTCAAATGTCTTGCGTTTTCTATTGAATTATTAGAGTAAAGTTTTGCCATTTTCTGTGTTTAAAAGTTGATTCTAAAGTAAAACGCAGTTAAATTAGCTTTATTGTGTACTACATAACTTACTTTTAGATTTAATTTTAAATCAGGCTTCTTAAAACGTGAAACCGACTTGAAATAGCAACTTCAAAACGATTAATCTGTAAGTACGATATTGTGTTTTTCTATAATCTTTCTCATGTTAATTAATGCGTAGCGCATGCGTCCCAAAGCAGTGTTAATGCTCACGCCTGTACGGTCTGATATTTCTTTAAAACTCATGTCGTTGTACATACGCATCATTAAAACTTCTTTTTGATCTTCTGGCAACTCCTCTACCAATCGTCTTACATCATTTTCTACCTGCGCTTTAATAATACTTTTTTCAGCATTTAACGCACTATCGCTTAAAACAGAAAAAATACTAAACTCGCCCGTATTGTCAAATTTTGGCATCCTATTACTTTTTCTAAAAAAGTCAATAACAAGATTATGAGCGATACGCATTACCCATGGTAAAAACTTACCTTCTTCATTATAAGTGCCGCGTTTTAAAGTTTTTATGATTTTTATAAAAGTATCTTGAAAGATATCCTCCGCAACATCTTTATCATAAACTTTCGAATATATAAAACTATAAATCTTTTGTTTGTGTCTTTTGATAAGTATTTCAAGAGCACTTTCTTGTCCTTTGATGTAGCTACTCACAAGAGTAGCATCAGTAATGAGTTCTTTTTGCATGACAATTACTTTTAATCCACGAAGTAAACTTCGAAGCTTGGGGTTATTCTTAAATTTAAAAGTAATGTTATGCTATAGACAAGTTGTTTTATGAGATAATAACAATTCAAATATAACAACATTTTTACCTTAAATGCAAGAAATAGTTCGTTTTTTTTCTTTTAAAAGCTTAGAACTCAACTATTTTTCAAGCTCATTTACTTATAGTATCTTTGCGCTACAATATCTTTTAAAAGCCTATGAACACTGAGATTTCAGACATTAATCCAAAGGAAAATATCATCATAAAAGGTGCTAAGTTGCACAATTTAAAAAACATCGATGTCGTCATCCCTAGAAACAAGCTTGTTGTTATAACAGGGCTTTCGGGATCCGGAAAATCAAGTTTGGCATTCGATACGCTTTATGCTGAAGGTCAAAGACGTTATGTAGAAAGTCTATCCAGTTATGCTAGGCAATTCTTAGGCCGTTTAAACAAGCCTAAAGTAGATTATATTAAAGGTATTGCCCCAGCCATAGCTATAGAACAAAAAGTAAACTCGACCAACCCACGCTCTACAGTAGGAACCACTACAGAGATATACGACTACTTAAAATTATTATTTGCCAGAATAGGAAAAACCTACTCTCCTATTTCAGGAAAAGAAGTCAAAAAAAATACAGTCACTGATGTTATTGAATACATAAAAACATTTCCTGAACGCGAAAAACTACTCCTTCTTGCTCCTATTCATTTAGAAGAAGGACGCGCTATGGAAGATAAATTAAAGGTGTTACAACAGCAAGGTTATGCAAGAGTACAGCATAACGATAGCGTGTTACGAATAGATGAGTTGCCTTCTATTTCTAAAGAGGATACACTAATGCTTGTCGTAGATAGGATTATAACAAAAAACGAAGATGATTTTTTTAACCGTCTAGCCGACGCGGTACAAACCGCATTTTTTGAAGGTAAAGGAGAATGTCTTATCGTGCAACTAAGCACTAATTCACAACAGCGTTTTAGCAATAAATTTGAATTAGACCAAATGTCTTTTTTAGAACCTAACGTGCATCTATTTAGCTTTAATAATCCTTATGGCGCCTGTCCTAAATGTGAAGGTTATGGTGATATTATAGGAATCGACGAAGATTTAGTGATCCCCAACACAGGGCTTTCTGTTTATGAAAATGCCATTTTCCCATGGCGAGGCGACAGCATGAGTTGGTATAAAGACCAGTTGGTTAACAATTCACATAAATTCGATTTCCCAATTCATAAACCTTACTTTGAGTTAACCGCTGCTCAAAAACAACTTGTTTGGGACGGTAATACACATTTTGAAGGCTTAAACAGTTTCTTTGCAGAATTAGAAGCCAAAGCCTATAAAATTCAAAACCGCGTTATGCTCTCTCGCTACCGCGGAAAAACCAAATGTAAAACATGCCAAGGGAAACGCTTGCGTCCAGAAGCTAATTATGTAAAAATCAACAATACAACCCTTACCGATTTGGTAGAGATGCCCATCGAAAAGCTGGTTGCCTTTTTTAGCGCTTTAAAATTAGATGTTCACGATACTAAAATTGCAACACGCTTATTATTAGAAATCAATAGTAGACTAGAATTTCTCACCAATGTAGGCTTAAACTACCTAACATTAAACCGAAAATCGAACACCTTATCTGGAGGCGAAAGTCAACGCATCAACCTAGCAACATCACTTGGCAGTAGTCTTGTAGGTTCCATGTATATTTTAGATGAGCCCAGTATTGGATTGCACCCCAAAGACACAGAACGTCTTATAACAGTTTTAAAAGCATTACGCGATTTAGGAAACACAGTTATAGTAGTAGAGCATGATGAGGATATCATGAACGCCTCAGATACGATTATAGATATTGGTCCAGAAGCAGGTACTTTAGGAGGACATGTAGTTGCTACTGGCCCACTAAATGAGATTTTAAAATCTGAATCATTAACAGCGAAGTATCTCAATGAGACTTTAAAAATTGAAATTCCCAAAACGAGAAGAACCTCTAAACATTATATTGATATTAAGGGAGCGCGCGAGAACAACCTTAAAAATATAGATGTACGGTTCCCTTTAGAGATGCTTACTGTAGTTACCGGTGTTTCTGGAAGTGGAAAAAGTACTCTGGTTAAAAAAATACTGTTTCCTGCGCTTCAAAAAAAGCTAACAGACTTTAGTGATAAAGCAGGGCAATTTTCTGAATTAGAAGGTAACTTTGGTATTATAAAGCATATAGAATTTGTAGACCAAAACCCAATTGGACGCTCATCAAGATCTAATCCAGTGACTTACATAAAGGCCTATGATGATATAAGAGCTCTATTTTCCAGACAAAAACTTAGTAAAATACGTAACTACCAAGCCAAACACTTTTCATTTAATGTAGATGGTGGGCGTTGTGAAACCTGTAAAGGTGAAGGCGAAGTTACTATAGAAATGCAGTTTATGGCCGATGTGCATTTAGAATGCGACACCTGCAAAGGCAAGCGCTTTAAAAAAGAAGTGTTAGAAGTTATGTTTGGAGGCAAAACCATAGATGACATTTTAAGTCTTACTATAGATGATGCTATTGCGTTTTTTGAAGCTAACGAACAATTTAAAATTAAAAATAAGCTTCAGCCTCTTCAGGATGTAGGATTAGGCTACGTTACTCTAGGGCAAAGTTCTTCAACGCTTTCTGGTGGTGAAGCCCAACGTATTAAGTTAGCATCCTTTTTAGGTAAAGGGAATACAAAGGATAAAGCCTTATTTATTTTTGATGAGCCAACTACGGGTTTACACTTTCACGACATTCAAAAGTTATTAAAATCATTTACGGCGCTTCTAGAAAAAGGACATTCTATTATAGTTGTAGAGCATAATATTGAATTGATAAAATGTGCCGACTTTATTATAGATCTAGGCCCTGTTGGTGGAGAAAATGGTGGTAATCTAGTAGCTTGTGGTACCCCTGAAGATGTTATAAGTGTTTCTGCGTCTCAAATCGGTCCCTATTTAAAAGAAAAGCTAAACTAACCATAAAACACTTGTTTTCAATAAATTAAAACATATCTACTTCTAATTACATAAGAATAACCGCTACAAAACACCTTCTAAAACACTGCTGTTATAAATTGTGGCACGCTGTTTGTAATTCATAAAGCATGAACCTGTATACTGAAGTTTATCAGTATCTAAAATTTACTATTATGAAGAAGGTGATATTTTTTATAGCAAGTCTACTACTTGCAACGACATATACGAACGCGAAGACTGTTTATAGCGGTTACAATAACTCTTTTATATTTGTTGAAAACGGCATTGAATTCTCTGTGTTTAAAGATGGACAATTCGACTTTAACATTTTAAGAAACAACGCAAACTTAAACGTTGGTATCCATACAAGAAATGTTAATATTAGTTTCAATTCGGGTTACGATTATAATTCTTTTGTACAGTATGATGAGTATGGTGCAATCATTCAAATTGAAAACATTCCTATATTTTATGATTACTATGGTCGTATTACCAGGGCTGGAAACGTAGCGATACATTATAACAACTTCGGACTTATAAACCGTGTTGGTGGTCTGTACGTACACTATAACAGATATAATAGATTCTCTCATTATACAGGTTATATTAACAGGTATAACAGATCTTATGTGCATAGACCATGGCACCGTTATTACAGTGTTCCAGCACGTGACTATTGTGTTGTATACAACAGGCCTTACAGACGTTATTACACACCTGTTAGATATGATTACCGTAGGCCTTATTACAATAACCGTAGACCTGTTACCGCTATTGCGAGCAGAAGAGGAACTGTTATTCACAGGAATAAAAACTATGCTACAGTTAACAGAGGTAGAAGCTATAGATCTAATGCTAACAAAACCTATAGCAGACGTGTAGTAACACCACAACGTAGCAAGTCGTACAAAAGTACCACAAGAAGACCTATTGCAAATTCGAACGTTACAAAAACAAGACGTACAAGCGCACCAGTAGTAAGACGTAGTGCGTCTACAAATAACAATCGCTCTCAAAATAGAGTCTCTAGTCAGAACACTAGAAAACAGGTCGTATCAAGACGTACAACACAAACCCCTAGAGGAGCGGTTGTGAATAGAACAACGCGTAAAACGACTGTAAAAAGAGCGCCTAGCACTACACGAACATATAGTAGAAATACTACCAGTAGAGCTACTCAAAACAAAAACTATTCACGAAGTAGAGCCATAGCATCTACTTCTGGAAGACGAAGATAATAATTTGGTTAGTTAGTTGTAAACCCCCGCAATCTGCTTATTCTCAAAGCAACATTGTGGGGGTTTCTTGTTGTTTTAAATAACTCCAATTAAAGACTGTTTATCTCAAATCATGTGTTAGAAATACGATGACGTTTCACAAATATTACACCTTTTAACCTAATCTTAGTAGCCAGCCTTATAATAACATCTAAAAAATATAAGCATTCCTTCTGTTTAGATGCATTGTCATGGCGCAGCACTATATAACCCCTTAAAACAATGTCTAATTATAGAGATATACCTCCCTCCTTACCTTAACCTGCTATTGCTTTTTAACCAGGTACTTTTTAAAAACACCATTTATATCTTCAGATAACTTAAACCTGTAAACAGCAAATAGAAATACACCAGTAATAACAAGAGACTTTAACCCAATATTAATAATGGGATAGAATTTAAAATCCCAAAAATAAGTTCCTAAGGCCATAATAACTAAAAGGATACCTACCCTTAGGGTGTTATGCGTAAAAGGTATTATTTTAAAGGCTTTATAAACAAAAAACAGCTTTGTACTGTTATAGAGAAATACAGCAATAAAAGTCGCTAGTGCTGCCCCGTTTATTCCGTAAATAGGAATTAACCATACATTTAGAGCCACCATTAAAAATGCTAAAAGTACCCCTAAAATCAATACAACTCTGTAATAATCGCTGTTGAATAATATCGCATTGTTACTCCCTAATAAAGAATCGTATAACTTAGACACACTAATTAACAACATTACGTAGAGTCCCATACTGTAATCTGTAGCAAGAAAACGATACAGCTCATTAATATTAGATACAATTAACAAGAACACCAACCCCCCTACAATAAATAAATTTAAAGAACTGCGTTTATACAAGTCTGCTAGCTCTATCATATTATCCTCATTTAAGTATTTAGCAGTAATTGGCATTAGTATTTGATGCATAGCACGTTGTGGCACGGCGATTACGGTCGCTATAAAAATAGCAACATTATAGTAGGCGATATTTTTTATAGGAATATATTTTCCTAACATCATTTTATCTACATCTAAAAGCATTGTTGCTATAGATCCTGCTATAATAATTAGAGATGAATATTTTAAAATTGCTCCAATATTAGAAGGCGTTTTAAAAGTGAGGATTGGTAATTTTAAATAAAAAGCACACCCCATCATGACTAATGTACGCACAACATACACAAGCACTAAGCCTATCATAAAATGTATCAAGTCAATGCATCCCAGATAGAGTAACACCAATAATAACATGGTGCCTACTCTATGAAACACTTCTTTCATGAAATTACCAAAAACAGTTTGCATTTGAACTTTTACCCAGGCATAAAACACTTCAAAATACGCCAAGGCTATCGCTGTTATAATGATATGCCATATGTAATGGTATATCATCTCATTTTCTGTAGATAAAAACGAAGCAATACTATTGTAACTCAGATACGTTAAACCGCATACAGGAATAATGAGCACTAGGGGCAAGAATAGCATTAGTGTTAAAAAACTATGCAACCCCTGTCTTGTTTTAAATGAAGAGTAAAATTTTACAATGGTATTATGTACTCCAAAAGCCATTAAAGGCATCATTACGTAAGCCGAAGATAAAATAAAACCAACCATGCCATAATAGGCATCACTCATAAAATTAGTGTACAAAAACAGCGTGTTTACAGCCCCTATAAAGAATCCAGCATAGGTTGAAATGATATTCTTTAAGGATTGTGAGGCAACGATTCCCATCATACAAGTTGCGATAAAGTCTTAGTAAGCTGTTTTCTATGGTATTTTTGCAAATCTAATGGCTGTACATTTAATTCTCCCTTAGCATATGCGGTATAATGTTCAAAAATAATCTTTTTTAAAGCGTGTTTATCCAAATAACTAAAATAATTTCCGGTCTGGGTTGCTTTAAGTATTTGTGCGACATCCGACCCTTCAGGGCCTAACGCTACAATGGGACGGCCAGACACCATGTATTCAAAAAGTTTCCCTGGGATAATACAACGCGTATCTTTAGAATCAATTTCTATTAAAAGTAGTAATTGTGACTTTTTTTGAAAATTAATAGCTTCTTTATGAGACACATACCCCACTTTATTTAAATAAGGTGTTAAGTTGTGTTTTTCCAAAGACACCAACACATCTTCACTAACAAACCCCACTAAATTCAGTTGAAAGTCATCTTTAAACCCGCTATGTTCTAAAGTTAAATCAGATAATGCTTCCCATAGCAACTCTGGGTTTCTTTTAGATAATAATGATCCAATATGTGCTATTGTGAATGCCTTGTCTAGAGTAAATGGCGCAACAGTCTCATCATCAAAACCATTTGTAATAACATGTATGGGTTTAGTTGTAATGCTTTCAAACTCAAATTTAGTAACTGCAGAAGTTACAATAACAGTGTCAGCCGTACATAGCACTTCTTTTTCATAGGCTTTATGTTTTTTTTGGGACGCTGCTGTTAACTTCAATTGTTTATGATAACCAATGGTTGTCCACGGATCTCTAAAATCTGCCAGCCATTTTATAGTAATCTTTTGCTTTAAATTAAGTCCTATAAGATGCAAGCTATGAGGAGGTCCTGTTGTTATTACTGTCTTTATCTTGTGTTTTGGAATGTACTCTAAAAGAAATTTTGTTACAGGTTTTACCCAACCCATACGTGCATCGGGAATAAAAAAATTCCCTCTAACAAATAGCATTAATTGTTCGACAAAAGACTGTTTTTGTGCCGTACTAATAACCCCTTTACTAATGGTAGCCGTCTTTTTTTTAGAAAATAGTTTAGCTATTTTATAAGGTTCTTTAATAGGAATTTTTAATACAGTAACGCCTTTAGGAACTTCTGCTGTTAGTGATAGATCTGTTAAAGGGTACGTTGCGTTATCTGGCACTACAACTATAGGCTCTATACCAAATTGCGGTAAATATTTTATAAATTTAAGCCATCGTTGCACACCTGGCCCTCCTGCTGGAGGCCAATAATAGGCGACTATAAGTACTTTTTTAGGCACGTTTTGTTTTCTTAAACTCATAAAACAACCCTCCTAGCAACAGAACAGCTAGCACCACAGTACTTCCTAAAGCAATAGTACTTCCTGTTTTAACCACTTGGGGCTCAAATTTAAACTCTATGGTGTGTTTGCCTGCCGTAAGCGCCATACCTCGTAATAGATAGTTAACACGTCTAAATGGGGTTGCTACGCCGTCAACATAAGCCGTCCAGCCATGCGGATAATACACCTCTGAGAAAACGGCAAACCCAGAGTTTACATTTTCAGCCTCGTATTTTATATAATTAGGGGTGTATACTACAGCTTTAATACGTGCTAAACTATCTGTTTTAAACCGTTTTGTAATCTTGTCTTCAATATCATGCTTAATAGCGATACGCTTTGTGTCTAAACTGTCAAGACGCTTAATTTCGTCGTTAGCAGAAGCTACAGATTCTAAAGTGTTTACAAACCAAGCATTACCATTAGCTGCATCATTTGTATAAGGAAACAGGCTCCCTTTATCATCTTTTGCTATAATATATTTTGCATTTAGCATGTTAAGGACATTAGGATTATTTTTAGACACATACCAATCGAAAATCTCGCGATAACGTTTTAATTCTGCAGCGTTATAACCATTTAGCGAATTGTGGAAATAAGAAGGTTTTGAAGGGCCAGACACTAAATCGAATACTCTAAAATGTGTTGTGTCTTTTAAAATAAATTGATCTACAGCATTTGCTGTAAAAGGTCTATTCATTTTACGTGCTGCGACAAAATCACTTTCGTTAACATAGCGTCTATTTACACCTATTAAATCGAATAACACCAAAACTGTAAAGGCAATAATTACAGCACCAGCCTTAAGCTTTTGTTTTAAGTAAGCATAGATAAGCCCAGCCGACAACAGCACTAAGCAAAGTGTTCGAATGGTATCTGATGTGAAAACAGATTTTCGATCTGCCTTTATTGCTCTAATAAAATCATTTCCTAAAGCTTGGGCATAATGCCCATCATTAACGCCTACGAAATCAAACAAGCTACTCCCTAACATTAAAAACACCACTGCTAAACCAGCAGTAATTCCCGTAGTATATTTTAACGCCCTTAATTTTGTATTGGTCGTATAGTTTTCATTAAATAATTTCACCAATCCAAAAACACCAAGCACAGGGATACACAACTCCAGCAGCACTTGAATAGAAGTAACAGCTCGAAACTTGTTATATAAAGGCACGTAGTCAATAAAAAAATTAGTCAAAAAACTAAGATTCTTACCATATGACAATAATAAGGGCATCACAATACCGCCTATAAGCCACCATTTTAAACGTCCTCTTACCAAAAACAAAGCAAAAACAAATAAAAACAACACTACTGCTCCTACATAAGCTGGTGCCTCAACAATAGGTTGCTGCCCCCAATACAAGGGCGCATGCTCTGCTTTATCTAGGGCTTGTGTATGAGAGGCTCCTAATTTACGCACAGCCTCATAAACCTTAGAGTCTTTACCCAGTTTTTCGGCATTTCCACCTCCCATGAAACGCGGAATAAATAAATTAAAGGTCTCCGCAAATCCATAGCTAAACTGTGTGATGTAATCCTTATCTAATCCCGATGTTACTGGTTTTGGAGAGCCATCTGGGTGTATTGTAAGTTCACTTTTACCTCTCGTACTATACTTAACATATTCTTTAGTTGCCAGAACATTTGTAGCATTAAGTCCAATAGCTAAAACTACAGCACCTACAAGAATACCTATGGATTTAAAAAAATGCGGTAATAGTTGCTTACGGTAAGCATCGATTAAATATACCACGCCTAATACCACTACAAGTAATAGTAAATAATAGGTCATTTGAAAATGATTGGCAACCAATTCTAAACCCATGGCTACTGCTGTAACTAAAAAACCAAGACTGTAACGTTTTTGAAAAACAAGTAAAATACCACTCAATACTAAGGGCATATAAGCAATAGCATGTGCTTTACTATTATGGCCTACACCTAAAATAATGATTAAATATGTTGAAAATCCAAATGCCAAAGCTCCTAAACCAGCCAATTTAAAATCAACGCGTAAGACTAATAGTAAAATATAAAAGCTTAACAAATACAAAAACAAATAGTCGGCTGGTCTTGGTAAAAACCGCAGCATATGATCTAACTTTTTGATATAATTGTGCGGGTATCTAGCGCCTAATTGATAGGTTGGCATACCTCCAAAAGCACTGTTAGTCCAATACGTTTCCGTTCCTGTCTTCGCTTTAAAATCCTTTTGCTGCTTAGACATACCAATATACTGTACAATATCGCTTTGGTATATTTGTTTGCCTTGTAGAACAGGGTTAAAATTAATTAGAGATACCAATACAAATCCTACTATAACGAGAAGATGTATGAGTGCTTTTTTAAATAATTGTTGCATGAAAAAAAATTAAAACGCTAAGGGATGAAATTAGTCAATTTCTTCGAAATCCACGTAATCACCCACGTTATTATTTGATTGTTTACGTTTAGGGACTTTATCTATAGAAACTTCCCCTTCTTGTTTTGAAGGCCGCTGCTGCTGTCTATTAAAGTGTTGCCCAAATTTTTGTTCTGCTTTTTTAGCGACAAACTTTAGTAATAACGGCGCAAATAAGCGCGATAGGATTTTCAACCCAAAATAAACCAATAAAATGATAAGTACCATTTTAACTAAACCCAAAACTGAGGCTTGTTGTAGCATAACTTTAAATTTGGGTAAAAATACAATTCTAAACATTTAAAAAACGTTCAAAAAACATAAAAAAACGATAAAATATCTATATTTGAATGCAATGAACTCATGTAATTAGAGAAAATTAAATCTATAGTGTCCTAAATCATTCTTATGAATATCTTAAAAACTTCATTTACAATACTATCGCTGGCCGTTTTTAATTTTACGTTTGCTCAGTATACAGACGTGATTAATTCAAACAGGCCTGGTGTGTCCCGAAGCGCATTTTCGGTAGGTACAAAAGTGCTACAGTTTGAACTTGGACCTTACTTTGTTAAGGAGAAACGCACACCTGCCCCACAAAACGAAGTTTCTGGTTTTGGAGCTGATTTTGCAATTCGCTACGGGTTATTTCTCGAGCAATTAGAAATCAATATTGAAGGCGGCTATCAAAACGACACGCAAACCAACATCTCGTCGTTTACAACCGAAGAAAAGCGTTCTAATTTTAGGTTTTTAGCCTTTGGTGCCAAATATTTAATATTCGATCCTTATAAAAAGGCAGCTGATGAAAAGCCAAACTTATACAGTTGGAAAGCCAATCATGCTTTTCGATGGAAATCACTTATACCTGCCGTATCTGTATACCTTGGCGCTAATTATGATACTAAAGATAATCCGTTTACGGCCGCAGGTATAGAAGGAATTAGCCCTAAGTTAATCGTCGCTACGCAACACAATTTTAACGGAGGTTGGGTATTTGTAATGAATCTTATAAAAGATAGAATTGGTACCGATCAATCTGACTTCTCGTACATATTAACACTAACCCATTCGTTTAATCCGCAATGGGTTATTTTTGGAGAAACTCAAGGGATTAAAAGCGATTTTGTTGCCGATAACCTTATACGATTTGGAGGGGCCTACTTATGGGACAAGAATCTTCAATTAGATACCGCTGTAACCTTTAACACTAAAGACACACCGTCTGTATTAAACCTTACCTTTGGAGCCTCTTATAGGTTAGATTTCCATAAAGACAAAGAAATAAAACCCGAAGAGATTGACAATGGAAACTCTGCTAAAGACGAGAAGAAACGAAAAGATAGAGAAGATAATCCTAAAAGCAAAAAACGCAAGAAACGTAAAAAAGATGATGATGCTACTGAAGAAGATAAAACCCCTAAAAAGCAACAACGCGAAGATGAAGATTTTGACAATTAATAGCGCTTACTGTAATTTATGATCACATTAAAAGAAGTCGTTTCTAAGAAAGATTTAAAAGCATTTGTAAAATTTCCTTTTGATCTGTATAAAGACACCCCCTCTTGGACTCCTCCAATTATCAGTCAAGAGTTAAAAACATTTGACAAAAATGACAACCCTGTGTTTAAAGACGCAGAAGCTCGTTTATTTTTAGCGTACAAATCGCATAAAATTGTAGGGCGCGTAGCAGCAATAGTGAATTGGCTAGAAGTGAAAAATCAAGATTTGCGCAAAATGCGATTTGGTTGGTTTGATTTTATTGATGATTTAGAGGTGTCTCAAGCACTTTTCGATAAAGTGGAAGCTATTGGGAGCGCACATCAATTAGAATTTGCCGAAGGTCCTGTTGGCTTTTCTAATTTAGATAAAGTAGGTGTTATTGACGAAGGTTTTGACGCATTAACACCAATGATTACATGGTACAATCACCCTTATTACAAAAAGCATTATGAAGCTGCGGGATATGCTTTTGAAAAAAAATACATAGAAAACCGGTTTCCTTTTAAGAATGTGAAACCAGAGTTTTTCATGAAAGCACAAGAGCTTATAAAACGCCGTTATAAACTAAGAGCTTTAAAATTCTCCAAAACAGAAGAGGTTATGCCTTATGCCGATAAGATGTTTGATCTTTTTAATCAATCGTATGCGTCTTTATCTAGCTTTGTTGAAATCACTGATATACAAAAAGCTTATTTTAAGAAAAAATTCATCAGTTTTATCAATCCAGAATACATTAAATTTGTTGTGGATGAAACGGATAGCCTTGTTGCCTTTGCTATTGTAATGCCTGCCTACGCTAAAGCATTACAAAAGATAAATGGAAGGCTTTTCCCTTTTGGATTTACCCAAATTTTAAAAGCTAAAAAACAGAGTAAAGACGTTATCTTTTATCTTATAGGTGTTCATCCAGACTATCAAAATAAAGGGGTACATGCCGTTATATTCAATGAATATTACAATACTTTTAAAGAAAAAGATATTCAAATGTGCTACCGAACACCAGAGCTAGAAGATAATGTTGCTATACATCAAATATGGAAGCATTTTGATCCTGAAATCTATAGAAAACGAAGCACGTACAAAAAAAATCTGTGATGTAAAATGTATACACATAAAAAAGGTTCGATTTTCATCGAACCTTTTTTTATTTCTTATTTCTTAAATAACTACTTAATATAGGTTTACTCTCCCATAGAAGCCATTACTGCTGCCGATAAGCGCTTGTATGTTCCATTTTCCAAACGATCTCTAATAGCATCAAAAGCATCTAAAGTGATTCTAACATCCTCTAATGTATGTGTTGCTGTAGGTATCATTCTTAGTAGAATTAATCCTTTAGGTATTACAGGGTAAACAACTATAGAACAGAATATACCGTAATTTTCTCTTAGGTCTTTTACCAAAGCCATAGCCTCAGGAATACTACCTTTTAAGTAAACTGGTGTCACACAACTTTGTGTTGTTCCAATATCGAAACCTCTCTCTTTTAAACCAGATTGTAATGCATTTACAACTTTCCAAAGGTTCTGTTTCAACTCTGGCATCGTTCTCAACATGTCTAAACGTTTCAATGCCCCTTTAACCAGTTGCATCTGTAGTGATTTAGCAAACATTTGAGATCTTAAATTGTATTTAAGGTAGTCTATAATTTCTTGATCGCCTGCAATAAAAGCCCCTGTACTCGCCATAGATTTAGCAAAAGTAGCGAAGTAAACATCGATATCGTCTTGCACACCTTGCTCCTCGCCTGCACCAGCTCCAGTGGCACCTAATGTTCCAAAACCATGCGCATCATCAACAAATAATCTAAAATTAAATTTTTCTTTAAGTGCTACAATTTCCTTTAAACGGCCTTGCTCGCCTCGCATTCCAAACACACCTTCAGAAATAACTAAAATTCCACCTCCAGTTTGCTCAGCCATTTTTGTAGCACGTTCTAAGTTTTTTTCTAAACTTTGAACATCGTTGTGCTTATATGTAAAACGCTTACCCATATGTAAACGTACACCATCTATAATGCATGCATGTGCATCTACATCATAAACAATAATATCATCTTTAGAAACTAAAGCATCTATAGTAGATACCATACCCTGGTATCCAAAGTTTAATAAATAAGCCGCTTCTTTATTAACGAAATCTGCCAACTCATTTTGTAATTGTTCATGCAAATCGGTGTGACCAGACATCATACGTGCACCCATTGGATAAGCAGAACCATATTGTAGAGCTGCTTCAGCATCAACTTTACGAACTTCAGGATGATTTGCCAATCCCAAATAATCGTTGATACTCCAAGTAATTACATCTTTACCTTGAAATTTCATCCTATTTGAAATTTCTCCTTCTAACTTTGGAAAAACAAAATACCCTTCTGCATGTGAAGCCCACTTACCTAACGGCCCTTTGTCTTTGTAAATCTTATCGAATAAATCTTTCATCTACTGTTAAATATACACTTCTAATTAAACACAATTTTAATACCATTACTAAGTTTGGTTTGTGTGAAAATAAGAGGTTTTTTAGTTCTTAGTTAATTGCTGCAAAATTAATTATTTATCTGCATAGCGCATAATTTTTTCGAAACCATTTTAGCTATAATCCTTAAAAAACAAGTGGTTTTTTGCTTAAAAACAAAAAACCACTTGCTGTATCTTGTACTAAAATAAGTTATTTAATATACTCTATCGCTTGAGAAGATTCTTCGTGGATGCTATCAAAAAAGCCTTGATCATTCATCCATTTATCTGAAAACACTTTACTCATATATCTTGATCCATGGTCGGGAAAAATAACGACTACGTAATCTTCCTTTTTAAATCGTTTTTCTTCACCTAGTTGTTTAACCGCTTGCGTTACTGCCCCAGAAGTATAACCTACAAACATACCTTCTGTTTTTGCAATCTCTCTAGCTGTATGCGCACTATCTTCGTCGTTTACTTTCACAAACTCATCGATCACATCAAAATCGGTAGCGCCAGGTATTAAATTTTTACCTAACCCTTCAATACGATATGGGTAAATCTCTTTCTCATCAAACTCTCTGGTTTCATGGTATTTTTTAATTACCGATCCAAACGCATCTACACCAATAACTTTAATGTTCGGGTTTTGTTCTTTCAAATATTTTGCGGTACCAGAAATTGTACCTCCAGTGCCACTACAGGCAATCAAATGTGTTAGTTTCCCTTCTGTTTGCTCCCAAATTTCTGGCCCTGTAGACGCATAATGCGCATCGATATTTAATTGGTTAAAATATTGATTGATATATACAGAACCTTTCATTTCGCTATGCAAGCGCTTTGCGACTTGATAATAAGATCTTGGATCGTCTGCACTAACATGAGCAGGGCATACATATACTTTAGCTCCTAAGTTTTTCAACATGTCTATTTTATCTGTCGAAGACTTAGAACTTACAGCTAAGATACAGTCGTAACCTTTAATAACACTAACCATTGCTAAACTAAAACCGGTATTACCAGAAGTTGTTTCTATGATCGTGTCGCCAGGTTTTAAAATGCCTTGGCGTTCTGCTTGCTCTATAATGTAAAGCGCTATTCTGTCTTTAGAGGACTGTCCAGGATTGAAAGCTTCTATTTTAGCGTAGAAATCACCTTTAAAATCTGAAGTTATTCTATTTAATCTAACAAGCGGTGTATTGCCTACTAAATCTAAAACATTATTAAAAACTTTATTTCTTTGTTTCATAAATGTAATTTATAAGCCCTTTAATTGTAACCAAAATGAAGACTTAAACTAGCCAAAAATAAGGATTTTTTTTATTAGCGCCTAATATCTTCTAAATCTAATAGAAACGCGTATTCTAAGGCGACTTCTTTTAAACTCTCAAAACGACCAGAAGCCCCACCATGTCCTGCATCCATATCGGTATGCAATAGCAATAGGTTATCATCTGTCTTTAAGTCTCTTAGTTTGGCCACCCACTTCGCAGGTTCCCAATACTGTACTTGAGAATCGTGTAAACCTGTAGTGACTAACATATTGGGGTAATCCTTTTTTTGCACATTATCATAGGGCGAATACGATTTCATGTATTTGTAATACATTTCTTCATTAGGATTCCCCCACTCGTCATACTCTCCTGTGGTTAAAGGTATAGACTCATCCAACATTGTTGTTACCACATCCACAAACGGTACAGCAGCCAAAATACCACGATACAATTCTGGATTCATATTAATAATAACCCCCATTAAAAGACCTCCCGCAGATCCTCCATAGGCATGCAAATGGTCTTGAGACGTATAGCCTTCAGCAATAAGATATTTAGAACAGTCTATAAAATCTGTAAAGGTGTTTTTCTTGGTAAGAAGCTTACCCGTATCGTACCAATGGCGTCCTAAATATTCACCCCCACGTATATGTGCTATGGCATAAATAAATCCTCGATCTAACAAACTTAAACGCACACTAGAAAACGAAGGATCTATGGTAGAACCATAAGACCCATAGGCATACTGTAATAAGGGGCTAGAACCATCTAATTTTGTACCTTTTCTATAGACTAAAGAGATTGGTACTTTAACACCATCTCTCGCAGTAGCCCAGATACGCTTAGAAGCATAATTGTTTTTATCGAAAGTACCTCCAAGTACTTCTTGTTCTTTTTGAATTTCACTAGTTCTAGTGCTTAAATTATAATCAATAACAGAACTAGGTGTTGTTAACGCATTATAACCATAGCGCAGTACCTCACTATCAAAATCGGGATTGTTCCCTATATACGTATTGTAAGTCTCATTATTAAAAGGTAGGTAGTAGTCTTCTTGACCATCCCAACGCATAATTCTAATATTATTTAAGCCATTTTCACGCTCATTAATCACAAAATAATCTTTGAATATTTCAAGATCCTCTATCAATACATCTGCTCTATGTGGTATCACATCTTCCCAATTTTCCTTAGATGTTGCGGTATCTGGGGTTTTACAAATCTTAAAATTTGTAGCATTATCTGCATTGGTAATAACGTAAAATGCATCTTTATAATGCGCAATAGAATACTCTAAATCCTTAAGGCGTTCTTGAAATAATTCGAATTCACCATAAGGTGTGTCTGCGTTTAATATACGGTATTCAGAACTCAAAGTACTTGAGGCTCCTATCACCAAATATTTTTTAGATTTTGTTTTATAGACAAACGTATTAAAGGTATCATCTGTTTCATGATAAATTTCTACATCTTCTGTTGCATCTTGACCTAGAATATGTCTGTAAATCTTGTAAGACCTTAAAGTAACTTCGTCCTTTTTAGTGTAAAAAAATGTTTTATTGTCATTAGCCCATGTAATACTGCCTGTTGTATTTTCTATTTTATCGGTAAGCAGCTCGCCAGTAACAATATGCTTTACATGTATAGTGTATTGTCTTCTACTTACAGTATCTGTAGAATACGCTGCCAATGTATTATCAGGGCTTATAGCAATACCTCCTAATTTAAAATAAGCATGTGGCTTTGCTAAAACATTACAATCAAAAAGTAACTCCTCTGCATTTTCTAAGCTGTCCTTTTTACGTATATAAATAGGATAATCTTGTCCTTTTTCAAACTTAGTTACATACCAATATCCATTTAATTTATAAGGCACAGAGGTGTCATCTTCTTTAATTCTAGACTTCATTTCTTCAAACAATGTCTTTTGAAAATCTTCTGTATGCGCTAACTTAGCTTTAGTATAGGCGTTTTCAGCATGTAAATACTCTAAAACAGCAGGATCTTCTTTAGCATTTAACCAATAATAAGGATCAATTCTAGTATCGTTATGAATCGTTAACGTTTTAGGCTTTTTCGCTACTACCGGAGGCGTAAGACGCTTATTTAAGTTTGTCATTATGATCTGTCTTTTACAAGAATGAGCAAAAATAAAGCTTACTATGGTAATAATAAATGCTTTTAGCATTTTAATCCTATAAAACATAAATTCCGTATTATTTTAATACTTTTGTTATTGTAGAAACAATATACAAAAGATTATGTTTGGAGATATGATGGGTATGATGGGAAAACTTAAAGAAACCCAAAAAAAAGTAGAAGAAACTAAAAAACGTTTGGACACTGTTTTAGTGGATCAAGCGAGTAATGACGGAAAGCTTAAGGTGACGTTAACCGCCAACAGAACTCTAAAATCGATAACTATTGCCGACGATCTTTTAGAAGATAAAGAACAATTAGAAGATTATTTAATACTAACACTCAATAAAGCCATAGCGAAAGCCAGTAGTGTTAACGAAGCTGAACTTGCAGCAGTTGCTAAAGAAGGCATGCCTAATATCCCTGGCATGGATATGTTTAAATAATAGCACAGACAGGCATAAAGCTCATTTTTTATTTTTAGCACAAGAAATTGGGGGCTTTAGTAATAAACGTAAGTCTGTTATTCTCTATTCTAAATCATTTTATACAGGTAAAGCATTTGTTTTTATTTGAAAACAGAACAGATAGGATTACTTTTAAAAAAATCAAATCACATGATAACATCAGATCAAATTAAAGATCTTCAATCCCGCCTAGACAAGCTTAGGCACTATCTTTGACATTGATGTCAAATTAATAGAAATACAAAACGAGGAGGAACAGACCTTCGACCCTAATTTTTGGAACGACCCTAAGGCCGCAGAAGCGGTAATGAAACAACTTCGTGTTAAGAAAAAATGGGTAAAAGATTACGAGGCTCTTAAATCACTTATCGAAGATTTAGAAGTTATCTATGAATTTGCAAAGGAAGGCGAAGCTACGGCAGAGGATGTCGCTGCAAATTATACTAACGCATCTGCTTTATTAGAGGACATTGAATTTAGGAACATGCTTTCTGAAGAAGGTGATGGCTTAAGTGCTGTGTTACAAATTACGGCTGGTGCCGGTGGTACCGAAAGCTGTGATTGGGCAAGTATGCTCATGCGCATGTATTTAATGTATGCCGAAAAAAGTGGTTTTAAAGTTAAAGAACTTAACTTTCAAGAAGGCGATGTTGCAGGTATTAAAACTGTAACTTTAGAAATAGAAGGCGATTTTGCTTTTGGGTGGTTAAAAGGCGAAAATGGCGTGCACCGTTTGGTGCGCATCTCCCCTTTTGATAGCAATGCAAAACGCCATACCAGCTTTGCCTCTGTGTATGTGTACCCATTAGTAGATGATACTATTGAAATTGAGATCAACCCTGCCGATTTAGATATTACCACAGCCCGCTCTAGTGGTGCCGGAGGACAAAATGTAAATAAGGTAGAAACTAAAGTACAGTTGACACACAAACCAACGGGTATACAAATTTCATGTTCGGAAACACGATCGCAGCATGATAATAGATCTCGAGCCCTGCAAATGTTAAAATCGCAATTGTATGAAATTGAACTGCAAAAACAATTGGCGCAACGTGAGGATATCGAAGCAGGGAAAATGAAAATTGAATGGGGAAGCCAAATACGCAATTACGTGATGCACCCTTATAAGCTTGTAAAAGATGTTAGAAGCGGACATGAAACTGGAAATGTAGACGCTGTAATGAATGGTGATATAGATGCCTTTTTAAAAGCCTATTTAATGATGATGGGGCAAACCGCAGAAGATACAAATACGTTATGATACCAATAGATACTGTTATTTTTGACTTAGGAGGTGTTTTAATAGATTGGAACCCCGAATATGTTTTTTTAGATGCCTTTAATGGTGATATGCAAAAAACAAGATGGTTCTTAGAGACTATTTGTACCATGGCGTGGAATGAAAACCAAGACAGCGGCTACCCTATTGCCCAAGCTACAGAAGATCTCGTAGCCCAATTTCCAGACTACGAAACCTATATCCGTATGTATTATGGCCAATGGGAAACTATGATTGGCGGCGCTATAGAGGGCACCGTTAAAGTGTTAGAACATTTTGTGAATCATCCTGACTACAAAGTGGTAGCACTTACCAATTGGAGTAGTGAAACCTTTCCTATTGCGCAGCGTCGTTTTGAATTTTTAAAATGGTTTGAAAATATAGTTGTTTCTGGTGATGAAAAAACAAGAAAACCACATAAAGATTTTTTTGATATTGCCATAAACCGATGGGGCATCACGCCTACCCATTCTCTATTTATAGATGATAATATAGCAAATATAAAAGCAGCAAAAACGCTTGGTATTCATGCCATTCACTTTACAACACCAGAACAGCTTGTTACCGATTTAAAAGCCTTTAATATTGAAATACAATGATACAAATATACCATAACAACAGATGTAGTAAATCCAGATGCGGCCTTAAAATTCTTGAAGATGCTGGTGTAGACTTTGAGGTTGTGAATTACTTAAACGATGTCCCTTCTGAGTTAGAATTGCGTCGTATACTAAACCTTCTAGGTATTCCTCCATTAGCATTAGTAAGACAAAATGAAGCCATTTGGAAATCAGACTATAAAGGCAAAACTCTAAGTGATGATGCTATTATTACTGCAATGCTAGAACACCCTAAACTTATAGAACGTCCTATTGTTATTAAAGATGGTAAAGCTGTAATAGGACGACCACCAGAGACTATCTTGGATATTTTATAGAGCGTACTATACTGGGTTTTCCATACTAAAAAAGCGCATAAAATGACAAGACGTCAAAACCAATTATTAGATAAGAGGTAAAACACTATACCACTATAAACCTAAAGTCTATAGTGGTTCAATTTCTATTATAAAAATTACATAAAAAAACCTTAATTATAGAGAACGCTAAACGTTTTTTAGCAGTCTCCTTTATTCTGAACTTAGTACGTCTAACGTATTTATTTTTTGTTACTTATAATTTTTTAAACACTCTTACATGACCTCTACTTACCTCGGTTTCTAAAGCGATAACCTTACCGTTTGTATCCTTTTTAAAATGCGAAATAATATCGTAGCCTTGTGTAGAAAATGTATTATCTCCTAAAGGATATAGTGCTATTTCTGGTCGCCCCATAAAAGGGTCCAACACTAAATGCCCATTTTTAATTCTAAGATGAAAACTTTGACCAGGCACAACCTCATAATCCCCTTCATAAGCCTTTAGTTTTTCATCAGGCAAATTTATCCCTCGTTTTTTGTAGATGTACTGAAGTCCTTTTGCGTACCCTTCAAACTTACTTCCCGAGTGCCCCATACCTTCTGCAATCCAACTTTTAAGATGCAATCCTTTATAGTCATGAGAACGCATCTGAGCTTTAATTCTATGAAATCGTTCCACATCATCCAATCCGCCACTCACCATAAATGCACTAACCTTTAAGCTGTCATGCTTTTTTGCAAAAGCAGTTTCGTATTGAAACATAACCTCATTAGCATAAGATAACGAAGGGTTATTAATGATGTAACCATTAAATAATTTAGGTTTTGTAAATAGCACATAACACGAAAATAATCCAGCAAACGAAGTGCCTGCTATCGCGTTATCTTTTTTATTGGTTCTATAATTTTTTGTAATTATGGGCATGATTTCTTGTTCAAAAATCTGTACAAATTTTGCGGCTTGTCCAGAACCAGGAAGTTCGGGAATAGCTGTTGGTGTTAAATCCGATGCACGTAAAGATTCATAATCGGGTTCTGTGCCATCGTAAGTAACGCCTACGATTATCAGTTCAGGAACATGCATATCGTAATACAAACTTCCGTAGATTGCAACCATACTTACAAAATCCCACTGGCCATCTAAAATGTACAACACAGGATAGGTTTGCGTTGGATGCTTCCTGTAATTTGAAGGTAAGTTTATTTGTAATTTATAGGATTTACCATTAATGTTCGATGTAAAAATTCTATTCTCGGTTCCCGTTACACTTAAGTCTTTAGTCACCTTTGATGTTACCGACGTACGGGAAACTGCAATCGCTTGGGTTTCTTTAAAATAGCGAGATGTTCCTTTTTGATTGGAGTTGCTTTTACAATACATAAGTGTTAAAGACAGCAACAAAAACATCATTTTGTAAGGCTTCATATTAGTTGTTTTAGTGATGTATAACCTACTCTAAGATAATAAAAAAGGATCTAAAGGGCCTCGTTTCTATGCAAGCTTCTCGTTTTAAAGACATTTTTTCTAAAAACGCATTTGGAGTTTATCTTCAATCCTCATGTATCACAGCGATAGTTTATAGTCAAAACACAAGCCCTCCAAAATTACAAAGTAGCATTTATTCGCAATAAAGCAGTACATAAGGTTAAAACTTACGCTCAAATTTTGTAATTCACTCCATGAAACCACTTACGGCTTTGGGTATAACAACATCGCTTTATCAAAAATACGATAAATGGCCTCTAAAGGAAGGTCCTCATTAGGATTAATCATTACTAGTTTTGTAAATGTCCTTTTCCCTTGAATAAGGTCTGGATCTTCGATCTTCACGCCTTTCCCTACAGCAATATAAGGCCATTGTGTGCGTTTATCCACCCATAAATAACAAAACAGTTGACCTTGATACATAAAGCAGGGCAAGCGGTAATACCACCTTGGCTCTAGCTTAGAGTGGTAGTCAATTATGATGGCTTTTAAAGCTAGTAGGCAACTTTTTACAGGTTCTGGCTTATCAAAATAAAACTGTTCTATGGGCGTCATCGGCACTTATGGAATAGCTACAAAAATGTCTACTTCCGCATGTGTAGGATCTTGCGCTTTTTCGTCATACACTTCAAAATCTACAGTATGTGCTCTATTTAAATTTTTATGCCAAATGTCTTTCCATGCACTATACACCGCGCCCTCCAATAAATTACCTTTGGCTATATGTTTATGATAGGTACCACTTTCAAACTCTAATCCAATCATACCTTTTGGAATAGCTGCTAAACTATGCACACGACAGCCTATTATAGTATCATAAGGTGTGTTATGGTCTTTCTCATAGTTGGTGTAAATACATAATATAGAGGCTTCTACTTTATTGGGGATTTTAGCGACAGTTTGTTCTGTCATAAACCTTTCCCATAATTTAGGAATATCTTTTGTGGCTTGTTGGTTCGCATTGGTCGTTCTTATTTTCAAGCCAATGACTTTAAATGCTGCTTTCTGTACTGTAGGCATCTGTTCTGTTTTAAAATGAATGATAGCGTAAAAATAGAACGGAGCACGCCATACCATGTCAGGGGTATCTTTTTATTGGTCTCAAAAATAGTTAAAACTATGCACTTTAGTGCATTTCGCTTTAGCTTCTAAAAAAACTTACCTTTGGTTTATGGTAGAACAAAGGACTAATGGACATAGTGTTTCGAGATTGACAGCTCACATAGTTTGGAGTACAAAATATCGTTATTCTGTTTTGGAAGGAGATATTCAGATTCGTTGTCGAACACTATTAATACAAATATGTGATGCTGAAGATGTTCAGATATTGAAAGGAGTTGTTTCAAAAGACCATGTTCATATGCATATAGAATATCGTCCTTCTATGAGTTTGAGTTATCTAGTAAAGAAGTTAAAGGGAAGAAGTTCTCGTAAGCTTCAGCAGGAATTCCCTATGTTGAAGTCTAAATATTGGGGTCGTCATTTTTGGGGAATAGGTTATGGTTGTTGGAGTACTGGTAATATAACTGATGAAATGGTAAATGAATATTTGGAACACCATAGAAAACCAGACGAAGGTGAAAACACAAATTTTATATTAGAACGATGATCTTTGGGTGACTTTGAGTCACCAGCCTGAAACTATGGACTTGGAGTCCATAGTGGTTTATTTTTAAATTTTTTATAAAACCGTTTTCTGCCATTACTAATTATATTAAGACAACACACTATTCAAAATCAATACGCTTTAAAATCAATCCAGATGCAGGTGCGATATAGTGCATTTTTACAGTACTATTGGGCTTTAAACTGTCCTTTATATCTTGTAGGCTAAGTTTTCCTTTACCCAAATCAATTAAAGTGCCCATCATAAGACGTATTTGGTTGCGCATAAAACCTTTACCTCTCACGCGAAGTATATAAGAGGTTTCTGGAAAATAGTTTGCAGTGTATTCTGTATTTTCAATCAACTCACAGGTTAAAATATGTCGTGTATATATGCCATTATCTGTAGGTTTATAGCAATACGATTTTAAATAATTTTCACCTTCAAAAAGTGTAGCTCCTTCTTTCATGATAGCGATATCTAAAGGGTCTAGTATAGTGGTCATAATAGGCGCACAAAACGGATGGCATTTTTGACCACAGGTAAAGAGGTACTGATACTCCTTTACCTTAGAGTGGTTGATAATATTAAATGTCTCGTCTACTTCTCTTAGACTTAAAGCTCTAATGTCCTGAGGTAAATTGTAATTAAACAGTTCTAAAAATGCATCATGGTCGGCAATAGGTGCTTTTAAAAACAATTCAAATGCGGCATGTTCTGCCGAGACCATAGCATCGGTACGACCAGAACTGAGACTTTTAAAATAAGCCCCCTCAAGAATATAATTTAAGGTTCTATCAACCATTAAATGTAGTGTTTTTACGTTGGGCTGTTTTTGCCAACCATGAAAACGGTAGCCTAAATATTGAATCGTAATTACATAAAAATAGTTTTTCATATCAAAATTTTATAGCATTGCAATAATACTATTTAACTTAGAAATAGCAGAAAAAGTAACCGCTGTTTTTAGAACAGATATTAGAAACACTGTTTTAGTAAGCTTCTAAACATAACCACTATAAACTGATTTTACATCTGTAGAAACTATTTCTATAATTTTGGACTGCTCTATAAATCAAAGAAAACAGCTACACTCTAATGCTTTGATTTTAAATGCAATCCAATTTTCTGTTTTTTGGATTGAAAATTCAAATCGATACAAAAAAAAAGGTCTAATCCGCACTGAAAAAGATGTAATATATTACATTATGGTTTTTTTAAAAATTAACATTTATTAATAAATGCAAAAAATCGATAAAGTGATCTTTTTAATAATCAAATAGTTACACCTTTTTAATCTTAAAATTACAAGTAAGCAGTATTTTTTCTTCTTTATTTGTGCTATTTTCGTCTATGAATGAATTTAAGTGTAAGAAAATACATTGGTTTTAATAATTATTAGTATATTTGTTACACTTACAGTATTGAAATCAACCCCAAATTGATAACATTATGAAACCTACACTACTACTACTAATTAGCTTTTTGCTATGTACGCCCATGTATTCTCAAATTGAGTTTAATACAGCAACCTCAATGAATTGGACTAGAAACTGGACAAACTTCGATCCAGACAAGACCTCTTATCCAACACATGACCAACTCATTCCTAATTTTATAGATACCGATTTGGTATTGTCTAGTGATATTGTATATTTAATGTCGGGACATGTATACGTTACTAACGGTGCTGTACTAACCATAGAACCTGGTACATTAATTCGTTGCCAAACGGAAACACCAACGAGTCTGGTGGTTACCAAAGGAGCTAAGTTAATTGCAGAAGGCAATAAAGGTTATCCCATTGTATTTACGTCTAATAAGTCTGAAAGTTCAAGACGACCAGGCGACTGGGGTGGTATCATTATTATGGGTGGTGCTAATGTAAACACACCTGCCAAGGTTGGTTTTATAGAAGGGGATTATGAACCGCGTTTCTCGTTATATGGCGGTGAAAATTATGAAGAAGAAACCACGCGTCTAGCCTACTTAAGAATAGAATTTGCAGGTAAAAATAATAGTAATGGCAAAGCCATTAATGGCTTATCATTATATGCCTTGGGTGCCACTTCTGTCGTAAAAAACATTATGGTTAGTTACTCTGCTAATGATGCTTTCGAATTTTATGGTGGTGTCGTTAATCCATCGCATTTAATCTCTTATAAAACCAAAGATGACGATTTTGATTTTAACCTTGGTTACATAGGAGAATTGTCTCACATAATGGCAATAAGACATCCTTTCATATCAGACACTAGCGGTTCTCATGCTGTAGAAATTGATGGTTTCGACACCAAAAAAGGGATGATTTCAGATAAATATCTTACCGCTGTAACGGTTAAGAATGCCACACTAATTAATTTATCAGACCATACTAATTACCAACATACAACGGCTGCAATATCTTCTAATAACCTAGCCAAATTAAAATTTATAAACTCTAAAATTTCTGGATTTGCTAATGTAGCCAAGTTTGATACATCCTACCAGTCGTATTCAGAAATTAAAAACGCTTTTACCATGACTACTAGTTTATGTAACATCCATGATAAGCATATCATTTTGAAACATAAAGGCATCAATGAAAATCAAGCAGGTTCTAGCATGATCTTAAAAAACAATATGTTTACCACTAGTTTTACAAATGTTGGGGATCTTTTTGAACGCCCATTAGACCAAAAGAATCCTAAATTTACATTGAAAGAAATAAAAGGTAGTTATGCTATGATGCAATAAAAATTCACAAAACCACACAACAATAACAACTCACAAAATGAAACAATTATCCCTTTTATTATTTTTATTCCTATTAACTAATATTTCATTTACAGAAGCACAAAACAATGTCCTATTTAATAAAAAGGTACAAACGCCTAAATTTCATACCATAGATGATTTAAAAGCCTTAAAAAAAGGAGATTTACTTAAGTTATACATTAGGCGTATTTATGAAATTAATACCGTATTACCCTATATGGCGTTAACCAATGAGCCCGAAGTATCTTTATCTGATTTGGGCATCAGGGAGAACTCTGATAATTTAAAAATGCTAGAGGATCACCATGATGTGAATAAAGAAGCCTTTAAAACCTCTAGTGAAATGATGAATCAATTTATAGCCTATGCAGACACCGAAAAAATTATATTATCGATTCTTTATTTTGAAGAAATCATCAAAAAAATGCGTATCGGTGTAGGCAGTAATTTTTAACATCTCCCTTCCCTTTTACATCATAATAATAGAAATTAAAAAGAGCTATACAAAATTGTATAGCTCTTTTTTGTAGCAGGTATTTTTTATATTTACATCAATTGTTGTTTGTCATCATCCAATCGCAACTCATTAGACCTTGCTTCTTGACATTTTGTCTTCGCATAAGCATAGCCTTGCTCCCACCATTCAGTCATTAATTTTTTATTAAAAATCAATGAATTTTCAGTAAGCTTAGATGGTGTATAGTATAAGTTAAGTTGCACATCTTTATGCTTAGCGGCAAGTTTTCCTATGGTGATATCATTACGCTCTAATTGGTCTGTTAAATGACCAAATAAATTAATCATTAAAGAAAACGGATTCTTACCTAAAACTTTATTATGTTGTAACGTTTCAGAATCTAAAACTATGGCATCTATCTCTGTAGCCCCTCTTAAAATCGCTTCTCGAATAGGAATCACACAACCTAACCCTCCATCGGCATATTCAAAACCATTTTTTTTAACTAAAGACATAAATGGAATGTAGTTACAAGAAATCCAAATCCACTCACAAAACTCTTCGTAGCTATACTCCTTTATAGATTTGTATTCTACGCGATTCGTTGATAAATTAGAGACTGTAATCACCACATCTTCTTTTGTAGCTCTAATAACGTCATATTCGTCTTTTGTAAAATGCTTTTTGATATGGCGTTTTAAAGACTTGCTTTCACCAAAAGTCCGTTTCTTTTTTATAAACTGCCATAAGACATTTATAAAATCTATAGAAACATATTCTCGATTGTCTTTTCGTCTTAAAATGAAAGGGTTTACACTAAAAATATCATTTTGTCTGACATTGGTGTACGCATGGTGAATTTTTTCAATCTCGCCTGCGGCCAAATGCGGTACCAGCAGACTGCCCGTAGATGTCCCTAAAAATAAGTCGTAACTACGCTTTTGCACTTCCATTAGGTGTTGCGCAACACCTCCGGCATAAGCACCTTTACTTCCTCCTCCTGATATAACTAGGGCTCTCATAGATTTTTTAAAAGGTAAATATAGGAAATAGTAGTTTACTAATACTATTCCATGTTTCTTAAAAGCAATTTAGCAAATTTTTGAAACCGCCAATTATGATGTTTAGTAGCTTCTTTTAGCTGTGCCTTACATTTAGAATGACATGCTTGTATTTCATTTAAGAATTGAAAGGCATTTTGACGTACCTCAAAACCGTATTTCGGACTCGTATAATCGGTTAATTCTTCTAAATAACGTTCTTTTTTCGCGTCGTGATAACCTTCTGTAAGCAGTGCTAATGCTAGCCACATTGTGCGTATATTTTTAGTAGCAAATCCCTCCAAATGTTTAGTGCGCTCCAAGTAGATAGAGCGGTCTTCTGGAAAATGGCGCCACAGTGTAAATAAAGCCGCTTCAATAGTTCTGTAAGACGCATCATTTAAAAGTGTTTCGTAATCTGCCTTTAATGCTCTTGGAATTTCAGTTAGTGTGGTTGCTATGGCTTGTCTTGCTTTTAAACCTGTATTTAAAAAGGTGGTTTTTGAGATGTGTCCCTTAAGTTGTTTTATAATATGTGCCTTTAACGCATCACTTTTAGTCTCTAAAAGTAGTGTCTTACAAGCTTCTATATGCCCCTCACATTGTATAGGGTAAGCGCCTATGGCTGCTGTATCAGCATGTACAAAAATGCTTTTTTCATTTAGAAAAAGATGTTCCTCCATAGCTGTATAATCAAGCGCTTGGCTTTTAATCCATGTGTTGTAAAAAGCCGTTAAATCACGGCCACTCGCTGTTTCTATTGCTGCCATAAAATGGCGCGTCTCTACATTTTTAAATTTATACTGCTTTAAATACGCTTTTACACCTTTTTTAAAAGCCTTATCGCCTACTTTAGCTCTTAACATATAGAGGATCCATGCCCCTTTTTTATAAAAAGTAGTACTACTCGATTTGGGATTTAATATAGAGGTACTAGCTCCTGCTTTATCTTGTGCCAACAATTCTTGAGCATATCCATAAAGTGCCCAGTTGTAATAAGAGGCTCCAAACAGGTGTTGTTCTGCTAATAAAGCATAGTAGGTGGCAAACCCTTCTTGCAACCAATGGTGGGTACCAGAGGTTGCCGTAACTAAATCTCCAAACCATTGGTGCGCCAATTCATGCGCGTTAATATTCACAAAATTCATATCGTTAAAACCTACTGCATCTACAACAAAAGTATCTGAATATATATTGAGGCTTGTATTCTCCATGCCCGCATACAAAAAATCCTTTACAGGCAACATTTTGTAATTTTGCCAAGGGTAATTCATGCCAATTTCTTCTTCTAAAAAATCGAAAACTTCTTTGGTATAACGGTATGTGGGCTCAAACTTTAAACTGTCTTCTGGATAATAATAGAACTCTAAAGGTGTGCCTTTTTTCGAAAAGCGTATCTTTTTAGCATATTTACCAATGCCCAAGGCAACCAAGTAGGATGACATAGGGTGTTGCATATCGTAATACCAGGTAGTAGTCGTTTCTGTTTTCTGTTTCTTTAGAAGTTTCCCATTTGAAACAACTTCAAAGTCGCTATCAAATGTAATAGAAAGATCAAATTCAATCTTTTCATTTTCATCATCTATAGAAGGTAACCAATGGCTTGTGTATTTCCCCTGCCCTTGTGTCCATATTTGTTGATTCCCATTAGGATAATCCCAATCTATAAAATACAAAGCTTTTTTAGGTTGGGCGGTATAATGAAATACCAAATTGTAGTGCTGTCCAGCTTTAAAATTTTGCGATACAACAAGATGTCTTCCTGTGTTTTTAAATGCAACGGTTTTAGTATCTAATTGCAGTTTAGAAATGGCCATAGACCGCGCATCTAAATATATCGAATCTACAGCTTTTAATACTTTAAACCGATAGGCCACAGTGCCAGTAACTTGACGTTGGCTCACATCGAACCTAAGCGCTGCAGCACAGGTTTTAAAATCCACAAATTGAGTTTGCTGCGCTGCTAAAACCTGTATACAACAAAATACAAAAAGAAATAAAGCTTTCATAGGTGTATAACAATCAAAGATGACACCAAAAACGAAATGTTTTTAGAAACTATGAAACTCTATTAAATTCGCTTCGTAATATTGTTCTCCTAATTTTGTTAAAAGCCCTCTAATGACATTGCTATCACCATTTACAGCTATGGCTGAGTACCCCACATTATTAAGATGGCCTAAACGCAAGTCTTTTATGTTTATGTTTTTAGAAGCTAGTGCCGATAACAAAATCAATAAAACACCAGGCGCATTATGATGCTTTGTTAAAATCACCTTTTTGTTTAACGCTAAATTTAAACGCACACCATCCATTTCTAATAGATATACGCCTTTGCTGTAATAGTTTGGTAATACAGCATCTTCCTTATACGTTAAGTCTTTAAACACGCCTCCATCTGTACCTTTTATAAAGTCTATAGCACTTTGCACACTGCCGTTGGTACTATCTATAGATAAAAATGCAACGGCTGTACCATCGTTATTAGATTTTAAGCGTGCAGTTTCTACGTTTATACCTTCGGAAGCTAGTGTATTAAATAATGACGAAATAACACCTGGTTGGTCTAAATGCTCTGAAAACAAACCATTCACTACCTTTTTAGTGTTCTTAGGAATCTCATTGGTTACCGTAATCGATTTGCCCCACTTACGAATACGTATGGCATTGTAATCGCCCATTCCAGTAGCATTTCGATACAGATCTACAAACTCTGAAAATGAACCTCCAAAAGAAAAATCAGGGATAATACGACGTTGGTCGTCTTCTAAACGCTGATTCAACAACTCTATCCCTTTATTTAAAACGGTATATTTTACTTTTAAGTCGTGATCATCGTATATGGTGCGGTTTTCAGGAATTAATTTAGAATAACTCACATAACTCTCATAGCCTGCTTCTTGAATGTACTCTAAACTTTCTTTATAATTTAAACCATAATAACGCACATGATGGGTATCTGTACCCACACAAACAGGAATTTGTAATTCGTTAGCACGTTTTAATATATTTTGTGTTGGATATACACCTACACCTTTAAATTTACCTGCCATATTCACATCTAGCGATAAATTTCTATCTGCAATCAATTCTAAAAGCGTTCTAAATTTATTGGCTAAAGGGTGTGAACTGGTTTCGAAATTTACTAAAGCCTCAGGCATATCTACATTGAGCTTAGGCAAATCGATATGACCAATAATCTGAATCATATCACCAAAACTCTCTATCATTTGAATCATTTCATTGAAGTACCCGTCCCAATACGCCTCTAAACTTCCGCGTAATTTCAATAGTTCTTGAGCCTCTTCTTTAGAACCATCATAAGGCAGGCCTTCTGGTGCAAAATGCACAGAACCAATCACATAATCGGCGTCTTCTGCTTGAAATATTTTAGAACGGCTCCATTGCAATCCTAAGTCTGGCCCCATCCACTCTAATTCAACACCAAACTTAATATTAATTTTACCTTCATATTTTAGACGTAAGTTCGCAATACGTTTGGGGTAGTTTAAATACGATCTGTTGCCACGAATAAACTTTACATTCGTTTCACGCTCTGCAGTATAGCGAAAACTTGTGAGTCTGGGAGAATGTATGATAAATGTAATACTAGGGTTACCAGCTTCGATAGCCTTATCTACAATATCTTCTAATTTATCAATACCATGTTTAACATGATCTTGTTCTGTACCAGCATGAATACCATGTGTTTCCCAAATAAACTCGTTAAGTTTTTTCATTACAAAATGCGTTATGCGTTAAAAACGTCAAATTTAAGTATTGAATTAGACATATGAACAAAAAATTTATATTAAATACATACTGCATAAATTTTATGGGTTTTCCTTAAATTCGCCTCATGTCTGTGAACTTACAAACTCCTATAGAATACTTAAAGGGTGTTGGCCCACATCGTGGTGATTTGCTACGAAAAGAGCTGGGCGTACATACATATCAAGACCTTATCAATCTATTCCCTAACCGCTACATAGACCGCACGCAATACTATAAAATTAGCCAGTTGCAACACAATAGTGCAGATGTGCAAATTATAGGAAAGATTAAAAGTTTTAAAGAAGTCGCTCAAAAACGTGGCAAACGTTTGGTAGCCACATTTCAAGACGATACAGGTGCTATAGAACTGGTTTGGTTTAGAGGTCAAAAATGGATTAAAGAGCGTTTAGAACTTAATGTGCCTTACGTCGTCTTTGGAAAAACCAATTGGTTTGGCAGTAAATGCAACATTGCACACCCTGATGTTGAATCGATGGAAGAACATAAAACGGGTTTAAGTTCTGGTATTTTACCGCTTTACCCTTCTACAGAAAAGCTAACCAATAAAGGCATTAGTAACCGGCTGATAGGTAAAATAATTCAGCATTTATTTTTAGAGTCCAAAGGACAATTTGTAGAAACGTTGTCTGCTCCTATTCTATCCGAATTAAAACTGATTCCTAAAAATGAGGCTTTATTAAATATTCATTTTCCTAAAAGTCAAGAGTTGCTTGCAAAGGCACAGTTTCGTTTAAAGTTTGAAGAGTTGTTTTACATTCAATTGCAACTTATTATCAAAAATCTAATTCATAAGTCAAAAATAAAAGGCCTTCATTTTGATAAAGTGGGCACCTATTTTAATAGCTTTTTTACAACGCATTTGCCTTTTGATTTAACCAATGCTCAAAAACGAGTTTTAAAAGAAATACGAGCTGATCTAGGCAGTAAAGCACAAATGAACCGCCTGCTCCAAGGTGATGTAGGATCTGGAAAAACCATTGTGGGTTTTATGTCTATGCTTATGGCTTTAGACAATGCGTTTCAAGCTTGTTTAATGGCGCCTACCGAAATTTTAGCCACGCAGCACTATACGGGACTGAAAGAATGGTGTGAGCAACTAGGTATTACTATCGCCTTACTAACAGGTTCTGTAAAAACAGCTCAACGTAAAGTTATACATACGGCTTTAGAAAATGGCGAATTACAAATTTTAGTAGGTACGCATGCGCTTCTTGAAGATAAAGTACAGTTTAAAAATTTAGGCTTAGCTATTATAGACGAACAACACCGTTTTGGCGTAAAACAACGCAGTAAGTTATGGAAAAAGAGTCCTACTCGATCTTCTCTCGAGGAAAAAGCCAAAGCAGTGTGTAAAAAACACATGACTGCAAGCCCTTCTACATATAAACTATTAAAAGAACTACAAGAAAAAAATAAAAAGCAATCTACGGAAGCAGAACGCGTCTTATGGGAAAGCCTTTGCTCTAAAAAATTAGATGATAAATTTAAACGACAGCATGTTATAGATGAATTTATAGTTGATTTTGTATGTATCGAAAAGCAACTTGTTATTGAAGTTGATGGAGACTACCCTAACACACCTGAACATAAAGAAGCAGACAGGTTAAGAACAGAAATTTTATCTGAAATTGGATTTAAGGTTCTTCGAATGACCAACGCACGTATACTAGAAGATATAGACAATGTACTAAATGCTATCGAGAAATGCTTAGAAAGCCTCCCTTCTAAGGAGGTTGGAGGCGCCTCTGCCTCCCACATTCCCCCGCATATCTTGGTCATGACAGCAACCCCGATCCCTAGAACACTGGCCATGTCTGTCTATGGTGATTTAGATATTTCTGTTATCGATGAATTACCGCCTGGCAGAAAATCGATAAAAACGGTACACCGTTATGATAGCAACCGTTTAAATGTATTTCGATTTATTAGGGATGAAATTACCAAAGGGCGCCAAGTATATATTGTGTATCCCTTAATTCAGGAAAGCGAATCTATGGATTACAAGGATTTAATGGATGGCTATGCTAGCATAGAACGCGATTTCCCAAAACCAGAGTACCAAATATCTATAGTTCATGGCAAGATGAAACCTGCAGATAAAGATTTTGAAATGCAGCGTTTTATTAAAGGTGAAACGCAAATTATGGTGGCAACTACCGTTATTGAAGTTGGTGTTAATGTGCCTAATGCTTCTGTTATGATTATTGAAAGTGCCGAACGTTTTGGGCTTTCACAGCTACACCAATTGCGGGGACGTGTAGGTCGTGGTGCCGAGCAAAGTTATTGCATCTTAATGACGAGTTACAAACTAAGTGAAGACAGCAAAACCCGTTTACAAACTATGGTTGCGACCAACGATGGTTTTGAAATTGCAGAAGTTGATTTAAAATTACGTGGACCTGGAGATATTATGGGCACACAACAAAGCGGTATTCTTAATTTGCGTATTGCCGATATTGTAAAAGACAAAGACCTTTTGCAACACGCCCGTTACCACGCTAAAGCGGTTTTAAAACACGACCCTTCCTTAAGTGATCCCATCAATGCGGTGCTACTTAATACTTATAAGGCCATGCGTAAATACAAGAATATTTGGAATTATATTAGTTAGGGTTGTGTGGTATTGTTTTCAAATAAGATCTCATTGTATTTTAAACAAAAAGCCCCACGCAGGTGAGGCTTTACTATTAAATGCACTATCTATTATAAAGCTAAACTTATAATACAGCTTTACCTTAGACCTGATTTAAAGTTTATAAATTTATCTTAAAGCTTTCATAACTGTGATATCGCCGTTGGCCGAGATTACTTTTACAAAAAACAAACCTGAAGGGATCGCGTTTGAAATTACTTCAGCACGGTATGCATTGATTGTTTTACTAAAAATAAGCTTGCCGTCTACACCATAAATTTCAACCGCTTGAATGCGTTTAGCATTTACTAAACTAAAAGAGCCATCTGCTTTAATAGGGTTAGGAAACAAACGTAAAGTAGATTTTGTTGGTACATCTGTAGTGTGCAATCGGTCGTCTTCAGAAACAATTCTTAGATCTAAACGCGCATCGGTTTCTGCAGTAGCATAAGCTAAGGCGTTTTCTGAGTGGAATTGTAACATAAATTCTGCTAAAGCATCTTGTTCACCACCAGTATAGCTAAATGAGGTGTTACGTTCTGGATCGTTGGCTAATACGCCATCTGGAAAATCTGTAGTTTCTCCAAAACCAGTACCTTCATAATAATTCAATCGGTTTGGTGCCGTTAATTCATCAAAAGGATACCCATCGCCTCCATTTGCTAAAAAATTTAAGGTTACCATATTAAATATCGTATTTTCAGGAGCCACATTAGTGCCATTCGCAACAACAGTAATGTCATTTTCATCTATAGCATCTCCCATGGTAACAACTAAATCTGTGATTCTATGGCCTGCATCTTCGGTTGGGTTGTACGTTACTCTAAGACCTGCTACTTGAGGAAAAGCGCCTGGCGTAGCGCCTGGAGCCACACCACTTAATGCATGTTCTAAAATGCGTATCAATTCCTCTGCCGTTACTGTTAAACGCGCAAGTCCATTATCAAATCGTAAGGTTGCTTTTAAGTGGCCTTCTGTAACTTTATTTTCTAAAGGAGGAGAAAACACAACGTCTTCTGGGTTATTAGAACCGCTAGGAATTACAGCTGTACCAATTTCTGTTCTTAATCCACCTCCGTTTTTTAGAGAAATAGCCACTGGAGCATCTGCTTCTGGATTCAATAAATTGGCATACCATAAATTAGCATCTGCTGTTAAATTGCCCAAATTGGTTTCTTGCGTTCTTACTAGTGCTCTTCTCCCCTCTAAATACACACTAGAAAATCCTATTACATTAGTAAACTGCGACTCTATAACAGTTTGTACTGCATCTCTAAGGGTTACTACAGTTTCATTTCTGGTAGCGCCTAACGCGGTAATCATATTAGCATTAGATGGGTAGGCACCACTTAATGTATCGTCTAATTGTGTGAGGTTTATTTTTCCGTCACTATCAAACTCAACAATTAAACGCCCTAAATACTTGTAATCACCATCTACGTTTACTAATAGTACAGGATCACCATTGGCATCTGTAGTTTGAAATGGGTAAGTTTCATCAAAGGCGGCATCTGTTACAAAAGCATTGCTAAACAATGCGTCATTACTATCCCCCATTCTAGTGTTGGACCCTCCTGCAACAATTAGATCTACACCATTTAATAGTGTTGCCAATTGCTTTTCAACACTAATCGCTTGCATATGCGCTAATAAAATAATTTTATTGACGCCACTAGCCTTTAAGGCATCTACACTTGGCTGAATTTCGGCAACTAAGGCATCAATGCTAGCATCTAGCGTAGGGGTTATTATCAAATCACCACTATTTGTAATACTAGGAAAACTAGGAGCAACAGCACCTACTAAACCTATAGTTTCACCCGCTATAGTGACCACTGCATACTTTGCTACTTTGCTGCTTAAATTAGTGACATTATCGCCATCTGTACCAATTACAGTGGCAAAATCTTCATCTGTAGAGAAATCTATATTGGTGGCTAACCATGGAAATGTAGATCCCGGAAAAACAACACCATCTCTAGATTCACTACTAAAAGAGGCATCGAATAACTCTCCTGGACCTTGGTCGAATTCATGATTCCCAAAACAAGATGCATCCACCCCAAAGGCATTGGCAAAAGCAATATCTAAATGCCCTGGTTCGTTACTTCCAGTTAAAGCGCGTACGCTATTATTTTCTGCAGCAAAAAATCGAGGTCCAGGAATAATGATATCTCCAGAGGTTACGGTTAACGTATGGTTTGCAAACATCGCATCATTTTGAAAATGATTCACCAATGCAGAGAATTCATCTACGGCATCTAAGGCACTTTCTTCATTTCCATCGGCATCGGCATAATGCAAGAGTTGTAATTTAAAGTTTTCTTGCGCAAACGATTTTGTCTGAGAGCACACAAAAAAAAGTAAAGTAAAAGCTTTTAAAATGTTTAAGTAAGAATTTTTCATTTGTTATTTTTTAGTTACCCTTAAAATTATTTCTATAATTTTTTAAAGCGGTAAACTAAATATGAAAGGAATGTTATATTATATCGTAAAGAAACAGAAAAGTGTTGCTTTAGTGTTAAACTAATGCGTCCCCAGTTTTAAATGCATTTCAAAGTATAAATTATGTTAACGACACGATGCTAATTTTTTGGAATACATTAAAAAATAAGACTCAGGTTTGTTATCTATACCCTCTTTATCTTTTTAAAGTTGTGCCGCCATTGCAATGAGTTCTATTTCGGCTTCTATTTTTCAATTCTCTTAACATAAAGCGTTTAAAATTCTTATTTTGTTTTATGTTTCCAAAAGCAACTTCTATATCCCAACATCTGCGTTTGCGATGCACTACATAACCCGTATCTATGGTAGGGCTTGCTGATTTTTAGGTTTGTTAATTTCTATAACTTTAAGCAAATGATCTCATATTCGCAGAGCTTCTTGT
>CANNGA010000003.1 GCA_947504035.1 uncultured Flavobacteriaceae bacterium
CGTGCTGCTTCAACTTCCGCTTTACGCTTTTCTTCTGCAAGACGGGCGGCTTCGGCCTCTGCTTTCGCTTTGGCGGCGGCTTCGGCTTTGCGTTTCTCTTCAACCAATCGTGCTGCTTCAGCTTCTGCTTTACGCTTTTCTTCTGCAAGACGGGCTGCCTCTGCTTCTGCTTTAGCGACGGCTTCGGCTTTGCGTTTCTCTTCAGCTAGTCGCGCTGCTTCAACTTCTGCTTTACGCTTTTCTTCTGCAAGACGGGCGGCTTC
The DNA here is from genome assembly GCA_947504035.1 of uncultured Flavobacteriaceae bacterium. Taxonomy (GTDB): domain Bacteria; phylum Bacteroidota; class Bacteroidia; order Flavobacteriales; family Flavobacteriaceae; genus Jejuia; species Jejuia algarum. The sequence goes on from CANNGA010000003.1 coordinate 264, forward strand.
GGCCTCTGCTTTCGCTTTAGCAGCGGCTTCAGTTCTACGCTTCTCTTCTGCCAATCGTACTTCTTCAACTTCGGCTTTACGTTTTTCTTCTGCAAGACGAGCGGCTTCGGCATCTGCTTTCGCTTTGGCAGCGGCTTCGGCAGCTCGTTTTGCTTGTGCTGCTTTTACTGCTGCCAAACGATTCTCTTCTGTTAATCGTGCTGCTTCAACTTCTGCTTTACGCTTTTCTTCTGCAAGACGAGCCGCTTCGGCCTCTGCTTTCGCTTTGGCAGCCGCTTCGGCAGCTCGTTTTGCTTGTGCTGCTTTTACTGCTGCCAAACGATCTTCTTCTGCTTTACGTTTTTCTTCAGCGAGACGCGCCGCTTCTGCTTTACGCTTCTCTTCTGACAATCGTGCCGCTTCTGCTTCGGCTTTCGCTTTCGCTTCTGCTGCGCGTTTTGCTTGTGCTGCTTTTACTGCTGCCAAACGATTCTCTTCTGCTTTACGTTTTTCTTCAGCCAATCTTGCTACTCCTGCTTTACGCTTCTCTTCAGCAAGACGTGCCGCTTCTGCTTCGGCTTTTGCTTTAGCTTCTGCTGCGCGTTTAGCTTGTGCCGCTTTTACTGCTGCCAAACGATCTACGTCTTCTGTGCGCTTAGTAGTTTCTTTCTCTAAATTGTCTATTTGCTCGCTTTTCTGCTTAGCAATGGCCGCCCTTGCTTGGGTTGCAGCTTCTCGTTTCGCTTGGGCTGCTTTTACTGCCGCCAAACGGTTCTCTTCTGCTTTTTGTCTAAATGCTTCTCTTCGCTTTCGCGCTGCTTCTATCCTTTCTTGAGCTGCTTGAGCTTGTAATCTTAATTCTTCTTTACGTTGTGCTTGTTTTGCCTCTGCATTAATTTTACGTTCTTCTTCAATTCTAGAACGTCGTTCTGCCATAATTTGTCTGTCTTCTGCTGTAACGCTACTGGCTTTAGCTTTTTTAGGTTTTGCCGCAAACACAGATCCTTCTGGATCATCGTCACCATAAGTATATCTGTATTTTTTTCCAAATCGATAAGCCAATGTAATTTCATGTGAACTCCCAAATTCAGAAAAATTCCCTACAGATTGTTCATAATTATATTCTATGGCAATACCCAAGGTAATATTTAAACCTACTCCTGCAGAAATACCATACAATGTATTATAACTTGCTTGAGCCCAAATACCTTTGGGAACTGTTAACATTGCTAATCCAGAGATAACAGTTTGATCTTGCCTTAATTCTGCTCTAACTAACCCTGTAAACTTACTTTCATCAAAGAAACCTCTAGCATCCATATATCCTGTATACATGATATGTCCTTGTAAACCTTGTTCTGGATTTTCTTCTAATATTTGAGCATCTGTTAGACTGTAAGCTACTAAATTATTAACAGATAGTCCTAAATCAAAAAACTCTGTACCATAATTTATACCAGGCGCTATTGTAAGTAAAAAATTAGATGGTACGTTTGCTAAAAAAGGATCTGAACCTGTTGGGCTATTAAATATAACTTTACTCTGATCTATTCCACTTTGATAAGCTCCTAAATTAAGTCCAAACGTTAAATTATTTTCTCTACTTAAACTTGCATTGTATGCAAAATTTAATAGACCTCCAAAAGTCGTTAGTATTCCAAAATTTTGTTGAAAAAGTCCAACACCTGCTCCTATACTTTCTGCAAACCGTCCAGAATAACTAAACACATTGGTCTGCGGTCCGTTATCAAATTGGGCCCATTGCCGCTTATTCGTAAATGTGATGTATTTGTTATTCTCTCTAACGAGACTAAATGTTGGATTAACAACATATCTATTGAATTTGAAAGAATTTCTGATAGGCAGTGCCAAAGCAGAGCTCGCACTCCCCTCTTGGGAATGGAACTGTTCTATGGTACAGAAAATCAGAAACATATAAAGTAGGTATTTATTCATTTTATCTCACAACCGTGATAGAGCCATTTATTGGACTTTGGTTCTGCTTTTTAATTATATAATAATAGACTGAGGTTATATTTGGTATCTCATTTTGTGCTGTAGGCCATGTATTTTGGTAGTCTTCAGTATCTAAAACAACTTTACCTTGACTGCTAATAATCATAACTCTTGTATTTGTACCACTAACAAACTCTCTTGGAATGATCCAATTCTGGTTATCTGTATCTCCATTAGGCGTTACAAAATTCGGAATTACGGGCACATTAGGAAAAGGCTCTGTCACTGTAAATGTAAACGTCTGTGATGCCACACAATCTACAGTTTCTGTAATGATTACCGTATATGTACCACCTTCAGTGATCGCTAGACTTGAATCTGTGGCGTCGGGTATTATAACATCATTTAGACGCCACTCAAATTCTGGGCTTATAGCCGTATGTATTACACTAACATCTAAAGTATCATCTGTACCTATATCTATAGGATTTTCGGTATCTACATCTAATTCTGCTGTAAAACTTGTATTTATTAAATCTATAGAAGCTGAGGCAGAGCAGCCTTGAAATTCTACATTCACTGAAAACACGCCTAATTCGTTAACTTCTAACTCTTGACTAGTGGCACCTTGAATGATTACTCCATCTTTAAACCACTGGTAGTCACTTCCCGCTGTTGTACTTAGAATCGTAGGGCCATCTGCGGCACAGTACGGATTTCCTAAGCTTGAATTTATTGTAGCGGAACTCATGCCTGAAGCAATTTCTGTAACGGTAACTCTATTAGAAGAAGAATCTGATGTTGCACTACAAGACCCGTAATCTGTTTCGGCAAAATAAGTACCTGGTTCTGTCACTGCTAAGCTATTTCCTGAACTGACGAAAACAGATGTAGTTTCACTTGTTTGTCTAAACCATCTAAACGTTAAATTAGGAAATTGCAAAGGGGATATCGTTGAAGCTTCTCCTGGATTATCTATGGTTAATAAAAAACTTCCTCCAGAGCAAAACACAGCATTCTGTTCTAACCCATTGATGGTAAAAGGAGAGTTTTGAATTCTAAAGTAACCTGCAAAGCTATCTGATCTAGGACTTGTAGCTGCAGGAGACGTCGTTCTAACTCTTATTCTGTATGCTTCTCCTGCGGCATCTTCTGGCAATTGAAATGTTAATCTTAAAGGAGAGCCAGAGAGTGCTCCTGGCTGAGATATAAATACTGTTTCTGGATTTGAAAAACTACCTGTGGGATCTGATAGTTCTATAATGAATCGATTGGAATCGGTTAAACTACTTTCGGAAGTAAATGTGACGTCTACATTATAAGTATTAAAGTCATTACTTGCACAGGCGTTAACAAAATCGCCTAATCGAGGTTTAGCAAATGTCACCTGAGCATTTACGATCTTAGGATGAGAAAAAAAGGCTAAAATAAAACAAATGACAGTAAGATTTCTCATGTAGGATTGTGCATTTATGTACTACTAATAATGACTATATTTCGATGTTGCCATAATAATTTGGGGTTATTATGGCAACATTCTATTATACATTAAGGTTTTTAATTTTAACTCAATAAAAATCTATTCTATTAATGTTGTCAATAAACAACGTTCTTGGTTTAGTTGTTGTCTTCTTTATTCACATACAACACCAAAATATACTCTATTACTTTTTTTAGTTTAATATATTGTATATGACTTAAGGTTTAACTGGACTACCTGCACCAGTATTTGTAGTTGCAATAATCTTGTTGATTCTTAATCTAAAGTCTGGTTTTTTGTAATTATCAGAAGCTATAAAAGTTTCTTTGTTACTACTTTTAGCATACACGTTAAAAAACCCTCTGTTACCATACCAGTTTTCTAAATCATCATTGTTTGCATTATCTTCTACAAAAATATTACCATTACAATTGTTAAAGTACATTTCTGTTAGAGAGATACGTTCTAAACTTTCTTGATTTACTATAATTTCTTTATCGAAAACAACAGCTGGATTAAAACCAGATATCACTGTTTTAGACATTTGTAATTTCGCACCTTCTCCAACATATATAGCTTCATGAATTAAGTTCATTCTTATAGCTGCTTCTAAATCATCGCTATCATTAAGAAATGTTAAGTTTTTAGCTTCAATTGCTGTTTTTGTTTTTGTATAATCAAAATCTTTAGCTTCCTGAGACAATACCACTTCTAAACATCTTGCGCCACTTCCGTTTGATGTGTATGGTGAACGAATGGCCAAGGAATTACTAATTGAAGAATGTGTACCGTAGCTAAACTTAAAATCAGATCCTTTACATCTAAAAGACACTAAATTATCTAAGGCTACATTTCCTCCCCATACCAAAAAAGCATCATCTCCAGAATTACTTACCATTACGTGATCTACAACTGTCCCTGTTCCAACACTTGCCAGTAATAAACCATTAAAGTAAATATCTTGAGAAATACGTTTTCCTGCATATTCAATTCTCACATACTTCATAACACCTGAATTTCCTTCAACGTTTTCACCACCATAATTTGTGTTTTGGTAATCAGAACCATTTAAATAAGGGAAATGTGTTGCTATAGAACCAGAACCATATCTATTAATAGGTGCATCTCCTAATACAATGATACCACCCCAATCTCCTGCACGCTTCACACTTCTGTTAGATGTGAATATAATAGGATCGGTTTTATAACCTTCTGCAGCGATTTTTGAACCCCTAGAAATCGTTAACGATCCATTTGTTTCAAAATCTCCAAGGATAACAGCTCCAGGATCTATAGTAAGCGTTGCGCCATTAGTTACAAATACACTACCAGACAATAAATACACCTCTCCTTTAGTTAAAGTAATATCTTCAGTAATGTTACCTGCAAGAATTTGAGTTGGCTCACCGTAATCCACTTTATTGGATTCAAATTCTGTCCAGTTATTCAACCAGTTCGTTTTTCCCATGATTCCTTTTTCCTGTTGCGCAGAAGCAACCTGAAATCCTGTCAGGAAAAGAGTTACGAGTATTAAAGTTAATTTTTTCATAATGTATTGGATTAAGGGATAAATTTAATTAGTCTTAAGATAAACAAAAATAAGACATAATTCCATGAAATACGAAATATTTCGACGAAATACATTTTTGAAAATGCATTTCGTCGAATTTATTCGGCGAAATGCATTCCACCCTTGAGTTTTTAATTTTCAGCAATTTTATTTAGAATACCAGTCTTCATTATAGACTTTTACAGCATTAGTTTTTAACTATAGGAATTAAGATACAAAACACAGTCTTACAACTTATATGGAGAAAATGCGTCTTGATTAAGAGTCGTACTACTATATGACTAGTGGAATTTACCGTATTCGTGCAATGATTTTATGATTTCCTCATAAAAGAGTATTGCAGAAACCAAATCGTCTGTATCTGAATACGGAAGTAACCTTCGTTGGAAGTCTGAATTCACAGCTAAAAATTCACCTGTAGCTTCATATTGATTATCCAATGCCTTTCTATTATCTCCATTATCTGGAATACCTAGAGTGGTCATGGTAATACCTGGTTTAGTTGCAAAAGCAATGTAAGGCATTAATTTGATTAATTTTTCGATACGTTCTATATATAAACCTAACAATAAACCTTTCGCCATATCATCTAATTCTTCTTTATTATGATATTTACGTATTCCTACATTAGTATCTATAATACTTCTAGGTTTATTTTTCTGGGCATATCCAATTCCTGATACTAATATGAATAGGAAACAAAGAGAGAGTAATTTTGATTTCATTGTTTTATATTTTAATTCACTTGGCTAATTTATGTAATATATCGTAAAAAACAATCATTTTATCGATTTTTTTTTCACTTCATCTATATATTGGCCGAAATGGGGTTACTAATTGTTTAAAAATTATTTTGTAAAAGTAAATTATTTTTTTGCTTTACAGCGTTTTACACTTAACTAAAAACATATTTCTTACAAAATATATTGATTTATTAATTTTATCGGTATTTGTTGTCATGTTACCATAATTTATTGTGTTTTAGATTTGGGTTATTACTTCGTGTTTTTATTTTAGATATCTACTTTGCTTTGACACTTCTTAATTTTTAAAAGTCACTAAAACTTCTTTTTAAATTAATTTTCTTTTGTGTCTTCGGTTAGCATTATTCCAAATAGCGTGCCGAAATTAAAATAAAGCTCTAAAATTCTAGATTAAAAGCGTTCTGTTTTAACAAAAAAAAACACATAACTAACTGAAAACAAAATACTTATATTTATTTCTATTTTTTTACAACTTACCTTCGATTTTATTAAAAATATAAATTAAATTTACATGAAATCATACTAATTATGAACCTTTCCCAAGTCAAATTAGTGGTCTCCGATATGGATGGCACACTTCTTAATTCTAAACATAGTTTAAGTGCTCGTTTTTTAAAATTGTTTGAGAAAATGAAAGCTCAAGGTATTATTTTCGTTGCTGCTAGCGGCAGACCTTATTATAGCATTATAGATAAGTTCCACAGCATTAAAGACGACATTATTGTTGTTGCCGAAAATGGAGCTTTAGCTGTCAAGAACGAAACTACACTACTTTCTAGTCCTTTAAAAAGAGATAACCTCTCTAAAATTACAGCGCTCACAGACACTATTGCCAATGCTCATCCTGTATTTTGCAGTAGAGAAAAAGCTTATGTCATTAGCACCTGCCCTTCTTTAACACATCTACTTTCTGAATATTACGCAAATTATGAGCTTATCACATCTATTGATGCCATAACAACCGATATATACAAAGTGGCACTGTACCATGAAGAAAGTTCTGAACGTTACATATACCCTCATATAAAGCATCTTGAAACCTACTTTAAAGTCAAACTCTCTGCGACGCATTGGGTGGATATTTCCGAACCTATCGCAAATAAAGGTCATGCCATAGCACTAATACAAAACATGCACGCTATTACACCTGAAGAAACTTTAGCTTTTGGAGACTATAACAATGATTTAGAGATGCTTCAAAATGCTTATTTTAGTTATGCCATGCAAAATGCACATCCTACGGTAAAATCTGTTGCACGTTTTGAGACCAAGAGTAATGATGATTTTGGAGTAGAATTGGTTCTTGAGTCATTAATTGAGGCTAAAATTAAAGCCTCACAATAGACACGACAAAAGCAAAATAAACATTTAATTTACGCCTAATACCGTCTTAAGTTTTTTGTTTTTTCTTTTTTGCTGCTGGAAACAACACATTATTTAAGATTAAACGGTATCCTGGTGATGTTGGATGTAAATCTAATTCTGTCTTTGGGTCTCCTACCCTGTGTTGGTAATCTTCAGGATCGTGCCCTCCATAAAATGTAAAGAATCCTTTGCCCTTTATACCATGTACATACTTGGCTTCTCCATTGGCTTTATTCTCGCCTAGAACCAATACATTAGACTTAATTTCTTTTCTTGTAAACGCTGTCGTTTGCCCCATAAACCCTTTTACCAAAGCGGTATGGTTTTGACAAAGCATAGTGGGTACTGGATCCCATTTTGCAGAAAACTCCATTAAAGAAAAATAATCTGTTGTTTTAGAAATGGCCCGCTTTCGTGTTGTATCTATAGATGAAAATTCATAGACTATAGGACTGCGTTCTAACACATAATCTGTAAATGCAAATGTTTTACTAAAATCGATCTTATTCTGATAAGAGGGACTACTACCATCGCCATCGAACATGGGCTCACATATATCTACACCTTCAGCGGACAAGGCAATATCAAAACTATCTGTAGCACTGCACATCGCAAACATAAAACCACCTCCAATAACGTAATCTCTAATTTTTAGAGCTACAGCTAATTTTTCATGAGATACCTTACTGTATCCTAAATGGGCTGCTAATTTTTCTGCTTGTTGTTTTTCTTCAATGTACCAAGACGCGGCGCGGTACATACTATAGAATTTGCCGTACTGCCCTGTAAAATCTTCATGATGTAAATGCAACCAATCAAACAGCAACAAACTATCACTTAAAACTTCTTCGTCGTAAACGGTTTCATAAGGAATTTCAGCATATTTCAATACCATGGTCACAGCATCATCCCATGGTAATTTTCCTTTTGGTGTATATACGGCAATTTTAGGTGCTTTTTCTAAAACTACAGCTTCCATATTTTGACTTGGACTTGCTATAGTTTCTAAAATTTGAGTGGTTTTAGCATTTGATAAGACTTCAAAAGACACCCCTCTAATTTTACATTCGTTCTGTATAGCTTCAGTATCTGGTAACAAAAAAGAGCCTCCTCTATAGTTTAAAAGCCACTTAACCTTTAACTGCTTATTAAGCGTCCAATAGGTAATACCATAAGCTTTTAAATGGTTTTTTTGACTGTCCTCATCCATCGGTAATAAAATGTATGACGCATAGCTATTTATTACCAGGAAGAAACACAATACACTAAATAATTGTTTTTTCATAAATTGAAAGGTACAGAAAAATTGAGCTCGTGTGCATTAATCATTTGTTAAAATGGCACATCGTTATCATCATCATTAAAAGCACTCCCAAAAGCTTGGTCTGGACTGGCCGTAAAATTATCGGGTTTAAAGCTATCATCATTGGCTGCAGCATTCATTTTACTATGAAACTCGAAAGGCGAATCGAAATCATCGAGGTTATCAAATTTACCGAGATGCCCCACAAATTTCAGACGAATATTTTCTAAGCCCCCATTCCTGTGTTTAGCAATAATAAATTCACCTTGCCCCTCAGTTGGTGAGCGCTCTTCATCATCCCACTCATCAATTTTATAATACTCTGGTCTATATATAAAACTTACAATATCTGCATCTTGCTCGATGGCACCAGATTCACGTAAATCTGAAAGCAATGGTCTTTTACTACCTCCCCTTGTTTCTACTGCACGAGATAACTGAGATAATGCTATTACAGGAACATTTAATTCCTTTGCCAAGGCTTTTAAGTTTCGAGAAATCATAGATATTTCCTGCTCGCGATTCCCGGCATGACTACTACCTCCCGTCATTAACTGCAAGTAATCTATCATGATTAGCTTTATACCATGTTGTGAAGATAAACGCCTTGCCTTTGCTCTTAAATCGAAAATAGATAGCGAGGGCGTATCATCTATAAATAAAGGTGCCTTTTCTAAATCCTTAACTTTCACATTAAGCTGTTCCCACTCGTGTTTTTCTAATTTACCTGTTCTTAATTTTTCTGAAGACAGTCCTGTTTCACTCGAAATTAAACGCATAATAAGCTGAACCGACGCCATCTCTAATGAGAAAAAAGCAACAGGTATACCCTGGTCTACCGCAATATTTCGTGCCATAGATAGTGTTAATGCCGTTTTCCCCATACCTGGACGCGCTGCAACGATAATTAAATCTGAAGGCTGCCATCCTGAGGTTAATTTGTCTAATTTATGAAAGCCTGTAGGAATACCACTTAATCCTTCTTTATTAGAAATCTCTTCAATCTTTTTCTTGGCCTGTATCACTAAATCTTGTGCCGTTTCACTAGACTTTTTAATATTACCTTGCGTCACCTCATAAAGCTTAGTTTCTGCTTTATCTAACAGATCGAAAACATCTTTGGTTTCGTCGTAAGACTCTTCTATAATTTCATTTGAAATTTTAATCAAACTACGTTGTATAAACTTTTGAAGTATGATACGCGCATGAAATTCGATATGCGCAGAAGAGGACACCTTTTGTGTTAAAGATATCAAATAGAAATCACCTCCAGCAGCTTCTAATCTTGCATTTTTTTTCAGCTGTGTAGATACTGTTAGTATATCTATAGGCTCACTAGCTTCAAAAAGCTGAAATACAGCTTCGAAAATAAATTGGTGTGACTCTTTATAAAATGCATCGGCACTTAAGATGTCTATAACCTCATCAACCCCTTTCTTATCAATCATCATTGCCCCAAGGACAACTTCCTCTAAATCGATAGCTTGAGGCGGTATTTTTCCTCTTTCTAGGTTTATCAAAGTACTCTTATCAACTTTATATCCTGTAACTTGATTGGGTTGTTTCATAGTGGCGAAAATAGCTAAATATTAACTTGAGTTAGATTCCTTTCATTAACAAATTAACTGTTAATAACTTAAAAGTATTGTGAATAACCACAAAAAAAATCTGAAGATCTTATCTTCAGATTTATTATCCTAAAAACGGTACCGTTTATCCTTTAAAAACTCCCATGTTGGAATACTTTTCCATACGCTGGGCCACCAAATCTGTTGGTGATAAGTTTTTTAATTCTGCATAATGCTTTTGAATGGCACTAGCTATTGTTTTAAATGTTTTGGCTCTATCTCTGTGTGCACCTCCTAAGGGTTCCTTAATAATACCATCAATCAACTTTAACTTTTTCATATCGGTTGCCGTTAATTTTAAAGCTTCTGCTGCAGTTTCTTTATGTTCCCAACTGCGCCATAAAATAGACGAGCAAGATTCTGGAGAGATTACAGAGTACCATGTATTTTCCAACATTAAAACCCGGTCTCCTACGCCAATACCTAATGCTCCTCCAGAGGCACCTTCACCAATTACTATGGTAATAACAGGCACTTTAAGACGTGTCATCTCTAATATATTTCTAGCAATGGCTTCGCCTTGTCCACGCTCTTCTGCTTCTAATCCAGGGTAAGCCCCTGGCGTATCTAACAAAGAAATAACAGGGATCCCAAATTTTTCAGCAGACTTCATTAAGCGTAACGCCTTTCTATACCCTTCAGGGTTTGCCATACCAAAATTTCTATACTGTCGTGTTTTGGTATTGTAGCCTTTTTGCTGCCCTATAAACATAAAGCTTTGGTCTCCTATTTTACCCAAGCCACCTATCATGGCTTTATCATCTTTAAAGCTTCTATCCCCATGCAATTCTAAGAAGGAATCTCCACAGATGGCATTGATATAATCTAAAGTATAAGGTCTATTAGGATGACGCGATAGTTGTACGCGTTGCCATGGGCTTAAATTTTTGTATATGTCTGTAGTAGTATCTTTTAACTTTTTCTCTATTTGCTCGCAGGTTTCTGATACGTCAACTTCACTTTCTTTTCCAATAACTTTGCATTTTTGAAGTTGATCTTCGAGCTCCTTTATAGGTAATTCAAATTCTAAGTATTCCATAAGAATTTAATTGAGTTATTTTAGTTAGCTTACAAAACTAAGGAATTTATTTTGTTTGAAATTTAGATTTTATCGTATTTGTTCTGTTTTTAGGACATCTCTACTTTTAATCGCATTTTATTAAAATTTCTTTTCAAAGCTATCAAATGTCCCACATAAAATACAATTTAAGATAGTCCTATAGCATGTTACCCTATAAAGTATCACATCAACAAGATATACATCTACATACATATGCATGCATTTCAGATACACTAAAGCGCTATAACCAGACTTATAGAATGTGGCACCTATTTTAATGATATGCTATTCTCTATATCTAATTCTACGTTTAAAACTCCAGAACTTTTATTTAATATTTAATCCAATGCTTGTTTTGTGACATACGAACGCCAACCAATAATTAGCAATTGCAATGCACTCGCCTCTGCTAGGTTGAGTTGTTGTTTGGAATAACTAGGTAATACGGCTTTATTCACCTTTGCCAAAATTTTAAAAACTTGCTTTTTCATGTTTTAAGTATCGTGTTAAAACAAAAATAGTAAAACTTATTCTAGACTAAGCTTTACTATACATTAGGTTTAAATACTAGAGATAATATATAAAATTACATCTACTACAAACTTGGCAAGTGTCATCATTTTTTTTAAAGTTTTAAGGTTACTATTAGCACTGTTTTTTGAATATATATATTTCTTAACATGCTTGTACTATAACAGAAACAAAATCGATGCATTTGCATATGCATTTACAATTAAAACAATATAATTAATTTCGAAGTATAAGTGACTTCCTTAAAAAAAGTTTCATTCTTAAACAAAAAATATACATTTTATATATAAAATGAAATAAATGAAGCCTGTTTTTACCTTAGTTTTAAAAACTCTAGGTGTTTGTTATGAGCTAATGTGCGTTTTTGGTCAATTCCATTATTTTAAACACCTTCACACTATGTTCTAAACTTTACAGTAACACCGGCATGTTTCCCCCTATAACTGCGTCTATTTTTAATAGCATTTCAACGTATATGACGAAGTATGAACACATAAATTGAATTAAAACCATAGGATTTTTTAAAATTACTTTTAACTTTAATATATCTTCGCAAAAAATATCATGTATGAGCATACTTTGGGTCATTTTAGGTTTTATTCTATTAGTAGTTGGTGGTGAATATTTGGTTAGGGCGTCTGTCGCGCTATCCTTTAAGTTTAATATTTCCAAAATGGTTATTGGAATGACAGTCGTTTCCTTTGCAACTTCTGCACCAGAACTTTTGGTAAGCTTACAAGCTGCTTTATCAGGTTCTCCAGCCATTGCCATAAATAATGTTGTAGGTTCTAATATCGCCAATATTGGTTTAGTTCTAGGTATAACCGCGTTGGTTGGTCCTATCGCCGTAGACCAATCCTTTTACAAACTCAACTGGCCTGTTATGATGGTGTTCTCTATCGCCCTTTTTTATCTTTTAAATAACGATAGCATACTTAGTGGTTTAGAAGGCGGCGTCTTATGTATCGGTTTGGTTGTTTTTTTAGTGGTATTGATACGCAACGCCAAAAAAGAAACAGTAGCAGAAGAGGTGGATGATAAACTCGCAGAGGTTTCTAATATTAAGATTGTACTGTGGTTATTAATTGGGGCTGCTGCACTTTATTTTGGAAGTGAATGGCTTGTAGATGGCTCTAAGGCTATTGCCAGAGCTGCAGGAGTAAGCGAAGCTGTTATAGGCGTTTCACTTATTGCTATAGGTACAAGTGTTCCAGAATTGGCCGCATCTATTATTGCTGCTGCAAAACAAGAAAAGGCCATTTCTTTAGGCAACCTTATAGGCTCTAACATTTTTAATATCGCTTCTGTTCTAGGCTTAACAGCTATGGTAAAACCGATTCACATTACAGAACCTCAAATATTAAGCAATGATATTTTTTGGATGTTGGGCTTTTCGGCGGTGCTGCTACCTCTAATTTTTATTCCTAAACGCATGCAAATAAGTAGATTTAAAGGCTTTTTTCTCGTTTTAGGGTATGCTGCATTTATGATTATGGTTTTTACGCATAAATAACAACTAATAGTTTCCATACCAAATCCTCACAAAGCACTATTTGTTTTCGTGTGTTGGAATTATTAATAGCTTAGAGCTTTGGTTATCATGTTTAATGACCTGTAAGAACATTAGCTTCTTCGTTTATATTTCACAATGAGTTCATCACATCTATACGCCATTTATGAGACATTCAACCTTGATAATCTTGATAAACCTATTGGTTTTCTCTTGCACATTTTCAAAAAAGCCCCTTACGGCGCAAGACATCATTGACACTGCTATTTCTAAGCACTGCAATGGCCACTGTGATACTGCCACAGTATCTTATGTTTTTAGAGGTAAAACTTATGAAAGCTATAGAGACAATGGTCTTTTTAGGTATACGTCCTTTTCAGAAGGAAAGACGAGGTCTATTAAAGATGTATTAAGCAACTCAAAATTTCAGCGCTTCGTCAACGATAGTTTAGTTGCCCTTAACGCTATTGAAACTACTAAATACGCCAATGCGCTTAATAGTGTACATTATTTTGCGTGGCTCCCTTATGGTCTTAACGCTCCTGCGGTAAAAAAAGAACGTTTCAAAGATGTATCTTTAAAAGGAAAAACCTATTATAAGATAGGTATTAGCTTTACTAAAGATGGTGGTGGTCAAGATTTCGAAGACCAGTTTATTTATTGGTTTGATACTTCTGATTTTAGTTTAGACTATTTGGCCTATAGTTATGCCACGAACGGCGGTGGTATGCGCTTTAGAGCCGCTTTCAACAGAAGAAATGTGAACGGCATTAACTTTCAGGATTACAACAACTACAAACCCCTTAAAAACATTTCTTTAAAGCATATAGACCAATTGTACACCCAAGATAAGCTACAATTAGTATCTAAAATAGAACTTAAAGCGATCTCTGTACACCATAAAAATTAAACTTGACATCGCTTTTTCTTTATTCCAAAAGCAAATTTTAAAATAGCTTCTACCTCACAAGTTCCTTAAAGGTTATGACTACTTCATCATAATACTTATCATTTTGTTTTTAAGAATTTCACCCTAAATAGCAAAAAAAACTTATTTTTGAATGAAATTTATTTACCCCTAAAATCATGAAAACAAAATTACTCCTACTTTTAGTATTATTTACTTCTTTTAATTCTATAGCCCAGAATAATATAGTGCCTAATGGCGATATTGAAGAATGGGATTCTTTTAATGACAATCCAGACGATTGGTTTAGATTCTTTAATGGATCATGGGAACGCAGTGATGATGCTCAAAATGGCACTGCTAGTTTAGAACTACAAATAGATGCTGAACGTTCCTTTATATTTATAAATACACCAGACATGCAATTTACCGCTGGCGTAACCTATGTCTGTTCTTTTTATTACAAAGTTGTATCTGGCTCTATAACCGCTACAGAGTTCAATTTAAGTCACACACCTAATGTTTTTCCTGAAGATTTAGTCTCTAATGAATTCACAGACTTATCTGCTTTTGAATGGAAACAAGGGGCTTTCGAATACACTGCAACAACTACAGAAAATGTAGAAGCTTTCATCTATGCTAGAGGTACTGCCAATTCTAAAATACTTATAGATAATGTGTCTATTGTAGATCAAAATGAAGTCTTATCTCTAAACACAGTTACCCCTAGTTCTAATGCATTAGTTATCTACCCTAGTCCAGCAAAAGACTATATTCAAATTTCAGGCTTAAAAAATGGATTTGATACTAGTTATACCATATATGATACTTTAGGCAAAACTGTTTTAAAGCATACTGTTAGTGAAGGCCAAAGAATCGATATTTCTCAGTTAAATAGAGGTATTTATTTTTTCAGAACAAATACAGGAAAAACCCATAAATTTCTAAAAACAGAATAAAAAATTAAAGCTCTTATAGTACCCTAATGGTTTTATAATGAAGTTAGTCATTTCAAACTCCGATGTAAGAATGGTTTTAAACCTTCATATCATCGGAGTTCTTTATATACGGTAACATCTATATGCAAATCCAGTCTATTACATTGAATAGTTACTTTTATTTATACTGAACGTATACCGTTAACTATTCAATAGCTTTTAACACCTCTACAACAAACTTCCAATACTTTTGTACTGATGAAATTTGAGCGCGCTCATCGGGGGAATGTGCTCCTTTTATATGAGGTCCAAAACTAATCATATCCATATCTGGATAATTCTGTCCTAAAATCCCGCATTCTAAACCTGCATGGCATGCTGCAACATGAGGTTTATCCTTATTCAAGGTTTCGTATACAGTGGTTAATGTTTTTAAAACTGGGGAATCCATACGCGGTGTCCAACCTGGATAGTCTCCAGAAAATTCGACCTCACAACCTGTTAATTCGAAGGTAGCTCGCAGCATATTTGCCAAATCCATTTTAGAACTTTCTACCGAAGACCGCGTTAAACATCCTATACTTATGTTTCCGTCTTTTATAAGAACTCTAGCTATGTTATTAGAGGTTTCTACCAAATCTGGGATGTCTGCACTCATACGGTACACGCCATTCAAAGCGGCATATAGCGCCCTAGTAACACCTTCTTGCACTCCTAAATCCATGATTGCCTCTGGGGTTTCGCTTTTAGATACTGCAATATCCAACTCGGGCTCTGTTGTACTTAGTTCCCTTTTTATAGTATTGGCTAATAAGTTTAACTCTAATAAAAAGGCATCTTCGTGCATCGCATCGATAGCCACAAGAGCCTTACTTTCTCTAGGAATCGCATTGCGTAAACTCCCGCCATCTATTTCAGAAATACGCAAACCAAAATTTTGAAATCCATCAAACAGCAATCGGTTCATGATTTTATTGGCATTACCCAACCCTTCATGAATCTGCATTCCAGAATGGCCTCCTTGTAAACCTTTTACAACAATTTCAAACCCTATTTTAAACTCTGGTGTGTCTTCTTCTTTGTAAGTTCTCGTTGCTGTTACATCTATACCACCAGCACAACCTACTCCAATTTCATCATCTTCTTCTGTATCTAAATTTAATAAAATGCCTCCAGTAAGCAGTCCGCCCTTTAGTCCCATAGCGCCAGTCATTCCTGTTTCTTCATCTACAGTAAACAGCGCTTCTAAAGGTGGGTGTGCTATTGTAGTACTTTCTAATACTGCCATTATTGTAGCCACACCTAAGCCATTGTCGGCTCCCAAAGTGGTCCCCTTAGCTTTCACCCAGTCGCCTTCTACATACATTTCAATCCCCTGCGTATTAAAATCGAATACCGTATCTGCATTTTTCTGATGTACCATATCCAAATGAGACTGCATCACAACAGGCGTACGGTTTTCCATCCCTGGTGTTGCAGGCTTTTTTATAATAACATTGCCTACCTCATCTACATGGGTTTCTAAACCTAAATTGGCTCCAAAATCTCGCATAAATGCAATAACACGCTCTTCTTTTTTTGAAGGTCTGGGCACCGCATTTAAATCTGCAAATTTATTCCAAAGGGCACTAGGTTCTAACTGTCTTACGTCTTGACTCATTATATCATGATTTATAGCTTGCTAATTTAATGAAGAATTATCGTTTTAAATTCTTATCCCCATTAAATACTTTTTTCGACACAGCGTCTCATGTGGGATCTAACATCTAAACATCACATAAACAAACTGATAGAACACTCATTCTTTAAACAATCCTCAAAAGAACAACAGCGCAATAGTACTAAGCCTAAGACTTTTGTGCGAAGGCGTTATTTTTCACTATTTTTGACACATGCTACACAAGAAGAAATTAATACTTGCACTAAGCCTTATACCGCAAATCATTCTTGTAAAACTCCTATCGCGATACCCTAAGTTTGTAGAACAGTATTATAGTGAGGGCATATATCCTATCGTTTCTAAAATTTCCCGTTTCACATTAGGTTGGCTTCCTTTTTCTTTTGGAGACATTGTTTATGGATTAGGGCTTATATACATCCTTTGGTGGATTATAAAACATAGAAAACGTCTTAGAACAGATTTTAAAAGTTGGTGCATTGATGTAAGTGCCGCTGTAGCACTCCTTTATTTTGCGTTTCATTGCCTATGGGCACTAAACTACTACCGTTTACCCTTACATAAAAACCTAAACTTAAGTTCAAAGTATACCACAGCACAACTCGTTTCTATTACCGAAACATTAATAGCAGCATCCAACACTTTACATCTAAATGTTGCTACGCATGATACTATCGCTGTTATTATGCCTTATGATAGAACAGCTATTTTCGAACATATCCCGAAGGCTTACGACAACTTAAAAACGACATTTCCTAAATTGGATTATACCCTTAAAAGCACCAAATCATCCTTATTTAGTTTTCCTTTAAGTTACATGGGGTTTAGTGGCTATCTTAATCCGCTTACTAACGAAGCTCAGGTTAACCGCTTAATTCCGCTGTACAAATTCCCTACGACAGCCGCTCATGAGGTAGCGCATCAATTGGGATATGCTGCCGAAAACGAAGCTAACTTTATTGGCTTTATGGCAGCTTCGAACTCTAACGATCCTTATATTAAATATTGCGGTCTTACGTTTGGTTTACGCTTTTGCTTAAATGAAATCTATTACCGTGACAAATGTCTTTTTGAAGATCTGGCGGCAGATATTAATAAAGGCATTTTAAAAAATTACGAAACTTCTCGTTTATTCTGGAAGCATCATGAAAATCCACTAGAGCCTCTATTCAAAAGCTTTTACAGCCTCTTTTTAAAAGCAAACAATCAATCTAAAGGCATTGAAAGCTATAGCTATGTGGTCGCATTACTCGTAAATTATTTAGAAGCCCACCCTTTATAGCCTACAACCTTCTTACCCTTACCCTAAATTCGCCATTCCTTCTTAAAATAGTATGTTGTAACGATACCATACTAGAGCACAACAACACTCTAATTTTAATAGACACCACCACTTTACATCGAAATAGAAAAACGGTTAATGTCTTAATGACCTCGTTATCATTTTTAATTTTATTGTAGTATCCAACCTGCATTAAACGTTAAAACAGTATAATTAGGGTTAAAAATGCTATTTTTGTGCGCATCTTATGAAACACATCTCAAGCATACAAAATCCGCTCATCAAGCAGCTTTTACAATTAAAAGACAAATCGCGTGAACGCAAAAAAAATGGTCTTTTTTTAATTGAAGGGCAACGTGAAATAGCCTTAGCTATCGCGGGCGCTTATCAATTAGAAACTCTGTTATTTTATCCTGAATTATGTCCTTTAACTCAGGTAGAAGCCCTTACTGAACAACCTGTCCATCTTATAGAGATTTCTAAAGAAGTGTATCAAAAATTAGCCTATAGAACCACTACAGAAGGTATTTTAGCAGTAGCAAAATCGAAATCTCATGTGCTAGATACGCTAAGCTTTGCTACAAAATCCCCTTTAATTTTAGTTGCTGAAGCACCTGAAAAACCCGGTAATATTGGCGCTATTTTAAGAACTGCCGATGCTGCTCATGTTGATGCTGTAATTATCGCTAATCCAAAAACCGATTTATACAATCCTAATATTATTCGCTCTAGTGTAGGCTGCCTCTTCACCAACACCATTGTTACTGGTACCACTGCTGCTATTATTCGTTTTCTAAAAGCACAAAACATCAATATTTATTGCGCCGCTTTACAAGCCGCAACGGCCTATCATACGCAGGACTTTTCTAAACCAACAGCCATTGTTGTAGGTACTGAAGCTACTGGACTGAGCCCGCAGTGGTTGGAACATGCTACTCAAAATATCATTATCCCTATGCAGGGTGCTATAGACTCAATGAATGTTTCTGTTGCTGCCGGTATACTTATTTTTGAAGCTAAACGCCAGCGCCATTTTTTATAACCTAATAATTTTCTTTTCGAGACACAAGCATTTCGAAATACTATTACCATGACCGCAACAACTTTATTCTACATTATAATCGCCATCATTAGTATTAATTTTAGCGTTGATACAATTTTGGGCGCTTTAAATGCCAAACACTTTAACGATACACTTCCTGACGAACTTAAGGATGTCTATGATACCGAAGCTTATCAAAAGTCGCAAAATTACAAGGCAGTCACTTATAAATTCAGCATACGTACTTCTGCTTTTTCATTGGCACTTACGCTTATTTTCTTAGCTTTTGATGGTTTTGAATATATTGACACTATCGCCAGAAGTTACAGCGACTCCCCTATCGGTAACGCTTTAATCTTCTTTGGCATCATCATGATTGGAAGCGACATTTTAACAACTCCTTTCGCTTACTACAGTACTTTTGTTATCGAAACACAATTTGGTTTCAACAAAACAACGCGAAAACTCTTTTTTTTAGATAAACTTAAAGGTTGGCTTATGACGGCTGTTGTAGGCGGTAGTATTTTAGCCTTAATTATATGGTTTTACAATATCTCTGGCACTTATTTTTGGCTGTATGCTTGGGGGCTTGTAGCCGTTTTTACTTTATTCATGAATATGTTTTACTCTAAATTAATCGTTCCTCTTTTTAACAAACAAACCCCTCTAGAAGAAGGTCCTTTACGCGATAAGATTTCTGCATATGCTGAAACAGTTGGGTTTAAACTTGATAAAATTTTTGTGATAGACGGCTCTAAACGCAGTACCAAAGCCAATGCGTATTTTTCTGGTTTTGGGAGTGAAAAACGTGTAACCCTTTATGATACTTTAATTAATGACCTAGAAGATGAGGAGATTGTCGCTGTCCTTGCACACGAAGTTGGTCATTACAAGAAAAGGCATATTATTTTTAATTTATGTGCCTCCATCTTACTCACAGGGTTAACCCTTTATCTGCTTTCTTTATTTATTTCTAACCCTCTACTATCAAATGCTTTGGGTGTTTCAACCCCTAGTTTTCATATTGGGCTCATTGCTTTTGGGCTTCTCTATGCGCCTATTTCAGAAATCACAGGTTTGGTAATGCATCTGTTTTCTAGAGCCTTTGAATATCAAGCAGACGACTATGCTAAAAATACCTATGCCGCTGCACCTTTAATCTCTTCACTTAAAAAACTTTCAAAAAACAATTTAAGCAACCTAACTCCCCATCCCGCTTATGTTTTTATGCATTACTCGCACCCTACATTGCTACAGCGTATTAAAAATTTAAAAACGATTAAAAACACCATTTAACAAGCTTGTCTCTATTAAAATGGACTAAAAAACACATTATCTTGTAAGGTTTTATATAACTTACGACTACAGTAGGTCATAATTTAGAAACTAAACAAAAAACAATGAAACTTTTAAAACTAAATACACCTCTATTAGCACTCCTATTAATCACTCTGTCTTTAACTTATAGCTGTAAAGACAAAACAACTCCAGCTCCAATAGAAAAAGAGGTTATGCCTAAAGCAGAAGTGCAAAAACCTGCTGTTGTTTACGACACTAGTGCGCCTAAAACAATTATAAACGCAATTGCTACTGCCAACGGCGGTTTTGAGAATTTAAAAGCCTTAAAAGACGTTTCTTTTAATTACAGTTATGTACATCCAGATGGCAAAAAAGACATTTCTACAGAGCGTTACATTTTTAGTAACGAAGCGTCTTGGGCCAAATATACAGACCACGAAATTAACGTAGCCCCTCAACTTAAAGGTGATGTGATTCAATTTTATGACGGTGAGAAGGCATTTGTATACAATAATAACAAGGCGGTAGAAGATCCTGCTATTGTTGGTGTTGGTCAATTTTTACGCCAAGCCAATTACATGTGGTTTACAATGATGTTCAAATTAGGAGATCCTGGAACAGTATACACGTACGAGGGGCAGGAAGTTTTAGACGGTAATACCTATGACAAACTTTTAGTCACTTACGATCCTGAAATTACAAAAAAACAGGCCAATGACATTTATGTCCTTTATGTGAATCCTGAAACCCACTTGGTAGAACAATTTAAATTCTCTATCCCTGCATTTAAAATTATGGAGCCTATACTATTGGCAAAGTTAACGTATAAAGAAATAAACGGTGTACACGTTATTACAAGACGTCAAATGTTTTCACCTGCCAAAGATGGCAATGGTTACACACCTATGGTAGATCAAAACACAACAAATGTGACATTTAACAATGGCTATACTAAGGCGCAATTAGCACAAATGAAGTCTTAAACCCGCTTTATGCGATAGAACATCTATTACACCTTTGAGCTACTGCAAATACTGGCGCTACACTACTTTTTTCAATTTAACCATAGCGATGCTATGCTAAAATCAAGAAAAAGTCAGTATTTATGGTATCTCAAAGCTTCACGACAATGCTCTATCGCATAATTCGGGTTAAATTAGCGTTTGTACCTATTAACAGTGTACATGTGGACACACACAGGTGCATCGATACGACTAAAAAGGCTCGGATTAATTATTAATTCGAGCCTTTTCTATATAGTGTCGTGTCTATTCTACAGACTGTATCTATTATTACCGGTTAGGCGGAGTGGCTTCGCAGTCGCCGTACAATAGGTCTAAAGCATCTCTGTCTCCTCTAGAAATACAACATCCTGCATTCCCACCAGAATTCATTATAGAACTAGCATCATTTCGCAAAGACCCTCTAATAAAAGTACCTTCATTAGTGTTTGTATGTGCAAAACCAATGGTATGCCCTAACTCGTGAGTTAAAACACGCTCCCACGGTGCATTCCCCAAGCGTTCTCTATTCACACGAATTAAACTTCCTGCCAAACCATTTCTTGGTCCAGAAGCGGCTGCCGCTGTAGTACTCGCAAGATTATCATTTGCTCTAGCAAACCTCACCGTCATCGTTGTATTTCGATTTGCTATCGTTAAACTCACAAGACTGTTAGCGTTAGAATTCCAATTAGAGACAGCAGTTTCTAATGCTCTCGAATGCACTCCAGACAGGTCATTTTTTATACGAATATTTAACCGGTTTTCGCAAGCAATTAACTGCCGTGTGCGCCGTTGCTTTCCCGCTAAGGCATTGTTTAGGTCTTCATCTGTAAACACCATATCCCCTTCTACAATATAACTAGTGTTCGCTTCATACACAGGAATGTCTGTGGTATTGTAACCCAGTGTTTCTAATTTAGAGATTACATCTGGTGCAACAGATTGCTGCGGTGTTTCTGTAGTGCTATTGTTTAAATCATCTTGACATCCTAAAAAAGATAGTGCCAGTACAGCTGCTAATAATTTTTTCATTTTAATTTAGTTTAGTTTGGTTTATTATCTTACAATACTAACGAAAAAACAACATTAATCTCTTATACATTTGAAAAAAAAGCGGTAATACCCTATCATTTCATATCTGTAGTTATTTGCATCGATTAATAATGTATATTTGCAGCTTTAAAACTCAAAAGATGAGTTTATAGTCCTCAGGGTGAGGATGTGTTACTAGAAGTTTAGGTAAAAAGTATGTCGATTCCCTTCTTGTGTAACACTACATGATAAATCGCATACATATATTATTTTAGATGAACACATTTCACGATTTAGGTCTTAATGAAGACCTTTTACAAGCCATCACAGATTTAGGATTTGAAAAACCAAGTGAGGTACAGGATAAAGCCATTCCAATTCTTTTAAATTCAGAAACCGATTTAGTAGCATTAGCACAAACAGGAACAGGTAAAACTGCTGCTTTTGGCTTTCCAATGCTTCATAAAATCGATATTAATAGCCGTACCACACAAGGTTTAATTTTATCACCAACTCGCGAATTGTGCTTACAGATAGCCAATGAGATGAAATTGTATGGTAAATATTGTAAAGGTCTTAATGTCGCTGCTATTTATGGTGGTGCAAGTATCACCGATCAAGCTAGAGAAGTAAAGCGTGGCGCACAAATTATCGTCGCTACTCCTGGCCGTATGAAAGATATGATAAGCAGACGTTTAGTGGATATCTCTAAAATTGAATATTCGGTTTTAGATGAGGCTGATGAGATGCTTAATATGGGCTTCAAGGAAGATATTACAGAGATTTTATCACACACACCAGAAGATAAAAACACTTGGTTATTTTCAGCAACTATGCCTAAAGAAGTGGCTGCAATTGCTAAAAACTTCATGCACCAACCGCAAGAAATTACAGTAGGTCATAAAAATGAAGGTAGCAAAAATGTAACACACGAATATTACCTTGTAAACGCCAGAGACCGTTATCAAGCTTTAAAACGATTGGCAGATGCTAATCCAGATATCTTTTCTGTTGTATTCTGTAGAACAAAACGCGACACTCAAAAAGTAGCAGAGCGTTTAATTGAAGATGGCTACAATGCTGGAGCACTCCATGGTGATTTAAGTCAGAATCAACGTGATTTGGTCATGAAGTCCTTTAGAAACAACCAAATTCAAATGTTAGTAGCGACAGATGTTGCCGCTCGTGGTATTGATGTCGATGATATTACGCATGTGATCAATTACCAACTTCCAGATGAAATCGAAACCTATACACACCGTTCTGGTAGAACTGGCCGTGCTGGTAAAACAGGGGTCTCTATGGTTATCGTTTCTAAAAGTGAAGTTCGTAAAATAAAAAGTATTGAACGTATTATAAAGAAGGCGTTTGAAAAGAAAGACGTACCAAATGGTATGGAAATCTGTGAAGTACAATTGATGTCTTTGGCTAAAAAAGTACACAGTACAGAAGTCAACACCGATATTGATGCTTATTTAGGAGATATCAACTCACTTTTTGAAGATACGAGTAAAGACGAATTGATTAAAAAATTCTTCTCTGTAGAATTTTCACGTTTTTACAATTACTACCAAAAAGCATCAGATCTTAACATATCAGGATCTTTTGACGAAAGCCGCTCTGGAGAAAGTAACTCTAAATCCACACGTTATTTCATTAATGTTGGTAAAAAAGATGGATACGACTGGATGAGCTTAAAAGATTTCTTAAAAGAGATTTTAGAACTTGGTAGAGACGACGTCTTCAAAGTAGAAGTTAAAGACAGTTTCTCTTTCTTTAATACAGAAAATGAATTAAAAGAGAAAGTATTAGCATTCTTTACCGACTTTAAACATGACGGTCGTTTTGTAAACGTTGAAGTTTCTGAAAATCGCGGACGCAGTGGCGGAGGGCGCAGAGATAGAGGCAGAGGAAAACGTCGTGACGACAGAAAAGGTGGTGCTTCTTCTGGAGGCGAACACAAAAAACGTAGAAGCGATAACAAATCGAAACCTAGACGTTCCAATTCTAACGAATTTGCAAGCTCTAGACCTAGACGTTCAAGACGTTAATTATAGCATTTTAGTGATGCCATATGTTGTCTGCTGTTTAAGGTACGCTTTTTGTTAATTTTTAGTCAAATAAAACAGTAACCCTAATTTGTTACTGTTTTGTTTAGTATTTTTATATGAAATCAACTTGTATCATTTTATGAAACGTTATATAGCAGTAGTTTGTTTGTTTTTATGTACCTCTATAGCAGTAGCACAAGATGCGACTAGCGTTTTAGGTACGATTACAAACGCTGCTAACGGCGCTATCTTAGAGAGTGTTAATATTGTAAACTTAAATCAAGTTATCGGTACAACAACAGATGCTAAGGGCCAATTTAAAATTGATGCCAAAGTTAATGATACGTTACACCTCTCCTATCTAGGGTTTAAATCTATTAAAGTAAGAGTCACTAACGATTGGTTAAAGTACGGCAACTCTAATATTGAACTTACGGAGTTGGCTTTAGCTTTAGAGGAAGTTGTGGTTAACCAATTAAAACTTACAGGGTATTTAGAGGTAGACATCAAACAATTACCTGCTATAAATGACAATTACAGGTACCAAATTTCGGGGTTAAGTTCGGGTTATGAGGCTGGAAAAAAATCAGGTTTAACCAAAGTTATTGGTTCTATTTTCAATCCCGCCGATTTCTTACATCGTATTTTTAGTAAAAGGAATGCTGAACTGCGAAAACTAAAAAAAATGAAGGAGGATGATGAAATTAGAAACCTTCTCGCCTCTCGTTTTGATAGAGAAATGCTTACCGTACTACTTAATGTAGAACGCGTAGACTTAGACGAAATGGTGACCCAATGTAACTATTCTAAAGGCTTTGTACAAACTGCAAATGACTTGCAAATCCTTGATGCAATTAGCGCCTGTTATGAAGAATACAAAGTGCTAAGCAACAATCGTAAAAACCGCATTTAAGGTTTTTGCGTTTCTAAAAAGCGTGCGACAATCTCGTCGTAACTTTTAATCGTTTTTTTGCACCAATCCAAGCGTTTCCAATAGACCTCTTCTGCGGTTAACTGCCACGGTAAAGTACTTTGTCGTAATGCTGTTGTGACGTGCTGTAAAATAATTGCCGCAGAAACAGATATATTTAAACTTTCTGTAAAACCAGACATAGGTATTTTTAAATAACTATCAGCAGCATCCATAACCTCTTGCGAAAGTCCCTCTGTCTCTCGTCCAAAGAAAAAACATGCTTTTTGAGTAATATCAAATTCTTGGAGATTGCAATCGTTTTTATGTGGTGTTGTCGCTACAATTTGATAGCCTTTTTGCTTCAAATCATTTAAACAAGATTTTACAGATTGGTACCGGTTTAAATCAACCCATTTTTGAGCTCCCATTGCAATCTCTCGATCTATACGTTTGGTATTTTGCTCTTCTACAATACTCACTTCTTGAATTCCAAACACATCACAACTCCGTAGTACCGCACTTGTATTGTGCAATTGGTAAACGTCTTCTGTAGCCACTGTAAAATGTTTGGTACGTTGTGCGAGTACGCGTTGAAATTTTTCCCGTCTAGACGCTGTTAAATACGATTCTAAATGTTCTAATAATGCTGTATTCATAGGGGATAAAAGTACTAAAGTTTCATGAGCCATAACTTATAATTTGTTAGTATATTTAGACTATGAAAAAACATATCGTTGTACTTACAGGCGCAGGAATAAGCGCAGAAAGTGGTATCAATACATTTAGGGATGCTGATGGTCTCTGGGAAGGCCATGATATTATGGATGTTGCCACACCAGAAGGCTTTGCTAAAAACCCAGCATTGGTACTTGAGTTTTACAACCAAAGGCGCCGTCAATTACGAGACGTTCTACCGAATCAAGCGCATAAAGATTTGGCCGCTTTAGAAACCGATTTTAACATAAGTATTATCACTCAAAATGTAGACGATTTACACGAACGCGCAGGAAGCACAGCGGTTATACATTTACATGGTGAGTTATTAAAAGTAAGAAGTTCTAAAAACAGTACTTCTGTTAAAACATGGAAAAAAGACCTTCTTCCAGGCATGCGTTGTGAAGAAGGCCACCAATTGCGTCCTCATATTGTTTGGTTTGGTGAAGCTGTTCCAATGATAGACAATGCCATGTCCATATGTGCTACTGCAGATGTACTCGTTATTATAGGAACCTCTATGCAAGTTTACCCTGCTGCTGGACTTTTACACTACGCCCCTAAAGATATCCCTATCTATTTCATAGATCCTAAACCTGCTATCACGCCTTCTGCTCAACTTACTGTTATTGCCAAAACAGCAACACAGGGCGTTGCAGAACTTTGTTCTCTTTTAAAACAAAACACCTCATAGAGATTCCAAACCTTTGCACTGCTTGTATGGCTTGAATTGCGAAAAGAAATGCTATGGCTATACTGACGTTTAAACATTTAGAGAACACGAAGTATGCTACATATTTTAAATATTGTAATACCTGTGCTGGGTTAGGGTTAAAAATAAAAACCATTCTGTTAAATGATTTGTTAATGTCAGGGGATATCCTAAAAAATCATTAGTATATTTGAAATGACATGAAGCTATTAGAACACTATCTCCATACCAGACATTATACCGAAGCGCTTTGCAAGCCTTTACAAATTGAAGACTATACACCACAATCGGCGGCGTTTGCAAGTCCACCGAAATGGCATATTGCGCATACAACTTGGTTTTTTGAAACCATGATTCTTAAAGCACATGTTAGCAATTATACCGAATTCAATACAGCGTTTCCTTATCTTTTTAACAGTTATTACAACAGTTTAGGAGAACGTATAGAGCGTCACAATCGTGGACTAATCACGCGACCTTCTACTGAAGAGGTATACGCCTATCGCGCCCATGTGGACCGTTATATGGCACAGCTTTTAAACACGAATCCTTCTGCTGCGGTTTGCGAATTGGTTATTCTAGGCATTCACCACGAACAACAGCATCAAGAATTATTAATTACCGATCTTAAATATACCTTTTCATTAAACCCTAGTTATCCTAAATTTTCAGATGCATCCTATGTAAACGTTACCAACACAGCTTCTGGATGGCATACTATGACTGAGGGTATTTATGAGATAGGCTATCGCGGTAATGGGTTTTGTTTCGATAACGAATTACAGCCACATCGTGTGTTTTTAGAACCCTATAGCATTTCAAAACACTTGGTGACCTATGGTGATTTTATAGCATTTATAGACGCTGGTGGTTATCGTAATGCGGCGTATTGGTTAGATGCTGGTTGGGCCTGGTTACAGGCGCACGACCTCAGCCACCCCTTGTATTGGAAATATGCAAATGCCACTTGGCAACACTATACTTTATCAGGTTTAAAACCTATTGCTAAAGACGATATACTGTGTCATATTTCATTTTTTGAAGCTGCGGCATACGCTGCTTGGGCGGGTTGCCGTTTGCCTACGGAATTTGAATGGGAAGCTGCTTCCCCGCATTTGGCATGGGGTAACCGTTGGGAATGGACCAATTCTGCCTATCTCCCCTACCCTAAATTTAAAATAACAGAAGGTGCCGTTGGTGAATACAATGGCAAATTTATGATGAATCAAATGGTATTAAGAGGCGCCTCTACCGCGACTTCTAAAAACCATAGTAGAACCACATATCGCAATTTTTTTCCAGCAGAAACGCAATGGCAGTTTTCTGGAATTCGATTGGCAAAATAAAATACACATACTATTGGAAAATGCAACACAAGTCCTTAATGAGACTTTTAAAAATGATGTTCATACAGGGTTATCAGCAAGCTCTAAATTTTTAGCTTCTAAATATTTTTATGACAAAATAGGCGATGCCTTGTTTGTGAAAATCATGAACATGCCAGAGTATTATTTAACCCGCGCGGAGTATGATATTTTTAAAAACAAAACGCAGGATTTAATTACAAAGCTTAACTTAAATCAAGACACAGACTTCGACCTTATTGAACTAGGTGCTGGAGATGGTACAAAAACCAAAGCTTTACTAAAAGTACTTTCTGCGCAGCAGTACCAATACACCTATACCCCTATTGATATTTCTAAAAATGCCTTAGCCCATTTAGAGCGTCAATTGGCTGTAGAGCTTCCCGAAGTGAAGGTACACCCTAAAGAAGGGGATTATTTTAATGTTTTAGAAACTATTAAGTCGTCTACAAAACCTAAAGTCATTTTATTTTTAGGTTCTAATATTGGGAATCTTAAAGACAATGAAGCGGCTTATTTTATGGAGAAACTAAGTGCTTCTATCAACTCTAAAGACAAGATTGTTTTAGGGGTAGACCTCATTAAATCTGAAGCGCTTGTACTTCCTGCCTACAACGATGCTCAAGGCATTACCCGTCAATTTAATCTCAACATTTTACAGCGTATCAATAACGAACTCGACGCCAATTTCGATTTAGAAGCCTTTACACACGATCCTGAATATACCGAAGCAGAAGGTATTGCTAAAAGTTATTTAAAGAGTCGTAAAGCCCAAGATGTCCATATTAAAACACTAAATAAAACCTTTCATTTTAAAAAAGACGAACGTATCCATACCGAAATTTCAAGAAAGTATAACGATAGCATTTTACATGCCATTATTAAAGACACACCTTTGGTTGTCTTAGACAAATTAACAGATCGCAATGCGTATTTTGCAGATTATATTTTAGAGAAAGTGTAATTTTGAGTTTGGCAGGCACACATATCGCGCTTTTAGGTTTAGGCAGCCAAAGCACCTTGTTTTATTTAGAAACGCTTAACGCCAAATACAATGCGTTGCATGGGGCGTACCATACCTTTCCCTGCATTCTTTTCAATGTTGATTTCAACACGCTAAATCCATTTTTACCGCAGCAATTCGATACGCTTATTCCTGCGTTAAAAACACATTTAGAGGCCTGTTTTACACTTCCTATTCGCAGCGTACTCATTCCTAACATTACCTTACACGAAACCTATGATAGAGGTCTATTACAATTCCCTATCATTCATCCGTTAAAATTACTCACCGAACGTTTAACCGCAGAAGGCATTACGGCAGTTACCCTTTTTGGATCGGCATATACTATGAACTCCCAATACATTCGGTCTTATGTAACACCTATGGGCATCACAGTGCATACACCAGAAGCTAATGCGCTTACTGCTATAGATGCTTTAAGACAAGCCCTGTATGCTGGGCATGCTACTGAAACTGCTATCGCAGATTATAAAAAACACATCATTACATACTCGAAAACTTCTAAAGTGATTATCGCCTGTACAGAACTCTCTATGCTTTATGCTCAAATTTTAGAATTACCACCTGTTATAGATCTCGCACTGCTTCAAATTGAAGAAGTTTTAGCACTATCCGTTTAAATACGTATTCTAAAGCATATCTCGTCAATTGCACATTACTTTAATTTTTATTTTAGTACTATAATTACTTGTAAGAACATTTGTTTTTAGGTATTACCTCTTAGCGTCTCTTGTCCGTGTTTAGAGTTGTAACGGTAATCCTTAACACTTGTTTTTATGTAAAATTCATACTAAATAAACGCTTTTATAACATGGATACACCTGACTTTTCTAATTTAAAGGCCATATATGTTGACTGCACACAAAAGAAGTCTCCTGAAAAAAATACTACGACCAAATTGATGAACCTGTCACAACAAATCATGTTAGCAGAAGGTGTGCAAGTGGATATCCTTAGATTTACAGATTATACTGTACCCTTTGGTATATTCCCAGATATGACCGCCCACCAAGAGCCCATTGATGAATGGCCTACTTTATTTAAACGCATAATAGAAGCTGATATTCTTATCATAGGAACTCCCATAACATTAGGAGTGAAATCGTCTGTAGTTCAAAAACTTACAGAACGCATGTATGCCATGAAAGATGTGACTGATCGCAAAGGGAGATCTGTTTTTCGTGACAAAGTAGCGGGCTGTGCTATTACTGGTAAAGACCAAGGCATCTCGCATTGTGCTATAAACATATTACACACGATACAACGTATTGGTTATGCCATACCCCCACAATCTTATAGACATTGGATTGAAAAAACTATGACTGAATCTCACACTTTGAATGTGGCACATTATGTTGAAGAAGACAATTATATAAATAAAAATGCCACATTCATGACCTATAACTTATTACACTTAACCAATAGTATCAAAATTAAAGCGGCATCTTCCCGTTTTGAAATTTCAAGTGATTCTAAAATTAGCGTCAATTTTGGCATTTAAAATGCTAAAAGCACATCATTGAATTCGATTTACATTTTCTTATTTTTTGCTTCTATCCTTGTTGTCTTATGCTTTGTGTTATATAAAGCTATCATACCTGTTTATCTATATTCTTTTAAATATTGATTTTAACCCAGATTATGCCTTGTAACATTACCATGAAAATTTCAAATGCTATAAACTCCACTATTTTCTTAATTTTAGCGTAGTTATCACTTACGGTTAAATTAAAAAACATAGCGTAGTATTAGTACTTGCTGCAGTGAAAAGCCATAATAGATATTCTAATGATTAATTTGGGTTTAATATTCTAAAACTATTTTACACAACAGTTTGGTACATGTATTCCCGTATTAAAAACACCTTTAGAAATCTGTTTTACTTGCTTTATTGACTCGGCATTCATTCTTAATATCACCTTAATCTACGATTAGAGGCCAATTACAACGTTTGGTTCCTCTTTTAGTAGTGTTGAATTTATAAATAGTATTTTGAATTCGATGTCTTATTTTTCAGAACTACAGAAACCACAAATTAATTTTAATTATATATAGTTTCAAATCATTAAAATACTTTAGATTAGTGATAGATAATACTAAACATTAAAACAAAAAATGGGAAAAATTAAAATAGAAAGTTCCACTGGAGCAAAAATATATATAAACGAAAAAGACTATGGTGCTATTAATCGAGAAATTAAAGAATATGAAGTAGAAAATGGCCAACACGAAATTTATGCAAAAACAGCTTGGTGTGGTAGTCAAAAAATAAAATTAAATATCACCGACAACGAAATCGTAGTGTTAACTCTAAATAGTTTTAAGTATGAAGCTATCGTTAAAGCTGTATTTATGGTATTAGCAGGACTCCTTGTCGTTACTAAAAGCCTCATCTTTGCAACCATTGCTGGGCTCGTTTTTTTATACCCTTTATATTATTTAACCCTTGGAAAAGATAAATATCTAGAACTTCTTGAAAAAAATAATACATTACAATAACGTCCTCTAATTATTACTTATATTTAATCTTATTTATGAAAACTTCATATTACATTTCTCTATTTATTTTTACATTTTTACCACTACTAATAAATGCTCAAACAGAAAAATCAGAAGAATTAAAGTTCATAGATTTATACTATGAAAATAGTAATCATGAAAGAATAAAGGGCCTAAAAAAAAAGGATAGAATCATTTATCTCATCATAGAAACTAAGAACGGTATTGGCAAGGAGGTTTCTATTGAAATGAATGAAGAAGATCCCGATGTTATTTATAAAAATAGATATATTACAGTGGGAGACTCTTTTAATTATATCATTAAAAAAGATAGAGATCGCTTAAAATTTAGAGTATTTAACCTCAAAAACAAAAAACATCTCAGGTTAAAAAGAAAGCGTAATGGAACTGAGAAAAATACTATTTAAAACATACAACTAGGAGTAACCTATTAAAGGTAAAAACAATATAACAAATACCACTTTAAACCACCTTGTTTTTTGCTTCTATCCATTTGCTCAAGTACTTTGTACTTTGCAGAGTGTGATGCATAAGCATTGCACCTGTAAAATTAGCATCGCGTTTTTCTTGTAAGTGTTTTAACGTTTCTCGTATTAGATTGTTAAAAATAGGCACGTGTTGGTTCACATTTAAATAAGCTGTAATCGTTTCTGGCATTCCTAGATGTTTGGTATTCCAATGGGATATATCGGTATATAGCGCAACCGCAGCTTCAATAAAAGCCTCTGGTGTCTCTGTAATAGTACCACTTGCGGTTACAGGTTGTATTAAACCTTCTGCTCCAACTGCTGTGGTTACCACAGGCGTTCCATTTAACATAGCATCTACCAATTTGCCTTTTAAACCTGCACCATAACGTACAGGTACCAAACACACTTTAGCCTGTTGCATTACCGTATGTACGTCTTCGGCAAAACCTTTTGTAAGAAATCCTTCTTTAGTATTATGCAATTGCTGTACTTTTTGAGGGGTATATGCCCCATAAATATGCAATTGAGCTTTGGGTAACTTTTGTCGTATTCCTGGCCAAAGGTCTTGTTTTAAATACATCACCGCATCGTAATTGGGGGCGTGCATAAAATTACCAATAAATACAAAATACTGTCGTGCTTCGAATGCTGGTAAGGTTTGAGTTGTTAGATGAGATTCCTCTATTAAAAACGGTAAATAATGTAATAGTGACGATGGAACATGAAACTGGTTTTTTAACAAATGCATCTCATAGGTAGAAATAATCAAACTGATATCTGATCGGTATATACTGGCTATTTCGCGTTTTGCCAAATCCCCTTTTAAATAAGTAGCAATAGGCGCATTGGTTTTAAAGGCTTGTTGTCTGGCTTTGCGTAAAAAGTGTAAATCTTCGGTATCTAATACCCTTAAAGCATTAGGACAATGTGCTGCAACACGCCACCCGTATTGTTCTTCCATCATAAAACGATCGAACATAACAATATTAGGCTGTAATACTTTAATAAAAGTATCGAAACTCGAGTCGTTTAAAACAATAGTTTCTTGAGACACACCAAGTGTTTCCAAAGGGTAGGCATTATCTGTTTTTGCGCAGGAACTTGCAAATGTAATGGTATAGCCTTCTGCTTTAAAAATGCGAATTAATTGTAACATTCTACTTCCTGCAGCAGAACTCCTAGGTTCTGGCCACACATACCCTATAATAAGCATTCTTTTCATTGCATCTTCGGTAACGGTTAAAATTATAATACGGTATTGCCTTAGAAAAGGCTTAAACCTACATTAACCTTAATAAAAAACGAACTTACTAAAAAAATAAAACACCTCAATCTTTATCGCGATGGAGATGCCTTTAACGTATCATTAAATTTGTTTTTAACCCAGATTATGCATTGAAACATCGTCATGAGAATTTTAAATGCCATAAACAGGACTATTTTCTTAATTTCAACGTAGTTAGCACTACGGTTAAATAAAAAGCATAACGTAACGCTAGTGTTTGCTGCAATGGAAAGCCATAAATGATTAATTTGGGTGTAATCGCTCCTAGTGATTTTATACCAATAGTGTTACCTATAAAGCATTAAAAAGGGGGCATCTCACACATTAAGACACCCCCTTTACCACAACAAAAAACTACGTTTATGTCATTATCTTTTTACAATTCGTTTAGTTATGGTCTTACCACTATCTATATCGTTAATACTTAATAGATAAACGCCTTGCTCTAACGCTGATATATTAACACGTTCTACAGCGTTACTCATATCCAATGCTTTAGCATACAATTGCTTTCCTGTAATATCAAACAATTGGATGTTTACATTTTGTGAGTTCCTATTAGAGTTAATTGTTAGCACATCGCTAGCAGGGTTAGGGAACACACTAAATGTAGTGGTCTCATCGAAAGTATTTACATTTAACGTCGTATCACGTGTTAACGTAATTGTAAACGCTTCACTTGGTGTAAATACACTACCATCTGAAGCTAATACTCTATGGTATAACACTACAGTATCTCCATTGGCGATACCTGCACTTTCCAATAAGGCGCTCGCACTTGCGTTATCTGTAACAAAGCTTAATGCTGTTCCTACTTTATCGTTTACTAATAAAGTTTCGAATGTAGCATCTGTAGCCAATTGGAACGTGTATACTAAAAGATCATCATTACGATCGGTCGCTGCTGTCCATGTTACTTCAATAGGTGTTTCATCTTCACTACTAATAACTATAGTGGTGTCATTTTCTGGGCTTTCAATCGCAGCTGCTGTAGGGAATGCATTATCATCTCTTAACACCTGTCCTCTTAATTCTCCAGAAGCATGAGCTGTAGTATGGATGTTCACATAAATAGTTCCTCCTAATAAAGCTGCTCTTTGTAGCTCGTCGATTGTAAAGGTATTATCAGCTGCATTGTAAACACCGCTTCTTAAATCTGATGCTACAGTAGCATTTAATATGATAGTAACATCTCCATTATTTGCTGCATCAGCAATATGTAAATGAGAACCACCTGCTATCGAAGCGTCAAAATCTCCTTCTAAACCGCTAAATCCACCTGTTACAGTTAATTGATCTCCTGTAAGTTCGAATTGTAAGTTTCCAACAGCTTGTGTAATTACTGGCTGTACTTCGTTAGCACCAGATAAATTAGTACCTAAATACGTATTGGCCAATGGTAATACTTGTCCTCTTAATTCACCTGGAGCAAAGTTTAAACTGTGTACGTTTACATAATATCCTCTACTAAATAGTTGTTCTATTTGTTCTGGAGACAATGTAAATGTGTTGTCTGCTGGTAACAATACCGCATTTCTATTATCTGCTGCTACTGTAGGGTTTAATATAAAATCTACACCTGCATTAGTTCCTGCGATACCAGGGTGTAAGTGTATACCACCTGCTAATTCTGTATTTAAATCTGATGATAGGTTATTAAATGAACCACTAACTGTGATTGTACCAAAACCATCATGTGTAATTACTAATCGTCCAGTAGCATCTGTATTGATTGCTGGTACTTCTTGTGCGCCAGTTAATTCTGCTCTAAATACTGCTGCTGCTAAAGGCGTAATTTGACCTCTTAATTCACCTGGCATAAATGCTGTTGAATGTACGTTAACATAATTGCCTTGTGTCATTAATAAAGCCACTTGAGCATCTGTTAATGTAAATGAATTATTCACAGCTTCTAATACTGCACCTCTATTATCTTCATCGGCAGTTAAATTTAAAACGATAGATACCGCTCCATTTCTTCCGGCTTCTGCATCATGAATGTGTGCACCTCCTGCTAATTCTACAGCGATGTCTCCCGATAAATCATCAAACGATCCTGAAACCGTAAGTTGGTTTCCATCTAATTCCATAACTAGATTACCACTAGCTGCAGAGCTAATTGATGGGACTTCGTTACTTCCTAATAAATTAGTTTGTAAATACTGATCTACTGTTGGTAATATTTGTCCTCTTAATTCACCTCCTGGGAATGCTACAGAATGAATATTAACATATAATTCTCTTGCATTTAATGCTGCCAATTGGGCTTCTGTAAGCATGAATGTATTATTTACGGCCTCATACGTTCCAGATCTTAAATCTCCAGACACTGTTGTTGCTAATAATAATTCTACCCCACCGTTACGACCAGCAATAGCTTGGTGTATGTGAGCTCCACCTGCTACTGTAGCATCGAAATCACTTGTTAATCCTGAGAATGATCCAGTAACTGTTAACACGTTTTCATTTAAAGTGGCACTTATATTACCATAAGCAGTCGTTAAAGCTACAGGATTTTCTTGAGTACCAGTTAATGTTGCTGTAAAGTCTGTTATAGGCGCAGCAGCATTTCTAACTACTGTTATTGCCGTTGTTGACACGTCTGAACAGGTTTCTACAGCACGTAATGCTGATAATGGACCTCCCATAAAGCTCGCACCGTTATCGGCTAAGCCTCTGTAAGACCAGCCCCAAATTTGGCATGTTCCTGCAAATACACCTTCTAAATCTATTACACTGCTGTTCGTAATATTTAAAATCTCTGAAGCATCTTCGTTTGTTATTACATAACGGTAAGATAAATTTGTTGCTCCTGGATTATCGTGTGTTACAATGATAGGGTTTGCAATAGCATCTCCAGTTATTATTTGTGCTGAAGTTGCATTTTCTATAATAGTAGTTCCATTAGCACCGCTAGTGTTCTCTACATCAATTGCTATAGTACCTGCATCGGCAGCTTC
The DNA here is from genome assembly GCA_947504035.1 of uncultured Flavobacteriaceae bacterium. Classification (GTDB taxonomy): domain Bacteria; phylum Bacteroidota; class Bacteroidia; order Flavobacteriales; family Flavobacteriaceae; genus Jejuia; species Jejuia algarum. The sequence continues at coordinate 36,605 of CANNGA010000003.1, forward strand.
TCTTATGACTGTAATTGCCATTGTTGATACGTCTGAACAGGTTTCTACAGCACGTAATGCTGATAATGGACCTCCCATAAAGCTTGCACCGTTATCGGCTAAGCCTCTGTAAGACCAGCCCCAGATTTGGCATGTTCCTGTTCCTGCTACGCTTAAGTCGATTGAACTGCTATTCGTAATGTTTAAGATCTCTGATGCATCTTCGTTTGTTATTACATAACGGTAAGATAAATTCTCTGCACCTGGGTTGTCGTGTGTTACAACTAATGGATCACCTACGTTATCGATACAGATTACGGCACTTAATCCGTCTTCTGCTATTGATGTTGTATTGTTTGGGTTTCCTGTTGCGTCTATATCTATTGCTATAGTTCCTGCATCAGCAGCTTCTCTTATGACTGTAATTGCCATTGTAGATACGTCTGAACAGGTTTCTACAGCACGTAATGCTGATAATGGACCTCCCATAAAACTTGCACCGTTATCGGCTAAGCCTCTGTAAGACCAGCCCCAGATTTGGCATGTTCCTGTTCCTGCTACGCTTAAGTCGATTGAACTGCTGTTCGTAATGTTTAAAATCTCTGAAGCATCTTCGTTTGTTATTACATAACGGTAAGATAAATTCTCTGCACCTGGGTTGTCGTGTGTTACAACTAATGGATCACCTACGTTATCGATACAGATTACGGCACTTAATCCGTCTTCTGCTATTGATGTTGTATTGTTTGGATTTCCTGTTGCGTCTATATCTATTGCTATAGTACCTGCATCGGCAGCTTCTCTTATGACTGTAATTGCCATTGTTGATACATCTGAACAGGTTTCTACAGCACGTAATGCTGATAATGGACCTCCCATAAAACTTGCACCGTTATCGGCTAAGCCTCTGTAAGACCAGCCCCAGATTTGGCATGTTCCTGTTCCTGCTACGCTTAAGTCGATTGAACTACTATTTGTAATGTTTAAAATCTCTGAAGCATCTTCGTTTGTTATTACATAACGGTAAGATAAATTCTCTGCACCTGGGTTGTCGTGTGTTACAACTAATGGATCACCTACGTTATCGATACAGATTACGGCACTTAATCCGTCTTCTGCTATTGATGTTGTATTGTTTGGGTTTCCTGTTGCGTCTATATCTATTGCTATAGTACCTGCATCGGCAGCTTCTCTTATGACTGTAATTGCCATTGTTGATACATCTGAACAGGTTTCTACAGCACGTAATGCTGATAATGGACCTCCCATAAAGCTTGCACCGTTATCGGCTAAGCCTCTGTAAGACCAGCCCCAGATTTGGCATGTTCCTGTTCCTGCTACGCTTAAGTCGATTGAACTGCTATTCGTAATGTTTAAAATCTCTGATGCATCTTCGTTTGTTATTACATAACGGTAAGATAAATTCTCTGCACCTGGGTTGTCGTGTGTTACAACTAATGGATCACCTACGTTATCGATACAGATTACGGCACTTAATCCGTCTTCTGCTATTGATGTTGTATTGTTTGGATTTCCTGTTGCGTCTATATCTATTGCTATAGTACCTGCATCGGCAGCTTCTCTTATGACTGTAATTGCCATTGTTGATACATCTGAACAGGTTTCTACAGCACGTAATGCTGATAATGGACCTCCCATAAAGCTTGCACCGTTATCGGCTAAGCCTCTGTAAGACCAGCCCCAGATTTGGCATGTTCCTGTTCCTGCTACGCTTAAGTCGATTGAACTGCTGTTCGTAATGTTTAAAATCTCTGAAGCATCTTCGTTTGTTATTACATAACGGTAAGATAAATTCTCTGCACCTGGGTTGTCGTGTGTTACAACTAATGGATCACCTACGTTATCGATACAGATTACGGCACTTAATCCGTCTTCTGCTATTGATGTTGTATTGTTTGGGTTTCCTGTTGCGTCTATATCTATTGCTATAGTTCCTGCATCGGCAGCTTCACGTATAATACGTACGGGATTAGAAAGTGCAAAACACCCTTCTAAATCATCTAGCGTATTTCCTATTACATTTCCATTTAAAATACCTTCAAATCGCACATAGCGTATATCACAGCTTCCTGATCCAGTTCCATTTAAATCATAAGGTGTAGCGCCTGGTGAAGCTAAAATTTCATTAGTTGTTGCGTCTGTTATGATAAAGCCTTCAAAAGCACCAACACTGCCTTCTGCAACATCTATTGTAATATCATCAGCTAAATCATCTATACATATCACAGCACTTAAACCATCTTCAGCTACTGAAGTTGTGGCGTTTAAATTACTTGTGTTAATTGTAATATCTGCAGCTACAACGTTACATAATTCCTCTGTATAATCAGAAGGACTATTTCCTGTCCCATCATATACCAAGCCTGAAGTTGCTGCAAAAGCTGGAATAGTTGCATTAGCATCACTCCATACGCCTGCGCTGGCTGCGACACCTGCACGCTGATGGTTAGCAGATCCCCATTGGATGTAATCTCTAATCGCTGCAGTGCTTCCAAAATTACCAGTCGCATACAGGCCTAATTCGCCATCTGCACTGTCTATGAAGTCAAATCCACTAATAGCTACTGTAGCGTTTGGTTCCAAGTTTAAATTTCCAGATACTACTGTAATATCAGTATCGTTTAATTGTGTGTAAGCTGGAAAATCGCAGAGCCAATATGAAGAAACATCTACTGTTGCGTTTCCTAAATTTCGAAGCTCTATAAAGCCCGTTTCTCGTACTTGCTGAATGACCACTTGCGCCTGCGTAAGCCCAAATGCCATTACAAAAAGTAAGGTTGATAGTAATTTTTTCATTTTCATTGTATTTTGATTTATGGGTACAAAGAACGCTTAGAGAAGCACCTTATATCAACTAAAAAATGGTGAAACGGAATTCTAAGGCTTAAAACGGAATCGCCAAAACCCCTTTATTTAAAGAGGTTTACACGGTTTTACTCTATATCACAATAGGTTTAAGGCTGCTATAAACACATTTAAGTTCTTGTTCTAAATTAGATCTAAAACAGACCTTATAAGATGGTAATACTCCAAAAACAGCTTGTTCTTTCTAGAGGTATACCACTACAAAATAAAGGTGACTCTCATCTCATAAGGCACATGTTTAAGGAGACGTGTTTATCTATTTTCACGACGCTTAACGCTTACAAAATGACATTAAAAAATGCCAAAATAGCATAGTGTACTCACTATACTATTTTGGCATTATAATTTCTGGTAGACTTTAGTCTCTACTATTTTTTGGTATTAAGACACGCTGTAAATGATAAACCTTAACACCTAATCATTTTAAAAGAGCTTTTTATTCTGGTTTAGATTCTAAACCGTAAGACACACGCACCAATTTAGCCCAATTAATCATTGCTTTTATTTGAGCTTCGTTAAGCTTGGCGTCTCGATGTATTAAAGCATAAGATTCTAAAGGCATCTCTCCTTCTTCGACTTCTTCTATAAGCTCATCGAATTTATGATCTTTACGCTTTATAGAATTCCCTTCCCATTTAGAAACATTAAAATGAGATTTCCCTTCTTGTATGTGTGAATCTATCCAGTAATTTAAAGGTGTAATACTATTATACCATGGATAATTGGTCACATCGCTATGACAATCGTAACAACTCTCCCTTAAAATGAGTTTTACATCTTCTGGAGGATTAGTCTCTGTTTCAAAAGCTGCGACAGACTGTAACTGACCAGAATTCTTATCAGGACCAAAAAATTGAGCAATTATAAATATAGCAAGTAGTAATAAACCTATTTTTTTTGTTATTTTCATCAGTAATATTTTAAGTGCTTAAAAATAAGAAAACCTTTTGACTAGAACCGAACTTTATAACGAATTACACCAAGTGAACCATTCGCGTGAGAAACGACAACACTATTCTAATTTGGTAATAGCCAATCCTGACCTTATTCCTAAGGTTTTAGACCTTCTATTCGATGTTAACGATAAGCAGTCGCCAAAGGCTGCTTGGATCTTAGAATTTATGTGTAGCGCGAGAATTGAAAATCTTATTCCGTACTTAGAACCGTTTACACAACGCATGCACACCTTGCATTTAGATCCAGCAGTACGTCCTGCAGCTAAAATCTGTGAACTTATCGCAACAGCTTACTGTTCTAAAACCAAAAACGAAATACAATCTGCACTTACATCAGCTCAAAAAGCGCGTATCATCACCACCTGTTTTGATTATATGATAACCGATCAAAAAGTAGCGCCAAAGGCCTATGCCATGCGTACCTTATTTTTATTTGGATACACAGACGATTGGATTCATCCAGAACTTAAACGTATTATAGAACGGGATTATGCCTCACAAAGTGCAGCCTATAAGGCCCGTGCGAGACAAATTTTCAAAAAACTAAAAAAGACAGCGCATTCTAAAACAGATTAATGATACCTCATCTTAAACGTCATATAAAAAGGTAACACCAAAACCAAATAGGTCTCCTTCTATCTTATTACACTAATGGCTCTAGCGGCATAGGTTCAGCTTCTAAATGTAAATACAACTTTAAGCTAAAAATCTTCCTTGCATAGGCTTCGCGCTTCAACCTAAAAAAACTATCTTTGCATGCTTAAAATTCAAAATAAATATGTCATTATCATCACTTAACGCTATATCTCCGATAGATGGGCGCTACAGAAATAAAGTAAATGCCTTAGCGCCTTTTTTTTCAGAAGAAGCGCTTATTAAATATCGTGTTTTAGTTGAAATAGAATACTTTATTGCACTTTGCGAATTGCCATTACCGCAACTTGAAGGTGTGGCGCATTCTACCTTTGATAGTTTAAGAGCTATTTACACCTCTTTTTCTTCGGAAGATGCCTTAGCTATAAAAGAAATAGAAAGCGTTACCAATCATGATGTAAAAGCTGTTGAGTATTTTATCAAAGAAAAGTTTGATACTTTAGGCTTATCGGCTTATAAAGAATTTATTCATTTTGGATTGACTTCTCAGGATATCAATAATACTGCTATTCCTTTAAGTATTAAGGATGCCATGAATGCGGTTTATGTTCCAGAATACCGCACAGTTGTTGACAAATTAAAAACACTTGTCGAGGAGTGGGCAGGTATTTCTATGCTAGCAAGAACCCATGGACAACCTGCTTCGCCTACGCGATTAGGCAAAGAGATAGAAGTTTTTGTTGTACGTTTAGAAGAGCAATTTAATTTATTAAATGACATTCCAAGTGCTGCTAAATTTGGTGGAGCAACTGGTAATTTTAATGCGCATCATGTCGCCTACCCTCAGATAGATTGGAAAGCTTTCGGGCATTCGTTTGTTCACGAAAAACTAGGGTTGCAACACTCGTTTCCAACAACACAAATTGAACATTACGACCATATGGCCGCCTTGTTTGATACACTGAAACGTATTAATACCATTTTAATTGACTTAGATAGAGATGTATGGACTTATGTGTCTATGGATTATTTCAAACAAAAGATTAAAAAAGGAGAAGTGGGCAGTTCTGCAATGCCTCACAAAGTAAATCCTATTGATTTTGAAAACTCTGAAGGCAACTTAGGTATTGCCAATGCTATTTTTGAACACCTTTCTGCTAAATTACCAATATCGCGATTACAGCGTGATTTAACCGATAGTACGGTATTGAGAAATGTAGGTGTCCCTTTTGGCCATACTGTTATAGGGTTTCAATCGACATTAAAAGGGTTAAATAAATTACTGTTAAACGAAACAAAGTTTGCAGAAGACTTAGAGAATAACTGGGCCGTAGTGGCCGAAGCCATTCAAACCATCTTAAGACGAGAAGGCTATCCTAACCCTTATGAAGCGTTAAAAGGTTTAACGCGAACTAATGAAAAGATAAACCAAAACTCTATTTCAAATTTTATTGATACATTAGCAGTATCCGATGCTATAAAAACAGAGTTAAAACACATTACACCTGCTAATTATACGGGGATTTAAAACACTTTTATGCTAAGTAATACGCAGTCTATTATACTTACAGGGCTATTAGCCGGAGGGCTTTTCATTTTTGGAATTCTCGATATTTTAGAGAACTTCATTGTGCTCACCCTTATGAGCCTTGTATTTATTACCGTTATAGCAAATTTATTTTATGTGCATTTTGGACCTAAAAAAGAGGACTCTAAAACAGGTTAAATTGCACTAAATTAGTTTAAAATACACAAGCCTTGATTCCTAATACATCCTATTATTATTTCAAGGCTTGTATGTTTTAGAACTTTGTTAAGCACTTACGTAACTTGTATGTAATAATGTTATTGGTTTAACTCCAAATTTAATCTTAAAACTTTTTGAAAAATAAGATACACTCAAAAACCCCGTTTTTAAAGCAATTTCTTGGACATTACCTTCGCCTTTTTCCAAAAATACACGCGCCATTTTTAAACGGTATTGTAATATATATTGTACTCCTGTCATAAAAGTTAACGCTTTTATTTTGGTTCTAAATTGTAATGTACTCAATCCTAATACATCTGAAATGACTTCTACAGAAACACAAGTTTCCTGGCTACATCTCTGCTCTATAAGTGTATTTACAGCCTCTAAAAAATCATGTTGAGGTAATGTTTCAGCTCTCGATAGGTCTTGCGACACCCCTAATGCACGTTCCGTTTCTATTTCTAAAACTTGAGATATACTACAAGCTAAATCATTTCCACGGTTTATGAATAGGTGCGTAATTAGCGGATGCTCCAGTACCTCTACAGGCACGGTGTCCTCTAGATTTAATATCAAATACAATGGTGTATGATGTATAAATTTGGTTTTAGCAGCGTGGTAGGCTGCAAAGTTAAAACGGTCCATTAAAACAGCGTTTAGACCTAAATGATGAAAACTTTTAGCCATATCATCAAATTCTATAAAATACAATACAAACTTGGATTTGAGTCGATTAAGCTGTTCTACACTTAAACACTCAAAGTTGAAAAGGCAGCCAAGTTTTTTCTTGCTATTCATTTGGTTTGAAATTTGTCCTTCACAAAGCTATAAAAGCCCTTTTTCATATGTAATGCATTTAGGCAAAACTACGGTTATTCTAGGTGAACGCATGCACTTACCAATAAGACCGCTAAAACCTACAAGCAACTCAAATTGAATGCTTTGAACGTTTAAATATTGCTCTAAAATCAGCTTTAACAAACAAAAAGTATCCTTTTAAGAGAACTAAATTCAATATATATATACTTAATAATCAGTAACTTATAACAATAATTACTTGCAAAACTAAAAAGATGGCTGCATTCAATATATTTTAGGTAGAACAAGTAACACCTTCGTTCCTGTAGCTTCATCCTTATCGTTTTTAAGGTCGATAACACGCACTTCTGCTTTTTTCTTTAATTGCTTTTGAATGATTTTAAGACGTGTGTCTAAATTTCTTGAGGATATGGACAAATGATTTGAAGAGTGTTTGGTTTTTCCTGCTATTTCCCTCCCTATACCGTTGTCTGTAATGCTACAGGTTATGTAATCGACATTAGTCGTGTCTTCAAAATGTATTTTTAAATGGTAGGCCTTGCTTTTATCGGTAAAGGCGTGTTTAAATGCATTTTCAACTAAAGGTTGTATAAGCATAGATGGGATTAAAAAATCGTCTTCTTCTAAGTTTTCAGACATCGTTATCACATACGAGAACTTTTCATTTTGGCGTAAGGCCTCTAATTTGCAATAGGATTCTAATATTTCAATTTCTTTTTGAAAAGGTATATTAATGTGTTCGAACGAATAAAAGAAATGCCTAATCAATCGTGCTAAATTTGCCATATAGGTATTAGCTTCCATCGTATTGGTATTCAAAATTAAATTTTGAAGGGTACTAAAGCTATTAAACAAAAAATGCGGATTCATTGCTGCTGTTAAATTTTGTAACTGGTTTAAATTTAAAGCTTCTTTTATTTTAATTTGCCTCAATTTTGTGAATATGTTCAAACAAACAGCTCCCACTATAGCGAATGCTAACACATACAAAGCTACTGTTAAACGACTTATTGTTATATTGATCTTAGCATTTTCTTCTGTGAGCTCTTCAACAACTACTTTTTCTCTATGTAATAAACGTTTGCTTTGTTCTTTTTTAACTTCTCGTTCAAGATCTTTTGTAGACAGACTGTCTGCATAAGCATTTAAAGGTTCTAAGACCTCGAAACCTTTCCTATAGTTATGGGTTCGCTTACACAAAGCAGCAATTTCGTGAGAGAAATAGATAACATCTTCATAGTCTTTGTCCGCTTTGGCGGCTTCTAAGGACAAATCAAAACATTCTAAAGCTACTTTATAATTTCCCAATTCTCTTTCAATAGCACCAACAGTATGCATATATTGAGAAAAAATAGTTTCCTTACACCCTTTAAATCCCTTATTGTAATAACAATGAGGTAAATTTTCTTTTAATAAGGTTTTAGCCTCTTGCGCTCTATTATTTTCAAGATAAGCATAGGCCAAGTTGTTGTAATAATAAATAGCTTGCTCTTCGTTGGTTTCTATATGGCTATATTTTTTCTCTAATTCAAAATACCGCAGCACATGCTCTAAAGGAAAGTTAGGCAAAATAGCCGTCATCGCAGAATAAAAAATATACTTCTTTTCATCGTTCACATAAGGCAAATACTGTTCTGCATGATACAAATACGCAATCGCCTGTTCCTCATCAAAATAAGACGTAGACTTACCAATGTAATAATAAACGTCAAAGGCTTTAGCTTTAAACGTTACTGTATCTAGAATATGCATCGCCTCATTAAGATAAAGTATACTCTGTACATAATCATCGATTGCGTAATACGATTGGCCTAATTCTATATAAATATCTGTTAGTGCAAGCGTATCTCTCTGCTTTATAGCACTCGGTAGTATGTGATTACCAACTTTAATCGCCTGTCTATAATCTTGAAGATTATTTTGTAAACGCTTTACATAGGGTACACCATACCTTACTAGTAAGGTCTCGTCTTGATTTTTTAGACTCTTTTTATAATTCCACTTGTATTTTTGATTGATTAGTGTGTTGTAAAATAACACACTGTCATTTTGCTTACCCGCTTCAAAAAAGTGTACTTTTTCATGTAGCGCTTTTATACTGTCTTCAGGATAATAATCTTGAGCATAAATAGGAAGTACTTGGTAAAGCAAAAGACCTATAATTAAAGTGAAGTCTCTAAAAGCTCTTGTTTTCATATACTGTTGAAAAAGCGAAATCATTGTTAGTTCTATAGGCGTTAAGAATGAATTAACCTTCTACTTGTATTTTGGCTATAAGCTGTTTTTTATAATTTTTAGAGACTGGCACTTGTATGTCATTGCCTAGGCACACAAAGCACCCCTCTTCTCTTGAAAAAGACGTAATGTGCGATAAATTTACAATGTATGACCTGTGTACTCTAAAAAAAGCTGTTTGTGTAAGCAGCGATTCAAACTCTTTTAATTTTTGAATCGTTACAATTTCGGTATTATCTGCTAATTTAACGGTGGTATAATTTCGTCCTCCTATAAAGCATAAGATATCGCTTGGGTTATACAAATAGACATTTTTACCGTCTCGTATATGAATTTTGGTAGACTGGGATAAGGTGCCATACAAGGTATCAAAACTTTCTATAGACTTTTTATTGGTCTGTTCTGTTGTAATGAGCTGTTTGGCCTTGTACAAAACTTTTATAAGCTTTTCGGGGAGTATGGGTTTTAAAATATAATCTATGCCGTTGTAGCTGTATCCTTTTATGGCATAATCTTCAGATCCCGTCACGAAAATAATTTTAAAGTTCTGGGTATTTATATTGAAATCATCTAAAATATCGAAGCACGTACTTTTTCCAATTTGGATATCTAAAAAAATAATATCTGGTTCGCATTGTGATAATACCTCTAACAACGACGCACTATCATTAGCCTCTGCCAAAACATTTACATCTGGACAGTAGGTCTGTAGTAACATTCTAAGATTTTGGCGGTCTCTATCTTGATCGTCTACTATTATACATTTTAACATTTTCTTTTTCATTTGTACATCCATAAAGTTTTAAAAAAGCAGATCCTATTTTTAATAGAAAACGCTTACAAGCGGTCTTATATTGGATGTGATTCATAACATTAACGTAAATAGCTGAGAGAAGCCACTAACGGTTTGTCGTTAAATTTAAGGTTCTATACTATGTTCTAAATTGCCATTTTTGGTTTCAAAATTAAAAATTATATACATTCTATGCAGCTTTTTCTAGCCCAACAACTTTATTTTTCGAACAACTGTTAGTAAAAGGTTTTTTATAAAAAACAGTCGAAAAAAACCTACAAACAAATCATAATCAAACACTTACATCTTTAGGCTTTTACTCCATGTTTCTCTAATTTTCAGTGCATTAAAATAACATCGTTTTTACGGTTTAAACTAACAAAAACTTTGTCGTAATAAAATTCTTCTAATTACATAAAATACGGTTTATGCATTAGTAAAAAACATCTGCTTTCATAAAACACCTTTTTTATAACTGTAAACTGTATGCCATACCTATAAACACAAAATACCCTCAACAGCCTATGTAAGACTAAAGAGGGTATTTGTAAAATTTATGTATTTCAATTAACGCTTTTCCTGTAAATGGTTACCTCCAGGAATATTCATTTTTTGGGTAAGCTTAGAGATTTGATTTAAATCAATATCGCCTGTCATCGCAACAACTACGGTTTCTATATTGCGTTTTTTTCCATTAATTTCGATATCTTCTTTTATAAAAGCATCAATCCCATTAACAAAAATTAGCAGCTCGTTAACATGGTCTGCATCTTTACCTTCTTTAATGTAAAAACTCACTTTACTGCCTTCATCTTTAACCTCCATTAATTCTTCTAAACTGCTGGAACGTGATTTTACCCATTTGGCAATATCGGCTGTAATAGCCGCGTTTCCAGTCACAATGGTTTTAAAACTCGTAATACTTTTCACCATATCCATATAAGCCTTGGCCTCTGCATCGTCGGTATCAATACCAATGTTTGCGATCATTTGAAACATTTTAGGTTTAATATTTACATAGGTTACCTCTGGACTATCGCTGTATTTTTCGAAAACATTTTTTTGAGCCATAAGTGTAAACGGCACGACTAAAAGCGCTAATAATAATAGGTTTAATTTTGTATACATACTGTGTTTTATTTTTATGTTTAAATTTTTCATGAGTATCGTTTTAAGGGTTTGTTTTAAAAATTATAGCTGTTGATTTTTCTATTTCATTTAAATAATTAAGCATCGCAGTACCTTCGTTTAGAGGTTCTAAATAATTTACAGTTGCAGTGCCTTTATTAAAGAGGTTTGAAATTACCATTAAAGTTTGAGACACTTCTTTTAAAGCCTCTTCTGGTTTGCAAAACGTGCCTACAATATCTTCTTGACACCCCATAGGCCTTTTGGTGGTATAAATTCCAAATGCTATTGCCAATACAGCGGCAACAGACAACCATTTGTATCTAAAAGGCGTCGTTAAAGGTAATTTTCTAGTAAATTGTTCTGCTCTATTTTCTGAATAGTATTGAAACATGGGCTGATACATCTTTAAATGTGCGGCCACATCTTCTTTAGAGAAATAGCGTTTTAACACCTCTTCTTCTCTAAGATTTGTCTCTCCTTTCTCGTACGCTTCTATTAAGCGTTCTATCTCATGTAATGCCATAATTATGGATTTCTGTTAAACGTATTCTTATTTTTTTTCGCGCTCTAGAGAGTGCAACTCTAACCGCAGTGGGATTGAGCTCTAAAAGTTGGGCTATCGCTTTAAAATCGTAACCTTCTACATCTCGTAATTGAATAATGATACGCTGCTGTTCTGGAAGCTCTGCAATAATGCGTTCCACCCAATTTATACTATCATTCAATTCTATTTGCCGTTGTAATGGCATATTTTTTTCTTCATAATCTGTATCTGCAATTTTTAAATGTTGCGCCTGTTTTGACTTTAGTTTATCGTAACAAAAATTTTTTGTCATCGTCATAGAAAAAGCCGCCACATTTTTATAATCCTTTATCTTTCGCTTATGTGTCCAAAGTTTTAATAATACCTCTTGGGTAGCATCTTCCGCTTCTTCTGTAGACCTAAGCAAACGCTTTGCCAAACGGTATACACGATCCTTAAAAGGTGCTATTAGTTCTAAAAACTCATTTGGAGTCATCCTTTGGTTTTGTTTAAGTGAGCACACATTTTTAGGCGCTTCATTTTATCTTTTTTGCCACCATTCTAAAACGTTGCGTTTACATAACAACCTATTGTTTTAGATGGTCTTATACTAGCATGACGATGCAACATCCATTTTGTTACATGCCAAATGTATACCAAGATTTCTTTTATTATTTTTAATTACACAATAATGTAAGTAAATTTAAAGTTTTATAGACTACTTTATAAAATTGCATGATATGAAAACGGTTATTCCTTTACTATTACTTTGTTTCTTTTCGCTAACAAGCTGTTTTGAGGATGAAGATGACACCCCTATTGAAACCAGTGAAATTAGTGACTTCGTTTGGAGAGGCATGAATCGTTTTTATTTGTATAAAAGTGAAATTCCAGATTTGGCAGACGATAGGTTTACCAGCCTTAATAGCAGCGATTATTTTAATTATCTCAATACGTTTGAAACGCCAGATCAACTTTTTAATAGCCTCATTTTTGACCGCCAAAATGTGGACAAATTTAGCTGGATTGTCGATGATTTTTTTGCTTTAGAACAAAATTTTAGTGGCACTTCGCGCACCACAGGAATGGAACTTTACCGTGCTTTTGCTCCTAATAGTGATGCTGTTATTGGTATCGTACGTTTGGTACTACCAGGCAGTGATGCCGATCTTAAAGGCTTAAAACGCGGTGCTATTTTTTATGCTATAGACGGTACGCCTCTAACTGAAACCAATTTCGGGGCCTTATTAGAGCCAGAGCGTTTTACACTAAACATTGCAACTTACAACGACAATGGCACGCCTAACGACAGTAGTGATGATAGCATTACCCCTACAGAAACTACAATTACTTTAGAAAAGACTGAATTTACAGAAGCTCCTATTTTTAGCGCTGAGGTTTTTGAAGTTCAAGGGCAAAACATAGGCTATTTGATGTATAATGGCTTTATTAGAGGTTCTGAAAACGAACTCAACACCGCTTTTGCCAATTTTAGAGCTAATAATGTACAACAATTGGTATTAGATTTAAGATACAATCCAGGAGGCTCTGTAGCTGCCATGGCCGCATTGGCAAGTATGATTACAGGCCAATTTACAGGAGACCTCGTACAACGTTTGGTGTTTAATGAAACAAGCCAAGGTAACAATAGGGATTTTAATTTTATAGATACGCTACCCGATGGTAGTGGGGCTATCAATAGTTTGGGCTTAAACAGCCTTCATGTTTTAGCAACGGGCTTATCGGCTTCGGCAAGTGAAGGTCTCATTAACAGCTTAAATGCTTATATTCCTGTAACGCATATTGGGTCTAATACCGTCGGTAAAACCCAAGCTTCGCGTACTTTATACGATTCTCCAGATTTTTCAAGAAACAATCCAAACCCAAGCCATACCTACGCCATGCAGCCTATTATAGCCAATGGTATAAACAACGACAACCAATCTGTGCCTGCTACGGGGTTAGTGCCAACTCTACCCTTTTTCGAAAATGTTTTCAATCTAGGCACTATTGGTACGCTTGACGAACCTATGTTGGCTCGTGCCATTGCAAACATTACTGGCGCTACATTAAAGACATCTCAAAAAAAATCTAAGGTTGTGCATGAAACCTTGCCTTTAATTGATAATAGCGATTTTAGACCTCATGAAGGTGGTATGTTTATTGACTAACGGCTAACTGAACTGGTGTATTCTTATCTAGAGTATACCTAAAGTTCCCTTCGTTATACATAAACCTCGTATTCGGTATTAATCATTTTATACGAACAAAAAAATGCTACTTAAAAAGTAGCATTTTTTTTGTGTAGTATATAGCGTATGTTTTATTAGAATGTTAGTTGTATACCTATTCTAGCGTTTCTACCTAAAGACACAAAACCTGGAACATCTTGGTACTCCTCATTTAAAATATTGTCTACAGCGACAAACACTTTTAAAGGACTATCTTTTAAGCTATGGCTACCATAAAAATTAAATAAATTAAAATCTTCTAGATCTGGCGTAAAGCTATTTTCGAATCGTTCTCCCGTATACTGATAGGTTAAAGATGCAAACGTAGCATCTGTAAATGCATATCCTAATTCTAAATTTCCTTTATGCTTCGGAATTCGAGGTGCAGCAGTATCTTTGTATTCTGTAAAGGTATAGTTGGCTGTAATCGATAATTTCTCTAAGGGCTGCGCAGTAAATTCAACCTCAACACCTCTAGCCGTTAAGTCTTCTTCTGCATTAAGATACCCACCATTTATAAATTGTACCGTATTCTCTTCATCTCTAGTAAAAAATAGACCAGATACTCTGTACTTTGCATTCAATTTATATTCTACACCACCTTCTATAGTTGTATTCTCTTCTGGTTCTAAATCAGGATTAGGCCCAAAAAATCCAAATAATTGTGGCAACGATGGCGCTATAAAAGACGTGCTGTAAGATCCAAATACTTTAACATACCCCGCTTCCGTTTTATTAAAAGTATAAGAAGGGTTTATGTTATAAGTAAATTGCGTGCCATATTCGCTGTGGTTATTTAAGCGCCCTCCTAGGTTGAAATTCAAACCATATTCAGAAACGTAAACCACATTTGCATAAGGATCCACACTTGTAAACGATTGTGTTTCTGCGAAAACAGATCTATTATCTAAGACATTAAGCCCTACTATTGTATAATACGTATCATTAAATACGTACTTATTGTAAGCGTCAATAATATAGTTTTCAGATTCGAAAACAGAGGCAAAACTCGCAAAAAATTCGCGTTCGTACTTGCTATAAGCAGCATTTAAGTTTACACTTCCATTTTCATAGTCATACTTAGATGCAATGCCAACACGTGTTTGCGAATTCGTAAAAGAATCGTCTGTGTCTACCAAAGAAAAATTAGCATCAAACCCATCTATTTCAGCATCTAAATCTGTATAATTTCCATAAACATTAACAGATAAGGCCTTAGAAAATTTATACCCTAAATTAAGATCTAATGCATATTTAGAATACGTTTCCTTTTCATTAGCGTCTGAAAGAGCTGCCGACACCCCGTCAGAAAACTGATGACTAAATGAGGTACGGTATGTAAACTTATCTAAGGTTCCATTTAAAGCTACTGTATTATCAAAACTAGCAATGTCATAATCCTGTTCAAACTCTGCTTGATTGGTTCCTAGAGAAGATGTGAATACCGCTTGAATGTCTTTAGGTGCGGCCTTCTTACTCGTAATGTTTATAACCGCAGTAGCTGCACCACTACCATACAAGGTACTCGCTGCTCCTTTTATAATTTCTATAGATTCTATTTGATTTAAGTTTAAAAGTCTAAAATCATATTCTCCACTTAATTGAGACGGATCATTAACCTGAACCCCATCTATTAAAACGAGTACTTGGCGGTTACGTCCACCACGCACAGACACGCCTAAATTTTGACCTGCATTACTTCTGCTTCCTGTAATTTCAAAACCAGACTGTGCATTAATTAATTGAGCTACAGAACGGCCTTGGTTGCGCTCGATCTGTTCTTTTGAGATTTTAATTACTGTCTTACCAGAGTTTTCACGTTTTAAGGCAAAACGAGAGTCTGAAATGACCACCTCCTCTAATTGCTCTAATGCCGCTTCTTTTTCGTCGGCATTTTGTGCCCATCCCATCATAGATACCCCTAAACACAAGGCACTAAAAACTTTTGTTTTTTTGTTCATTTTAATCTAATTACTCGAGAGTTGCATGTAATTTTACACGTAAACTTTTATCCCGAAAGTTTAACTTATTGTTTTTGAATACGGCAGGTCTCCTGGCTTGCGTCCTCATGTTGGTCTTCCCATTACAATTAAAATATAACAGTGACTATAGAAGTGTAACATGAAGCGTTGTAGCTTACAGTTGCGGGTACAGCTCTAGCATTTCACTAGATTCCCTTTTAAACCATCTCATATAACTAAGACGGTACCAAAATTCGCTGCAAATGTAGGCTCTATTTTTAGAAACAAAACAGTTTTATCACGTTATTTCTCAAAAAAGCATAATATTTGTTTAAAATTAATCCAAAACCAGCAATGATACATTACATAACAGGAGGAGAACGCTCTGGTAAAAGTAATTTTGCACAAGATTTAGCCCTATCGTTTTCGCCAACTCCAAAATATATAGCCACTTCTCGTATTTGGGATGATGATCACAGAAAGCGTATTGACAGGCATATTGCAGACAGAGATGCGCGTTGGACGTCTATAGAAGAAGAGAAAAATATCGCTGCGGTTATAGCGCCTCACGATGTGGTGGTGATTGACTGTGTAACGCTTTGGCTTACTAATTTCTACATGGATACTCAAAATAATGTTGCCGAAAGTTTAGAGCTAGCCAAAATAGAATTTGATAAATTACGCGATTTAGAGGCCCATATTATCATTATTTCTAATGAAATAGGTATGGGTGTACATGCCCAAACCGAAATAGGGCGTAAATTTACAGAACTACAGGGTTGGATGAATCAACATATTGCAAAGCATGCTAATAAAGCCACCGTAATGATCTCTGGAATCCCTTTAACTTTAAAATAATTATGCAAACGGATACTTTAAAAAAGGCCCTTCAACACAAAATAGATACCAAAACAAAACCATTAGGAGCCTTAGGGGCTTTAGAAGATTTGGCATTTAAAATAGGCTGTATACAACATACGACTTCGCCCCAACTCACTGCACCTACTATTGTTGTTTTTGCGGGCGATCATGGTATCGCTCAAAAAAATGAGGTCAATCCTTTTCCTCAAGAAGTCACCGCACAAATGGTCTACAATTTTATAAATGGGGGCGCCGCTATTAATGTTTTTAGTACCACCAATCAGATCGATTTAAAAATTGTTGACGCTGGTGTAAATCATACTTTTGAAACCGAGTTGCCCATTATAAATGCTAAAATAGATTTTGGCACTAAAAATTATGAAGACAGCCCTGCAATGTCCATTTCCCAATGTGAAGCGGCATTAGCAAAAGGGAAAGCCATTGTGGATACCATACATAAAAATGGCACAAATACGATTGGGTTTGGAGAAATGGGTATAGGCAACACCTCTTCTGCAGCATTACTAATGGCTTACTTTACAGAGACGCCTATCTTGGCCTGTGTTGGTACAGGTACTGGTGTAGACCCTAAAGGCCTGCAACGCAAAAAAGATATTCTATCTAAAGTGTACCAGCATCATAAGCCTAAATCTGCTTTAGAAGCCCTAGCCTGTTTTGGTGGTTTCGAAATTGCCATGCTTTGTGGCGCCCTACTTAAAGCTTCAGAATTAAACATGATACTCATTATAGATGGCTTTATCGTAACCGCTGCTTTGCTTGCAGCGCATGCTATGGATGCTAAAGTCTTGGACAATTGTATTTTTGCTCACAATTCTCAAGAACAAGGTCATGAAAGCATGCTAAACCATTTACAAGCAAAACCTTTATTGCATTTGGGCTTGCGCTTAGGCGAAGGTACGGGAGCGGCATTAGCAATGCCATTGCTTCAAGCTGCTGTTAATTTTTTAAACCACATGGCGAGTTTTGAAAGTGCTGGCATAAGTGAAGATACCGCTACCGACGTATGAAAAGAGAGTTCCAAATTCTTTTAACAGCCCTCATGTTCTTTACCCGTATTCCGTGTCCGAAATGGGTGAATCACGATCCTGAATTTCTAAAACAAAGCGCTAAATATTTTTCATTAGTCGGTTGGATTGTCGGCGGCATTGGGGCTTTGGTATTTTATATAAGTACCTTTATTCTCTCTAAAGATATTGCTATTCTGTTAAGTATGGCCGCAACTCTATATACAACAGGTGCTTTTCATGAAGATGGTTTTGCCGATGTTTGCGATGGCTTAGGTGGCGGCTGGACAAAAGCAAAAATACTTCTCATTATGAAAGATTCACGCTTAGGTACATACGGCACTGTTGGTCTCATTATAATACTGGCTCTAAAGTTTACTGCACTTAGAGATACAGCAACGCCACTTATAGTATACGCTCTAATTTCAGGACATAGTGTAAGTCGTTTTATAGCAACCACTCTCATTTACACCCATCCTTACGTTAGAGATACCGAAGACAGTAAAGCCAAACCTGCTGCTAAACCTTTAAGTACAGGCATGCTTATTACAAGTGCGTGTTTTGGAATCTTACCACTCTTCTCTTTTAAAACCCCTTTAGTATTCCTTACTTTGATTCCTTGTTACCTTTCTAAGGTCTATTTAGGTCTAAAATTTAAAAAATGGCTCGGTGGCCAGACAGGAGACTGCGCTGGTGCTGTGCAACAACTATCTGAAGTTGTATTCTATATCAGTTTAAGTGTACTATGGACGTTTATCTCGTAAGACATACCAAGCCTGCCCTACCGAAAGGCATCTGCTATGGCCAAAGTGATATTGATTTAGAGGCCAATTTCATGGAAGACATTGAGACTGTACGGTCTCAAATTCCTAATTATACCTCTTGTAAAGTTTACACTAGCCCTCTAAAACGTTGTGCCATTTTAGCGAAGGCCTGTAACGCTGCAATTACGGTCGACCCTAGATTAATGGAACTTGATTTTGGAGATTGGGAACTTCTCCCTTGGGATGCTATTTCTCAAGATGCAATGGCACCTTGGATGACCGACTTTGTTAACGTGGCAACTCCAAACGGTGAATCTTATACGGCATTAAGTACTCGGGTTTGGCAATGCATTTCAGAACTTACAGCTTCTGCATCTAAACAGCCTCTCATTATCGTTACACATGCAGGCCCCATAAGAGCCGTACTCTCTCAACTGCTTAACATGTCTTTAAAAGATTCGTTTGCTATTCCAGTACATTACGGCGATGTTTTTTCTTTAAAATTAACGAAGGGTACTTTAGAATTAATTTCAAACATCAAGTTCTAAGTTCGCAAAATGATAATTACTGATTGGTGCTATGGTTTTGGAACGAATACGAACTTTCAGGCCTGCTTTAAAGAAAGGTGCATTTACCACCAGTGTATGGAATTCTCCATTTTCGCCACAAACATCTACGCCTGCTGCTTCTAATGCTTTTAAAGTTTCTAAATTAATGGGACGTCCCAAAAAATCGGCACCCAAAGTGGCATTGCAAGAGACAATAATCGCCTCTATACCTACTGCAATCATTTCTAGAACCAATGCCTTTCGGTCCCCTTGCCATAAAGGCAAGACCGCTTTCAAACCTGCTGCCGAAGCCACTTTTTCTTCCCAAGCTCGATGTGCTGCAATATCAATATCTCCAAAAACAGCATAGGTAATGGGATACTGTTTTGCAATGGCTTGTAAATGTTCTATATAATTCACCTCATAAGCCTCCCAAGTACTGTTAAAAAAATGTATGGGCACGCCTATGGCTTGTGCTTGTGCTTCTAATAGTGCTTTAGGAATACCATGAGAACGCGATCTATCTCCAGATGCGTTCATCACATTTAAAAGTACCGTAGGTGCATCCCCTAATGCTTTCGCTTTATAAAAGGCATAACAGCTGTCTTTACCACCGCTCCAAGAGCATAAGAATTTTTCCACTTTTAATTTTTATGACTATATGGGTTAAATTTTGAGTTTTGAATACTACGCGCTCTAAATTTCAATATATACATTAAAATAGGCCTAGATTTATTCTAGACCTTCTGCATCTGCCTCTTTATTTCTCAATACAACAAATTCATCAATTTCATCTGCTGTAGTAGGGGTGCCAATATTTACAATGTTATTCTCTTTATCTAATAGAAAACTATTTGGAGTACTATCTACTTCATAGCGTTCGAAAACGTCGAGATTCCCCTCCAGCATTTTAAAACGGTAGCCGTTACTACTTTTAAATGCCTTTATATCTTTTGCTGTAGAATTAATTTGCACTACAACGCACTCTATACTATCATTTTTCTGCGAAAACAACTGCAATTCTGGATAAAACGCTTCGCAATGCGAGCAGTCTCTATCTGTAAATACCAACAAAGCATATTTTGCCTTAGATAAAGTATTTAATGTAAAAAGATCGCCTTCAGGATCCAATACGCCTACTAATGGTGCCGCTGGTAACTTAAGCCCATTACCATCAAATTCTGGCTCGAGTCTCCTATAAGGCCCTTTAGGAATAACAGCGTTTGTCATTTTATGATCTACTAATTTTACTGTTTCTTTTGAAGTTTTATCAGCACAAGCTCCTATTATAAAACTAATCCCCAAAATTAAAACTAATTTTAATTTGATACTATATCTTATATATTCTTTACGCATTTTATTAAAATTATATTGTTTCGATTTATAATAAATTTATAATACCCGAATCCAATAAATTCGGGTATTATATTATAATTTAAATTATTTATCTTTGAACCTTTTTAGGTTGTATTCTATCACAATCATTCTGACTCCATTCAAATACCCTTACAATATTGCTAACAGTAATGTTTTTTGTGTATTGCCTTCCTTTTCCTGTAGTGCTTTGATAGAAAAAATTAGATGTTGGAACCCCCAGTTTTCGAACTGGTTGCTTCTTCCCTTTTTTATAGTAAGCACCTACATTGCCTCGGAATCTCAACGACCCTATATATGTAGTATTTTGCCTTTGTAATTGACTTCGTAATATAAACTGGCATATCATTTGCTTACCTATACTAAATGTTCTTCTTGGTTTGTCTGTACTAGTCTGTTTTTTAGATCTCACCGTTTTCTTTGAAGTCTTTGTTTGTTTCGAAAAATTTATCGATAAATTTCCAACCTCTGGTAATTTTATTGTATAATTACTCGAACCAGAGATATTTGTTTCTGACACATTAGTTACTTCTGTAAAGGTTTCAGTCGTCACTTTATGTTTTAAGGTTCTACTAACTTTTTTATTTGTATCATTGGTTCTGTTTTTAACGGATTCGATTCTAACAGGTCCTATAGCGACAAATTTCGACGATTTTCCGAATTTTTTAAATACCATCTTAAACTGCGCTGGGTTATCTTTCAATATAGCTTCTTTACATACGTTAGGAAAGGTACGATACGTATCAAAAGGGAATACCCCTATTGGCTGTCTGTTCGATCTGTTATACGAAGGAGAAAAACAAACCGCATCTGGTTTATCTTTTGTCTCTCTCTCCACTTTGAAACGATCAAGATTTTTACTTCTAGTTGTCCATTCTCCACCCATACTTTCTAAAAAAGCTTCATCTATAGTTACAAGTTCAGTTTCGAAATTATCTTTAATCTTTAATATCTTACCACTAACCGATGCGCCTTGAGGCTCTAAATCTTTTGTTACCCCTATGTGGTCTATAATCTTTATAATCTGGCCATCTGTTGTAGTCACTTCTACAACTTGCCCCTCTGTTGTAGTTACTTCTGAGTCTAGTCCTGTCCCTTGTTCCAGCTCATCCTCTGTTTCACAAGAGTTTAGCAAAAGAATTCCCATAGAGAACAATGCCATGTTTCTAATGTTAAAATATTTCATAATTATTTGTTTAAAAGTTAAAATGTTTAGTTCCTAATTGATCAAAAAAGGAAATTGTATTATTTGTAATTACGAGTACAAAATTACTATCAAACTAGATCTAAACGCTAACTCAAAAAGCGTGTTTTTTTGCTCATTTTGATAGGCACTTGCTCATTTAGGCGCTCTTTTGCTCATTTCGATAATTACGAAATCATTTTCCAACAACACTAGTTTTAAATACATACCTATAGCGTTTGTATTCTAATTTTTAAAACAGAAGACTGTTATTGCTAATTTTAGGGCTTAATTTAGTTTGCGCATTAAAGTTTCGTCATGAGAATTGAACACCTCATACCCCTACCATTTTCTCAGTTTAAATATTATGGTAACGCTTAGCATTATCATAAACTTAAAATACAATGCCCTAATTTAGTTCTAGTCCTTGTTATTCGCCATCCTCTATCTCATCTAGATAATGAGTTTTATAAAAACACCTTACGACTTTAAACCCTACATCAAAAAAATCTTTTTTAAGTCATCTGTATATGGTATTACAAAAAAATTAAAGACCTTTGAGGTTTCAAACCCTAAATATGCGTTGTATTGTTATTTTTACACTAACTCTTCTGCTTTTAATAGCTTGTAAAAAAACAGCAACAGCTCCTGAGTCTCTTCCCCCTAAAGTGACTAGTTTTAAACCAACACCATTGGCTTACGCCAAAGGCTTCAGTATTAAAGATTTTCCAACGCATAAAATAATTACAGTAACCTCTCCTTGGCCTAAGAGTACCCAGAGTTTTAAATACATAGTAGTAAAGCCCAATCAGCATTTTACAGGAAATTCTAAAAATGCTACGGTGATACAACTTCCTATAAAAAAAATAGTTGTGCTCTCTTCTACCCTAATTCCCGCTTTAGAATATTTGGGCGTAGATACCACATTAGTGGGGTTTCCTAATACCAAATACATCTCTTCTAAAAAAACCAGAGCACGGATAGCCCAAGGTGCTGTAAAAGATCTAAATAATGATTTAGAACTTAATATGGAATTGCTATTAGAGTTGCAACCCGATTTAGTCATTGGGTTTTCTGTAAATGGCCACCATAAAAAGCTTAATCAAATAGAAAAATTTGGTATTCCGGTGGTTTTAAATGGTGCTTGGACCGAAAGCCATCCTCTTGGACGTGCAGAATGGCTTAAATTTGTAGCTGCTTTTTTTGATAAAGCACAAACAGCAGACAGCATTTTTACTACCATTGCAAAAAACTACGAAAAAACAAAAGCTTTAGCGGCTACGGTTAAGACAAAACCTGTGGTCTTTTCTGGGTCTTTGTTTAAAGACGTCTGGAACATACCTGGTGGACGCAGTTACGTGGCCAAATATTTAGAGGATGCGCAGACAAGCTATTTATGGAAAGACACAGAAGCTAATGGGAGCTTACATCTTAGTTTTGAAAGCGTTTTAGAAAAAGGGCAGCATGCGCCACTTTGGATTGGCGCAGGATCTTTTAAGTCTAAAGCGCAAATGACCGCCCAACACAAGGGGTACCGTTATTTTGATGCTTTTAAAACTAACAATATATATACGTATACTAAAAATATAGGTCCAGAAGGCGGATTACTTTATTACGAGTTGGGTCCCTTGCGGCCAGATCTTATTTTAAAAGATATTATCCATATAGCGCACCCTGAGGTCTTACCGCATTATGAAAATTTCTTTTTTAAACGCCTAGATTAATTGAAATTACCTGTACTACCATATCCAGTTCTATTTTCAGGTCTTTTTATAGGACTAGTGTTTTGCTTTGTCCTAAACTTAAGCTTAGGTTCTGTATCTATTCCTAACAAGGCTTTATTAGACATCTTTACTGGCAATTCGCAACACCTGTCTTGGCGCCATATCGTATTAGACTACCGTTTGCCAAAAGCGTTAACCACTATTATTGTGGGCTCTGGTCTAGGAATTTCTGGGCTATTAATGCAAACGTTGTTTCGCAATCCTTTAGCGGGGCCATTTGTATTAGGGATTACCTCTGGCGCTAGTTTAGGCGTTGCTATTGTTACCATGGGAGGCTCCCTTTTAGGTGGCATTGGTTTAGGAATACTAGCTTCGCAGTGGAGTAGTGTTATTGCGGCAACTTTAGGAAGTTTTTTAGTGCTTTTAAGCGTTGTATTAGTTTCTGTTAAAGTGAGAGACACTATGGCTATTTTAATTATAGGTCTTATGTTTGGGAGTATCTCATCTGCTGTGGTAAATGTCCTTTCTTATTTTAGCTCTGCAGAAGAATTGCAACAGTATTTCTTTTGGGGATTTGGTAGTTTAGGTACCCTGTCCTGGCAAGAGCTGTCGCTGTTGGCTCTCGTTTATACTATAGGTCTTTTGATAAGCATTAGCGCTATAAAAACATTAAATAGCCTATTACTTGGGGATAATTATGCCAAAAGCTTAGGACTTAATTTAAAAAGAGGACGTCTCCGCATCATTATCGCTACCAGTTTATTAGCAGGAACACTAACGGCATTTACGGGACCTATCGCTTTTATAGGCTTAGCCATTCCTCATATAACACGCCAAGTCTTTAAAACCTCTAATCATAAAATACTATTACCCGCTGTTTTCTTATTTGGTGCCATAGTTATGCTTATTTGCGATAGTATTGCACAACTGCCAAACAGCGATTACACACTTCCTATTAATGCGATTACGGCTCTAATTGGTGGTCCTATTGTAATTTGGTTATTAGTAAAGCAACGAAAAATGGTATTTTAGTACCATAAAACCCTTGCACACCAGTTAATGACAAAAATAGAGCAACATCCCATCCTAGAAACCCAAGATCTGTCTATTGGGTATGCTTCTAAAAAACAGATTCAAACCATTGCGTCCTCTATTACTATTAAACTTAAAAAAGGAGAACTCATAGGACTTGTAGGTCGAAATGGTATTGGAAAATCTACACTTTTAAAAACACTAACCCAAGTACAAGAACCACTCTCTGGGCATATTCGCCTTCATAACGTTGCGCTTCAAAACTATAGTGCTTTAAGTTTAGCTAAAGAGATGAGCCTAGTTTTAACCGAAACTTTAGCCTCTAAAAATTTATCTGTGTTTGAATTGGTGGCGCTTGGTAGACAACCTTATACCAATTGGATGGGCACTCTGCACGACAATGACATTGCAATGACCAATCGCGCTATTGCTTTGGTAGGAATTACGCATTTAAAACACAATAGATGTTTTGAATTAAGTGATGGACAATTACAAAACGTAATGATTGCTAGAGCACTGGCACAAGACACGTCTATTATCATTCTGGATGAACCTACCTCACATTTAGACTTGTACCATAAAGCACTTATATTTAAATTGCTGAAAAAATTGGCTAAAGAAACTGGAAAAACAATTTTATTTTCTTCCCATGACATCGATTTAGCCATTCAACTCTGTGATACCATGATTGTAATGACCGCAGATGCTGTAGTTACAGATACCCCGCATAAGCTTATTGAAAAGGGCATTTTTAACACCTTATTCCCTGAAGACATTATTACTTTCGATACTGAGAAAAAAAGTTTTAAAATAAAAGCATAGCGTTTTTTAATATCCTATAGACTGTTCTAAAACCTCTGTGCGCTAACATGGCATCTAGGCCGTTCTAGGTAAAAGCAACTTTAGCTGCTATCAATTTATAAATTACATCTACAGCTTCTTCAACAGTTTCGTTTTCTGTGATTTGAATCGTAGGGTTTTCAGGACGTTCATAAGGCGCATCAATGCCTGTAAAATTCGTAATTTGTTTACGTGCTACTTTAGCATATAAGCCTTTAGGATCTCTACGTTTACAGGTTTCCAAACTCGTATTTATAAACACCTCTATATAGTGTTTGGAACCAACAATAGACTTTATTAGAGCTCTGCTGTCTTTATAAGGGGCTATATAAGCGGCTAAAACAACTGTACCCGTACTCATAAATAGTTTCGCAATTTCAGCCATACGTCTTAAATTTTCTTTTCGGTCGGGTTCTGTAAATTTAAGATCTTTATTTATACCCTTTCTAAGATGATCGCCGTCTAAAACATATGTATTAATCTGTGCTTTAATGAGTCTCTCATACACGCTTTGCGCCATTGTGGACTTTCCCGCTCCAGATAATCCCGTAAACAAAACAAATACAGGTGTTTTAGTGTTCTTAGCTTCCAAACTAGCAGTATTGATCATAGAAAAGACTTTAATTTAATCTCCAAAAAGAAAGTTTTCATTTTTATTAGGCGTCTCAAATGTAACTTTTTCTTTTGTATTCCCATAGAGCCCCCCTAAAAACCTAATGCAAGTCCTTTAAATCAACTTTAATCTTTAACTAAATGTTAAAAATGTTCTCTTTTTCATGGTATTCAAGTTACAGGTGCAAAATATGACACCTTTCTTAGTTCAACTTCAACGCTATAAAACTAAACAAAAGTAGGTTTTTAACTACATAAATATATCATATTACCTTTAATGTATACCATATTAACTTCACATTAATCTAACATTAATTTAACGGATAATATTGCATACAAATTGGTCAATTTCAATGTTTTACAGACTGTAGTGCTGCACTACCTTTGTAGTGTCGAACGTTAATACCTAAGACTATGAGAAATGTAACACACACTTTCAAAAAAGTATTTTTAATGGTAGCCTTGTTAGCTACGGTTATGGGATACGCCAACGATGGATCTTTTTTTATCAGTAAAAAAGATGCTAAGAGAACTGTACTTACTTTAAAAGATGTTAAAGTAGGTCATCTTTTTACAATTAAGGACGCGAACAACCTTGTATTGTTTAAAGAAGCAATTCAAAAATCTGGATTCTACATGAAAGGTTTCAACTTAACGTCATTACCTAATGGTGTAT
The DNA here is from genome assembly GCA_947504035.1 of uncultured Flavobacteriaceae bacterium. Classification (GTDB taxonomy): domain Bacteria; phylum Bacteroidota; class Bacteroidia; order Flavobacteriales; family Flavobacteriaceae; genus Jejuia; species Jejuia algarum. The sequence goes on from CANNGA010000003.1 coordinate 63,102, forward strand.
ATTTCTTTGAACTTGATAAGGACATGGAAATAGAAACAATTCCATTTTATATTAAAGATGGTAAAGTTGAATATAACGAAACAGTCTCAAAAACGATTTTTAAACCGTCTACGATTGTAAAAGATAATATGGTATATGTGTCTAAACTGTCTTTAAACAAGGCACCACTTGAAATAGCAATTTACAGAGATCAAGGCAAATATGCGCCTTTCAAATTAGTCTTCTCTGAAGTTTTAAAAGGTGATTTCAAAAAATACGAACGTATCTACAAATTAGAGGAGAACTCTAAAGGTAAATACAAAATCATCTACAAAACAGAAGGCAAAGAGTTTACCGAGTTTTTGTAATAACTCACCAATTTAGTTTAAGAGAAGCGAGCCCAAAGGCTCGCTTTTTTTGTGGCCGAAAAAGCCGTTCTAAAAATTCAAAAATTGAAATGCACTTCTATAAACTTAGAACCTCTATTTGTTTTTATAAGATACTGCTGCTTTTCAATTTCTATCCTATCTTTGCAGCATATTACCTATAACACAAATTGTGTTATAAGGTGTCACACTAATGTCGCTAAACCTAATACACGCTTTATTTCATCATGAACGCTACCATCTTAATAGTCTTAGTTGCCTTAATCTTCTCTATATTAGGTTTTGTTTTAGGCAATTATGTTTCAAAACTTAAAACTAAAAGTGCAGCAAGTACCTTAGAAGAACGCAATTCTAATTTAGAAATGCAACTGGAACAAGTCAAGCAAGAGCGTATTAATGAGAAGCATATTCAGCAAGACGCTTTTGAGGCACAAATTAAAGAGTTAAAAACCTCTATAACTAAAATAGAAGCTGAACGCGAAGCCATTCGTCGCGAAAAAGAGTTTTTGAATTCGGAATTAGCACGTAAAAACACCGAATTAGAAAATTTACAACAGCTCAATCAGAAACGTGATAAAGAGCTAGAGCAGCGCCAGGAACAGTTACGAAAAGATTTCGAGCTTTTAGCCAGTAAGATATTAGAAGAGAAATCTACTAAATTTACCGAACAAAATAAGGAAAACATAAAAAACATATTGCATCCCTTACAGGAGAAAATTCAAGGGTTTGAGAAAAAAGTAGAAGCTTCCCAAAAAGAAAGTATTAGCATGCATTCTGCTTTAAAAGAACAGTTACTGGGTTTAAAGGATTTAAACCAACAAATGACAAAAGAGGCGACCAACCTTACCCGTGCTTTAAAGGGCGACAGCAAGATGCAGGGAAACTGGGGCGAGTTGGTTTTAGAACGTGTTTTAGAAAAATCGGGCTTAGAAAAAGACCGCGAGTATTTTGTACAACAAAGCTTTACAAGAGAAGACAACTCTCGTGTTATGCCAGATGTTGTATTGCATTTACCCGATGGTAAAAAAATGATTATTGATGCTAAAGTGTCTTTAACCGATTACGAACGTTTTGTAAATGCTGAAGACCATGAAAAAGCAGTATTTTTAAAAGCGCATGTCAACTCGATAAAACGCCATGTAGACCAACTCTCTGAAAAAAACTATCAAGATTTATACGACATCGCTTCTCCAGACTTTGTATTGCTATTCATCCCTATAGAACCCGCTTTCGCTGTTGTTGTTAACGAAGATAATGCCATATACAATAAAGCATTCGAGAAAAATATCGTTATTGTAACCCCTGCAACTTTGTTAGCCACACTGCGTACTATAGATACCATGTGGAATAACGAAAAACAACAACGAAATGCTATCGATATCGCCAAACAAGCTGGAGCGCTTTATGATAAATTCGAGGGCTTAGTTCGCGATCTTACAGGAGTTGGGAAAAAAATAGATGCGGCCAAAACAGATTATTCTGCTGCTATGAATAAATTAGTTACAGGTAGAGGTAACCTTATTACTAGCGTTGAAAAGCTTAAAAAAATGGGTGCCAAAGCAAAAAAAGCATTACCCGAAGCTATTATTAAACGTGCAGGAGAAGACGATTAAATAAGGCCTATTATGTGATTCGTAGGTAGTTCTTGGTTTTACAAGCCATTTATTAGGAATCCATTTTTTTAAAGCCTATACTTTAAAAACTTACTAAAAATATCAAATCCATTAGGTACACTGCAAAATATATTGGTATTTTTGAAGGTTTATTTGATGGTTGTAAAGCGTCTAATTGTTTTTTATGCCTCTATGTCTACCTTCAAATTTGTATTGAGTACGTGAAGCAAATCGGTAACAATACTTAAAAGACAAGTATTTAACTTATGTTGTTATACCTTTTAAAATAAAAGCTTGATGTGCTCCTAATTAAAATTTAAGTCATAATATGTTTAAGCATCCTAAAGAATCGCAAGTTACCATCACAGAATTAATGCTACCATCGCACTCTAATTTTAGTGGCAAAATACATGGGGGTCATATTCTAAATTTAATGGATCAAATTGCCTTTGCTTGTGCCTCTAAACATTCGCAACATTATTGTGTTACGGCTTCTGTAAATAGAGTAGATTTTTTAAATCCTATTGAAGTTGGCGAATTAGTGACCTTAAAAGCTTCTGTAAATTATACAGGACGTACCTCTATGGTTATAGGTTTACGTGTGGAATCTGAAAATATTAGAACAGGTGCCATTAAACACTGTAATTCCTCTTATTTTACGATGGTCGCTAAAGATGATAATGGTAAAAACGTAGAAGTCCCTGGTATTATTTTAGATACCGAACAAGCCGTTCGCCGTTTCTCTAGAAGTATTGCCAGACAAGATCAAGCGAGAAAACGCTCTACCAAATTTAATGCTTCTGAATTTAAAATAGACGATTATCTTGAGGCCTTAAAATCTCAAAATGCTAAAGTTGAACTTTAGTTTTAAGACGCACCTATTTTGTTAAAATAGAAAGATTTCCTTTTTATTTTGTTAGGTTTCTATTTTCACACGACTACTCTCTCTTATCGTAAGTTATAACTAAACGACAATAGGTAAGAACACCTTATGAAATGTGCTTATAAAGTTATATTTTAAAATAAACATATAACTTTATAAGCAAATACCTTGATTAATACTAAAACTAAACGCAATGCGACATAGACTACTATTACTAATCGCTTTACCCTTTTTAGGTTTCGCTCAAAATAGTGCTTTAGACCTTACAGAAGCTGAAACATCAACAAAAACCTACGCTAGCGAAGCTTTTGAAGGTTTAAAAATTGTTAATTTTGAATCGACAAAATTAGTTGACCACAAAGAGTTAGCTTTTATCGTTTCGCATCGATTCGGGAATTTAAAAAACGGCATTGATACCTTCTTTGGATTAGACGATGCGGTTACAAGACTTAATTTTGTTTATGGGCTTACAGATGCTATAAACATTGGCCTTTCTAGAAGTTCATTTCTTAAGATTTATGAAGGTTCTCTAAAATATAAAATTGTACGACAAGCCGAAAACGGTTTCCCTGTTACCATAGTTGGTTTTAATGCTATTTTAGTAAACACTTCTCTATCTGAAGATAACTTCCCAGGTATAGAGTTTAGTAATAAATTAGGCTATACTTCACAATTATTAATTTCTAGAACATTAAATCCTAATATATCCCTTCAATTAGCGCCTACTGTATTCCATGAAGGTTTGGTTAATATAGAAGCTCAAGATAATACGCAATTTGCTTTAGGGTTTGGAGGCCGCTATAGAATCACAAAGCGTTGGTCTTTCAACGCAGATTATGGGTGGCACTTAAATAGAGCCAGTAGCTCTATCTTAAAAAACCCTTTATCTGTTGGTTTCGATTTACAAACTGGAGGTCATGTTTTTCAATTGCATTTTAGCAATTCTAGAGGTATTAATACCAATTCTTTTCTAGGTCGTACTGAAGGAGACTGGACAGATGGCGATGTCTTTTTTGGATTTAACTTAAGTAGAACATTTTAATGTAAAATATAATATTATGAATAATTTTAAAGCTTTATTTTATATACTAGCCTTTAGCTTATTTAGTCTGAGCTGTGCCAATGACAGTCAAGAAGACTTTCAAGAAATCATAGAAATAGATGTTGATGAGGACATGATACCTGTACCCGTTACATATAATAACCAAGTTAGTGCTATAATGATGGACAATTGTACCCGATGTCATGGTATTCCTTTAACGAATGGTGCCCCTTTTCCTCTATTAACATTCGACCAAGTAAATAATAGAAGAGATCGCATAATTTCAAGAATGAATAACGCTGCCAACCCTATGCCTCCAACGGGTTTACTAAGTAATTCTGTTAGAGCTCAGGTACAACAATGGATCGATATGGGTGCTTTAGAAGGCGAATAAAATAGCAGCCTTTGTTACTTTTAAAGTTTTATAATGAAGATGTAGTTCTTCAAGTAAAAAATAAACGACATATCACTTAAATTACATTTATGTCTGTTATAGAGTATAATTTATAAAAAAAACGACAACTAAGCCTTCGTTTATATGTATTAGTCAAAATCTTTCAAAATTTAACACTTTTATTTCTAAAACCACAGGTATATCTGGCTAAGAATTTTTAAATTTAACTGCATAAATAACTATAGCTATTACAGCATAAGCCCCAAGAACGTTTGAGCGCATTAAAAACAATATTATACTTTTCTATCTTTAAATATCCCATTACTAAAGAGGAAATTTATAAATTTTCTAAGGGCACTTCCACAGCCCATATTGAAAAAGAATTAGAACTTTTAATTGCTAAAAAAATCATTTATAAGCATGGTGAATTTTACACTACAACGAATGATGACAAATTAATTTCAAGACGGCTAAAGGGTAATGAAATGGCTCAAAAAATGATGCCAAAAGCTAAAAAAGTAGCGCGGCTAATTGCTAAGTTTCCCTATGTTGAAAGTGTTTGTGTTTCAGGCTCTCTTTCCAAAGGCTATTATGATGCTGCCAATGGAGATATCGATTTTTTTGTAATTACCAAGAAAGACCGCCTATGGGTGTCTAGAACTCTTCTAATTTTGTACAAAAAAATATTCTTACTCAACTCTAAAAAATACTTTTGCGTTAACTATTTTATAAGTACAAATAATCTAGAAATATCAGAAAAAAACAGATTTACGGCTACAGAAATGGTGACTTTAATACCGCTTTATGGCAAAGCAACTTATCAAGAATTTATGCAACATAACCCATGGCCTAAACAGTATTTCCCCAACATTTTGCCATTTGATACGTCGCTAATAGAAGATACCAATAAGGCTTTTTTATCTAAAACCATAGAGGCTTTTTTTAATACCAAAATAGGCCCCACTTTCGATACGTTTTTTAGATACCTTACCTTAAAAAAATGGCAGAAAAAATTTGATCATTTACAGTCAGATGATTTTAATATTGCTATGAAAAGTACTAAAAATGTATCAAAACACCATCCACAAAATTTTCAGCGAAGGGTTATTGATAAACTCAACGACGACTATAATAAAATCAACCTCAAATACAATTTAGAAATTGTTCACTAAACTATGACAGATATTGTATTTTCTCATTCGTATTATTATAAATTCGATCCTAAACAATGGAAAAACCAAACGCCTTACCCCCCTTTGGGCACACTTTATGCTGCGTCCTACCTTAGGGCTAATGCGTATGAGGTTTCTGTTTTCGATGCCAATCTTATAGAAGATCCTAAACTTATAAAACCCTATTTAGAAGCTAAAAAACCCTCTCTATTTGTCATATATGACGATGGTTTTAACTACCTCACAAAAATGTGTTTAACCACAATGCGTGAAGCTGCTTTTAAAATGATCGCTATTGCGAAACAATTAAATTGCAAAACTATTGTTTGCAGTTCTGATGCTACAGACCATTATGAAAAATACTTAAATGCGGGTGCCGATTTTGTAATTAAAGGTGAAGGCGAACTCACCCTAAAGGCCCTTGCAGATGCTTTAAAACAGGGGCATGATACATCGCAAATAAGCGGTATCATGTACCGAAAACACAATGAAACTGTAAAAAATCCACCTCGAAAAGTCCTTCGTGATTTAGACGAATTACCGCTTCCTGCTTGGGATTTAATAGATATAGAACCTTACAGAGCCATTTGGGAAGCTGCTGGTCATAAATTCACCCTTAATATTGCAACAACCAGAGGTTGTCCCTTTAAATGTAATTGGTGTGCCAAGCCTATTTATGGCAACCGTTACAACTCGCACTCTCCCGAATATATTGCAAAGCACATTCAATACTTATCCGAGACGTATAACGTGAACCGCTTTTGGATGTGTGATGATATTTTTGGATTAAAACCGGGTTGGGTACAACAATTTAACACCGCTTTAAAAGAAAAGCACCTATCCATTGTATACTACATACAAAGTCGGGTAGATTTATTATTAAAAGAAGATACTATAGAGGCCCTTGCAGAAAGTGGTCTTGAAGAGGTCTGGGTGGGTGCAGAAAGTGGTTCTCAAGCCATTTTAGACGCTATGGATAAGGAAACTAAAGTAGAACAAATTTACGAAGCCACAAGACTTCTTAAACTTAAACAGATAAAAGTGGCCTTTTTTATTCAGTTTGGTTACCTTGGAGAAACCAAAGCAGATATTAATAAGACCATTAAAATGATAAAAGAATTAGTTCCAGACAATATAGGCATATCTGTATCCTACCCTTTGCCAGGCACTAAATTTTATGATAAGGTTAAAGACGATCTTAAACTTAAAGCAAATTGGACAGACTCAGACGATTTAGCCATGATGTTTAAAGGAACGTTCAACTCTAAATTCTATAAAAAATTGCACCGCTATGCACATAAGGAATATAGAAAAAGTCAAGGACTTTCAATGCTTAAACTCCTTTTAAAGAATCCTTTAAAAATCTCTAAGCATCATCTTAAAAGAATAGCGTACTTAGCGTATTATTTTCCAAGTGCGTTTATAGATGCCAGAATTTTACAAAAAATGGCGCATGTTAATGACTGAAAGTTTTGATACCGCTGCTTCGGCTTATGATACTATTTTTACAAATAGTCCTATTGGGAAATTACAAAGGGCATTTGTTTACGACTTTTTATCCAAACACATTTTAAAAGACGAACCTCTTCGTATTTTAGAAATAAACTGTGGCACGGGTCATGATGCGTTGTGGTTGTCTGATAAGGGTCATAACGTTATTGCAACTGATATTTCACCTAAAATGGTTGCTGTTGCAAGCGCTAAAAACACCTCGAATTCCCCTCGAGTCTCATTTTCAAGACTAGATATCAATGCTCTAGACCAGACTTCTTTTGATGAATCTTTCGATCTTATATTTTCAAATTTTGGAGGCTTAAACTGTCTCTCACCCGCACAGTTAAAACTTTTTTTAGCCGCTGCGGCTCGAAAACTAAAGCCGCAGGGCAAAATCGCCGCTGTTATTATGCCTAAAGCCTGTGTTCTTGAAAGCCTTTATTTTATAGCAAAAGGGCATCTAAAACAAGCTTTTAGACGCCGTACAAAGACTTCTGTTATTGCAAATGTTGACGGTGTTGGCGTTAAAACATGGTACTACGCACCCAAAGATATCATTCAATTTGGTAAAGCAGATTTTAAATACAACCGTAAAAGTCCTATCGGGTTTTGTATCCCGCCCTCTTATCTGGATCCCTTTTTTAAAAATAAATTGTCACTTTTAAATGCCTTAAAACGATTAGAGCGCTTATGCTATCGCCTTCCTTTTCTAGCCCAGTACAGTGACCATTACATTATCTCTATTTCTAAACTATGAGTATCGTTCTAACACATGCCTATTACTTAAATGATGATCCTAAAGAACAACGGATCATGAAACCCTATCCCCCTTTAGGCTTGCTCTATGTTTCTGCATACTTAAAACAAAAAAACATTAAAAATGATGTGTTTGATACGACATTTAGTTCTTTAAAAAAACAACTGCATTTTATAGCTAGCAAAACCCCTAAGATTGTTGCTATTTATGCCAACTTAATGACAAAAGTAGATGTTATTAAACTTATTCGCATCTTAAAAACAGAGCCGCATTATGGCTTTCCTAAAATTGCCTTAGGGGGTCCTGATGTGACTTATAACTGTGAAAATTACCTACAAGCAGGCGCTGAGTATCTGGTACTTGGAGAAGGTGAGGAAACATTTTTCGAATTATACAATGCGATTATCGCAAAAAAGGACATTACCGCTGTTACTGGTATTGCATACTTAAAAGATAATGTCGTTCATAAAACGGCGCCCAGAGTGAAAATGAAAGCGTTAAATGCTTTGCCATTACCTAATAGAGGCGCTATAGATATGCAACATTATTTAGACACTTGGAAAAAAAATCACGGCCAAAGTTCTATGACCGTAAGTACGCAACGTGGCTGTCCTTATACTTGTAAATGGTGCAGTACAGCTGTTTATGGGCAAAGTTATCGCCGAAGACCTGCCCAACAAGTCGCTGAAGAATTGGCACTTTTAAAAAAAACATACCAACCAGATAGCATATGGTTTGTAGATGATGTGTTTACTGTAAGTCATAAATGGTTAACCGATTTTCATAAAGAAGTGTTACAACAAGATGCAGTGATTCCTTTTGAATGCATTACTAGAGCAGAACGCTTAAACGACCATGTACTCCAGCTTTTAAAAGAAGCAGGCTGCTATCGTATTTGGATTGGCGCAGAAAGTGGTTCACAAAAAATAATAGATGCCATGGACCGCCGTGTTGATGTTGATGTTGTAAAAGAAGCCATTCAAAAAACAAATGCGCTTGACATGGAAACAGGAACTTTTATCATGGTAGGGTATCCAGGAGAAGATCTCGAAGATATTGATACCACTATACAGTATTTAAAAGATGCTAACCCTACGCATTTCACCATAACAGTGGCTTACCCTATAAAAGGGACTTCACTATATGATGACATCGAAGATAAAATTACTGTCCAGCCCAATTGGGAAACCTCTACAGATAGAGATATTGATTTTAAACGCACCTATCCTCGTAAATTTTATGATTATGCTGTAAAACGCGTGGTAAACGAAGTAAATTATCATAAGGAAATTACAAAACAACAAGATAGAAATCTAAAGAAAGCATTTAAACATAAAATAAAGTCTATTTTAGCTCATGGCTTAATGTCTGTTCATAAGTAACATGGAGACCAACTCAAACGCTTACACCTTATCCCCCTTTTTCAGGTATAGCCTAACCGTTCTTTTTTTTAGTCTAAGTTTTATAGGTATTTGCCATCATGAATTATGGCTCGATGAGGCGCACCATTATCTCTTAGGTAGAGACAGTCATTCTTTTAGAAACCTTATCGCAAACACCCGTTACGATGGCCACCCTATTCTTTGGAATCTATTAATGCATTATATAACAAGGTTTACTGTTAACCCTTTCTACATGCAATTGTTACATATTAGCATAAGCACTATAAGTATAAGCATTTTTTTTAAAAAAGCACCCTTTTCATGGGTTTTTAAAGTATTGTTTATATTCGGTTATTTTATGTTTTTTGAATATAATATTTTAAGTAGAAATTATAGTATTGGTGTCTTATTTACTTTCTTAGCTTGTAGTTTTTATTCAAAAAGAATATTCAAGTTCATAACAATATCCACTTTTTTAGGTGTAGCTTGTAATAGTCACGCTGTATTTTTAATATTAGCCTCAACAATTATGCTCATTCTAACATGGGAAAGGTTATTTTCCTTGAAGAAAATTAAGTATGCACAAACTTATTATGGCATCTTTATTTTTAGTGCTTTAGCTGGCTTAAGCATCTTACAAATTATACCTCCAGGTGACAATACGTTTTTCGATAACGATGCTGGTTCTACGCTGCTTCAAAAAATCCCTAAAAGTATAGCGCCCTTTTTTAAAGCCTTATGCCTTATCCCTAATATTACACTGCATTCGTTTTGGAATGAAAACCTTATCGTAAGTACCAGTAAATCCATCGCAGGACTTTTATCTTTATTAGCACTTACTTCGCCTTACTTTTTGTTTAAAAATAATAAAATGGTACAGGCACTTATTTACATAGGCATCTGTGCCGCTGGTTTATTTTTTTATATAACAAACCTCAATGCTGCTCGTTATTACGGCATTCTATACTTGCTTTTTTGTATTGGTTTATGGTTTCACAACACATCTCCTAATATACAACGAGACACTATAAGGGATAAAAAAATAAGACACTTTTTTGTTTATACTGTACTCATCATACATTTTTCGTCTGGCATATATGCCTATACGATGGATATTATTTATCCATTTACCACATCTAAACAAGCCGCAGATTATATTAAGAAGCATGTTCCTAACGAAACCATTATAGCATCTTTAGCCTGTAATGGTAGCGCATTTAGTGCTTATATTGAAGAGCCAATATTCTTTACAAAAACAAATAACTATGGAAGTTTTTGTATTTTTAACAAATCAGTCATAAATTTTAAAACGCCACGAAAAGATATTATAAAATCCCTTGAAACACTACGTCTTGAATCTGAGGAAAAAACAATTATTTTTATAACATACGCACCTTTTTTTGATACCGATGAAAATAAAGAATGTATTTTACCTAACAGCGCCCTTAAAATTAAACTACTTCAACAATTTAACGGCAGTATCTTAAAAAAAGGCAACCATTATCTTTATGAAATTTCTGAATATAAAACACCCATTTAAAACCCTCCATTTGCTGCTTATTCCTTTAGTATGCATCTTATTACATTCTTGTTCTAAACTAAAATTTTGGGAAACAGAACCTAATAACCTCATCAATTTAAAATGGAATAAAGCCTATAATAACGACAACTTAGAACTCCATAAGGCAGGATTAAAATGGGCGCTATCGTTTTTAGGATCTAAAATAGCCTTAGATACAAGTTATAGCGGTATTACTTACTCTAAAAACACCATTCTATTAGATGTTGACCATGTAGGGTTTTCCCAAAAAGCAATAACGCATTTAAAAGCCTTAAATAAAACCATTAAAACCTCTGACGAATACCAAAAAAAAGGCCATATTGATATTGGCAGGTATTTGGCGCTTACTATCGGCAGTCCACTTCATTACTACAAAATTGTTGATGTTCCTATAACTTTAAAAGATTTAGAATCTAATTACAATTTTGATACATTAACGGCATATATTAATAACAGTAGCATTTCTAAAATAGATCGAAATATAAAAACATCTAAAACGGGTACGAGTTATAAAAAAGCCTTTATTTCTTCTGAAATAGATACACTTACGCAAAAAATTTTAGAATATGAAAGTGTAGAATTAATGGAAAACGGGTTATCTCGATTTGCGCTTTATGATAGTATTGGAAATTTAAAAAGTGCAGGAGATTTAAATGTCACAAGAGCAGGTAAACCTGGTAAATGTATGTGGTGCCATGAATCTGGGATACAACCTCTTTTTAGAGTTCAAAAAGAAATACCACATTATATGTCTCCTAAAAATTTTCTTGATTCATTAATTACCTATAATAGTCGTCTACAGGACTATCAAGCTAAAATCTGGCAGGATTCTCTAATAATAAATAAAAGACAGCACACCAATATGGAGCTTACCTACATTACCTTTATGGAACCTTCTATAGAACAACTATCCAATGAATGGGGGTTACCTCCTGAAAAAGTAAGACAAAAAGTAAAACACTTAACCCCACATACTCACGAGGAGTTTAAATTTTTAGGGGATTCTCTATATCATAGAAAAAATATTGATATTCTGGCGCCTTATAAGGTTATTGCAGTTCCTGAAAGTATTAGAGAATCTTCTACTCTTAAAAGTCCTGTCAACTACCTAAAATGAGACGTCTTATTTTATCCACCTTTTATACAAGGCTAACTTTTCTTCTGTTGTAAAAAAATGATTGGTATATTGTGATTCCAATTGATCTTCTAAATATGATTTCGAAAAACGCATATGTGCTTTAAAAGCAGCATATAATTTAGCACTTTTCTTAGCTTCTGTAACATTCATATTTTTAAGAAAAAATTGATCTACATTACAAAAGTCCCCCACTAAATCAGCCTTTAACGCATCATTAAGGCTGCTTTTAACTAATAAAATATCGGCCTTATCTGTAGAAATTGTATCATAACCTTTGGTCTTATCGAAAGGATGTGCATAAATATCTACTCCAATACCTGTTCTAAAATGATTATCAAACCAATCTTTACAATACGAATGGTCTAACTTATCAAAAAATGACATTTCTAAGTTTTGAAGGCTCCCTTTATAACGATGGGCTGGCATCCCCATATGGATCTCAAAGGCTTCAAAAAAAGCAGAAAGATTACGTTCTATAGGATTTCGAAATAACGAAATGACTTTATACTTGTGGTTCGTTTCTAAAAAATAAGCATTCAATATAAAAACAGGGCTTCTACTTCCTGGATAAACGCCATTTTTTTGACATAGAGCCTTCGCATTTAAAGCTTCTATTTCACTAAGGCTATGTATGTGAAAACAAGGCATATCGATTCTATGCCTTAAGGAGTGGTAAACACTAGAAGACCCTACTTTAGCCATTGTAAAAATTAATACAGGGGCTTCTTTAGTCTTTTTTAATTGTTGGGTTTGTTTCCACAGCTGCCAACGGTCCTTTATATGGTATTTTATAAACGGTTTTATCAAACTAGTCTATTTTGTGATTAATGGTAATACATTTTAATGTAAAAGCAGCTCTTCTAGAACGGTGATCTGTTAAAAAATATATCTTTGAGTTATCCACTAATACAGGCTTTTTCTTTAGCGCCGTAGCTGTTGGTATTAATTGTCCATTTAAATATAAGTCATGGTCTTTTAAAACAACAGATGTGGTATCAAAACGCGTCACAGGATATGCTGTTACATTAATTTCATCACCATTTTTTCCTAATGTCTTATAGGCTAGCTTTCCATTTTGATTAAAAAAATCGTAAATCATAAAATGTTTTTTTTCAGAGAGAACATAAGTTGATCCATCTTCTGTTCTCGCTTTTAATGCTACAACTATAGTGGGTAACATAAGCACTAAAATCAATATAATAGGTTTAAGGTAAATTGTACGACTTACTACACGGTAACAATAGATACTAAACAAAAGTACTAACCACAATCTCGAAAATTGAATATACAGTGGCATACTTTGCAATTTATGAAAGGGGAAATTACAGATACATACAATACATACAATTCCTAAGATTTTATAGCCTAAAGTCATTTTTGGCTGAGCCAAGACTACGAAGAGTGGTATAACCCATAGTATCTGAGCATAAGTAGCTGTTCTACTTTGTATTAAAAACAATACCGTAACCCATATGGCTAACAACATGGGGGTATGCTTTCTTTTCTGTAGTGATATTGCAATAGCACTGCCTATAACAATTGCTTTAAACAGACTTTTTAAAATTATAAAAATACGTTCATTCGCAACCCATGCTCTAGGGTTGTAATACGCATCTTCTACAAACAAATATTTAAAAAATACTTCTAACGATTGGTAATTAACCCTGTAATCTGTAGTTGTTTTACTTAAAAATGTATGAGGTAAAATATCTGTAAAATACAATTCCCATAATGGATAACCTGTGATAGAAATTCCTATACCTATAATACAAAGTCCAGACACGCTACTTAATATCACAAGTTTCCATCGCTTCTGAACTAACAAAGGAATGGCGTAAAAAACAGGGAAAAATTTAAATAACGCTGCAAAGCCTAAAAACAAACTCCCCCCCAACATCTTCTTCTTTTCCCAGAAATAAAACCCCATTACAACGCAAAAAAGCACACAAAAATAAGATTGCCCAAAAAGAATTTGATTTCTAATGGGAACATAAAATAAAACAGGAATGCATAGTAATACCCATTTTTCATGAGCCAATGTCCATTTTGCCAGTATATAGAGGCTCGTTAAGAAAAAAATAATACTGAAACTATTAAAAACAAACTTTGCGACATAAGGATTTTCTATATACGCTAAAGGGTAAAAGGCCGCTAACGTGAAAGGGCTATTTACATAAAAATCTACAAAAACATTTTTATAGCCCAGATCCCATATATACGTATTAAAGGCATGTATATCAAAAATAACAGTTTCTGGGGCAATACCTTCATGTAATAATCTTGCCGAAAAATAACTATTTGAAAAATCATGTAAGGGTGCAGTATATGATCCTACCAAAACGTAAAGACAGAGTATTAAGGTTGGCAGTAAATACAGTAAAAGAGTACGGTTTGCTTTGATATAGTTTTGCATGACACACAAAAATAACTTTATTTAGAACAAATAATGACATGTCAATTCTATTCTTTTTAATATATTAACGGCGTTTACTGTTGCCCTAAAACAAGGCTCTTAAAAAGCAATACACTAATAGATGATTAATACAAAGAAAGTAGTAGTTGTATTACCGGCATACAACGCCGCTCTTACCCTAAAACAAACCTACAACGAGATTCCTTTTGATATTGTTGATGATGTCATTCTTACAGACGATTTCAGCACAGACAACACTGTAGCTGTAGGCAATGCTTTAGGTATTAAACACATCATAACGCACGAGTCCAATAGAGGTTATGGTGGCAATCAAAAATCATGTTACAACAAAGCACTCGAACTTGAAGCAGATATTGTTATTATGCTACATCCTGACTATCAATATACACCAAAGCTTATTCCTTCCATGGTTTATCTTATTGCGAATAACGTATATGACGTCGTTTTGGGATCACGAATTTTAAACAAAGGTGCCCGAAAAGGGGGTATGCCTCTCTATAAATATATAGCGAATAGGATGCTAACACTGTTTCAAAATATATTAATGGGACAAAAACTATCGGAGTATCATACTGGGTATCGTGCTTTTAGCAAAAAGGCATTATTAGCCATTTCCTACCAAGACAATTCGGAAGACTTTGTATTTGATAATCAAATGTTAGGTCAACTGTGTTATGCAGGAATGGAAATAGGTGAAGTATCTTGCCCTACGAAATACTTCCCTGAAGCCTCTTCTATTAATTTTTCAAGAAGTGTCACTTACGGTTTAGGAGTATTAGGCGTTTCTATAAAATACTTTTTACATAAAAACACGTTCTTTAGATTTAAACTTTTTAGAGCCAAATAAGAATGTCTTTAAAAAGATCTAAACTACTAAATCGTATTCAAATAGCGTCTTTATATGGATTAGGGCAAACCATTCCAATGATTGCACAGCTTGTCATCTCTCTAATTATTATTAAAAAACATTCTACAGCGCTTTGGGGAGCGTACGTCACATTGCTTTTATGGGTCAACTTTATTATTATATTTTCTTTTTTTGGAAATAAAAACTACCTTTTAAAACAGTTTAGTTTAGAGCCTAGAAAAATTTACACCACTTGGCTTTCTAACTTTTATACACGTTTTTTGGTGTTTCTTATTATTGGAGGAATCTCCCTTTATATTCCTCTTTTTAAACCTCATAGAATAGCCATTTTAATTTGGATGTTTCTATTATTTTACAATCAGTCTTATGAAGTTATTATACTGTATCAAAAAGCATTTAAATTCAACTTTTATGTAGAACTGTTTAGAAATGTAATCGTCGTATTTCTTTTAGTATTCGCCTCAGAAACATTTAAACTTCATGAATTTCTATACTGTATTATAATAGGTCTCATATTTAAAGCCTTATGTTATTCTTTTTACTACAGAAAACTATTATTTACAGCGCCACCTTCTATAGACAAAGGTGGTTTGTTAGCTGCTATTCCCTTTCTTATTCCAATGGTATTAGGAACACTGAGGACTAAAATTGATAGTTATTATGGTACAATTTATTTCTCTAAGGAAATACTAAGTGAATATCAAATTTTCATTAGCTTAATAGCTATAGTACAATTAGGAATTGCTTATATGATTAATCCATTCATTAAAATTTTCTATAGAATTTCTAAAACGACCAGAATGGTTATAGAAACACAGTTTCTATATTTGGGCCTAGTTTTAGGCCTTGGCGCTATTTTAACTATTTATGGAATACTAACCTATGTCTACGGTTTTTATTTTAGCATGATACATTACATTTTAGGGTATTTATTTATTGTTACTTTATGTGTACATCTGTTGCTTATTAATGAATTTTATAAAAACGGCAAACAAGTACAGGTTGCCTATATTATTGGAGGCATAGCGCTTCTACAAATCATTTTAGGTTACTTCATTATAGACTCTTACCAATCTATCGGCGCTTTACTTGTTAAAGTTATAGGGCAATGGTTAGTTCTTTTAGCTTTAATGCGCTTCAGAAAACAGTTTTTAATACCTTTAAAGCACTAATTTCACAAACCCATATACACATTAGATATGACTAAAATTCTAGGGATTGCTGCTTTTTATCATGATGCCGCTGCAGCTGTTGTAATAGACGGAAAAATTAGTGCTGCCGCTCAAGAAGAGCGATTTACAAGAATTAAACATACCCCCGACTTTCCTGAGCATGCAATAACATATTGTTTGGAAGAAACTGGTTTATCTATAGACGAATTAGATGCTGTTATTTTTTATGACAAACCATTACTCACTTTTGAACGTCTTTTACAAACTTATTATGCGTTTGCGCCAAAAGGTATCCGCTCTTTTTTAAAGGCCATTCCCATTTGGCTCGAGCAAAAGTTATTTCTAAAAAAACAAATCCGCGACGGGCTTCATAAAGTCATGCCTTACGATAAAAAGAAGCTTAAACTCCTTTTCACAGACCATCACTTATCACATGCCGCAAGCACTTTTTTTGCATCGCCTTACAATCATGCAGCTATATTAACTATAGATGGCGTAGGAGAATGGGCTACAGCAACCATTAGTGAAGGAAAAGGAAATAACATTGTTATAAAAAAGGAAATGGCATTCCCGCATTCTGTAGGGCTGTTGTACAGCGCTTTTACTTACTATCTTGGATTTACAGTAAACTCAGGGGAATACAAACTTATGGGGTTAGCCCCTTATGGCCACCCTAAATCGAAACAAACCCTTAACTATATTAACCAAATTAAAAATCATCTTATTTCTATAAAAGAAGATGGTTCCATATGGCTAGATCAATCCTATTTCAATTATGCTACTGGCCTTACCATGACCAACGACAATGCATGGCTACAGCTATTTAATTTAAAACGGCGAGAGCCTGAATCAGACTTACGCCAAGAGCATTGTAATCTCGCTTATGCCATTCAAAATGTTACAGAAGAAATTGTCTTAAAAATGGCTGCTTTTGCGAAAACTGTAACAGGAGCTAATCATCTATGTCTCGCTGGTGGGGTTGCTCTAAATTGTGTAGCAAACGGTAAATTATTACAACAACAAACATTTAAAGACCTCTATATACAACCCGCTTCTGGAGATGCTGGAGGTGCTCTTGGAGCTGCCCTTGCGGCTTACTATATGTATTATAATAAGCCGCGGAAAATAGAGGGGGAAAAAGACGAGATGCAGGGTACATATTTAGGCCCTTATTTTTCTAATAAAGAAATTATAAAAATTAATAAACGCTACAAAGCCGTCGCCTCTCACATTCCTACATTTAATGATTTATCAA
The DNA here is from genome assembly GCA_947504035.1 of uncultured Flavobacteriaceae bacterium. Taxonomy (GTDB): domain Bacteria; phylum Bacteroidota; class Bacteroidia; order Flavobacteriales; family Flavobacteriaceae; genus Jejuia; species Jejuia algarum. The sequence goes on from CANNGA010000003.1 coordinate 80,632, forward strand.
AAAAAATAGCTAAAGAAGTTGCTAAAGGCGCCATTGTTGGTTGGTTTCAAGGACGAATGGAATTTGGTCCAAGAGCTTTAGGGAATCGTAGCATTATTGGAGACCCTTCTAATGCAGAGATGCAAAAAAAGCTAAATCTTAAAATAAAGAAAAGAGAAAGTTTCAGACCTTTTGCTCCTGCTGTTTTAGCCTCAGATGCTTCTACTTTTTTTAATTTAGAAACAGCATCACCTTATATGACCTTGGTTGCAGACATCAAAAAAAAGATACAAAACGATTTGCCTTCTAATTATCATGAATTACCTTTACTGGATAAATTATATTACAAGAGGAGCCATTTACAAGCAATTACACATTTAGACTATTCTGCAAGGATACAAACAGTACACCAAGATACCAATCCAAAATTTTGGCAATTACTACAAGATGTGAAACAAGAAACTGGAGTTGGAATTTTAATTAATACGAGTTTTAATGTAAGAGGAGAACCTATTGTTTGTACGCCCGAAGATGCATATTCTTGCTTTATGAATACCGAAATGGACATTCTTGTTATGGAAAATTTCGTGTATTATAAAACAGATCAATACGAGTGGGATAATAAAGAACGATGGGCAACCGTATTTAAAAAAGATTAACATGGACATACTTAAAGACCTGTGGCTATTTATGAAGGAACGAAAAAAATTCTGGTTATTTCCTATCATAATTATATTGTTAGTATTAGGCGTTCTTATTGTATTTGGAGGTAGTAGCGCACTTGCGCCTTTTGTATATTCACTTTTCTAAAATGACTACTAAGCATACACATACTAGCCCTAATAAAACCTTATTAGCAATTGTTATTGGCTTTATAAGCATTGCCCTAATCTTTAAAACATCTTGGACTTTGTGGATCGCTTTAAGCTTAGGTGCTTTAGGTTTGATTTCAAATACTATCGCACTTAAAATTCATGTTTTATGGACACGCTTAGGTCTCGTATTAGGTCATATCATCCCACCTATTTTACTTTCACTTATCTTTTTTATAGTCCTTTTCCCTTTAGCGCTATTATCAAGATTATTTGGCGATAAAGACCCTTTACTTTTAAAAAAAACCGATAAAAGTCTTTTTAAAACTGTCGATAAAACATTTGAAAAAGAAACGTTTGAAAAAACCTGGTAGGCCGCTTATTTAGTTCTGTTTTCTAAATACTCACATAGCACTTTAGCCACCAATACATTTCCTTCCGCTGTCCAGTGTTGCTCTTTAATATTATACATAGAAATCCCTTTGTTTTGAGCATGACGCAAACTGGGCATTAAATCTATCATTTCAATAGCATGAGTCTTAGCAAAATTAAGGAGTTCTCTATTAGGTAAATCGCGTTGTAAACTTATACTTTTATCGGCCTCTTGAAGTTTTAACCATAACTCATCGTTAACTTGAACTAGTGATGGAGCTAAAGCAAAAACGACAGGTATATCCAAAGTTTTTCCATAAGCATTTATTTCCAGCACCAACCGTTTCATAGTTTCATACATAAGTGCTGTTTCTTTTGAGAAGGGTGTTCTACAGATATAGTGTTCTGGCGGTAAGTCTCCTAATGAAAAATCTTTAGTAGTTTTCTGTTTTATGTTGGCAATGCCTTGTTTAAGCAGTCTAAAAATGTGCGATTTATAATAATAAGGCAGGGCTTCCTTCTTCTTATAGTTTTGTGAAGGTGGGCTAATTTGCAAACCACCTTCTGTATTAAAAGCGACAGAAGGTCTAGGGTACAACCACTGCGTTTTATATGTATTATCTGTAAAATCATTTCTAAGATAAATAAGTACTAGAGCAATATCGGGTTTTAATTGGGGAGCCCATTTTTTTAGTACCAAAAGCTCTTGAACTTGTCCATAGCCGTTTACTCCAAAGTTATACACAGAAGTAGTTTCAAGTTGTTCTTCCATTAGTCTTGTAAAAACGGTTGCGCTATTTACAGAAATATTACTCACAAACGAATCTCCCAATACCATAATTTTAACATTTTCATTTTTAGAGTCGAAAGGCACATCTCTGTAGCCCTCAGTATTGGTTTGAATGGTATGTCTTATACCTCCTTCATAAATAATATTCCCCCGTTTATTTGGAATAAATGTCCACCCTAAATCCTTGTCTACCTGAAACATTAAGTCATGCTCATTAATTTGAGGCATAAAAAAACGTACTCCTAATTCACATAATACTAAAGTACATACCGTTGAAATTAATAACAGTAAAAAATTTGTTCTCATAATGGATACAATAATAAAATTTAATGTACTATTAAAAATCCAATATGCCATGAAGAACTTATTCTTTATATTTACACGTATTAGTAAAACAATGTCAAAGAAAAACATAATTATCGTTGGTTATCCTAAAAGTGGCACTACTTGGTTAAGTCGTTTGGTTGCAGAATTAGCATCTTGTCCTTTAATTGGAGATTGGGGGTTTGATCATGTAAAAGCTTTGTATAAAGAAGGAGAAGAAAGAATATCTACATATAACTGTTATAAAACTCACTATACGTATAACGCTATTTTTTCAGCTAAAGCAGAAACTGTTTTTAAAATTATTCATGTCATTAGAGACCCTAGAGATGTTGTGATATCTGGAAGTTACTATTTTAAATTTTCAAGTTTATTTCAAAAAATTTTACAAAAATTTGGATTGATCACTAATCATTCTTCTATTTTCAATGTGTCATATAAAAAAAGAAAAAGAAGAATGATCCATGCCATATTACATGGAGATGCTTCTATTAACTCTTGGCTTTCACTATCTTGGTTAGACCACTTAGCATCTTTTAAAGATAAAGATGTACTTACAATTAAATATGAAGATATGCTCATTCGTCCAAAAGAAGAATGCATAAAAATAATGTCCTTTTTAAATTTAAAAACAGATGACACCCATATACTTAACAGCATAAAAAATCAATCTATTAATACTCGAAAAAAAGCTTCTTTGGATTCTAAAAACGTTCAATTACAAAAATTAATAAGAGAAGGAAAGCAAGGGTACTGGAAAAATAATTTCACGAAACAAGAAAAAGTAAAGTTCGAATTGTATTTAAAAAACACCTCTTTTTATAACTAATTGTTAAAGATGTACGAGAAACTAAAAAAAATACTAAAGTGGAACTATTATCAGAATAAAAAATTTTATAAGAGTCTCATTAATAAAGATGATCTTTGCTTTGATATTGGCGCTAACGTAGGGACAAAAAGCAAACTATTTCTATCTTTAAACGCTAGAGTTATCGCTTTTGAACCTCAATCGACTTGTATTGAACACTTAAAAAAAATTAAACATCCTCAATTTTCTTATTTTAAATGGGGTGTAGGTGCTATAAATGGGGTACAGAAATTACAGTTAGCAAATCATATAGAAGTAGCAACTTTTTCCCAGAACTTTATAGATTTCTTTAAAAATGAAAATCTACAATGGAATCAAAATGAAGATGTTACTATTAAAAAAATAGATACTCTCATTGATGAATTTGGTATACCCGATTATTGTAAGATAGATGTTGAAGGCTATGAGTATAATATTTTATCTCATCTAAATCATCAAATTCCAATTATTGAATTTGAGTTTACAGAAGCTTTTTTTTCTGAAACAATAAAATGCATAAAACTCTTAGATACAAGCAATAGAGTTTACAACTATAATTTAAACGAATGTCCTAAATTCGAATTAGAATCATGGGTGTCTGCGAAAGAAATAATCACTATTTTTAAAAAATTACCAAAAACTAGACTTCATGGTAATATTTTTGTAAAACAATGTCCAATTTGAAAAATAAAGTTCTCATATTCAACCCTAGAAGTGCCAACCAAAAGCACCGTATTCCAAATTCCATATTACAAGTAGGCGCTGCTATTTACGGTATTTTCGACTTTGCGTTTGTTGATGGCAATCTAGAAGAAAATCCTTGGTTAAAAATACAATCTTACTTTAATACAGGAGAGTATAAATATTTTTGCAGTACAGTAATGCCAGGTCCTCAATTAAGACAAGCTATTCCTTTTACTCGCAAAATCAAAGAAGAATTTCCTAATACCATAACCATATGGGGGGGCTATTTTGCATCCAACCAATACAAAGTATCTATAGAGGCACCCTATGTAGATTATATCGTGAATGGCCCTGGAGATGTTACATTTCCTGAATTATTAAAAACATTAGAATCAGGGCACATAGAAGAATTACCTCAACTAAAAAACCTCATCTATCTAGATACTAATGGAAACATCATTAGAACTAAAAAAGAAGCGCTTCTAGATCAAGATACATTACCTCAACTCCCTTATACGCATCTTAATACCTTCTATAATTTAGAGAATTACTTAAGTCGTACCTTTTTAGGAGAGAAAACATTTTCCTATCATTCTAGTTTAGGCTGTCCATTTACATGTTCGTTTTGTGCAGTTGTTCCCATTTATCAAGGGCGTTGGAAAGCTAAATCTGCACAAACCGTTTATAACGATGTTAAGTACTTTAAAGACAATTTTAATATTGACGCCATAGAGTTTCACGACAATAATTTTTTTACCTCTAAAAAACGCGTTGTAGAGTTTTCAAAACTCATTAAAGATGACGGAATTACATGGTGGGGCGAAGGCCGCATAGATACCATTAATAAATATGAAGATGAGGACTTAAAGCTTATGAAAGCGGCAGGCTGTAAAATGATTTTTTTAGGAGCTGAAACAGGTAATGACGATATCCTGAAGCAAATGAATAAAGGTGGTACCCAAACCGGTCAAGGCATTAAAGACTTTGCTGCACGTTTATACCCTATTGGTATTATTCCTGAATTTTCGTTTGTATTAGGCATGCCTGCCGATACGCCAGAGCAAGTTATGGCGCAAATTGAGTGGGACATCAATTTTATCAAAGAAATAAAAGAAATTAACCCAGACGCAGAAATTATAATCTATTTATACAGTCCTGTAGCTACTGAAGGGTCTGAGTTATATGAGCAAATTCAAAAAGCAGGGTTTAGCTTCCCTAAAAAGTTAGACGATTGGTTAGACCCAAGTTGGGAAAATTTCGATTTACGTAAAAATCCGTTAACGCCTTGGCTTACACCAAAAATGGTAGATCGCATTATGAATTTTGAAACCGTATTGAATGGGTACTACCCTACTGCTTCCGACTTTAGAATTAAAGGCGTGAAAAAAACACTTTTACGCTCCATTTCAAAAATACGTTATAAAACAGGGGTTTACAAATACCCTTACGAAATTAAAGCTTTGCACAAAATTTGGAAATACAGGCAACCTGAAATACAAGGCTTTTATTCAGAATAATGGGAGATTTTCGCAATTTTTTAAAGAAGATAACACATCCATTTTTAAAAAAGGGATTAACGTATTACTATAGAAAGCCAAGACCTTATACTTATAAAGGCATCACTGTTACCGTACATCCAGATGTGTTTCCACCGCAATTGACTTTAAGCACAAAAATTCTTTTAGATTTTATGACGTCTCTACCTCTTAAAACTAAAACGTTTTTAGAACTTGGATGTGGTTCTGGTATAGTCGCACTTTATGCCAGACAGAAGGGCGCCATTGTTACCGCCAGTGATATTAATGATACCGCTTTAGAGTATTTAAAAACAGCTTCTAAAAAAAACAATCTTGATATTCGCTGTACCCATTCTAATTTATTTGAAGCCTTTTCTAAAAAAGCCTTCAATTATATTTTCATTAACCCGCCTTACTACCCTAAAACTCCTGAAAACACCAAACAAAAGGCATGGTTTTGTGGTCCTAATTTCGAGTATTTTGAAGCGCTTTTTCAGCAATTACCATCCTATCTAGGTAAAGAGAACAAGACCTATATGATACTTTCTGAAGATTGTGCCATTCAAAACATTAAAACTATTGCCTTAAAGCACCACGTCCATCTAGAACTCATCCATAAAGAAAAAAAAGTAGGGGAAGAGAATTATATTTATAGCATACAATCCAATTCCCCTAATACTTAACTCCAATTATTGGGTATTATATCTTCACAAATTTCTTAATTGATCTGATGTTGGTCTCACTCATCAACTCTAAAAAATAAAAGCCTTTCGATAAGTTTGAAATATCTATACGACCAGATTGAAGCATCGGTTTTGCTTCGGTAATTTGTTTACCGTTAATATCAAAAATAGCATACGATGTTATGGTAGTCGTAGCATTTGATATTAGTGTTAATTGTGTTGTTCCTGGGTTAGGGTACAATGCTAATCCTTCAATAGCATCTACAGTACTACGTCTTAACGTTTCATCTTCTGAAACATAAATCCCATAATCATCAGCACGCTGTACAATCTCTTCTCCACATACATTCGGTCTTCTAAGCACATTAGAGATGACACGCATCGTTATTAATTGATCTTGTACTGCAGATTCTGGAACTGTTATTTCTGCTAGAGCTGTACTTATAAGGTTTGGATCTATACGATCTTCTAAAACCCGCTCATTTATACCATTCGAATTAAATGTTTCAAACAGACCATTACCGTCCCAATCGATCCATGCTTCCAAAAACTGAGGATCGCGCCTAGAGCGGTATGAAATCTCTAAATTATAGGTAACATCGAAATTTAATATCGTATTTCTAGAACATAAAAAATTTAATCTTGCACCATCTGGAATAAAAGTAGAGGTTAGACTATTTAACGATCTTAATTTAACGTTTGTAACACCTAGTCCAAAATTACCATCATCATTAAAACTAGATACATCACAAACTGTTTGTTCGTTTTCAGGAACGACTACTAAATTTCTAGGTTTTGTTAAGGTTTGTGTCCCTTCTAAAGTTGTTACAGCCAAAGTAACATCGTATATACCCTCTGTTGTAAAAGCTAACGAAGGATTTTGCAATGTTGATGTTATAGGCGTATCAACACCATTATCGAACGTCCATAAAAAAGAAATACCTTCATAGCCACTATTAGTAAAGGTATTAGGGATACAAGCAGATACATCAACAAACGAGACATTACTTCCAACACACGCAATATTTGTTGATCTCAGAAAGTCTACCCCCACGCTACCATTAGGTACAAGACCAAGGCTGTTAAGGAATGAACTTCTTTGATTAGATAATGCATTATCTACTCTAACACGTTGTCCCCCTGTAAATTCATTACGACAGCCATTATTAGAGTTCATATAATTGAATAAATGGTCTTGATGTGTTCCCGTATTTCTTCTAAAGCCTGTCTCTGGATTTATCACAGCATCAAAATTAGGATCACAAGCATTTACATCTGTACTCCCACAATTTCCAAAACTAATAGCCCTACTAAAATGCATTGGTGTATCTGCAACACCATCATCACTGCAGGTATCTGGTTCACCATCATCATCTGTATCATCGCCTTGAAATGTATGAAATAAATTAAAGGCATGCCCTAATTCATGTGCTAGTGTGGAAGAGGCTTGACTTAAAAATGCGCCAATTCGTATTACTGTTCCATCAAAAGGTCTGCCATGTGCTCCTGCTAAAAAGGCAAAACCTGCGACACCACCCGTACCTATTCTATTTACAACCCATATATTGTAATACTGCGTTGGATCCCAAATACTAATTTCTTTTAACGAATTAATAGGCGCATCTGGTACGAAACTTGGAATTCCAGGATCATCTCTCTCGCTTTGTACACCACCCGCAACATACTCTGGAATACCACTCAAGTCTACTCTTTCTATACCATTGGTGCAATTACCATTTTCATCTCGTATGGCTAATGCAAATTCAATATGCATGTCTACCCCTTCTCCATCACCTATTGTACCTTCTAAAGCACGCCAAGCACCATTTAATTGCTCTATGGCACTACGTATTTCTAAATCAGATGCATTAGTACCAGTACCTACTGGCTCACCTAAGTGCATAATGTGCACAACAACCGGTATTTGAAATACACCCTCTGTAGCACTTAACTGTTGGGCAATAGTAATCTGATCATTAGCACTGTTTAACTCGCTCTGGGCTGCAGCGTTTTTATACCCTACGTCTTTAGCCATCATTTCTTTATGAAATAGATCTGTAGCACAGACTTCTTTTAATAGAGTTTCGTCTTGCGACAAACGCTCGTATGTATTTTGACCAATGGTTACAGAACTTGTTATAAGTGCTATGCAAAAGCACAAAATGCGCGTATAATTTTTTATCATATCGATTTTTTTGAGAGGCCTAAAATAATAATTTTTAGATACTTAAAGATAAGTATGATTACAATTTTTTAATATTATACTACACCTAAACTAAATATGATTTACTTTCTTATACACGTGAAAATATCATCTTACAAAACACTAAGTGCTTCTTAGTTATAGTACTATATAGTGTCCTCTCTTTAAAGATCACTTTTAAAAAGCGAGAAACTTATTGTAATCCTAAAGTGAAAAACGTCTTGTGCTTCAACGCCTTGTTAACTTATCTTAGAATTAAATTTCAAAAAAAAACCGACAGTAGACACTACTATCGGTTTTCATATAAATCATGCGTGTTTAAGCGCTTTATTTACTCAAATACATCTTACGTCTTGAGTACAGATCGTAAAATTGATCATCTTTAAGACTATCTATAAATAAGATACTTTCTCCTGTACTCTTCATTTCTGGCCCTAGTGTTTTATCTACATTAGGGAATTTATTGAATGAGAACACAGGTTGCTTAATAGCATAGCCTTCCAGTTTAGGATTAAAATTAAAATCTTTTACCTTCTTCTCTCCTAGCATTAGTTTCGTCGCGTAGTTTACATAAGGTTCTCCATAAGCTTTAGCAATAAAAGGCACTGTTCTAGAGGCTCTTGGATTGGCTTCTATGATATAAACAATATCATCTTTAATAGCAAACTGTATGTTTATTAAACCTACCGTGTTTAGAGCCAAGGCAATTTTCTTGGTATGCTCTTTAATTTGCTGCATAACAAACTCTCCGAGGTTAAATGGCGGTAAGGTAGAGTTGCTATCACCAGAATGGATACCACAAGGTTCTATATGCTCCATAATACCTATAATGTACACATCTTCTCCATCACAGATCGCATCGGCTTCTGCTTCTATAGCGCCTTCTAAGTAATGGTCTAGTAGTAATTGATTGCCTGGCATCTGGCTTAATAAATCAACAACGTGCTTCTCTAACTCTTCTTTGTTGATTACAATTTTCATACCCTGTCCTCCTAAAACATAAGATGGACGTACTAGTATTGGAAAATCTAACACATCAGCTATAGCAGAAGCTTCGTCTGCCGTCGTTGCAATATCAAACTGAGGGTAAGGGATGTTATTCTCTTTTAAAAGATTTGAAAAACGCCCTCTATCTTCGGCTAAATCTAAAGCATCATAACTTGTACCTATAATTTTTATACCGTAGCGGTCTAATTTTTCAGCCAATTTAAGCGCTGTTTGCCCTCCTAATTGTACAATAACACCTTCTGGTTTCTCATGTTTGATAATGTCGTAAATATGCTCCCAAAATACAGGCTCAAAATACAATTTATCGGCTGTATCGAAATCTGTTGATACCGTTTCGGGATTACAGTTAATCATAATCGTTTCATAACCACATTCGGCAGATGCCAAAACCCCGTGTACACAACAGTAATCAAACTCAATACCTTGGCCTATTCTATTCGGTCCAGATCCTAATACAATAATTTTCTTTTTGTCGGATACAACACTTTCATTATCGGCATAACGCGTTCCATCTGCGGTTTCCATATCACTTTCAAAAGTAGAGTAATAATATGGTGTTTTTGCTTCAAATTCGGCAGCACAAGTGTCTACCAATTTATAAACACGATTTATACCTAAGGTTTCACGTTTGTTATAAACTGCGCTTTCTAAACAGCCCAACATGTGTGCTATTTGTCTATCGCCATAGCCTTTTTGCTTCGCTTCTAACAATAACTCTTTATCTATGGTATCTATAGTAAAGGTTGAGATTTCTTTTTCTAAGAAATATAATTCTTCGTATTGTCTTAAGAACCACATATCGATCTTAGTAATTTCAAAAATTCTACTAAGAGGGATTCCCATTTTAATCGCATCGTAAATGATAAAGACACGGTCCCAAGATGCAAATTTTAATTTCTCTAAAATTTGTTCATAATTGGTGTTTTCTTTGCCATCGGCTCCTAAACCGTTACGCTTAATCTCTAAAGATTGCGTTGCTTTGTGTAATGCTTCTTGGAACGAACGTCCAATCCCCATAACCTCTCCTACAGCTTTCATTTGAAGTCCTAAAGTTCTATCAGACCCTTCAAATTTATCAAAATTCCAACGTGGTATTTTTACAATCACATAATCTAAGGTAGGCTCGAATAAAGCAGACGTAGATTTTGTAATTTGGTTATTGAGTTCATCCAAATGGTAACCCATAGCTAACTTGGCTGCAATTTTAGCAATAGGGTATCCTGTTGCTTTACTTGCTAATGCCGAAGATCGCGATACACGTGGATTAATTTCAATAGCGATAATCTCTTCATTTTCGTCTGGGCTTACCGCAAATTGTACGTTACATCCACCTGCAAAATCACCAATACTACGCATCATATGGATGGCCATATCACGCATTTTCTGGTACGTTTTATCACTTAAAGTCATTGCAGGGGCTACTGTAATAGAATCTCCTGTATGAATCCCCATAGGGTCCATATTTTCTATAGAACAAATGATAACAACGTTATCATTAGAATCTCTAAGCAACTCTAATTCGTATTCTTTCCAACCCAAAAGTGCTTTATCTATCATAACCTCATGAATAGGAGATATCTCTAACCCACGACGTAATAATTTATCAAAATCGGCTTCATCGTATACAATTGCTGCTCCTGCACCGCCAAGTGTAAAAGACGACCGGATACATAATGGAAAACCAAACTCTTGAGCGATTTCTTTTCCTTTCAAGAATGATGTTGCTGTAGCTTGAGGCGCCATCCCAACACCAATTTTACCCATCAATTCTCTAAACTGTTCTCTATCTTCAGTAATGTTTATAGCGTCTATATCAACACCTATAATCTCTACATCAAAATCTTTCCAAATCCCTTTCTCGTCAGCCTCAATACACAAATTAAGTGCGGTCTGTCCTCCCATTGTTGGTAGTACAGCATCTATTTGTGGATGATCTTTTAAAATCTTAATAATAGATTTAGTCGTTAATGGCAACAAGTACACATGGTCGGCCATTGAAGGGTCGGTCATGATGGTTGCTGGATTAGAATTAATTAAAATGGTTTCTATTCCGTCTTCTCTTAACGATCTTAACGCTTGCGACCCTGAATAATCAAACTCACATGCTTGCCCAATAATAATAGGTCCTGAACCAATAATTAGGATAGATTTTAATTTAGGATTTTTTGGCATTTTCTTAAAGTATTCTGTTGTATATAAATCAGTTGCAAAATTAATCAATTGTTGACATAAAAAAAGGCGTTACACTTAAGCAACACCTTTAAAATATCAACAATTGTTAATCATTATTTTTTATGTCTTGTTTCAGATGATACAGACAATTTCTTTCTTCCTTTTGCTCTTCTTCTAGCAAGTACTTTTCTACCATTGGCAGAAGCCATTCTTTCTCTGAAACCATGTTTGTTTCTTCTCTTTCTTTTTGATGGCTGAAACGTTCTTTTTGGCATTGTCTTATGTTTTTAAATCTGAATTGTATGTTTCTGAAATATTTTTTTGACCTCTGTCAAAACTGGGGGCAAATATACAAAGCTTTTTTATTTTACAAACCTATTTTATTATTTTTTTTAAAGGTTTTTTATTTTCAATCGCATCGTAGTCTTTGTTTTAGAGCGTTATTTACTTTTTTTAAAGCTACTTTATCCCTAAAAATTAACAACAGTGCTTTGTGTAGCGTCTACATTTCAATTTGTATCAAATTGTATACCGTCTTCTTTTATGACCATGGCAAGCTCTTATTTGAAAACATAGAATACGATAAACCAACCTATAGCTTTAAAACTTAATATTACTATAGTAACTTTTAATGTATTTTACTAAATTCTAGCCTCTATTTAGGACTGTAAACAAAAAGGCTTTCCTAATAGGAAAGCCTTCTTAAAACATACGTCTTTTGGTGTATGTCTATTTTTTAGCTGCTACTGCAGGTGTATTTAGTTTAGAACTCATCTCCATTGAAATGGCTGTGCGATCAAACTTTAATTTTCCTGCTAAAGTTTCAATAACACAAGAATTATCTTTATCATTTAATTCTACAACTTTCCCATGTAAACCACTTTTGGTTACAATTCTATCCCCTTTCTTCAGTTCTGCAGCAAACTTTTTTTCTTTCTTTGCACGTTTCATTTGTGGTGCAATCATAAAAAAGTATACGACTACAAACATCAATACAAACGGCAATAAACTTCCCATTTCTCCCATCTGGTATAATTTAGCTTTTAGCTGTTGCTGGTTTTGGTGCGTTAGGATCTGGCTTTACAAAGGCCTTAATCTTAACCGTTTCTGTTCCTTTTTCTGTGTTAGCTGTTACAGTAATGGTTTTAGAAACGTTGTTTTTTCCGCTACCGTTATACTTTACTGTAAACTTTCCTTCTGCACCTGGTGCTAAAGGTTCTCTACTCCAATCTTTAGGCACTGTACATCCACAAGTACTTTTTATGTTAGTAATAACCAAAGGTGCTTCTCCTGTGTTTTTGTATGTAAACACAGTTTCAACTGGTGTTTTGGCTTCAATCTCACCAAAATCGTGTTCTTTTTTATCAAATTGTAATATAGGAAATTTAGAGGCTACAGCATCTCTAGCCGCTGCGGCTTCCACATTGCCTTCATTTATTTTCTTGGTTGCATCTTCTTTACAGCTTGTAAAAGCGATCATACATAAGGCAGTCACGCCTAAAATTAGTTTTTTCATATTTTCCGTGTTATATAAAATAGGTTTGTAAAAATAACAATATTTTTAGTGTTTAAAAACTTTTATGCCTTTGTTAAGAGACAGATATCACGATTAAGGGGGCGTAAAATTGTAAAACAGGTTGTAAAATTTCTTAGGACTAAATTACAAGACACTGTTTAAAAACACATTACATCAATCCTCTTCCTACTTTGTTGAGTTTATTCTCTTCTTTATACTCTCTCACCAATTTATCAAGTATTCCGTTAATAAATATACTACTTTTAGGTGTAGAGTACTCTTTAGCAATTTCTAAGAACTCATTTATAGTCACCTTAACAGGTATTGATGGAAAATGTTGCAATTCACATACACCCATTTGCAATAAGACATAATCTAAGCTCGCTATACGTTCTGCATCCCAGTTTTTTGTCTTTTGTGCAATTTCGGTATTAATGCTTCCCACATTTAAAATTGTTTTGCGAAACAAATTTATAGCATACTGTTTGTCTTCAATATCTTTATATAATTTTGGAACAAAATGCGCTTCGCTAGACTTCGGCTTTAACTTTCTAAACAACTTTAAAAGTGTTGTATTTACGGTAGGCATATCATCTACCCAAGTTAAGTTTTTGTCCTCAATATAATCGCACAATTTTTCATTAGGCGCCACAATATCTTTAAACATATCTACAAAAAAGTCTTTATCTTCTTTAAAGTCCGATGTTCGTGTTTGCATGTACTCTTGGTACAGATCACTTTTTATAATGGCCTTAAAAATAATGTCGACATATTCACTGTCTAATTCCCAGTTTATAGCAGGATTAGATTTAAGTTTATCGCGAAGTTCTTCATTGTCTTTCAACATTTGAAATACTTGATTATTGACAAACTTTCTGTTAGGATTTTTATCTTCAGAAGTTGCTAAATGCTTGTTTTGCTTTTTTTGAAGGTCTTCAGCTGCACGTTCTCGTACGGCTAAAAGCAGCGCGACTATCAATAGGTACAAATTGTACATATTATCGATACTAAACAACAAGAATTTCTGATCTTTACTCAAATCATCGCTTGCACTTCCTTTAAAAGCGTATATAGTTTGCATTACTTTTACACGAATATGTCTTCTATTTAGCATCATGGTAAAGAACTTAAGTTAAAACGTTGGGTTATGTTTTTTCTCTATTTTGTGACGGCAAAAATAAACTATTTTAATAAAAAAGATCTCTTATTAAGATTTTGTTTCTGTTAATTTTATTTAGGCATTATTTAACAGCTACTGCTCCTGTGCTTCTCTTAAATTCTATTTTATTACTTTATATTTGCATCACATTTTTAAAGGACTACGTGAAGGAACTAAAACATTTAAATAAATATTTTCTAAAATATAAAACACATTTGTTGGTTGGTATTGTAATCACAATCATAGCCCGAATTTTTTTATTATTTACCCCTAGATATATTAGACGTATTTTCGAAATCATTGAAAATAAAGCAGGACTCTCTCCTACAGCTATGAAATCTGAACTTCTTGAAGCCATTCTTTATATTGTTGGTGCTGCCATAGTTGCTGGTATTTTTACATTTTTAATGCGCCAAACAATCATTAACGTATCTCGCTATATCGAGTACGATCTAAAAAATGAAATTTATGCACAGTACCAAAAACTATCGCTTAACTTTTACAAGCAAAATAGAACTGGGGATTTAATGAATAGAATTAGTGAGGATGTTGGACGTGTACGTATGTATGCTGGCCCCGCCATCATGTATAGCATCAATACCATTACCTTATTTGTTATTGCATTAATTTACATGTTTAAGGAAGCGCCTATTTTAACACTTTATACCATACTTCCACTTCCAGTGCTTTCTATTATTATTTACAAGCTAAGCAAAGAAATACATAAACGCAGTACTGTCGTTCAAGAATACCTTTCCAAACTCTCTACCTATACCCAAGAGTCGTTTAGTGGTATTTCTGTAATTAAAGCCTATGGTATAGAACCCAAGACATCGGCTAATTTTAATGCACTATCTACAACAAGTAAAGAGAAACAACTGCACTTGGTAAAAGTACAGGCCTTGTTTTTTCCTATGATGATTCTACTTATAGGTGCCAGTAACCTCTTAGTGATATATATTGGTGGCAGGCAATATATAAATGGAGAGATTGAAAGTTTAGGCACGATAGCAGAATTCATTATTTACGTAAACATGCTTACATGGCCTGTGGCTACAGTAGGTTGGGTAACTTCTATAGTACAGCAAGCCGAAGCATCACAGAAACGTATTAATGAGTTTTTAAAAATAGAACCTGAAATTAAAAACGAGGTTGAAGAACGCACAGACATCACTGGGGACATTACATTTAAAGACGTTTCCTTTGTTTACGACGACACTAATATTGAAGCACTTAAACACGTTTCTTTTGACATAAAAACAGGAGAAACGCTTGCCATTTTAGGCAAAACAGGTTCTGGTAAGTCTACATTATTAGATTTAATAGGACGCCTTTACGACACAAAACAAGGCACTATTCTAATAAACAACAAAACCATACGAACACATAATTTAATAGACCTTAGAGAAAATATTGGTTATGTACCTCAAGATGCTTTTTTATTTTCAGATTCTATAAAACAGAATATACAGTTTGGAAAGGAAGACGCTACAGACGAGGAGGTTATTACTGCCGCTAAAAATGCTCAAGTTCATAAAAACATCATTAAATTTAATAAAGGCTACGATACGGTTTTAGGGGAACGTGGGATCACTCTTTCTGGCGGACAAAAACAACGTGTCTCTATTGCTAGAGCACTTATTAAGTCTCCTAAGATTTTACTGTTTGATGACTGTCTCTCTGCTGTTGATACCGAAACTGAAGAAAAAATCTTAAAAAACCTTTTTAAGATCTCTAAAGGTAAAACAACAATTATTGTAAGCCATCGTATTTCGTCTGCAAAGAACGCCGATAAGATTATTGTTCTAGATAAAGGCCAAATTGTACAGAAAGGCACACATAGTACGCTTATCGAAACAGAGGGCTATTACAAAGATTTATATCTTAAACAGTTAACTGAAACTACCGAAAACAAGTCATACTAAAGCAGTGTTTTTATGTTTAGGTCCTATTTTAGTTTAGAAGATAAAAAATAATATTTTAAAAATAAATTCTAAAAATTGTTGCTTAATTTATGTTTTTTTTTCACTTTTGAAGAACACAACAGTGTTTAATTAATTAGATTGTACAATGAGCAACCACGGAATGATGGAGAAAGAGGAGATTTTTTCAAAAGTATTAAGAGCAGGAAGACGCACCTATTTTTTTGATGTTAGAGCAACAAAAGCTGATGATTATTACTTAACAATCACAGAGAGTAAAAAATTCACAAACGACGACGGTTCTTACCATTACAAAAAACACAAAATTTACATTTACAAAGAAGATTTTTCTGAGTTTAAAGAGATTTTATCTGAAATGACAGATTACATCATTAGAGAAAAAGGAGACGAAGTTATTAGTGAACGCCACCAAAAGGATTTCAAAAAAGAATACGATGTTCCTGTTAACCAAACTGCTTCTGATTCTGGTACCACAGAAAATTTTACAGATATTAGTTTTGATGACATCTAAAACTTAGTACAAACACTACGTTTTAATACATTTAAAAAAGTGAAACTGTTTTTAGAACAAAAATAGTCTCACTTTTTTTTATGAAATAGCATTTTATTTCAATACCCTTCCATTCTTCACACGCATCTCTGGTTGCAATATGGATACTCCTGCCTTAGTAGTAGCACCTAGTACCAAACATTCACTCATGAAATTAGCAATTTGTTTCGGCGGGAAATTTACAACAGCGATAATTTGTTTACCAACTAATTCTTCTTTACTATACAAATCAGTAATCTGAGCCGAGGTTTTTTTAAGCCCTAAATCTCCAAAATCTATATACAATTGGTAGGCAGGTTTATGCGCCTTTGGAAAATCTAACACCTTTAGTACTGTACCAACACGCAGGTCTATTTTGGTAACATCTTGTAAAGTAATATCTGTTTTCATGCCTTAAAATTAATCATTTACGTGCATTTACCCCATTAAAATTTTATAAAGCCAATTGGATATCTAAAACGAGGGGCTTTTATGCTCTAGCATAAATTTACTAGTATTGAATTGAAATAGACGTTCTATAGTCGCATTCAAAACATCGATTTACCCCCTATAGAATTTAAGTTTAAAATTATAAAATGCGCTATCTTTACCTGTATTATGTTAAGCTATTGAAACAGCTATGCGCTTTTATACAAGTCTGTACAGGAGTTTCATAACCCAGTAGATCTTTTAATGTATAATTGGTCTAAAATTCCGATCTTTAAAAAAAATAAAACCATGGCAAGAACACCTTCAAATATGCTTCCTTTAGGTACAGAAGCGCCTCAATTTTCACTTTTAGACACCGTATCTGATACTACTTTAAGCTTAAGCGACTTAAAAGGAAAAAATGGAACGGTTATTCTATTTATTTGTAACCACTGCCCCTTTGTTATTCATGTTAACGCAGAGCTTACACGCCTTGCTAATGCTTATATTTCAAAAGGCATTGGGTTTATCGCTATTTCGAGTAACGATGCTATAAATTACCCGCAAGATGCCCCAGATAAAATGAAATCCCACGCCATCGCAGAAGCGTACCCATTCCCTTACCTTTATGATGGCTCGCAAGAGGTTGCTAAGGCTTATGATGCTGCTTGTACACCAGACCTGTTTATGTTTGATGCTGATTTAAAATTAACATATAGAGGGCAATTAGATGATTCTAGACCAGGTAATGGTTTACCTGTTACAGGCACAGATTTAAGACATGCTTTAGACTGTTTGTTAGAAGGCAAAAAAAATACGGCTACGCAAAAACCTAGTATTGGTTGTAATATTAAATGGAAATCTTAAGTGATTTAAAAACATAAAAAAACTGTTTGAAATGAACAGCTTTTTTATTCCTTCTAACGCTCCTTTAGGTTACGCAAAAAAGCACCTCAACTACTTTTTAATTTGCTTTAAGTGCTCAAAGTTATTTAAGAGTACACGTGAAGTGTGATAAGACGTTATTTTTTGCTCATAAACTAACCCCATACCCTATTGTTCCTTCCGAACACGCAGCATCTCTATTAGTCATGCTTCCTGACCAGATTTCGATTTTGCTATCAATACCGAAATAATTACTGCATACACAAAGGTAAATCCATAGCTTTTAAATTAGTTACACAACAAACATTATAGAGCTATTGAAAAAAGCGCGCTATTTTTCACTTACTTCTGCTTTTCTGCACCAATTTACCGCAGAGTACAACGAGTTAAATGTTTTTATCTTATTGTTAAAGAAAAGATTCTCTATCATTATATTTAACCTACTACTTGGGGACTCTGAAACAATATAGTAGCCTTTAAGTGTATAACTACTACTAAAAAACTTTACCCAATCTAAAGCAACAACAGAATAAGAATGCACTCTATTAGATATATATACAATATCTTTACCATCAGTCCCTAAAAAATGTACTACATCATCTACAATACGTTTTCCATGATTCGTCCAGGTCACATTAATGCCGTTTTTAATCTCGGACACAACAAACGTTTCAAAAATAAATACATCTCCGAAATCGTAGTTAAGCTCCATAAGAACCTCATGGTATAATTCTGTTTCTTTTATACTTTTCACTTTATTTGATAGATAAGAGGGATGGCGTTTTCTTAAAGTTCGTGAAAATTTTTGTAACAGATCATTTTTATAACACTTAGTAGGGTATAAAAAACAGAAAAGCGCTCAAATTGAGCGCTTCGTCGATTAACATGTATTTATTTGTAATCCTTACTTTACATCCATTAACTCTACATCAAATATTAAATTTGCGTCTGGGGGAATCACACCTCCTGCTCCTTGACTTCCATAAGCTAAATGGCTTGGGATTACTAAACGGGCTTTATCTCCAACATTTAATAAACCAATACCTTCATCCCATCCTGGAATAACCTGACCTACTCCTAATGGAAAATCTATAGGTTGGTTTCTCTTGTATGAAGAATCAAAAACAGTACCATCTAACAATTGTCCTTTATAGTGTACTGAAACGGTTTTACCTTTCTCTGCCTTAGTACCTGTACCTTTTTGTATAATTTGGTAACGTAGACCACTTTCGGTTTGATCAAAACCTGCAGCTACTTTATCTAATTCTGCTTCTTGTTTTGCTTTTTCTTCTGCTAATCGTGTTGCTCTAGACCCTTCAAAGGTTCTAAATGCTTCTATAGCATTAAATGCTTCTGCATCTGCACCTACTCTAACAATGGTTACGCTTTCTATAGCATCACCTTGTGCAATAGCATCTACTACATCCTGCCCTTCTTTCACTTTTCCAAAAACCGTATGCTTCCCATCTAACCATGCTGTTTCTGTATGCGTGATAAAGAACTGACTTCCATTCGTTCCTGGTCCTGCATTTGCCATAGACAATACACCTGGGCCATCATGTTTTAAATCAGGGTGAAATTCGTCGTCGAATTTATAGCCTGGATTTCCTGCTCCAGAGCCTTGAGGACAACCACCTTGTACCATAAAGTCAGGAATAACTCTATGAAATTTTAACCCGTCATAATAAGGCGTCCCTTGCGGTTTGGCCGAATTCTCTAAGTTACCTTCTGCTAAAGCTACAAAGTTCCCTACTGTTCCTGGTGTTTTTTGATATTCCAAAGTGACTAGTATTTCTCCCTTTGGCGTATTAAATTTTGCGTATAATCCGTCTTGCATTGTTCTAATTTTTAAGAAAGTGCAAATATAGGAAAGTTCGCTTGAAGTTACCGCGATTTGCCATTTAAAGGCTATACCTAAAATGAATACGATAGGTTACCGTACAGCAAAGCCTTAGTCTAGACTGTATATTAAAGGTATACCACAAAAAAATCATGAATCATACCATAAAAAACGCTGCGATACTATCTAATTTGCGACTTCACTAATAAACTTTATACGGTACAAACGTAATTCTTCATCATCATAATCGCCATCGAATTCCTCTATTGCATCTTCGATACTATCGGTTTCAGACTCCATAAAATAATCATGAATTTCTTCTTGTTGGTCTTCATCTAAAACATCCTCTAGCCAATAGTCTATATTTAATTTGGTACCTGAAAACACAATGACTTCCATTTCCTTGATAAAATCGTCCATAGACATTCCCTTAGAGGCTGCGATGTCATCTAGTGGTAATTTTCGATCTACATTTTGTATAATGTAAAGTTTATTAGCCGAATTGGTGCCTGTAGATTTCACCACCAAATCGTCTGGTCTCATGATATCATTGTCTTCTACATACTTAGCAATAAGTGCCACGAAATCTTTTCCGTATTTTTTGGCCTTACCATCGCCTACACCGTGTACATTACTCAATTCTTCAAGACTAACAGGATATTTTAAAGCCATATCCTCTAAAGAAGGGTCTTGAAAAATCACAAATGGAGGTACACCTAATTTTTTTGCATTTTTTTTGCGCAAATCCTTAAGCATGCCCATTAATACATTATCTGCTGCTGCTGCTGCTCGTTTTGCGGCTGTAATGATACCAGAATCTTCATTTACTACATCAAAGGTATGATCTTCAGTCATTTGAAATGTTGTAGGTTGTTCTATGAATGCTTCGCCTTCTGGTTTTAACTTTATAACACCGTAGGTTTCAATATCCTTTTTTAAATAACCGGCTACCAATACTTGTCGTAATAAAGCCATCCAGTATTTAGCATCTTCATGCTTTCCATTACCAAAAAAAGGTTGGTCATTGGTTTTATGAGAATTGATCAAGGCATTTTCTTTTCCTATTATCACATTAACCAAATCCTTAGATTTATACTTGGCATTTGTACGTTTTACTATTTCTAGAAGCAACTTAGCATTAGCTGTAGCTTCTGTTTGTTTTTTAGGGTGTCGTACATTGTCATCCATATCTCCTCCTTCGCCAGTAGCCGTATCGAATGCTTCTCCAAAGTAGTGCAATATAAACTTACGTCTAGAGATGGAGGTTTCTGCAAAGGCAACTACCTCTTGTAATAAAGCATGCCCTATTTCTTGCTCGGCAACAGGCTTACCAGACATAAATTTCTCTAATTTTTCTATATCCTTATAGGCATAAAAGGCTAAACAGTGACCTTCACCACCATCGCGTCCAGCACGTCCTGTTTCTTGGTAATAACTTTCTATACTTTTAGGAATGTCATGATGGATTACAAAACGTACATCGGGCTTATCAATTCCCATACCAAATGCAATCGTCGCCACAACAACCTCTACATCTTCCATCAAAAATTTATCTTGATGGCTAGATCTTGTTTTCGCATCTAATCCTGCATGGTAGGGTACCGCATTAATCCCATTAACTTGTAATACCTGCGCTAATTCCTCTACACGTTTTCGACTCAAACAGTATATAATACCTGATTTGCCTTCGTTTAGTTTTACAAAACGAATAATATCGGCATCGACATTCTTTGTTTTTGGCTTTACCTCGTAATATAAATTTGGTCTATTAAAAGAGGCTTTAAATGTTGTTGCACCAGATATTCCCAAATTTTTGATGATGTCTTCTTGTACTTTAGGAGTCGCTGTTGCCGTTAAGCCAATAATAGGGATATGATCACCTATACGTCCAATAATATGTCTTAAATTACGGTATTCTGGCCTAAAATCATGCCCCCACTCGCTAATACAGTGTGCCTCATCAATAGCCATAAAAGAAATTTTCACAGAACGTAAAAATTCTACATTCTCTTCTTTGGTTAAAGACTCGGGAGCGACATAAAGCAATTTAGTAATACCTGTGGTGATATCTTCCTTAACACGCTTTACTTCTGTTTTATTGAGAGATGAATTTAAAACATGTGCGATACCGTCGTTACTTGAGATACCACGTATGGCATCTACCTGATTTTTCATTAAAGCAATTAAAGGTGATACCACAATGGCCGTACCTTCTTGCATTAATGCTGGCAATTGGTAACAGAGTGATTTTCCTCCTCCCGTAGGCATAATTACAAAGGTATGATCTCCTTGGAGGATACTTTTAATAACACTTTCCTGAAGTCCTTTAAATTTATTAAACCCGAAATACTTTTTTAAAGCTTCGTGTAAGTCGGTTTTTACGTTAGACATAAAATCTATAAATTTTAATAACTAGTTTATAATATTGTACGTTTCCATACATCTCCCACTTAATTTAGTGGTAGTAATGGAGAGCCCTCTTTCTTTTTTTCGTTAGTTTTGTAACGAAATTTGAATTTACAACAAATATTTAAATTGTAAGTATAAAGATAATAAAATCATTAAAAGAGTTAACATTGTAAACTTAAAAGCGTTTGAACACGAAGAATACTAGCATAGAGATCGCAAAACAAACCCTAGAAATGCAAGCTAAAGCTATTTTTAATTTAGCCTCGTTACTTAACGATAATTTCTCTAATAGTGTAGCACTTATTTTTAATTCTAAAGGCCGTGTTATCATAACTGGTATTGGTAAAAGTGCTATTATAGCCAGTAAAATAGTAGCGACCTTAAATTCTACGGGAACTCCTGCTGTTTTTATGCATGCTGCCGATGCTATACATGGCGACTTGGGGCTTATTTTAAAAGACGATATTGTTATTTGTATTTCTAAAAGTGGTAATACACCAGAGATTAAAGTTCTTGTGCCTTTAATTAAGAGTGCAAACAACAAAATGATTGCAATAACGGGCAATCCCGAATCTTTTCTGGGACAGCAAGCCGATTATCTATTAAATGCCTACGTTGAAAAAGAAGCTTGCCCTAATAACTTAGCACCTACTACAAGTACGACTGCCCAATTGGTCTTGGGAGATGCTCTTGCTGTAGCCTTATTAGAAAAACGTGGTTTTTCCAGTAAAGATTTTGCAAAGTACCATCCTGGTGGGGCTTTAGGTAAAAAATTATATTTAAGAGTTAGCGCCATCGCTGCTGTAAATAAAAAACCAAAAGTACAAACCAATGCGAGCATCAAAGATGTTATTATAGAAATCTCTGAAAACCTTTTAGGGGTTACCGCTGTACTTGACAATACAACTATTGTTGGTGTGATTACTGATGGTGATTTACGTAGAATGCTTCGTAAAACTGATAATTTTAAAAATCTCACAGCAAAAGACATTATGAGTAAAACACCTAAACGCATTCACAGTGACGCTATGGCTGTTGATGCTAAAGAGCTTATGGAAACCAATGGGATCTCTCAGCTTTTAGTTGAAGATAACGGGCACTATAAAGGCGTAATACATATACACGATTTAGTTAAAGAAGGAATTATATAATGGCAAATAAAAATGTAAATGAGATGTCTTTTTTAGACCATCTTGAAGAGTTACGTTGGCACCTTATTCGAATTGTAATAGCAATAGTTGTTATTGGAAGTATCGCATTTATATCTAGTCGATTCATTTTTGATGAGATTATATTTGCGCCCCTAGACATGGGCTTTCCAACCTATGATTTTTTATGTAAAACGGCTAATTTTATTGCTATTGAAACAACGTTCTGCAATGATAGTATTCCACTTATTTTGCAAAACAGAACTATGGCGGGTCAGTTTTCTGCCGATATTTGGACTGCAATTCTTGGTGGTTTTATTCTAGCCTTTCCCTATATCATTTTCGAATTATGGCGTTTTATAAGCCCTGCAATGCATAGTAATGAACGTAAACACTCTAGAGGCTTTATTGTAATTTCCTCATTCCTGTTTTTCCTTGGTGTTTTATTTGGGTACTATATTATATGTCCGCTTTCTATAAACTTTTTAGCCAATTACAATATTTCTGCTAAAGTTGACAATCAAATAGATATTAGCTCTTATATTGGTTTGGTAAGGGCATCTGTATTAGCTTCTGGTCTCATTTTCGAACTGCCTATTATTATATATTTCTTGACTAAAGTGGGTCTAGTTACTCCAGAATTTTTGAAGACGTATCGAAAATATGCCTTAGTAATTGTATTGATCCTTTCGGCCATTATTACGCCTCCAGATATTGCGAGTCAAATTATTGTTTCAATTCCAATTTTAGTATTATATCAAGTGAGTATTTATATTTCGAAGTTAGTGGTTAGAGGTCAGCGAAAAAAAGCTGAAATCGGATAATATAACCCTATAGAAACTTGGTGCATGTCCTGTAAAGACCACTTGTAAACTTAGTAATAATTCATATTTTTTTACGTTATTGCAATTATGATTTTAAGAGCAGAACATTTAATGAAGTCCTACAATGGACGGAAAGTCGTAAAAGACGTTTCTTTAGAAGTTAATCAAGGAGAAATTGTTGGACTTTTAGGGCCTAATGGCGCAGGAAAAACGACTTCATTTTATATGACTGTAGGTTTGGTAAAACCGAATAGTGGCCATATTTTCTTAGATGATACTGAAATCACTAAATTCCCTATGTACAAAAGAGCTCAGAATGGTATTGGCTATTTAGCCCAAGAAGCGTCTGTGTTTAGGAAATTGAGTATTGAAGATAATATTTTAAGTGTGTTGCAACTTACAAAGTTGAGTAAGAAGGAACAGGTCATGAAAATGGAATCTTTAATAGAAGAATTTAGCCTTGGCCATATTCGAAAAAGCAGAGGCGACTTATTATCTGGAGGTGAACGTCGTCGTACTGAAATAGCACGTGCCTTAGCTACTGACCCTAGTTTTATACTCCTCGATGAACCTTTTGCGGGTGTGGATCCTGTGGCTGTAGAAGACATACAACGTATTGTTGCACAGCTTACCAAAAAGAATATTGGTATTCTCATTACCGATCATAACGTACAAGAAACTTTAGCCATTACAGACAGAACGTATTTAATGTTTGAAGGTAGTATTCTTAAAGCTGGAGAGCCTGAAGAACTGGCTAATGATGAAATGGTTCGCAAGGTATACTTAGGGCAAAACTTTGAGCTAAGAAAAAAGAAAATACGAGATTAATAATTCCCTATAAACGTTTTATAGCGTTTGAAATCATTGTACTATAGTCGCACTTTGTATTCTATTTCAATACGAAAAAAAGTGTAGTTATGACGCTTTTTCAGATATCTCTGCCCACTAAAGAAAGAAGAAGCAGTCTTAATTTGTGTTTTAGTAATTACAACCTACATTAGTATTAGTTAACATTTGCAGCAGCATCTGCTAGTGTTGGAAAGTTCCAAGACAATCCTACTCTACTGATTAAACCAAACTCATTCGCATTGCCATTATCCCAAACTATAGGTACAATCCCCTTACTAAGACAGGCTTGTGTGTAATATGAAGCATGTTTTAGACGTTCTGAAGCTATAGCAAGCGTCCCTACACTCCCCCATTCACCCATCACTACTGGACGATCTTTAGTTATAAACTCTGCTTCTATACGATTCATTAGGGCGTCTACAGCCTGTTTATCGGCATCTGAACCCCAATCGGGGTCACTACCCTCTAAAGCGAAAGGAAAAGGGAAATATGCATGTAATGAGATGATAACATCTTTATCTTCATTAGGAATTTCAAAGTCATCCCAAGCTACTTTTAATGTAGAAGCGGCATAGGGCGCTATCATTATTTTTCTTAGCGCATTATTGCCCCCTGTTGCTCTAACAGCATCTAATGCGGTTTGGTAATATGTATTTAAAACACGTCTACCTTCTTCTGTTCCCCCAGTCCACTCTTCTGGCGTACCGACATGTCGAGGTTCATTTAAGAGTTCAAAAATTAAATAATCACTGTAGTTTTTAAAATGTTCGGCTATTTGAGTCCAAACCCTACTCAGCCTAAGTCTTGTAGTCGCAGCATTGGCCGCTGTAGGAACAATCCATTCGTCATCATGGTGGCTATTAATTATCACATACATACCTTTTTCTATGGCGTGTTGTACAATGCTATTAATTCTTGAAAGGTAGGCACTTTGAATTTCAAAACCTGGGGCGTCTCCCATATTATATCCCCAAGTTATGGGTAATCGCAAGGTTCTAAAGCCCCGGTTGTAAACAGCATCTACTAGCGCTGTTGTTGGCAAAGGATTTCCCCATAGGGTTTTATCACTACTTCTAACATCAAAAGAATTTCCTAGGTTCCAACCTGGTTTCATATCGGCAACCAAAGCCTTTGCTGTAATGTTTCGAATCACACCAATATCTTGTAACGCTTCAGGTGCTTCGCCCTCAGGTACCTCGTCTTCACGTTCAATTTTCTCAATACCATCAGCATCGTCTGTATCTGAAGTCGAACAACTGTACATTACTAAAAACAATACGAGTAGGCCTGTTAATCGTGATATGTGTTTCATAGTTCGGCAATTTTAAATAGGGCATTCCCTCTAAATTTACCACTATTTTAGCAATTACACGAATTTTAACCTTTTGAATTTCAAAAAATTAGACACTTATAACCTTTACACAGTTTCTAAAATCTAAGGCTTAAAGCTCCTTTTGACCTGTAGTTTTGGTTTTACTTTGTTCTAACAATAATTTTTTCTGATAGCGCCCTTGTACAACATCGACAACCACTAAAACTGCAATTACAAAATAAAATGTGGTCTTACTCATCGGTACAATTTCGTTACCAAATATTTTCAAGTGGGCTAGATGTCCACCTTCAGTGATAAGCATAATACCAACAATAAAAAGGATAAAAAGTCCCAATACTTCGTACATTCTATTTTTTGCCAAAAACACAGATATTCTATCAGCAAGAAACAACATTAACAGCCCACTAATTACGATGGCAATGGCCATTATAATAAACGCTGTAGTTTCGCTTTCTATAGAACTGGTAAGTCCTATCGCTGCCAGAATAGAATCGAAAGAAAATACCAAATTCATTAAAACGATACTTACAACTACCGCATTAGAGGACTTTGATCTCGAATTTTCTTCGCCTTCAACATCATGCGATAAATCTCCTAGAGAAATCATATGCCAGATTTCTTTTATAGCAGTATAGATGATAAATCCACCACCTACTAAAACAATTATGCTGTGTCCATTAAAAGCAAACTTTAAAACATCATCTATTCCTCCTGTTAAGAATGAAAAAGGCTCTTGAAACAAATCAATAATAGATACTAAGACAAACAACAACACAATACGCAAGCCTATGGCGATAAGTATACCTACTTTTCTAACGCGTTTTCTATCTTCTACAGGTGCTTTTTTACTTTCTAAAGAAATGTATAAAAGATTATCGAAACCTAATACAGCTTGTAAAAGCACTAACATTATTAATGTAAAAATATTTTCTAACATGATCTTGTTTTATTTAGTTTTAATAGTGTCTATAACAGACATTAATATATAGATTATAATGATGAGAGGAATGGCCGCAAAATGTAATATTACAAGTAATACCAAACACAGTATGATGAATATATATCGTGTTGCATTGGCTTTAAAGCTAAAATCCTTAAATTTTAAAGCGAACAATTTTACCTTGGCGTTTAAGATCCAACAACTAAACCCTGTTAATAGCACTAAGAACCACGTGTTTAAAATAACGGCATTAATAGCATCATTGTTTTGGTACTCTAAGATGAGAGGTAATGCTAAAATTAAAAGGGCATTGGCAGGTGTGGGTAATCCTTTAAAAAAGGTTTGCTGATCGGTATCTATATTAAACTTAGCAAGCCTATAAGCAGATGCTAGTGTTATTAATAGCCCTAATAAAGGCACTGCTGTATTTGTAATGCTATACCCCGATTGCTGTCCTAAAATATTAGCCTGTGTTTCCCAAGTTATTCCTGTAGCATCTGTTACGCTTAGGCTTAATAATTTAAACATAATAATACCTGGCACTAAGCCACTAGTAACCATATCTGCAAGAGAATCTAATTGCAAACCTAAGTCGCTTTGTACGTTTAATTTTCGCGCTGCAAAACCATCAAAAAAATCGAAGAATATTCCTGAGAAAACGAAGCATGCAGCTGCAACAAAAGCATTATTTACAGCAGCGAGTACGGCAATGCACCCACAAAATAAATTGAGTAAGGTTAATGCATTAGGAATGTGTGTCTTCATCAAAAAAATTTTGGTAAAAATAAAAAACAATTTGTCTTATGCGCTATTAATAGATAATATCTCTTTTTTTTGTCGCATTTCAAACAATATGTGCCCTCTATTACCGTTATAACTGCATGTAATGTGCTATGGTTTTACCTCAAAATGCTATGAAAAAAGACCTATTATGTGCATCTTTGTAAAAAAAATTGCGATTGAGACTATATATATTTACTTTTTTAAGTGTAATCTCGCTCTCCTCATTTAGTCAAGCTGCTAGAAAATATTCTAATGAATTTTTGAATATTGGGGTAGATGCTGCGGCACTAGGTATGAGCAGTGCTGTTACAGCACATACCAGCGATGTAAACTCTGGCTATTGGAACCCTGCAGGTTTAGTGCATGTAGAAGACAGCCAATTAGCACTTATGCACTCTAGCTATTTTGCCAATATTGCTAATTATGACTATGCGGCGTTCGCAAAACCTTTAGATGATAGAAGCGTTATCGGTATCTCTCTAATTCGTTTTGCTGTGGACGACATTTTAAACACCACGCAACTTATAGATTCCCAAGGCAACATTAACTTCGATCGTATTAGTTTGTTTTCTACAGCCGATTATGGACTTACATTTTCTTATGCCAGAAAATTACCTCTTGATGGTTTAAACTATGGTGTAAATGCAAAAGTAATAAGACGTATTATTGGTGATTTTGCATCGGCTTGGGGTGTTGGGTTAGATTTTGGAATTCAATTTGAATCTGGTAATAATTGGAAATTTGGTGTTATGGCCAGAGATATTACAACAACGTATAATTCTTGGTCTATCAACGAAGAAGCATTCGAAACGATACGAAACGCTGTTGAGGGGCAAAACCAAGATTTACCTGAAACTACAGAAATTACCATTCCTAAATTACAAGTAGGCATCTCTAAACTTATCGAGTTTCATTACGACTATACGCTTTTAGCTTCTGCCAATTTAAATGTTCGTTTTTCTGAAAACAATGATATTGTGTCTACCTCTTTTGCCAGTGTTAATCCTGCTGCTGGTTTTGAATTTGCATACAACAGTCTCGTATACCTTAGGGGTGGTGTTGGTAATTTTCAAAATGAATTGCAGATAGACAATTCTGAGCAGTTAACCTTTCAACCTAGTTTAGGTTTAGGGTTTAAGTACAAGGGTATTCATGTTGATTATGCGTTTACCGATATTGGAGACCAAAGTATAGCTCTATATTCTAATGTTTTTTCCTTAAAACTCGATTTTAGTATTTTTAGATAGTCTTAGTACGCACCTAATGCTTCGTAAAAACGTCTAGCACTTTTCTATGGCTATAGAATAAGGCTTTAGCGTTTATGCGTTATTCATAAAAAAACACTATTTTCACCTCTACACAAAACGCAAAAACTAATTTGATGCGATTACGAGTTACCCTTCTTATAGTTTTCCTTTGTTTGACGCAAGCTTACGCACAAACCCTTTCTCCTAAAGCAGAAATAAGCGTTTTAACAGTAGGTCCCGGCAATTCTTTAAATGACGCCTTTGGCCATAGTGCCTTTAGAGTTAAAGATCCCCATTTAGGTATAGATGTCGTATACGGGTATGGCGCTTACGATTTTGACACTCCTAATTTCTACTTAAAATTTACACAAGGCAAATTAAACTATATGATGAGTAAGACGGACTTTAGTCGGTTTTATCGCATTTATGCCTATTACAATAGAAGTATTAACGCGCAAACACTAAACCTTGATCCTTCTCAAAAACAAACGCTTTATAACTTTTTAATTTCCAATTACAAACCAGAAAACAGGGCCTATCTGTACGATTTCTTTTTTGATAATTGTGCGACTAGAATTAAAGATGTTTTAGCGACAGTAAGTCACAATTCTATAAATTTCAATCCGCCTAACACGTATAAGGATGCTACTTTTAGAACTTTAATTCAAAACAATTTAAGTCAAAATTCTTGGGGCAGCGTGGGTATAGACATCGCCTTAGGTGCAGTAATTGATACCATGGCATCTCCAGAGGAGCATATGTTTTTACCTGAAAATATTTATGCCTTTTTTAAAAACACAACCTTTGGTGCTACTAAAGCACCACTAATTACATCTAGTACCTCACTTCTTGAAGCCAAACCTGCTAAAAGCGAATTACATTTTTTATTGAGGCCTTTTTTTATACTAAGCCTCTTAGCGTTTCTTATTCTATTTATAACTTACAGAGATTATCAATATTATAAAAGAACAAAATTATTAGATGGTATTATCTTCCTAGTTACAGGAATTACTGGGGTGGTTATTTTATTACTTTGGTTTGCGACAGACCATGAAGCGACTCATAACAACTATAACGTACTATGGGCTAATGCTTTAAATATACTGTCATTATTTCAAATCTCTAAAGCAAAAGTAAGTCCTTGGTTTCCGCGTTATTTAAAATTTAATTTAATACTATTAGCGCTGTTGGCCTTTCATTGGATAAGCGGTGTACAAGTTTTTGCTACGGCTTTAGCGCCTCTATTCCTAGCTCTAGCTATTCGTTATGCGTACCTAACAAAATACTTTAGCAACACTACTGTCCTCTAAAAAAGATAACTGTGCTTAATGTTTTTACTAAAATATTCACATCTAGAGCAAAACTACGGTGTTTTATATAATACAAATCATGCTGTAACTTTAACAAACTATCATCTACAGAAGATCCGTAACGTGTTTTTACTTGTGCCCAACCTGTTAATCCGGGTTTAATGATGTGGCGCGTTTCATAAAAAGGCAATACCTCAGACAATTCTTTTACAAAATAAGGACGTTCAGGCCTTGGCCCTATTAAACTCATCTCGCCTTTTAAAACATTAATAAACTGAGGCATTTCATCTATTCGTGAACTTCTCATAAATTTGCCAAAAGGTGTTATTCTAGAATCGTTCTTTTCTGCCCATACAGCTCCATTTTTTTCGGCATCGGTGACCATTGTTCTGTATTTTATAATTTTAAATACCTTTCCGTTTTTACCAATACGTTCTTGGACATAAAATAAAGGCCCTCTATTGCCCAGTAGATTACCTAAAAGTATAAATGGAACAAATAGCACACTAAATACTCCTCCCAGTACAGAAATTAAAATATCAAAAAGCCTATAAAAAAACAGGTACATTTTATTTTGGTTAGTCCTACTAAAGGGAAAATACTTGTAAAAATCCTTACCTACAAATTGTACAGGT
This sequence comes from uncultured Flavobacteriaceae bacterium, assembly GCA_947504035.1. GTDB lineage: Bacteria > Bacteroidota > Bacteroidia > Flavobacteriales > Flavobacteriaceae > Jejuia > Jejuia algarum. Next base: position 111,802 of record CANNGA010000003.1, read on the forward strand.
ATCCGCTGTGTTAATTCTTCATAAACCTGAGTGTACTCCTTTATAGGGATACCGCGTTCTAACAGTGTTATAAGATCTTTATAGAGTGTAGGCGTTATATTTTCAGAATTGTAACTCGCGATTACAACTTCGGAGACGTTTTCATCTTTAATAACTTTAAAAATGTGCTTAGGCTGATACTCTACGACATCTTTATGATTTAATTTCTCTCCCTTTTTAAGCTCACAATTAATGAACCCCATAACTTTATAATTAGGATCTGCATCTTTAAAAGTTTCTATTATTGCTCTAATATTTGAAGTCTCACCAACCAGTAGTACCTTCTTATAAAAACGCGGCGAGAATATAAAATGCGTATACGCAAATCGCCATATAAGTATTGCTACGAATACAGATAGAAAAAAATAGACAATTTGAAGTCTATTAGCGGGTAATACAGGAGTTAAATATGGGGTTAACATATAAAACAGTACCGTTGCCGAAGACGTGAGTAATACATTAATCCATACTTTATCAAATTTACTTGACTTTTGTAAATCGTACAATTCGAAAATAGATCCAAAAATAGAAATGTAAAGTATTAGCACTAATATCCATGTGCAATTTTCTTGAGTAATGTAAAAATAACTAAACTCAAAAAGGTGTCCCACAACATATAATACCATCAGAACAAACAAGATATCAACTATTCTTAAAAGCACTTTTCGTTCTGATATATTGAAATGTATAGAGCTTTTAGGCATCTTGGTTTTGAGTTAAGTTATATGGGCATTCAAATATAACAAGTAAATTTTTATTTACAAGTATTAAGACAATACAGATCGCCATTTTTCCTTGACAGTATCCCAATCGAAGGCTTCTACTTTTCGCCTCGCCTTTTTTACCATAGTGTGTAACGAGGCTTGATTCTGAGTCAATTTTAATATCGCAATTTTAAAGGCCTCTACATTATTAGAGGGTACTAAAAGCCCATCTGTACCATCATTGATTAGAAAGGGAATACCTCCTACATCTGTAGATATTACAGGTAAGCCTAATGCCATGGCTTCTACAACGCTTACAGGTGTATTATCTATTGTTGTTGTATTGATAAATACATTAAAATCTTCTGCTTTTTTATGCCATTGCGTTTTAGTTAATTTCCCTGTAAATTCAACAGGTACTCCTAATGATGCTGCAAGCGCTTTTGTACTTAGCATACTCCCATCATTATCTGGTCCTATCATACATAAACGCGCATCTATATGTACTTCTTTTAATGCCTTTACTAATTTAACGGCTAACTGCGGGTTATACATATTTGAAAACGATCTTACCCATAATAGTTTTATATCATCTATTTGACGAGGTTTAAAACTGTAATTTTTAATTTCAATGCTGTTCGGTATGTATTCTAAATTAGAATAACCCAAATCTTTAAATCGCGACATTAAATAATGGGATGGCGCGACATTAACATAAGCATTACTAAAAATACGGCGCGAGTATTTAGGTGATTTTAGTAAACGCTCTGGTAAATTACCTCCGTGTAGAATAGGAATGTATTTGATATGGCACCTATAGCACAGCCTACTTACCAGATAAGCGTAATAGAAATTTAACGTGCTATAAGTATCAATTAATACATAATCTACAGTTTTTCTATGTTTAAATACCGTAAAAAGCATATCTAAACATCGTAGTAGTACATTTTTGTAACTAGAAGCATAAGAGAGGGTAAACCCTGTGTCCTCTAGCTGTTTCCCTAAAGTATCTATGGTCGTCTGTGTTTTATGCTTTTGCGCTAACCGGTTCCCTATGTAAACAAGATGTTTCATCAAAATACACTTTGGTTATAGTCTCTTAAATTAGGTTTCTCTAAACTGCTAAGGTTAAATTTTCATCAACGGTTTCTATCACCTTATCGTTATCGCTAACAAATAATAAACTCAAGGCATATATAAAACCAGGTGCAGCTATTCGCATTGCAGAATGATTAATCGTAAGCAACCAAAAAAAATAGAATGAAAAAAACAAGATATTACTACGGTTCTCTACCCTCAAACTAAGGGGGGTTATTAATAATATAGAGAACGCTAATATTCCTAATAAACCGTGTTCTGCGATTATTCTACTTATTTCATTGTGTGATGCCGCATGGATTCCTGTACGTTGAAACCTTAAATCTTTAACTCTACCTACACCTACGCCTAAAAAAGGACTATTTACAAACTCTTCAAACTCCAATAAAAACAAATCTTTACGTCCTGTTGTTATGTCTTTTTTAACATGTCCAACAGCGTTTTTATTAGTATATCTTTTCTCTATGAATCCATTAGTTTGTACCGTAGATACTACCCATGAGAGTCCTCCCACTAAAACAAAGAGCACAACAGACACTAACATTTTACTTTTATCTAACTTATTCATAGACCTGTAACGCATAAGAATAAAAACTCCTATCATTAAAAGTGCCGTAAAAACACCTCCCCTACTAAAGGTTACAATAGCTCTAAATGAGAACAATAAAATAAGAATTAAATCTAAATAACGAACAAACTTCACTTTACTAAAATAGAAAAATCGAGTTGTGACTAAGAAAGCTCCTAAACCTAATACTGTAGAAACTTGATTAGGACCAAACCCGCCTGAAGCTGTAAAATTAGACACCGTCCCCGTAGCAACTTCAGATACGTTAGGATTATATGCATATATATATACTAAAGTACTAACTAAAGGAAAAATGGCATGATTAACAATGGATTCTAATTGTTCCTTAGTGACTTTAATGCCATAACAATACAATGCAGAAAGCCCAAGACAAACAGGGCCACTTAAATTAAATGCTATGGCTTTACGAATATTGTCTCCTACATCTAAAGCATTTAAAGACACATAAATACTAGGTACTAAAAGTAAAATATAAAAAAAATAAGAGATTGCTTTTTTACTAAACCCGCTATAAAAAAAACCAATAACAACAAATACAATCACAAGGTATTTATTGGCTTCATAAAATACCAATCCTCCTTGCATTCGCAAAAGCACTTCAACACCTAAAACATAGGCACAAGCTTTTATAATTTCTACATGTTTTAGGCGTTTAGGCGCATTGATAGTCTTGATAAAAAAGAAAAGAACTATACCTAAAAAATAAAGATTTACAAGTCCTTTAAATAGATATATCCCCCCTCCTATTACAACATGTAACATTAATATTTTTAAATATTTTTCCCGCATTATAATGCTTTATATTTATTAAGTAATGTTCTTAGAACAGCGTCTTTAGAATACTCTTTTTTAACCTCCTTATGAAGGTGCTCTCCCATTTTAATTCTAAGAGTTTCATTTTCTATTAAACGTTCTATTGCATTTGCTAAATCTTCTGAAGATTCAGCCTTAACAACTAAACCGTTTACCTTATGCTTTACAACAATTCCACAATATCCAACTTCTGTTACTACTACAGGCAAGCCTGTCAAACCATATTCTAACAAAGCCAAAGGTAAACCTTCTGATCGGGATGAAAGCACGCCTATATCACAAACATTTAGAATAGCTGAAGTATCTGAACAGCTGCCATGTATAAAAACACTATTTTGCAACTTATTTCGCTTTACAAAATTATGAATTGATTTCGAATACGTATCGTTAAAGTCTTTACCTACCAAATGTAAAGTCCAATCTGGATATTTCTCTTGTATTTTAATAAAAGCACTCAAGAGATTAATGTGGTCTTTTTGTTCTCGTAAATTGGCTAAGCATACTATACGTTTCCCTTTCGTGCTTTTTAATTGTGTACGCAGTTTGGTGGTATTTATCGTTGCAAAATTGGGAAAATAATTTACATTTTTAATTTTTAAGTACTTTTTGCACCACGCTACTAATTTTGAATTGACACAAAGCACTTGATTAAAACTAAAAGAACACAAACGGAGTACAAGTTTAGACCGTTGGTCCAAAAATTCACTCTTACCATAATGGTCATGCCATACTAATTTAATACTAGGATTTAAACACTTTATAAGTGTTGCTAAAAAGTAAGACGAAGCATGTGCATGAACCACTGTAATATGGTGTCGATTTACATATTTATGCAGTTTGATAATCGCCTTAACATCTAATGTGCTTCTTTTTTCTAAAAAAAAATACCCTACCTCTTTTTCTACAGTTTGTTTTAAAATCCCTTCGGCTCGTGTTACACACAAAAAAGAATGATCTATATGCGTAACCAATGCATTGGCATAATTTACTGCTACACGCTCTGCTCCACCAGCTTCTAAACTGTCTATAAGTTGTATCACATTCATTGGGGAGCGTAAATTAATTGTTTTATTTCTGCTTCAAAATAATCTAACGTATAGGTTTGAGACCATTTTTGGGCCAATTTTGACATTACATGTAAATCGTTTTCCATTATGATCTTCATTATTTTAGATACTGCCTTTTCTAAATCTAAAGAAATTAGTATCCCTCTACTGCCATTTCCAAGCATTTCGGCGACACATGAGACTGTTGTTGCAATAGGAATAACACCAAAAAACATGGCTTCTGCTACAGCTTTTGGCCAACCTTCTGATTTTGAGGCCAATATTAAAAAGTGTGCATTTAGTAGCGCCTGTTTTACCACGTCTAAGGGTTGGTTTCCCTTAAAATGTATATTCTTACTTAATCTGTTTTTTTGTACATAAACTTCCAGTTCTTTCCTTAAAATACCATCTCCATAAAGCTCTAAATTTGCATCTATATTATTTTTGAGTAATTTTTCTATAATTTTTATAGCTATTAGTGGACGTTTTCCCTTCACCAAGCTTCCCACAAATACAAATTTTAAAGCTTTGGCATAAGATCTGCCTTTAAAACTCACCTTATCTGTCTCTGTAAATGATGCTGTAAAGAAAGGTGTAATATTTTTAGATTGGTTTTTCCAGTCGCCATACACCAAAACGGATATGTTTTTGGTTAAAAATGTATTTCCCAATACCCATTTTTGAAATCTATAGCTTAAGGGTTGTTTGGACTTAGGATCCCAATTGCCTGCATATTTTGCTGTTTTAGGTGTTTTGGGAAAGCAAACTTGTATAATACACCCTAAAAGCCCCATATTCCCTGGACATCTTAAATGGATATGATCTGCTTTTTGAAACGCTTTAAATATCTGAAAACAAATTCTAGGTAATGCTAATACTGATTTCAATACATGTAATACCGATGTAAACTGTATTGATCTCACAGCATTTACCGCTATATTCTCATGTTTATAAACCGTTTCTATTGGTGTTGCTATCCTTTCTGTTACTGGTGCTATTATAGTCGTTTGACTTACATACTTCAACCAAATATTCATCTCTCTTACGTAAGGCTCGTAGGCATAAATGCCATCCTGTTGAAGCTTATGAACAACGTGAGATACTATTACAAAATTCATGATTCTACTTTTGGCTTATTAAATATTAAGCTCCACCAACCTACAACACGTCCTAAACTTTCCTGAAATGCTGCTTTACGCTGCGTTGTGGTAAACACATTAGTGAAACGTATTAAGGTTAACAACACTGCAGTTGCATGCCATTTAAATTTAGCCTTCCTATTGGGCTTAGAGTACTTTACTCGCCATACATACCAACCGTTTCGTATCACCATTTTACCATATTTATATTGATTTGGTCTTCCTTCCGCATCATGATAATGCTGCAATTCTGCCGAAGTATTTATATAAAGGTTTCCTTTTTTAGCGATTCTTAATGAAAAATCGGCATCTTCATACAAACCATAACCTTCAAAATATGATGAAAACTGTAATACTTCAAAAACTTCTTTTTTGTAACTGGAAACACCCCCCATAATAAGTTCTACAGGATAAATTTCGCCTGTAGGCGGTATAAACCCTATGGAACGTGCATGGGAAAACGTTGGTAAGAATCCTGGAGGGACATCTGGTAATAACCCAAACTTCTTTCTAAATTTCATACGTGAAGGTTCTGCGCGCATCCATCCTTCTGCATAAAATTTTGAGGGCGTATTTAAGAGATCTGATACTTCCCATTTCACTTCATTGGTAATATATCCTCCTATCGCTAAAGCTGAAGGTTGCTTATAATATGAAGCTATCAAGTTTTTAAAATAATTTAAGTTTAACACAATATCATCATCTAAAAAACATATAATTTCACTATTCTCAGAAACCTTATTTATGCCATAATTACGTTGTTTCGTTAATCCCCTATCATTAGTTCCTACTTTAAAATAGAACAAATCCTTAAAATGAGTTTTCGTTAACAAAACTTCTGTTTTAGCATCTAAAGATCCATCTACAACAATAATTTCATTAGGGTATAGTGTTTGTTCCTCAACCGATTTAAGTAATCTTAAAAGCGACTCAGGTCTCATGTATGTACAAATTATTAAACTAAAATTCATTTCTATGACATTTCAATAAATTTATCATGTATGTGCTTAAAAAAAGAATCTCGTCTAAGGTAATTGCTCCAAAGTGCTCTATTCTCTTTTTGGATATTTTCAATTTCATTGGTGCTTTTTGATTCATGAAATTCTAAAATTTGTTCTTCAACAGTTTTATGTTCTGAAAGCTCTACAATTACAATATGGTTTTCCCAATCAATTTCATCACTTAACGGCAACCTACAATCTGTATTTAAAAGTATTGGTATCCTACCAACTGCTAATGTCTCGTAAAATCTAACCGAAAAGTTTCCAACACCACGCAAACAAAAAGTATATAAATTATCATAAATATTTGCATAAAATTGCTCTGAACTTTCTTTTTGTGTTAATTCATGATGCAATCCAGCTCTATACTGATCTCTTAAGATAAAATTAGTTTTTAATTGATTACTATTTTCTAGAATGGCTAAATATTTTGCGCGTTTATTACTTGATGGATAAAACCCTTGTTTGTCTTCTTTTATCGTATTGGTTAATCGTTTTACAACATATTTAAAATGATTAATATATTCCTTAATATATTTAATGCTTCCAGATTTAGCATGTCCAACAAACCCCACTGTAGGCTGCTCTGTTTTTGATAATACTTTAAATGTTGTTTTTAAAAAAGTAGTATACGGATCATTTATAAAAGATGGTATTGTTAAGGTCTTTGCTCCTAATTCACTATGAAAACCACCTAATCTAAATGTGTAAACATTTTCGATAGACACTGTTAATCCGTAGTCTCCAGCTGTGTATATCCATAAAGGCTTATTGTATTTTTTAGCACCTTCTACTAAAGATAACAATGCTGTATTATGTTTAAAAAAGGCACTATAATTTATAGGACATACTACAATATCTGCCTCTTGTAATACCGTAACTAGTTTATATATGCTTTGTAGTTTTTCATCTTTTATAAATATTAAATCAAATAATAAAGGAAACACCATGCGCCTATAACTATCATTTAAAAAACCTAAGTCGGTATAAAGTTTAAGCATTATTTCTTCTTATAAAAAGCATATTAAACTCATGCTTTATTGTAATTATTAAAATAGACTGCTTTTTTAGCATGCTAGATAAAAAATGGTGGCAAGTCATTAAAAACTCTTGAAATTAAATCTAAATTGATTTTTAATCATAGTATGACATACTTTATAGTATTTTATTAATTTTGATACTTTCATCATTTTACAATTTAGTACTCCAATACAAACTTTTTTGCCATTGCTTCGTCATAAGTCTTATGTAGGTGATCGGATTTTTTTTCCTTTGTTTCTTGAAAAACTTAACAAACAATAAAAATTTAATTCCTTTTAACTGTATCTCATTACAGTATTTCTTATAACCAAGCATGAGTGTTGGAGAAGGTTTAGGTTGAATCTTTTCTTTATACCACGGCATCTTATGCTCTGTTCTAAAACCACCAATTGGAGCTTTAAGATGGGTTATGTTTAAATGTGGCGTATATATTATATCGGTTCCTAGATGTCGTAACTGCATCCCAAAATCGGTATCTTCTCCAAAGCCATGCTCAAACCTCATATCAAAATTTATTGTTTTAAGACTTTCTGAATGCACTAAACTTGCTCCTGATGCGAATATAGTCGTTTGATGTATAGTGTTGAACGTTTGTTTTTGCCCTGCCTGTAAACAAGAAAACATTACAGCTTTAGCTCCTAACGTATTAACGGTATAAAACGCATCACTTAAAAATGTTTGGTTAAATCTTATATCATCATCTGCTAAAAAATACCATTTGCTTTCTACTAAACGCAAAGCTACATTTCTCGCATTACAAGCTCCTGTTTGTTTAATTACCTGGTGCTTAATATTAAAAGGCCATTGTGCGTTGTAAAGATAGTCCAACTCTGTTTTTTCGGTGGTTGGATTTTGTTCTACTATAATAACAGTCTTGGGCAAAACTGTTTGCGCTGCTAAATCCTTTAAAACATCTAATAAGTACCGCTTACGTCCTAACGTAGGTATGACAACATCTACAGTATTTTCATTGTTAGCATTTGTGCTTGATTTATGTAAAATAGGATTTAAATAATTACACTTGCTAATTTTTTTATCAAATAATGATTTCAGAAATGCCATCATAGGCCATTTACCTTCAAATATGATAAAACATAAAAACAAGTTAACCCCCCAAATCCATTTGTAATGTTGTTTTACAAATTTGAATAATAGTGTACGAGACAATTCTATATCGTTACACTTTATATCATTTGGCGATAGTAAGTCTGGATTAGAGTAACAAAATAACCCTAAAGCCATATTATGCTTCGCTAAGCCCGTTAAATAAAGTGCAAAATTATCAATTACAGGAACTGTCTTTGCAATTTCTAAAAATGTTTCTGCCCATATACCACCAACATAACTACTCATTAACCACGTTGGAAAATTAACCTTTTTATTTATATGGGTAAAGGGAGTTTTCTCTACATAACCTATGCTTTTAGGAATAGTACATTTTTCAGAAACTTGATAACTACTTAATATATTTTTATGATGAAAAATTTTATAAAGATTACCAGTCTTCAAATGATCCTTTAAACTCTTATAAACCCAAATTAATAGTTCTGTAGGATAGCGTTTTGCAACTGCAAACAACACTTCTGCTATATTTCTTTTGTCATTAACACGGATTTGCTCTGAGGTTTCTAAGACATAAGCCTTAATAACGTTTCGATTATCATGAACAATGATTATCATTTCAACACTTCTTTATAAAACTGCAAATTTTTATCTGCATTTTTTTTAATATCAAAATTTAATGCCACTTTTTGACGTGCTGCAAATCCTATCTTTGCACATCGTGTTTTATCCTGAAACAGTTCGACAATTCTAGAGGCATATGTTTCTATATCCGATGGATGTACCAGATATCCATTTACACCATCATCTATAAGTTCTTGTGCCCAGCCCAAATTTGTATTTACTACTGGTTTTTGTAATGCCATACTTTCTATTGTAACCATACCTAAAGTTTCTGCAAAACTTGGAAACGCGCATACATGTGCATTTTTTATATGTGCTTTAACCTGATTGTAAGGCAACTTACCTAAATACTCGACTTGAGCTTTCGCTTTCTTAGAGAAGAGTTTTTGCATTAAAGCAAATGTAGATGGTTCTCCTGTTTTTATATCTACTGCATCTGCTCCTATAAGTATTAGCTTTGCCTTTGGTTGCAGCGTTACAATTTTATTAAACATTTTCGCCAGTTCTAAAACGCCTTTCTTTCTAATTAAAGTACCTATATAAAGCAATACATTTTCGTTGTAAACATTAGGACTTTCATTTTCAAAATGCTGTAATTCTAAACCATAATGAATGGTTTTAATAGTTTCAATCTTTAAGCCAAAAATTTTAGCCGTTTCTATACCTGCGTAAGTCGTTGGTGCTATAAAAGCTTTAGCGTTTTTTAACGCTAATTTTTCAAATACATAGTTTTTAAGCTTTTGCTTTCTTTTATCTAACTTACAAAAATAAGCATCACTTCCATGAAATCTAATAACTAGGGGCATCTTAAAATTCATAAAAGCTGTTATTCCTGTCCAATCAGGTGCTTCTATAATATCCAAAGGTGTCTGAAAATGAATATCTTCTAGATAACCTTGAATATGTTTTCTATAAAAATACCATGTTAAAAAACGAAATCGTTTTGTTTTCAATATATGAATACTTACGCCTTCATCCTCTACCACTTCTTGTGTTGCTTGCTGATATACAAATACGGTTACACGTATCCCTTTAGCCACTAAAGCTCGTGCTAAATTCTTAATACTAGTACCTATTCCTGCTGCATGAGCTATTTTGGGATGTGGGTATTCTGATGTTATAAAACCTATATGCAATTTTTAAAATTTAAGTGTATTTTAATCTTATTTTCAATCTTCAAAATTTAGACGGCTAACAACCTTTGCAGGATTACCAGCAACAATTGTATTTGCTTGAACATTTTTTGTGACTACCGACCCTGCAGCTACAACAGCGTTTTTCCCAATACTTATGGGTTTTACGATTAAACTATTCATGCCTATAAAAACATTGTCTTCGATAGTTATATTTCCTACATCATACTCTGAAACTCCATTTTTTGTAAAAATAGGATAGTGACATATCATTTTAACTCCAGAGGTTATAAGCACATTTTGTCCTATGCTAATGGTCGTATTTTCAATAATATCGAACAACACATCTGTACCAATAAACACATTTTTAGCATCTTTAAATTTTATACCACATAACTTCAGGAAAAAAGGTCTAATTTTAGGAGGAATAAAAAATTGTCTAGACGTATGTAACAATAAAAAATAAAATACCTTTTTAAAAAATCTTATCGAGAAAAAAGTATTCCAAATTGGTTTATGAGTCATGATATTCTATTCCTTGTAATTAAAAACAAACAACTTACTAGCTAAAAACCTAATAGGCATTACTAAGATTATAGTAAATATAGATGCTAGCATATAATTTATATTTAATTTTAAACATAAATTATAAACAATATTCGCTATAGCAAAAAAGAATAGCGTGGTAATAATGAATCTAAAAAACTTTCCTTTATCATGTTTCGCTTTAAAAAGATATTTCAATTGTATTCCATAAAGCAATACATAATTAATTCCATATGTGATTAGAAAAGAGGTACTTTTATTGATTCCTAAAATATCAACTGAAATAAATAGCATTACAAAAATTAATGAATATCCAATTAGACTGATAAGTATATACTTAGAAAAAAGTACTTTATTCGTATTTATATATTTTATAAGTTTATGTTTCAATATAAATTATATCTTTTCTGCTAATACGATAGTCCAAGGGATTGGAGATTCTACAGCGATAACCTTTCCAAAATGCTTTTCTACAAACGTAATTAACGATGATTTAGACCAATGATTTAAATGCCCTGGTGTATTACCTAAGTCTTTCATATATTTAAACCTACAAAAATTAAGTATACGCCATAAAGGTTCATTAGGCACTCCTAATATTAAATATTTTTTTGATATGCGTTTTATTTCCTTTAAGGCTATTTCTGGATAATCCAAGTGCTCTAATACTTCTAAAAGAAATACTAAATCTACAGCGTGGTCTTCATAGCGCAATTCGTATACACTTTCTTGAAAGAAAGTAATATCCTTATTATTTTGCTTTGCAATAGGCACTAGTTTTTCGACAAACTCAGAAGCACTTAAATGGGGAACCATTTGCTTAAGCCTAGCTGTAGATCGGCCTTCACCAGCTCCTATCTCATGGGCAGTATTTACTTCATTTTCGCTTATTTTATCTAAAAGCAGTTTAACCGATTTAAAATAATTCTTTACCAAATACTTGGCCACAAAACCTGTGTTTTCGTATTTCCCTGAAAAATCTTCATCTTCTGGAGTTGCTACTAAATTATCATAATTAATTTTCATCGAAATGCGCTTTCTTTGTTAGGTACAATAATTTTTCTTGGTTCATTCTAATTCTATTCAACATATCGGCTATAAATGCGAGCACACCTACCATCACTGCCATACCACAAAGTGCTAAAGCTATAAACCCTAAGCCTTTATAGGGCGTAATTTTACCTGAATTGAGCCAATGTAAGTATACAAAACCTCCCAATAACACGCCTATAAACAAAATAAATAATGCTATAGTAGAGAAAAAAGGAAACGGTCTATAGTCTTTAAAACATTTTACAATAATTTTAAGCGTTTTAAAACCATAGGTTATTACATTATTAGCAACGCGTGAGACACGATTTTCAAAGTAGGTTACTTTAACAGGAACCTGTGCAACCCTATAACCTTTGTTTAATAAATCTAATATGGTTTCATGGGTATATGTAAAGTTTCCTTGAAGGTTTAAGTTCAACAAACATGCTCTAGAATAAGCTCTAAAACCACACGAAGCATCTTTTATTTTTGCTTTACCTACAAAACTAATAATCGTACTTACTAGGGCGTTACCACGATACTTCAATTTAGACATGATCTTAGGCTTGCCTTCGGCAAATCTATTCCCTATAGCAAAATCGGCAGTTTTAGATACGATTGGTTGTAGCATCTTAGGTATATCATTAACATCAAATTGCCCATCTGCATCTATACTTAATAGAACACTAGCTTTATTTTCTAAAGCATAATTAAGAGCGGTATGAAAAGCGCCTCCCACGCCTTTATTTGTAATATGGCTTACAACAGTAGCCCCAGAGGCAATAGCTATAGTTTTAGTATCATCTTCACTACCATCATCTACTACTAAAATCTCTACATCATCAAAATTACGGATAGTTTTAGGCATAGATTCTATAACACGTTTTATGGTTTCAGCCTCATTTAAAGCTGGCATGTAAACTATTACTTTGTTTAATTTCATGATATATGTTATAGAATTTTGCTTAAAACTAATACATCTAACCTAAATTCATTCACAATATAAACGAATGCTACGATTTGTACAATTCTAACAAAGTATATTTCTTTAAAATTTAAACGCTTAAAAAGGTAATAATATCCCAAACAAAAACTAGGTAACAATATAAGCCAGTACCTACTAAATCCCGTACCAGCAAACATTAAACCTAACATAGGTAAAAGTGTTGCTATAAGAAGTATTTTTATTTCTTTTAGCTTTACATGGAGGAGCAAACCATAGACAAATGCTAAAATTAAAATAACACTTATTAGGTAATTTCGAAACCCAGTTATTGGTATAAATAATGATGCAAAGGCGGGGATTCCATTAATTTTATCAACCTCATGATGTTTTTCTAATCCTAAACCACATTTTAAATTATAAAGTATAGGGCTATCGGTAGATTGAAATCTTTTAAAATAACTTATTCGCGGCTTGTCTTGAGTTCCGTATTCGACATTAAACATATATTTCCCCCACAAAAAAATAGGCAGTGCGAATACAATGCAGTACTTAAATAGTACCAGTCTATATTTTTTATAATCTGTTTTTAAATATCCAATAAAAACAGATACTAAAATTACACCTAAAACCGCATACAAGTATCTTGTAAGCACTAAAATCACGAAAAAAGCTAATATTTTAGGGATATTACTTATCTGTTTCGGACTAACGCTATAATATATAAATCCCCAAAAAGAAAAAAACAAAATGGCTTCTGGATATAAATTTGCAAACCAAGCTACAGCAATTGGATTCGCAGCGACCAATGCGAGTAATGCTAATATTATTTTTTTACTTAATCCTAATTGAAAAAAGAAAAGATAAGCATATCTTCCTCCTAAAATCGCCAACGCGAAATGGAATAGTTTATGTAAAACATAACCTAATAGTGGTAAGCTTTTAATTTTAAAAATCGCATAAAGCAATGGAATTATAGGGGTTACAGTAGAAGCTGCGCCTCTCAAATAGTATTTTCCTTTTAATAGTTCTTCTCCTATTTGAGAATAGGTGATTTCATCTGCTGCTAAAGGCAATAAAAATGAACGCATTGCAGAAACTAAACTTAATAGTATTATCGCCCAAAAAATGGTATTATCTCTTATTTTTAATTTAGCTTTTGTCATAGGCTTTAAATGGTTTTCTAAATAAATGTATTGATGGCTTCCCATATGTTTCGGGATGCATCTTTAGGCGTCTTGCCTACTATAACCTCATACCATTTTTTCCCTTCTTCTACATTAGACAATGTACCATCTAATATAGCCTTGACAGTAGCTTCTAAATCTTTTTTATCGGTACAAAATACAGCCGCTTTAGGACTAGGCATACTCCTAAAGTGCACATACTTGTAATTCTGTCCAATATCTCGAATGCCTTTTTGTAATTGCGGCTGTTCGTAATTGTAATAGATACACGATTTATCATGAGTTACAAAATCGAATACGGTAGAAGAACACACATTCGTTACAAACTCTGAATGTTCGCAAACATTATATAGCATTTTAAAATCTTCCTTTGCAGGTAAAACTTGATTCCACTGGTCGCCAACTTGTTTCCAAATAGGGTCTAAAACCGCTATGATGTCTTTATTGTTTTCTAAGACCGTGTTGTATCTCGTGGTAAAATCTACAGGGCATTTTCGGTATATAATCCCCAAGTTATACCCTTTAGCATTTAATTGTCGTACAGCATTTGCCAAATCTTCAAGGTAATATTGATCTAAAGGTGATGTCGTCTCATCGTCTCCTGAGTAACAAATGTACTTTTTATCAGGGTCTAAATTATGAGCAGCACAAAAGTCTGTTCGCGACATTTTTAAACTTGTATCGTAATGTGGCTCAAACTGAGGGGTTCCTGTTACGAAAACCTGCTCTTCTGAAACAAAAGGGTAATACTTTAAGACCTCTTGCTTCATATGAGCACTCCATACACAATAATAGTCGGTTTCTACCACTTGCATAGCTTTAGGCACATTATCCCATGAATACACAAAAGCTACCGTAGGAATACCTAAATCTTTAGCGGCTAACAACGCGCTAATAGATTGTGTGGCCCGTTGTGTTGTACAAAATACGACATCGGGTTTGTGCTCTTCTAATTGTGCTTTACAATAGGCGTATTTAGGATTTTTTCGCTCTAAAGCATTTATTTTTTTCCGTAGACGTTCTATACCTTTTTCAGACGAATGTAAACCGATTAACGCTTTGGTATATATACTCTTTAAACTGTTTTTCAGCCCTTTATAATTAAAGGGAAATTTATAGGTAGGATATACGGCATCTTTAAATGTATCGCGCGATACATTTAATTCACAACGCTTTCGCGCTCTGGAATACAAGGGCGTTAAAGGATGCAATTGGTTGTTCTCTATCTTTACCTCTTTAAAGCCTAAATTCTCTTTAAGGGAAAACACCGTGTTGTTCCAATAAGTAATATCGAAACCCATTTGTTCCCCTATGGTTTTAAAATCTGTAAAGGCAAAATTGCGTAGCCCTACACCATCAGGAAAGAAGACAAATACTTTTTTACTCATTTGCTATGTGAAATTATCCTTTTTGATTTTTCAATTTATCGCGCTGCACTTGCTCTATTGGTAATATATCCTGCGATTTATAGGCCAATGCTTTATGCACTGCTTTTAAATCTCTAGATAGCTTACGTAATCCCATAGGTTCTAGAGATGCCGCATGGTCTGTCCCTTTCCAAGTACGGTCTAAGGTATAATGGCGTTCTATAATATTAGCCCCTAGCGTGTAAGCTGCAACATCTACTGCAATTCCTAAATGGTGGCCCGAGAAACCAATATGCTTTACTTCATCACCGTATTTTTCGATCAATACATTTATGTCTAACAAGCAAACATCTTCAAACGGTACGGGGTAACCAGAGGTACAATTGTAGAGCACTAGATCTTTTAAACGGCCTTTTGATTTAAAAAATGCTACGAGATCTTCTATTTCAGACTTGGTAGTCATACCTGTAGAAATATGCAGTTCACCGGGGTAGGCTTCGCATAAAAAAGCTAGCATTTTCATGTTGTTATTGCACGCCGAAGGAATTTTGATAAACTTAGGATTTAACGCTACAATCTCTTTTGCTGACGTTAAATCCCAGACCGATGTGGAATAGTCTATGTCTATATCTTCACAAAAAGTTTTAAGTTCTTGGTGTTCTTCTACCGAAAATTCTAAAAACTCACGATGTGCTCCATAGGTATCCCCATAAGAATTTACAGGGTTTGGGTGGGGTTGATTGTATTGTGCCTCGGTTAATAGCTCTTTATTATGCCGCTTTTGAAATTTAACAGCATCTGCATCACAAAAAATCTTTGCGACTTTAATGAGTTCTTTTGCGATTTCTATATCGCCCTTATGGTTACATCCTATTTCTGCAATAACATAAGGTGTCTTATAATTATTCATATCATTTGCGCTTAAAAGCGTTTATTGTAATTACTAATAAATTGACAGGCTTCTCGAATGGCACCTGCACCAGAATTTTTGGTGAGCACAACATCGGCTAGTGTTTGTAATTCCACCATAGCATTATTGGGGGTTAGTGACCAGCCTACACTACAAATATTAGCCATATCGTTTACATCGTCTCCAACATAGGCCACATTATTTAGAGAAAACCCTTGTTGTATGGACAAGTGTTGTAATAGGGTATATTTATCTTTAACGCCTAGAAAGACCTGTGCGATCTGAAGTTTTTTCATGCGCTGCGCCACCAATTCCGATTGTTCGCTAGTCATAATCATCACTTCCACACCAAATTGTCTTAGGATTTCTAAGCCCATGCCATCTCTCATATCAAAGCGTTTGGTATGCTCTCCGTCTTTGGTATAGGTAATGGTACCATCTGTAAATACTCCATCAACATCTAAGACCAAATGTGTTATTTTTTGAGATGTTTTGAGGTCTTTTTGACGTGCTATAAGTAAACGTTCCACAACTTCCCAATCTGTTTCGGTATCGATTTCGTAAAGCGTGTCTTCTGGCATACGTATTAAAGCAATTTCACCACCTAGCCTATTATTATACTGTTTTAACACTTCTGTTTTACACGCATATACGGCTCCGTTTTCTATCAATAATCCTTCAAAATCTTGTCGTCTTGGTCGTTCTAAAAAATTATAGTTAGAGGGGGTGCCATCTGCATTCCAAGTAAAACGATGTGTATTCACAACAGTTAATGCGGCATCTTTCCCCGCCTGTAAGGCGTCTAAACAGGCATTTATATCGGTTGCTTTAGTAAAAGGCGATGTGGCTTGTAATAGACAAAACACCTCAAAGTCGAAGTTTATTTTTTCTGCAAATTCTAACATGGCACTTTCGGTAGATGCCGTGTCTGTTGCACTTTCAGCAGACCGCTTAAGCGGCACTATCTTATCTGTGTAATGGTATTCTTTTTCAATAAATGCAATGATAGTATCATCATCGGTATACACATAAATCGTATCCAGTTTAGACTGTAGTGCTTCTCCTAAAACCCATGTAAACAGAGGCCTCCCTACCATTTTACGTGTATTCTTCCCTGGGATGCCTTTCGAGTTTTTTCGCAAGGGTATAAAACCTATTTGCTTCATCTTATTTTTAGTATTGGCCTAATCTATTTTTCTGTGCTAAAATACATTTTTTATCATGTAAACAATAAATCTATAGCAAATAGCTATTCATTACTTCAAAAATAAAGCCTATTAATGCTGGTAAGTGTAGCAAACCTATTCTTACAATTATAAATTGGGTTTATATTTTAATATACGGTGTCTTTTTTTATCTTTTTATTAATAAAATCGCTGATTTCAGATGTAAACAACGTTGCGCCGTTTTTTAATAAATGTGAATAGTCAAAATAATAAAATGTGTTTTTATATTCTGGTCTTAGAGTATCATATACCATTACATTTTTCTCTTCTACCATCTTTTTAAAACGGTTGTAAAAATTATAATTAAAAGCATTAAAACTAGGTGAAATGGCATAAACAAGTTCTATCTCATTAGTACGACACAATGTTTGAATATTTTTAAATGCCTTTAATTTTTCGGGCTGCTCTTTAGACTTATCATAAGGTTTCACATTCTTATCATAAAACAAATACAAGCTTGTTTTTTCTAAGAGTGGTCTTGTACCTAGGCTGTCGACAGGGTTATTTTTATGCGGTTGCTTTTTTTCAAATAAAAGATGTGATTTGTGTAATCTTGCTGAAAATAAAAAATTGGACACAAAACTTGTCTCTTCATGTTCTATGAGCACCTTATTTATACAATTATACTTTGTAAATGGTTTCAGCATATCATTTCTAAAGGAGAGTGTTTCAGCTTCAACAAACTGACTAGGGTTATCAATAGACAACACCACTATTTTAGGTTTGCTATTATATTTTAGTAGCGTTTCTAAAATGTATTCATGAAAATTCACATTAGAGCCGTGATAAGATAAATTGTAACAACTTAATTGTGTTTCATGCTGTAATTGTTTTGCAATTATATTACCTATACCTCTTGATGAGCCTAAGACAATCAAATCCTTATTCATACCTCCATTAATCACCTTTTCAATACGCCTATCTACTTGTTTTTTAGGGCCATTTTCTAAAACAAACCACGCTAATTTTTCTATAACAAAAAAAATAAAGGCAAATAGTGCTATGTATTTTAAAAATTGTTTCATAACTAGAATTGAAAGTAAATAAACTCTTGTTGTGCCGTATTGCTAAAAAATAAAATAACGACAATAATACACATATAAACCCCCCAACGCCAAACTCTAGATATACCGAGCATTAACTTTTCTAAAGCATGTTTTTGCTGCCTTCCCAACCATTCAATTAACACAAAAAACAAAATAAGTAGCACTAAACTTGTAGGTCTTATTTCTGGTATAGACCATAGTGTTCTTGAAAAAATTTGTTTTAAATATTGAAATGCCTGTGTTACATTTTCTGCTCTAAAAAATACCCAGGCCAAAACAGTCAATCCAAATGTTAATATAATTTGAACTAGTTCTTTTAAACTAGGGAAACGCTTTTCGTAAGCTACGATTTGCAAATTCGTTCTATTTTTATTTGTAAGTTGTAATGGTAAAAAGTACAATGCATTTAAGAGTCCCCATATAACAAATGTCCAATTGGCTCCATGCCAAAAGCCACTAACTAAGAAAATAATAAAAGTATTCCTAATTTTCATCCAACGACCACCTCTACTACCTCCTAAAGGAATGTAAAGATAATCTCTAAACCATGTGGATAAAGATATGTGCCAACGCCTCCAAAACTCGGCCATATCTCGAGAAAAATAAGGAAACGCAAAATTTTGTTTTAAATGAAATCCAAATAATCTAGATGTCCCTATAGCTATATCTGAATAGCCTGAAAAATCTCCATAAATTTGAAATGTAAAAAATAACGCCCCCATCACCAATGTACTTCCTTTGTACTCTTGGTAGTCGTTAAAAATAATATTAGCATATTGTGCACAAGTATCTGCTATTACTATTTTTTTAAAAAAACCCCATAAAATTTGTTTACACCCATCTACAGCTTTAGAGTAATGGAATGTCCTTGGCTTAAAAAATTGTGGTAATAAGTTTGTAGCACGCTCTATTGGGCCTGCCACTAACTGAGGAAAAAAGCTAACGAACGCTAGAAACGATATGATGTTTGATGTTGGTTGAAGCTTTCCTCGATAAACATCAATGGTATAACTAAGCGTTTGAAAGGTGTAGAAGCTTATCCCTATTGGCAAAATAATATTTAGTGTATTCGGCGCAATGCTACTTCCCAAAAAAGAGAATGCTGTTATAAAGTTTTCTACAAAAAAATTATAATATTTAAAGACGCCTAAAAACCCAAGATTAATAGCTACACTTGTTCCAAGCAGTACTTTACGTCTATTTAGTGCTTTTGTAGTTTTCAGTTCTTTACCTATAAAAAAATCTATAAGAGAACTAAAAATGATAAGCGCTAAAAACCTATAATCCCACCAGCCATAAAACACATAACTAGCAATGATTAAAAGTGTATTTTGAACATTTAGATTTTTATGACATACAAACCAGTACAGTATAAAAACTAAGGGTAAAAACACAGCAAAATCTATAGAATTAAATAACATAAACTACGAGTACAATATAGGTTTAAGCGTTACGCGTTTTATAATCGCTTGAGGTTTAACTGGGTTTCTATATTTTAAAATTTGACGACACCTTATAAGCACTTTAAACACGACACTTACATACAATTTAAAATAAATAAGATCTTTTAACGCATATTTCGTAAAATTATGTAATAGTACTTTTAAGATTTTAACATATGGCTTAGGATAATACACTATAAAAAAATAAATTGTGTTTTTAAGTTGCTTCTCGAACCGAAAATAATTACGTCCCAATTGCTTACGCTTTTCGATATCAACGCGATGATTTACTTTAATATCTGGTTGATACCAGATGTCGTAACCTAAATTTAACACTTCTAATGCTAATGCGGGTTCTTCCCCGTAAATATCTATCCAAACAGGAAATCCATTTGTCTTAAGGTATACATCTTTAGATATTGCAAAACCACACCCCACAAAATCGTTGGTTTTAAATGCTGTCAATTTTTTAGCGTTTTGCAGTGCTATGGTATCATTTTCGAAAAGACCTCGAATTTCTTGAAAGGCTATAATTCCTATATTCGAATTTGCCTTGAAAGCAGCGACAACACTAGCTATAAAATCTTCACTTACAGGATGTGCATCATCATCTAAACCTATAAAATAAGTCCCCTTAGCTTTTTGATAAAGTAATGCTCTAGCTGGTGAAGCCCCTAAAGATTTTGTTGACACCTCCCATTTCACCCATTCAAACTCTGATAGGATAGGTATTGTTTCATCACAATTATCCACACATACCAATACTTCATGTTGTGCTGGATCTATTAATACCTTCAACTTATTTAACGTATGCGCTAATGCTTCTGGCCTATTTTTGGTAACGATTAAAAACGATATTTGCATCTATATAGTTATTCCGAATCTACTCTGTTATATAAACTAACTATTTTAGACCGCAATTTAACACGATTATAATGGTTTTCCATCAAATTCAAATTATAATGTAGTGTGCTTTTTCTTAATTCTTTGTTTTGAAGTGCATTTTTTATATGCTGTGCTATTTCTTGAGCATTTAATGGCTTAGTAATAAGATAACCATTCTTTGCATGTGTGATGAGTTCTTCTGTAACACCTCCCGGATTAGACTGTATTGGGAATGCTCCCATGTACATCGCTTCCAATAACGCATTAGGCATTCCATCGGAAATACTATTAGCTATATGTATACTAGACTGCCCCATAAGCTCTAGTAAGGCTTTATTTTTTATGAATGCATACCTTGAATGTAGTGTTATGGGTAGTTTTCTTAATTTTTCTGACGTTTCTATTTGGAGTTTTAAAGTAGCATCTGCACTATATACAACAATACGTTGTTTACTTTGTAATATTACATCAAACACATATTCTAAAGCTTCTAGAACGACTGAAGCTTTACCAACACCATCGTCATACCCCTTTATTAAAATGATATTCCGTTCTTCTACTGGTTTCACTTTAGAGCGGTTTGCCGTAATACCGCCATTGCCTGGAAACACGCCCAAAAAGGCATTTTTATAACCTTGTGCTGTTACCAATTTAAAATCACGTTTACAGTCTGTTATTAAGTAATCAACACGATTATAAAACCGCTTCAAATCTTCCGTTTCAATCCCTAACTCCTTATAATAAAACACATCACTCCCCCAGGAAGAATATATTAGAGGTATTTTACTTTGCTCTAAAACAGACAGAATTGGCAATCCTGAAAGTTGCATTTCAAAACAATGTATTATATCTGGTTTTATTTTTTTTAAATACGTTTCAAAAACAGATGTGACGTTCCGTTCATTAAGCTTTAGAAGGTTTTCATACAATTTAGGACATTGCTGTTTAAATCGTGTTCGAAAAGGGAAATCCCATCTTAATTTCCATAGTGTTCTTTGTTTTACCCATGGTATTTTAGAGGCTTCTAATCCACCGCCTGTAATATCAAACCAATACACATCATACCCCGAATGCTCCAATTGGTTTACCCATTGAAAAAAATGATGATTAGGTATAGCTACCATTAAAATTCTCATTGTCTACAACATCAATTTAAAATTGTCTTAACCAGTTCTAGATACTTCAATCTTGTTTGATTTAACGAATTGTTTTTTAAGTAATTACACCTTACACGTTTTCGTTCCAAAAGCCGTTCTTCCACTTCAAAACGCTCTATTGTACTTAAAATTATATCTAGATTATTAGTAGTATGCGAGAACCAAAATCTATGTTTTGAATGCTCTAAGCGTTCTGGCATAGCCCCCACTTTGGTTGAAACAATAAGTTTTCCTGCCGCCATTGCTTCAACACCTACCAAGGGACCTCCCTCATGTTTAGAGGGTATAATTAAAACATCTATCTTCTCAAAAAAATGAGGTAAAGACTTGTGTTCTAAAGCACCAATATACGTTATGTTTTTATTTTGTTTGAGTGCCGATAAAACCATTTCTAGCAAAGGGCCTTCTCCCGCAATTACTAGTTTTCGCTCACTCGACTTAAAAACGTTTAAAAGCGCTTCTATTCCTTTCTCCTCAGAAAAACGTCCTATATAACCATACACTAGATGGTTATCTATTTCTTTAATGTTAATTTTTAATAGTGCAGGTTCTAAGAAAGTGGTTTGGTCTATATTCCAAACATTGGTTTTCAAACATTCTTTTAAAAGAGATGCATTCTGCTGCGAATGCGCTAATATATTAATAGTTGTATTGGTATGTTCCAAATAGTCTGAAACAGAAGTGATACGCCCAGACGGCCTAAATAATAACACTTTATTATATTTTAGACATTGGTTTTGAACGTGTTGCAACCATTTCCCAGACAATTCATCACTGTATATAATCAAATCCGATTGTTTTACAAAAGAACGGATTGTTTTGGCATATAAATCTTCAAAATCAAAATACGACTTTGTCAATTTATTTTTTAAGAAAAAATACCAAGGTTCTTTTCTTTTGAAAAAAAATTTAGTGAATACAGCAGCTAATTTTATGAAAAAAAAATTACGCCCTATCGTTTCACTTAGCGTAGACCATTTTGTAGTGTCTATATTTTTTAAAGCAAGAGAAGACCCCGTCATATTTACTGTAGAACATATGTGTACATCGTAATCTGTTTTCAGGAAATGATATAACATATTTGTCATTATTTCTCGCCCGCCAAAATCAACTATAGGCCCCAATAATAAAATTTTTCTCTTAGCCATTTTTTATATCTACCGCTGTTATGTAATATCGTTTTTACAATAATTACTACACCTACACTTTTTATTAATATGTCCTATCTACATAATTATAGACCTGTTTCCCTGTAAGGCCTTTAAAGCGTAATAACGTTCTTAAAATAGGTTTCACCTTTAAAACTCTTTTAAACAATTTAAAGTGAATAAAATACGCTATAGGATTAGACTTCAGCTTCTTTAACAACGAATAATCAATAAATTTTTGTTCTTGATTTGAAAGTTCATCAAAAGCCTTTTGCATCCAAGATTCAAAAACATTTCCTAAATGATACGCGTTATTTGTATACGTAGACAACCTAAAACCTCCTGCTAGAATCACTGGCTTGTCCATATACAAAAACTCACTATCACCATCAATCAAGAATTCACTATTAACTTCTGGAAGTGTTTTAAAAACTTCAGACTTATAGGTCGCTACAAAATGAGAACATCCTAAAACAGCCGTTGTAGCATCGCTTCCCTCTAAAGTACCTATACTATCACCAAATTCTTCAGGCAAATGTGTCCAACCTATACTTTTTGCAAATTTTTCTAGAGCCTGCAAATTTTGAACTTTCCCAAATTTTAACTTTTTTGAAAACAAATACTTAAACCAAATATTCTCCGTTAAATCTAAATGTTTTCTATATACCGGAACAGGACATACCGCACCTGCTTTTGGAAAAGCTTTAAATGTTTTTACGACTTCATCTTCCCAATGGTTTAAGAACAAAACATCTGCATCGGTAATTGTTATTAATCGTTCTTCTGCTGTTCTTAAAGCTTTTAATAAACTATTCACCTTTCCAATGCCTTCTTTCTCTATAATAAGTTCATCTATATGAATTGTATCGTTATAGAGTTTAAGTAACTTATCATTAATATCTTTTGAAGATTTGTTACTTATTATGGATATTTTTAAGGTCGATTTTGATGTCTTTAAAATTGAAAACAAACAAAGTTCAAAAATTTTATAAGCATCTTTAAAATAATCGGTCTCATGAGGGATATGTAAAGGTATGATCACCCTATGATCACAAGGTTGTTTTACAACAGGTTTCCCCCCTTTAGTAGGATTGTAGCCTTTACGCATTCTCTATAACTTTATAGTGTTCAATCAATTTTAAAATTCCTTTTTCCAATGGTATTAACTCTCGTCCCAAAACATGCTTCATTTTTGTAATATCTGGACACCGTCTCGTCATGTCTCCTTCTTCTAATGGAGGTAAATGAATTATTTTGCTCTTAGATTGAGATAATTCTATAACTTCTTGCGCTAATGATAAAATGGTTTGCTCCTTATCACTACCAACATTAATAACGGAATTTATACACGTTTTATCGCTTATTGCTCTTATGCATGTTTCTACATTATCCTCTACATAACAAAAAGAGCGCGTTTGTAAACCGTCTCCATATATGGTTATATCCTTATTGGAAAGTGCTAATTTTAAAAATTTCGGTAAAACAAAATCTTCACTTTGATTAGGACCATACGTATTAAAGAATCTAAATATGGTATATTCTAAACCATATTCTTGATAATAGGATTTAAAAAAAGCTTCCCCTACATTTTTAACAATAGCATAAGGTAATCTTGAGTTTAATGGCGTCGTTTTCTCATTTTGAGGAATTTCAAATGGTTCTCCATACACTTCGGAAGAACTTGAATAAAATACACGTTTTACATCCGAATTTTTGGATAGAGACAAAATGTGCTTAATTCCATCTATATCTTCAAGTACCTTAATAGGATGATTCAAAGTACGTTCAACTCCAACCATCGCGGCATAATGAAATACATAATCAAAATTAAACCTAGCGAAAATAGGTGCAATATCGTTATAATTATTTACGTTAGATTTTATAAATTGTACATTGTCATATTTGGGCACCTTTTTTAATGCTCCTGTAGATAAGTTATCTACTATTACAACTAAGTTATTTTTATCTTTAGCGAGATTTAAGGCCAAACTACTCCCTACATTACCAGCACCTCCTGTAATTAAATATGTCGTTTTCAATTTCTTTTACTTTGATGTTAAAATAAACACATTTAGAAAACCTAAACGCATTTTATTTATTTTTTTTATAATATCTAATTTAATTTTAATCGTTTTTCTTCTCCCCCATTTATTATGAAACGTTATAATGCCTTCAACCATTTTTACATCTTTCAATACCCAAGTCCAATTTTGCTCAATTAAATATTTTGGAGTGTTTTTTGGTAAACGCTCATAATCTATAGTTTCATTTTTACCATCTGATACTTTCTCTAAGTGATGTACTTCTGCATTGGTTACTAAAGCATGTCGAATATTATATTTTTGTAATTGCATTGCATAATCATAATCTGCATAATAAAAATCGAAACGTTCATCCAGTTTTTTTATTTTTTTTAGCACATTTTTATGCATAACAATACACCAACCTGTAAGGTGTTTTTGTATCTCATAGCCAATAACAAATTTATTTTCCTTTATGAGATTTGGTGCCAATTTGTTTGACTTCTTATCATAAGGGGAAAATGACATCAATTGGGGCTCTAATGTTGTCACTTTAAAAATTTCTTGCAACCATGTTTTTGTATAAACGACATCGTTATTACTTAAAACATAATAATCACCAGAAGCATGAGACATACCTATATTTAAAAACTTATGAAAATTAAAATCCGAATCTGGTGTAATGGTTTTTAGTTGGGGTATATCATAATTGTAAACTGATGCATTAGCACTTTCTACTAATATAATTTCAAAATTTAGATTAGCACATATAGCACTTTCTATAAATGTTGAAAAACAATTTAAATTCATGTTATAAATACCCTCAGAATTAGTTCTTGAAAGCACTATTAAAGAGATCTTTTTCATGCTTTTAAGAGCTTTTCTAGAGCTATATTCATTCTATTCGCATCAGACCGAAACTTATTACGTCCTTTTAATCCATCAATATAAATATTAGGTAAATGATGAATCAAGTTATCTTCAAATTCTGAAATACATATTAACTTCTTCATTCCTCCATAATCATAAATATCTGTATTTACCTTGCACTTCACACTATAAGTATTGGCATATTTTAAAGGTGCTCCTATTTGCTTCCGCATTTTATTGAGTACTTTATTTGCAAATGATAAAGGCGGATCATCTGCTAACACTGTGAAGTCTATTTTAGCTCCTATTTTTAAAAGTTGTTTTTTGGACAGTATAAATGTTGCTTGGTGTGTGTTTGAGAAATGAGCAAATTTAAGTCCTTTATAAACCTCTACAGATCCATATTTCCAATCGAAATGATGGTGATAACCTGGATAATAAAGTCCTTTTTCGTTTTCTTCAAATTGCATCAATCCAGAAATTCTATTTTCTGGTAAAATACTTTCGTAATACAAATGTTTATCGACATGGTGCTCTTTAAACAAATGGTCGTTCTCACCAAAAAGAAAAACATCGTAATCATGCCTTCTATCCCATATCTCTTTTCTACATGTTAAAGGCAACAACTGATAGTTTTCTAAAGCAACAACATTAACTTTATCGACATCCTTAACCGTTAAGGCAATATTACTTTGTACAATAACTGTAACCTCATACTTCTTAAAGCTTTTCAATTCGGAAATGACTTCTAACAAATAATTTAACTGTTCTTCGCCATAGTTTACTAATACTGCCAGTAGTTTATTACTCATTTGCAACAACTTAAAAATATAACTGTTTCTATAAAAGTTAGTGTTCCCTATAAATATTTGTATCACAAAACAAGATACAAAATGCTTATACTACAACATAGATCGCTTGATTCTACAGTGTAAAGGTAGCTATTAATATAATATAAAAAAGGAAGATTTATTTTGTTTAAACTCTAAATCTCATTAGTTAAAACATAAAAAATAGAAGTCCTTCAATAACATAATTTTTCAACGTAATAAATCTTCATAGAGTTTGAAATGGCATTTAGCAATACGATCTGGCGACAAAAAATCGCTACTATATACTTTATTTGCTTGCCCCACACCATTTCTTACCTTTTCTTTTGATGCTCTAAATGCTTTAGAAATAGATTTAACATCCAGTGGCTTATATACGGGGTTTTCTAATTTACGCAAAGTCTCTCCTATATTTCCATAATCTGGTCCCATCACTACTTTAGAAAAAGAAAACCCCATAAATATGACGCCAGAATTAAGCGTGTTAATTCTTGGAGAAATAACAACGTCTGCAGCGTTAAAGTACAGTCTTAAGTCCTTATGAGGTATTCTATCTTGATTAAACTTAATATGCTTAACGCTATATAGTAGTTTTTTAATAAGATATTTTATAAATAAACTATATTTTCCCGAATAGTCCTCCTTCTTTCGCATGAGCAATGAATTATTAATTATCAAGTACGCGTTAGGTCTTTTTGAAGCCTTAAAAGCTTTAATAATTTGCTGTTCTTCTCTTATATCTCTTATCGTTCCAAATGTCATAAAAACAAATGCGCGCTTTGGTATTTTTAATTGTTTCCTAGCTTCAAATGGATTCGTTTTAGAATAAAGCTTATCGTAATTAACATGCTCTATGACAACATTTATAATATTCTTTACATATAAATTTTCTAAGCTATACTGTCCCAAATGTATCATCGCATGAATCGTTTTTATCACAGTAGGGTACAACAACTCACTTGTAGTAGTAACTGTATGCGGAGATTGGTTATGCCGTGTTAAAACAATTTTCGTATTTCTACCTCTCCAAAACTCTAGCCGTGTTTCTAGTTTAGCAATAGATGCTTTATTGGGTAATATCCAGTTAAATAATTCCTCGGGCCATTGAATATGTAAAATTTCAAAGTCTGCTTTAGTATTCCAAAATGCATCTACACTACATGTAATATTACAATGTTCTGGCATTGCATCTACAATACTTTTCAAATAACTATTCTCTGAATTATAATCTGAAGCTATCAGTATTTCCATAGAGTAAAAGCGATTCTAAATTCTTAATTCAAATTCAAAATTATTTTTTATACTTTTCTTTAAATTTTGAAACCTGTATTGCAATTTTATTATCTATCTCATTTATAACGCTATCTTTTGAATTTATGAATGTATTTCGTCTAAATTTAAGTCGCATCATCAAAATACAATAAAATGTTTTCAGCTTACTTTTTCTATGATTTAGTGTAAAATCAAAAACATGTGTAGGTACCTTTTCTAAATCTATACTCAACAACCAATCAGTCCATTTAATTTCAGATGTTAATGCAGATTCGCTCCCGTGTTTTGAAAATTTAACGCGCATCCATGGCACCCTATAAATATCTGCCAAAATCGCTCCATGCATGGCAGATGCTAATATTTGTTCCGAAGCATTTATTTCATCTATAACACGCTCTACCTCTTGCGTTGGAAGTATCACGTGTATGCCTGTTATTCTTTCAAACATCCTCCAGTTAAACTGATTAGCATGTCTAAAATAAGGTACAATAGACAACTTATATTTTTTAGTATAAGTCTTTTTAGGTAAAAGCCTTAACGCATAAGCTGCATCTGAAATATAAGTGTTTGTCCGTGTTACAACACTAGATATTGGACCTCTAACAAAAAGAATATCTAATTTTGAAATCGTAGAAATATCTAATTGAAAATCTCTTACACCACTACCAAAGACAACCTTTGCATTATCACTTTTTATACGCTCATCTAAAATAGAGCCTATCCCTATAAAATCTAAATCGTCTCGATAGTTTTCGAAATCTCCTAACACCTGTTTCCACAACCAAGGGTTTAGATCATCTCCAAAATTACCTATATCTGATTTAAAATAAATTATGTTCATATTTCAAATTTAAAAGATAATACCTTTAGTCTTTAACTCTTCTTTATCTGGAAAATAAAAATCCTTCAACGTTATTTCTTTATCTAAAAAGGTAGGCTTGTCGTTTTTCAAACTTGCTAAGTCTATAGTCTGTAACGGTTTTGGCATGTCTATATTTACAGATAAAAAGTAATCTTTATATTTAAATATGGGTTCGTTAGATTGAGGTTTTACAAATACACATGGTATTTTCAAAGCATGACTAAAAATTATACCATGCAACGAAGAGGTGTAAACCAATTTAGAATTTAATATCGCCTTAGCAACAGTTTTAGGATGATTATCTATACTAATAATTTTTAAAAAATCGGGAACCTTCTTATAATCTATACGATCATTATAATGCGGTATAAATATAGCCTGAGTTTTATTTGCCCTCTTATTTAATTCAAGCCCATATACTTCTTTAATTAAAAGCCCTGGGTCTAACATAAATTTTAAATGAGACAAATCTGCATTGTACTTTTCAAACAACTGTTTCGTTAAAGGGCCTCTTACACCGTATATCTTCGCTTTAGATATATCGTTCCCTATAGCCTCTAGATTATTTCCTTTCCAACCTATACCGTTAATAATATCATCTTTTTTTATCACAGAAGCCAAAGAGCCTACTAATAAAAGTCTATTACCTTCCGATCTCGTATTGTATACTTTTTCTTTATAAATATACTTGATCAAGTCTCTTGCAAAAATATCACCCGCATTTCCATGGTTAAAACCATCTACATGCTTTCTTAAAACCTTTGCTTTAAAGACGTCTTTCAAAGACCATATTCTAGAATGCCAAAAGTAAGTTCTTAGCGCCATAATTTAGAAATATTAATTTTTACAATTCGCCATGATACATCGTTAATACCGTAGCCTAAAATCACCTTTTTACCTGATAAAAAGAGTCCTGAAAAATAAGTACATGATATTAATGACGGATTGAATTTATGGGTAACGCCTAATAAGGATCGGTAAGAATGTACATAGTAATTACGAGAAGCAGCGCGCAGT
Source organism: uncultured Flavobacteriaceae bacterium (assembly GCA_947504035.1). Lineage (GTDB taxonomy): Bacteria > Bacteroidota > Bacteroidia > Flavobacteriales > Flavobacteriaceae > Jejuia > Jejuia algarum. Next base: position 141,852 of record CANNGA010000003.1, read on the forward strand.
TTCGGTTTTTCACCAGGTTGATACCAAAAAGGTTTCCCTAAGTAAAGTCGTTTTCCACGTCTTGTCACTTTTCTATGTGCAAAAAACAGGTATTCATTCTTATATAAAACCATAGGAGTACCTATGGTGTAAGCTCCAAAACACATCGCATCCTCTCTAGATTCTTCAAAAAACTCCATCACATTAGCTTGTGTATTTTGCCCCTTTAAAACGCTTAATCCATTCAAACTATATAATGCATAAATCTCATTATTATAAAAATAAAAGGCCCAGTTTTTTTCGACACTCTGTCTCCCCTTATAACTACAATTATAATAGTCTGTAATTTTTAAATTTTCAATTTTAAAAAGCACCAATGCATTGTCTTTATCTGCTTCATAACCTGAATTAAAAGTCCCCCAAACAGCATTATTCATAACAAACAGCTTCGGGTCGGCAACCTTATCCAATTGCAATTTATCTTTGAATTTTTCCGACAAATTAAGCTCTATAACCTCTAAAGTATTAGACCACATATAAAGCTTAGACCATATGCTATTCGAAGATTCATCATAAACCCTAATCGCTAGATAACAAATACCTTCATATTCAACAAAACTAGGATTAAACACATACTTATATGTTTTTAATATGCTTTTAATACTTTTTGGAATTGTATTATGGCCATACCGTTTAAGCGTTAAGATCATTTTAGTATTTTTTTTATATACCTTTTCACTTGCTTTCTCAAACTTACGTTTTCTTTGGGTTTTTCAAATCCATAATTAGATAGCAACGAAGTGCGAACTAACGAAGGCCCTAATTTAAGTTTCGCTTGTGTTTTTAATACGTTTTGATACTTTACTTCAGGACTTCCTGTAAAATGCAAAATTAAGGGCTTATGAATATCCTGTTCATCTATATTCTCAAATCGACTATTAAATGCCTTGTAATCATATAATTTATACGCCTCTTTATACATCTTATTATTAAGTAATAAATAAACTATAATATCTTGATCACCTCTAGTAAAATACCCTAATTCTTTTGTCCATGATTTTTCTATTTCTACTAGATTTTGATGTAAAATATCTGTGAAGAATTGTTTAGATAGCGCATTACATTTTACTATAAATTGTCCTGAACTTAAATACGTTTTCAACGTTTTAAAGGTAGGACTCTTGCAAAATGAGATGAATGCATTTTCTTCTGGTTTATAATCCATAATATCTTTATCAAAATTGATAAAAAAAGCATCATCATCAATCCAAATTATATAATCAAAAACATCTATATAACTTAATATATAATGTATTTTGTTTAGATATAAGTTTTTAGCCTTTGTGGGCCAATTGCAATGTATGTAAGTGTAATTGTAGGTATCTGCATACAATTTATGATTAATAGGAGTTTCAAATTTAGTAATTGGAAACCTCCCTGATAGTAACGCTACTTTGTGCATGACTTAATTAATTTGTTCCAAAATTAGAGTAGGTGAAGATATTTCATTAAGATTTAAATCAAAAAAAGCTTTGTTTTTAGACATTTTATAATCACTCCAGTCCCACCACTTTACCTCTAAAAGTACTTTTCTAATCTCTTCATCGAATCTATATTTAAGTCTTTTAGCTGGTATACCAGCCACAACACTATAGTCCTCTACATTAGATGTTACAATACTTCCTGCTGCAATACAAGCGCCATTACCTATGGTGACACCAGACATAATTTTCACACCATCTCCAATCCAAACATCATTTTTAATCACCACGGGGCCTTTAGACCTTGATAAAGATGGCACATCTAAACGTTCGCCAGGGTGATCTTCATTAAAATATTTTCGATACACATACCCTTGGATGGATGGGTAGTTTGTATCGTGATTAGAAGTGTATATTGATATATTCTTTCCAAATGCGCAAAATGCCCCAATTTCTATAGATGTATCACCTGTTAACAATAGATTACTATTGTAAAAAGAATTTCGTCCCACTTTTACATTACGAGATGATTTTATAAAATGTGTTCGTCTTATACGATGTTCTTCAAAAGCGACCATCCCCGTTCTTAATTGATCTGACACATATTGAATATCCCATATAGGCGATTTATAAAATTCTCTTATTGAATCATCATTCGTTTTTTCAAAAGGCAGGTTACGGTATCTAGCCATCAAAACACGTTTTATCGCATCACTCTCATACGCTTTTATAGTCTTCTCTAAATCTACGCCTAAAGCGTGCAGTTTAAGAATGTCATGATTTATCTTTTCTAATAAAAAATAAGACGCTCCCCATATAAGATCATAATTGTTATAATTGATTTTAAAATTAGGGCAATCACTTCTATTTAAGTAAACACCTATAGGTGTATTTAATCTTTTAATTGTCTTAGAAAACGCAAAAACTTTATCTTCAAAACTGGTATATAATATCACAAAATCAAAAGCCTTAACATGATCTTTTGTTAAGGCTTTTGATGCTATATCTAACGTCTCAATACTAAAATCATCTTTTAAAATTGAAAGCGCTTTTTGAAAATCCTCATCTAAAGTAGTATCATAAACTACAACGACATTTTTAACCTGTAAATTATATTTTTTACGATTTGTAAACTTCAAATAAGCATTTAGCTTAGCACGTATTTTTTTAATTAATTTAGTCATTATAACTCCATTTGGCAGGTGTAAAAACCAAACTATTAGACGACTTTTCTTTTGTAAGAATATGATATGAATTATTTGGCTTACTAGATAACATCTCAATTTGCGCCTTCTTCAATTGCATATCTAACACTTCCTTTCCATCTGCAAACCCCATTGAAACATCATAAATCCCATTTAATAAATAAAATGAATCAATTTCTAAAGTAATGCTAAAATTGGTAGATATGTTTTTCTTTAAGGGAGATTCTACAAAATCGTTAGACCTCCAAGTAACAATGTTTACATTTTGTAAATCACTAATACGCAAACTAAATACGGGGTTTCTCAATTGACGTTTAACATTAAAATCTACTAAAATTTTTATCTTCTTTCCTGAAACTAATTGAGAACTTACTTTATTTTCTTCATTAAAAAACGTAATCGAATTAATTTTAGCCGATTCATGAGACTTATCATATGAGAACTCTACCTTTCCTTCAGAAGTGCTACTAGAACTTAAATAATGATTTACAACCTCATCTACATTTCCTGTTAGTTCAATCTCTCCATTAGACAATAATATTGCTCTAGAGCAAAGATCTTGTACTGCTGCCATGTTATGACTTACAAACAGTACAGTTCTACCTTCTCCTTTTGCAATATCTTGCATTTTACCTATTGCCTTTTTTTGAAATTCGTCGTCTCCAACAGCTAATACTTCATCTACAACTAAAATTTCTGGTTCTAAGAATGCTGCTACCGCAAAAGCCAAACGAACAGTCATACCAGAACTGTAGCGCTTTACCGGTGTGTCTATATAACGTTCGCAACCTGAAAACTCAATAATAGCATTTATTTTAGATACTATTTCTTTTTTTGTCATTCCTAAAATAGCACCATTCAAAAAGATATTCTCTCTTCCTGTCATTTCACTATGAAAACCAGTACCTACTTCTAACAAAGATGCTATACGCCCTTTTGTTTTTATTTCTCCTATTGTAGGACTTGTTACCTTAGATAAAATCTTTAACAACGTAGATTTACCTGCACCGTTTTTACCAATAATACCTAAAACTTCCCCTTGTTCTACTTCAAAACTGATATCTCTTAAAGCCCACACGTAATCTGATTTTCCTCTACTAGCTCTATCGTTGCGCTCTCCTATTTTTAAAAAAGGATCTTCTTTTCCTCTAACCCTGTACCACCAACGTTTCAAATCATCACTTATCGTTCCCGTACCTACTAATCCTAAGCGGTACTGTTTAGATACACCATCTACTTTTAGTATTATATCTCTATCTTTCATTTTAAACCGTGTCTATAAAGGATTTTTCGGTTCTGTTAAAAACAATTAAACCAATTAAAAAAGATAAAAGACTAAAGCAAACCGAATATAAAAAGTAATACCATGAAAATGTTCCAATACCCAAAGTCATATATCGAAATAACTCTATAAATGTAGTTACTGGGTTGTATTCGATGATCCAAGAAAACTCTGGTACTTTTTCTTTAAAATAAGACAACGGATACATCACAGCAGAGCCATACATTAGCAATTGTACACCAAAACCTACTAAATAAGTAAAATCTCTATACTTTGTTGTAAATGAAGAAATAATCATACCTATTCCTAAACCTAAAAATGCCATCATGCAAATTAAAAAGGGAAATAAAATAAGTGTCCAAGTTGGGGCTGCCTGCATGCCTTCACTCCTAAAAAAAGAGAAATAGAGATAAAACCCAATAAAAACAAGTAATCGGATACCAAACTTTAACAGGTTAGAAATAACGATAGACATTGGTGTTATGACTCTAGGGAAATATACTTTTCCAAAAATACCTTGATTAGCTTTAAAGGTATTACTTGTTCCTGTTAAACAAGTACTAAAATAATTCCAACAACTTAAACCTGCTAGGTTAAATAAAAACGCTGGCACACCTTCTCCTGTAGGTATGTTCGCTAAATTATTAAATATAAGTGTAAATGTTAAAGTTGTAAATAATGGTTGTATAACATACCATATTGGTCCTAAAACCGTCTGCTTGTAAAGTGTGATGATATCTCGCTTTACAAATAGAATTAACAAATCTCTATAACGCCAAATTTCTTTAAAATTCAGATTAAATAATTTCTTCTTTGGCGAAATCGTGTAAAGCCACTTGTCTTGAGTCTCAATAGAATTCAATACGCTAATTTTTATTTTTGAATGTAGAAATTATTCGTGTTAATAGTGTTTTGCTTTTCTCTTCATTATTATGATACCCATTATCATAAGATCCATACCCGTAGCCATAACCATAGCTCCCCTTTTTATTATAAAAATTATATAAAAAACTTATGTTTTTTATTTCTCCATTGTCATATTTTTTATTAATCATTGTCAGCATATCCTTTTTAGTGTAATCCTGCCTCACGATATATAATGATGCGTCTACATAATTTACCAACTCTATGGCATCGGCTACTAAACCTAAAGGAGGGGTATCCAATACGACATAATCATACTTCGCTTTTAATTCATCCATAAATTGTTTCATGGTCTCTCCCATTAACAACTCTGAAGGATTAGGCGGCACAGGACCAGACGTAATAACATCTAAATCGTTAACTTTTGTCCTTTTAGTTATTTCTTCTAAAGATTTTTGACCAATCAAATAATTTACTGCGCCAAGATCATTATCTATTTCAAAATCATCAAAAATTTTAGGTTTTCTTAAATCCAAACCAACTAAAACTGTACGTTTTCCACTTAAAGCAAATACCGATGCTATATTAATGGAGCAGAACGTTTTCCCTTCTCCACTCACAGACGAGGTTACCATTACAGTTTTACTCCCTTTTAAATCATGTTTCTTATAAATAAATTGTAGACTAGACCGCACGGCTCTAAACGACTCTGCTATAGCCGACTGCGACTTATCAAAGACAACTAGATTTGTATCATTATTGTTTTCTCCAATAACTCCTAGTAAAGGGATTTCTGTGTTTTTTTCCACATCTTCAGGGCTGTGGAATTTATTATCAAAAAAGGTGATGATAAAACACAACAAAACTATAGGAATAAGTACTGCAAAAAAGGCAAAAATGTACCTCACATTCAAATTAACCAAATTCTTGCGCTGTCCTGTATCTTTTGCGGGTTCTATTAAAACAATATCTGATATGTTAGAGGCTTTAACCAAATCTGCTTCACCACGTTTTGCCAAATACAGATCATAGGTATTTTGACTTAACAAGTAATCACGCTCAATACCTTGAATTTTTTGCTTATTCTCTGGTATTGTAGAATATTCATATTTCAGCTTATTCGTCTTCTTATCTATTGATTTTAATTTACTTAATATATTCTTTTTAGAAGATGTTATGTTTTCTAAGATCACTAATTTTAAAGCTTCTATTTGCCTATTTAAATCATCAAAAACGGCTACATTGTCTTTAACTGAATACGCTAATTTCGACTTTTCATTAGACAGCTGTATAATTCTATTTATGTTTAAATTTATACTGGTATTAGTTATTCCTTCTGTAGAAGGGACTTGTAAAGCAGAGTAATCCCTATTGGATATTAAATAATCTTTTAAAAGATCGTAAGCAAAAATATTATCATTTAATAATTCCTTTTGCCTGCCATAGTCTTCTATTTTAGACGTTAATAAATTACTCTCGCTTTGAATATCAGAAAAGATTCTGTTTTTTTTCCTAAACGTATTTAAAGAATCTGCTTTTCTATTTAATTCTGCCTTTACTCGGGCTAATTGTTTATCAATAAATGCTACTGTGTTAATAGCATACTGGTTTTTTCGTTTTAGTTGATCTCGATCTAAAATAAAAACAGAAGTGTTTAAATAATCTACAATCTTTGTTTTATTTTTATTTGTTAGTTTGAGCTTCAGTAAAGCAGATCTAGGTTCATTGATCACCACAAACGACCTCACAAAATTAGATACTGTAGTATTAAAGTTATTGTACTGAATAAAAAATGTACTATTAGGCGTGATATTTCCACCTTCTTTTAATTCTACTCGCCCCTTAAAAAAGGGTTTGTCTATATATTGTCCCAGAGCGTATGTTTCAGTAAAATTAGAAGCCGTTACTTGATGCGTTTTAATGGCCTTAGTAGAGAAATTCTGCAATTTTACAATTTTAGTCTCCCCAAAATCATAAGACAATTTAAATGTTGTCGCTGTTAAAAACTCGATCTTTATAGGATGTCCCGTAATTTGAAATGCATTTTCCTGTCCTTTAAAAACAAAAGGATTTTCGCCATAAACATCAGCCTTATAAAAACGGCCTTGCTTTAAATAAGTTAAATACAAATTAAGACTATCTACAACTTTCTCATGATGTTTCCTAGACTTTAAGTTGAGTAAGACATCCTGTACTTTTCCTGAAATACCACCATAATTAAAAATTAAACTGGTATTCGATGTAAATAAAGGATTTTTATCATCTTGAACAGTAATCGAGGACGATAATGTATAAGGAAATTCCTTTCTTATATTTTGCTGATAAACAATATAAAATGCAACTATTAGACCTAGAAGCATCCATTTCCAATAACTTAAACATCTATTAAAAAATGCTTTAACATCAAAATTAAAGGCATTATAATCATCAAAATTACTTTTCATTGCTTACAGATTTGTAGCTAAAAAATAAGTGCTAATTAACACTGAAAAAAGGCTAGCAACAGTCGTTAGTGTTTGAAAAGCAGTAGCTCCAGCTCCTAATGCTTTTCGTTTTAAAGGCTTCACCATAATAATGTCGTTGGGCAATATGTAATAAAATTCAGATTTTAAAGCGGTTATATCGGTAAGATCGATGTGATGTATTTTTTGACCATCTGGGTATTGCCTTAAAATCAGCACGTCTTTCTTATCACCTGTATCTGGAATATCTCCAGCATTAGCTATAGCTTCTAAAATATTCACATTATCTTGATAAATTACATTAGTACCTTTACTTCCTATCTCGCCTAGTGTCGTATATTTTAACCCCGCTAACTTAACAGTTACAAATACCTGAGCCGTTGTCTTAAAATATTTTTCTAGTAATAACCGCTCTACAATATTTTCAATTTCCTTAACCGTAAACCCTAACACATTTATTTCTCCTAATATTGGAAATTCAATATTACCGTGTTTACTTACTGTAAAACCATTAAAGTATAGCGATTGTTGGCTTGTACCTATATCTTTGGTTGTCGGATTAAATATCTCAACCAAATCCTTGTCTAAAGCTTTAACATCGATACTCAATATATCATTGATCTGTACGCGGTAAGGTTTTGTTAACGCTGTTAATTGCAGTACATCCTTCTCCTTAGTACCCTTATCCTGCAAGTACACCACATCTTTATTAGTGATGCAGGAATTTAAGCACATTACAAACCCCAATAAACACAGCATAACACTATACCTCATTTTCTATACTCTTAAAAGTGATTTCGTTTCTTAGCAAATATAGCTTTTCAGTATAAATAATAAAATTTTAATCCATTTTAATAGAATGAATTAAAACTTGACGCCTGATAAGCTGTAATTTACTGTTCTAATACCAAACATTATTGCATAATCTGAGCGTAAACACGTTATTTGTAAAAAACTTTCCTTTTGAATTACTTATCAGTAGAAAACATATCAAAATCTTACGGCGAACATACGTTGTTTGAAGACTTATCTTTTAGCGTTCATAAAGATCAAAAAATTGCTTTTGTAGCTAAAAACGGTACCGGTAAAACCTCCATTTTAAATATCTTATCGGGTCAAGATACAGCAGATTCTGGAGCTATCGTTTACAGAAAGGACATCAAAGTCTCATTTTTATCACAAGATCCTAAATTTGATGACACTTTAACTATAGAAGCCACTATTTTAGCCAGTGAAAACCCCATATTAAAAGTGATCTCTAATTACGAAAAGGCACTTTTAAACCCAGAAGACACAGATACTTACCAAGCAGCTTTCGATGCGATGGAACACCACCAAGCTTGGGATTTTGAAACACTTTATAAACAAATTCTTTTCAAATTAAAATTAGAGGATTTACAACAAAAAGTAAGCACACTCTCTGGTGGTCAAAAAAAGCGCCTGGCTTTAGCCGACGCCTTAATTAACAAACCCGATTTATTAGTTTTAGACGAACCTACCAACCACTTAGATTTAGAAATGATTGAGTGGTTAGAGGAATTTTTTACTAAAGAAAACATTACTCTTTTCATGGTAACACACGACCGCTATTTCTTAGAGCGTGTGTGCAATGAAATTATAGAACTCGACCAAGGGCAACTTTACAACTACAAAGGTAATTATTCGTATTATCTCGATAAAAGAGATGCTAGAATAGAACGTGAAGCTGTAGAAACAGGAAAAGCAAAACAACTCTTTAAAAAAGAACTAGAATGGATGCGTCGCCAACCCAAGGCCCGTACAACCAAATCTAAATCTCGTATAGATGATTTTGCAGACATCAAACACAAAGCGCACCAACGCAGACAAGACCATCAAGTACAATTAGAACTTAATATGGAACGTCTAGGTAGCAAAATATTAGAGTTTCACAAAGTCTCTAAAGCGTTTAAAGATAAAGTGATTTTAGATGGTTTTGAATACACTTTTAAGAAAGGCGAACGTGTTGGGATTATAGGGAAAAACGGTACTGGAAAAACATCTTTTCTTAACATACTAACCCAAACAGCAGCACCAGATTCGGGTAAAGTTGTAAAAGGAGATACTGTTAAATTTGGATATTATACCCAAAATGGCATCTCTATAAAACCAGAACAAAAGGTCATTGATGTTATTAAAGAATTTGGCGACTATATTCCTTTAAAAAAGGGGCGCCAAATTAGTGCCCAACAACTGTTAGAGCGTTTTCTATTCAGTAGAAAAAAACAATATGATTTTGTCGAGAAACTAAGTGGTGGCGAGCGTAAACGTCTTTATTTATGCACCGTACTCATTCAAAACCCCAATTTTTTAATTTTAGATGAGCCTACTAATGATTTAGACATTGTAACTTTAAACGTGCTAGAAAGTTTTCTTTTAGACTTTCCAGGATGCATTATTGTGGTGACGCACGACCGTTATTTTATGGATAAGGTTATAGACCATTTATTTGTGTTTAAAGGCGAAGGTGTGATAGAGGATTTCCCTGGTAACTATTCAGACTACAGGACTTACGAAGACAGCCAACCCGTTATTTCTAAAACTACAGACGACAAAAAAGAAAAAACGTCTTGGAAACAAAACGAAGCCTCTAAATTATCTTTTAATGAAGAAAAAGAACTTCGAAATATAGAAAGTAAATTAAATACTTTGGCTTTCGATAAGAAAGCATTAGAACTTAAATTTAATAACCCCGAGTTATCTCAAGACGCTATCAATACCCTTTCTGAAGAACTGCAAGAATTAATTCGTACTATTGAAGCCAAAGAAGAACGCTGGTTTGAACTATCTGCTAAATTAGAAGCATAAATACGTATTATATATGAACATGTTTCATCAAATTAAGGCCTATTTTAAATTCTTACTTAGATCTACAAATCAACATGGTGTACACTCGCCTTTTGTTTACGATCTCGTAACAAAGTGCTTTTATGATAAAACGCAACATGTAAATTACGAAAAGCTAAATGCGTATCGATCGCGTTTAAAAGCTATGGATAAGCGCCTTATTGTTACCGATTTTGGAGCAGGCAGCAGAACCACCAAATCAAGTTACAGAAAAATTTCTGATATTGCACAACACGCTGGTATTACACCAAAAAACAGCAAACTGCTTTACAGATTTTCTAACTATTACAATCCCAAGACTGTTTTAGAACTTGGCGCGTCTTTAGGTTTAGCCACGCAAGCCCTATGCTTAGGAACCCCTGATTCTAAAATCATTACCATTGAAGGTTGTCCTGAAATTGCCAAATTCACTATAGAGTACCTCAAGGAACGTCAGTTAAGCAATTTCAATCTTATTAATGGTAAATTTTCAGATGTCATCCCTAAATTAGACATTCCGAAATTTGATCTTGTATTTTTTGATGGCAACCACCAAAAAGAGGCGACTTTAAACTACTTCGAAGCCCTACTCCCTAAAACGCACAACGATACCATCTTTATATTTGATGATATTTACTGGTCGCTAGGAATGACAGAAGCTTGGGAAACGATAAAACAGCACCCTAAAGTTACTGTAACCATAGATACTTTTTACTGGGGCATTGTATTTTTTAGAAAGGAACAAGCAAAAGAGCATTTTTCAATTAGAGTGTAATGTTAATGGCTTTTGAAACCCTCATAACGATGTTCCAAGGCATAATCTGAATTAAATATTAAGACCTAAAAAAAATCTCCAAAAGTTTTAAACTTTTGGAGATTCAGGATATACTCTAACAGATTTAGAGTTAACACATATTTGTATCTAAATGGTGCATTTAAAAGGCGTTTTATAAAATGCCAATAGACCACCTAGACCATAATTTATTTCACTAAATTGATTTCTACACGTCTGTTTTTAGCTCTACCCGCAGCAGTAGCGTTATTAGCAATAGGTGTACTTTCTCCATAACCTTTAGACTGTAATCTACTTGAAGCAATACCATGCTCTATTAAAAACGTCATCACTGCACTTGCTCTGTTTTCTGATAAACGCTGATTTAACGTTTTACTTCCCACACTATCTGTATGTCCTTCAATTGAAAATTGCGCCGTAGGATACTCCTTTAAGATCTTAACTATTTCATTTAAAACGGTATTAGACGCTTCTTTAATAGACGATTTCCCAGAATTAAACAAAATCGTTTTGGCATAGTTATTTAATGTTTTTTGTACTTCTACAGTAACTTCTGGCTCTGGTTCTGGACAGCCATTATTCGCCACAGTACCTGGTACATCTACGCATTTATCGTCTTTATCAAGAACAGTATCACCATCAGAATCTTTCCAAGGACACCCGTTATTCTCAACAGGCCCCTGTATTGATACACACCCATCTACATTATCTAAGACTCCATCTTTATCTTTATCGCCCCAAGGACAGCCTTTATTCTCTTCTGGACCAGCAACCTCTGGGCAACCGTCTTCATTATCTAGCACGCCATCTTCATCCTTATCGCCCCAAGGACAACCATTATTCTCTACAGGACCAGCAACCTTAGGACATTGGTCTAGCTTATCAATCACCCCATCTTTATCCTTATCTCTTGCTTTGCCTTGATATACAGGAATCTTTAAACCTGCATACACATCTGCGCCTTTAGTATCATCGCCTGTTAACGCTGTAATTACAGATCCAGACCCAAGATATAATGGCCCTAAACGCAAACCTGCTCCAGCCTGAAAACCATTATATTGTACCACACTTAATGGCACGTAAAAACTAAACCATCTACTCTCAAAACGAGGTGTTACAGACACTACATTATTTATAGCACTAGCATTTTCTTTGTCTTTAGCGACAAGAGAAAGATCTGTATTTAAATTAACATATAGATTTTTATTAAAACTCCAATCTGCATTGATATGTAATGCTGTAGGCAATTTTGTTTTATACCCATCATTAGATTGTGTTCTTGTATATAAAGAGTTTAAAATTTCATCGATATCGTCCGCATTTTCGATATCCTCTTCGCTTACCCCGTCATTCGTCACATCAAACAATTCTTCTTCAGAATCTTTATAATCTATACCTCCTATGTCTGTAATAGATAGGCCTAATTTTAATTTATATTTATTTCTATGCTTAAGTGTGTAACGTTCTCCTTCAGCGTTTGTTTTTGTATACTCAGCATGGTCTGGTCGCCATTCGTAAACCACACCTAAATCTGCGCCAATACCAACTGCGCTTGGCAATTCATAATCATAATCATCATCATCAAACTCTGCAAAACGGCCATAGCCTATTTGCCCTCTAGAATCAAGACTTCCTGTTGTAAAAGCACCTCCAGGGGTATTTATAACAGTACCATCGGCGTCATAAGCGATATTCAAATTTGTCGCCTGTCCATAGGCACTCCCTAATCCTTGTAAATATTTTAAAGACAGTCCGCCTTTTAAAAAATGCTGTTTCTCATTCATAAGCACTCTAGCATAAGTAATTCCAACTTCTGCCCAAGTCTGTGCAAATAATTTTAAATCACCTTCATCTACAATAAAATCTTGTGTAATATCGGCATCCAATTCATCCACAAGCTCCCCATTAACATCTACAACATTAGCAAATGCTCTAGCTCTTGAAAAGACAGCTATAGAACTTTTTTTGTTAAGGTTAAACATGAAAGATGGTCCTAAAACATCAATATTAAAAGAGCCATTATTAGAATTACTAGGGTTTGCACGTGCATCTGTATCAAAATCGTAATCATCATCACTAATTGCATCGCTAACGTTTAAACTGTAATAATCGTTACTTACAAAGGCACTTGCCCCAGCGAGGTTGATGTCTGTTTTAAATCTAGAATCTGTGATGTTGGCTGGATTCGAAATCACACCATGTACACCGCTGTAATTATCGGTTAAGAACCCAATATAGGACTGGGCGTCTGCTAAAGTTACAGACATTACACATAAAACAATTAGAGTAATTTTTTTCATAAAAGTAAGTTTTGTAGTCGTTTATTAAATGCTAAAATAATAATATTCTTCTCATTTAAGACACTTCTTTTTTTTTAAAGTCACACGCCTAGTATTCCCTATTTTTAGTTGCGATATCTTTTAGATTCCCTTAATTTTGAGTGTTTAACTTAAGATCCAATCTAAGCCTTTTTAAAGGGCTCATAAACCTAAAGAATATGAAAATCTACACAAAAACTGGCGATAAAGGCACTACGGCTCTATTTGGAGGAACACGTGTCCCCAAACATCACATACGTATTGACAGTTATGGCACTGTAGATGAACTCAATTCACATTTAGGATTGATACGAGATCAAGACATACAAGAACAATACAAGACCTTGCTTATACACATTCAAGACCGTCTTTTTACCATTGGTGCCGTTCTTGCTACAGATCCCGAAAAGGCCCTTTTAAAAAACGGAAAAGCACGCTTAAACATTCCAGAAATTACAACAGAGGATATTGAACGCTTAGAGCACGAAATGGACACTATGAATGCGGCTTTACCTCCCATGACGCATTTTATATTGCCTGGTGGCCATCAAACAGTGTCATTTTGTCATATAGCACGCTGTGTATGCAGACGTGCAGAGCGTTTAGCGAGTGCTTTAAATGAGATTTCACCGTTTAATCCCACAGCCTTAATCTATTTAAACCGCCTTTCTGACTACCTTTTTGTGCTGGCACGGAAATTGTCACATGACTTACAAGCAGAAGAGATTAAATGGATTCCAAAACAAAAGTAAGCTTAGGCATTATTTTGTTTTACACAACGGGACCATTTGCAATAGCTTAACCTGCAATAATGTACGTTCTTAAAATTAACAATGAAATAATTCATTTTTTTCTTGCTTGTTTGGCGTAAAAAATTATTTTTGCAGAAAATTAAACATTAAGAAATGTATTGGACTTTAGAACTAGCATCTTATTTGAGTGATGCACCTTGGCCAGCAACAAAAGACGAGTTAATAGATTACGCTATTAGAACTGGAGCGCCTTTAGAAGTTGTTGAAAATTTACAGTCGATAGAAGACGAAGGCGACTCATACGATTCTATTGAAGAAATCTGGTCTGATTATCCAACAGATGAAGATTATCTTTGGAATGAAGATGAATATTAAATAAAAGCATAAAGAATAGTTAAAAAGTCTCGAATTGAGGCTTTTTTTTTGCCCTATACGCTAAAAAAAGCATAACAAAATGTATCTTTGAATGCTTTTGAAAGCACATAACTAATTGAAATAGAACCTAGGCATAGTCTAGTTAAAATATAAAATACACGCACATGAGTTTTTTAGATTCGGTCTTAAAAATATTTGTAGGAGATAAATCGAAACAAGACGTTAAAGACATAAGACCTTTAGTCGATAAAGTTAAAACCTTTGAAAAGGCTTTAGAAGCTTTATCGCATGATGAATTAAGAGGAAAAACAACCGCATTTAAAGCGCAGATTGCCGAGGCAACCAAAGCCCTTAATACACAAATCACCTCGCTTTTAGAAGAAGCAGAAGGCACAGACGATATAGACAGACGCGAAGATATTTATCAAGAGATCGATAAACTTAAAGATGAAATCTACACGACTACAGAAGCTGTTTTAAACGACATCCTTCCAGAAGCTTTTGCTGTTGTTAAAGAAACAGCAAAACGTTTTGTACATCATACAGAAATAAAAGTGACGGCGAGTGCGTACGATAGAACCCTTTCGGGTGAGAAAGACTATGTGACTCTTGATGGTGAATACGCGCTTTGGGCCAATTCTTGGGATGCCGCAGGAAAGCCAATCACTTGGGACATGATACACTACGATGTTCAACTTATTGGAGGTATTGCGATGCACCAAGGTAAAATTGCCGAAATGCAAACAGGAGAAGGAAAAACACTTGTGGCGACCTTACCTGTATATTTAAATGCACTAACAGAAAAAGGTGTACACTTGGTGACCGTAAACGATTACTTAGCCAAACGTGATAGTGCTTGGATGGCACCTATTTTTCAGTTCCACGGTATGACTGTAGACTGTATCGATTACCACCAGCCCAACTCTGAAGCTCGAAAAAACGCCTATAATGCAGATATTACTTATGGTACAAACAACGAGTTTGGATTTGATTACCTACGTGATAACATGGCACACTCTCCAGACGATCTCGTACAACGTCCTCACCATTATGCCATTGTAGATGAAGTCGATTCTGTACTGGTAGATGACGCCCGTACACCGTTAATCATTTCTGGTCCTATTCCTAAAGGGGATCATCATGAATTTACAGAACTAAAACCTAAGGTAGACGATATTGTTGGTGTACAACGAAAGTACCTAACAGGTGTATTAGCAGAAGCTAAAAAATTAATCAAAGCAGGAGACACTAAAGAAGGTGGTTTTCAATTGTTACGAGCTTATCGTGGTATCCCTAAAAACAAAGCTTTAATTAAATTTTTATCAGAAGAAGGTGTTAAACAGTTATTACAAAAAACTGAAAACTTCTATATGCAAGACAACAACCGCGAAATGCACAAAGTAGATGCAGAGTTGTACTATGTTATTGAAGAAAAAAACAACCAAATAGAACTTACAGATAAAGGTATTGATTATATTTCAGGTAAAGACGATCCTAATTTCTTTGTACTTCCCGAAATTGGTATAGAAATAGCTGAAATAGAAAAACAAAATCTTGAAAAAGAAAAAGAAGCCGAATTAAAAGAAAATCTTTTCAAAGAATTTGGCGTAAAATCAGAACGCATTCATACCTTAAATCAGCTCCTTAAAGCTTACGCGTTATTCGAGAAAGACACCCAATATGTGGTGATGGATAATAAAGTTATGATTGTAGATGAGCAAACGGGACGTATTATGGATGGGCGTCGCTATTCCGACGGTTTACACCAAGCTATAGAAGCAAAAGAAAATGTAAAAATTGAAGATGCGACCCAAACCTTTGCGACAGTAACACTACAAAACTATTTTAGAATGTACCGCAAACTGTCTGGTATGACTGGTACTGCGGTAACTGAAGCAGGAGAATTTTGGGAAATCTATAAATTAGATGTCGTTGAAATTCCAACAAACAAACCAATTTCTAGAGACGATAGAGACGATTTAGTTTATAAAACAAAACGTGAAAAGTACAACTCGGTAATTGATGAAGTTACAAAATTATCACAAGCAGGTCGTCCCGTATTAATCGGTACAACCTCTGTAGAAATTTCAGAGTTGTTAGGTAAAATGTTAAGCATTCGTAAAATACCGCATAACGTATTAAATGCGAAACAACACAAGAAAGAAGCCGAGATTGTAGACCATGCAGGTAAACCAGGGCAGGTAACTATTGCAACAAATATGGCCGGTCGTGGAACCGATATTAAATTAACCGACGAGGTTAAAGCTGCTGGAGGTTTAGCAATTATTGGTACAGAACGTCATGATTCACGTCGTGTAGACCGCCAGTTACGTGGTCGTGCAGGACGTCAAGGAGATGTTGGTAGCTCTCAATTTTATGTCTCTTTAGAAGACAACTTGATGCGTTTGTTTGGTAGTGAACGTATTGCTAAAATGATGGATAAAATGGGCCTTAAAGAAGGAGAAGTTATCCAACATAGTATGATTTCTAAATCTATAGAACGCGCTCAGAAAAAAGTAGAAGAAAATCAATTTGGTGTTCGTAAACGTTTATTAGAGTATGATGATGTTATGAACGCACAACGTGAGGTGGTTTACAAACGTCGCCATCATGCTTTATTTGGAGAACGCCTACGTGTCGATTTGGCCAACATGATTTTTGATACGTCTGAAGGCATCACAGAAACCAATAAAGGGGCCAATGACTTTAAGAATTTTGAATTTGAATTGATTCGCTATTTCTCAATGAGCGCTCCAATATCTGAAGATGAATTTGGTAAACTTTCAAATCAAGAAATTACTTCTAAGGTATACAAAGCAGCTTTTGAAAGCTATAAAGCAAAAATGGAACGCAATGCAGAAATTGCCTTCCCTGTCATTAAAAACGTCTATGAAAATCAACGAGATCAATTTAAACGTATCGTTGTACCATTTACAGATGGCGTAAAAAGCTTAAATGTTGTTACCGATTTAGAAAAAGCTTACGAAACTAATGGTAAACAATTAATTACCGATTTTGAAAAGAACATCACACTTGCAATAATTGACGACGCTTGGAAAACCCATTTACGTAAAATGGATGAACTTAAGCAATCTGTACAACTAGCCGTTCACGAACAAAAAGACCCCTTACTTATTTATAAGTTTGAAGCTTTCGAATTGTTTAAAGCAATGATTGATGAGGTTAATAAGGATGTTATCTCCTTCTTATTTAAAGGGGAACTCCCTCAAGAAACACAAGATACCATACAAGAAGCTAAAGTTCGTAAACAAGAGAAGTTAAGTATTGAAAAGGAGGAAATCCCTAATTTAGACGAACGTTCTGCTCAAAATAGAGTTGCCACTAACACACAACAACAAGAGATTGTAGAGACCGTGGTTAGAGACAAACCAAAAATTGGACGTAACGATCGCGTAACGATTAAACACGTTATGAATGGTGAAAATAAAACCCTAAAATACAAGCAAGCAGAGCCTTTATTAGCCAGAGGCGAATGGGTTTTGGTTGAAGATTAGTAAAAAATATAACTTTTATATTTTAAAAAAGCTCTAACACTTTGTTAGAGCTTTTTTTTTGATTTTAGGCTAAGTATTTCTATGATGACAAAAAAATGACTCTGACCTCATCATTATCAAAAATTAAATTTAAGCCTTTAATTGTTTTTAGTTCACTGATTTTTTATTGAAAAATTTTTTTTTTATTAAAAGCCATAACAAAATATAATAAACAACCGTTTCAATTTGAGTACTACTCGGTTATAAAGTATCTTTATACTGTTAAATCTTCTCTTACATGAATACCTTTTTAAAGCGTTTTATCATACTTTTAATTATAGCTGCTGTTGGCGTAAGTGCTTATTCCTATTTAAACGATGGCTTGCAAAAACGAAAAAGTCCAAAAAAAAACGTAGCCTTTAAAGTAGACGATTTAAAACTTAATGTGTTTTACAACAGACCTTCCAAACGCAATCGCCAAGTGTTTGGAGCACTCGTTCCTTACGACAAAGTATGGCGTACAGGTGCTAATGAAGCTACCACATTTCAAACCAATAAAGCACTTAATATAGATAGCACCGTTTTAAAACCTGGTAAATACACCTTATGGACGATTCCTAACGATACCGCATGGTCCATTATTTTTAATGCCAAGCAATACGCTTGGGGCGTCGATCATGAAACCTTAAAACCTATGAGAGAACCAGAATTCGATGTCGTTAATTATACGGCGCCTGTAGAACACTTAAATACTGTTGTGGAACAATTTACTATTGCTTTTGATAACTCTACCGATCAACTTTTCATGACCATGGCTTGGGACAACGTTCGCATAAAAATCCCTTTACGTTAAAGGAACTTCCTGTATAAAACTCTAAACACGTATCTTTGAATACAAACCACAAGTGTTTTAAGCGTTGGCAAAGGATAAAAAAACTCTAAAAACAACAAAAGAGCGGTCACATATGCCGCTCACTAATACAGTAGGATTTAACAGTTCTAAATGTAAAGGTCGAACATTTCCAGATGCAAAAAAATTAGTACAAGGCCTACGAAACAGAAACATTAGTCTGTTAAGTCGTGCTATAACATGTATTGAAAGCACAAATAAAACACACCAAAAAGAAGCCGATCATATTTTAAAACAGTGTTTGCCTTATGCCAATGCAGCAATCCGTATTGGAATTACAGGAGTTCCTGGTGTAGGCAAAAGCACCTTTATTGATGCTTTAGGCACCTACTTAATTTCCTTAGGTAAACGTGTTGCTGTGTTAACAGTAGATCCTTCCAGTACAATTTCTAAGGGCAGTATTTTAGGAGACAAAACACGTATGCCCCATTTGGCACGTAACGCCAATGCGTTTATTAGACCTTCTGCCTCTGGACAAGCACTAGGAGGTGTTGCACATAAAACAAGAGATACCATCACACTATGTGAAGCCGCTGGATTCGATGTTATTATTATAGAAACAGTTGGTGTTGGTCAAAATGAAACCGCCGTTCATAGCATGACCGACGTCTTTCTACTTTTAAAACTAGCTGGCGCTGGTGATGCGCTGCAAGGCATTAAACGAGGTATCATTGAAATGGCAGATGCTATTATAATCAATAAAGCAGATGGCGACACCTTAAAACATGCACATTTAGCTAAAGTAGAATTTGAGCGCGCGTTACAATGGTACCCTCAAAATAATTACGGTTGGTCTCCAAAAGTAACTTTAGCCAGTGGTTTAGAACATAAAGGCATTAAAGAAACATGGCAACTCATTACAACATACCTATCACTGACCAAAGAGAATAAACACTTTGAAGCCAAACGTAACGCTCAAAAAAAAAGTGCCGTACTTGAAGCTATTAATGGTGAACTGCGTTCTAGTTTTTTCAGTCACCCTGAAATTAAAGCGGCTTTAGAAGCACAATTACAAAACGTAGAACAGAATATAATCTCCCCTTCTACAGCAGTATCTCATTTGTTACACCTTTACAAAACGGGCTTTACAAAATAGTCCTAGCTTATAGAACAAAACTCCTGAAATGGCGCCAAATGTCATCCCGCATAAAATATCTAAAGGGTAATGTACTCCTACATAAATACGACTGTAAGCTACGGTAATACTCCACAATATAAGTACAAAAATTAAATATTTATAATACGGTTTCAACAACAACCCTGCAAAAATTGCAGCAGCCATAGAATTTGAAGAATGCCCTGAGAAAAACCCATATTTACCACAGCGCACTGCTATAAATCGCATTTGATCGGCTAATTCTGCGACACCACAAGGTCGTGGTCTTTGAAAGCCTCTCTTAAACACATTTGTAATTTGATCTGTAAAAGTAATCATCAAGGCAATGACGACCATAAACACCACTAGTGATTTAAGTCCAAATTTCTTGTATATCAAAACTAATAGAAGTGCATACAAAGGAATAAAACTTAATTTATGGGTAATAATCAACCATAAACCATCCCATTGCGCTGTTCCTAAGGAATTAAAAAAAAGAAATACGGTTTCATCCCATTGTAATATTTGATCTATCATAACAAAAAAAATTAATCTTCGTATTTTTCTATTTCACGGTCGTAAAAAGCAGTCGCCTGTGTAATGGCATTTTCTGTTTCTACATTCAATTCTTTCTCATCCTCTGCATCGAAATCCTCAAACCACTCTACTTCATCATTTTCTAAATTAATAATGAATCTTGGAAATTCTGTATGGATTACAAATATAGCATTAGGGTAATCTGTATTATCACCTAAGATAAATTTTGGAAGTGTCATATACTTTTATAATTATTTTGTTTTTAGAGGTAAGGCTTTCGATTTATATTGAAGATGAAGCGTTTCAAAATTCTTTTGAAGTATCATCTGTTTTTCGTCTGGTGTTACTATGAAACTTATTTTAGTAAGCCACCTGTTAGAAACATTAGAGTAATCTGAAGTGATTTCCTGTGTATCTGAAGCTATGTCTATGTCTTTGCCATTACAACTAAAACATAAAAGGCATCCATTATAGGTTTTGATATTAGTGCCACTTAAAATTTCAACATTAAGAAATTCATAATCTGCCAAATTCTGAAAAGCCACGAAACACTGTCCAAAATTAGATGCTGCGATCATTTCGCCTTTAATATTAGCGATTAAATTTTCAGTAAATGTATCTACATGAGTACGTTCCATAGCACTTATATTTCCAAAAGCAGCACGTATTTTGTCTATCGTTTTAAAAAAATCCACAGTATTAATCCGTTTTAGGTCCAGTAATTAGCAATTTTTTGGTCAAATAATTAAAGCGAAGATACAATAAAACAGCGGCAGCTGTCAAGCCTGCCAACAAACCAATCCATATCCCCACACTACCATACATAGTGGCTTTACCTAAGTACCAAGACATAGGGAAACCAATAATCCAATATGCTATAAATACCAATACCATTGGTATTTTAACATCTTGTAGCCCTCTTAGCGCCCCCAATACAACAACTTGAATGCTATCGCTTATTTGAAAAATTGCGGCAACTAATAGCAGCTTAGAGGCAATTACCAGCACCTCTTGATTGTCTTCACCATTGGTAACATCGCTGTAATCCAAATAAATTTTGGGAAGCTGTTGGTGTAGGACTAAAAATAGAATTGCAAAACCTACTGCCAATATGAGGCCTAATAAAAAAATAGAGAACGCAATACGTCGTAATTCTGCATAGCGCTTTAAACCAATCTGGTTCCCCACGCGAATCATCGCAGTAACACCCAAGCCCATAGCTATCATAAAGGTCATTGAACCTAAATTTAATGCAATTTGATTTGCCGCTTGAGGGTTTTTACCCAATAGTCCACTCAACCAAACTGCCGCTGTAAAAATAGCAACTTCAAAAAACATCTGCATAGCACTTGGTAAGCCCAAACTAAGCAGTCGTTTAATCGCTAAACGTTGCAAACAAAACGTTCTAAATTGCGCCATATAGACTTTTGACTTTTCATGGCGTGCTAGTAAAAAACAAAGACAGCCTACCATTACAATACGAGATACGATGGTTCCGTATGCTGCGCCAACAATACCTAATTTCGGGAATCCAAATGCGCCAAAAATCAAAAGGTAATTCAAAGCTACATTTATACCATTAGCCACTAGTGTTGCATACATAGGAAACTTAGTTAATGCCAAGCCATCACTAAATTGCTTAAACCCTTGAAATATAACTAAAGGAATTAAAGAAAACGCTGCTAAATTTAAATACGGTAGGGCCAAAGCAACAACAGCTTCTGGTTGGTGCATTGCATATAGCAATGGTTTTGCCAATACAACCATTGCAAATAAGGCTATCCCTAAAATAGTACATAGTAGAAGCCCGTGTTTAAAAAAAGATTTTCCTTTCTCAAACTCTTCGGCGGCATCTGCCTCTGCGATTAGGGGCGTTATCGCCGTAGAAAAACCAATACCTAAAGACATGGCTATAAATACGAAACTATTGCCTAATGAAACCGCTGCAAGTTCAGCAGTACCTAATTGCCCCACCATGATATTATCTACCAAACCTACTAAGGTATGCCCCAAAAGCCCCAACATTACTGGAGATGCTAGTTGCCAATTGTATTTAAATTCTCTTGTATAATCTTGTAATCGCACCGTGCGAAATTAAGGCTTTAGACCGACTTAAACGCGATAAAAAATCTATTACAATGGGCATAAAAAGCATTTCATTAATTGTCTTGTAAAAACAGTATTATACGACCCTACTAAACACAATTTACCTATCCTTTAAAAAAGAAGTCTCAAACAAGTAAAGCCATCATTTGTTGTGTATTACACACCTCGCAATCTTCTTAACAAAATAACACTACTTATTCTTTCGTTTTAAAAAGCATTTTCCTACATTTGAAATTATTCATATAGAACATATGATACCTAGAAAGAAACGTTTAGGCTTTTATTTATTAAGGGATTGAAAATCAAGGCACTTGTTTCTATTCTTAAAAGGGAAAACTTAAGTTTTCCCTTTTTTTAGTGGTACCATTTTCTCTTTCAAAAATTGTGAATTCGACCACGTACATCTTCTAAAGCTTGTATAAATGTGTACTGGCTTCGTTGTATTCTTTAATAATCGTTGTTACAATCTGTTGTACAGGCTGTATTTCATTAATAGTGCTAGATACCTGTCCTATCTCTAACTCTCCATGGTCCAAATCACCTTCAAACATTCCCAATTTAGCACGTCCCTTTCCCAAAAGAGCACTTAATTCTTCTACAGTAGATTGTTTTTTGTAAAGTGCTTCGACCGTATTGTAAAATTTATTCTTTAATAATCGAACGGGAGTTAATTCTTTTAATGTAAGTTTGGTATCGCCCTCTTTAGCATCTATTACTGCATTTTTAAATGCCTGGTGTGCCGAACTTTCTGTACTTGCAACAAATCGACTTCCTATTTGTACACCGTCTGCGCCAAGTGCCATACAGGCCAACATGCTTCTGCCAGAAGCAATCCCGCCTGCAGCTATTACTGGTAATGTCACCCGAGCTTTTACAGCAGGTATTAGTGTTAATGTTGTCGTTTCGTCTCGTCCATTATGTCCTCCAGCTTCAAAACCTTCGGCAACAACGGCATCCACACCTGCGTCTTGTGCTTTTAAAGCAAATTTCAAACTGCTCACCACATGTACAACAGTTATGCCCCGCGCTTGTAACCAATGCGTCCATGTTTTAGGATTACCTGCAGAGGTAAATACGATAGACACCCCTTCTTCTACTATAACAGCCATTAACGCCTCAATATCAGGATATAATAACGGCACATTAACACCAAAGGGCTTAGATGTTGCCTTTTTACATTTTTGAATATGCACGCGCAGTACCTCAGGATACATAGACCCCGCGCCTATAAGTCCCAAAATCCCAGCATTACTAGATGCTGATGCTAAACGCCAGCCGCTATTCCAAACCATACCAGCTTGAATTATTGGATATTTAATCTTAAACAATGATGTGATACGATGAGACATCTCTTAAAAATAATTTGATTTAAACGTATTTTAGAATTCTAAAAAATAGGAGACCTGCATTGCCTTTTAATATACAACTCCAACATATACTACCTATGTAGCATTCCCTACTTCAAATGTAAAACCAATATGCCATCTACATGACCGGCATCATTCATTACATCTAGGCGTAACGAATATTTATCGTATAGTCTAGATTTTAAGTATAGGGTTTGATTTATAGTGAAACTTAACACGTTCTCGTGTAAAATCAAACCGTAAAACGCCATGAGACCTTCTAAATTTAAACCCCTATGAAATCACTCCAGAACCTAACAGTTCATCTCCTAGATACCAAGCAACAAATTGCCCTTCTGCGATGGCAGACTGCGCGTTTTCAAACGTTACATAAAGCCCATGAGCGACTTGATGTAAGGTTGCATTTTCTAAGGGCTGCCTGTAACGAATTCTGGCACTAACCGCCATTGTAGCATCGGGTGCTAAAATTAAATCTTCTCGAATCCAATGCACGTCATCATTAGCCACAAATAATGCTTTTCTATACAGGCCTGGGTGATTTTTACCTTGTCCTGTATAAATAATATTGTCTTTTACATTTGTATCTATAACAAATAACGGTTCTGGGGTTCCCCCAACTCCTAAACCTTTTCGTTGGCCTTTTGTAAAATAATGAGCCCCTTGGTGTCTCCCCACAATTTTTCCATGAGCTTCAGTATAAATTACTTTTTTAGACAAAAACTGAAGCTGTTCCAACTTAGAATGGAATTCGGGTACTTCTGTCACATAGTCTTCATGTGTTGCAGGCACCTCTACAATATGACCTTCTTTAGGTTTTAACTGTTGCTGCAAGAAATCGGGCAACTTCACTTTACCTATAAAACATAGACCTTGGGAATCTTTCTTTTCTGCCGTTACCAAATCCAACGTTGCTGCAATTTCACGCACTTCTGGTTTTGTAAGTTCTCCTATAGGGAATAAGGCTTTTGCCAGTTGTTGTTGCGACAATTGACATAGAAAATAAGATTGATCCTTATTGGTATCTACACCAGAAAGCAAACGGTAAATGGTATCACGCCCTGCTTTCACTTCACCTTTTCTGCAATAGTGTCCTGTAGCGACATAATCTGCACCTAAATTTAAAGCGATATCCATAAAGACATCGAACTTAATTTCTCGATTGCACAGTACATCTGGATTAGGGGTTCTACCACTTTCGTATTCCTTAAACATATAATCCACAATACGTTCTTTGTATTGCACACTTAAATCTACCGTTTGAAATGGAATCCCTAATTTATCGGCAACCAGCATGGCATCATTACTGTCATCTAACCAAGGACATTCATTAGAAATGGTCACGGAATCATCATGCCAGTTCTTCATAAACAGTCCAATAACTTCGTAGCCTTGTTCCTTTAATAAATAAGCAGCTACACTCGAATCTACACCTCCTGATAACCCTACAATAACACGTTTCATGCTCTAAATACAATTTTAAAAGAGTACAAAGATAAGCATTTGTATGGCTTTTGTTTGATAGCGTTACAAAGGTATGAAACTGATTTTTTGAATATTATTGTTTAACTTTAACTATTTTTTATGAAACAAAACTTTGTTTTTTGTTTTACTTATATGTATTTTTGTTAAACAAAATGAAGTTAACTAAAAATTAAAGACCTAAAATTAATTCAAATAATATAATTCTAGTCTTGACATTATGTGTTGTAACTGCCTGTTGTGATAACGTTGATCTTACAGTTTCAAAACCTGGATTGACAACCGATAGTGCAGCGGCAAGTGCTAGCTTAACTAATGCATGGGTAGCTGTATAAGTCGTACCAACCGCAGTAGTAACAGAAATACTTTAAAATCATATTATTAATGAAAATTTACAATCGACTCAATTAATTTCAGGTACACAAACGACTTTAGGAGCTGCTATTACTATTGGTACTGTTCATTTAACCATCACAGATCCTTTATATCATTAGTAGACATACCGTATGGTGCATGCTATAGATAGAGTTATTAGACCCACTACAGAAGAAGAGTAATTTAAAATATAGTTTGGTTTGTTTAGAATAGACATGAAAATTGTCTATGAAAAAGGAAAGGCTGTCTCAATATGAGACAGCCTTTTTCTATACGATATGCCTAATGTAATGTTTAGGACATTGTATCACCACAAATTTTAAAAATCATAGCCTACGCTTGCGCCAAATGTTGCAGGGTTTCCTACCCAAACCACATCTTTCGCACCATTAGAGAAAGGCTCTCCAAAAAATTCTGTTATATAATCTTCTCCAAGAATATTATCGCCCCAAACAAAAATGGATAGGTTTTTATTAAACTTAAAACCTACTTTTCCACTTAATAAGCTATACGCTGAAGATACCGCAGCATTGTCTTCATGCCAATAAATATCACCTGTACCTTTTAATAATACATTTGCATTAAACTGTGTTCTCTTAGTAAAGTCTATTTTAGATTCTAGGCCAAGAGCAAAACTGTTTTGAGGAATAAGTGGTGTTCTGTTACCAGCAACATCAAATTCAGTATTATCTATTGTACTAAATCTAGCTGTACCTTTTGTAATTGTAGAAGTACTTAAACCATAGCCCGCAAAAACATCAAAATACTTAGAAGGTCTTACTCTTAAATCTACTTCAAAACCATAAGACTCACTTTCCTCAAAGTTTATAATTCCATTTCTAACACTACCATCTCCTGTAGCTCCACCTACAAGTAATCTAAATTGTTGTTGGTTGGTAAAATCGATATAATATGCTGATGCGTTTAACAGGACGCGATCTTTCCAAAAACTATTTTTTATTCCAAATTCAAAATTATCTGTCAATTCTGGTTCGTATGTTAAATTGATACCACCAACGCGATCTTGATTAAATCCTCCGTTTCTATAACCTCGTCCATAATTTGTATATAATAAAACATTATCTAAAGCTTTATACGCTATCGAAAATTTTGGTTGCAATTCAGAATCTGTTCTTTGCTGTTCTTCTGTTAAAGCAATATTTTCTTGAGAGATGTCATCATTATCAAATCGTAACCCAAAAGAGAATGTCAACTTATCCGAAAGCTTATAATCTAAAAATCCAAATGCAGCAAGTGTTTTAAATGTATTTGTAAAATCTCCAACACCAAAACGTACACGTTGATCTATTGGTATTAAAGGTTCTTCTATTAAACCTGCATTTAAAAAGACCTCTGTAAAAAACAATTTATCTGAATTTTGGTAAAAAACACCCAAATCCCAGCTCACCTTAGAGTCGTTAGCGACAGAACTTACACGTATTTCTTGGTTAAATGTTTCTGAATTACTGTCTTGATTTTGTCTTAAAATATCAATATTTGTATAATCAAAATCTCCAAAATTATTTCTATCAGACTTGTTATAAGTTGTAGAACTTATAATTTTTACATCATCTAAACTAAATTGCAATTTTGCATTCCCATAAAGTCCTTCTAAAGAAGATCCTCCTAATTGGTCTGAAACAATGGCAAAATTATCAAAATTGTCTGGTGCAGCATTAGCTACAAGCGGTGTTTCTGGTGTTTCATCAACAATAGGAGATGCAAAATAAGAACCACCACCTTCAGAATCTAAGTATTGTCCTGTAACGGTTAACTTCGCTTTACCAGAAAAAACAGCTCTTATCTGTCCTCTTACTGTTGTTTCATCTATAAAATCTACAGGTGTGTTTAAAAACTCATTATCTATAACACCATCACCTTTTTTAGAAGATGCAGAGATTCTATAGAACAATTTATTTTTAGCCAGAGGCCCAGAAGTCACAAATTGTCTTTTAAATGTATTACCACTACCATAGCCCACTAACACATTATGTTTAAAATTGTTTGTTGATTGGTTGGTTAAAATGTTAACCGCTCCTGCAATAGCATTTTTACCATATAATGCCCCTTGAGGGCCTTTTACGACTTCTATTAAAGCGATATCAAATAACTCTTGATTGATTAAATTGGCATCTGGTAAAGTTACTCCATCTACCACAAAGGCTATTGGAGATTCCCCATTTCTAATATGGGATATCCCTCTAACAGTAATAAAGTTATTTCCTAAGCCTAATGACGATGTAAAGTTAACGTTAGGTACGTAATCTGTAAATGTTTTAAGGTTTTCAATCCCCTTTGTTTCTATAGTTTCTGATGTATAAGTCACTACAGATTCTGGTATGTCTTGCGTAGATTCTGCACGACGTCTTGCTTGACCTACGACACCTTCAAAACCATAAATAACAAGCTCTTCTAATTCATTTATGGTTTCTTTTAAAATGACATTAAGCCTTGCGTCCTTGGTTGCAGAAATCTCCTGAGTATCAAAACCTATATAAGAGAATACAAGTGTGGCATTAGAGTTCACTTTAATCTGAAAACTTCCATCAAAATCTGAGGTAGTCGTGTTACTTGTGTTTTTTTCTGTTATAGAAACACCATAGAGCATGTTTTCGGTACTGGCTACAATACCTCTTATTGTTGTTTTTTGTGCAAAAGCCGATGCCGCTAAAAACAATGTTAAAAATAGTAGTTTGAATTTCATAAGTTAAGCTTTTTCGATTTAGATTGCGAAAATAAAAATTAGAAATTCAAAAGCTAATTTATAAAAGAGAATAAATCATATAAATCGTTAAAAAATGTATTTCATCGGTAAAATGTATCGTTTTTACAAAAAAAAGAAAGAAAATTAATGCATTAAAGTACAACTAAACTAGATTGAAGTCTTATTTTTTTGTAGTATTTACTACTTAAAACTTTTTGGTTTCAACAATTTTCCCTTGGTCATAATACGTCCAAGTGCCATGCTTTTTATCCGCTTTATAAGCCCCTTCTGTTTTTAAATGTCCAGAACTATCATAAAATTGAGCCTTACCGTGAAGTTTGCCCATAACGTACATGTATTTTTTAATCAGTGCTCCATTTTTAGCATACCATAAAGCGTCTCCGTCTAGCACGCCATCTTTATAATAGTTTTGCTCGGCGATTTGGCCATTTTTGTAATATACAATACGTTCGCCATGTAAGACACCTGTTGTATTATAATGTTCTGCTATAAGCAACTGTTGCGAATTACGCTGATAATACTTCCAAGTGCCTATATAGGTCTTTCCATTCATCTCCCCTTCACTAACCACCATACCGTAAGGATCGTAAAACGTAACTTTAGCACTAGCTGTGGTTGTATTAAATTCTCGAGTCGCGGTTAAAACGGCTTTTCCTTTAACAGGTTTAAAAAATTTAAAAAGACCTACCTCTTTGCCATGATCGAAAGTTCCCTGATAACGCAATACATTAGTGCCTTTAAAGACTTTTTGCCATTGTCCATGTCGTCTTCCTGCTGCATCGTATTGATTGTACTCTTGGGCGTTTACTCCCATACCTACGGTTAAAATTAGAACCCAAAAAAAACCTATTGTTTTCATAAAATCTACTTTCAAAATAAATTACGTTTATGTTGCTTCCCTTCTAACGTTAATTATTTTAATTTCTTATATAAAAAAAGCTGCCTTTACAGGCAGCTTTAAAATTTATTTTTTTCGTTTTTGTTGCATTTGTTTTTGTTGTTCTGCCTGCTCCATCATTTGTTTCATTTTAGCTTGAAACTTGCTTTCTTTTTTAGGCTTCTTTTTATTTTCTTGAATCTGTGCGTGTATTTTATCTTCATCTAAGATGAAATTCTTTATGACCAGAATAATTCCAATACTAATCGTATTAGAAATAAAATAATACAAACTCAATCCAGAGGCATAATTATTAAAAAAGAATAACATCATGATTGGCGAGAAGAACATCATATACTTCATCATCTTGGCCATATCTGGCATTCCCTCCTGTTGCGGTTGCGCTTGCACATTTTGACCTGTAGTTAATCGCATGTAAAAGAATATCGCTATCGAAGCTAATATCGGGAATAGACTCACATGACTTCCATAGAAAGGAATGTGGAATGGCAATTCTAATATGGTATCATATGATGATAAATCTTCTGCCCAAAGGAAACTTTTTTGTCTCAAGTCGAAAGCTGAAGGAAAAAACTGGAATAGAGCATAAAATACGGGCAACTGTATTAATGCAGGCAAGCACCCAGACAAAGGACTAGCCCCTGCTTTGGTTTGTAAAGCCATTGTTTCCTGCTGCGCTTTCATTTTATTGTCTTTATGCTTTTCACGAATCGCATCTAACTCTGGTTTTAAAACTTTCATCTTAGCCTGAGATAAGAACTGCTTGTATTGCACAAAAGACAGCAAGATTTTCACTAAAATGGTCATTACAACAATAGCAATCCCATAAGGTAAAAAACCACCTAGAAAACCAAATAACGGCATAAATACATAACGGTTGATGATGCCAAAAATCCCCCAACCAAAAGGCACAATTTCGTCTAAGTTTTTATCATAAGCATTCAAGACCTTAAAATCATTGGGCCCAATATACCAGTCCATAGACTCACTTAATTCACCGCCTCTTAATTCTAAGGGTAATTTAGTCGCAAATAATTTGGTATATACCGTATCAATTTCTTCATTTTCAACCAAGCTTTCTGCAGTAATACGTGCTTTTTTAAATGGGGTATCTGTTAACAGTACTGAAGAAAAGA
Organism: uncultured Flavobacteriaceae bacterium; assembly: GCA_947504035.1. GTDB lineage: Bacteria > Bacteroidota > Bacteroidia > Flavobacteriales > Flavobacteriaceae > Jejuia > Jejuia algarum. The sequence continues at coordinate 172,330 of CANNGA010000003.1, forward strand.
AGTGTTGTTTATACCCTATCCATGTTACATCTTCTAGCTCATCATCAGCATCTCGTGCTCCTGTATAATCAGCATGCCCCTCATCATGTTCATAATGAATATCTGTATACCTGTTTTCATAAGAAATACTTTTGGCATGACGGTACCCTTTTAACTTCCAATCTAAATTAATGTCTGCAGAACTGTTAATGACATCTTGTAAACCTTGAGATTTCACACTAAAACCAATCATGTAATCTGCAGGTTTCAATTCATATCTGTACTCTAAAAATTTAGTTTCAGAGACTTTCAACTTCATAGAAACGACTGTATTCTTTCCATTTTTCGACACTTTAGGTTCGAAATACAGGTCTCTAGTATTAAAAATTCTGCTATCTGTTGTTCCAAAATTGATATTAAAATCTGCATTTTGATTTTTTACAATATAGATTGGCTTTTCTTTATAATCGACAAATTGCTTCAATTTTACTTCAGAAAGATAGCCCCCTTTACTATTAAACTTTAAAGCAAATACATCTGTTTCTACGACTGTTTCTTTTTTAGAAACTCGTGTTGCAGAATATGCAAAAGCTCCCAATTTATTTTGCGCTGCTACCTTTTGAAGTGAATCTAATGCTGTACCTACAGCATAATCCTCTGCTGTTGTTACTAAGGTTTGCTTTGCTTCTTTTGCTTTAGCTTCTGCTGCTACCTGCTCTTGCTTCGCTTTTTCTTGGGCTTCTAACTCTTCTGGTGTTGGCTTATTTTGCCAAAACATATAAATTAAAATACCAAAGATTAACACAAAACCTATAATCGAGTTAATGTCTAACTTTTTTTCTTCCATAATTATAAATTGATCCTATTTAAAAGAAAAGGATACTATTTCTTGTCAAAAAAGTATCCAATGTATCTTTATGTGCCACAATGGCACTTATTTCGTTTTTTTATGTTTAAATGCAGCTTTAACAAACGCTACAAATAGTGGATGTGGGTTAGCGACTGTACTTTTGTACTCTGGGTGGTACTGCACGCCCATAAACCAGGGATGATCTTCTACTTCTACAATTTCTACCAAATTGGTTTTAGGGTTAAAACCTGTAGCCTTCATACCTCCGGCTTCTATTTGCGCTTTATAATCACTATTAAATTCATAACGGTGTCTATGGCGCTCTTTTATGGCGTCGGTTTGGTAAATTTTAGCGGCTTTACTATCTGGCACTAATTGGCATGCCCAAGCGCCTAAACGCATCGTTCCTCCTTTATCTTTAATGGTTTTTTGCTCCTCCATTAAGTTAATCACAGGGTGTGCTGTTTCTGGTTCCATCTCTGTAGAATTGGCTTGTTTTAAATCTAAAACGTTTCTTGCAAATTCTATGACTGCCATTTGCATTCCTAAACATATCCCTAAGAAAGGAATCTTTTGTTCTCTAACGTATTTTACTGCAGAAATCTTACCTTCTATACCGCGTTCTCCAAATCCTGGGGCCACTAAAACAGCATCTAAATGTCCTAACATGAGTTCGGCATTTTCATCATTTAAATACTCTGAGTGTACTGACTCTACATTTACTTTAACTTCATTTTCTGCTCCTGCATGTATGAAAGCCTCTAAAATAGACTTATAGGAATCTTGTAATTCTACGTACTTGCCTATTAACCCAATACGCACTTCAGATTTCGGATTTTTATGACGGTGCACAAACTTATTCCAAATATCGATATTAGGTTCTGAACTTTCTAAGGCTAGTTTTTTAAGAACAATTTTATCTAAGCCTTCTTTCAACATTAAATTAGGGACATCGTAAATGGTAGATGCATCTATAGATTGAATAACAGAATCTACAGTTACATTACAAAACAATGCTAATTTTCTGCGTAAATCTTTTGGTAATTTATGTTCTGTACGACATACAAGTATATCGGCTTGTACACCGCTTTCCATTAATGTTTTTACACTGTGCTGGGTCGGTTTGGTTTTTAACTCACCCGCAGCAGATAAATAAGGTACTAATGTTAAATGAATAACAAGCCCATTATCTTCTCCTAAATCCCAACGCAATTGGCGCACTGCTTCTATATAAGGTAAGGATTCTATATCTCCTACTGTACCGCCTATTTCCGTAATTACAATATCGTAATCTCCAGATTTTCCTAATATCTGTACGCGACGTTTTATTTCGTTTGTAATGTGTGGCACAACTTGAACCGTTTTACCTAAAAACTTACCTTGGCGTTCTTTTTGAATCACGCTTTGGTATATACGCCCTGTGGTTACATTATTGGCTTGGCTTGTAGGTACGTTTAAAAAACGCTCATAATGCCCTAAATCCAAATCTGTTTCTGCGCCGTCTTCGGTCACATAACACTCGCCATGTTCGTATGGGTTAAGTGTTCCTGGATCTACGTTAATATATGGATCTAGCTTTTGTATGGTTACGCGATATCCTTGAGCTTGTAATAACTTGGCTAGAGATGCTGCTATAATACCTTTACCTAATGAAGATGTAACCCCTCCGGTTACGAAAATATACTTTGTCTTGCTTGTCATGTTGCGCTTATAAACGCAGGCAAATTTACAAAATTAAAATAGTTATTTTAGAATTGTTTTTCAACTATTTATCGCTTTACGACTATTCGCTTAAACCCTCTGGTTTTAAACAGGTTAAATTATTTTTATTTTACAACCATTCGTATTTTTAAAAATCTTTATATGACTTTTAAAAGATTACCTGTAACTTTATAAAAATAGCACGCTATTTCAAGCTAAAACTCTATTAAATTAAAACAAAATCTACCTTTTACACCACATCCTCTAGAAGACCAAATCTATACCATATATGACTAAGCGTTATCCCAATCCCACACTCCAAAACGAAATTGAATTTACAGATACAACTAACGGGACACTTCGTTTTAAAACCTATCTTCAAGCTGGTGGTGGCCAAACACAATCCCATTACCACACGCAATTTAGCGAATTTTTTAAAGTTGTAGATGGCGTATTACATGTAGACGTTAATGGCACAACACATATACTTTATAAAAATGATACGGCCTTAATTCGGCCTTATGACATACATCGCTTTTATAATGCCTCTAACGCATCTGTTACTTTTGAGGTAGACGCTAGACCTGCACTTAATTTAAAAAAAGGATTACAAATTATGTATGGCCTAGCCAAAGACCGTAAAGTTAATGCTGCTGGCATACCTACCAATATATTTCATTTAGCGATTGGTGTACACATGCTAGATGCTTATAGCCCTAGTATGCCTCTAAAACTACAACAATTAGGTATTAGCACGTTGGCTACTGTAGGCAAACTATTAGGCATAAAGAAGCGGCTCCTAACACGTTACTGTACCTAAAGTATAATACGCTATTTTATTTAGGATATTGCTGCCTAATGTTCCAAATCAATTCTTCTAAACCATTCACTTTCAACTCATAGACTTGCCGTAACATATCACCAAGTTTCCCTTTAGGAAAGCCTTTACCATGGTACCAAACCACATAGTGTTCTGGTAAATCGATAATGTAGCGGTCTTTATATTTGCCATAAGGCATTTTTGTATGTGCTAAATCTATGAGAAATTGCTTGTCTGGTAACACGTTTTTAATTTTTAGATGCAAAAGCATCGTATGTTTTAAGTTCTTCAGCGATAAATTGCTGCCAATAGTCTTGTTGCGCTATATGTCTAGAAAAATCAGTTTCTGTATCGTAGCGCTTTTGAAAAGCCGCTAGCTCTTTTGTTATGGTATGATGTAAGGTGCGTAAATCTTTGGCTATATGTTGCGATACCTCTAAAGCACTTACACGTGCTCTAAATTTACGAGCATACAATTCGGTAATATCAAAATGCAATTGTTCATGTCCTAATATATGTGTATTAGCATCTTTAGGTTTATACCAAGATTTCTCAGGATAAAAATGTGTTTCTATTTCTGTTGCAAAGCGCACAACTTTTTTATCAACCTCATCTATAGAAAATCCAAAGGTAATTCCAGATGCGGTAATCGCTACAGCACTAGAAGCACGATTGGGTCGTGCCTTAAAATCTTGCCATGTTAACTTGTAATTCGCATTCCAAACAATTACAGGTTCCTCTACGACAGATGGTTGAAATGTACAGAGTAAAAAAAATAAAAAATAGGATTTAATTGCCATAGGTTTTCTATTGGATAAAAACGTAGGCCAACACGATCTTATTGTTTTACTTCTACGATCTTAAGGTTATCATATTTTACAAGATATACGGCATCGTTATAATAGCCTCCATCACTTTTTTTCTTGTAAGCAAATTTATTTTCTACATAAGTTGTAAGTGGTGTATCTGCAACCGACATGAATAAATCTTCAGAGGTCACCATACGCAATACAACATCCATCATAAGATCGAAACCTTTAACTGCTCGAGTATTAGGAGTTATATTGTATGCCGCATCGTAACGTTTTACGAATGCATGATTATCGTCTGAATAACTCTTCGCTGATGTTGCATAATGAAACTGTAATTTAGAAAGGTGCGTATTGTTTATTTCATCACCTTCAAAAGCACGATTAAATCGCGTAGTAGCTAAAACAATTGATGTTGAAACATTTTCGATCTGTTGGCTGTGCATTAATGAGGCCAACACACTAGTAACGTTAGACGCGAATCCTTCGTTCTGCGTTTCTAAAAACACAATATTTCGCCCTGGTTTTAAACCTGATTTTATATCATCTACCATGACATAATTCTCATCCTTTCCCTTTTTATCCTTTCTTGAATATAGTACAGACGCCGTTTTAAACGTTGCTTTTAACTCTTCTGCAATGGCTTTATTTTTAGAATCCGCAATAATGACAACATGTTTTGGTAAGCTATCATTTTTTACAAAAGTCACGATTCTTTGTTTCAATAATGCATCAGAGGGTCTGGATTGAAAGACATTATCATAGAGTTTTAAATTCGTACCTATTGGGGAAACAACGGGGACATGATGGGCACTTAATGCTTTTGAAACCAAATTAAAATTTTTGGTCGTCAATGGCCCGATTACAGCATCTAATGTTTCAAAATTTGTAGTTGCTAAAAGTCTAGACACTGCACTCTCTTCATGCTTCGTATCGTATACATCTAATGCTATAGAAACTCCTAATTGCTTTAAAGAATCGACAGCCATAAGTACACCGGTGTAGAAATCTAATGATACATCTAAATAAGGGTCCTTAGAAATACTGCGTTTTGTATCTTGAACAGAATCGAATTCAACCTTATTTAATCGAAATGGCAGCATTAAAGCAATACGTTTCGTTTTAAAATCGGTAATTGATCTTGAGAGCTCTTTTTGTTCTAGAGCATCATTAGAAACAGATACCGTTTCGGTAAATGGTATTTTAAGTACCATTCCTGCTTTTAAGCCGTTAGCTTTAAGTTCTGGATTAAGCGTTTCTAATGCCTCTTGGTCTAACTTAAGTTTTAATTTTAATCGGTAAAACCCTTCTTTGGGCAACACCTTGTAATAGCTGTACTTCTCATCAATTTCCTTTTGCGCATCTCCTGCTATACTTGGCACGTTAACTTGCTGTCCTTCTTGCAGTACCTCACCCATATTTGGGTTTAATGCTTCTAACTCTTCAACCGTTATACCAAATTTATACGCAATGCGCCATTTCCCTTCCTTGGGTTTTACTGTATATGTTTTAGGACTTTCTACAATGGTCTCACGTACAACTTTAAAAACCGGTATTTGTAATTTATCGCCTTTTCTTAAATTATTAGCGTATAAGAAGGTATTGTGCTTCTTTATGTCGGCTTCAGAAACATTATACTTTTTAGCTAAGCCATATAATGTTTCTTTCTTTTTTGCTTTATGTTTTTTAAAACCTTCTAAAGTTTTGGTCTCTTTAAACTTTGAAGGTGCTGCTTTAGAAATTGGAATAATTAAAACGGTATGCGGCTTAAATTCTTTTTTTGCATCAGGATTTAAACTATAAATCGCTTCTACAGTCACGGCATAACGTGCTGCAATATCTGTTATAGTTTCACCAGTTTTAACATTATGTGTTTTATAATTTTGAGCATTAACAGCGCTTAGCCCCAACACACACACTATTGTAAAAACTAAAAAAAATTTATTCATTTTGATCTTAATTTATTCGCTATAATCTATAACCGTTTTCTAATTGCACTGTGCCTTATCAAACATAAAGCATAAACCTATTCATTCTAATAATAGCATTTAGCATGCCAAAATTAGAAAAGACACAGGTATTACTCCCATTCTATAGTTGCAGGTGGTTTCGAACTGATATCATATACCACACGGTTTACACCTTTTACTTTATTAATAATAGCATTCGATGTCTTTTGTAAAAAATCATAGGGTAAGTTCACCCAATCTGCAGTCATACCATCGGTACTTTCTACAGCTCTAAGTGCCACACATTTTTCATAAGTACGTTCATCTCCCATAACTCCTACACTATTTACAGGCAATAACATGGCACCCGCTTGCCATACCTTATCGTATAAACCAGCTTCTTTTAAACCATTTATAAAGATCGCATCTACTTCTTGTAGCATGCGTACTTTTTCTGCAGTAATATCACCTAAAATACGAATCCCCAAACCTGGCCCAGGAAATGGGTGTCGCCCTAACAACTCTGGATCTATACCTAAAGTTGCGCCAACACGTCTTACTTCATCTTTAAATATGGCGCGTAGCGGTTCTACAATTTTAAGTTTCATAAAATCGGGTAAGCCTCCTACATTATGGTGACTTTTTATAGTAGCTGATGGGCCTCCTGTTGCAGAAACACTTTCTATTACATCTGGATAAATCGTACCCTGTGCTAACCATTTGACATCTGTTAATGCATTTGCCTCATCATCAAAGACTTCTATAAAAGAATTTCCTATGGCTTTACGCTTTTTTTCGGGGTCTTCTATGCCTTTTAAAGCTCCCAAAAAACGTTCTGAAGCATCTACGCCTTTTACATTAAGCCCCATCCCTTCGTATTGGTTTAAAACGCTTTCGAATTCATTTTTACGTAACAACCCGTTATTCACAAAGATACAATAGAGGTTTTTACCAATAGCTTTATGTAAAAGTACTGCGGCTACTGTAGAATCTACACCACCAGACAGTCCTAAAACAACTTTATCTGTACCAACTTTATCCTGTATAGCTGTAACCGTTTCTTCTACAAAAGACTGAGGCGTCCAATCTTGTTGTAAGCCTGCAATACCAACTAAAAAGTTCTCTAAAAGCTGTTTTCCGTCTGTAGAATGGTATACTTCGGGATGGAATTGAATGGCATATGTCTCTTCACCTTCAATGCGATATGCTGCATTCGTTACATCGTCGGTACTGGCCAATAATACAGCATTCGTAGGCAGCTGTTTTATCGTATCGCTATGGCTCATCCATACTTGAGTCCCTTCTTTTATATTTTTAAAGAAAGGGGCTTCTGTTTTAATAAAAGACAGATGTGCACGCCCATACTCTCGTGTATTTGAAGGCGCTACTTCTCCTCCTGAAAAATGTGCCAAATATTGCGCACCATAGCATACTGCTAGCAGAGGCTTTTTAGCTCTAATTTCAGATAAATCTGGGTGTAATGCGTCCTCACCTCTTACAGAGTTAGGACTACCAGAAAGAATTACAGCTTTGTAACCTTCTATGTCTTTTGGAATTTTATTGAATGGATGTATCTCGGAGTATATGTTGAGTTCTCGAACTCTACGCCCAATAAGTTGTGTATATTGAGATCCGAAGTCTAAAATAAGTACCTTATCATGTTGCATGCGCAAAAATAGGAATTGTTTTTTATTGACGCATGACCTCTTCTTATTTTTTAATCAGTTTTTTAACATTAATTGTGGAAAACCTCAACCCCAAACGCACTCTAAAAGTTGAGAAGCTCTTGTTTAAAGCCTTAAGATAGAAAACTCTTGTTGTAAAGGATTTAAAGCGGCTATCAAAGCAGGAATTAAAGCTGGTCCATGGTCTAAGTAAAATGCAGCAAAATTTGTATTGCGTTCTTGTAAACTTTCATTTGGAAACAATTCTGCTTGCAGCGCCGTCATACGTGCTACTTGGTCTTTCAGCTTGTATTTTTGAGCTTTTAACAAACGTTTTTCTAAATACGCTAAACCTTGTATTTGTTTTACTTCTTGGGCTTTTACAGCGCCTAAAAAAGAAGCATCTGTAACTTCGGCTACAGCATATAAGGCTTTAAACTGGGCTTTTAAATGCGCTTGTTGTTCTGAAAAATCAATCGCTATATTAGAAATGGCCCTCACCTTTTTATTCACAAAATGATCGCGTTTCAAAAATAAATCCTCTGGTGTTATCTCCATTTTCTCTAATTGCTTCGCTTGTTTTTCTGTGTGTAACAAGGCTGAATTACGCAATAGCAACATGGGATACGTTACGCCTACAGTATCAAAATACGATTTTAATTGCATCCAATACGCAAGCTCTCCCCCACCACCTATATAGCATAAATTGGGCAAAACAACTTCTTGATAAAGCGGTCGCATAATTACGTTTGGCGAAAACCGTTCTGGATACTTCTCCAATTCTTCTTCTAATGTTGCTGCCGTCCAAGTTAGTGTTGTATGCAACACCTTAAACATACCATTTTCTTCTACAATGCGTTCGCGCACTCCCGCTGTGATGTAAAATAAGTTTATTGGCCTTGGATTGACCTGTATTTTATATTGACTTGAGACTTGTGATAAGGCCTTACTTGTAGCATCTACCGCTTTAAACGCTGTTGTTTCAAATAATTCTTTCCGCATATAAGGCAGAAATAAGCGTTTTAATTCTGTAGCATTAGCATCTATAACAACCAAACCATAGACTTTAAACAAGGTGTTTGCCAAATAGCGTGTGGCATCTGCAAGAGTATCATGCTCTAAATACGCCGCTTCAAAGGTGTCTTTTAAAAACGCAGCGTTATGGCCTGGTCCTAAATCGCGCGCAAAGACCTCTAATACCTTATCTAATCCTTCTGTAGAAAGTTCCCCTACAGCGCCACTTGCCGTGCGGTTCCATTGTATTTTTTTACCCTTAAAATTAAAATAATTAATCTCATCAAAATCATGATCTTCTGTTGCCATCCAATAAACGGGTACAAAATTAAAATCTGGATAGGTCGCTTTTAATGTTTTCGCCAGGTTTATCGCAGAAACAATCTTATATAAAAAATAAAGCGGCCCTGTAAACAAATTTAATTGATGCCCCGTAGTTATCGTGAAAGTATGTGTAGCTTCAAGCGCCTTGATATTTTCTCGAGTTAATGCAGACGTCTCTACCGTTGCATACTGCGCTTCTAAAACAGACACCAACGTTTTTCTAAACGTTGCACTTGTTGTATTTGAAAGGCTTTTCTCCTTTACCTGCGCTTCAAAATGTTCTAAAGTTGGAAAACGGTTGTAAAACGCTTTCAACTCTTGTTTTTGATCTAAATAATCGCAAATGAGTGACGAAAAATAGCCTGTACTCTTAAATGGTAGATGGTCTTGGTGCATACAAAAATAAATTGCTGTAAATATACAGTTATTCGATTTTTTAGATTCTAAAAATTTAGTTAATCCCTAAACAAAATGATAAAATGTTCAAATTTAATACCAGCTTAACACTTCTTAATACCTTATTAACATGCGTAATATTAAGGTAACCTTCTTAACTTTTATATCATCCTAAGTTAATAAAAGCACAGTAATCTCATAACAAGCCTCTGCTATGAGGATGCTAATTTTGAAAGCAAATATTTAACTAAAAACGTTCTCAAAAAACATGAAACATTTATTTAAACTAACAGTGCTTTTATTAGCGGTTACGATGACAGTAACCACATATAGTTGTGAAACAGAAGATGGAAAAGACGGCATTAATGGTGTAGATGGAAAAGACGGTGCTAATGGAGAAGATGGTACTAACGGAACCGATGGTACCGATGGCGAAAATGGTGCAGACGGAGAAGATGCTAGCACAACAGAATTAACACCCTTAACCAGTTCTGTAACTCCTAACTTTTTAAAAGTAGAATCTGAGTTTTCATCTATAGCAGTTACTCCTATTTTATCTTCGGAAGACGTTATTGAAGGCACTCCAGATTTCGTATATGGCTCTATGGCAGACGGGGCTGGATTATTAGCCGATGGTGATGGTACTTTTACCTTAATCAATAATATAGAAGCTGATTTCTCTATAGCACGAATTAAATTGAACAGTGATTTACAACCCATTTCTGGAGCCTATATCGTCAATGCTCTAGCTACTGGTTTCACAGCACAATGTTCGGGGTCTATGGTGACTCCAGAAGAGCATGGCTTTGGCCCGCTTTACCTATCTGGTGGCGAGTGGGGCGGCGCTTCTAAAGGGGTTTTTGCTACAAACCCTTTAAAATCTGCCGACGGTGCAGACAATGCAACTATGCTTCCTGCTTTAGGCCAATGGTCTACTGAAAACGCAGTTGCGCTAAGCAAAGACGCTTACGACGAAACTGTTATCCTTATTGGTGACGATCAAGGTGACAACTTCGTGCCTTCTGGTCACTTAGGCGTTTATGTTGGCCGAAGAGGCGATTTAGCTGGTGGCCAACTGTACAGTATAAAAGTGACTTCACCTGGTATTGTATATGAAGTGGATATGCTTGAAGGCAATACCTACGACGTTGAGTTCGTTGAATTGGAAGAAAGAGAGATTGTAGCTTTAGATACCGAAGCGAAAGCCAAAGGTGTTATGGGCTTCTCTAGATTAGAAGATATAGACTGGAGAAGAGGTTCTGCGGCAAATAATAGAGAGGCCTATTTCGCTGTAACAGGGCGCGATAAGCCAGATTTACAAGGTAAAGGCACCATTTCTGGTCGAATTTACAAATTAACCTTAAATCCTAACGATCCTACAGGTCCTGCTCAAATCACTTGTGTTTTAGATGGAGATGCCATTAACGGTGTGGCTAGCGAATTTTTATCACCAGATAATATTTTAGTTACTGAAAACTATGCCTACATACAAGAAGATCCTGCCATAAGTGGATCTGGCTCTAAATTACATTATGCGCGACTTTACCAATACAATCTGAATACTGGTGCTTTAAAAGTTGTGGCAGAATGCGACCAAGTTGAAGCTGCAAAACAAGGTTATGGCACTGAAGACAGACGCTGGGAAATTACAGGAATGATAGATGTTACGACTACTGTTAATAATGGTGAAAACACATTTTTAGTAATGACTCAAAACCATGGATGGGAACCTCAAGACGGTTCTGCATTTACAGATCCCTTAGCAAACTTCCCAACGGGATCTCGAAAAGAAGGCTCTGTATTATTTAAAATTACAGGTCTAGACAGATAATTTTATGAGACCCTTAACTTCTAAAATTCTAAAGACATACACATGCTGTGTATGTCTTTTGCTTATACTGAGTTGCCAAAAGCAAACGCCACAGTATGCCGCCGTTCCTGACACGTTTAACAAAGATGTGCAACACCTATTTTCACAACAGCTAGATAGTTGCATTCTTCATCTGGATCACATCTTAGCATTTCAATCTGTTGCAAAACAACAAACCGCTTACGCGGCCTCTAGAAAACACTTTAAACATTTAGAACCCCTTCTGGCGTATAGTGATAAAAACAATTTTAAAACTTTAAATGCGCCTAATATATTGAGCGTAAAAGGTGAAGAAGGTTTTGATACTCGAATTGTAAAACCGTTTGGCTTTCAAGTTATCGAGGAACTCCTTTACGAATCACCTCTTGATAGTGCTGCTCTTAGATATACAACACAAATGACGAGCAGTCGTTTAAAACTAATTCAAAAAAATACGGCTTTAGTTTTAAAACCGCACCATATTATTTGGCTATTAAGAGATGAAATTACCCGAATTGCAACCACGGGCATTACAGGGTTCGATTCTCCTGTTCGCAACCTCTCCTTACTGGAAAGCACTTATGCCTACCAAACGCTAATTCACATTTTAAAATTAAATACCTTTCGATTTCAATCGAAAAAATTGCTTCAAGATATGATTACAGCTCTGGTGCATGCTCAAAAAGCGCTAGACCATGATTTTATCAGCTTTAACAGGTATTTATTTATAAAAAAACACACGCATAAACAGCTCAAGTTACTTGTAGCCATTCAAAAAGATTGGAAGGTGAAATTTCCTTTTAAAATGGCACTTTCAAACGATTTAACTTCTTTATTTGAAAAAACATCTCTAAACTTAGATTACTTTACAGATTACAATAGTGATACACTACATAATGCTAAAAAAGTAGCTTTCGGCAAGGCTTTGTTTAATGACGTTTCGCTGTCGAAAACACGAAACATGGCCTGTGCCAGTTGTCATATTAAAGCTTTAGCCTTTACTGATGGTAAAAAAGTTTTTAATAAAAACCAAAGTCGTAACTCTCCAACACTTACCTATAGTGCTTACCAACGCGGGTATTTTATGGATTCTAGAACAGGCAGTTTGGAAGGTCAGATCATAGGCGTAATCCATAATCATAATGAATTTGATATGACTATGGATGCTATTGTACAACGCGTTTTAGACAATGCAACCTATCGCAGCCATTTAGAAACACTTTACAATAATAAAAGAATGGCTTACAATATTAGACATGCCATAGCCTCTTATATTCGTACGTTAAATCCTTTTAACTCTAAGTTCGATAAAAATATGAGAGATGAAGCCCAAACCCTTACGGCTCAAGAAGAGAAAGGTTTTAACTTATTTATGGGAAAAGCGCTTTGCGCCACATGCCATTTCGCCCCTATTTTTAATGGTACTGTCCCCCCAGATTATAAAGACACCGAATTAGAGGCCATCGGCGTACCTCAAAATACAGATACTTTACACCCTGTGCTTTCTAAAGATTTAGGGCGCTATGCTGTTTACAATACCGAAGCTCGCAAACACTTTTTTAAAACCCCTACGGTACGTAATATTGCTGTAACGGCACCGTACATGCATAACGGTGTATATAAATCTTTAGAAGATGTTCTTAACTTTTATAATAAAGGCGGAGGCTCTGGTTTAGGCTTAGAAGTACCTCACCAAACTCTACCTTTTGAACGTTTAGACCTTTCTAAAGGGGAGCAAAATGCTATTATCGCATTCTTAAACACATTAACTGACAGATAAACAGTATTTTAAATGTTAATTTTTATGTTAAACCAATTTCTTTTTTTATCAGAAAATCGATTTTTTGTTATCTTATAGCGTTTAACCAATCCTCCTTTTCTTATGAAAAAAACTACGTTTACACCTTTAAGATCGTTCCTTTTAATTTTAATACTAACTTCTATTTCCCTATCTGCTCAGAATACAGAAGCCATAAAAGAAATAAAAGGTAAGATTAGCGATGAAGATACCAAACGGCCTTTAGTATTCTCAGACATTATTGTAGACGGCACAAACATAGGTACTGTTACAAATTCTACTGGAGAATTTTTATTAAAAGTTCCTTATAAATATTTAGATGCTAAACTCGTTATTACACATTTGGGCTACGAACGTAAGTTACTTGATATTGTAGATCTAAATAAAGATTTAAAAATCTTGCTCACACCTAGTGTTACAGCACTTAATGCCATTAGTATCTCTGCGCCTGCCTTTAATGCCACTACATTAGTAAAAAAAACATTAAAAAATAAGAGTACCGCATACAATGATAAGAATGCTTTAATGACCGCTTTTTACAGAGAAACGATCAAAAAGAGACGAAGAAACGCTTCTCTTTCTGAAGCTGTTGTTAAAATACATAAGCAGCCTTATAGTAATCTTCGTAAAGACCATATAGAACTCATAAAATCCAGAAAAAATACAGATTACACAAAATTAGACACACTAGCTCTAAAATTACAAGGAGGTCCTTTTAGTAATCTTTACACCGATTTGGTTAAATACCCTGAGTTCATTTTTAGTAACGAGCATATTGATTTTTATGATTTTAATTTCGAAAATTCAACCACCACAAATAAAAATTTAGTTTACGTTGTTAATTTTAAACAAAAGCCAAATATAAACTACCCGATGTACTACGGTAAGTTATATATTGATGCCAAAACATTGGCTTTAACCAGTGCAGAATACCGTCTAAATGTTGAAAACAAAGAACTGTCTAGCAAGATGTTTGTCAATAAAAAGCCAAGACAGGTAGAAGTATACCCTACTAATGCCAGCTATAACGTAAAATACAGAACTCAAAATGGTAGGTGGCACTATGCCTACAGTAATATCAGCCTTACTTTTAAAGTAAATTGGGAAGGGAAATTATTTAATAGCACCTATACTTTAAATAGTGAAATGGCAATTACCGATTGGAAAATACCACAAGCAAAACTTGTGAAAGCGAGAAAGAAAATGCTTAGACCTACCTCCATACTTACAGAACAAACATCTGGGTTTACAGATCCTGAGTTCTGGGGGGCTTATAATATTATAGAACCTGAAAAGTCTATAGAAAATGCAATCAAAAAAATAAACAAACAAATTAATAAGAAAAGAGAAAAACTTAAAGCCGACCCTAAAAGTTCTTAGCAACCAACCTCATACTTAAAGCCGATAAGCACTATTTTGTTTATCGGCTTTTTTTATAAGGTAACTTCGTTCTGTAAACTTTAACCCCCTCATATTACTTCTTATTAGTGCTTTATACATCTAGCTGCTTTTTTAGTGGAGTAGTTGGCGAGTCCTCCTTAAAAACACCATTTTACCTCTCTTCTAGTCGGCATTAAAACCTCAAATTTTATTTAGAGTTATTATCCGCCTTACTCCTGTTACTACTCAAACACTACGAAACCATTAAATCATACGACCTACTTTTGATTAAAACGTTAAACTAGAGGCCTATTTGTAATCAGAACATTAGGTCTACGACATAGTTATCTATGAAAACATTTAATTGGATTGTATTAGCCTCAATTTTTATTTTATACAATTGTTCTAATGAAGAGGATCTGTTTGATGCGAATGCGACAAGAGTACCCTTAGAAGTAACAACACCCGCTAACTTTGCAGATCGCAATTTAAATCAAGAAGCCAGAGCTTTACATAACCGATTGATTGCTTCAACGCAAAGAGGTATTGCTTTTGGACAGCAGCAACCTTTTGGAACAGGTAATAACTTTCCAGTCCCTAACGCTTTAGAAAACGATTTTTTAGACGTTACAGGAGACCATCCTGCAATTGCTGGATTTGATCTTGAACTTATAAGTCTTCGATCGCGAGTTGATGCCGTTAATGGAAACCTCGATGGTTTTATAGAAAACTTTGTTACTGATGTTGTAGCGGCACACGAAAATGGGAGTATTATTACCATAAGTTGGCATGTGGTTAACCCTAACCGTTCTGGTAATGGTGGTAATGGCGATGACAGTTTTAATAATGTTGTGCCTAGAATGCTTGAGGGTGGTGATTTACGAGATACGTATTTAGAAATTTTAGCTAGAGCGGCTCGGCTTTTTAATAGTTTAATAGATACTGAGGGCAACGCCATTCCAGTACTCTTTAGACCTTGGCATGAAATGAATGGTGATTTCTTTTTTTGGGGAGAGGGCTTTAGAACAACAGAAGACTACATACAACTTTGGCGAGACACTGTTCGCATACTCTCTAACGATTTTAACGTTCACAACTTACTCTACGTATATGCCCCAAATTGGGTGTCTGATCGCTCTGAATACATGAGAAACTATCCTGGAGATGCCTTTGTAGATATGCTAGGCATAGATGTCTACGATTTTAGAAATGGTAATTTTTTAAATAGTGCACTTAACAACCTTAGTATCGTAGAAACCATTGCTACTGAAAAAAATATGCTCTTCGCACTTACGGAAACAGGCTTAGAAAATGTGGTTGAAAATGACTGGTGGACACAAAACTTGTACCGTGCGATTAGAAGTAGTAATATCTCGTATGCCATGGTATGGCGCAATGATATGACTACTTTTTTCCATGCTCCTTTTGTGGGACACCCTTCTGCACCTGATTTTAGAGCATTTTTAGAAAATGAAACCGTGTTATTGAGTAGTGATCTTTAAACGTTAAATTTTGAATTGTATACGAAATCGTCACTAATTGTTTACGGTTCATCGCACCCCATTTCTTTCATAGAACTAAATAATTTTGAGAAATCTTCGACATATTTATACCCTTCATAGGTGTTTATATATTTATTTGCAGCATTCCACCAACCAAAAGTCATAATTTGAACTTTTGCATGTTCTCTCCAATTTTGAGAATTTTTCATATATCGATAGTCTTCCCATACCTTCTCAGGCGAACCATTTTTTTCAGCTTGTTTAGATGTGAATCTTTCCCAAGTCTCTAGAAGCTCATCATCGGTCCCTTGTAATGCATTAGAATAGGCCTTTAATAAATCATCTGTTTTCCAAAATCCATCAAGTACTTTAAAATCTAGAGTTGAATAGGCATCATAGCAAATTGAGTACATTTTATAACTTTCGTTTAAATAAACAATTATATTTTGTTTATGTTCTTGCCATTTACTCTCTTTTGGCAATTTAAGTTTTTGAATGTCATTCATTTTCTTCAAATATTCGGTTGTGAGATCATTTTTATTTAAATCTTCAATATCTGAAATTTTATAAACCGATGGTGAATTTGAAAGGTAAAAATACTGTCCGTAAATAATTTTATAACAATTATCTATTTCGGTTTTAGTATATCTTTTAGTATCATAACGACCAAGATAAGAACACAATTCATCAACCCATTCATATGTGACCTCACTTAAAGTATCTGATAGAAAACCACTAAAAACATAAACAGTATCCTTACTAAATCTAACCCCTAACCATTCTCCTTCGATGCTTTTTCCATCATCTACTATAGTTTCAAAAGCAGCAGTATGTTCAATTATCTCTAGTTTCTTTCCATATTCAAACTTACCCATAATTGCTTTTTGGGGATCTTTTCTATAATTTAAACCAGATCGAGCAATCACATATTTAGTTTCAACATTTAGTTCAACATCTTTTTTATGTTTTGTTTCAACTCTATGCTCTTCAGATACTTGCTTTTTAGGATCTGTTTTACAACCGATTACAACTAAGATTATAAAAAACATTATTTTCCTCATACTTACCACTACAATTCATCTAGTCACTACTATTTCTCTTATGTAAAAAAACATGTTTGTTTTAAATAACCATACACCAAGCATTCCTTTTATCTCCCTAAGACACAACCTCGGCATACAGATCGAAATCCTCTGCTTCTGTTACCGTTACTGTTTCAAATGCACCCGTTTTCAAATAGGTTGAAGTTGCATCTATCAACACTTCGTTATCCACATCTGGAGAATCGTATTCGGTGCGTCCTACAAAATAATTTCCCTCTTTACGGTCAATAACCACTTTAAAGGTTTGTCCTATTTTTTGCTGATTCAGTTCCCAAGAAATTTGCGACTGTAGCTCCATAATTTGATTGGCTCTCTCTATTTTAACCGCTTCTGGAACATCATCCTCTAAGTTATAGGCATGCGTATTTTCTTCATGAGAATAGGTAAAACATCCTAAACGCTCAAAACGCATTGCCTTTACCCATTCCTTCAAAATTTGAAAATCAGCTTCAGTTTCCCCTGGATATCCTACAATAAGGGTCGTTCTTATGGTCATTTCTGGCACCTTAGCTCTAAAAGTCTCTATAAGCTTAGTCGTTTTAGCTTGTGTGGTACCACGGCGCATACTTTTTAAAATAGCATCAGAAATATGTTGTAAAGGAATGTCTAAATAATTACAAACCTTAGGTTCGCGCAACATGACATCCAACACATCTACAGGAAAACCTGTAGGGAATGCATAATGCAAACGAATCCATTCTATACCTTCTACTTTTACTAAAGCCTCTAACAGCTCTGCCAAATTACGTTTCTTATACAGGTCTAATCCGTAGTAAGTTAAATCTTGAGCTATTAATATAAGCTCTTTGACGCCACTAGCGGCTAACTTTTCGGCTTCTATAACCAAATCTTCTATGGGTGTCGATCTGTGTTTGCCACGCATTAATGGTATGGCACAAAAACTACAAGGACGGTCACAGCCTTCTGCTATTTTTAAATACGCGTAATTCTTGGGTGTCGTCGTTAAACGTTCGCCTATAAGCTCATGTTTATAATCGGCCCCCAAAGCTTTTAACAAACCTGGTAACTCGGTAGTGCCAAAATACTGATCTACATTTGGAATTTCTTTTTGTAAATCGGGCTTATAACGTTCACTTAAACATCCTGTTACAAAAACCTTATCGACTTCTCCTGCCTCCTTCTTTTGCATAAACTCTAAAATTGTGTTTACACTCTCTTCTTTCGCATTATTTATAAAACCACAGGTATTAATCACGACTACATTACCTTCTTCTTCGTGTACTACATCCTTACCATTAGCCTTAAGTTGCCCCATGAGCACTTCGCTATCATAAACATTTTTGCTACATCCTAAGGTAACAACGTTAATTCTATTTTTTTTGAGTGATTTTGTACGCATAGTCTTTATAAATCGATGGGCAAAGATACAACTAAATTAAACTCTTTTTATATTTAAAAGGCCTAAATTAAACGCCTTAGCATTATGAAACCTAAATGCCTATAGCTAGTAAAAATGTTATTAGCCTGTCTTAACTGTAATACTGTCAGTGGTATTGCTAACGCCACTGTTGTACTAGAATTAGAAAATAATCCCGTTTTGAACGTACAGCCCGAATTTACAGAAGTTGATACTGTTAAAGTACCTATTTACTTTCTCGAACCTCATTTATAGGTTTGATAAGCTATTAATTCTAAATGTCCTCATGACTTATATAGTGTTTGGGGCAAAAGCGATTAAAAATAAAATACCGCAACTCTTAAAAATCTTGCTACAGCACATATGGAAAAAGCCACTAAAAGTGAGGTGCTTACAAGATCTAATTTTAACATTACACTGTGGGAGAAAATTAATGTTCTAATGAACGCATACATCTGTTTTAGCTTTCTAGACATAAGGCTTGTAATGCTTTAGAAGGGCTACAAAATGATCCTCAAATAAGACATGAGCACAGCATAACACAAGAAAAACGCATACTAAAAATAGGTTATACCTCATTTGCTTGTAGTGCACGTATGTTATAATAGCAATACCACTACATACTGCTGCTGTAACCATATCGTAAAACGCGATATGGTAGTATAAAAAATCTGGAATTAGTGGTTTTTTTTTAAACACAAAAAAATATGTCGCGCTTTTTATAAGGTGACAAACAGCAACAAAACTGCTGTACACCAAACTCAATCGTAATAGTAATTTAAGACGGGATTGCGTTAAAAAGCGGCAGTGCACTACTTGAAGAAGGAGTCTACAAATTCGTATTTATTGAACACTTGTAAATCGTCGATACCTTCACCAACACCAATATATTTTACAGGAATTTGAAACTGATCTGAAATACCAATCACTACACCACCTTTAGCGGTACCGTCTAATTTTGTAACTGCTAAAGAGGTCACTTCTGTCGCCGCTGTAAACTGTTTGGCTTGTTCGAAGGCATTTTGCCCTGTAGAACCATCCAATACCAATAACACATCATGAGGAGCATCACCAACAACTTTTTGCATGACACGTTTTACTTTAGTAAGTTCATTCATTAAATTGACCTTATTATGTAAACGACCTGCAGTATCTATAATAACCACATCGGCATCTTGTGTAACAGCACTGTTTAGTGTGTCGAATGCCACAGAAGCTGGGTCACTTCCCATAGATTGTTTTACAATAGGCACATCCACACGGTCTGCCCATACTTGCAATTGGTCTATCGCAGCAGCTCTAAACGTATCTGCTGCACCTAAAACTACCTTAAGCCCTTGCTTTTTAAATTGACTGGCTAGCTTGCCTATAGTTGTGGTCTTCCCTACACCATTTACGCCTACGACCATAATCACATAAGGCTTTTTAGTTCTAGGTATGGTAAAATCGGTATCTTCTCCAGAATTAATTTCTGAAAGCAAACCCGCTATTTCTTCACGTAATATTTTGTTAAGTTCATCAGTACCTAAATACTTATCCTTTGCAACACGTGCTTCTATACGCTCTATAATTTTAAGCGTGGTATTTACGCCTACATCACTAGAGACTAAAACCTCTTCTAAGTTATCTAAAACTTCATCATCTACTTTAGATTTACCCGCAACAGCTTTACTTAGCTTACCAAAAAAGCTAGACTTAGATTTCTCTAACCCTTTATCTAATGTTTCTTTTTTTTCTGAAGAAAATATTTTTTTAAAAAAGCTCATTTGATGTCGTTTATATGTTAAATCGTATCGTATTTACGAGTTATTGTATTTTATTTTGATGGAAGCCTAATCCAACTTAAAACAGGCTTCTGTTCACATTAGGGGGTTAAGGCTTTCGATCTAGGCCCTACCTATTGATCTTCTGCCCAGATATCTAATAACAAATTTCTTGCCTGTATGTAAAACCTGAAACATTGTCATAGTCTATTAAAGTAGTAAATATAAAAAAAGCTACTATCTTTAAAGACAGTAGCTTAAAATATTGTAAAAAATAAACGCTTATTTCTTCTTCAAGAAATCGTTTACTAATTCTGGACTCATTACGGATTCTACAAACATGTAAGCTCCTGTTTTTGGAGACTTAACCATCTTTATAGCTTTAGTTAACCTTTTAGAACCTGTTTGTAACGATGCTACTGATTTCTTTGCCATGGCTTTATACTTTTTGGTTTTACAAAAAAATGTAAAACAATTACTTAATCTCTTTATGAACCGTCATTTTCTTAAGAATTGGATTAAATTTCTTTAACTCCATTCTATCTGGCGTGTTCTTTTTGTTCTTTGTAGTAATGTATCTTGAAGTTCCTGGTTGACCAGTTCCTTTATGCTCAGTACATTCTAATATTACCTGTATTCTATTGCCTTTCTTTGCCATTTTGTGCTACTTAAACTATGACTATTATTTTAAAAATCCTTTAGATTTAGCCTCTTTGATAGCGGCTGAAATCCCTATTTTATTGATAGTTTTTAAAGCAGAAGTAGACACTTTTAAAGTTACCCATTTGTCCTCTTCTGGAATGTAAAAACGTTTTTTTACTAAGTTCGCGTTAAATTTGCGCTTAGTTCTATTTAATGCATGAGACACGTTGTTTCCAACCATTGCCTTCTTTCCTGTAAGTTCACAAACTCTTGACATTATTCTTAACTTTAAATTTCTTGTTGCTTAAAAACGAGGTGCAAATATATTAAAAATTCGGATTATGACAATTAAAAAAAGATCATTTTTTTAAAATTTCTTTTTCTAGCATCTGTAGCGCCTTATTTACGGCCCTTTCTATAACGCGCTTTCGTTCAGATCCCAAGCTAAATTTTTCTGAAATAACCCTGTCTTTAGAGGCGACTGCGATGTATACTGTTCCTAAATCTTCATCTGAATCGCCTTTTAATGGTCCTGCATTTCCTGTTGTAGCCACACCATAATCGGCATCTAAAACAACACGTACTTGTTTTGCCATAGCTTCTACAACTGGAGCACTTACCACAGAATGCGTATTGATAAGCGCTTCTGGCACTTCTAATACCTTCGTTTTAGAGGCTGTTGCATAAGTAACCACTCCGCCTTTAAAATAAGCAGAAGCGCCTGCATTTTTTGTAAATTGTGCTGCTAAAGCCCCTCCTGTACAACTTTCGGCTATCGCTAATGTTTGCGTTGCTTCTGTTAAACGCGTTGCAATAAGTGCTTCTAAAGAGGTGATTTCATCTTCAAAACCAATAAAAACATCCTCTATAAGCGGTAGTAATTCTTCAAGTTGTTTTTCTACTGTTGCCTTTACCGTTTCTGCATTGTATCCTTTCGATGACAACCGTAAACGTACACTTCCCAAATTGGGCAGATAGGCTAATTTTATAGCATCTGGCAATGCCGCTTCCCAAACGTCTATACGTGCTGCCAATGTACTCTCTCCAATACCACTTGTCAATAAAGTTTTATGTAAGATATACGGACAGGTATATTTGGCTTTAAGTGCTGGAATAACCGCTGTATCGATAAGTTGTTTCATCTCAAAAGGGACACCTGGTAAGGCTATAAATGTTTTATCTCCCTTTTCTAATAACATGCCTGGTGCTGTTCCACTCGTATTCATTAACACCTTCGCCTTAGAAGGTACTAAAGCCTGATCTTTATTAACTTGTAATAAGCTTTGGCGTGCATGTCGTTTCCAGATTGCCTCTATATTTTGTAATACTGCGGCATCTCTCACCAATGTATCTTGAAAATATTCGGCTATTGTTGTTTTGGTAATATCATCTTTTGTTGGGCCTAAACCTCCTGTAATGATAATGATATCTGCACGACTTTCAGCATCTGAAAACGCTTGCAAAATATGTGTTTTATCATCTTGAATCGAAGTAATTTGGTAAACAGACACCCCTATAGCATTTAATGCCTTTGCTGTAAATGCAGAGTTTGTATCCACAACCTGCCCTATAAGAAGTTCGTCTCCTATAGTTATGATTTCTGCTCGCATGGTTTACAGTCCAAAATCAGATTTAATCTCTGCTACAGCATTTTCTACCGAAGTGAGTACAATTTGTAATTGACTGCTAATGTCTTCGTCCTTCTTTAAAAATTTACCCCAATCTTGTACCTCTATTAAATCCGGTAGTACACCCAACTCGAATAAATCGATTGTAGGTTTCATTTTATGTGCTGCTTGATAAGCGTTATGGTAATCGTTTTCTGCAACGGCTTGTTTTAAACGCGCGGCATCTTCTGGTACTTCTTCCAAAAACGTGGAAGCCAAAGCCATGATAAAATCCTCATCATTGTCTGCTAACTCACGTACTCTATTTAATTTATAATGCTGTTCCATCTTATTTTACGGTAATGGAGAACAATTCCTTATCCTCTATGAATCCTTTTAGTTTATCATTGGCCTCCACCCTACCAACTCCAGCAGGGGTGCCTGTAAATATAATATCTCCAATCTTTAAAGTAAAATATTTAGAGATATATTCTATTAATGCATCTATTTTGTAGATCATCTGGCTGGTATTGCCACGCTGTACTACCGTCCCATTTTTTTGCAATGAAAAATTAAGACTATTGCAATCTGTAATTTCTGACTTTGGCATCCATTTCCCAACAACTGCTGCACCATCGAATGCTTTTGCCGTTTCCCAAGGCAATCCCTTTGCTTTTAAAGCCTCTTGTACATCTCGCGCTGTAAAGTCAATACCTAGTCCTATTTCACTGTAATATTTGTGGGCAAATTTCTTATCGATATACTTCCCCACTCTATTTATTTTAACCAAAACTTCAACTTCATGTTGTACATTTTCTGAAAAATCTGGAATAAAAAAAGGTTGCTTTTTTAATAAAATAGCGGTGTCGGGCTTCAAAAAAAGAATAGGAGCTTCGGGGGTTGCATGTTCTAGTTCTTCTATATGTGCCGTATAATTTCTACCAATACAAATTAGCTTCATAGGTCTGATTGGGTTTTACGCCAAGTATGCTTAACGCAAGGTTTTAACTTTTATTGTAACTACTAAAACATTTTAAATACTAAAATGCTTTGTAGCATTAAAATTTGGTATTAAGACTACGTAACTTAATAGCCGTAAGCACCTTTTTAGTATACAACGGAAAATCGGCATTTAACAGCCATCCAAAATACCCTGGTTCCTTCTCTAAAATTTCAGTAACCCGTTTTCCCTTATGCTTCCCAAAGGCAAAACACTCTTCGCCTTCTTTATCATAGGCTAAAAACCCTGCAAAATCGGCAAATTTCTTTCTAGAACTAAACTCGGCTAAAAACTTCGTATCATTTTCTAAATCTTCATAACGCTCCAACTGCGATTTTAAAACCTCGTAAGTCGCATGGGTATCTGCTGCTGCACTATGAGCATCTTCTAAACTTTTACCGCAATAAAATTTATAAGCTGCACTTAGAGTACGCTGTTCCATTTTATGAAAAATAGTTTGCACATCTACAGACTGTCTGTTTTTCATATCAAAATCCACATCGGCACGCAACATTTCTTCGGCCAATAAAGGAATATCAAATCGGTTAGAATTAAAGCCCCCTAAATCGGAGTCTTTTATCATATTATAAATCTCTTTAGCTAAAGCTTTAAATGTAGGCTTATCTGCTACATCTTCATCTGAAATACCATGAATAGCAGTCACCTCTTTAGGGATAGGCATTCCTGGATTTACAAGCCATGTTTTACGTTCTTCTTTCCCGTTAGGATGTACTTTTAAAATGGCAATCTCTACAATTCGATCGCTTGTAATACTAATACCCGTGGTTTCTAAATCGAAAAAACAAATAGGCTTTGTAAGGTTTAACTGCATGTATTAATTTTGATTGATTATTTGTATACTCACAAAAATAAAAAAACCCAACCGTTTAAGGTTAGGCTTTGCTTGTATTTTTTATGGATTATTTCGTTGTGTTAGCCCTTCTAAAGCTAGGGCTTGAATCGACGACACTTATAAATAGTCTGCTTTTTTAGTTTTCGCACCAAGGCATACTTAAAAAGCTAATGCATTTACATAGAGCATCGTAATGTATTCCGTTATGCGTTGGTTTAAACTTCCCTGTTAATGTCCCAAGCTTCTAGATAATCTTTTACCGTCTTGATGAACATACCACCTAAGGCACCATTTACCACACGATGATCGAAGGAGTGGGATAAAAACATACGGTAACGGATGCCCACAAAATCACCTTGCGGCGTTTCTATTACAGCAGGAACTTTACGAATGGCACCAATAGCCAATATACCTACCTGTGGCTGATTTATTATTGGTGTTCCCATAAGACTTCCAAAAGAGCCTACATTAGTCACAGTATAAGTACCACCTTGTACCTCATCTGGTTTTAAATCTTGCATTCTTGCCCGATGCGCTAAATCGTTAACCTGCTTGGTCATCCCCACCAAATTAAGTTGGTCGGCATGTTTAATCACAGGAACAATTAAATCGCCATTGGGTAAAGCTGCTGCCATACTTAAATTAATGGCCTTTTTCTTTATGATTTTATCACCTTTTAAGACAATATTAAGCATAGGGTGTTCTCGTAATGCTTTAGCTACAGCCTCCATAAATATAGGGGTAAAGGTTAATTTCTCACCTTCACGCTGCTCAAACTCTGTTTTTACTTTAGCACGCCAATTCCAAACGTTTGTAACATCTACTTCTATAAAACTTTGCACATGTGCAGAGGTTTGAAGTGAATCTGTCATATGCTGAGAAATGAGTTTCCCCATTCGTGTCATTTCAATAATCTCATCTTCACCACTAAGAACCACAGGTGGCCCTACCTTTTCAGGAGTAGGTGTTTTAAGCTTAGTGTTTCCTTGCGTTTTTACTGCTGTAACTGTGCCATTTGTTCTTTTAGCTATGTAATCTAAAATGTCATTTTTAGTGACACGCCC
This sequence comes from uncultured Flavobacteriaceae bacterium, assembly GCA_947504035.1. Lineage (GTDB taxonomy): Bacteria > Bacteroidota > Bacteroidia > Flavobacteriales > Flavobacteriaceae > Jejuia > Jejuia algarum. Next base: position 197,775 of record CANNGA010000003.1, read on the forward strand.
TTCTTTTCCTGTGCCTAAAATACCGTCTAATTCTTCCTGACTAATACCTTCGGCTTTTGCTATATTTTTAACAAGTGGCGAATAAAAACGTTCCCCATTGGATACTACTGGAGTATTCGCTACGGCAATTGCCTTTGCGTGTTCTACGCTGTCACTCAATTGACTGATAATTTCTGGAGCCACAGTTTCAATTTGCGTGGTTTCTGTTGACGTTTCAGAAGCATCATCACCATCTTCGGTTTCAATAACAGCTAGAACTTGTCCCACCTGTGCTATATCATCTATGTTAAATCTTTTCTCTATTAAGACACCTTCAACATCACTCGGTACTTCACTATCTACCTTATCGGTTGCAATTTCCAAAACAGCTTCATCCAACTCTACGGTATCCCCTACTTCTTTTAACCAAGACGTTATAGTTGCTTCTGCAACACTCTCTCCCATTTTTGGTAATGTCAATTCAAACTTTCCCATTTCTATAATTAAAGTCTTTGTTATTGTCGCTAAAAATGCGCGTTTTCAAAATTAGTTAAATCTCTATGATTTTTTAATATGATTCACAAATAAAAATAACTACGGTTAGATCTTCTTTTTGTTGAGATACATTTCAAGGCAAGACCTAAATATTACAACAGCGTACTTATCATTATTAAAATTCGAGCACTTCGCCTCTACTCACAGAATTATCGCTTCCTAAGATAAAACGAGATTCATTTGGCCATATTTTATAGGTCCATTTTTTCGTATTCGCATAGGTACTCATAAAATCAATAATCCCTTTGTAAGTCAAAACTTTAGCATCTAAAATTATCTCTGTTTCATTGGCAAAGTTACTCATCTCACGCCTTAGGATTACTATTTTAGGAAGCACCGCTTTTAGGTCTTCATTTTCAGCATTAGAAATTAAAACATATTGAAATACATATTTTAATTTTTCTATAGTGGTATTCCTAAAAAAATACACTGTTCGTATGCCCAACCAAACTAAAATATCAAAAAGTATATTTTTCTTAAAATGCTTTTTATAAAAAATCTGCATGGCGCCATAAAACCGTCGTGCATATTTCTTGTCTTTTAATGTACTTTCACCTTTAAAATGAATAACACTGGTTGTTCCTAAATAATAATTTTGATAGCCTGCTTTTAAAATTTTGTATGACAAATCAATATCTTCTCCATACATAAAGTAATCTTCATCAAAGCCTCCTACCTCATCATACACTGTTTTCTTTAAAAACATAAATGCCCCAACCAAAACATCTGTCTTGCCTGCTTCATTTTCCTTTAAATGATTTGCGTAATATTCTGAGGCATCTCCTATTAATTTTTTAAGCGCTGCCTTCACATAAGGCACATTGCGTTTGCTCTCTGGTAGAAAACGTCCTGCGCCATCTATCAATTTACATCCTATAGCACCTGGGGTCTCTAATGTTTCGTGATAAGCTAGTAATTTTTCAAACGTATCTTCCGCTACAACTGTATCTGGATTTAGAATACATAAATATTCGCCTTTAGCTTGAGCCACACCTATATTATTGCCTTTAGAAAATCCTGAATTTATTGTATTCTCAATAAGTTTTACATTAGGAAACATGCGTTTCACCATGTCGCAACTCGTATCTTTAGAGTTATTATCTACTACGATAATTTCTGCATCTATATGTGCTATGGCTGCCTCTACACTCTTTATACAGAGTTCAAGAAAATATCGTACATTATAATTAAGTATAACTATTGAGAGCTTCAAAAAATATCAATTTACAGTTTAAGAGAGGATTCGAAAGGTACGCGATTTACAATACTTCTACCTAAGGTAACTTCATCGGTATATTCCAATTCATCACCAACAGAAATCCCTCGGGCTATCGTTGATGTTGTAACATCATAACTTTGAATTTGTTTAAAGATATAAAAATTAGTGGTATCGCCTTCCATTGTAGAACTTAAAGCAAAAATGAGCTCTTTAACCGTGCCGCCTTTTACCTTCTCTACCAAAGGTTCTATATTTAAATCATGAGGTCCTATTCCATCTATTGGAGAAATTTTACCGCCTAAAACATGATACAATCCTTTAAAAGAACTCGTACTTTCTATAGCCATCACATCGCGTATATCTTCTACCACGCAAATTACATCTGTGTGCCTATTAGGATTGGCACAAATTTCACAAAGGGCTACATCGCTTATATTATTACAGGATTTACAATACTTGATAGTCTGTCGCATATTAAGTAATGCTGACGTCAAGGTCTCTGTTTGTAATTTTGGTTGTCTTAGCATATGCAGTACCAATCGCAATGCCGTACGCTTACCAATACCTGGTAATTGTGACATTTCATTAACTGCATTTTCTAAGAGTTTAGAAGAAAAATCCATGATTGCGAAATTACTATTTACAGTGCAATTTCACTAATTTAAATCCAATCATTTAAAATACTGAACATTGTATTTGGTTTTTGAAAGCGAATAGTTGTATTTTCAAAACTTGAATTAGAACCTATGACTGCGACACAAATTCTGCTTTTAATAGCTGCTTACTTTATCGTCCTTATTTTAATATCTTACGTTACTGGTAAAGAAGATTCTAACGACGCCTTTTTTAAAGCTAATAAATCTGCACCTTGGTACCTTGTTGCATTTGGTATGATTGGCGCCTCGCTTTCTGGCGTTACGTTTATATCTGTTCCAGGCATGATTGAAGGACAGCAATTTGCTTACATGCAGGGTGTTTTCGGTTTCTTTGTAGGCTACTTATGCATTATCACCTTATTATTGCCCTTATACTACAAACTAAATGTAACCTCTATTTATGAGTATTTAGAACAGCGTTTTGGTACGGTAAGTTATAAAACAGGAGCCTTTTTCTTTTTATTATCGCGTGTTACAGGCGCTTCTTTTAGACTTTTTCTTGTGGCTTTAGCCATGCAATATATTGTATTTGAAAGCATAGGCGTGCCCTTTTGGGCTACTGTTGTTATTTCTATAGTATTGATATGGCTCTACACCAATAAAGGAGGGATTAAAACTATTATTTGGACGGATACCATACAAACCTTAGCCATGCTTGTTTCGGTTTTAGTCGCTATTTACCTTATCAACACAAAATTAGAATGGTCTTTTATGGAAGCCATGAGTTCTGATACGTTTTCCAGTAAAAGTCAAATCTTCTTTTTTGATGATCCTAACAGTAAAACGTATTTCTGGAAATATTTTATTGGAGGTATTTTTATCGCAATTGCTATGACGGGATTAGACCAAGACATGATGCAAAAAAACTTAACCTGTAAAAACAAAAAAGAAGCTCAAAAAAACATGTTGACTATGGCCAGCTTAGTCGTTATTGTTAATTTTATTTTTTTGGCACTAGGCGCACTGCTATTTATTTACAGTCATAAATTTGGAGTAAACATCCCTGTTGTTGCAGGTAAAACACGAACAGATTTACTATTTCCCGAAATTGCCATGAACCAAGGCTTAGGTACCGCTTTAGCTGTTACTTTTATCATTGGTTTAATTGCTGCTGCCTATTCTAGCGCAGACAGTGCTTTAACCTCTTTAACCACATCGTTTTCGGTAGATTTTCTAGATATTAAAAACAAGCCTGAAGCAGTTCAAAAACCACTTCGAAAAAAGGTGCATATTGCCGTATCTTTAGTACTTATTACTGTGGTCATTATCTTTAATGCTTTAGAAGGAAGTGTCGTTAGTAATTTATTTAAATTTGCAACCTTTACCTACGGTCCCTTATTAGGGCTATTTGCTTTTGGTGTACTTACGCCTTTTAAAATCAAAGATAAATACTCGTGGATTGTCGCTTTAGCTTCAATTTTATTAAGCTATGGAATCACTAACTTACCGCCTAAAATTATTGGTGCATATCAATTTCACTGGGAAATCCTACCACTTAACGGCCTTCTTACTTTTATAGGTTTAATATTGATTCGTAGAAAGTAAAACTAAGGTACAAGCCACCTCATAAGCAATACCATTTGCTTTTAAAATAGCGTAGAATTCTGGATTCTCTGTACCGGGGTTAAAAATAACACGTTTTGGATGCAAACTTACAATGTAATCGTAATACGCAATTTGGCGTTTGGGGTTTAAATATAAGGTTACGGTATGCACATCTTTATAAGGAACTAGCGTTGTCTCGATATCTACACCTGAAACTTGACCTGTACGCAACCCAAAAGCTACCGTCTCTACAGCATTGGCAACCAAACGCTGTACGGCATAATTGGAATATCTATTAGGTTTTAAAGATGCCCCTAATACGAGTGTTTTCTTTTCCATTCTCTATTTTTTTTATTTTTTTTAATTAAAAGTGTAACATTATAACCCCACAAGCGTCTCACCTGCAGAAAGTATTTAAGACGCAAAAGCACTTTAAGCCTTACCGCTAATGTAACTCGTAAAACAAGAGCTACAGGATGAGGCCAAAAGTAAACCTTATACATAAAACGGTTAATTTTATGTTAGACATTTTAATAATTTGATATTAGTTGGTGGTTAGTGTTTTTTATCACAATTATTAAAATAAAACCCCCAAAGTTTAACTTTGGGGGTTTACTTTATAAACTCTAATACTACTTATAACTATTTCGCTTTCTTATATGCAATGGTATAGGTACCTGATCCTAAAAGAACATAAGCGTTATCTACAACAGCTACATCATTAGCTTTTTGATAAGCACTAAACGCCATATCATTAATTTTAAGAGTTTCTAGTTCTTTAGGGGTTACTACAATTCTAGCTTTCGTATTAAAAGGTACATTTAACGTCATGCGCAATACCCCTTGCGATGCTGTCCAAGCATTTTCTATAGCGCCATAAGGTGTTGGCACACTCACTTCTGTATGTGTTATTTTACTAGGAAACTCTGGATTCACATTAAATTCTTTATAACCTGCATGGGTTTGTGTCGCTTTAATACCACCTAAAGCCTCGTAGAAATAAGCTGCAAAACCACTATGCATCGGGTGATTTAAGGAATTGGTAGGCCCCTCCATAGTTTCCCAAACAAATTGACGTTCTGGCCATGTGGTAAATCCAGAATTCATCACATAAGTTTGACTTGGAAAATCTGGTGTTGTTAAGATGGCATGCGCCAAATCGCCTTTTCCATATTTGGTGAGTACAGTATAAATATAGCGGTTACCATGTATTCCTGTTGCGTGATGCCCTCCTTTTACCTCAACAATATCATAAGCTAAACCATCTACTACTGTTGCTATAGCCGCATCTGGTACCATTCCAAATTGCAGCGCTTGAACCGTTGCTGTTTGGCTGCCGTACCATTTATAAGTTGTTTCTGGAATAGCCACTAGGTAGGCGGCATTAAATGCTGCTTTTAGGGCTTGCTTTTCTTTTTTCATTTTTTCGGCATAGGCAGCATCCTTATTCATCTTCGCAAACACTTCCATAATACCTAATACATCATAAAAATAAGCATTTGCAGAAATAATAGGATCACACTCCATCGCCGAAGGGTTTTTACGTCTATCCCAACGTGGCGGACACCAATCGCCCATACCATCTTGCATAATACCATTTTCACCTTTATAATTCAGATAGTAATCTGTTAGGCCTTTCATAGCGTTATAATATTCTTTTACAATAGCATCATCTCCATAATATAAATAATTGTACCATGGCAAATACATGGTTGCCACACCCCAATCAATTTTAGCATACGTTGATGTGCGCTTACCTGGCGCTATCATTGTAGGCACTTGGAATCTAATTTCTGGATTATTATGGCCTTTGGTCGGTCGCATTTGCGTGCGAATGTCTTCCATGTATTTTTTATAAAAATGATACATGTCGTAATTGTATAAGGCGTACTCACAAAACGCATGTGCATCGCCTAACCATCCACATTTTTCACGGTGTGGACAATCTTCTGGAATGCCATGTACATTATCTACAATTGTCCATTTACTAATGGCATGCATCTTATTTAATAAGGCATCTGAAGACTTAAAACGTCCTGTTTCTTTAATATCGGTAGCGACTAAAACAGCTTTAATCATAGCGGCATCTGGTTTACGAGATATCCCTTTTAGCTTCGCATAACGAAACCCGTGGTAACTAAACTTAGGCTCCCAAGATTCTATTCCACTACCCTTAGCAATATAAGCATACACTTGTGTCATGCCGTTAGCACCACCACCTGTAGAACCTTTAAAAATATCTTTACCATTAGTAAGTAAAGCTTCTGTGGTGATTACCTCTATAAGCTGTCCTTTTTTTGCTTTTACATTTAAGGTCACCCAACCGGCTATGTTTTGTCCAAAATCTACAATCCAATTACCATCGGCACCTTTAAACACCTTTTGTGGTTCTAAAGTTTTCAGCTTTTTTATGGCTGGCATTTGCTGCGCGCTCACTTTTTTCAACGCTGGGTTTGCCACTTTAACAGGGCCCCAATCACTATCATTATAGCCTACAGTATTCCAATCGCCCAATTCGTACCGTGCATCATAAGTATCACCGCCATAAATATTATTAAATACAATAGGTCCCGTAGCCTCTTTCCAATTTTCATCGGTATAAAAATCGGCCGTAGTTCCATCAGTATACTTTAATTTCACCAAACAACGCACTGTAGGCGGTCCATAAGACACGCCTTTTTTTGCTCCTGGATCACGATTCCACGAAATATTTTGTCCGTAAAACCCATTTCCTAGTATAATTCCAAAGGCATTTTTACCAGACTGCATGGCTTCTGTAATATCGTAGTGCACATAATAGGCTTGTTTGTCATAATTAGATGGCGCTGGATCTAAAACATGATCTCCAACTTTATTCCCATTTAAATACAATTCATAATAACCTAACCCACAGATATACACCTCTGCATTTTCAACCGCTTTATCCAAATTTATCTCATTTCTAAAATAACTGGCAGCAAAACCATCTACAGGTCTCGCTTTTTTCATATTGCCTTTTTTATAATCTCTAAAACGGTATTCTGAAGTTCGTGTATCTTTTGCGAGTGTAATCCATTTAGATGCTCCCCAATCGGTTGTTTTCAATAACCCCATTTTAAAATACTGAGGCTTAGACCACACAGTTTCTTGTTTCGATTCGTCCCAAACCTTAACCTTCCAAAAATAGGTCGTTAAGGTTTGCAAAGGTGTACCTTGGTACTTCACATATGCAGATTTATCATACGCTACTTTTCCCGAGTCCCAGACGTCGGCTGTATCTGCGTTAAGCAAGTCTAATTGGGAAGCAACGCGAATATGGTAAGCCGTCTGCGATTTATTCGTACCAGAAGCCTCCATTACCCATGAAAAAGTAGGCGTACTATCGTCTATCGCCGCGGGGTTAATTTTAGCATTACATGTTAGCGTTTTAAAGCTTAAGTCTGTGGTTACTGAAGCTGTTTCTCCCTTTTTACAAGACATGCTGATTAAAGCAAAACACAGTAAAAAAGTGGCAATAAATTTATGGAACATAAGGTCGTGTTTATTATAAATGAGTTTTTTGATAATGATTTTTGTTTTTTAGTTTAAAACGGGTGAAAAGTAGTTTCTACAAGCGGTAATATTGTCCTGCACTGACCTGTAGTAGCACCTCAAAACTACTATGGCTACTAGACCAGCTTTAAAAATATAGTTACTGTTCTTGTATCTCAGAACTACTGCTACCTGACGAATGGTCTTCATAGACTCTTAAGCCAGTATAGGACCAATAATAGCCCTTGTTTGTTAAATCTTGTTAAAGTTTAAAACGCATTGCACTTTTCATTTAAATCGCACGTTACAATACTACACCTATAATTGTAATATTAGCACCAATTAAGTAGTGCTTCTTAACGTGCGATGTATTTGTTAAAAATTTTATGTCATGCCGTAATCACCTGAAAGGCTTTTAATAGCTTTACTTTCAAAATATGTGTTAATTGAGATTCCCGATTACTGGCAAAGACAACCCGAAATTAAATCTATGTATTTAATTTCGGGTTTCTAATTTTAAAGTTATTATTAAATGCTACTACCATTTAATCATAACACTACCCCATGTAAAGCCACTACCAAAAGCAGCAAGTACAACGGTATCTCCTGTTTTTATTTTATCTGCTTCCCAAGCTTCTGTTAATGCAATAATCACAGATGCAGCAGTTGTATTTCCATACTTTTGAATATTATTAAATACTTGGTCATCCCGTAATCCAAATTTCTTTTGTATAAACTGTGAAATCCTCAAGTTGGCCTGATGTGGAATTAGCATATCAATAGCTTCTTTTTCAAGCTTATTAGCAACTAAACCCTCCATAATAACCTCGCTAAATCGCACTACGGCATGCTTAAAAACATGTTGTCCGTTCATATAAGGGTAGTAAGAAATATCTTCAGGATCGTTTTCTGCTATAATAGCAGGCACCCAATGTTTAATATTAGGCCCCTCTACAATAAGCTCTTTGGCATATTTTCCTTCGGAATGCAAATGCGACGACAAAATTCCTTCTGTGCGGTCTTCCGTTCTGCTTAAAACAGCAGCTCCGGCACCATCTCCAAAAATAACAGAAACACTACGTCCTCTGGTGGTTTTATCTAAACCTCCAGAATGGTACTCTGCACCAATAACCAGTATGTTTTTATACATGCCTGTTTTGATAAATTGATCTGCTACTGAGATTGCATAAATAAAACCCGAACATTGGTTACGCACATCTAAAGCACCTATTGTAGGCATATCCAATAGATCTTGAATCTGCACACCACAGCCCGGAAAGTAATAATCGGGACTTAAAGTGGCAAACACAATAAAATCAATGTCATCTTTTGTCAGTCCAGCACGTTCTATCGCAATGCGCGCTGCTTTAGCCCCCATAACTGCCGAAGTGTCTTCAGAGCCTTCTGGTATCCAACGGCGCTCTTTTATTCCCGTTCGTTCTTGAATCCAAGCATCGTTGGTATCCATTAATTGCGACAAATCATCGTTTGTCACGACCTGCTCTGGCACATATTTACCAAGACCTATTATTTTAGAATTATACATGTTTGCTGTTTTGTAAAACTAAAGTACGAAAATATAACCTTTGGTGTATTTAAGATCTAAAAGTGTTGCTAACAAAATGCATTGGTTCTTAAAATACATGGCTAATTCACCCCCGTTTTATTCCGTTTTAATCCATTTTGGTTGTACGCGCATCTCCCCTCACGTTGCATTACCATTGCTTTTCACGACGCATACTACCTTTAAATTAAAAAGCATTCCGCTTCACATGTTTTTTTTCCGCTTCATCATTCTTTTTTTAAAACCACTAGAGTTTTGCGGTAATTTTGTTCAAAACAATAATTAGATATACTATCATGGAAAACACAAAAATCAATACATTACTCATATACCTCTTAATGGTCGTTGTTATTTTTCAACTCAGTATCCTAGTATGCTGGCTAAATTACTAAAGCATTTATTACACCTTAATTATCACGGACTAAGATTGTACTCATAACTTCCTATTACAACACTACTTTCTAAACTTTTGCCTTAGTCCTAAATAGCTTATCATACTGTAACTATAGCCTCATACCACTTACAAACAATGTCAGTTTGTCATATTTAAAGACTTGGTATTTTTTTTGTCTAGTAGTTTTATCTAAAATACAAACAGATAAAATACATATATCATGACAAAAGGAAGCATTAATGTATCGGTAGAGAATATCTTTCCGCTTATTAAAAAATTCTTATATAGTGACCACGAAATCTTTTTACGTGAGTTAATTAGTAATGCTACAGATGCAACGCTAAAATTAAAGCACCTTACCAACATAGGTGAAGCTAAAGTAGAATACGGCAATCCTCAAATTGAAATTAAAGTTGATAAAGAAGGTAAAAAACTTCATATTATAGATCAAGGTTTAGGTATGACGGCTGAAGAGGTTGAAAAATACATCAACCAAGTTGCCTTCTCTGGAGCTGAAGAATTCTTAGATAAATACAAAGATTCTGCTAAAGATTCTGGTATTATTGGTCACTTTGGTCTTGGGTTTTACTCTGCATTCATGGTGGCAGAAAAAGTAGAGATCATCACTAAATCTTTTAAGGACGAACCTGCTGCACATTGGACTTGTGATGGTTCTCCTGAATTCACTCTTGAAGCGTCTGAAAAAACAGAACGCGGAACAGAAATCATTTTACATATCGCTGAAGATTCAGTAGAGTTTTTAGAAGATGCACGTATTCGTGAATTGTTGAACAAGTACAACAAGTTCATGCCTGTGGCCATTAAATTTGGAACTAAAGAGGTAAACGACCCTACGCATGAGCCTAAAACAACTAAAGATGAAGAAGGCAAAGAGACTACAGAACCACATAGACAAATTACTGTAGATGACATCATCAACAATCCTGATCCTGCTTGGTCTAAGCAACCAGCAGATTTAAAAGATGAGGATTACAGCAACTTCTACAGAGAATTGTATCCAATGCAATTCGAAGAGCCTTTATTTAACATTCACCTCAATGTAGATTATCCTTTTAATTTAACAGGTATTTTATACTTCCCTAAAATGTCTAACGACATGCAAATACAGAAGGATAAAATTCAATTGTACCAAAACCAAGTATTCGTTACCGATAATGTAGAAGGTATCGTACCTGAGTTTTTAACCATGCTACGTGGGGTTATCGATTCGCCAGACATTCCATTAAACGTATCGCGTTCTTACTTACAAGCTGACGGTGCTGTTAAAAAGATTTCGTCTTACATTACAAGAAAAGTAGCCGATAAATTAAAATCATTATTTAATAACAGTCGTGAAGATTTCGAAGCCAAATGGAACGATATTAAAATTGTTATTGAATACGGTATGCTTTCTGAAGAAAAATTCTTTGAAAAAGCAGAGGCTTTCACATTATATCCTACTGTAGATGGGAAGTACTATACCTACCAAGAATTATACGATAAAATAAAAGCCAATCAAACCGATAAAGATGACAAGCTTGTTATTCTTTACACTTCCGATCAAGATGCACAGCACAGTTATATTGAAGCTGCCAAAGCAAAAGGATATGAGGTATTGGTATTAGATTCGCCTATTGTATCGCATTTAATTCAGAAATTAGAAGGTTCTAAAGAAAAAATAGCATTTGCTAGAGTTGATGGCGATCATATTGATAACCTTATCAAAAAAGAAGACACTGCGGTTTCGAAATTAGATGAAGACCAAACTAAAGTTTTAGATGAATTATTAAAAGACATCATTCCTTCTGATAAATTCATGGTACAATTAGAAGCTATGGACAGCAGTGCAAATCCGTTTATCATTACACAACCAGAGTTTATGCGTCGTATGAAAGAGATGCAGCAAACTGGTGGTGGCGGTATGTTTGGCATGGGGAATATGCCAGAAATGCACAATCTTATTGTAAACACAAATTCTGAATTGGTAAGCGACATTTTAAGTACTGAAGCCAAAGAAGATAAAGAACGTTTAATTAATCAAAGTTTAGACCTTGCAAGATTATCGCAAGGCTTACTTAAAGGTGAAGAGTTAACCAACTTTATTAAACGCAGTTACGAGATGATAAAATAAGAAGAACTTATTTTACACCCTATATTAAAAACCACTTTGTACCCACAAAGTGGTTTTTTTTTGATGTTGTTAATGAACTCATCTTGACGTTTTGTTTTTAACCGAAAATGAGTTGAAATTTAACCAGACGAGGCCCTTTTTGAAGCCCATGGCAGCGCTACGGACAAAAAAATAACGAAATAGGGGTGAATTTTAGCCATTTTTTAGGAAATAGAAAACGTTAAGATGAGTTCAATTACCCCTGACACCTTTTGTCGCTTGCGCCAATATCTTTGTAGCTAAGTTTAACTCACAAATTAATTTAAAATGAAAAATGCTATTAGCTGGTTTGAAATACCAGTAACAAACTACGAACGCGCAAAACAATTTTACAACACGGTTTTGGACACCGAAATTAAAGACCACCACATGCCAGAACAAAATGCGAAGTACGGCATGTTTGCTTATGATAATGACAACAATGGTGTTGGCGGTGGCCTTATTGAAGCAGAAGACCAAACACCAAGCACTAAAGGGCCTACAATTTACCTTAACGGAGGTGACGACTTAAGTGCCCCTTTAGGAAAAGTAGAAACTGCTGGCGGTAAAATCACCATGCCGAAAACAGATATTGGCGAAGGCGGCTTTGTGGCACAATTTATAGATACAGAAGGCAATCGTATCGCCTTACATTCTTGGATGTAAACCTGCTTCCTTTTTTAACCAAACAACGATAGTGATCCCTTTATTTAGGGGTCACTCTCTTTACTTCCAGCGTTTACAACCATAGCTTGTGTTAAAAGATGAGCTACAGTATATCACCATTATAGCATTTTAATTTTAACCTCTGTACCCTATAAAACTTAATAATCGCTTACATTTACAGTAGTTAAGAATCATAAAAACACGTTCTAATTCATAATGCCATGTCTCAATTATCTCGACTCATAGCCATTCTCACAACACTTAGATCTAAGCGCCTCGTAACGGCACCACAACTTGCCGACAAATACGATGTGAGCATAAGAACCATATATAGAGATATTAGAAAATTAGAAGCCGCAGGAGTTCCTGTTGTGACTATAGAGGGCAAAGGTTATGCGCTTATGGAAGGCTATAATGTCACCCCCATGCAGTTCTCTGAGAAAGAAGCTAATGCCTTAATTACTGCGCAACAGCTCGTAAAACAGACGAAAGACAGCTCCTTTGTTTCAGATTTTAACGATGCGCTTGTTAAAATAAAATCTGTTTTTAAAACGACCATACAAGAGAAAAGTGAATTACTAGAACGTAAAATTTATGTGTTTAATTCCGATTTCGAAAATACATCTAGCCATGCGCTATCCGATATTCAACTGGCCATAACACATTTTAATTATATCGAAATGCACTATCTAAAAGCGCATGCCACAACCGCGACCCATCGTAAAATAGAACCCTATGCTTTATATGCTACAAATCATAAATGGATCTTAATTGCCTGGTGCCACCTTCGTGCTAGCTATCGGGCTTTTAGAATAGATCGCATTCAACACTTTAAAATTTTAACAGACACCTTCGAAGATCGCAACTTCGAATTGCAAGCTTATTTTCAATCCTGTGATGCAATAAATGCCTAGAGCATAAGGATCTTCTTCAACCTGTTCAGTCTATGAAAAGTACCTAGGCACCCAATCTATACCTTATGATGGCGCGTACTTAACTTCAACTTGCTTAAAATACAATCTAAAAATAATAAGCCTTCCTTATACAACATACAGTGCTTAGGCTCCAGTATACGTCTAAGACGTTAAAAAAGCCCTCTAAATACTCTTAATTGCGACACATTAACCGTATATAGTTCATAAGTAAATCCCCCTTTATTAAGCCATCTCAAAATCTCAATACTTGAGATAAACAGTCCTTTAATATCACAAAAAGTATCCCTATTAGAGCCTTATGCCCTTAAATAGAGTATTTAGCCTACAAAAAAACAAAACAAACCCATGTTACAATAACACACAACAGCGTACAAAGCTATTCCCAATTTATCACCTACGTAATTCCACGTATTTCTAATGCAGTAAAACTAACATATCAATTTTATCTATGCATTATTTTTAAGTATTTAACAAAAACACAAACAATATGACATTAAAATCACGTATTTAAAGCATTAATATGTAGATTTGAAACGTACTAGTACTTAGATTAAACTCACCTTTCATTCCTTGATTGGTGCTGATAAACATTTAACTTAATTTTCTAAAGCATGAAAAAAAAATTAACTAACTCTTTAATCGTACTATTTATCATAATATCTCATTTTGGCTATTCTCAAATAGTTTCAATTAACAAAAATGCAGATATGGAGCTTTTTAGAGAGGTTCCTAATGTAAAACGGTCTAAAAAAACCTTAGAAGACACTACAGAAGAAGAGGAAGAAGAAAAAACCTTCAAGCCTTCCATACAAGTAGGGTCTATAGTACACATGTATGCTTCATACCAACAAAATGGTTTTGGACCTGGAGGTAATAGAGAGACCATAGATAATGATCCTGATGCATGGAGCAAGGATTTTAATTTGTACCGTGCTAGAGTTTTAGTAGGTGGTAAATTATCTAAAAACGGGTCTTTCTTTTTAGAAACCGATCTTCCGTCTATAGTCGGCAGAGGGTCTGGCGATAGTAAAAACGTTAAGGTATCACCTATAATTTTAGATGCCCAGTACGAACATACCTTTGGAAATCATATGTTAATTGCAGGACTACAGTTGGTATCGCACAACCGTAATGGTCTGCAAGGTGCAGCAGCGCTTATGGCTAATGATTTTACGTTTTTTCAATACCCTTTTAACCTATTTGCAGACCAGCCTTTACAAGGTAACTTTGGCCGTGACTTAGGGGTTAATGCCAGAGGGTTCTTTTTAGATGACAAACTAGAATACCGTTTTGGAATTTTCACAGGAAGAAACACGGGCGAATTTGTAAATGATGATCCTGCATTACGTTATGTAGGTAGAGTGGCTTATAACTTTTTCGATGCCGAAAAAGATTACTACTATGCAGGCACAAAACTTGGTGCAGGCAAAACATTGGCTTTAGCAGCTGGTTTTGATTTACAAGGAACCTATCAAAACTTTGGATTCGATTTCTTTTTAGACATGCCTCTAGGGTCTGCGGGTTCCATTACTGCTAACGGTGCTTTTTCTGCACTTACAGGAGGTACGGACACCACTGGTACTTCTTTTGCTACTCTAATTCCTAGACAAACCACACAATTCTTAGAATTAGGTTATTACTTTAAAGCCTCTAAATTACAACCTTGGATTCGTTATGAAAAGGCTGATGTTAACGCAGATGGCTTAGTACAAACCGAAGGTATCCCTGTTAATGCCTTTAACGATCTCAATACTGTTACTGTATTTGGCGGCGGATTAAATTATTGGTTTGCAGGTTATAACACCAACCTAAGACTGTCTTATACAACCTGGTCTCAAGAAAATGCGCTTGGTGAAAACCAAACGCAAGGCCAAATCTGGTTGCAAACACAATTCTTTATTTTTTAACCCCCTATTGTAGGGCAAAGGGGGCGTTATCAGTGCTGCCTTGTCACAAGACAACAACGAATCACCACCTTTTGCCCTAAATAGATCTAACGCATTTACGAATTCAGTTCATAATTAACTTTATAAAATCATAAAAATGACAATTAAACGACTACAAAGAAAACCCCAAGGACTATTGGCTATTCTTTTATCTGCCACATTATTATTAGCGTCTTGTGGAAAAAAAGAAAAGACAGCAACCCCATCTAGTGCAACAGAAACCAGCAGTACTACCGAGGCTGAACCTATAAAAATAGGGGTTTTACATTCCTTAAGTGGTACTATGGCCATCTCTGAAGTGTCTCTAAAAGATGTCGTAGAAATGGCTGTAGAAGAAATTAATGCCGCAGGTGGCGTCTTAGGAAAACCTCTAAAAACGGAAGTTGTAGATCCTGCATCCGATTGGGATTTATTTGCTGAAAAATCTAAAGAATTATTAATAGAGAAAAAAGTATCTGCTGTATTTGGATGTTGGACTTCTGTATCTCGTAAATCTGTTTTACCTGTATTTGAAGAAAATAACGGCTTGTTATTTTACCCTGTACAGTACGAAGGTGAAGAATGTTCTAAAAGTGTGATCTACACAGGAGCAACACCAAACCAACAGCTTATTCCTGCTGCAGAATACATGATGAGCGAAGAAGGTGGTGGCTATAAAAAATTCTATTTATTAGGTACCGATTACGTTTTTCCACGTACAGCAAACAAAATCTTAAAAGCCTTTTTACTGGCTAAAGGTGTTCCTGAAAAAAATATTATTGAAGAGTACACGCCTTTTCACCACCAAGATTACCAAACTATTGTTTCTAAAATAAAGAAATTCTCTGCAGGTGGCAAAGCATGTGTATTGAGTACTGTAAATGGCGATTCTAACGTACCATTCTACAAAGAATTCGCAAACCAAGGTTTAACAGCTACCTCTTGCCCAATTATGGCATTCTCTGTAGCTGAAGATGAATTAAGAGCTATGGATACCGAATTTTTAGCAGGACACTTAGCGGCTTGGAACTACTACCAATCTGCCGCATCTCCTGCCAACGATACCTTTGTAAAAAACTTTAAAGCATTTTGTGCCAAAAACAACCTACCTGGTGGAAGTGCTCGTGTAACAGACGATCCTATCTGTTGGGCTTATACAGGGGTTTATTTATGGAAACAAGCTGTAGAAAAAGCAGGTTCTGTTGCTGTAGATCAAGTACGTCCTGCATTATATGGCATGTCGTTTAACTCTCCAGGAGGCCTCGTAAAAATGGATCCTAGAAACCATCACCTTGCCAAACCTGTTAAAATAGGAGAAATAAAAGTCGATGGACAGTTTGATGTCATTTGGGAAACCGAAGGCTTGGTAGACCCAGAACCTTGGTCTAAATATACCTCACCAAATAAAAGTTGTGACCACGTTAACCATGGCGGTACATACACAAAGTAAGCCTATGACGTATACCATCCCTTGTTATTAATTCAATTTGAAGACTATTGCATGAGAGCACTCATGCAATAGTCTTCACTTTATGAACCTTTTCAATTCACATTCCAAAAAATGGTAAAAAGAAAAACAGTTCTATACATTAGACTACTACTAGCACTACTCCCCTTGATAACATGTGCTACTAATGATGGTGATATTCGTTTATTAATGTCTCCAGATAAAGCCACTAAATCAGACGCTTTTTCACGCTTACTGGCCGCTAAGCAAGTCGCTACTTTCCCTGTATTAAATGCCATTAACAGCAAAAAGTTATTTGCATACAATGGCCAACTGGTAAGCATTGGAGAAAAAAACAGCACAGCAGACCAAGTAACTTACGACGTGTTTCTACTTTTTCCCGAAATAAAAACACTAACTGATAAGAACAATACGCCTTTAAAAGTACCGCTAAGTGCGCTGCAACCTATAAAATTTTCTAGGAAAGAACGCCTCAGTCTTATTCCTTTACTTCCCTATATTAACCTTACCTCTACCGATAAAGACTTACGAAAATTAGCTTACACCCAATTTCAAAACACCCCAAAACTCGAAGATATTTCTATTTTAGAAGCGGCTTCTGCTAAAGAAACAGACACCGAGTTAATGCGTTTTGCCGCTGAGACTATCGCCACTGTAAAACTGCTAAATGCAACGACTCCAGAAGCTCAAATCGCTCAAATAAGACGCTTAGAAGCTAACAAAGGCGACAATACTGTCTTCTTATTAAACAGCTATTTAGAAAATACAACACCGCTAACGCCCAACGTACAAAAAAGAACCCGCGAAGCCATTACCAACCTTAATGACAGAGCTACGCGTATCGATTGGATACAAAATTTATTTAGTGGTTTAAGCTTAGGCAGCATATTAATTCTTATCGCACTAGGCCTTTCCATTATTTACGGTTTAGCAGGCGTTATTAATATGGCACATGGCGAATTTATGATGATTGGTGCTTACACTACATTTTGTGTGCAAGAACTTTTTAAAATAAGTAATGGTGGTGCACTTAGCGATGCCTTCTTCTGGCTGTCCATTCCTATAGCATTTCTAGTTTCTGGCACCTTTGGTTTGGTCATAGAACGTTTAATAATTCGTAAACTTTACGGTAGCCCGCTGCAAAGCCTTTTGGCAACATGGGGGGTGAGTTTAGTCTTTATACAATTGGCGCGTACTATTTTTGGAGACTTAACCTCTGTAAAAGCACCTGCTTTACTCTCTGGAGGTTGGCATGTAGCGCCACAATTAGTATTGCCTTACAATCGAATTTTCATCATCATCATTACCACTGTAATGATTATTCTCACCTTCCTATTTTTATACAAATCTAGGTTAGGGTTACGCATTCGCGCTGTTACTCAAAATAGAAACATGAGTGCCTGTTTGGGCATTTCTACTAAAAAAATTGATGCCATGACCTTCTTTATTGGTTCGGGTATCGCAGGTATTGCAGGTTGCTGTATGACTTTAATTGGCAATATTGTTCCAGACATGGGGCAAACCTATATTGTAGATTCCTTTTTAGTTGTAGTTACTGGTGGTGTAGGCAACCTATTCGGTACCATAGTCGCAGGCTTAGGCATAGGGCAATTTACCAAAATTTTAGAACCCATATTCCATGCTGTATATGGTAAAGTTATCATCTTAGGCATCATTATTTTCTTTTTACAATTTAAGCCTAGAGGCTTGTTTCCTCCTAAAGGCAGAATCGCAGACGATTAATTATGAAAGCACTTTTAAAAAACAGGTCGTACGACTATATTATTTTTATCGCACTATTTTTACTTATACTCCCATTAGGGCATCTTCTTGGGGTTATTTCTGTAAATACCATTTCATTATGGGGGCGCTATTTTTGTTTTACCATTGCTGCTATTGGACTAGATATGCTTTGGGGCTACACGGGTATTTTATGCATGTGTCAAGCCCTATTTTTTTGTATGGGTGGCTATGGTATCGCCATGCACATGCTTTTGTCTGCTTCTGGAGAAGGCACCTATGGCAAAGCCATTCCAGATTTCATGGTATGGAATCAAGTTACAGAACTCCCTTTTTTCTGGGAACCCTTTCATTATTTTCCTCTAGCCCTTATATGTGCTTTAATAGTTCCTGGGCTTTTTGCAGGGGTCTTTGGTTATTTTATTTTTAGAAGTCGCCTTAAAGGCGTGTATTTTGCCATTATAACCCAAGCATTAGCATTGGCGATGTGGCTTATTTTTTTAAGAAATGAAACCATGCTAGGTGGCACGAATGGGCTTACCGACTTTAAACAACTTGCAGGACTAGATCTTACAGCAGCATCTACCAAACTGTTATTATACATTACGTCCTGTTTGGTACTTATTGGTGTGTATATAGGTTCTAAAAAATTAGTCAACTCTAAATTTGGGAAAGTTTTAGTTGCCATTAGAGATAGTGAATCGCGTATTCGATACACCTCGTATGAAATTAAAAATTACCAAGTCACCATTTTCGTTATAGCTGCTGTTATAGCTGCTATTGGGGGTATACTCTACGTACCCCAAACGGGAATTATAACCCCTGGCCGGATGGATGTCAAGGCCTCTATAGAGATGATCATCTGGGTCGCTCTAGGAGGAAGAGGCAAACTAAAAGGAGCTGTGTTTGGCACACTATTAGTCAATTTTTTATACAGTATATTCACCTCAGCCCTTCCCGGGTCTTGGTTATATGTTATTGGTATTTTATTTATCGTTACCGTACTGTATTTAGACCAAGGTGTTATTGGCTTGCCGCAACAGATCAAAACCTATTTTGCAAAACGAAAATCTGCTAAACTATGACTACAGTAAGACCATTAATATTACAAGCACAAAATCTAAAAGTAGCGTTTGGAGGCGTACAAGCCTTAGATTTAGCCTTGTTCAAACTCAAAGAAAACGAACTCCGCGTTATTATAGGCCCTAACGGTGCTGGTAAATCGACATTTATGGATTTAATTTGTGGTAAGACCAAAGCCGACTCAGGGAAAATTTTATTTAAAGATGAAGATATTTTAGGTAAAAAGGAAGTAGAAATCGCGCAGATGGGCATTGGTAGAAAATTTCAAAAACCCTCTGTATTCACTAGCTTATCGGTATTTGACAATTTACTTTTAGCCTATAAAATGCCTAAAAATGTATGGCATTCCATGCGCTTTAAACTAAACTCAGAAATTACAGACCGCATCCACGAAGTCGCTAAAAAAGTAGGCTTAGAAGCTGTTTTAAATAGTGAAGCAGGCAGTTTATCTCACGGTCAAAAACAATGGTTAGAGATCGGGATTGTGGTGATTCAAAATCCCAAATTGATGCTCATTGATGAGCCTGCTGCTGGAATGTCGGATACCGAAACCGCTAAAACGGGAGATTTAATTTTAAGCTTGGTAGAAGATCATTCGGTAATTGTGATCGAACATGATATGAATTTCGTAGAACAAATTGCTATCGAAAATGTGAGCGTTCTAGTTGGCGGAAAACTGCTCACAGAAGGCCCTTTTCAAGACGTAAGAGCAGACGAAAGAGTAATTAATAGCTATTTAGGTAAAGCCGTTTAAAAACAAAACCATGGTATTAGAAACAAAAGATATTACTGCAGCCTATGGGGAAAGCCAAATTCTTTGGGGCGTTAATTTAAAAGTTGAACCCGCTACAATTACAACCATTATGGGCCGTAACGGTGTTGGTAAAACCACCTTACTAAAAACCGTTATTGGCCTTTTAAAAAATCCTGAAGGGAGCATTCTATACGAAGGTCAAGATATTTCTAGATTAGCACCGCATAAACGTGCCAAACTAGGCATTGGATACGTGCCGCAAGGTCGAGAAATCATTCCTAAACTAACCGTATATGAAAATCTAAAGCTAGGCCTAGAAAGTACTACTGAAACTACAATTCCTGAAGAAGAAATTTACGAGTTATTTCCTATTTTAAAAGATTTTAGAAAGCGTCTTGGCGGCAATTTAAGTGGAGGACAACAGCAGCAATTAGCCATTGCTCGTGCCATAACGGGACGTCCAAAATTATTATTATTAGACGAGCCTACTGAAGGGATACAACCTTCGATAAGCCAAGAAATCGCAAAAATTTTATTACGTTTGAAGGAAGAGAAAAACATCGCAACTTTGCTTGTCGAACAAAAAATAGATTTTGCAAAAGGCATAACAGACTATTACTATTTTATGAATAGAGGAAAAGTCGTTGCGGCCTCTAAAGCTTCAGACATAAGTATAGAAGAAATAAACGCTCATAACGCCATATAAAATCCCAATGAGACTAACACCAAGAGATATTGAAAAATTAATGTTGCATCAAGCAGGTTTTGTTGCACAAAAACGCTATGCAAGGGGGCTTAAATTAAATTATCCCGAAACCATCGCTTTAATTAGCACGCAACTTTTAGAATTGATTCGAGAAGGCTATTCTGTTGCGGCATTAATGAATTTAGGCAAACAGATTATAGGCATTGATGATGTGATGGAAGGCGTTGAAAAAATGATTCATGACGTGCAGGTAGAAGGCACGTTCCCTGATGGCACAAAGCTTGTTACAGTACACCATCCCATATGTCAAAAAAACATTAGCAATGGTCTAGCCCTCTATGGTTCTGGATTGACAAAAAGCGACCAAAACATTGAAGTAGACAATACCTCTAATCCACATCCCGGTAATTACGAGGTGATAGACGCGGCTATAGAACTTAACAAAAACAGAAAAACCATAACGCTTATGGTAATTAATAAAGGGGATCGCCCTATACAAGTAGGCTCTCATTACCCTTTTGCTGAAACCAATCCATGTTTAGAATTTGATAGAGCATTAGCCTTGACCTACCGTTTAAACATTCCTGCTGGAACTGCTGTACGTTTCGAGCCCGGAGAAGAAAAACAAGTAGAACTGGTTGAAATAGCAGGCGCTATGAAAATCTATGGCGGTAATGGATTAATAAATGGGACGGTTAAAGGCCGAGAATCCGAAATTATAGCCAAGATGAAACAACACAACTATTTAAAATCTTAACCCTACTATGAGCAAAAAAATACATCGCGATGCTTATGCTGATATGTATGGCATTACAACAGGAGACTTATTAACCTTAGGAGACACCAACCTTAAAATTCGTATTGAAAATGATTTTACGGTATATGGTGAAGAATGTAAATTTGGAGGCGGAAAAGTATTAAGAGATGGCATGGGGCAAGCTACAGGCATACCTCAAGAAGAGGCCCTAGATTTGATCTTTACGAATGCTATTATTATTGATTACACAGGTATTTACAAAGCAGATATTGGCCTTAAAAACGGACGTATTCATGCCATAGGCAAAGGTGGTAATCCACATATTATGGAAGGCGTACATCCAGATATGATTGTAGGTGCAACAACCGAAGTTATCGCAGCAGAAGGCGCTATAGTAACCGCTGCGGGTATCGACAATCATATTCATTACATCTGTCCACAGCAAATAGATGAGGCCATCGCTTCTGGCATAACGACCTTTGTGGGCGGGGGAACTGGCCCTACAACAGGCACTAACGCCACCACCTGCACACCTGGTGCTTTTCATATTGAAATGATGTTAAAAGCAACAGATCATTTTCCTATGAATTTTGGGTTTTTAGCCAAAGGGAACTCTTCACACCCTAAGGCCTTAGAACAACAAATAGAAGCTGGAGCTTTAGGGCTTAAATTACATGAAGATTGGGGGTCTACGCCTACAGCTATAGACACCTGCCTTAGTGTTGCGGATGCTTATGATGTACAAGTTTGTATTCATACAGATACCCTAAACGAAAGTGGTTTTGTAGAAGTGACTAAAGCAGCTTTAAAAGGCAGAACTATACACACCTATCATACTGAAGGTGCTGGAGGTGGCCATGCTCCAGATATCATCACTTTATGTGGTGTTTCTAATGTATTGCCTTCTTCTACAAACCCTACCAGACCTTACACGCATAATACGATAGACGAACACTTAGACATGCTTATGGTATGTCATCATTTAGATAAAAACATTCCCGAAGACGTGGCTTTTGCCGAAAGTAGAATTAGAGGCGAAACCATTGCTGCCGAAGATATTTTACATGATAGAGGCGCGCTGTCTATGATTGCTTCAGACTCTCAGGCCATGGGCCGTGTTGGAGAGGTTATTTGCAGAACATGGCAAACGGCTCATAAAATGAAATTGCAACGCGGAGCTTTACCTGAAGACGAAGGCACAGGAAGTGATAATTTTAGAGTGAAACGCTATATCTCTAAGTACACCATTAATTCTGCACTTGCCCATGGTTTTGCTCATGAAATTGGCTCTATCGAGGTGGGGAAATTAGCAGATTTAGTGCTTTGGAAACCTCAATTTTTTGGTGTAAAACCAGAATTAATTATCAAAGGAGGTGTTATAGCACAGGCACAAATGGGAGACCCCAACGCCTCTATACCTACCCCCCAACCCTATTATTCCAGACCAATGTTTGGTGCCCTAGGCAAGGCTGTTGGTGACACCTCTAGAGTGTTTGTCTCTAAAGCGTCTTTAGAAAACGTAAAAACATACGGCCTAAGTAAAAAAGCCGTAGCTGTAAAAGACTGTAGAAACATCAGTAAAAAAGACATGCATTTTAATGATGAATTGCCTCGTATAAAAGTAGACCCCGAGCGTTATAAAGTTACCATAGACGGTGTTCATTTAACCTGCGATCCTGTAAAGAAAGTACCTTTAGCCCAACTATACCATTTATTTTAATGACGCATTTATTACAATTATTTCAATTCGTTGACGCCTCATTACCAACTGGTGGCTTTGTCTATTCCATGGGTATGGAGTCTGCCATTAAGAGTAAACTATTACAAAATGAAGACGACTTAAAGCGCTACTTATTAGCTTATACAGATCAACTTATTGCGTTTGATTTTCCATTTCTAGATGCAGGATATACCGCTAGAAGTACCCCGCAAGATTGGTTACAAATAACCGACACCTATCGCGCTATGCTTATGAATCCTAATTTAGAAAAAAGCGCTCTAGTACTCGGGAAAAACTGGACACGATTGTGTTTTTCTTTATACCAAACAGAAACGGTAACACAATTGAAACAGGAACTCCAACACCAACGTATTCCTTTATATTACACCATTGTTTTTGGCATGTGCATGTCTGCGCTTCGTATAGATATGCTTGCTATGCGGTCTATGTTTCTGTATACAGCTTTAAGAGATCAAATTACGGCATTAACACGTTTAGGAATTGTAGGGCCTAATGGAGGCCAAGGTTTACTCACCTATGTGTTAGACTACGCTAATACAAAAACCAATGCATACAAAACAACGCCTTATCATAAAGCGACAAAATCAGCCTACATTATGGAAATTGTACAGCTGAATCATCATAAAATTTATTCAAAATTATTTCAGAACTAATAAAAATAAGATATGTTTTTTCAATTCCCACACCTCATAGAACACAAAATGGATCTGGATAGTCCGGGCTCGTTTTCGCATCGTGAATTTATACGAGAAGATAGAGATTTTAGCAAACGTCCTTTTACAATTGGTATAGGTGGTCCTGTAGGCACAGGTAAAACCGCTTTAATTCGTCAATTGTGTATGGCCTTACGCGATAAGCATTCTATAGCTGTAGTTACCAATGACATATTTACTAAGGAAGACGCCGAATTCTTGACAAAAAACAAAGCATTAGATCCAGAACGCATCGTTGGCGTAGAAACAGGAGGCTGCCCGCACTCTGCCATTCGCGAAGACATTTCTGCAAACATACATGCGCTTGAAGCTTTGTATGACAAATTTCCAGACATCGAATTGCTTATTGTTGAAAGTGGTGGCGATAATTTAGCTGCACACTTTAGCAGAGAATTAGCCGATTATTCCATTTATGTGATAGATGTTTCAGGAGGAGACAAAATACCGCGTAAGGGTGGTCCTGGTATTACGCAATCTGATTTGCTTATCATTAATAAAATTGATTTGGCAGAAATTGTTGGAGCAGACCTAGAGGTCATGGATCGAGATTCTAAAAAAATGCGAGGTAATGGCCCTTTTGTATTTGCTAAGGTTAAGGAAGACTATGGCTTAGACACCATAATAGATCATATTTTTCATGCCAAAGCACATGCCTTAGAAGAAGTCCATTAATAGGCGCAACACGAACCTCATACTTCATTTAATACTTACGCTCTAAATGGTCGTAGTTCAATAATGTGGGATGGGCTAAAATTTGAGACATTTTTGTCATCACTTCTTTAAGAGTCGTCATTTTTTCGGCGCTAAACCGTCCCACAAATGCGTGATCGTTAATTCGTGTAAGGTTAGACTGTATGGTTGTTTCGGTAGACGCTTCTAACCCTTCCAGCATCTGCGTTTCTAGTAATTTAACTTTGCTTAGCGCTTTATCTCCTACTAAAAAAACATTTAAAAAAGACGTATGATCCCCAAACACACCAGGAGCATGCACGTCCATCTCTTCTGGCGTAATCTTTAAATTATCCCACACTACAGTTTGCGTTTCAACTTCAATTTTTGTCGATGATTCAAAAGCTTTAAAAGCAAAGGTTTCTCCATTAGCAGTTCTACCTGCCGAAAACCAATCTATAAACAGCAAAACACTATCGGTTTCTAAAGTTATGCTATTCTCTTGAACAAAATTTCCGCCTTGGTGCATCACCAATGGATCATTAAAAAACACATGAAACGCATTGGCTCTTAGTTTTAAATGTAACTCTTGACGGCATTGTACACCATGACTTTCGTACACGCGTGTGTTGGCTTGAGAACTAATAATAGACGTTGTATTAGGGTTACAAACCACATCTAATGTAACAGTGTCTCCTTGTACAAAACCGCCACCGTAACTCGTTAACATACACACCCCTGTTTGTTTTTGTGTTTTAGGATTTACAATTTTTAAGGGTTTTATACTCAGCTGTTCCGTTACTATCGTGGTGTTATTATGACAATCGAAAGTAATTTTAGACGCCTCTGTTAGTGTATTCGTAATCATTTTTTAGTTGAAATTTTAGTTATATGAACGCGCTGTATTCATGTGTTATAAAAATAATACTATTGCTCATATTTTGCACTATTAAGCTGTAATGATTTTCCAATATATCGTATTGAAAAGCATTCTAAAACACCAATCACATTACCGCCTTTAGTGTTGATTTTAGAAAATTTCAAATAAAAAATAGTATGCTTATATTTGTCTTAAAACAATTCACTATGAAATCCTTATTACTAATTGCTAGCTTTCTTTTAATATGTTCTTGTTCTGAAGATGACACCAACGATACTCCAAATACCAATACTGCAGAACAGGTTAGAGCGGCTAACGACGAAGAAATCACAACATTTATTGCTGCTAATAATTTAGAGGCTCAAAAAACAGACTCTGGGCTTTATTATGTGATTGATGAAGAAGGTACTGGTGCACGTCCAACAGCTACAGCTAATGTTACTGTAGGCTATAGAGGGTATTATACAAACAATGTTGCTTTTGATGAAGGTACAGAAACAGGGTTTTCGACGAACTTACAAAATGTAATCCCTGGATGGACCGAAGGTATCCCTTTGTTTAGAGAAGGTGGCCGCGGCATGCTTTTAATCCCCTCACATCTTGCTTATGGTCTTAATGGTTTTAGAAGCATACCAGGTGGTGCTGTACTTATCTTTGACATCAACTTAATTTCAGTAAATTAGATGTAGATCTGTTCTTGTTCTTCCTCAAATAAGCGCTCGTAATTTTTTTTAGAAGCACCTTAATTTTCTCCTTTGATGAAATCATTTGAAGATCGCTTATAAATTTTAAGATGTTTTACAAACATCGTATTTGAAAGCGGTTATCAACTAAATGCGTTACCTTTGCCTGTAAAATAAAATGCATGTCCTTTAAAGACTTAAAAATAAACAAACCCATCTTAAGAGCCATTGCCGAGGCGGGTTACGACAACCCCACACTCGTTCAAGAAAAAGCGATACCCTTAATTTTAAACAGAAATGATGTTATTGTTTCTGCACAAACAGGTACTGGTAAAACTGCTGCATTTGCACTTCCTATTTTGCAGTTACTATTCGATAAACAGGATACGCCTAAAAAAGGAAAAAAGGTTAAGGCGTTAATTATAAGTCCTACTCGAGAACTTGCATTACAAATTGGCGAAAATTTTAAAACCTATAGCACATATACCAATTTAAGGTCTACTGTTATTTATGGGGGGACTTCCATAGAACCTCAAAAAGAGGTGCTTAAAAAGGGGGTTGATATTTTAATTGCTACGCCTGGTCGTCTTTTAGATTTACACAAACAAGATTGTGTAAACTTAGATTATGTAGAGACATTTGTTCTCGATGAAGCCGATTTAATGTTAGACATGGGCTTTGTGGATGATGTTAAAAAAGTAGAACGCTTATGCCCTTCCAGCAAGCAAACCCTTTTGTTTTCTGCTACTATTCCTTATAAGGTAGAGCAACTTGCTAACGCGCTATTAGAAGCGCCACACCGTATAGATGTTACCCCTAACAAAACAACCTCTAAAAATATACATCAGTTAGCGTACTATGTTCCTAAACGCAATAAAATTGAATTGTGTTTACATTTATTACGTAACACCATAAAAGGACATATTATCATATTTAGGCGTACCAAATTTGGTGTCGACAAATTGGAAAAAACACTATTAAAGAATGGCTATAAAGTAGATAGTATTCATGGTGATAAAAGTCAAACAGCCAGACAAGAAGCCCTAAAGCGGTTTAAAAGCAAAGATGTTACCATTTTAATTGCTACCGATGTAGCTGCTAGAGGTATAGATATTGATGCCCTAGATGCTGTTGTTAATTTTGACCTTCCTAGCGTTCCCGAAACCTATGTACATCGTATTGGTAGAACGGCTCGTGCTGGACATACTGGGGTTGCACATACGTTTTGTTCTGCAGATGAGAAAAATTATATTAAAGCTATACAGCAGCTTATACAGTTACAATTAGATGTTATAGAAGACCATCCCTATCCTTTAGATCCTAAGGCAAAACCGATTATACATACCTCTAAAAAAACAGGAAGTAAACACAAAAAAGGACGAAAAAGTGTCGCTTCTAAAAAGAAAAAGAAACGTTGGTATTAATGGACACTGAAATTCAACAACTTATAGAGACTCTAGATCTCAAAGCGCATCCTGAAGGCGGCTATTATAAAGAGACTTACAGGAGTACAGGTTATATTGCTCAAGGCTATTTAGGGTCTCAGTTTTCGGGAGATAGGCATTATTGTACGGGCATCTATTTTTTATTGACCAGTAAAACATTTTCAGCATTTCATCGCATACAACAAGACGAAATGTGGCATTTTTATAAAGGAAGCACTTTAAAATTACATATCATTTCTAAAACAGGGGTGTACTCTTGCATTCTTATAGGCAACAATATTGTTAAAGGTGAACAGCCCCAATATGTAGTGCCTGCAGGGGATTGGTTTGCAGCAGAAGTAGTACAGCCTAACACATATGTATTAGCAGGTTGTACAGTAGCTCCTGGTTTTGATTTTGATGATTTTGAAATGCCAAACCGCAGCACTTTAATCTCTCAGTTTCCTCAACATGCTGCTATTATTACAAAGCTAACCAGAAGTGCATCTTAAGAAAACAGAGTATTCAAAGCTTAGATTCCTCATTATGCTGTTATCATACACCAACGTGCTTTAGAAAAAATGCTCTGTATAAATTTCTTTTAAAATCTCTAAACTTTCCAATGCGTCTGCTTGCGAACGCTCGTTACTTAATGCATCGCGTTGTACAGACGTACTATTGTAACAATAAAACCCCTTCCCACAGGCCTCTTGGTAAAAATTCATGAGACTCTAAATTATCTAATGCTATTTTATTTGAATTTGTAATTTAAGTATTAAGAATGTTGCATTACTCTATTGGAAAATCAAAATAGGTCTTTGGAAACGGTTCTCCCCGCAATGTAAAATGCCACCATTCTCTAGCATAGTTTCTAAAACCATACTTTAGCATCACTTCCTGTAACACCATTCTATTTTTAGATTGCACCTTTGTTAGGCCTTTATAAGCGACCCAAGATTCTACTCCAAAAAAATCGTACGCACTGCCCATATCTAATTCTTTTTTAGTTGCTAAATCTATAAGAGTAAGATCTATTGTACTCCCTTTGGTATGGCCTGAATGTGATGCAATATAACCTTCTTTAAATAGGTCTTTTTTCTTTACATTTGGGTAAAAATCAGGTTTGCGAAGCGTATCATGTAATACCCTAGCCCATCTCACAAAATGATTTACAGCCTGTTGCGGCCTGTACCCATCGTACACCTTTAAACCTAAACCTCTTTTTTTAAGCTCTTGTTGTACTTTATGGAGCGCTCGTGCCGTTTGTTCTGTAACTATTAAACAATCGTTTTTATAGCCATCAACAGATGTTCCTACGAAATTATTAGAGGTAAAATATCTTAAATCAACTTCAACCTCTGGAACAACAGATCTAAGATACACGAAACCTTTGGGGAATTGCCCATAACTAAAAGCAACTATATTTAAGAAAAAAAAGAGAAACCTATATTTCATTTAAAAATCATTTGTGCTAATTTAGAAAATAAAAACGATGGACTTATCGCAAACTAAACATTTAGATTTAAAAGATGCTGATGTATCTTACTACCCTGCTTTTTTCTGTGTAAAAGATGCCGATCTTTATTTTAAGAATTTACTAAAAGCGCTACCATGGCAACAAGATAAAATTAAAGTGTTTGGAACCGTATATGACCAACCTAGATTAACTGCTTTTTTTGGCAACAACGCTATCGCTTATACTTATAGCTCTATTACGATGCACCCTAATCCCTTTGAAGGCGATCTCTTAACCATAAAACAAAGTATTGAAAACGTATTAAATGTAACATTTACAAGTTGTTTGGCAAACTTATATAGAACAGGGAAAGATAGTAACGGTTGGCATGCTGATAATGAAAAGGTCTTAGGCAAACACCCTATAATTGCATCGGTAACTTTTGGAGAGGAACGTCCTTTCCATCTTAAACACAGAAAAGACAAAACTCTTAAAGAAAAATTGATACTCCAACATGGTAGTTTACTCGTAATGCAAGGTGCTACTCAAGAGCATTGGCTACATCAAATTCCAAAAACTAAAAAAGACATAGGCCCTCGAATCAACCTTACATTTCGTATTCTACCTGATAGGTGACTAAAAGACACAAAAAAACCGAGTTCCCTCAAACTCGGTTCTTTTTTAATTTGCTTTTTATATTATGTGTTAGATTTGGGGTCTCCACATCGTCAACATAATGCAAATATTAATTAATTAATCCATTGAACTAAAAAGTATATCATTTAGTACACTTCAAATATAAAAAGCTTATTCTATATTCACGATAAAAAACACTAAAATTCGATGAAATGCATTATTTTTTACTCTTAATCGATAAAAAGTAGAAATAGACGACGTAAAACACTCCTATTAAAACTAATTGGCATAAAAAAAGCACCCAAAAATAGGGTGCTTTTTTTCTAACTAACCAACCAAAATATGAAATTACACTTCAAAGTTTAAAGTAACCACTCAATAAACTTTTACTAAAATGTAACTTTATATGTAGTAGCAAGTTTTGTGCCAAACTAACACAAAAGAGTCTTTTTTTTAAGAAAACCATCTTTTTATCTTTATTTCGTGTTTCATGCTCTAATGTATTTAAATAGGTATTTTAAAATTAAGTCTAGCTGGTAGTTTATATTTGATAATTATAAGATATTTGTGATCTAATTAAAACCTATAGATGAAAAAAATTTCCTTACTTCTTTTAATTTTAGTTGCATTTAATTGCTCCAAAACGCAAAAGGATTTAACCGTTAAAGTACATGTAAAAGGATTGCAAAAAGGTACAGTATACCTTAAACGCCTTCAGGATAGTACGCTAATTAATGTAGATTCTGTTGTTGTATCTGGCGACTCACCCATAGAATTATACAGCGATTTGGAAGAACCAGATATATTCTTTCTTTATTTAGACAAAGCTTCTAAAACAAAAGAGACCATTAGTTTTTTTGCGCACAAGGGTCTTGTATCTGTACAAACAAATGTAAAACAGTTTGTCGCAGATGCTAAAATAGAAGGTTCAAAACAGCATGACGTTCTTAAAGATTACCAAAAGTTAATGTCGCGTTTAAACAACAGGAACCTAGACCTTATTAAGGAAAAGTTTGAGGCGCAGCAAGCTGCCGATACAAATGCCCTTAAAGCGATTGCTAAACGACAAGAAAACCTTATTAAAAATAGGTACTTACAGACGGTAAACTTTGCCATTAATCATAAAGATAGTGAAGCTGCACCATACCTCACACTTTCTAAAATTTATGATGCTAATACCAAATTTTTAGACACCATTTACAAGGCATTAACACCACAAGTTAAAGCGTCTAAATACGGTAAAAAACTAAATGCATTTTTGGCAGACCGTAAGGCTAACGACTAATTTTCGTAGACAGCATATTAGAAAACACAAAAAAGCCTCAAAAATTAATTTGAGGCTTTTTTTATTTGAGCCGATGGAGGGACTCGAACCCACGACCTGCTGATTACAAATCAGCTGCTCTAGCCAGCTGAGCTACATCGGCGATTTAGCGGTTGCAAATATAATTTCTAAAATCGAAATTACAAGCGTTACGCTAAAAAAATTATAAATTATTTACTTTTTCTATTAAGGCCTTTCCTGTTTCTTCTAATTCGTTGCTTACTGCTTTAAGATGTGCCTTCCTATTTGCAACACTTTTATCATTTACTTTTACTATTAAAGCATCAAAAGTTGCGATAGCTTCATCTATAATGGCTTCACTTGATTTGGTATCCTTATCTGTATTTTGGTATTCCCAAACATATACAGCTTCAATAATATCTCCTAAAACGTTATTTATATCTTTTTTTAATTCTCTTAAACTTGCCATAATTCTAATTTTTATTGGGTTACAAAACTACACATAAACTTCTAATAAAGTAGCATCTTTAGCTTTAATATTATACGCTTTAATTCCCGCTGGTATTAACAACGTTTCTCCTTTAGACAAGACTTCGGTTACCCCATTGGCGACGATCTCTGCAGTACCTTCTACGCACATGTATATAAAAAAAGAGTCTGTCGTGTTTTCTTTATGTAACTCTGTAGAAACTTTTAAATAGTTGGTTGTAAAATAAGGACAACTCACCATGGCATTAGAGGTGTTTTCTATTTGAGAATAGTCTACCCTAAAATTATCTGGCATATCAAAATCAATGGCATCTATAGCCAAATCATTGTGCAACTCTCTTTCGTTTCCTTGAGCATCTACACGATCCCAATCGTAAACACGGTAGGTCACATCACTTGTTTGCTGTATTTCTGCCACCATAACACCTGCGCCAATAGCATGAACACGACCTACTTCTATAAAATACGTATCCCCTGTATTGACAGTATCGACATTGAGAATTTCAGTAAGTGTTTTGGCTTCTAAATGTTTTAAATACACCTCTGGAGTGACTTTTTGATTAAAACCAACTATCAGGTTGGAAGCCGCGTCTGCTTGTAATACGTACCACATTTCTGTTTTACCAAAAGAATCGTGTCGTTGTGCTGCCAATTCATCATTAGGATGTAGCTGTATAGACAAATCCTGTTTGGCATCGATAAACTTAATAAGCAGTGGAAACTTGTCTCCAAATGTCTTATAGTTCTTTTTCCCTATCAAATCTGCCTTAAGCGTTTCTTGCAATTCTTTAAGTGAGCGTCCTTTAAATGCTCCATTAGAAACTATAGATGTATCCCCTTTTACATCACTAATTTCCCAACTTTCACCGATTTGAGTAAGATTAGATTGCTTATTTAATACCGTTTTTAACTTCTCACCACCCCATATTTTAGTTTTAAGTATAGGGGTGAATTTTATAGGATATAAGGGGGTCTGTTTCATAGTTTATGAGCCTGAATAAGTTACGAAGTTACGAGGTGTTTCATAGAGTGTGATTTCAAGATCTAATGCCGCACTTAATTTGGGTTTCATTTTATTGTAAATGACTACGGCAATATGTTCGGCTGTTGGATTTAAATTTTCAAATTCAGGAACCTGCTCATTTAAATTTTTGTGATCAAAAGCATCTTCTACTTCATTTTTTATAATGTCTTTTAATATTTTCATATCGATAACATAACCTGTATCCTTATCTACCTCTCCAGTAACACTAACAATAAGTTCATAATTATGTCCATGATAGTTAGGATTATTACACTTGCCAAAAACAGTTTCATTCTGCTCGAAGCTCCAATCCTTTCTATACAATCTGTGCGCTGCATTAAAATGCGCTTTTCTACTAACAGTTACTCTCATGAATTTATTTTTAAGTTAATGTGCTCGTAGAATTTATCAAAAATCACTTTAAACCAAGCGGTATATACTTCTGGTTGTTTTGCTATATCTTGCTTTACTGCTTCTAAAGGCATCCATTTCCAATCGGCAACTTCAGCGGGATTAATTTCTGGCTTTCCTTCGTAATTTCCAATCAAAACATGATCGTATTCATGCTCTGTTAATCCATTATCAAATGGTGCCTTGTACATAAAAGAAATACTTTCTTTCAAATCTACAACAAAGCCCATTTCTTCTTGAAGCCTACGTTTCCCTGCAGCTATATTCGTTTCACCTTCCCGTTGGTGACTGCAACAGGTATTGGTCCACAGTCCTGGAGAATGGTATTTATCTAACGCGCGTTGCTGCAACATTAATTCATTTTTAGCATTAAAAACAAATACAGAAAATGCCCGATGCAATACTGCTTTTTCATGAGCTTCCATTTTTGGCATGGTGCCAATTTGCTCATCATTTTCATTCACTAAAATTACTTTTTCTTCTATCATAGTTTAACAAAAATAGCAACAAAAATTCAGACGAAACAGGAAAAGCTTACTTAATTAAGCTTGTCTTTAATGCTTTACTAATACCTTATCATTGCTATATTTCAACCTATTCCTGGAGAGGATTGTAGTACAATTAGACTTTACAGTCTTAAATACACAATAAAATCGATAACTTTAACGCACATTTCAATTCTCTAATTTTGAAAACGATAACATTTATAGTCTTCCTTTTTTTAGGTATTAGTCCAGCATTTAGTAATGGTGACCTAGATTCTTTGCTTATTGCCTTAGAAATACATATGGACAAAAGGCAACACTATGATACATCGAAACAGCTTAGAATTAAAAACCTCTCTAAACTCCTTCATGATAAAACAGCTACTCTTGAAAATGCCTACTTTATCAACAATGAAATTATTAACGAATATGAAAAATACAGTTTTGATAGTACACTCGTGTACATAGAGAAGAACATTGAAATTGCAAATCGTTTAAAAAACCCCAAATACGTTAAAGCCTCTAAACTTAAACTTTCTAAATTACTTGTACAGTCTGGACGGTATAAAGAAGCCATTGATGTTTTACAAGCACTGCATAGACACCAACTGGATGGTGGTATCTTAAATCTATATTATTATATTTTTAAAGAAAGTTACTCTGGATTAAGCTTTTATACTTCAGTAAAAAAAAATAAAGAAAAATATACAGCACTTTACAAAGCTTACCAAGATTCACTTTCACTTCGGTTAGATATTAACTCTAATGCATCTCTGGCTCTAATTGAAAAAAAATACAGGGATGCGTATCGTATAAAAGAAGCTTTAACGCTAAATTCTAAACGCTTAGACAACGTTTCTATCGGAACTCTAGACTATTCATTAATAACTTTCGAAAGAGCCTTATTGTATCAACTAAGCGGTGATGTATACCAACAAAAACGTTTTTTAGCGTTATCTGCCATTTCAGACATCAAATCCTCTGTAAAAGATAATGCCTCTTTAACAGAACTAGCCATGTTACTCTTTAAAGAGAAGGCTATTGATAAAGCTCATAAATATATTGTCTTCTCTGTTGAAGATGCCGAACTTTATAATTCTAAGTTGCGCTTTGTAAATATTTCAAACAAACTATCTGTTATATCTAAAGCTTATGAAGCGAGACGTTTAGAGCAAAACAATACCTTACAAAGCTTGCTTTTCTTTATAAGTATTCTTGTTTTAATTTTAATAATTACCATTTATTACATCTACAAACAGATTAAAAAATTATCTGCTGCTAGAAAGAGCCTAAAACAAGCTAATATGCAATTACAGCATTTAAATGCTAAATTAAAATTCACAAATGAAGATTTGAACAGATTGTATAATGAACTTTCCAACTCTGATAAGATAAAGGAACAATATATTGGTACCTTTTTAAATTTATATTCGGATTACATCAATAAGTTAGATACCTACCGTAAAATGGTTCGGAAATACATCATGGCCAATAAAACAAAAGCGTTGTTAGATTTCACCAAATCTAAACAGCTCATTGATAATGAACTTAATATTTTTTATCAAAATTTTGACAAATCGTTTCTTCATATCTATCCGAATTTTGTAGACGATTTCAATGCACTTTTAAAAGCCGAACACCGTATTGTACTTGTGGAAGAACAGGCTTTAAATACAGAATTAAGAATTTTTGCTCTCATTCGTTTAGGCATCACGAGCAGTTCTAAAATCTCTAAAATTTTACGTTACTCTGTAAACACCATTTACAACTATAGAGTCAAGGTTAAAAATGCAGCAAAAAACAGAAATACATTTGAAGATGCTGTAAAAAATATATCGTGATACGAATAAGAAGTGCATTATAATAGCTCTTTTTCTTATAAATATTACTTTTCCTTAAAGTCATAAATCACTTTTCGTCTACTTTTTTGAAAATCAAAAAACCAATTAATACACTGTAAAACAGTTTTTTAAATAAAATACAATCTCAAAACAATCTACTTTTCATCGACTTCAATTTGTGCCTTGATTGTTATTGATTGTAAATTTGGTAGCATCCAAATCATTGGACTTTTTGCAAATCGATTTATAAATAACCCATTAAACCTAACATTGCACATACTCCTAATTTTAGACTTTTTCTAAAATACGTTTTACAATCAATAGTCGCCTTCTTAAATCATTCTATTTAATACGTACTGGTGATGACTAATTATGAATCGTAATTATAAGCCCTAATTAGCAGTTGTTGTAATGGCTAAAATAAAACCTAAGTGGTTTACATTCTAAATTAATTTTAAACATAATAATCATGAAAAACCTTTACCTTAAAGTATTTCTATTCACAATTCATTTTTGCTACGCATTAATAAGCAATGCTCAAATTATTGCAGATGGTACTTACATTATACACAATACAACTTTAGATGAAGTTATTAGTGTAAATACCGTAGCGCAGGGGCAACCAGATAATCCACAAGACATCATTATAGGGCGTGCCCGAATGGAAGCCTTGAATACTAACAATAATTTACAACAATGGGTTTTCACACATCAGGGTGATGATGTATACATTATCACAAATGTTGGAGATGATTCTATCTTAGGCGTTAAAGATGGTTGGTGCGGTGACTTTGGGGACGTACAAGTTGGTTTCGATAACACAAGTACTTCTACATTATTTAAGGTTGTTAATGGCGTATCAGCCAATACTTTTGTTTTACAAATAGCTTTTGATGAAAATTGCAACTTTGGTTCGATGAACGATCCTATTAAAGTTTTTGATATTGATGGCGGTAATTCTGGCTCTAAAATAAACACATTTACTGCAGATGCTGGTAATGCAAATCAAGAATTTCAAATTGTTTTACCAAGTACATTGAGTGCTGTTGAGCGTTCACTTGAAAATTCGCTTGATGTATTTTTCTCTAAAAATGAAGGCTTAGTGCTTCGAGGTGCACAACAACTATCTGAGTCCTTAAACGTGTCTTTATACGATGTCACAGGAAAAACGATACGTTCTCATACAATTAACACTAAGGCTTCACACGCACTAGCACTACCACATTTAAAACAAGGCATGTATATTGTTAGAGTTCAAACTAAAACAGGCGTTACTGTCATCAAAAAATTTGTCATTGAATAGCACCATTATTTAAAATAGGATCTATATACACTACATTCCCCTCTTTATATTAAAAAAAGAGGGGGATGGATGTATCATAGAATAACAACAATCTGCTTTACTAGATCCTTATATTGATGCTGTGCCTCACTTATTCTAATACCAGCTTTTTCAAAACGCGCTTGGTATTAGATTTCAATTCTAGGAAATAAATACCTTGAGGGTAACTAGACAGATCTAATTGTTCACTATTTAACGTCCCATTTTTAAAGACCTGTCCTTGTATGTTAACGATAGCATAAGCAGGTGCGACAAAAAACATACGTAAAAATAAAAGGCATAAAAAAACGGCTTAGATTACAATCTAAGCCGTTTTTAATTTTAAAACTTGTTATTTTACTATCGAATTACAATTTTCTCAACAAAATTCACACCTGTTGAATTCGTCAATTCTAAAAAGTAAATTCCAGTTGTAAATGAGGAAAAATTAACTTGATTATTAGACACGTTACCTCTGTCGATAAGTTGTCCTTGTATATTTCTTAATACGTATTCTAATCCTGTACTTTTTGATTTGATATTAAAAATACCTTCACTTGGATTCGGGAATATGGCGATACTGTTATTAAGTTCAACATCAGTATCACTTAAAGTTGATAAACTCGCAAATTCTAATTTATCTGGTCTACTAGATTGCGATCTACGCTGTGTTATTCTCACCGTATTCTCACCGGCATTTAAAGTCACATCCGAGATGATGTTTTCTTTAAAAACATCCCAATCTCCTGTTCTTTCAATTGGTACATTTTCAAACACTTCTCCATTAATTTCGACATCCATTATAGAATCGTCTCTGCTTCTTACCGATGCTGTTAATATGAAATCATATTGCCCCGCTGTTTCTACGTTAAACGTATAGACCATATATTCTGTACCTTCAAAGATGGTAACTACACGACCTCCAGATGCTGTAGGTGAAGACTCAATATCTACGCCTTCAGTTGTTCTATACCCTGCATTTCCTGTGTTTTCAGGTGTTCTGTCTGAATAAGACACATCCTGTCCGCCATTATCATAATCTTCTGCTTCAATACTTACTACAATATTTCGTACAGGCTCTTCTGGTTCTTCTGGTGTTTCAATAACATCTGGATCCCTAACTACAGCTGGATTATCATCTGCTTCTGTAGACAATGAAAATTCCTGAAAGAAAAGCGGTCTAGAATCACCTTCACCTGCAACATTACTCCCACGTTCCATTAAATAGACATATAATTTATCGCCTTCTACTATCGCATTAAAATGTTGGTAAAGCGTACTCTCTGAACCCGTATATACTATTTTCCAAGCATCTTTCCCTTCTGGAGTTGTTAATACATTCACTCTACCGCCTAATAACTCTACCATGAACACCTGATCTTCATAGCTAAACATTTTTCCTCTAACCTGCGGATTTGGTATACGCCCACCATTGTTACTAGAAAATTCGGTAGCTTCAGCACCTCTATAGTAATGTACATTTCTACCATCTACACGATTCACAAAATGTATTGCACCACTAGCCGTAACAGTCCACGCTGGGTCGAAAGTTGTACGAGGTAAATCGTCTGTACCATAATCATCTGATGGTTCTGCTACTTTTATAGATACGCCTGGTGCAACTTCGTTATCTGGGTTTTGGAATGGCAAATCAAATTCTTGATTGTTTGCATTAACCCACTGACTCTCGGCTGTTGGCACGCCATCATTAGTAAATGCAAAATAAAAACCACTATTTGCGAAATAATTTCTAAACACATTAAATCTTATAGAGAAGCATGCATAAAATTTGCCATTTATAAATCGCTCTCCCCCATACAGACTTTGCGTATTTGGTTCACTTAAAGTACCATCATGAAAGGTCCAGTGGTCTGACCATTCTGTACCGTCATAACGCGCAAATAAGATATCGCCTTCTCCAGATCCACCTTGCCTGTATCTCACTATTAAACTACCATCTGTCGCTCTCATCAAAAATGGATATGTCATACGCTCATAATTTTCGCGATTGTTCAACATATTTTGCTTGTACTGAGTATCTGCATTTAAGAATTTATCAATCGTAAATTCTTCGTCAGGAACAAATGCAGCATCTGCCATAGATACTGTATAATTAAAGAAGCTTGTCTCTAAAAAAGGTGCGCTTGTGTTTCTTGCATAAGAATGCATATCATAAATAATATGAATTGTATTATCAATAGTACTTATACCTATTGCTGCTGTATTATGAGAATCACCTCGTGCCGGATTAGTACCGTTAACAAACTCCCCACGTATACCCACATGTTGATGTGGGAACTCTATAGTCACCCATTCTGAATTCGGATCGCTTAAATTCTTTCTGGATAACATTAAATTTCTAAACTCAACACCTCCCTTGTACCATGTCACAAAAGCATATCCATTTACAACATCTATACAATCACCATGGGGTGTGATACGCTGTGAGAATCTAAATTGCTGATTTCTATTTCCAGCAAAATAAAGCCCCCCTTCGCCTTCTCCTGATACTTGCGTTGCATTATCTAATTCTACAGCTAACACATTTTGTGCTCTCATAGCAGTAACTGCCAAAAAAGCAAACATTAAAACATAAATTTTCCTCATTTCTTTTTCTTAATTTAATTTTACTTATTATTTAGTTTAGTTTGTAGGTTTTGAAAACAGATAGATGGTGCTAGTACAAATTGGCTTGTGTTAACCAATTTGTAGCAAAAACTTTATATATATAAAATACATTAAAAGCTTAATTTCGTGAAGATTGGTTTTAGTATAGTTGGATTACGTGTTCTATAAAAATACTTAAATTATTTCTTTTTTAACATAAATCAGCGATAAGAAAAAATAATATATAGATTGTTTTTTCTTATCGCTGATTTACTAATGTTATGGTATTCAGTTAAAAAGAATTAATCTTTAGCTGAATAGTGTGTTTTCCTGGTTCTAATCGTATTGTTTCAAATGCTGAAGGTACTTTTTTACCATTATGGATCAAGTCTTTTCCATTAAGGTTATTTAACGAAAATTCTGCTACCATATTCCCTGGTATTTGAATTGTGTACGTTTGCAACCTTGGACCATTAAATTTATAGTCTGCACTAATAGTACCTCTAACCGTTGGTACTTTTATACTACTCGATTTTAACTTACTCATCTGTGGTTTAATTCGTGCTATTCCAAAACCTGGCGTTTGTGGTTGAATACCCCATAACCCTCTAGGAATTACATTAGCAGGAACTGCACCCCATGCATGATTCCAATCTAAATTGTTTTTATATTTATTATCCCAAGCTTCTAATGTTATGGTAGAACCAATACGAATCATATTGTACCAACTTCTATCAGTCTTACTTTTTAACAACTCTAATGCGTAATCGGCTTCTCCTGCATTATACAATCCATCCATTAAAAATTGAGCTCCATAAACACTACATGCCATTTTACGCGATTTCACATAATTCACTACAGTTTCATAATGTTCCTCTGGTACTAAACCAAAAGCTAAAGGCATCATATTGGCGTGTAAAGAGGCATGATCTGTACCAATACCATCTACATAGATACCACGTTCTTTATCGAACATTTGTGCGTTAACAGCTTTCTTAGCTTTGGCTGCTCTCAATTCAAAATCTAAAACTTCTTGAGTTTTTCCTAAAATTTGAGCAAACTGGGCCATTATTTTCATGTTTTCATAAAAGAAAGCATTGATGACTGTACTGTAAGGTTTAAAGACAAAACCATCACGTTCACCTTTAGTTTTACTCCCATTGAAATTAGCAGAAGGCCAATCTACGATATCTGTTAATGGTTTTTTATAACCATCTTTGAAGCCTAATTTTCTCATAAACGCTTGATCCACTTTGGTAGAAGTGATTAAACCATCTTCATTAGACAATTCAAAAAGTGTTTTATGTTTTAGGGCTTCATAATAACGCTCTATAAGCTCTGTATTTCCTGTATACATATAATCGGCATGTATAAGCAAAGCCACGTGTTGTTGCCATTCTGTAGGCCATGTTGGATTTTTCATGAAATACTCTATAGTACGCCTTGCTATGGCGAATTCTCTATCTGTAGTATAATGACTCAACTGGTTCAAATAAGCATCTGCCTCATAAGGTATACGTTCTCTATCTCCATCTACGTATAAGCCATTAAATGTGGTAGCTTTAATAGAGTATTTACACAAATCCCACACTTGATTTAAAATATCATTGTTACTTGTAAAGCTACTCGCGGTCTCATCCCAATAGGTATGAAAAGCCAACTGTTCGAAATCGTCTGCTTTAAGTGTTTCCTGTGCACCTTCAACCTCTGCGTATCTAAATGGTACAAGAGCAGGAAAACCTTTTGGTAAAGGAATAGCCTTATTAGGTCTTGTATTTCTTTCGTCTGTTTGTACTGGTATTTGATACTTTGTTTGTCCCGGCTTAACGTCTACTTTAAGCTCTTGGTAACGAATATTACTCTTCTTTGGAGGCGTTCTATTAACACGTCCTTTAGCATCTGCCATTTCACCTACTCGAATTGTTAAAGTATGTGCTGTTTTAGCATTATATGTAAAGTCCATTGTAGCAAATGCAGCTTTTCCAAAATCCATCACATAGCTATCGCCTTGTTTTAAAAACGTTTTAGGCTTGATGCGATCGATTTGAAATTGATTTTCTGTAGAAGTGATATAACTAGCGCTCTTTCCTGTCGTAAACTTTTGAACTTTAGAGTAATCTACTAGTCGATTTGCTTCATCCCATATACGTACTTTCCAAAAATAGGTTTTACCTAACTCTAAATCGTTTCCTGCATATTCTACATCAGTCGATGCAGAACTGCGTATTTGTCCACTATCCCAAACATCTCCATTATTCGTGTTAATTTGTGCTTCTGTCGAAGCTAACAATATCTGATAAGCAGATTGAAATTTTGATCCTAAAGGCACCGTCCAACCAAATTCTGGTTTTGTATCATATATTTTAACATCTTTACCTGGCGCTCTGATTAATTCAACGGTAAGATCTGTAGGCGCTGCTCTATAGGCATTACTATTCTTTTTTATAAGTGCTTCTAACTTAAGACGAAGTTCGTCTGCAACCTTCTTGTACTTTTTCTTGCCTATCAAATTTTTCAATTCTTTAGGGTCCTTCTCTAAATCGTAAAGCTCTTCTAATGTTTTGTCATTAACATATCTAAAATACTTCCACTTTTTAGTTCTCACACCTTCACTTGGTGCTATATTTTTAAAATCCCAAATATGCTCAATTAGAATAGCGTCTCTACCTATTGTATTTGTTTCTTGCTTTACAACAGGCATTAAACTTTTACCTTGCCATGTCTCTGGTGCTTCAACACCTGCAATATCTGCAATAGTATAAGGCACATCTATATTTAATGCCATATCATTAACATCACCATGCTTATTAACTCTAGGATCGAAAACAATTAAAGGCACACGAATAGAATTCTCATACATAAGCCACTTTCCTGCAAATTGGCGTTCTCCTAAAAAATAACCATTATCCCCCATGACAATGATAACTGTATTTTTATCTAATCCTTTTGCCTTTAGCTTCTCACGTATTTTCTTGATTTCTAAATCTACTCCCGAAATCATTCTGTAATACCCCTTTAAACTGTGTTGGTATTTTTCTGGGGTATCATATCGCCACGTCCAACGCAATCTGTTAAATCCATCTCTAACAATTTTTGGTTGGGCTTCAAAATACTTGTCATCTGCCAATTCTGGCCCTGGAATCGTTGTATTTTGTAATAGGCCGTCTGTAGTATTTTGCCAAAAGTATTGATCTACAGCTTTATCATGTGCGTGTGGTGCACTAAAACTTAAAGACAAGCAAAATGGCGCTTCATTTTTACCGTTAGCTTCTATGAAATCTAAGGCTTTCTGCCCTGTATAACGCGTTAAGTGTACCGTATCTTTACCTAAAGTTTTGTAATAATACCCTCTTCTATCTTTGTAATTGTTATTTCTATCGTATGATTCATATTCGTGAAATTGCTTCTCTAAATCATTATAGCGTACGCCATATTTTCCGTAAAATCCTGTATAGTAGCCATTGTTTTTTAACAATGCAGGATAGGAATTGGCCATATATTCTTCTCTAACATTTCCTGTTTGAAAATTAAAATTATGAGAACGTTCATGTAAACCTGTTAAGATACTTGCTCTACTGGCTGCACAAATAGGCGTTGTTACAATAGCAGTATTAAAATAGGTGCCTTTACGTGCTAAATCGTCCATTTCAGGAGTTTGTACATATTTGTTACCGACGTAACCAATGGCATCAAAACGTTGATCATCGGTTAAAATAAATATGATATTAGGCTTTTCTTTATGACTTGCCTTTTGGGCTTTCATTAAATTTAAACTACATACAGTAATTAATAAGGCTACTAAAAAAGTGTGTTTGCGCATGATCGCTTTGTTATTTTTTAAAGAGAATTTTTATTTTTTTTCACAAGCACTAAAAATAATTCTTTAGAAGCGCAGTTCTATCCTGTTCTGTCCTGACATATTTTAAGTATGTATCAAAAAAAAGACCACTAAAAAGCGGTCTTTTTTATTAGTAAAAGTATAAAATCACTATTCGGTTACTTCTGGTAATTGAAGTACTGCATTTATAATATGCATTGTTCCATTAGAAGCCGTAATGTCTGAAAACTGTTCGTCTAAACTAACGTTATTACCTAACGCATCTGTTATGACAACGCTATCAAAAACTATGATAGGATCTCCTGCTTCATCAACTCCATCAGCAGCTGTTGTAACATTAAACTCTAATTCCTCCCCTGCAATCGTGTCTTCTGTAAAAGGATTACCTACTCGAGTTGTTGTTAAGCGCGCCATCTCTGGAGTACTTAAAAGATCAACAACTACGTGATTATTAAGCGTATTAACAAGGTTAACACGTACTAAAGAATCTATTTCCTGACCAGCTTCGGGCAAATCTAAAGTTGCAGCAAAAGCATTGAAGGCAGCATTATTTGGAACAAAAACTGTTCTTTGTGCAATCTGGCCTATTATAGGTCTAATTCCTAAATCTATAACCGTACTATGAAAGCCAGATAAGTTAGGATCTTGACCAGTAAATGTTGCTATTGTAGGTATGTTAATAACACCACTTATGATATGTATCACACCATTATTAGCTTCTATATCGGCCTCTACTACGCTAGGACCACCATTTAAAACCACCCCTTCAGTAGTACTTACATACATATTGACATTAATATCTGAATCATCATTAACTAAAAATGTTTGTAGATATCCAGATTGCAAATTAGCTGACGTAAATTCTGAAGTCACTACATGATTTTGCATAAGATTTGATAATTCATTGACGTCAAGATCATCAATAGATGCAATCCCATTGCTCTCCAAAAAATTCGTGAATGCATCGTTATTGGGAGCGAAAA
Source organism: uncultured Flavobacteriaceae bacterium (assembly GCA_947504035.1). GTDB lineage: Bacteria > Bacteroidota > Bacteroidia > Flavobacteriales > Flavobacteriaceae > Jejuia > Jejuia algarum. Next base: position 241,866 of record CANNGA010000003.1, read on the forward strand.
TTGTTGATCCTCCAGGAACATTCAAAGTGGTAATTATCTTTGTATCTGTTTCAGATTCTACCCTTCTTAAAGCCTGTTCTAAAAGTGAAAGCTCAGGGTTAGCGATAATCAATTGAGAAATAGTTACTGGGTTTTCAACTATACCAGTTGGTACAGTAGGTATTACAGCTGTGCTATCGTCTTCTATATTACAAGAAGTTAGTAAACTAATACTAACAACCGTTAAAAAACAATTCTTTATAAACTTTATTTTCATTTGTTTAAATATTAATAGATTATTAGTTATTAGGTATACTAAGGTCAAAATTATTGTATAGAGAATATTCTTGAGCACGAGCAGTTCCTTCAATTACGTGTCCTATACCATTATTGAAAACAAAATTGTGTTGAACAACTGTTTGCTCAAAATCAGAAGTTGTTATCCCTGGATTAACACCTGATCTCAAAGGGTTTATTACTAAAACAAGTCTCTCCCTTAGTTCTACAAATATAGGGTTAACTTCGTCACTTAAACCAATTATTTCTTGTGTTCTTTGATTAACATCTACTCTAGGTAATAACGAATTAAATTCTCTGAACACATTTATCCTTGGTATAGAAGTAGCTTGGTTAACTTGCTCTCCATCAATAATATGATATCTAATCATAGCGCGCAATCTGTTCATTTCCTCAGTAGTTAGGTCATCAAAAAATGTATCTAGATTAACGTTTCTGGGCGCAGCTCCTAAAGAGCCATTTATAATAACATTTGGATTTCTTTCATTATTTCCATTTATAAAAGCTCTATTTGAAAATAATAGATATGTGCGATCCTCTGTATTTGTTTGCATATACAAACTTTCTAAACCTGCTGCTTGTACTGCTGCTCTAAAGTAGTCTAGATTATTTTCATTAAACCCTCCAAGGTCTCTAGCACCAGTGTCTGGATCAACAATAGAGTTTGATCTTCTTGACCCTATAAATTCCCAAGCAGTCATATTTTGAAAAGGGTCGTCGGGACTTATTAAGTCAGGCTGGAAATTAAATTCATCCTGAACATCAAGAGTACAAGATGAAATCAAAAGCGCAATTAAGAATGTTATAGATAATTTAAAATATAATTTCATGATTTTTATCGTATTAAATTATTACCATTCAGGGTTCTGAGATAGTAATGGATTAGCTGTAAGGTGATTGTTAAATATTGGCCAGAGTACTCGAGCTTCTGTTAGAGGTATAAACCCTTCATCACCACTTCGGGCGCTTAAAAGTGGATTTAACGTTTGAACAGCTCTATCATTTCTTACCAAATCCCACCAACGCTTACCTTCTGCAAACAATTCGAATTGTCTTTCATCTAACAAATAATCTAAACGACTATCAAAATCGTTACCAAAATCTGTTGCAGTAGCTGTAGGTAATTGTCTAGCTACTCGTATTTCATTTATTCTAGCTAAAGCTTGCTCGGTATTACCCAATTTTAATTCGGCTTCCGCTATCATCAAAATAATATCTGCATATCGATATACAACAATGTCTGTATCATCTTGTCCATTTGATAAACCACTACGTTCTTCTTGCCATTTTTCTATACGGGCTTCTCCAATATCTATATTACCAAAACCTTCTTCAAAGGTACCGTTTTCTCTAGTTGCAAAATGACGCCAATCACCATATAAAGGTACTTCTGCATTACTTCCATCACTTTGTCTTTCTGTAATTGTAAATACTGGAGGTGTATCTGGATATAAATCTTCCCACGTAGAATCAATTGGAAAACGCTCTAACCATTTCTCCTCTACATCAGTAGACATTACAGTAACTCTAGCGCCTCCAGCATATAAAGAAAGAACAGATGAAGATATTTCTCCTACTGGATCATTAAACGGTATAGAAAATATTAATTCTGGACCTCTTTGTAACTTTCCTCTTCCTTGAAGGAAACGAGGAACCATTGCCTGATTAGAAAATAATTCTTCCCATGCTTCAGGTGTTGTTACCAAACTATGCGTTCCAAGCTCTTCTAATTCAGTTAGAGCTTCTAGTGCTAATTCATTTTCACCTAACCATAAATACACTTCACCTCGTAAAGCTAAAATGCTCGATTTAGAAAAACGAAATTCACTTGACATTTCTGTATCTGGCACTAATCTATTTGCTAAATTCATATCAGGGATAATCACTTCAGAAAAAACTCGTGCAGCTGGTGTTACGTTTTGAAAAACGTCGCCAACAATGGTAGATGGTTCTGTAAATACTGGTATGTTTCCCCAAACACGTACCAAATCAAAATATAGCTTTGCTCGCATGGCATAAGCTTGCGCTAATATATAATCATCTGCATCAGGAATATCAGCCGATTCTAATATAACTCTATTTAAACCATCAATAGCTTTATAAGGATCATTCCAACTTAACAGCCCTCCATTAGCTGGATCCATAACACTATTATGGAGTAGTCTACGCTCATTGTCTGAATCGGGCGCAAAACTATCAGACCTAAGATCACCCCATTGGAAATAACGATTTCTATAAGTTACCCTTAAAAAAGCATAAGCAGCTGTTAAAGAGCCTTCTAAAGCGTCATTTGAAGTAAAAAAAGTATCATTTGTCGTAAAGCTTTCTGGAGTTTCATCTAGAAAGTCTTCACAAGAAAATAACGATGTAGCAGCTATTAAAGATAGCGTTACAGCTCGTTTTAGGGTTTTATTTTTATTAAAAAACATCATCATAAAAAATTTAAATTTAAAATCTAACTTGTAAACCTAGAAGAAACTCTCTGTCATTTGGAAATCTAAGGTTATCCAGACCTGGAGTTAGAGGGTTACCTCTTGTTCCAAATTCAGGGTTAAATCCTTGATAATTCGTCCAAGTTAAAACATTATTAACTGCAAAATTGAAGTTTACCTTTTTTAAGCCTATTTTCAAGTTATTAACAATTTTTTTAGGTAAATCATAACCAAAACGCGCATAACGCCATTTTATAAAGCTACCATCTTCAACGTAAAGACTATTTGCTGTAGATGAGAAAACATCACTACGGTCTATGGTATTGGTCTGTCTATCTCTTCTATCTAAAATTGGAAAAACGGCTATATCACCAGGATTAGTCCATGCATTCTCAATTCTATCAGGGCTTGGCGTAAACGTTGTAGATCTTACATTACGTTCTTGATCGTACTCTCTAAAAATATCATTACCAAAACTATAATCGAATAAAACTCCAAAAGTGAAATTTTTGTATTTAAAATCACTTGTAAAACCACCAAATGTAGTAGCAATTCCATTACCTAATATTTCTTGTCCGTCACCTTCTTCATCAATTACAAAATCACCGTTAACATCCTCCCAGAAAACATCTCCTCCACGAAGTGGATTTCCTTCAACCCCTATTATTCTTCTTATGTTCTCAACTTCTTCTTGCGGGAACGCAGACCCGTCTGCTCTATTATATGTCCCTAAGAAAAAACCATTTTGATCAAAATTAGGAAATAATTGCTCACCTTCTTCTGTAAATGCATTAGACTCATCGTATTGGAAAACCCCGTTATTTCTAAATCCTACAATATTACCTATTGGTTGACCTTCTTCTACACGGTACTGTAGTTCTGAATCATTAGCTGGTCGCAAAGGTCTAAAACTATCTGCTCCTCCATCTAATAAAGTCAAGCTCACAACTTCATTTCTCGTAAATCCAATATTAAACCCTGCATCCCAAGAAAAATCATTCGTTTTTAAAACCGTTCCACTTATTGCAATATCGATACCTTCGTTTCTTATTGTACCTACATTTGCTCGTATTGAAGAGAAACCAGACTCAGGAGGTAAAGTTAAATCTTGTAATAAATCATCAGTATCATTACGGTAAACATCAAATACAAACTTTAATCTATTTTTAAAGAGTGCTAGATCTAAACCTAAATTTATTGATGTCGTTTCCTCCCACTTAAGATCTCCATTAGCAATACTAATCGCTTCAAAACCACTATTTGCATTAAAAACAGCACTATTACTAGGTTGTAATAAGGCAAATCTATCATTTGGTGGTATACGGTCATTCCCCGTAATACCATAACTACCACGTAATAATAAGTTATTTATAACATTACTATTTTTAAGAAAATTTTCTTTACTAATATTCCATCCTAACGAACCTGATGGGAAATAACCAAATTGATTATTATCAGAAAACCTAGAAGAACCATCTCGTCGTACTGTAGCACTAAATAAATACTTGCCTTTATAGTCATAACTAAAACCAGAGAATAAAGAAAATAAAGTAGTAACTTGATCAAAAGTATTATCTTGTACAACCACCCGCTCAGGAGCAGTGTTACCAAATGTTCTAATGAAATTATTATTGAAATCTGCTGCTAAATTCAATCTTTCAGTCCAATTTCTTTGTAATTGCATACCTGCAAATGCAGAAAAATTATGTTCTCCCCATTTATTCTTGTAATTCACAAAATTTTCTTGCTGAATTGCATAAGTAAATTCGTTTATTTCCGTACCACGGGTAGGATTGTTACTGTCGGACAATGGATTAAATTGTCTCCCTAGAAAATCAGGTGTAAAAGTACGGTTCTTATTAAAAGCAAAATCTAAACCTAATGTAGACTTAACCGATAACTGTGGAGTAATTTTAAGCTCTGCATAATTAAAAACATTACCTCTTAAACGACGTCGGTTTCTTGTTTCCGATTCAAGAACTGCTAAAGGATTAACCGTACCACGTCCCGATATTGTAGTAGCAAGAGAACCATCTGGTTCAAAAACAGGAGCAAAAGATAAACGACGAACAACCTGAGTTAAAATCTGACCTATATTAGCACCATTAATATCTTCGAAAGATAAATTTGCTAAAGTTCCTAATTTAAATTTATCTGAAGGTGTTACATCTATTTTTAAACGCGTGTTTATACGTCTAAAATCAGCCCTATTAACAACACTTTCTTCATCTATGATTCCAGTACCCCAATAAAAACGAGCTTTTTCACTTCCACCGCTTATTGCTATATTAGTTTGTGTTCTTACACCTGGTCGTGTTAACAAATCTAATAAATCTGGATTAGTTCTAAATTGTTGACTTAACGTGTCTCTAATTGATGGATCTCTACCTGGTACTAGTGGGTTATTTCCAGCTCTAGCAAGTTGTTCTATTCTAACACCCTGCGCACTAGTAGCTACAGGTACTTGACCTACTAACGTATTGATTCCTGTACTTGTATTGATGCTTACATTAAGTTTTCCTGCTTTTCCACTTTTAGTCTTAATAATAACTACACCATTACCTGCCCTAGATCCATAAATTGCTGCTGTTGCTCCATCTTTAATAACTTCTAAAGACGCGATATCTGCAGGATCTAAATTATCAATATTAAACGTTTGCTGTCCATCTACAACATATAAAGGCCCTGTAGCTCCCGCATTAAAAGTAGAGATACCACGAATTCGAATATCGAATCCTTCTCCAGGCCCATTGTTAGATAGTACTTGAACACCTGACAATTTACCTTGAACACCTTGTAATGCATCTACTGGTGCTGCCTGAACTATAGATTCTGCTTTAACAGAACCAACAGATCCTAGTATTTTTTCACGTTCTACTGCAGCGTATCCAATTACAACTACAGCTTCAAGACTTTCAACATCCTCTTCTAAAACAACGTCTACATTGTTATCGGCTCCTACAGTAACTTCCTTGGTTTGAAATCCTATATACGAAAACACCAAAGTTTTAGCACCAGAACCTAATAGTAATGTGAATTTACCATCAAAATCAGTCACGGCTCCTTTAGAGGTTCCTTTTTGTAAGACATTTACACCTGGCAATGGAATACCATCTTGACCTGCCACCTTACCTGTAACACGATCTTGAGCTTGAAGCGTCATAGAAGTAAAACTGGAAAAGACCAGTACTAATACTAACATCAAGCTCGAAACAGGAAATTTGTTTTTCAATTTTTGTTTCATTTTGAGTTTAAGTTTTAACATACAATTTAGTTTTATTTAATATGAATATGAAATGTACGTATTTTCAATAATCATAAATATATGTTAACAATTTTACGAATTGCGGCTTGGTTCCGTATCCTGTACTGTACTGCACAGAAGTATTTTTTCCAGAACAATTCTAAAATTTAACAATTATTTACCTATCGAAAAGACCCACATATGCTTTTTTTTATTCATATTATGAGCGTTTGAGGGCACAAAGTAATAAAAATTGTGAGAAAACAATAAGGAGTGAGGTACTTTTTGAAAAAGGCAGCTCCTACTTTAGAAAGATTTTAAATTATTAAGTATAAAATAAAAACGTATTTTTTTTAACAATTACAAAATAATTATACATATTTATTAGAATAATCAAATTAGATCGTAGGATTTATACCTGCATCTTATTTTACTAAAATGTAATACGTGTTTTATTTAATAGTCAAATAAGTGCCTTTAAAACTTTGATTCAAAACCATGACTTGTATTTCATGGTGTCCAGAATCGCGTTTCACTTCTATAGAAGCCTGTCCATTAGCCATTTCTAATGTTGAACTTCCTGTTGGCGTCCCTAAATTTTCTAGTAAAGTACCTCCGTTTAAACACTGAAAATAGACACGCTTTTCATAATCTAAACACCTTAAATTATTTTTATCTAAAGCTGTAGCAGTTAATAAATAATTTCCATTAGCTAACTTCTCGTAGGCTAAATGCAATTTCGTGGCTTTCGTATTTTTAACGAATCGATAATTGATTTTCAATGTATCTGAAACATTTGTTTCTGCTGTTAGTCCCTTAGCGATTAATATATTAGCACCTTCTTCAAAATTTAAATTCCAATTTAAACCAGACGCAGGAAATTCTTGTGTGTTCCTTTGTTTTACACCTAAGCTATTTCCATTTAAAAACAATTCTACTTTTGGACAATTACTATATACACTTACTGTACGTTTTTTATCTTTAGGCCCTTGACGCGTTGTCCAAGTATGTGACTCTATGTACGTAAATGGTTCTGTGCTCCAATAACTTTTAAAAACATAATAGGCATCTTTAGGGTGCCCTGCTCTATCCACCAGTCCTTTTTGATTCATGTAGGGGATTGCATTTTCTGGTCTTAAGGGGGTTCCAAAATCTTTAAATGCCCATTGTATATTACCTGTAAATGTAGAATCGTTTTCTGAAATACGTAAATGCCAATCAAACAAGTCTACAATATAGTTTTCACTCCAATCGCCTATCTGTGCAATATTTGCCACATTGGTTTGTACAATGGCTTCTTCCCATCCTTCTGACTTGATTTTACCTTCGCCCGTTATAGGGGTTTCTGTATGCCTTCCTAAGTGACTAGAGCCTCCGTATTCTGCATGCAAGAATCGGGGATACAGCGCTTTATAAGTGTCAATTGCTTTCTGATAACTTTTGTAACTTCCCGAATACCAACCAGACCAAATTGAAGGTGAAAACACATCTACAATATCTGCGCCCTCGTAATATTTTCGAATCGCTGTTTTTCGGGACGGGTCTAGCTCATGTGCATAGGCATTAAGCGTTTTTAAAAATGCATTAATTTTAGTGGTATCGTCACCGTCCTCAAAATCAGGCAACCAAAAAATTTCATTTCCTAAAGACCATATAATAATACTTGGGTGGTTGTAATTTTGAGTAATCATCTCTTTAAGCATATTTTTGGTATGCTGCTTCCAATTAGCATTCCCTACGCCTCCCCGGCACCAAGGTAACTCATCCCAGACCAATAACCCCAATTCGTTACAGGCTTTATAAACTTCTGGATCTTGAGGGTAATGTGCTAATCTCACAAAATTAGCCCCCATAGCCTTAATTTGCTTCATATCTGCAAAATGCTGCGCATTACTCATTGCTGCTCCCACACCTGCATGCTCTTCGTGCCGGTGTGTTCCTCTTAGCAATAAGCGTTCTCCATTGAGATAAAACGCACCGTGATCTTTAAATTCAAACCATCTAAATCCTACGTTTTCAGATATTTGATCTCTGATAATTTCACCATCTACAAGAGCCACGTCGAGTGTGTATAAATTAGGTGATTTTGGGTGCCATAATTCAGGGTAAGTTATAGCCTTAAATACAATGCTACTTTTTCCATCTGTGATATCAAAAACAGAAGTTGCTATGGTATCGCCTTTTGTATTTAACAACGTTGCTTTTACTTTTAAAGAGGAGCTCGCATCTGTAATTCCTACAGTTACTTCCGCTAACAGCTCTGCATTTAATTTAGAAACTGTTGGTGTTGTTATTTTTAAATTTGAAAGGTGTGCTTCCGGTAATGTTTCTAACCAGACATCTCTAGTAATCCCTCCAAAAATAAAAAAATCACTCTTTTGAGATGGAATCACTTCTGGGTTGTAACTATTATCTACTCGGACTAAAATTTCGTTTTCACCACTTTTAATGGCTGTTGTGATATCTATTGTAAACCCGATGTATCCGCCAACATGTCCGCCAACTTTTGTGCCATTCACATAAACTTCACTTTCAATATTCACACCCTCAAAATACAATTGATAGTTTTGTTGTGTAATCAGTTGCGGTATTTCAATCGTTTTTTTGTACCAACTCGCGCTTCTTCTATAACCAGGCTTTGCATCCGTAGCATCTAAAGCATTCCACGAATGAGGTAAATCTATGGCTTCCCATGTTGTTTTTCTTAATGCTGTTTCCACGTCAACAACGGCCTCTTGTAAGTACAACCATCCCTTGTTAATATTTATTTTTTGCCGTTGCGCCTTTAAGGTTGTTTCAGACGTACAAGCAAACAACATCAAAATACAACAAGACAACATCACTTTTATCTGAGCCATTCTAAGTTTCATTCATTCAAAAATTTAAAGTAAATAACGCATAATCTTCAGAGTTAAGAAAATTATTTATAAATTCTAATACATCTATAAGCGTAAAGCTTCAAAAAACCATGCAGTAGATTAAATCGCATTAGTTTACGCTTAAACATGCCTTACAAAATAGAACTACGCCTCAACCGTATTACACTTCAACACATAAACATCTAAAAATCAGTATTTTTAAAACCTTTAAACGCCTCAAACTGATTTTAAAAAGCAATTTACAAGTCTTGTTCTACTTCTTTTAAACGTAGTAAGGTTTGTAAAAAATAGTAATCTCCATAAACGATAGGTTCGTCCATTTCAAGACGCTTAGACCAGTCACCAAAACTATGATCTAATATAAAAGGCGTATCCATATCTTTAGATAATATATAATCTGAACTTTTAAGCGTTTGCACCACTTTTTTAGAATAGTCCAAATAGGCTGAAACATTTGTGTAATTGTATAATTCGACCAAGGCAGATGCTATAATTGCTGCCGCTGATACATCTCTGGATATATTTGGAATTTCAGGATGATCTAAATCCCAATAAGGGATACCATCCTCTGGCATTTTTTCATGATGTATAAAAAAATTAGCGGTGGCTTTTGCACGCTCTAAATACTTTAAGTCATTGGTATAACGGTACGCCATGGTAAATCCATTGATAGCCCAAGCTTGCCCCCTAGACCACACCGAATTATCGTGAACACCTTGGTGGGTTACCCGGGCTCTAACCGCTCCTGTAGTCTTATCATAATCTAAAACATGCCATGTGCTACCGTCTTTTCTAAAATGATTTTTCATGGTGGTATTTGCATGCTCTACAGCAATATTATGATAAATACTATCTCCAGATAATTGAGTAGCTTCAAAAAGCAGTTCTAAATTCATCATATTATCTATGATTACAGGGAATTCCCAAATATCTGCATTAAAATCCCAAGAACGTATGCTCCCTACTTTAGCATCAAAACGCGTTGCTAATGTTTGGGCACTTTCAAGTAAAATCGTTTTATAAGCTTCACTTTTGGTCACTTTATAACCTTCTCCAAAACTTGAAAACACCTTAAACCCCATATCATGCGTATGGTTGTTATATTTTTCTTTTTCTACAAAAGCAGTCCACTTTGCTGCTCTTTCCATAAAATTGGTATCTCCAGTAAGCTTGTAAATTTGCCATAAATTTCCTGGAAAAAAACCACTCGTCCAATCTTTAGACGGTACTTTTCTCACCTTTAAATCGGGCTTAGTAAAACTTCTTGGAAACCCTAAGGAATCCAATTCATAATTTAAAAGAGCAGCATAACGCACCTCTAATTGTGTTTTACTTACGGGTTCTATATCTGTAACTAATCCTTTAGTTTTGCCCTCAGAATTGCATGAAACACATAGCAATCCAAGGGCAACTAATAAACAACTAAATTTTAACATATAATACGGTTAGTAACCGGGGTTGTTTGGTTCTAGGTTTGAATTCCTTGCCAGTTCCATAGCAGGTAGTGGCAATAAATAATCTTGATTAGGATCAAAATTAGGTTTCGCACCTTCTAATCCAGACGCACTAAACACCTCGCTTCCTAGACGTCTTCTAGCGATATCATACCATCTTTTAAATTCAAAAGCTAACTCCCATTTACGCTCTTCTAAAACCATGTCCCTAAAGTCATTTTGAGATAACCCAGACACATCCGCAGGGAAATTAGATCCATTTCCACTTCGGGCTCGTGCTCTAACACGATTTACGTAACCATGCGCTTCTGCTGCTCCTGGTTGCACTTCGTTTAATGCTTCTGCTGCAATTAGTAAAACTTCAGCATATCGCATCATAGAATAATTATGTTGAGAGCCCCTACCATTATTGGCTGCAGTTGCGCCTGTAAATCTGGTATATTTTGCGATATGAGGACGATCTACACCTCTTCCTCTACCACTGGATCTAAAAACAGTGAATGGACGTAATTCTTGAGTTACAGCCTCTGTATCAGGATTTGTTATATTAAATACTCCTGTAGTATCTAAGCTTACTGCTTTTCGATAATCTCTACCATCCCAAGTATTAAAAACTTCCAAAGAAGGTACAGCCACAGACCAGCCTCCTCCAATACCATACTGTTGATCATCTCTTAATCCTGTTAATGCCGGCTGATAGTCTCTTCCTTCATCGCCATCTGTCATACCTATGTAATCTAAGGCGAAAATAGGTTCTCTAGAACTATCGATAGCTCCTGAATTAAATAAGTTTTGAAAATCGGCTTCTAAACCTAATTCGTATGCGCCTTCATTGTCAATAACACCTTTAGCTTCATCATATGCCATTTGATATTCCCCCATAGTTAAGTACACTAAAGCTAAATAGGAGTGTGCTGCAGATTTTGCAGGTATAGATCGCGCTCTTTGCGTATTAGGCAACCAAGTTCTTGCAAATTCTAAATCTGATATAATATTCTCATAAACTTGAGCAACAGAAGTTTTTCCTATAGTACGTCCCTCATCTAAAGTCGCTATGGGTTCATCTAAGTAAGGGATCTCACCAAACTGCCGCACCAAATGGAAATACATAAAAGCTCTTGCAAAATAGGCTCTAGCTGTTATTGGATTTTTAACCTCATCAGGAACATCTACTAATTCTGCTCCAGCAATAGCTTGGTTTGCTGCTGCTATAGATTGGTATGATCTACGCCAGTTATCTGGTATCATACCATTATCTGCCAAAACGTTAAAATCGTCATGATCAATCCGTCTGCGAGACGTTGTAGGATCTCCAATAGCCACCATATCACTACGTAACATTAGCGCTAAAGACGTTTTTCGTCCCCAAAAATCTTCATGGGTCATATTGCCAAAAGCTGCATTTGCTGCTATTTCTATACGCTCTACACTGTTAAACAAACCATCTGGAGACAATTGGCTTACAGGATCTTCTTCTAAATCTGAGCATCCAAAGACAAGTATACTCATCATAAGGACTAAATATTTATACGATAGTTTCATTTTGCTTATTTTTTATTAAAATTTTAAATTAATTCCAAAAGTCACAGAGCGCACCGTTGGATAATTTCCGAAATCAAATCCTTGAGTTGTACTTGCTGCTGTTGTATTGTTCTGTCCTACAACACCAAAACTCACCTCAGGATCTAAACCTGAATAATCAGTAAACGTTAATAAGTTTTGACCACTCACTGATACTCTTGCACTTTGCAAACCTATCTTTTTAGCAACATCAGAAGGTAAAGTGTAACCTAATGCTAAATTCTTCAATCGTACATAACTCCCATCCTCTACGAAACGCGATGTTATCTCTTTACCTCTTATCGCTGCACGAGGTATATCGGTATTTGTATTTGTAGGTGTCCATGCATTGAGCACCGCTCTTCTTGCATTAGAATCGCCATTAAATAATAACACATTGGTAAGGTTCATGATATCACCTCCAAATACGCCTTGAAAAAAGATATTTAAATCAAAGTTTTTATACGTAAAAGTATTTGTTATCCCCATCGTCCAATCTGGATTGGGGTCTCCTATTATCTGTTGATCGTTAGAGTTAATTTGCCCATCTCTTTCACCATCTTCATCGGGTAAATCTGTGAATAGCTGATCTCCTGGCGCTATATCATTTCCAGTAAGTACCGCAGTCCCTTCTGGTAAATCACCACCTTGATACACACCTCTATACTCGAACCCCCAAAACTGCCCGATAGGCTCTCCTTCTCTTAAGATATGCGTATTATCATTAACATTAAAGAAAGCTGGTGCTGCACTAGGCGGGAAGAAATCTTCTCCATCTAATAAGCGTACAAATTCATTTTTATTCGTCGCCCAGTTAATATCTGTGGTCCACGTAAAATCTTTTGTACTTATGTTTCGCGTATTTAAAGTAATCTCGAAACCTCTGTTATTCACCTCTCCCACATTTCTTAAGCTTGTTGGATCTAAAAACCCTAAGAACTCCGACTGACTTGAATCTTCCATAATAAGATCCTTAGTATCAATATTATAATAATCCAACGATAAGGAGATTTTATTATTAAACAATCCTAAATCGATACCAACATTAGTTTGAAAAGAAGACTCCCATTTTAAATTAGGGTTTGCGATACGCTCTGGTTGTACATTGGCCGCATTACCTCCTGCTATTGGCGTAAATATCGATCCAAAAGTCCCTAAAGATTGAAAAGGTGCTATAGCCTGATTACCTGTCACACCATAACTTAATCTTAATTTTAAGTTCGATATTTTATCACTGTCTTTCAAAAAGTCTTCATTCGAAACACGCCATGCAAAAGCTCCAGAAGGAAATATAGCATACTTTTCATTTTCGGCAAAGTTAGATGCCCCATCTCTTCTTAAAGTTGCTGTTAGCAAATACTTATCATCATAATCGTAATTTATTCTCCCAAATTGAGATTGAATTTCTGACTCAGAAAAATTAGATGTCGGTCTTAATGGATTAACACCTCCTCCTAAATTGAAAAAAGAAAATGAATCTGATACAAAACCTTCAGCTCCAGTACTAAATCGTTGTGTTGTATTTTTTTGATATGAATACCCTGCTAAAACCGTTAAATCGCCTTGTCCTAAAGTGGTCTTATACGTTAAATAATTTTCACTTAAAATATTAGTTCTTTTGAAATTATCTATTGTTGCGCGTCCTCCAGGGTTTCCTCCGGCAGTAGCTGTTAATGTTGAAGGCCTATAATCCCCTTCGGTTTGATTTACGGTACTATAGCCAAATGTGGTTTTAAATGTAAGATTCTCAAGAATATCGTAATTCGCGTAAAGATTTGCTCTATAATTATCGGTCTTACGCTCATTAACTCCTTCTGTTGCAACAGCAAAAGGGTTATCTATATCTTCTCCTACAGAGTTTAATGTATTTACACCATTAACATCTTGTACACCGCGATCTGGTGCAAAACGAAATACAGAAGACACCACATCATCTCCTCCTCCAGTTACTCTACCTCCTCTAGTTTGCGTAGGCACACCATCTCTATTCCCTCTGCTTCCAAAAAGATTCACTCCTAATTTTAATTTATCTGATACTTGTGCGTCTACATTTGATAAGAACGATAAACGTTCAAATTCTGAATTTATAATAACCCCTTCTTGGTTAAAATACGTTGTTGAAGCATAAAAATTGATCTTATCGCTCCCCCCCGAAAATGAAAACTGATGATTTTGAGTACTGCCTGATCTGTACAAAAGATCTTGCCAATCTGTATCTGCAGCCCCTTGCACGTAATCTGAATTAATAGCGCGTTGGTATGCACCAAATTCGTCGGCATTCAATAAATCTAATTTATTAGTAGTGTTTTGTACTGAATAATTAGAGTTTACCTCTACCGTTAAACGTCCCTTTTTACCTTTCTTAGTAGTCACCAAAACAACACCATTTGCACCTCTTGATCCATAAATAGCCGTTGCTGATGCATCTTTAAGGACCTCCATAGACTGTATATCGTTTGGTTGTGGCATCGTGGCCCCCACAAAACCATCTACAACAATTAATGGCGCACTACTGGCACTTATGGACGTATTTCCTCTAATTTGAATTGAAATGGGGGCTCCTGGCTCCCCTCCATTATTAGACTGTACAACTACACCTGCAGCACGTCCTTGTAGTGCTTGTTCTGCGTTTAATACTGGAAACGCATTGAGTTCTTCAGATTTTACCGAAGACACAGCTCCCGTTATGTCACTTTTTTTACGTGCGCCATATCCAACAACAACAACCTCTTCTAAAGCCGCTAAATCTTCTTCTAATGCAACATTTATAGTATTTGCCCCACTTAAAGGCACATCTCGTGTTGTATACCCAACATAGCTAAAGCTTAAAACAGCTTTACTTGTATTTACAGTAATACTGTAATTCCCATCAAAATCTGTAGAAGTACCCGTTCTTGAGCCTTTAACAATTACATTTACTCCTGGCAAAGCCATTCCATCGGCTTTAGATGTTACTTTTCCTGTTATGGTCTTTTCTTGTGCATTGGCTTGAAGCGCAATACAAAGTCCAAATAAGAATAAAAGCAACCTCCTAAATTGTTTAGTTTTTTCCATCTGTTACGTTTAGTTAATACGAATTTGTTTTAGTTTAGATAAATAATAATCAACCCAAACACAACTATAATTGTGATCAGTATAATTTCTAAATACTTGGTATTGAGTTTGACTTTTTTCACCCCTCTAAATGTAGAAGAATTTACTTTTTCTAGAGTACAAATAGGGAGTAAAAAAATACAACCTATTGTTTTTTAGCGATTTAAAAACACAAAATTAGACCTCACTTGAAAACTTACTCGCGTATTGAGAAGGCGTTTGTCCTATTTTTTTCTGAAAACACTTACTAAAATATTTAGGATTTTTAAACCCAACTTGATAACTCACTTGAGAAATGTTTAACTTTCCTTGTTCTAACAATTGAACAGCGCGTTTCATCCTAAAATGAAGTATAAATTCGTTTGGAGTTAGACTAGACCATGCTTTTATTTTTGTAAATAACATGGTTCTACTCACGCCTAATTCTGAACAGAAATAAGGAATATCAAATTGCTCATTGGCTATGTTTTTTTTAACCAATTCTAAGGCCTTTTTATACAATTTTTCATCATAAGATGAGACTAACACATCTTCTGAATCCAAACCATCACTTGCTATAAATTTTTGCTTTAATTTTTCTCTACTTTGCAATAAGTTTTTAACACGTAATTTGAATTCTTTTATATCAAAAGGTTTACTAATATAGTCGTCTGCACCGCGTTCCAGCCCTTCTAACTTAAATATTAAAGATGACCTTGAGGTTAATAGTATAATTGGAATATGACTTGTTTTTAATTCCCCTTTTATTGCCGCACATAATTCTGTTCCTGTCATTTCTGGCATGATCACATCACTTACAATCAAATCTAGTGCTTCCTTTTTCGCTATAGCAAAGGCGAGACTGCCGTTTTCTGCTTCCATAACGTTATAATCGGTTACCAATAAACTTTTTATAAACTTTCGTAAATCTTTATTATCTTCTACCAATAGCAAGGTTGGCTTATCTTCGATTTTAACATCAGCCATGTCTTCTTCTAAAGGTAGCGTCACATCCTCTAATTGTGTGACGTACTGAGAAAGATCGTCACTAAACTTAAAGTCATTCAAAATTTCTGAAGTCTCTAAATGCGCCTTTCCTAAGGCTAAACTTACCGAAAACACAGAGCCTTTGCCGTCTCTATTTGTTGTGTATTCGATCTTACCTTTGTGTAATTCCACTATATTTTTTGCAATAGACAAGCCTATTCCTGTCCCCTTATTATATTTACTTTCTGGTTTATTATTTACTGACATTTCAAAAAAGCGTTCAAATATTTTATCTCTATATTCTTCCGAAACACCTACACCAGAATCTCTCACTTCAATAACAACTTCATTAGCATACTTTTTAACTTTTATGGTAATAACCCCGCCCTTAGGCGTATATCGAAATGCATTAGAAATTAAATTATAAAAGACGCGTTCTAATTTATTGCGGTCGTAATAGACTAATATGTGTTCATAAGCACTCTCAAACTCAAAATCGTATTCTCCATTTTTAGCAAATTCGGTAAAGGAGAGGTATATTTCTCTTAAAAATTTTACAATATTACCTTCGGCTGCCTCTAACTTAAAAAGATTGTTTTCAAACTTTCTAAAATCCATCAATCTGTTAATTAAATGCAGCAAATGGCCTGCACTATTTTCTATAACTAATAGCTTTTTGTAAATGGCACTACTTCCTTTATAATCTTCTATAATTTGATGAAGTGGCCCTAATATCAAAGCTAAAGGTGTTCTAAATTCGTGGGAGATATTTGTAAAAAATTGCAATTTTGTTTTATGCTCTTCTTTGGCACGTTCTGTTTCTATATGCTCTAGATCTAGCTCGTGTTTTAACGCTGCTTTAGACTTTAAAATCGTTATTAAAATATGTAATGCTATTAAAATTAAAAACCCATATATCACAAAAGCCCACCATGTACGCCATGGTGCAGGTGCTACTTTAATTTGAACGGTGGTGACCTTAGGGTTCCATATGCCATCGCCATTAGCCCCCATCACCTCAAACTTATAATCTCCTGGTTTTTGAATGGTATAGGCTGCCAGACCTGTCGCCGTTACATTCCATTCGTTTTCAAGACCTTTAAGCCTGTATTTATAGCTATTGTTGCTAGAATTTATATAGCTAGGTAGTGCAAAAGAAATGCTAAAATTACCTTGGTCATAATCTAAATCGATAGTTTTTGTAAAAGGCAAGGTTAATACTTCTAATTTTGGAGTAGCATCCGCTTTAAGATCATTATTTTTAATTGTAAAGTCTGTTAAAACGACTTCAGGCACGTAAGTATTTGTTTTTAATGCATTCACATCAAAATAAGTCACTCCTGAAGGGCCTCCAAAATAAAATTTAGCGGCTCCCATTTTCAAACAAGCATTATTATTAAACTCATTACTAATTAATCCTTCTTTTTGATTAAATAACTTTGTTTGTTTTCGCTGCGTATCGAAGGTTACGATTCCTAAATTCGTACTCATCCATAAACACTGTTTATTATCTTCTAAAATACTATTTACTGCTGGAACCTGAGCGTCATTTAGCTTAAGATCTACTGCTTTAAAATGGCCGTCATTATACACATATAGTCCTTTGGACTTAGTACCTACCCATATGGTATGTGCTTGATCTTCATAAACAGATAAAATATCATCGCCATATTGTACGGTCTTATCATAAAAAAAATGAGAGATCGTTCCGGTTGTTGTTATTTTATTTAAGCCCTTTTCGGTGCCTACCCAAATGTTATACTTGCTATCCACACAAATGGTACGTATTAAATTACTTGATAATGTATTTACCTCATTTTCTGAATATTGAAATGTTTGAATTTCATGTGTTTCCACATCAAACTTAATAACACCTTGCCCAAACGTCCCTATCCAAATGGCATGTGAGGCATCTTCTTTTATAGCATAGACCCCCGTATGTTCTAAACGTTGTATTAAGGCTTCGGGTAAAGTCTCTGTTGTTAGACGCCTTGTTTTTAAATCATAAAGCTCTATTCCATTTTTAAACGTTCCAATCCACAATTCATCCTTATGCGAACGCATTAATGCTTTTATATTATTGCCTTTAATACTAGAGTTGCCTGAATGTATGTAACTATAAGCACCTGTACTTCTATTAAAAAGATTAAGCCCTCCACCTTCTGTTCCTAAAAAAACAACATCTTTATAAGCTGCTATCGAACTTACCACATTATAATTTAACCCTTTACTCTTTCTATTTTCTGTAAGTGTTCTAAAATTTGCATTAGACCGATCCCAAATATTAATACCACCATAATAAGTCCCTACCCATATGGAACCTTTATCATCTTTAAACAAAGACTTGATTGAGTTTTTACTCAAGCTGTACTTTGCATCTAAATCTGACTTTAAAGCCAATACGCGTCGTTTTTTATCGATTATAAACAGCCCATTATACGTTCCCGCCCAAAGTTTACCATCTGCATCAAACAACAAGCGCCTAACATTTCTATTATCCATAACCTCAGCATTTTTTAATGCATAGGAGCTATAACTTTCTGTTAGCGGTGTATAGGTTAATATGCCTTTAGCTTGCGTTGCTATTAAAATAATGTTGTGATCGGCTTCTATAAGGTCCTGAACATACAAATCTTCTTGGGTACTTAGCACTTCAAATTTGGGACTGGATAGCGTTTTAGATTTTAATAAGCTTTTATGTGTACCTAGGTACAATGCGCCATTTTGGGTTTCTAAAATAGACGTTACATGTACACCTCCAGATATCTTATTATTTAGATAATTCGTAAACGTATCTGTTGTTTTATCATAAATGGAAAGTCCTTCTGTGGTGCCTATACAAATTTTATCATTTGAAAGTACCTTTAACGTCCAAACAACGTTATTAGACAGTGAATTTGCGTCTTGAGTATGGAAATACCTTGTAAAGGTGTTCGTTTTAGGGTTGTATTTATTAAGTCCATTATAAGTTCCTATCCAAAGGTAACCTTCCGCATCTTCTTGAATGGCTAAAATATCATTGTTACTGATGGAATTAGGATTGTCTGGTTGACTGCGATATACCGTTATTTTGGTGCCATCATACTTGTTTAAACCATCTCTTGTGCCTACCCATATTTGTCCTAATTGATCTTGATGAATGGCAATGGCCGAACTTTGTGAGAGTCCATCTTTACTCGTAAGGTGATTAAATACATATGTGTTTTGTTGCGCGTATACCCAACAATTTAAACACACAAAAAAAAACAACACAAAGCACTTTCTCATTGAAATATACAATTACTTACACATTCAAATATAATAAGATTACAAGTATCTGTTTAAAAGAATCGTTATATACTCTTTTTAAAAGCGTTTTAGCAGTTTCACATACTGTAGTTATGTGCAAAAATGAATGCGAGCTGAATAGTTGACTCTAAAACAATAACTCTCCAAGAGACTGCCCTATCAAGACACCACTCGTTAAATAGTCTTCATTTTTACAAATAGGAATTTTATTAATTACAATACTTACGATTGTTCCCCCTTTTAAATCAAACAGCATAAATACACTGCTTATTTTTTGATATCTACAATATAAGTATTTTATTTTTAATCGACTCTAAGACATGTAATTATAGCTATCTCAAAAAAAAAAAAAGGCATGGGGTACTACAATCGACTTTGTCCCATTAAAGGTCCTAAACGCCCTGTTGTAACATTTAACACTCTGTATTCTATCCAATCCAAATCATAAGTTATCGCAATTCTATTTATGTAGTTATTATTTTGATCTCTATACCAGTCGAAACTATTAAAAAATAAACCGCCTTCATATTTTGCAGCTTCTAGTGGTGGATTTGTATCGCCATTCATCTCAATACGTTTTAAAACAGTTGGTGCTAATAGTTCTGTAATTTTCAAAACCTTATGGATTGAACCATCTAAATTATAAACTACAGCATTACTTGGCGGTTTAAATGTTTCGCTTTTAGACTCATAAATAGCTACAAAATACTGATTACAAACACTTGGGAATCCTGATACTGAAGCGATATCATCTTTCACAGTTATTGTTTTATTATCAAACTTCCAGTATACATGTTCTTTTGCTGCACTATTTACGTAAGTTCGAGCAAACTTTGTATCCACATGTTTAAAAATACTTTCGTTAGCACTAATATGCATTGGAAATGCACCAACACCTTTTTTTAATTTAAAAAACTCTGTCATAATGTAAATTTAGGTGTGGAACGCATATCATGTATGATTAAAAAACAGGACGCGTTCGCAAAATAATAAAAATACATTTTCTTTTTCCATTCTCTTAAACTCACTATTTTTGTTTTAGCGAAAATTTAAATAAATTTTCAGGATATTTCTAACCTGCTCTGCTTTATTAAAGAACGAGAGTCATTGATTTCTACAATTGACTATTTAATTGGGCTGCTAAAACTAATTTGATGTAATGGGATTGTCGATTTTTGATATTGCAAAAGGGATTTCTTGGACTGATGGGGGGGGCGTACATTTTTACTGCCTAAAAACGAAGCTGATACATCTTGGTTAATCGTAGAATATTTAAGTGATGATTCGCAAAATGATTTAGAAATATTGAAGACATTTGAAGGCATTATAGCTAGCAAAGACAAGCAGAAAATAGAAAATCACATAATCAACGAGTTAATTGGCTTCATGGATTATGGTGAAGATACATTAGCTCATGTTGCTAGCGCAACCGATCAATCTCCTTCAATTTTATATGATTATGAAAATAATTCTTTCTTACTGATGCACCCCAACTTAATTTCAAAAGGAAAATATCATATAAATTTAAGTGACCTATTAGGTTTGATAGAAAACAAAATCCATTTGAATAAAACTCTGTCATTCTTAAAACTCGGGGAAAATTGACTTAACATTTCCTGCATTATCTTCAAAACACTCTGGTTTACAATAACTAAAAATTACCGCTAGAAATAATAATGATATATAATTTAATGTACTGACGTTTCTTACGATAATCGTTAGGCACAATACAAAAAAATGAAATATCCATATTTAACATTAATCTCTTTAATTATTATCTGTATTATTAATCCCTATGAAAGATTATATGCGCAAAAAGATAATAATCAAGATTTCATAAACTATCTTTTCAAGGACTACATGGGCGAAAAGCCAAGTGCTAGTATTATAGTCATAAAAGATGGTAAAATAAAAAAGAGTCAGAGTTTTTGGTATGCTGATTTAGAAAATAAGATTTTGGCCTCTTCCAAAACTAATTACCAACTTGGATCTGCAACAAAACAATATACAGCAATGGCCATTTTAATTTTAATACAAAAAGGCAAGCTAGATTATGAAACAAAATTAACTGAAGTGATTCCCGAATTTCCAGATTATGGAAAAGATATTACTATAAAAAAGTTATTGAATTAGCACCGAATAATAAAAAAGGACCTATCAATCATTCAAAGAAAATGATTCAAAAATTGAGTAAATAAACTGTACCTGATAATGCTAACCGTTGCACAACGCCATAATTTACATAAAAAGGGCTTTAAATAGAGTACTCTAAGGGATCTTTCAGCTTTATTCCCTTACCTAAAACCTATAGTTTAGGAGGCTTAAATTTGATATTAGAGGCTTAGAATTTACCCTCTGTAGAGTACAAAGTGTATACAAAAATAGGCATCCTGCTGCACTTCTTACATCTTTCTGAGTGAATTTAAGATCCTTTTTAAGATTATAAGCCATTGTTAAGAATTGCATGATTGTATTTGGCTTGCCCTATGCCTATAGTATTTATGTGTCCTAAACCCATAAATTTGTGTAAAGAGCCAAAGACAACAGGTCCTTCAATTATTTAATATGTACTAAAACTCTAAAAAAGCTTAATTTTGGCCACTGGTATTATTTTTAAACTATTACGCTCAAAAAATGAATCATTTTTTTAAAAGACTTTCTTTAATTTTCACCCTCCAAACATTAATTATCTCTAGCTTAGCAGTACTCTCTACTGCTGTATGCATTTATTTTAAATTTGAAGCCGAATTTCCGCTTACACTAGTAGCGACATCTATTATTTTTCCCATAGTATTTTCCATAGGTGGCGCTTACAAAAGAAGAGAAGCGGCGTTAAAAGAGTATGCCGCTATAAAAGGGTATTTACGTGCTATTTATTTTGTAGCTAGGGACTGGCTAGAAGCTCCTAAACCAGAGAATGTCACAAAAATGAATGATATTATCTTTATATTTTTTAGCAGTCTTCGGGTAATGTTTACAAGTCCTAAATCGGAACTCATTGAAAATGAAAAACGTGTCTACGACTGTTTTTCAGACTTCTCATTATACATCAAGCACGAATTAAGAGAAGAAGGCCTTTCTTCTGGAGAATGCTCTAGAACCAATCAGTATTTACAAAAAATGATGATTTCTTTTGAATCTATTAAGCACATCTACCAATACAGAACCCCAAGAACGCTTAGAGCCTTTAGTTCTATATTTATAAAGGTGCTCCCTGTGGTATATGGGCCTTACTTTGCTTATAAAGCAGAGGATATGTCTTGGGGACTTGAGTTTGTGATCCCCATATTACTCACCATGATTCTTGTTAGTTTAGAGAATATTCAAGAACACTTAGAAAATCCTTTTGATCAAATAGGTGAAGATGATATTAGCTTTAATGTTGAAAAATTCATCCAGCGTTTAAATCACAAAACTGGTGATGAAGACTAAAATATAGGCCTACTTTTGTTCTAATACCTTGCAAAAAATACAAGAAGGAACCATTTAAATAACAAAAAAATAGACCTTTTAAACTTAACCAATAGGTTCTATTTTTTTAAATCTAAAATGAAAATCTCATTAAAATTTACAAAAAAATAAAATTACCTTATAGAAAATTTTTTATTATTTAAGACGCTACAAAACGTATTCATTAAAATCAAACGGAGGTTATGTAGCAGGCGGATTTTATCAAAACGCAGATACGTATCTTTCCGAAAGTCATTACGTTGTTAAAAAAGGAAAAACGTTATGGCTTACTAAGATAGGATTAAAAAAAAACATAAAAAACTAGTTCCTGAATGTGAAATACATCAACAATTAAATGGCACAGTCTATAAATTTAAAGATTTGAAAAAAGTGATTGATTTAGGACATAAAATTTGGAAAAAAGACGAATTATAGTGCAACAGCCCACATTCATATCTTCAAATTAGAGTAAACGCACAACTACCAACCATAAGCTGTTGCCACTCGCAGACATCTATCTATGTCAAAAACTACACGTTCGCACATTCATAACAACAACGAAACCTATAAATAAAAAGGCTGTCTTTTCAGATAGCCTTTTTAATATAAAATAATCCCGTAGTGGCGTATTTATTTAAACGTTGCTCTTGGCCCACCAGGTTCAAAAGTAGATCGCATCCTGTCTTTTTGTCCATTGGTGAACATAAACATACTTTCATCAAATACAGCCTGCATAAAATTCATGACCATATCTCTTGTGTTACAGCTTACTGCATCAGGATACGTGATAGATCCAAGGTAATCAATACTTTGTTTTGGTGTATCGCTTATACCATCACCACCATTACGTTCGCAACCTTTAAAAGAGTTTAAGCCTGTAAGGTGAATTAAATTTAACCAGTGCCCTATTTCATGTGCCGCCGTTCTTCCCTTTCTATATTCTTCAATTGCTGTTCCCTCCGTACCAAAATGAGTAAGATTTACAAGAACAGCATCGCGTTCAGGGTATGTTATTCGTCCTGAAGGACTTAAAGCTGCACCTGCAAAATCAGGAGAAAAATTACCAACATAAATATTTAAATATTTAGTGGGATCACTAATTCTTTTACCTCCTTTTTCTGGTAATGTGATGTCAAAAAGATTATTTCTCCATTGTACAACGTCTGTTTTGGTTCTTGTAATACGTTCCAATTCAAACCGAATACCAACATCGGCCACTCGGTCTTTATAAACATTTGGCACCTTACTGAGGTCCTCGTTTTCTTTATTAAAATCTCTGTTTAAGGCATCGATTTGCGATCTTACCTGGCTCCATTTTATATTTTGCTCTGGTGTATTATATAAGATATGGACTATAACTGGAATGACAATCTCTTCATCTGATTTTTTGGCACTTTTTGATGCATATTGTTTTGCCATAGCATCAATGCGCTCTTGTTCTTTTGCTATCTCTGGATATTGCGCCGCCATTTTAAGGTAATACTCTTGAGTAGCACAATATTTTGCTCTAAATGCGCCTTCATTTATAGCTATTGGTGTATTGGTCTCGTTTAAGTCTTCCTCATTTTCACAAGATGTCGTGAAAATTAAGGCACTTGCTAAAAAAGTGTAGTAAAAAAAAGTTTTCAATTGATTTAGTTTTAAAGTTTTATGCAAAAATAAAAAACATAAGTACATGTATAGTTTTACTTATATTTTATATGTTATTTTAACACAAACGCATAAGTTTTTTTCTTTCAATAAATACATAAAACCTATAAAGCACTAGCATTCAATAGTATTCATTTACTCTAAAAGCTTTTGTTACATATTTTTCATTAACAATTATTATAGCATTACGAAAGAATTTACCTTAGTTAATATTTAAAAAACGCTAAACTTATTGGGGGAATAAAGTATATCTTTATGAGGCTCATAAACACTCTAAAAAAATAACACGACGAAACCTTACAAAACATAAATTGTTTCGGCATGACGCTTCGCACTCTAACAAAGTAAAATAATGATGGTTTAAATAGCGCATACAATTCTGCTTGTAAAGTGCTTTCTAGAAACTAATCACTTATAAGAACATAAAACAAATCGTCCTGTTTAAAGCATTATCATTTAATTAGCCCTTTCAAATCTTGGGGTTTGTAGATTCTCGTTTTAGGACGTAGAAGTACGCTTTGCTAAAACGTGTTTTTGTAATCCCGTATTTAAAATGTGCTTACATAGCACACTTTAACACAAAAACGAATGCGCATAATTTATTGCTGCGTTGGCATCTATATACTGCTAAAAAGAAAAAGCTATTTTTAAATATACTAAGAAGAACACTGAGGACACAATCCTGATAACGTAAAATTCATTTCGGTTACTTTGTAAGCCTCTGGCAATGTATAACTAGGTGCAACACCCTCAAGACAGGTTACAGATTGACATTTTTCGCAGCTAAAATGGATATGATCGTGATCATGTTTTGAAGTACACGAACGACAGCTTGCATATTTTATCACCCCATCTGTGTTTACAATTTTATGGATTAGCCCTTCATCCAATAGTCTGTACAAAACACGGTAAATCGTTACCCTATCACAAGTCCCTTCAAGCGTATTTTGAATTTCCCTTTGAGAAAGCGCCATAGGTGAGGCTGCAATCAATTCTTGAATTTCTAGTTTTGCTTTTGTGGTTCTTGTTTTTTTCATTTATAACTTAAATTATAACCGCTTAGTATTGCATAGGTAAATATAATGATTATTTTTGCAACCTTGTTGCATTAATAGCATTTATAATGAATATAACGACTTTAAAAACAGATACCATTGGAATTTTAGCAAGTACATTATGTATGATACATTGCCTTGCTACTCCTTTTTTGTTTTTAGCGAAATCCTGTTCTGCTACCTGCTGTACAACATCTCCAAATTGGTGGAGTTCGTTAGATTTTATATTTCTATTCGTGTCGTTTTTAGCAGTCTACCAATCTGTTAAAAACAGTTCTAAAACATGGTTAAAATATGCCATGTGGGGATCTTGGAGTGCTTTATTACTTATAGTGCTCAACGAAAAAACACAGCTACTTCCTCTTTTCGATGCTATTATTTATATCCCTTCTGTCGCCCTTGCAGCACTGCATTTTTACAGCTTAAAATACTGTCAATGTAAAACGGCATCTTGCTGTACACAATAAATGTGTAAAATAGAGTGCGCTCTAACAAGGTATTTCAGTAAATTTCATGTAGAATGTAGGACAGCTCAAAAAAGTTAGAACTCCCCTTCTCCAACTTTAAAAAGAACAATTTCAATAGTTTTTGTTTAATTTTAAAGCGCGATATAATACTAAAATATATCCTCCTTAGCTTATGAAATATTTGTATACCATTATAATAGGGCTTACCTGTTTCCTGCCACACTGTAATGCTCAAGCCAATTGGCAAACATTATCGGGTATTTTAGACAATACCAGCAACCAACGTTTTGATGATGTATTCTTTTTAAACGCAACGACAGGATGGGCCGTAAATGGCTTTTTTGCCGCTGTATACAAAACAACAGACGGTGGTACAACATGGACGGAGCAACTTAATGAAGCCGATCTTGAAGGTGATTTTTACTTTAGAACGCTTACTTTTTTAAATGAAACTACTGGATTCTTAGGCACATTAAACGGCACATTTTTTAAAACAGAGGATGGTGGTACCACATGGACAGAAGTTACAAATATAAGCCCTAATCCACCTGCCATTTGTGGATTAAACACCGTTGGAGATGCCACCATTTATGGTTGCGGTGCTTTTTTTACACCTGCACATATTATAAAATCTACAGATAGTGGTGCTACTTGGGAATTTATAGATATGACTGCCTTTGCCAACGCGCTTGTTGATGTTTATTTTCTAACAGAAACGACCGGTTTTGTTTCTGGTAGAAGTACCACTGGTGCTACCATTTTAAAGACAACTGATGGCGGTAGTACATGGAACGAAATATACAATTCTAATATTCCAGGGGAATATGTATGGAAACTTCAACTATTAGGTGGCGCTACACCTAACGTGATATTTGGTGCTGTAACAGCTGTAGCGCCAAATCTAGGGAAATTGATCTCTTCTATGGATGGAGGCCTCTCCTTTTCCACTTTCGATGCCCCTGAAACCGACATCCAAGCCGTTGGATTTGTAAGTCCTACTAGAGGTTGGATGGGAGGACATACCACTGGATTTTACGAAACAACTAACGGTGGTGCAACGTGGACTGATAGTGGCATTGGAAGCAATTTAAATCGCATCTTCGTGCTTAGCCCTACATTAGCCTATGGTTGTGGCACTTCGGTTTATAAATTTTCAGATTCCAATACTCTAAATACAGCAACGCCAACTATTCCAGCAGAAGCCCCCACAAGCATAGCCTTTAAACAAAACCCTGTAGCTTCTAACTTAGAGTTCTCCATAACCTATCAAGCCAGTGAAAACATGCTTATAGAACTTTATGACGCTAAAGGCAGATTCCTTCAAACACTAAATAGGTCTATCATAAATGGGCGAACAACTAAAGCCTACACCTACCCTGTTCATCACTTAAGTTCGGGTACCTATTTCGTGAATTTTCATTATAATAATGGTAGAAGAACTTTTAAGTTTGTAAAACGCTAAAGATTACGCATACCTTAGTTGCAAAAAAGGCGAGCTCTTAGTTAAAGAGCTCGCCTTTTTTAAATCTAAAATCTTAGTCTATCACTATACGTTTGGTATAAGATTGCCCGTCTATACGAACCTTCACAAAATACACGCCTGAATTTACTTTTTTAAGCGTTACATCCATTTTTTGTGTTCCAACCGTTTGGACATCTCTATAAATTAACCGTCCAGAAACATCATAGACCTCAACAAGATCACTACGACTGCCTGTAGTATTATGTATTGTAAATGTCCCTGAATTAAGTACAGGATACACTATAAACCCATTATCTGTAGTCGTAATATCTGTTAAAGAAAGTGCATTATCTACCACCAAAGACACATTATCTACTAACGCTTTAGCTGGCCCTGTAGACCTTTCTGGTATAAAAGCCTCTATTTGAAGCACTATTGTTTCTCCTGCATAATGAACTAAGTTGCCTAGAATATCATGAGTTATAGTCTTATTTATACGATCTACAGGATTAAGTATTCCAAAGCGAAACGTTTCTACTTCAAACAGCATATCCCCCTCCGAATTCGTAAATTTTACTGAAAACTCACGTTCTAGTCTGGGGTTATTAAATGTCATGCTATAGTTCACCAAAACATCTAAAGACAACAACGCCTGTTCTGCGCTACCAATAGTTGCGGGTACTGTAATATTCTGACTAATACGATATCGCGTATCCGCTATATTACTATCAAAAGACGTGAAAGCAGCGAAATTACCTTGTGTTGGTGCAATATTATCTACAATTGTGCAAACATTCTCAGAACTCTCTAAAACTTCAAAATTACTTGTACACCCCGAGAATTGTTCCAAACCATCTAAAATCCAACCAGACAGATCACCACACTCAAAACTCCCATTTATAATAAGATTTTCTGGTGTTGAAGCTAAACCAGTACAAAGCGTACTTACATTTAAAGGCCCAATTACCCTACTGGTCCTACCATCATCACAGTTCGTGCTGATGTAAAAATCGTATGTAAAGCCACTTACTAAATTCTCGATACGTTGAGACGTTGCTGCCGTATTTATTTCAACACCCGTTCCAAGAATAAACCCTTCTAATCCATATTCAATACTCACATCTGCTAAAGACTCTGAACTTGGAACATTCCATGATAAATTCACAGCATTAGAAGTCACCTCTATAGCTCTAAAGTCTTCTGGAGTTAAACAGTTTAGATTGGATTCACAAACAACAGAAGCCTCCCACCCAGAAGCTACTACACTAAAATCTGAGGTAAATACAAACGTAAGTGCGCCACTATTGGCTGTCGACACTAAAGTGCCTGGATTAGTTATAAATCGTCCTATTATTGGTGCTTCAACAGATGCCCCATCGTATACCGTTAAAGCATCGCAACAAGATTCAATATCAAAACTATTAAAAGTAACTGTAACGCTTTCCCCGGGCTGGTTAGGAGCAATAACCGTAGTTCTATTTTCATTATTAGAATAATTACCTGAAGCACCTCCTGAATCATAAAACCGGTCGCCATTACAAAAATCACTAGTTGTTTTAAAGGTAAAAGGTCCTACATTAGCACCTTCTAGTGTCCCACAATTCCCGCTAACATAAAAATCGTATGCCGTTCCTGATTCTAAATTTAATGCCGTAAAAGCACTTTCATTCACAATCTGCGATACACCATTACCTAGCGTAAATCCACGTTCGCCATACTCAATAGTCCATGAATCAGGAAATAAGAGATCTGTCCAAGCCACCTCTAATGAATTTACCAAAGTACGTTCTGCATTAAAATTTACTGGAGAACTACAAAATGTTGAAAAGGTATAAGTTTCAGAATCATTTATAAGCGCACAAGGATTCGTACCCCTGATACGCCAAAAATAAACCGTTCCACTATTTAAGCCTAAAACCTCATAACTTGTATTAAGTGTAGTAACGTTTTCTACTATAGTGTTTGCTGCAAAAGAAGGATCGGTTGCGATTTGTAACTCATATAAATTTATAGTTGTAGCTGCTTGCCAATTAAAAGTAATATTTGTAGACTGGTCTTTAGCATTGTTTAGTGGCGTATTTAAATGAATAGGACTTATTGTTTCATCAAAAATCGTAAAACTGAGCTCTACTTCTTTTTCTATACCCGTCGTACTATTACCTACAAGACTAAATATATACGCACCTGTTTCAAACCCTGCTATCCCTGATAGGGTTACCGTAAAAGGGGTCCCATCTGTTTGTATTCCTGAAAAGCGCATTGGCGAAATTTGTGCCTCTACCCCTTCTGGCAAGTCAGTCACCGAAAGATCAACCTGTTCTTGAAATTCTAAAAAAGTTCTATAGTTTATATCAAAAACAATTTCTGAAGTTGTATCACACACTTCTATATGAGGCTGGTTAGACGTAATGTTAAATTCAGATTTTTCAATTGTAAAACGCGTTTCGTTAACTGCGAAATACACATTATCTACGGCTTTTACTAAGAGCCTTGCATTTGCTGTTGCTTCTACATCTATTAATTGGAACGTCGCTTCACCATCATTCTCTGTGGTTACAAGCGACGTAGGAAATGTAAGTCCACCATCAGTAGACAATAGCACTTCTACTTGGACTGTATTAATGGGAGAGGCATTAGTTCCAGCAACATCCCAAGTTACTGTAACATTTTCGCCAACAGTCCAAACTAATGTGTTATCGCGTTGCGATGTAACCACAAATGGACCTGCTTCTTCAACAACATCTACCCGTACTTCATCTGAAACTGTTTGTCCACCATCTATACCGTTATCCCTAACAGTCATTACAAAATCTAAAGCACGAGACACAGAAGGCAAGACCTCCCATGTTGGGCTAAGGTTATTGGCAACGACAGCCTCTAAATTGGGAAAATAGCGTTTGGCACTTAATACAGGAGGAAAAGATCGAAACATAGGCCCTACAGTACGTGTAGGCACTGGAGTGTTTGCGTTTTGTGGATCCCCGCTATTATTCTGTTCCCAACAATACGTTAATGTATTATTATCTGGATCTGTAGCATGACCTTCTAATACAAAAGCTGTACGTATAGGAATCACATAATCTTCACCTTGGTCTACCAATGGTGCTGTATTTCCAGTAGGTATTACTGTGGCACAACTGGAATTATTAATGGTCCATACCGCAATATCTCGTATGCTTGTATAATTAAAATAAGCGTCGGGATCTTCTTGTACATTTGGGGGACAAATTCCAGCATAACTCATAATGGTACTACCACTACCTGGCTCTACTTCACTGCCATTTCTACCGCTACGACAATTACGACTACTTTGGGTATGGTAGGCCCCAAATTGATGTCCAAATTCATGTGCTGCTATTAAATTCATTCCATCTAAATCGGGACTTCTATGTACCGTGTATGCTTGTCCTTTAGCACCATTAGTACAAACACAAGCGATACATCCCGCATTTCCATAAACACTATTCCCATCTTTATGGAACAAATGGCCTACATCATAATCCGATTCTTCCAAGTTACTAGACAACGTATTTACAAGTTCGTCTCTTAAAACTCTTCCTGCCGAATAAGGATCTGAACTGGGATTTAAAAAAATTAACGCATCTGTTGTATCTATCAATTGCATTGTAACTCCCAAATCACGTTCAAAAATACCATTAAGGCGATTCACAGAGTTTACCATAGCTTGCAATACTTTGGCCTTACGGGCATTGTCGTTAGGCTCTGTACCATCTAAAAACACCTGTGCATAATCCCCACTTACAGAAAGTGCTAGTCTGTAACGTCTTAAACTGCCGTCATCCACATTTCTATTAAAAAGTCCAAATTGGGTCGTCGCATAATCTCCATAAGCTGTATCGTTTTCTGTCTCACAATCAAAAGGAGCATATTCGGCTGTTGAAAACGCATACAAAGAGGGTGTCATCGGACGTATTTGCACATTTTCACGAGCTGTATGTAGCAAAAAACCATAAAACCCTTCGGTGGTTGAATATGTGAATCGAAGCGTTTGCCCCGAACCATCTATGGCAACCCCTTTATAACTTTTAATAGTAGAGAATTTTTGAGCTAGATAAGGGGATAGCACTTCAGTCTCTTTTATCAAAAACTTACGCCCGTTAGGATGGATTTTACTTGGAACTTCTAAAACCGCTGTATGGCGAACTGTCACACGACTAAGTAGCGTTTCTAAAGCTTTAGTATTTAAACTGTAAGCTACAGCTTCCACATCGTTATTACTTACTAATTGTGTGGTCTGTATTTCAGAAATATGCCACAACGCATCTTGGGCTTTAACCTTTAAAGTACCTATAGTACTCAAGCAAAAAAATAGAATAACTGATTTAAGAAAAAGTGTAATTTTTAGCGGCATAATTTAAAATGTATATGTAACAATTTAATATTGATTTTCTTTACAACAAAACAGGAGTTACAATAAACAGCTGTTTGAGAGGTTGTTTTGAGAGAAAAAACATATTAAGGATTTTAGTGCAATAAAACTAATAATCCTCCATAAATATGATCTTCATTTCTCTTCATATGAGATAAAACACTAAAAGAGATGTTCTAAATCCATAAATTAAAGTGCTCTAAGATGCCTATACGTAATAGAATTTAACAAAATGTTACACCATATTTAAACTTTAACAGTGTTATTTGTTTTTTATTAAAACTTTAAGAGTTTTCTCTAGTAACTTTAGAGCATTAAAAACATCTAAAAATCTCTTATGAAATTACCTGTATATCTTAGTATTATCTGCTTAATGATCGCAACGACATTGAGCTCAACAACTCATGCCCAAAACTTCTCTAAATTAGATAAGAGTCCTATGGATGTGGCTGCTTTCCCCATAGATTACAAAGACTCCAATAAGCGCATTAAAATCACTTACAGCCGCCCTCAATTAAAAGGGAGGCCTTTATCTAAATTGGCTCCAGAAGGAAAAGTATGGCGTACAGGGGCTAATGAAGCCGCAGAACTTACACTTTATAGCGATATGACATTAGGTGAAACCCCTGTAAAAGCAGGAACATATACCTTCTATCTCATACCTGGTACAAAAGAGTGGACTGCCATTATAAATACAGATACAAATGTTTGGGGCGCTTATTTCTATAATGAAAAAAAGGACGTAGCCCGTTTAAAAGTTCCTCTAAAAACTGCAAATGAGAGTCTGGAAGCCTTTTCTATTGTGTTTACAGAAACAGATAAAGGTATAGACATGCATTTGGGTTGGGGCAATGCGAGAATTGCTGTACCCTTCAAAAAGTAAGCACATCACATCAACGGCATAACATTATCTTATGATAGTCTAAAAGTCAACCCTAAAATAAATGGGTTGGCTTTTTAATTTATAGCCTTACGATCATTTTTAGAACTAAGCCCTTGCCTCTAGCTCCTCAGACATATAATACAGCTTTCTCAAACTTCGTTTTAACATTGTAAAGCGGTACACACCAATACAGAAAAACAAAACACAGCACACAAGAGCCACTATGGTCAAGTACATGTAATTAGGAAAGTCTTTTAACTGGTAAAACCCTATGCTTCCAAGCAACAGGTATAGAGATGATCTAATATAAGATAATAACGTACGTTCATTAGCCAAACGGGTACGCTCTATTGCCAAATAATCTCTTAAGATTACTTTTTCATCGGGCTTAAAATCTCTACCAAAACGGAGCAGCTTCATACGTTTATAGTTTTAAGGAATGTTAAGGTATTTATGGGTTTGTAAAGACACCTTCCACTTCGGGTTTTGCATCACATAATCTACTATTGCAGGCACTACTTTATCGCGCTTACTCCATTCGGGTTGCAAGTAGAGTATACAGTCTTTATTCACCTTAGCCGCCTGTTCTTCTGCAAACTTAAAATCATCATTATTATAAACAATAACTTTTAATTCGTTGGCGTTATCATAAACACCTTTAGTGGGCAATTTCATTTTTTTTGGTGACAGACAAATCCAATCCCAAGTCCCTGTTAACTTATAAGCCCCTGAAGTCTCTATATGAGTTTGTAAACCTTCTGCTTTTAATAATGCGGTTAAAGCCGTCATATCCCAAGTTAAAGGTTCTCCTCCTGTAATGACAATGGTATCACTATACGTTTTAGCATTGGCGACAATATGTTCTATAGCCGTAGGCGGATGTAATTCTGCATTCCAGCTTTCTTTTACGTCACACCAATGACACCCTACATCACACCCGCCTATACGTATAAAATAAGCTGCCGTCCCCTTATGAAAACCTTCTCCTTGAATGGTATAAAACTCTTCCATTAAAGGTAATAAGGTCCCTTTGGCGACTAATGCTTCTGTTTTTCTCTCCATAAGAATGCAAAGATACATAATCCCCATTTTTTTTATCGTTTTTTACGGTATAGCTTTTACTTTTTAAACCTTTTATACCTACGGCTTTATATTTAGCACGGCAATTATTGGAGTGCAGGTCTTAGTCTTCTTAAATTTTCCTGTATTTTTATGCAAAATTGTAAGATATGAGTACCCTAGATAAAGATACTTTTTTTAAATACATCACAGATGGCAATGCAACTAAAGGCGATTTTATACCTATTGGTGCTGCAATGCTTGAAGGCGAACCTCTTGCTGGCGCCCATGTAAAAATTCCTTTAAAAACAATGAACCGCCATGGTTTAATTGCTGGAGCGACAGGCACAGGAAAAACAAAATCGTTACAGGTATTAGCCGAAAATTTAAGTGACAAGGGGATCCCTGTACTTTTAATGGATATTAAAGGCGATTTAAGTGGTATTGCCAAAGCAAGCCCTGGCCACCCTAAAATAGACGAACGCCATGCTAAAATAGAACTTCCTTTTGAAGCTAAAGCCTTTCCCGTAGAACTTCTAACCCTTTCTGAACAAGACGGTGTGCGTTTAAGAGCTACCGTTAGCGAATTTGGCCCTATATTACTGTCTCGCATCTTAGACCTTACAGACACCCAATCTGGTATCGTAGCTGTTATTTTTAAATACTGCGACGATCACAAACTTCCCCTTTTAGATCTTAAAGACTTTAAAAAGATTTTACAATACGCAACACAAGAAGGTAAAGCCGAATTTACAGAAGCCTATGGTCGCATATCTACCGCTTCTACTGGTGCCATTTTGCGCAAAATTATAGAACTCGAACA
Source organism: uncultured Flavobacteriaceae bacterium (assembly GCA_947504035.1). Lineage (GTDB taxonomy): Bacteria > Bacteroidota > Bacteroidia > Flavobacteriales > Flavobacteriaceae > Jejuia > Jejuia algarum. The sequence continues at coordinate 276,297 of CANNGA010000003.1, forward strand.
GCAAGGTGCCGATTTATTTTTTGGAGAAACCTCTTTTGAAGTAGATGACTTGCTTAGAGTTGATGAAAATGGTCGTGGCTATATTAATATTTTACGTCTAACAGACCTTCAAGACCGCCCCAAATTATTCTCGACATTTATGCTAAGTCTATTGGCTGAAATTTACTCTACATTTCCTGAACAAGGTGACAGTGATCGTCCTGAATTGATCTTATTTATAGATGAAGCACATTTAATTTTCAATGAAGCTTCCAAAGCACTTTTAAGTCAAATTGAAAGCATTGTAAAATTAATTCGGAGTAAAGGTGTTGGCTTGTATTTTGTCACCCAAAATCCCACAGATGTTCCCGAAGCTGTTTTGGGGCAATTAGGGCTTAAAATACAACATGCGTTAAGAGCATTCACTGCAAAAGATAGAAAAGCCATTAAACTTACGGCTCAAAATTATCCTGATTCAGACTATTACGATACAACAGAAATCCTTACATCTTTAGGTATTGGAGAAGCTTTAGTCTCTGCTCTCGACGAAAAAGGTCGTCCTACCCCACTTGCTGCCACAATGCTACGAGCACCAATGAGTAGAATGGACGTCCTTACCGATAGTGAGTTACGTGATCTCATAGATGGTTCTAAATTAGCTAAAAAATACAACGCTACGATAGATCGTGAGAGTGCTTACGAAATACTCAATGAAAAAATTAAAAAAGCTGAAGCCGAAGAAGCTAAAGAGAAAGCACGTTTAGAAAAAGAAGCTTTAAAAAAAGCGGCGTCTAAGCAACAAAGCCGTTCTAAAAGCACGAGCAGATCGCGTTCTAAAAGCACCCGTATGAATCCTATTGTTAAAGTACTTACCAGCGCTACTTTTATTAGAAGTGTGTTTGGCATTTTAACGAAAGTGCTAAAAAAATAACCCTACTCGATTCAACTTATAAAAACCTTATATATTCTAATACATTACATCCTGCATATGAAATCTATATCTCTATTTTCTCTTATACTTCTGTTATGCTTTGCGTCTTGCAATAGCCCTCAAGATCCCTTCGACATCTCTAAACAACATGTGGGTTTACTTACCGACTCTACAGAAATACACCAACTCAAGGCCGTCTACAAAAAAGATTCTTTAGTAAAACATATAGGAGGCGACGAATTTACAGGGGCGCGCAATAACATAGATGTACTAGATGCTTCGGGTAAAAAATTACTAGAACTTATCCCTACGCGAAGTTTAGATTCTACCTCAACAATAGAAACAGTAAAAATTATAGATGCAAAATACAAAACATCAAAAAACATCTCCATACAAAGTACGTTTAAAGACATTACCGATGCCTATGCAATTTCTCGCATCGATAATTTGATTAATAGTGTTGTGGTGACTGTAAAAAGTATCAATGCCAGCTTTACTATAGATAAAAAAGAACTCCCGTCTAACCTAAGAGTCGATATGGATTTAAAAATTGAAGCCTCTCAAATACCAGACAACGCAAAAATTAAATACTTTTTTATCAACTGGCATTAATCTCTAATGAATCCATATTTATCTAAAATATTAGTTGATATTGCTGAAAAAAGGTTAAAAAAGCAGCATACTCACAAAACGACTATTAGCAAAAAGGAAATTGTACCCTTAGTGAGACGGCTTCAGATAGAGTTATCTCATGCGGTTAGCGAATACATTTTCATTATAATAGGTGTGTTTTCTGCTGGCTTTGGTCTCAAAGGCTTTTTATTACCTAATCATTTTATTGATGGTGGAGCAACGGGCATCTCTTTATTATTAGAAAACATCACCTCGTTAAAGCTTGGTGTACTGTTAATTATCGTAAATATTCCTTTTATCATATTGGCCTCTAAAACGGTAAGTTTAAAATTTGCACTTAGAAGTGTTGGCGCTATTGCCATGCTCGCTTTTGTTGTTCATTTTGTAAATTACCCTATCATTACAGAAGATAAGTTATTAATCGCTGTTTTTGGCGGCTTTTTTTTAGGTCTGGGTATTGGCATGTCTATGCGTGGCCGAAGTGTAATTGATGGTACCGAGGTACTAGCCATTTATTTAAGCCGAAAACTCTCTGTTACTGTTGGAGATGTTTTGCTTATCATTAATATCGTTATCTTCTCATTTGGTGCCTACGTCCTATCTATAGAAACGGCGCTTTATGCCATTCTCACCTATCTCGCAGCGGCTAAAACTGTAGATTTTGTGGTAGACGGCGTAGAAGAATATGTAGGTTTAACCATTATTTCTCAAGAGCACCCTGCGATTAAAACCATGTTAACTAAAAAATTAGGCCGTGCCTGTACCATTTACGCTGGTAAAGGTGGCTTTGGGCATGACATGGTACATAAGGAAAAAGATATTATTTACACTGTGGTAACCCGTTTGGAACTTCCTAGACTTAAAACTGAAATTGACAAAATAGACCGCAAAGCCTTCTTAATTATGGGCATTGTAAAAGACATTAAAGGCGGCATGATAAAACGCAGACCTTTTAAAGATTAACATGAAAAAAAAATACACCTTACAACAAGCGCCCTTTGTAGTACCAACTACAGATGGAAAAATCATAAAAGAACACTTTGGTAACGCAATACACGACAATTCTAATTTAAGCCTGGCGCATATGGTAGCCCCAGCAGGTTGGAGCGAACCATTTCAAACCCCCGAATTCGACGAGTACACCTTTATTATTAAAGGTAAAAAGCTATTTAATATCGAAGGTAGTATTGTGGTTTTAGAGGCAGGACAATCTATTAAAATTGAAAAAAACACCCGTGTACAGTATAGCAATCCATTTACTGAAGTTTGCGAATATATCGCTATATGTACACCTGCCTTTTCTATAGATTTAGTAAACAGAGACGCCTAAATGAAAGCCTACATTCCTAAATTAATCGGCGCTAGCATTAATAGCATGGCCTATATTTTACCAAAATATAGCGGCAAATTAGCCATGCAACTGTTTTCTACACCAAGAAAAGGCCAGCTGCAAACACACGAAACGCACTACTTACAAACCGCACAACAACAACGGTTTAGTCACGACACACTTTCTATTAACACCTATTACTGGAAAGGCGGTCCTAAAACCGTTCTATTGGTGCATGGTTGGGAAAGCAACAGCTACAGATGGAAAGATCTCATTGCAATGCTACAAGCTAAAAACTACACAATTATTGCTATAGATGCACCTGCACATGGCGCCTCTACAGGCAAAGAATTTAATGCCATTTTATATTCTAAATGCATTTATAAAGTCACACAACATTTTAAGCCTAGCATTATCATTGGCCACTCTGTTGGGGGTATGGCGACTATCTTTGCAACTAAAAATCATACTATGGCATCCCTTAAAAAAGTAGTTCTTCTAGGAGCACCAGATGGTTTTGCCGCCATTTTAGACAGCTATGAAACTATGATGGGGTTTTCTAAACGGGTTAAAAACGCTATTAGAGCATTTCTATTGCAAAAATTCAAATACAGTCCTGAGCACTTTTCTACAGCGCGTTTTTGTAGCGATCTAAAAAATCTTCAAGGGCTTATCATTCATGATAAAAAAGATAGAATCATTCCTTTTACAGACGGTATTTCCATTCATAAAATGTTTAAAAACTCTACGTTTATAAGCACAAAGGGCTTTGGTCATGGTTTAAAAACAGATCTTGTTTATAATCATATTCTTGATTTTATAAACGCTTAAGTTCGTACTTTTGCTGCATGGGAGATATTGTATTAAAACGTATTAATAAATTTTTAAGCGAAGTTGGGTATTGCTCACGTCGGGAAGCAGATAAACTTATAGAAGCAGGTCGTGTAACGATAAACGGTAGTGTGCCTGAGATGGGCACCAAGGTCGCGCCCAATGATAGCGTAGCTGTAGATGGGGTAACACTAGAAAACGCCCCAAGAGCATTTGTGTACTTGGCTTTTAATAAGCCCGTTGGTATTGTATGCACCACAGATACCACTGTTGAAAAAGACAATATTATAGATTTTATAAACTATCCCAAACGTATTTTCCCTATAGGACGTTTGGATAAACCTAGTGAAGGCTTAATTCTATTAACAGATGATGGTGATATTGTAAATAAAATTTTACGCGCTAGTAATAACCACGAGAAGGAGTATCTCGTTACTGTAGACAAACCTATATCACAAACTTTTATAAACCGTATGTCTGGCGGTATATACCTAGAAGATCTAAAGCAAACCACAAAAAAATGTACCGTTAAAAAGGTGAATTCTTTAACCTTTAAAATTGTACTTACACAAGGCTTAAATCGGCAAATTCGTCGTATGTGTAGCTATTTAGGCTATGAAGTACAAACCTTAAAACGCATTCGCATTATGAATATTCATTTAGACATGCCTCTGGGTAAATACAGAACACTTAGTGCCGAAGAGTTTCAAGAACTCAATACGCTTATCAGTACATCTCACAAAGAATATCTACCTCCTAAAAATAAGCGTAACTCTTAAAAAAGGATTGCAACGACATGTAGAATAAACCGTTAACACCGTAAATACAACTAAAACTATGATATGTGGTTCTGAACTCAATAAATACGGTTATACCCTCTACCCTGATCTTTATTCTGAAAAGGATATAGTGACAATTCTAAAATGCATTGACCAGTGCAAACATTATGGAAATTCATCTTCAAACACTAAAGATGTGTTTGCCATTAGGCAACTCCTAAAAACGATCCCCGAATTAGCAGAATTACTATTCACAAAACAGCTTATAAAATTACTGCATACACTTAGCAAGTCTCGTGTCTTTCTTAGCAAAGCCATTTATTTTGATAAACCAGCCACATCTAATTGGTTCGTCCCTTTTCACCAAGACCTAAGTATTTCTGTTACGAATACAGCAGATGTACACGATTATACCAACTGGACCTTTAAAAAAGGTCAGATTGGTGTACAACCACCTTTGTATATTTTACAAGATACAATTACTATACGCATACATTTGGATGATACAGACGAAGCCAATGGTGCGCTAAAAGTAATTCCTAAGTCACATCAAAATGGTATTATACGCAGTGATGCCCCCAATTGGTCTATTGATAATCCCATTATTTGTGCTGTTAAAAAAGGAAGTGCTATGCTTATGAAACCATTACTTTTGCATGCCTCCAATAAAACTACAAATGGTAAAAGAAGACGCGTCATACATTTAGAATTCAACACGCACAATTTACCCAAGGGAATAGACTGGTTAGAATATCACGAATTGAATGTATCTTAAACACAATATAAAGCAAGCGTTACACACCCTTTAAAACTAAAAAGATGAACGACGACATCCTTAAACTCATTCAATCGGCTGTGATTATCATCGCCTATGTTATAACTAAAAAATTAATCTTTAAGATTGTTAACAAAACACTTCTAGAGAAATTCATTCAGGAATCTCGTGGAAGCATCATTAGAAAAGTAATCAATGCTATACTCACGTTAGTGAGCCTAATAGTACTGCTCTTAATATGGGGGGTTAAACAATCTGATTTGGCCGTTTTAATAGGCTCCGTTTTCACCATTGTAGGTGTTGCTTTTGTGGCGCAATGGTCATTATTGTCCAATATTACTTCTGGTATTATATTGTTCTTTAACCACTCTGTAAAATTAAATGATGCCATCATTATATTAGAAGGAAAAGATTATGCGATTGAAGGCAAGATCATCAATATAGGTCTTTTCTTTATCACTTTAGAAACTGCAGATAAAGAAACGATTACACTGCCTAACAATGTCTTCATTTTAAAAAGTGTAAAGAAGGTAGCCCCTAAACCTCCTCAAGAACAGCTTTAACCCGCTTTATGCGATAGAACATCTATTACACCTTTGAGCTACTGCAAATACTGGCGCTACACTACTTTTTTCAATTTAACCATAGCGATGCTATGCTACAATCAAGAAAAAGTCAGTATTTATGGTATCTCAAAGCTTCACGACAATGTTTTATCGCATAATTCGGGTTTAATACTTCTCGATTATATTTTATATTCGCAGCAGTTGTATGCGGAACCTCATAAAATTAAAGGCATCCTTAAAAAAAAGCGTATACCTTTTAAAAAAAGATATACGCTTTTGTATATGTTAGAGACTACAGTTTTTATGCGTTATGACGCTCTCTAGCCAATAGGGTGTTTTTTAACAACATAGCAATCGTCATAGGTCCTACGCCTCCTGGTACAGGGGTGATGAAACTTGCTTTTTTACTCACGCTTTCAAAATGCACATCGCCAGCCAATCGGTAGCCATTCTTTTTAGTAGCGTCTGGCACCCGTGTTATACCTACGTCGATCACTACAACATCCTCTTTAACCATATCTCCCGTTAAAAATTCAGAAATACCTATAGCAGCAACAACAATATCTGCTGCCTTGGTAATGGCTTCTAAATTCTTAGAGCGGCTGTGTACTACAGTTACTGTAGCATCTCCAGCTGCACGTTTCTGGCTCATTAAAATACTCATAGGACGTCCTACGATATGACTTCGCCCCATAACAACAACATTCTTTCCAGATGTCTCTATTTGGTAACGTTCTAAAAGCTCCATAATACCATAGGGTGTCGCTGGTAAAAATGTAGGCAAATCTAAAGCCATTCTACCCACATTTGTTGGGTGAAATCCATCGACATCCTTATCTGGGTCTATGGCCATAAGTACTTTTTGCTCATCGATTTGCTCTGGTAATGGCAGTTGTACAATAAACCCATCAATCTCAGGATCTGTATTAAGCTTATCTATTTCTGCTAGCAATTCCTCTTCTGAAGTATACTCTGGTAATTCTATTAATGTAGACTTAAATCCTATACGTTCACAGGCCTTCACCTTAGCATTAACGTAAGTCATACTCGCCCCATCAGACCCCACTAAAACAGCGGCAAGATGTGGTACTTTTTCTCCTTTTTTAACCATTGCTGAGACGTGCTCTGCAATTTCATTTTTAATGTCGTTACTTACTTTTTTTCCGTCTAAGATTGTCATATTTTCATCTGTATAATCAGCTTACAGCTAAACTTTCAACTTTGCACTTTTAACTTTTAACGTTGTACTTTGTTACCTCATATTCTTCATCATCTGCATCATCTTGCGCCCACCGCCGCCTTGCATCATTTTCATCATCTTACTCATTTGGTTGAATTGCTTTAACAGCTGATTCACCTCTTGAACTGATGTTCCAGAACCTTTAGCAACACGTTTTTTTCTACTCGCATTCAATACTGAAGGATTGGTACGTTCTTTTGGCGTCATAGAATGTATAATAGCTTCAATTCCTTTAAACGCATCATCATCTATATCGACATCCTTCATCATTTTTCCAGCACCAGGAATCATTCCCACAAGATCCTTCATGTTTCCCATTTTCTTTATCTGCTGAATCTGACTTAAAAAATCATCGAAACCAAACTGGTTTTTCGCAATTTTCTTCTGAAGTTTTCGTGCTTCTTCTTCATCAAATTGTTCTTGAGCGCGTTCTACAAGAGACACCACATCTCCCATACCCAAAATACGATCTGCCATACGAGAAGGATAAAACACGTCTATCGCTTCCATTTTCTCGCCAGTACCAATAAATTTTATAGGCTTATTGACTACAGATTTAATAGAGATAGCAGCACCACCTCGTGTATCACCATCTAATTTTGTAAGTATAACCCCATCAAAGTTTAAAACATCGTTAAATGCTTTTGCGGTATTTACAGCATCTTGCCCAGTCATAGCATCTACAACAAACAAGGTTTCTTGTGGAGTTATGGCTTTATGTACATTAGATATTTCGGTCATCATGGCTTCATCTACAGCCAAACGTCCAGCGGTATCTATAATCACCACATTATGACCATTAGCCTTAGCATGTGCAATACCTGCCTGTGCTATAGCTACAGGATCGTTATTACCGCGATCACTAAACACCTCAACGCCTATTTGTTCTCCTACAACGTGTAACTGATCTATTGCCGCTGGGCGATATACATCACAGGCTACCAGTAGAGGTTGTTTTGTTTTTTTTGTTTTTAAATAATTAGCAAGCTTTCCTGAGAATGTTGTTTTACCAGATCCTTGTAAACCTGACATTAAAATAACACTTGGCTTTCCTGATAAATTGATACCTTCTGCATCACCTCCCATTAAAGTCGTAAGTTCATCCTTTACGATTTTAACCATTAATTGGCCTGGTTGTAATGTTGTTAATACATCTTGCCCTAATGCTTTTTCTTTTACAGTTGTTGTAAATTGCTTGGCTATTTTGAAATTAACATCGGCATCTAATAAAGCACGTCTTACTTCTTTTAACGTTTCTGCTACGTTTACTTCGGTAATACTACCATGTCCTTTAAGAACGTGTAACGCTTTATCTAATTTATCACTTAAATTATTAAACATAATTCTTTAGTATTCAGTTTACAGGTTGCCCTAAGGCGTTCTGCGTCTTGATTAATTTTTTAGAATTGCAAAAATAACGAAATATTTGGTTTTTATAAGTGCGTATTGCCCTTTTACTAAAAAACATCTGTATTAAAGGTATTGCAATTCGTTAGATTTTTAGTAACGCAGCCTAAACAAGGGCTATACCTCTAAAAGAGCTAAAAAAACACAATCCGTATTAAAATGAAATGGTTGATTATATGTCATAAAAAACAGAACACGTCGTATCAATACTCTAAATATAAAACACCTAAACGCTTCAATACACTAATTTAGAGCGTCTCTACCCTAACTCTAACAAAATGACACAAAAAAAGGCTATCAGATATACATCCAATAGCCTTAAAAAGGCATCCTATTTATACTAAAATCCAAACCAACTTATAAGATAACCTCATCTAACAACTCACTAAATTTCTCTTTTTTCTAGTACAAGTATGCGTTCTATTTGGCCCTCTGCATTGTAATCTTTAAGCTCTATTCTATCTGGCATTAATCCTTTTAACTTCCATCTGTACTTTAATGCTCCAAAAGGGGCATCTTCAGTTCTAAAGTTTAAGCCTAGGTTTAATCCTAAATTTCTAAACGCCAACCAAGAACCAACAAATGTGTTTCCTTTGCCTTCTGCAACTAGTCGCCCATTGGCATTAAAACCAATACCATAACCTTCATAATTTGAAGTCTCGTCAGCACCTTGATCAATATATGAAGCGACTTCCCATGGGCCACTTATTAAAATTCTAATAATTCTATTAAAATCCTCATCATTGTCAGGGCAATGTCTTTTTAAAAGTAATTGTCCGTTCGCATTGGTTAATAAAATCCTGTCTTCTCTTAAAAATGCAACACCCCACTTTAATTTCAATTCTGGTCTGCCTTCTAAATCTATCTCTAGAGTTAACATGTCTTCGCGTTTACCTAAGGCATAGGTACCTTGAAGCAATTCTCCACGAGTTCGTATAGCGACCTTATTATCGTCTTGAAACTTTAACGGTGTCCCTACATACGCGTTTCGACGCTCAATACCACTCACATTAATACTATCTACACGCCATAAACAAGTCTTTAAATAGGTGTTAATTCGCGCTCTTGAGTTGTCTACGATAACCTCACAGTTTCTATCTAAAATAATTCTATTGCCGCCCTCTTCATGAATCTTAATTTTCCCATCTTGAAAATCGTAGGCCAACCATTCTAGAGTAAAATCGGCCAAAGCATCAAATTGCATCCTTAAAAGCACACCACGTCTTACACGTCTTAACCCCCAACGTCCAGATAATACATCTCCATTTCTAGCACGCATTTGTACAAGGCTATCGTTCTTAAAATTTAATGCGTATGCTTCAAAACGTGCTGTTCTATCTTCATTATCTCTTTGAAATTCTTTTACAATCCAAGGGCATCGTGTTAAGTAACGCTGTAAACGTTCTTTAGAAGAGTCGTCTGTTTGAGCACAGGTACGTCTTGCCTCTGTAATAATTCGTCTTAACATCGTATTATTTTCAGCAACTAAAGCCGTACTATCTGCCAAAACCATAGTGACAGGAAAATTTAAACTTGCAACGACTTCTGCATTTCTAACACGTTTCATAAAACGGTTTAAAGTACTGTCGTTTTCAACAGTAACTGTATTGATGATTTCTGCATTAGCATCGAATACAGAAAACCCGATTGGATATTGAAAATCGATACATCTAATCGTAGTATCTACCTCATCATCTCCTTTACAAGCGGCAATAAATCGTGCTAAAGCCTCTGCATTTTCTATAGCAATCGCTTCATGATCGGCACTTCGTATGGTGATTGGGAATATAATATCTAAACGATCTACATCGTCTTCAAACTCATCATACAGGCGTCGAATCTTTATAAAATCTGCTCTAGAATCAATACGCAACTCTAAACCTCGTACTTTAACGGTAACAGGTAAATTTACAGAAACACAGCTCGAACCGTCTATAATATCATCTTCAGAACCATCTAAGGTAGATGTGGCTTCTATAAAACTTGACAATTCAGATTGTGCTGTTAATACTTCAGATTCATCTGCTGCGGTCACTTCTATTTCCTCTTCTTGACAAGAGGTCAACATTAAAAGGGCAAAAAAAGGCACTACGAATAAAAATTTAAGTTTAGTTTTCATGGTATCTATGTTTTGGGTTATACATTATGTTTTGTTAATAAAACAAGCTTATTTTTAAAATCCCTACCCTCTTTTTAAAAAAAAATCAAAAAAAATTCAAAAAAGTCTATTTTAGTAGCAGCAACAGCAATTAAAATGGTTAAAAAACAGCATGATACTATTTGTGAAGAACAGTTATTTTCTTCAATCTTTAAAAAACACTCTAAAGATTTACATAACTTCTTATACTATAAGTATGGAAATCTTTTAAATCCGAAAGATAAAGTACAAGAAGCTTTTATAAAGCTATGGCAAAATTGTGCTAAAGTCGCTCCTGAAAAAGCAAAGAGTTTTGTGTTTACTACGGCAAATAATTTAATGCTTAATGAAGTGGCCCACCAAAAAGTGGTTTTAAAACACCAACACTCTAAACCAAAACACTACACGAATGAATCTCCCGAATTTTTAATGCAGGAGTCCCAGTATAATGATAAGTTACAACGTGCACTTTCTAATTTAACCGAGGCGCAGCGTCTCGCTTTTATGATGAATCGCGTAGAAGGCAAACGCTTTAAAGACATTGCCGAACTGTTAGGCATCTCTGTAAAAGCCGTAGAAAAGCGCATTTATGGCGCTCTAAAAAAATTACGTAAAGACATTAAGGAACTCTAATTAAAGTTAGAAGTTGTCATTTTTATAAACGCTACCCAAATTTTTAAGCATTTATGAATACAAATGAATGTTAACACTAAAAAAACAATACACAAGGTAGGGAAAAGCGAAACTCACTTGTTATATAATTGAATACGAGATATGATGAATAGAGAAGAATTAATATCAAAATGGTTAGACAATGCGTTGACCGACCAAGAACTCAAAGCGTTTAAAGCACTTGAGGACTATGAGGATTTGATAAAACTAAACACGCATCTACAGCATTTTAAAGCAACCGATTACGATACCTCTGAGGCTTTAGATACTGTTTTAACGACTATTCGTAAAGAAAAAACAACTCCTAAAATCCATTGGCTAAAGCCATTTTTACGCATTGCGGCTGTACTTGCGATTAGCTGTAGTGTGTATTTTTACATGATAACTTTAGAGACTCAAATCACCACTGCCGTGGCTCAAAAAACGACAGTAACCTTACCCGATGCCTCTACGGTAGCTCTTAACGCCAACTCATCGTTAGCCTATAACAAACAGCGTTGGGATAAAACGCGGGATGTCACTTTAAAAGGCGAAGCGTTTTTTAAAGTCGCTAAAGGTGCTACGTTTAATGTCATAACAAATTTAGGGCAGGTTACCGTATATGGTACCGAATTTAATGTAAAACAACGCGAGCACGCTTTCGAAGTGATTTGCTATGAAGGCCTAGTTGGTGTTACCTATAATGCCAAAGAAGTAAAACTAAAGCCAGGGGAACGCTTTTTAGTACACAACGGGAAATTACAGGCTAAAGATAAAGAGTATCGCAGTGCGCCTTCTTGGATTCACAACGAAAGTGAATTTAAAAGTAGTCCTTTTAAACAGGTTGTTGCTACGTTCGAACAACACTATGGCGTTACTATTGTACTTAATACTGTAGATACATCGCAATTATTTACAGGATCCTTTACACATGATGACATAGAGGTGGCGTTACAGTCTATAACATTACCACTACAGCTAAAATATACGATACAAAATAACACGATTACTTTAACAAGTGACTAAAAAAGAACTGCTTTTTCTTTTAAACATGCTTCTTTTTTTTAATGGTGTTAACCTCTGCGCACAGACCATCGAAAAAAAGCAAGCACTCACGTCCATTTTAAAAATACTCTCCAAGCGGTATAATGTACGTTTTTCTTATGCCGATGAAACAATTGCGAACAGTACAGCTAAACTTCCTAAAAAAAAACGCTCTTTAAATACCGCAATTCATGAATTGGAACTTGAGACGCATTTAAAGTTTCACCTCTTAAATAAGCGTTTTATTACTATTGTAAAAGGGAAAAAACACCGACAGCCTATTCTTAGAGAACAACTGGATGAAATTGTGATTAAAAACTATTTAACCTCTGGTATTACCAAGCTTAATGATGGTTCTTTAACCATAAAACCTGAAAAATTTGGAATTCTTCCCGGCCTCATAGAGCCCGATATGTTACAAACTATTCAAGCCCTTCCAGGCGTATACAGCGTAGAAGAATCGGTATCTAATATTAACGTAAGAGGCGGCACCCACGACCAAAACTTAATTTTATGGGATGGTATCAAGATGTATCAATCAGGTCATTTTTTCGGACTCATCTCTGCCTTTAACCCCTACACGACAAAAAAGATTAATGTGTCCAAAAATGGAACTAAGGCAAAATTTGGAGATGGTGTTTCTAGCGTTATCGATATGCAACTGTCTAACACTATAGACGGTATTTTTACAGCTGGTGCTGGTTTTAATTTGATTAATGCTCATGCTTATGCAAAAATCCCACTAAGCAAACGTACCGAATTACAAGTTGCCTCTAGGCGCTCTATCACAGATCTTATTTTAACACCAACTTACGATCAATATTTTAAACGCGTTTTTCAAGATTCAGATCTCTCCAACACCTCTCAAAATAGCAATAGCATCTCACAAAATGAGTCGTTTAGATTTCATGATCTTTCGCTAAAATTTCTATACGATATTTCTAAAAAGGACAAACTGCGTTTCCATATCTTAAATATCACGAATACTTTAAATTATGAAGAGAGTCTTAGTACCACCCTACGCAACGAAGCTTTAAATAGCAACCTCTCTCAAAAAAACCTTGCCTATAGCATCTCACATACAAGACATTGGCATTCCAATTTAAAAAGTACGGCCCAAATTTACCTTACCAATTATGATTTAGAAGCCACTAATTTTGATATTATAAACGACCAACGTTTAATTCAAAAAAACGAAGTCTTTGATGGTACTGTAAAATTACACTTTAACTACGATCTTAACGCCAATATTAAATTAAATGCAGGGTACCAATTTACCGAAGTTGGCATTAGCAACCTTCAAGATGTTAATAACCCACTTTTTAGAAGTTTTATACGGGAAGTGGTTCGTACAAATGCTGTTTACGGCGAAGCAGGCTACCTATCTACAAATGCCAAAACAAGATGCCATTTTGGAACGAGGTTAAATCGCTTCAATAAATTTGACGAAACTCTAATAGAACCCCGTTTAAATTTTAGCCAGCGTTTTTTAAATGTATTCCGTCTAGAGATTTCAGGGGAGTTTAAACACCAAACAACATCGCAAACCATAGATCTTCAAAACGATTTTTTAGGAATAGAAAACCGCCGTTGGGTCCTTTCTAATAATAATACAGAAACGGTAGAACAGGACGGAAAAACCATTTTCCCTGTGCCCATTTTAAAAAGTAAACAAGCATCTGCGGGGATTCATTATGCGAAACATCGCTTTTTAATAAGCGCTGAAGTTTTTATAAAAAAAGTAGAGGGCATTACAACCAGAAGCCAAGGATTTCAAAATCAATTCCAATTTGTAAATGCTATTGGCAGTTACGACATTAAAGGGCTTGATGTTTTAGTCAACAAGCAATTTAAAAACAATGTAAGCACATGGCTTGGCTATGCCTACAGCAACAACACCTATCTGTTTCCCTCTTTAAATGCAGGGGTACGGTTTCCTAATAATGCCGACACCAGGCATGCGCTAACAGTCGCCAGTAGCTATACCAACTCAAGACTTAAACTATCATTAGGTTTCAATTGGCGCTCTGGTAGGCCTACCACGCCACCAACCGGCATTCAAAATGAAAATGACGGGGCCATAACTTACGCGAGTCCTAATAGCCGTAATTTAGATGACTACATGCGAACAGACTGCTCTGCAACATATAATTTTAAGGTCTCTAAATCTACCAAAGCAATACTTGGTGCTTCCATCTGGAATATTTTTAATACCAAAAATACTCTAAACACCTATTACACCTTAGATGATACCAACACCATCACTAGAATTGAAAACGAATCACTTGGTATTACGCCTAATTTAAGTTTTAGATTACGTTTCTAAACAACTCATCCGAAAAACAAAAATAACACACTGGTTTTCAACGAAAAACATACATTTTATTTTTCATATGCTTGCCTTTTTACTACTTTAATGAAAATTTAATGTATGCCATCACTTACGCCACTTCGTTCAGCTTTAGATTTAAGAAAGGCCAAGCACCTGTTACGCCGTGCGACGTTTAACTTTAGCAAAACACAACTTGAAGCTTTTGTGGGTATGTCTGCCGTAGATGCTGTTGCCAGTTTAACCACAGCAGTTGCAAATGCACTCGCAGCGCCCTACGACCCGCTACCTACGGCCAATCCAGATGGGTATTGGACCTCATCTACAGCCCTCCCCAATTCATTTAGTGGGCAAAACAGAAAACGTGCGCATGTCTGCGCATGGTGGTGGCACAATGCCATGCAACGCGTTACTTTAAAGCACAAACTAAGTTTCTTTTTACATACAAGTTTTACAGTGGGTAAAGATTCTGGTGTTGGCGGCGCTACTTATTTTTATGACCATTTAAGACTCTTAGATTTCTATGCAATGGGCAATCTTAAAACCTTGGCTAAAAAAATTACCTTAGACAATGGCATGTTAGATTACCTCGATAACACACAAAATAATAGAACCAACCCCAATGAAAATTATGCCCGCGAATATTTAGAACTCTTTACCATTTTAAAAGGGGAGCAAATTGGACAAGATAACTATACCAATTATACTGAAATTGACATTCAACAAGCCGCAAAAGTCTTTTCTGGCTTTAAAAAAAGAAACGATAGAAGTAGTATCGATGCCGATACGGGTATCCCCATGGGATACATTAATGTGAACCAACACGATACAACAGATAAAACCTTTAGCTCTGCTTTTGGCGGACAAGTCATTACGGGTAGAACAACCGCTTCTGGTATTTTTGAAGAACTTCATGAATTTGTTGACATGATTTTTGCGCAACCAGAAACCGCAAAAGCCTATTGTAGAAAGTTATACCGCTATTTCGTAAAAAGCACCTGGGACGACAGTGTAGAAACCGATATCATTACTCCCTTGGCTGACATCCTTATAGCTAATAATTTTGAAATCTTACCTGTAGTTACCACATTACTGAGTAGTGCGCATTTTTACGATACCGATGATGCCGATCCTACCGATAATCGTATTGGCAGTATTATAAAAAGCCCGCTACAATTATTTTCTGAAATCTGTTCGGTATTCGAATTTAACTACCCCAATCCAGAAACCAACTTGCCACAGTTTTATACCAATTTCTTTTTACGGTTTGTGCATAATGTCTATTTCCCTGCTGCGGGTATGGCCTTGTACGATCCTGATTCTGTAGCAGGTTACCCCGCTTATTACCAAGAGCCTAATTTTGACAGGAACTGGTTTTCTTCAAATACCCTTATAGGGCGCTATAAACTTATTGAGAGTTTGATACAAGGCAGAAATACAATGAGTACTAACGCTAGAATTTATGGCGAACTCGATACCGTAGCCTTTGTAGAACGCCATATAGAGGTTCCCACAGATCCTAATGCCCTAATTACCGAAATAGCGACACTGCTATATCCAGAAGCCATTACTACCGATCGCGTTAACTATTTTAAAAGTTTTTTAGTAGATGAAGGGTTTCCAGATTACTATTGGACAGGAGTTTGGAATCAATACCGTAACGACAGTGATGCTACCGTTGTTAGAACACGTTTAAATGCGCTAATTACTGCCATGGTAAATGCTGCAGAATTTCAATTAATGTAAGCTCAAAAATTATGAAAAGAAGAGACTTTATACGATTATCCTCGGCAGCATCGGCATTAGCCTTAACCCCTCTGGAGCTGCAAGCTGCTTTAAAATCATTCATGCCATTTGCCAACTGTCCAGATATTTCTAACCGCAAATTAGTACTTATCAATCTCGCTGGGGCCAATGATGGCTTAAACACAGTTATCCCCATCAATCAATACGACACCTACAGTAATTTAAGGCCTAACATAAAAGTCCCTAATACGGGCAACTCCAAGTTTATTACGCTCGACACAACCTTGACAGACCAGCAACAAATAGGTTTAAACCCTGCGCTTGTAGGCTTTAAATCGTTGTATGATGAAGGGATTTTAAGAATTATGCAATCGGTAGGGTACCCGTCTCAAAATAAAAGTCATTTTAAATCTACAGACCTCTACCTTACAGGAAACGATGGCAACAGCTTGCTTAATGGCGCCGATACAGGATGGATTGGTCGTTTTATGGAATTGTATTATGCCGATTTAATATTAGAAACCTTCCCCTTGGCTGTAGAAATAGGCTCTAACAAAACCTCTTTAGGCTTTCATGCAGAAGAAGCCCATGGCTTGTCTTTAAACATTACAGGGCAAGATCCTTCTGGATTTTATTCGGTTTTAAATGGTCTTGGAGGTGTCCCACCACAGCACCTACCAGATTCTGATTATGGCAAACAATTGGAGTTTATTAATAATACCGATAGTTTATCGAATACGTATGCCAATGCTATTTCAACGGCATTTAATGCTGGCACTAATGGCGCAAGTTATCCAGATACCGATTTATCTAACCAACTCAAAACGGTAGCGCGTCTTATTAGTGGCGACCTAGGTTCTAAAGTCTATATGGTGCGTATTTCTGGTTTTGATACTCACAATGCCCAAGTGCAAGGCCTTGGAGATGTTACGGGTAGACACCACGATCTACTCACAGAACTTTCTGAAGCTATTAAAGCATTTACGACCGATTTAAAACGTCAACATTTAGATGAAGACATCGTAGGCTTAACATTTTCTGAATTTGGTAGAAAAGCTAAAGAGAATGGCAATTTTGGCACAGACCATGGCGAAATTGCACCTATGTTTGTATTTGGTACCCCCGTTCATGGCGGCGTTTCGGGAACCAACCCTGATTTAACAGAAGCCACGGCTAACAACAACTACCAAATACAGACGGTACAGCACGACTATAGACAAACCTTCGCTACGCTCTTACAAGACTTTATTGGTGCTGACAATGCTGTGATAGATGCCGCTTTTTTTAATCATACCTTAAATGATAGTTTTACCAATCAAAAAGTAGATACACTTATAAAAGACGAATTTTCTATCGCGACCAACTGTACAGTGTTATCTCTCGCAGACAGTGCTTCTTTAAATAAGACATGGACCATTCATCCTAACCCATTTAGCTCAGAAATTAATATAAGTACTGCTGCGCAAGGCGTTAGTACGGTATCCTTTCAAATTTTTAATGCTTCTGGTGTGCTTTTAATGGAAACAACAGAAACCTTAGATGCCAATACCTTTACCCTAGGTTTAAAACACCTATCAAGTGGAATCTATTTTTTCCAAACCACTATCGCAAATAGTAATCGCAAAGAAATACATAAACTCATTAAGCTTTAAACACAGTAAGGCTAATTTACATACGCTCTGGCACATTAATTCCTAATATACCAAAGGCATTTTTAATCGTTTGTGCTACCACATGAGATAGTACGATTCTAAATTGTTTTTCGTCGGCTTCATCGGCACCGAGTATAGAAACGTTTTGATAAAATGAATTAAAGCCCTTAACCAAATCGTAAGTGTAATTAGCGATCAATGCTGGGCTATGTTGACTGGCTGCTTGCTGTACAACTTCTGGAAATACCTGTAAGTGTTTGATAAGCTCGCGCTCTTTATCATGTAATACTAAAGTTGTATTGATACGATTTGTTTCTGTATCTGCTTTTCGTAAAATCGATTGAATTCTAGCATAAGTATACTGAATAAAAGGCCCTGTATTCCCCTGAAAATCGATAGAATCTTTAGGATCGAACAAAATACGCTTTTTAGGATCTACCTTTAAAATGTAATACTTCAAAGCGCCTAAACCTATGGTTTTATATAAGGCTTTCTTCTCCTCTACAGAATAGCCATCTAATTTGCCCAATTCTTCTGAAATCTCTTCAGCCGTTTTGGCCATCTCATCTATTAAATCATCAGCATCGACCACAGTACCTTCGCGACTCTTCATTTTTCCGCTAGGTAAATCTACCATACCATAACTTAAATGGTATAGGTGTTTTGCCCATTCGAAACCTAATTTTTTCAAAATTAAAAACAAGACTTTAAAATGATAGTCTTGTTCATTCCCTACAGTATACACCATCCCACCAACATCATCATGATCTTTAATACGTTGTATGGCAGTCCCGATATCTTGGGTCATGTAAACGGCTGTACCATCAGCACGCAGTACAATCTTTTTATCCAAACCTTCATCTGTTAAATCGCACCATACCGAACCATCGGCTTCCTTAACAAAAACGCCTGTCTTTAAACCTTCTGTAACAAATTCTTTCCCTAATAAATAGGTTTCACTCTCGTAATACAAGGCATCGAAATCAACACCTAAGTTTTTATAGGTTTCCTCAAAACCTGTATACACCCAGCCGTTCATGGTTTTCCAAAGGCTAACCACAGCTTCATCTCCCGCTTCCCATTGTCTTAGCATAGCTTGTGCCTCAAGTAATAGAGGGGCTTGTTTTTTAGCCGTTTCTTCAGTATGTCCTTCTGCAACTAAACGTGCGATCTCTTTTTTATACTCTTGGTCAAACTTCACATAGTAGTTCCCTACCAATTTATCCCCCTTTAATCCTGTGGTTTCAGGAGTTTCACCATGTCCAAAACGTTGCCAGGCCAACATACTTTTACAAATATGAATGCCTCTGTCGTTTATAATTTGGGTTTTATAGACCTTTTGTCCAGAAGCCTTTAAGATTTCAGCAACACTATAGCCTAAGAGGTTGTTTCTAATATGCCCAAGATGTAACGGTTTGTTCGTGTTAGGCGATGAGTATTCGACCATAACAGCTTTATCTGAAGCTTTTGGTTTGGCAAAACCATAGTCGGTAATGCCACGTATACCTTCAAAAAAGTTAAGATAATAACTGTCACTTATTTCTATATTTAAAAACCCCTTAACAACATTGTAGCCTTTAACATCTTCAACATTAGCGACCAAATAGGTCCCTATTTGCTCTCCTATTTGCACAGGATTGCCTTTTACAAAACGTAACATAGGAAAAACCACTACAGTGATATCTCCAGCAAACTCTTTTCGCGTAGCTTGAAATTCAACAGATTCTAATTCGATTTGATACGCCTCTAAAACGGCTTGTTTTACGTGATGTGATATGCTATTTTGAAGTTCCATATGTCCTAAAGTATTGGCTGGCAAAGATAGCAAGATTTTAATGTTTTACTAATAAATCATTATGTGCTTAAATAATTCTTTTTACGTAATAAAAAAGCTACCTAACAGGCTCGTTTCTAATTTTTTAACTCTATTTAAGGGGTACGCTTACCCTTCCAAAGCGTGTCGTTTTTCTATGTTTTGTGCACTTCATCTATTCGTCGATTTTTTATTAAAAATCAACACGCTCTTAATCTAATTTATTGGTAGAAAAACCTAAAAATTAGATTTTAAAAACACTTTTTGCAATTTTTGTTCATAAGCTATTTATC
The DNA here is from genome assembly GCA_947504035.1 of uncultured Flavobacteriaceae bacterium. Classification (GTDB taxonomy): domain Bacteria; phylum Bacteroidota; class Bacteroidia; order Flavobacteriales; family Flavobacteriaceae; genus Jejuia; species Jejuia algarum. The sequence continues at coordinate 296,433 of CANNGA010000003.1, forward strand.
AAAAAATACCAACTTGTTAAATTAACCTAAACACCAGAATCTTGGTTTCCCTCGATCAAGCTTCTGTAGTGATAGTCTTTTAATAGACTATAATCAAGCATAATATGAGGAGATTATTTACTCTCGCTATATACTTTTTAGTCACTTTTGGTTTTTCTCAAACCAGAGAACTAGACAGTCTTTCTATAGAATTGGCTTTTAAAACTGTCGATTCACTGAAGGTAGATACCTCTTTGCAAATTATTGAAAAGTTATACCACCAAAAAGATTACAACCGCGCTTTAAAGTACATCCTACAAAGTGAAAAGCTTTCTTCTGAAATTCATTATCTTAAAGGTATAGCTGGTACTACGTATTACAAAGCTTTAATTTATGCTGAAAAAGAGGACTATATTAATGCGATGGCAGGCTATACTAAAGCAAAAGCTTTATTTAAGCAGCTAAACGATACGGTAAGTATTGCCAAGATTAATAACAGCATAGGTTTGATTGAAATGCAACGTGGCAATTTTGATAAAGGCCTCAAATATGTGCTTTCTGCTATAGAGGAATTAGAACACACAGGACTTCGCCAAGAGCTGCGCTATGCTTATGCCAGTTTAGGGCAAACTTATTACGAAATAAACGATTTTAATAAAGCGATAGAATACAATTTAAAAGCACTTGAAATTCAAAAGTTTCTTAATGATCGTATTGGCATATACAATTCAAACTTACTCCTAGCAAAATTGTACTCTAAAACTAGAGAACACAGAAAAGCCATTCGATTTTACGAACAGGTATTACGCAGCAGTAATGGTAAAACAGACTCTATACAAAGAAATGTACTGCCTAAACTAGGTGGAGAGTATCTCGAATTTAATGATTATAAATCGGCTACAAAACACCTTTTAAAAGGTTTAAGACTTAATAGACGGCATAACGACAGGGCTAATTTAGTCGTCACTTTAACTAATTTAGGTCGCCTAAATCTTAATGAAGGGCGTTTAAAAACAGCCGAAAAACAATTGCTTGAAGCGGGGGGACTAGCTCAAAAATTAAACCACAAAGAGGGGCTTTTAAAGTACTACCAATTGATGAAAACTTTAGACTCTACTAGACATAAATTTGACCGTGCCTTTACATGGCAACGCAACTATTACACTCTAAAAGAGCAAATCGCTCAATCTAAGGTTAAACCTATAGTAAAACAATCTATAACGGTGGCTCCAAGCACTATCGAAGCACCTAAACAGACATCTCACATCGTTAGTGCATTAGCGCCTATTGCTGTTTCGCCTAGAATTGAAAATGGTATTATAGACAAATTAAAGAAATTCCAATTTTTATTTTATGCTGTACTAGGCATTTTAGCTATTGTATCTATATTTTTAGTACTCGTGTATACCAAGCGTAACAACAGCTTAAAATACACGCAAGAACTGGAGGACAAAAATTTAAAAATACAATTGCAAAATGAAGCTTTTGTAGAGCAAACGAAGCATTTAGAAAACGTAAACAATGTTAAGGATAAATTGTTTTCTATCGTTTCGCACGATTTAAAAGACTCTTTATCTTCTATTAATGGATTTATTGATTTGTTAAAGGACGGCTCTTTATCGCGAGAAGAATTCGATAATTTAATTCCAGAGTTGAGTGAAAACGCCAATAATGCCTCTTTGCTTTTATTCAACCTTTTAAACTGGTCTAAATCTCAAATGCAATCGCTTAAACCAAGTCCGAGTTTATTTGATGTACAAGAAGTCTTTGAAGAAAAGATCAAACTTATAGAGCAGCGTTTAGAAAATAAAGGCATTAAATTAGTTGATCATTCCCTGCGTGATTTTGCTTATGCCGACAGAAGTATGTTTGAAATTATCATACAGAACCTACTGGCCAATGCCTTGAAGTTTTCTAGAAAAGGAGATGCTGTGACCATTTCGAATCATATTAGTAATGGCAGTTGCATTGTTAGCATTGCAGACACAGGTGTTGGGATCTCGAAAAAGAGTATGGAAAAGCTTTTTAAACGAAATGGCGCTCATTCTACAATGGGTACCAACAATGAAAAAGGGACAGGTCTAGGCCTTTCTATTTGTAAAGAATTGGTAGAGTTAAACGATGGCAAAATTTGGGTAGAAAGTACACCTAATATCGGCAGTACCTTTTTTGTACAGTTGCCTAAATCTAAAACTAAAGCCAGTTAATCTGCTTTTGGAAGAAATACTTCTGCCAGCATACAACGTGCACTCCCGCCCCCATAGGTCTCTATAGTTTCTAAAGGGCTATAAAGTATCTCGCAGTGTTTTTCTATATGAAGCACCTGATCTTTAGTTAAAGCCTTATAAGCCGCCGTACTCATTACTAAATAGCGTTTGTTATTAGCGCCAATAACCTGTAATGCATTTCCCGAAAAAGCGTTGCTTTGCGCTTCTGTAATTGTAATAATAGCTTTCCCATCGTCTTTCAAATGTTTTAAAACCATTTTACGCTCTTTTTTATCATCTATAGCACTAGGACAAATAAGCGCAAAGGTCTCTGCGACACTCAACATCACATTGCTATGGTATAATGTTTTACGTTGGCCCTCTACAGTTTGGTATGCTGAAAACACCACAGGTGTAAATTCAAAATCTTCGCAGAATTCGATAAACAATTCCTCATCAGCTCTTGGTGATAATGCACAATAGGCTTTCCCGTGCGCTCTGTCTAAAACAACACTTCCTGTGCCTTCTAAAAACACACCATCGTCTTCTGCACTGCTATAGTCTATAACATGCTCTATTTTAAAACCATCGGTTTCAAGTGTTTCTAAAATAGCCTCCCTGCGTTCTAATCTTCTATTTGGTGCAAACATAGGATATATCCCTACATCGCCATTCTCGTGAAAAGACACCCAATTGTTAGGAAACACCGCATCTGGAGTTTCTGGATCAGGCGTATCTTCTACCACAATAACGTGTACACCTACGGCTTTTAAACGCGCTACAAAGGCATCGAACTCCTGCTGTGCTTTAGCGTTAATAGTACTAGGCAACACATCACCTATGGGGTTCTGATAAAAATTATTAACCGCCGTTTGCGGGTTTGCTGTAAAACCAACAGGTCTTACCATTAAAATAGAATTTGTAGTATGCTGTGCCATTTTTAATGGTGTTATAATTACAAAAAAAGCCTCATGAATTATCATGAAGCTTTTTTTATAAGATGAAATGGTCATCTATCTCTTTTCTATAGGAGAAAAACCTCTTTCTGTTTCCCCTACGTATAATTGTCTTGGACGCCCTATTGGCTCTTTATTTAAACGCATTTCTCTCCATTGTGCGATCCATCCTGGTAAACGTCCTAAAGCAAACATTACTGTAAACATTTCTACAGGAATCCCCATAGCTCTGTAAATAATACCTGAGTAGAAATCTACGTTTGGATATAATTTTCTATCTACAAAATAAGAATCTTCTAAAGCTTCTTTTTCAAGACCTTTAGCGATATCTAAAATAGGATCTTGTACCCCTAAATCTGCTAAAACTTCATCGGCAGCAACTTTAATGATCTTAGCACGAGGATCGAAGTTTTTATAAACGCGGTGACCGAAGCCCATTAAACGGAACGGATCACTCTTATCTTTTGCTTTGGCCATGTACTTTTTAGTATCACCACCATCTTCTTTAATCGCTTCTAGCATCTCTAAAACCGCTTGGTTTGCTCCACCATGTAGTGGGCCCCAAAGCGCTGATATACCTGCTGATAACGATGCAAATAAACCTGCATGAGATGACCCTACAATACGTACTGTAGAGGTTGAACAATTTTGCTCGTGGTCTGCATGTAAGATTAATAATTTATCTAAAGCATCTACTACAATTTGATTTTGAGTGTACTCTTCGTTAGGAACTTTGAACATCATTTTCAAAATGTTCTCTACATAACCTAAGTTTTTATCACCGTAATCTAATGGTAAACCACTTTTCTTACGCATTGTCCATGCCACTAACACAGGGAATTTCCCTAATATACGTACTACTGAATTGTACATATCTTCCTCAGATTCTACATCTACAGACTCTGGGTTAAATGCTGTTAAAGCACTCGTTAAAGATGATAACACGCCCATAGGGTGTGCTGACTTAGGAAAAGCATCTAAGATTTTCTTAACGTCTTCATCTACGATAGAGTTCTTTTTAATATCTGCGTGGAATTTGTCTAATTCTGCTTGCGTTGGTAACTCTCCAAAAATAAGTAAGTAAGCAACTTCTAAGAAATCTGCTTTTTCTGCAAGTTCTTCTATAGAGTAGCCTCTGTATCTTAAAATACCTTTTTCACCATCTAAGAAAGTAACGGCACTTTTACATGATCCTGTGTTTTTATAGCCTGGATCTAGGGTTATAAGCCCTTTTGTAGCGCCTCTAAGCGCTTTTATATCCATTCCTATTTCATTCTCTGTCCCCTCTATTAAAGGAAACTCATGTTTTTCTCCATTTATTTCTAAAGTACCGGTATTTGACATCTGATTTTCTTTATATTTTAATTTAAGCGATCGCTAATTTACAAAATCTAAGCTTATTTTAGAAGTCTCTATGCAAAGGTTTTGTTAATTAATACATTGTTAGTAATTGAACAAAAAAAAAGCAATTACTTAATAGTAATTGCTTTTTTTTAAAAAGTCTTAATATTGACTGTTCTTACTTCACTTTAAAAGCATTCTCTGCTGGAAAATAAGCTACAGATCCTAACTCTTCTTCAATACGAAGTAATTGGTTGTATTTCGCCATACGATCACTACGAGATGCAGATCCTGTTTTTATTTGTCCTGTGTTTAACGCTACTGCTAAATCGGCAATAGTATTATCTTCTGTCTCTCCAGAACGGTGCGACATTACAGACGTGTACCCTGCATTGTGTGCCATGTTAACAGCTGCGATAGTCTCTGTTAAAGATCCTATTTGGTTAACTTTAATCAATATAGAATTCGCTATACCTTCGTTAATACCACGAGACAAACGCTCTACGTTAGTTACAAATAAATCATCTCCAACTAACTGTACTTTATCTCCAACCAATTCTGTTAAGTATTTCCAACCTTCCCAGTCGTTTTCGTCCATACCATCTTCAATAGAAATGATAGGATACTTACCTACAAGTTCTGCTAAGTACTCTGCTTGTTCTTTACTTGTTCTCACTTTTCCAGAAGGCCCTTCAAATTTAGCGTAGTCGTATTTACCATCTTGGAAAAACTCTGCTGAAGCACAATCTAAAGCGATTTTAATTTCTTCTCCAAATTTATAACCTGCATTTTCTACAGCTTTAGCTATCGTTTCTAATGCATCTTCTGTACCACCTTCTAAGTTTGGTGCAAAACCACCTTCATCACCTACAGCTGTACTTAAATTTCTATCGTGTAAAACTTTCTTTAAATGGTGAAATATTTCAGTTCCCATTTGCATAGCATGCGTAAAGTTTTTTGCTTTTACAGGCATAATCATAAATTCCTGAAATGCAATTGGCGCATCACTATGAGACCCACCATTAATGATGTTCATCATTGGTAATGGTAGTGTATTTGCAGAAACACCGCCTACGTAACGGTATAAAGGCATGCTTAATTCGTTAGCTGCTGCTTTAGCTACTGCTAAAGACACACCTAAAATAGCATTGGCTCCTAACCTTGATTTGTTTGGCGTACCGTCTAAATCAATCATCATTTGATCGATAAGGTTTTGTTCAAATACAGATACCCCTAATAATTCTTCTGCGATAAGCGTGTTTACATTCTCTACGGCTTTTAAAACACCTTTTCCCATGTAAGTGTCGCCACCATCACGTAATTCTACTGCTTCGTGTTCTCCTGTAGATGCTCCTGATGGTACAGCAGCTCTACCTAATATATTGTTTTCTGTAATGACGTCTACTTCAACAGTAGGATTACCTCTTGAGTCTAGAATTTGTCTTGCGTGGATGTTAATGATTACGCTCATAATGGTTTGTTTTATTTCTTTTAATTCTTCAAATTTACGTTTAAATCTTCTTTTTTGTACAGGCTTAGCAGATTAAATATTCAAATAAAAACTATAACGTTTTAGTAATGTGTCTAATCTCTAAAAACGGTATCTTATTTTTTAGAAGCTGTTTTGTGTTTCTTGATATTAGCTACAAATTGATCGAAAAGATATACCGAATCGTGCGGTCCTGGGCTAGCTTCTGGGTGGTATTGTACCGAAAAGCAGTTTTTAGATGTCATCGCCAAACCTGCCACTGTATCATCATTTAAATGCACATGGGTTACTTTTAAATCGCTATTGGCTTCAGCTTCTTCTCTATTTACCGCAAAACCGTGGTTTTGAGATGTGATTTCCCCCTTACCTGTAATTAGGTTTTTTACAGGATGATTAATCCCTCTATGACCATTGTGCATTTTATATGTAGACACGCCATTTGCTATGGCGATAACCTGGTGTCCTAAACAAATACCAAACAACGGTAAGTTTCTCTTAATAATTTCTTTTGCTACTGCCTGCGCCTCTACTAATGGTTCTGGATCACCAGGGCCGTTAGATAAGAAATACCCATCAGGCTGGAATGCTTCTAATTCTTCAAATGTTGCGTTGTATGGAAATACCTTAACGTACACATCTCTACTTGCAATATGTCTTAATATATTTTTCTTTATCCCAATATCTAATGCAGCAACTTTATACGTCGCATTTTCATCACCGTAAAAATAAGGTGTTTTTGTAGAGACTTTAGAGGCCAATTCTAAACCGTTCATTGCTGGAACTTCTGCCAATTGTTGCTTTAAGCCTTCTATATTATCGACTTCGGTAGATATCACAGCATTCATAGCGCCATGTTCTCTAATGTAGCTCACCAATGCTCTGGTATCAACATCAGAAATAGCAAGAAGATTATTTTTATCTAAGAAATCTTCTAATGACAAATCTGCAGCATCTCGTGAATAATCGTAACTAAAGTTTTTTACGATTAATCCAGAAATCTTAATAGAATCGGATTCTACTTCTTCTGCATTAGTACCGTAGTTCCCTATATGTGCATTTGTAGCCACCATTAACTGTCCAAAATACGAAGGGTCTGTAAAAATCTCTTGATACCCTGTCATTCCAGTATTAAAACAAACTTCTCCAAATGAAGTCCCTTGCTTATTACCTACTGCTTTACCATAAAAAATTGTACCATCTGCAAGTAGAACGATTGCATTTTGTCTCTTTTGATATTTCATGTGTTTAAATATAATTTTAGATATAACTTATAATGCGTTGATTCCTTAGTTACCATCACACTACACCTTTTGTCAAGACAAGTTACATCTCATGATTCATTTTGTTCTGCGTTCAGTTTTAATGCGTTTTATAGCTATGGCCTTCGTATAAATAGGCTCCATACAACACCAGTTAAAACCTTACCCTAGGCTAATCGTGATTAGCGTCTTATGTTTTGCAAAAATCCAAAAAAAAAGGATAAACCAAAAATAGTTTATCCTTTATATGTTAAATGCTTATCAACATTTATTCCTCTTCGTTAGATGCTTTAGTTTCAACAGGAGCAGCTGCAGCTGGTTTAGAACCACCTCTTCTACTTCTTCTTGTTGTTTTCTTCTTAGCACTATCTGCGTTATAGATCTCGTTGTAGTCAACTAACTCTATCATTGCCATATCGGCGTTATCACCTGCACGATTACCCAATTTAATAATTCTTGTGTAACCTCCTGGTCTGTCTCCTATTTTAGTAGCAACATCTCTAAACAATTCTGTTACGGCTTCTTTTTGTCTTAAACGACTAAAAGCAATACGTCTGTTGTGCGTAGTATCCTCTTTAGACTTTGTGATGATAGGCTCAACAAATTGCTTTAATGCTTTAGCTTTTGCAACAGTAGTGTTGATACGCTTGTGCTCTATTAAAGAACAAGCCATATTTGCTAACATTGCTTTTCTGTGTGCTGTTTTTCTACCTAAATGGTTTATTTTTTTTCCGTGTCTCATGACCTTTGTGTTATCATCTTGCTACCAAACCACTTTTAAATGTGGGAGCAAAATATGATTAATAATAATTTTTGACTTTCGATTTTAGATTTACGACACCTAAGAGCTGTCGCAAATCTAAATTATAATCGTATTAGTCTTTATCTAATTTATATTTGCTTAAGTCCATTCCGAAATTTAAGCCTTTAACATGTACCAATTCTTCTAGTTCTGTTAAAGATTTTTTACCGAAGTTACGGAACTTCATTAAGTCATTTTTATTAAATGATACTAAATCTCCTAAAGTATCTACTTCAGCAGCTTTCAAACAGTTTAATGCACGTACCGATAAATCCATATCGATAAGTTTTGTTTTTAACAACTGTCTCATATGAAGTGATTCTTCATCGTAAGTTTCAGTCTGCGCAATTTCATCCGCTTCTAAAGTGATACGCTCATCTGAGAATAACATGAAGTGATGAATTAATGTTTTAGCAGCTTCTGTTAAAGCATCTTGAGGTGTTATAGAACCGTCTGTTATGATTTCGAAAACTAATTTTTCGTAATCTGTTTTTTGCTCTACACGGTAATTCTCAATACTATACTTTACATTCTTTATAGGTGTGTATATAGAATCTGTAAAAATTGTTCCTATTGGTGCTGAAGGCTTCTTATTCTCTTCTGCAGGAACATATCCTCTACCTTTTTCTATAGTGATTTCCATATTGATGCTCACTTTAGGATCTAAATTACAGACTACTAATTCTGAATTTAATACTTGAAATCCTGAGATGAACTTTTGAAAATCTCCAGCTAATATTTGTTCTTGACCAGAGATAGAAATAGAGATAGATTCGTTATCGATATCTTCTATCTGTCTTTTAAAACGTACTTGCTTTAAGTTTAAGATGATTTCTGTTACATCTTCAACTACTCCTGCTATTGCCGAAAACTCATGATCTACACCTTCTATTCTAACCGATGTAATTGCAAAACCTTCTAAAGAGGATAATAACACTCTTCTAAGTGCATTTCCTACTGTTAAACCATAACCTGGTTCTAATGGTCTGAATTCGAATTTACCTTCGAAATCAGTAGAATCAATCATGATAACTTTATCAGGCTTCTGAAAATTAAATACTGCCATAGTGTTCTTCGTTTTAATTGTGATTTGGTTGCGCGATTTAAAAGTTTGAAGAACACTAATAAATCCTTTGGCCAAATACCAATATGATTAATGTATTATTTAGAGTATAATTCAACGATAAATTGCTCGTTGATATTTTCTGGAATTTGAATTCTCGCAGGAACAGAAACGTAAGTACCAGTCTTTGTATCGTTATTCCAAGTAATCCATTCAAAAACATTACTAGAATTTGAAAGTGATCTTTCGATAGCTTCTAATGACTTAGATTTTTCTCTTACAGCAACAACATCACCAGCTTTTAATTGGTAAGAAGGGATGTTAACCAACTCGCCATTTACTGTTATGTGTCTGTGAGATACTAATTGACGTGCACCGCTTCTAGAAGGCGAAATACCCATTCTGTAAACAACGTTGTCTAATCTAGATTCACATAATTGTAATAATACTTCACCGGTAATACCCTGTGCTGTTCTTGCTTTCTTAAATAAGCCTCTAAATTGACGCTCTAAAATACCGTAAGTGTATTTTGCTTTTTGTTTTTCTTGCAACTGGATTGCGTACTCAGACTTCTTACCACGTCTTCTTGCGTTACCATGTTGCCCTGGAGGGTAATTTCTTTTTTCAAAAGATTTGTCTTCTCCGAATATAGCTTCGCCAAATTTACGCGCTATTTTAGTTTTAGGACCAGTATATCTTGCCATTTTAAATTTGTTTTGAGAGGGGTTATGAATTAAGGTCTTAATCTTATCCTTCGATAACCGTTAACCGCTCGTTGATACTTGTTTATAATTATTTTTTCAGTTTGCAAATTTACGCAAAAAATTAATACCACCTATATGTTAGATGATATTAATTTTTTATGTACTTGCGTATTTAATACCGTTAGTTAAAACGTGATTAAACTCTTCTTCTTTTAGGAGGACGACAACCGTTATGTGGTAATGGAGTAACATCGATAATTTCTGTTACTTCAATTCCTGCATTGTGTATAGAACGGATAGCAGATTCTCTACCATTACCCGGGCCTTTCACATATACCTTAACTTTTTTCAATCCAGCTTCTATAGCTACTCCAGATGCGTCTTCTGCAGCTAACTGCGCAGCATAAGGTGTATTTTTCTTAGAACCTCTAAATCCCATTTTACCGGCAGAAGACCATGAAATTACATCGCCTTTCTTGTTCGTTAATGAGATGATGATATTGTTAAAAGAAGCTGTTACGTGCGCTTCTCCAATAGCATCTACTATTACTTTACGTTTTTTTGTACTTGACTTTGCCATATTCTTTTAGTTTTTAGTTGCTAGTTTTTAGTTATTGGAATCCTAAACTTTTACATTTCTAACAGATTCTTCTAACGTCCAAATACTAATGACTAATGACTATTTTTTAATTATTACTTCGTTGCTTTTTTCTTGTTAGCAACAGTTTTTCTTCTACCTTTTCGCGTTCTAGAGTTGTTCTTAGTACGCTGCCCTCTTAATGGTAGACCAGCTCTGTGACGAATCCCTCTGTAACATCCTATGTCCATTAAACGCTTAATGTTCAACTGTGTTTCAGAACGTAATTCACCTTCTATAGTATAAGTTCCAACAGCTTCACGGATCGCTCCTATTTCATCATCTGTCCAATCTTGTACTTTAGTGTTTTCGTCTACTTTAGCGGTTGCTAAAATCTCTTGTGATCTACTTCTACCTATTCCGAAGATATAAGTTAAAGAAATAACACCTCTCTTTTGTTTTGGTATATCTACACCTGCAATTCTTGCCATATTATTCTTAGTTTCTAGTTGTCAGTTTTTAGTTGTTAGAATCCTAAACATTTCTATTTCAAGCAGATTCATCTAACTTCTAAACACTAATGACTCATGTCTAATTTTTTATCCTTGTCTTTGTTTAAACCTAGGATTCTTTTTGTTTATTACGTAAAGTCTACCTTTTCTACGCACTATTTTACAATCTGCGCTTCTTTTCTTTACTGATGCTCTTACTTTCATCTTAATTCTAGTTTAATAGTTTAAAAGTCTAAAAGTTGAACAACTTTGCTTTACAACTTTCTACTTTATTACTTTACAACTTAATGTATTAGTACCTGTATGTTATACGAGCCTTCGTTAAATCGTAAGGACTCATTTCTAATTTCACTTTGTCTCCTGGTAACAATTTAATGTAATGCATACGCATTTTACCAGAAATATGTGCTGTCACGATGTGACCATTCTCTAATTCTACACGAAACATTGCATTTGATAACGCTTCTATTATTGTTCCGTCTTGTTCTATAGCTGCTTGTTTTGCCATGTTTTAGGTTTTAGTTATTAGCCCTTTAGGTGTTAGAAAGCTATGTACTATACTGTTAATTTAATCTAATTGTTTCTAATGTCTAATCGACTATATACTATTTGCTAATTAAGCTACTGCTTTTCTATTCTTACCTGTTTTCATTAAGCCATCGTAATGTCTGTTCAACAAGTATGAATTAATTTGTTGTACTGTATCTATAGCCACACCTACCATGATGAGCATAGAGGTACCTCCAAAGAATAAAGCCCAACCTTGTTGTACATTCATTAACTTTACAATAAACGCTGGAAAGATAGCTATAAGTGCTAAAAATATAGACCCTGGTAATGTTATTTGAGACATGATTTTATCTAAATACTCTGATGTTTCAGACCCTGGACGAATCCCTGGTATAAAACCGCCACTACGCTTTAAATCATCTGCCATTTTGTTTGTTGGTACTGTAATTGCGGTATAGAAGTATGTGAATACTATAATTAATAACGCAAATATCAAGTTGTACCAAAATCCAAATATATCAGAAAAATTTGTTTGAATCCATAGGCCTGAAGCTGTATCTTTTAATAAAGAAGATTCTCCAATAAGTCCAGGAACAAACATAATTGCTTGAGCAAATATAATCGGCATTACTCCAGAAGCATTTAATTTTAAAGGGATGTACTGTCTAGACCCTCCTTCTGCAGCTTTCTCGTAACCACCAGAAGCGGTTCTACGTGCATATTGAACAGCAATTTTTCGTACTGCCATTACCAACATGATAGACGCTAGGATGATTACAAACCATACTACCAATTCAATTAAAATCATGATCAAACCACCGTTTGACTCTGTTACTCTTGCTGCATACTCTTGCACAAAAGACTGCGGTAACGTTGCTATAATACCTACCATGATTAACAATGAAATACCATTACCAATACCTTTATCGGTAATTTTTTCACCTAACCACATAGCGAATATACAGCCTGTGACTAATATCACTATAGAAGAAAAATAGAACAAACCACCCGTACCTAATAGGAAAGCAGACTGTGGTATTCCTAAAGCTGGTAAGCTAGCCAGGTAACCTGGAGCTTGTAGCAAACAGATACCTATTGTCAACCAACGCGTGATTTGTGTTATTTTCTTTTGTCCACTCGCACCCTCTTTTTGCAGTTTCTGCAAATAAGGAATTGCAATCCCCATTAACTGTACAACAATAGAAGCTGAAATGTAAGGCATGATACCAAGTGCAAAAATAGATGCGTTTGCAAATGCACCTCCTGTAAAAGCATTCAAAATGCTTAATATACCTGTATCTGTCTTATCGGACAAGGCACCTAATTGTGCAGCATCTATACCTGGTAATACAACTTGAGCACCAAATCGATAAACTAATAATAGACTCACACTAACGATGATTCTATTTCTTAGTTCTTCAATTTTCCAAACATTTTTTATTGATTCTATAAATTTCATACGTTAATGTCGTCTTATAAAGTTATCGCTTCTCCTCCTGCTGCTTCGATAGCTGCTTTAGCTGAAGCTGAAAATTTGTGAGCAGATACTTTTAGTTTTGCTTTTAATTCTCCTCTTCCTAATACTTTAACAAGGTCGTTTTTACCTGCTAATCTATTAGAAAATAATGTTTCAAAATCAACAACATCGCTTACCTTCTTATCATCTACTAACGCTTGTAACGTATCTAGGTTGATAGCTTGGTAGGCTACACGGTTAATATTAGTAAAACCAAACTTAGGTACACGTCTTTGTAATGGCATTTGTCCACCTTCAAATCCTAATTTCTTAGAATATCCAGAACGGGACTTAGCCCCTTTGTGACCACGTGTTGCCGTACCACCTTTTCCTGAACCTTGTCCGCGACCTACTCGCTTGCCTTGTGTTTTTACCGATCCTTTTGCCGGTTGTAAGTTACTTAAATTCATTGTTGTTATGTGTTAAGCTTCTTCTACAGAAACTAAATGTGAAACTTTAGCAACCATACCAAGTATATTTGGTGTAGCTTCATGCTCTTTTACTTGTCCAATCTTCTTAAGACCCAAAGCTTCTAACGTTCTTTTTTGTCTTTGCGTACGATTGATTGCGCTTTTAACTTTTTTTACTTTAATCTTTGCCATCTCTGTCTGTATTAAGCGTTAAAAACTTGTTCAAGTGAAATACCTCTATCTCTTGCTATAGCTTTAGCATCTCTTAGTTGTAATAAAGCATCGAAAGTTGCTTTAACAACATTATGAGGGTTCGATGAACCTTGAGATTTTGATAATACATCGTGTACACCTACGGCTTCAAGAACCGTTCTAACGGCTCCACCTGCAATTACACCTGTACCAGGAGCTGCTGGAATAATATTTACTCTAGCACCACCGTATTTTCCTTTTTGCTCATGAGGTAAAGTTCCTTTGATGATAGGAATACGTACAAGGTTTTTCTTAGCGTCTTCTACTGCTTTTGCAATTGCACTAGCAACATCTTTAGATTTCCCTAAACCTTGTCCTACAACACCTGCTTCATCACCAACAACTACTATTGCCGAAAAACCGAATGCTCTACCACCTTTTGTTACCTTAGTAACTCTTTGCACACCAACAAGACGATCTTTAAGATCTAATCCTCCTGGTTTTACTAATTCTGCGCTTTTATATTTTTGATACATAATTTCTTAGAATTTAAGTCCTGCTTCTCTTGCGCCTTCGGCTAATGATTTTACTCGTCCGTGGTATAAATACCCGCCTCTATCGAAAGCGATTGTTTCTACACCAGCTTTTAAAGCTTTTTCTGCAATAGCTTTTCCTACTAAGGCAGCAACTTCACTTTTGTTACCTTTAGCAGCAGCTATATCTTTATCTCTTGAAGATGCAGCGCTAATGGTTACACCAGTAACGTCATCTACTAATTGAGCATAAATTTCTTTATTACTTCTATAAACAGCTAATCGTGGTCTTGCTTCTGTACCAGAAACAACCTTACGGATTCTGTTTTTTATTCTTAGTCTTCTATCGTTCTTTGTTAATGCCATAACTTCTTATTAAGCTGATTTACCTGCTTTTCTTCTTATTTCTTCACCAACAAACTTGATTCCTTTTCCTTTGTAAGGTTCTGGCTTACGGAAGCCACGGATCTTAGCGGCTACTTGACCAACTAATTGTTTATCGTGAGACGTTAGTTTAACGATTGGATTCTTTCCTTTTTCAGAAATAGTTTCTATTTTAACTTCAGGAGCGATATCTAAAACGATGTTATGAGAAAATCCTAATGCTAAATCTAATTTCTGTCCTTGGTTAGAGGCTCTATAACCTACACCAACCAATTCTAATTCTTTTGTCCAACCAGTAGATACACCTGCAATCATGTTATGCATTAAAGATCTGTATAAGCCATGTTTTGCTTTTTGATCTTTTGTATCTGAAGAACGCGTTACTAATATGTTTCCGTCTTCTACTTTTATAGCAACGGTATCGAAGTTTTGCGTTAATTCTCCTAATTTTCCTTTTACAGTAACAACGCTATCTTTAACGTCTACTGTTACACCTTCTGGAATGGCTACTGGATTATTTCCTATTCTTGACATTTCTTCTGGGTTTTAAAATTAGTAAACGTAACATAATACTTCACCACCTACATTGTCTCTACGTGCTTGCTTACCTGTCATTACGCCGTGAGACGTAGAAACGATGGCAATACCAAGTCCGTTAAGGATTCTAGGTAATTCTTTAGCACCTGCATACTTACGTAAACCTGGTGTACTAATACGTTCAATTTTCTTGATTACGGGTTCTTTTGTTTCTTTGTTATACTTAAGTGCTATCTTAATAGAACCTTGTACACTTGAATCATCGAACTTGTAGCTTAAAATATATCCTTGTTCGAATAATATTTTAGTAATGTCTTTCTTTAAGTTAGATGCAGGAATTTCTACCACTCTGTGGTTTGCTCTAATTGCATTTCTAACTCTCGTAAGATAATCCGCTATTGGATCTGAATACATATTTATTAATTTGCGGTTGTGGTTTTCAATACCGTCTCTCGGCTTGAACCTACTACCAATTTATAATTCTTTTTTTTACCAACTTGCTTTTTTAACACCTGGGATTAACCCTTGGTTAGCCATTTCTCTAAAAGTAACACGAGAGATACCAAATGTTCTCATGTAACCTTTAGGTCTACCAGTTAGTTTACATCTGTTATGCTGACGTATAGGTGAAGCATTTTTTGGTAACTTCTGTAAAGCCTCATAATCTCCAGCTTCTTTCAAAGCTTTACGTTTTGCGGCGTACTTTGCTACAGTTTTACTTCTTTTTACCTCACGGGCTTTCATTGATTCTTTAGCCATAACTTAGTTCTTTTTAAAAGGTACCCCTAGTTCAGTTAATAATGATTTTGCTTCTTTATCTGTTTCAGCAGAAGTTACAAATGTAATATCCATTCCTGAGATTTTATTAACTTTATCAATATTTATCTCTGGAAAAATGATTTGTTCTGTAATTCCTAGGTTATAATTCCCTCTTCCGTCGAAACCAGTGGCTTTAATACCATTAAAATCTCTAACTCGTGGTAATGCAGAAGTTACTAAACGGTCTAAGAATTCATACATTTTTTCACCACGTAAGGTTACTTTAACACCGATAGGCATTCCTTTACGTAATTTAAAAGATGCAACATCCTTCTTAGATATAGTTGCTATTGCTTTTTGTCCAGATATTGTAGTTACCTCTTCTAAAGCATAGTCAATTAACTTCTTATCTGCTACTGCTGCTCCAACACCTTTAGATATTACTATCTTTTTAAGTTTTGGAACTTGCATTACATTTTTGTATCCAAATTCGTCTGTAAGAGCTGCAATTACTTTGCTTTTATACTCTTCTTTAAGTCTAGGTGTATATGCCATAACTATATTACTTCTTTAGATTTTACTGCAACCCTTTGTTTCTTACCTGTCTTTTCATCTTTCTCGTAAGTAACACGAGTTGTTTCTCCCTTAGAAGTTAACAATGATAAGTTAGACACGTGAATAGGTGCTTCTTTTTCTACGATTCCGCCTTGAGGATTTTGTGCACTTGGCTTCGTGTGTTTCTTCACCATGTTTACACCCTCAACGATCGCTTTATTCTTTGCTATGAATACTTTTTGTACTTTACCTTCAGATCCTTTATGGTCTCCAGCAATTACTTTTACAGTATCTCCAGTTTTAATTTTAAGCTTTGCCATCTTAATTTTTCTGTATTAAAGCACCTCTGGTGCTAATGATACAATCTTCATGAATTGTTTATCACGAAGCTCTCTAGCAACAGGTCCAAATACACGTGTTCCTCTCATTTCACCCGTTGGGTTTAAAAGTACACAAGCATTGTCATCAAATCTTATATAAGATCCATCAGGACGTCTTACTTCTTTCTTTGTACGAACAACTACTGCTGTAGATACTGCTCCTTTTTTAATGTTTCCATTAGGAGTAGAATCTTTTACAGAGACAACAATTTTGTCTCCAACAGAAGCATATCTTCTTTTAGTACCACCTAATACACGGATCGTTAAAACTTCCTTTGCACCAGTGTTATCAGCTACCTTTAATCTTGATTCTTGTTGTACCATAATTACTTCGCTCTTTCAATTATTTCAACTAATCTCCAGCACTTAGATTTACTTAAAGGTCGTGTTTCCATGATTCTTACAGTATCACCTTCGTTGCAGTCGTTTTTCTCGTCGTGCGCAACATATTTCTTTGTCTTTAACACGAACTTTCCATACATAGGGTGCTTTACTTTTTTCACCTCAGAAACCACAATAGATTTCTGCATCTTGTTACTTGTAACAATCCCTATACGTTCTTTTCTTAAATTTCTTGTTTCCATATTCAGCAGAATTATTGTAGTTCTCTTTTAGTTAATTCCGTGGCAATTCTAGCAACGCTTCTTCTTAATGTACGTAACTGAATTGGATTTTCTAAAGGAGATATTGCATGAGACAATTTAAGGTCTGAATAACTCTTTTTAGTTTCACCAAGTTTTTCTTGTAACTCAGCTACAGATAATTCTTTAATTTCTGATTGTTTCATCATCTTAAATTATTATGCTTCGTAATCTCTAGCAATTATAAACTTAGTTTTCACTGGTAACTTTTGTGCTGCCAAACGTAATGCTTCTTTAGCAACGTCTAATGGCACTCCACCAATTTCGAATAAAACACGACCTGGTTTTACAACAGCTGCCCAATATTCTACGGCACCTTTACCTTTACCCATACGTACTTCAAGAGGCTTTTTAGTAATAGGCTTGTCTGGAAAAATTTTAATCCAAAGTTGCCCTTCTCTTTTCATGTAACGTGTAGCGGCAATACGTGCTGCTTCTATTTGACGCGATGTTAAAAAATTCGAGTCTAGTGATTTTATTCCAAAAGTTCCACTTGAAAGTTGGTGCCCTCTTCCGGCATTACCTTTCATGCGTCCTTTTTGCTGTTTACGAAATTTTGTTCTTTTAGGCTGTAACATTTTTCTTTACTTTATAAAAAATTACTTTCTACGACGAGGTCCTTTGTTATTTCCACCGCGTCCTCCGGCTCCACCTTTTCCTTGCTTCTTAGATAACCCAACAAGCGGAGAAAGTTCTCTTTTACCATATACTTCACCTTTCATGATCCATACTTTAACACCTAATCTACCATAAGTAGTATGTGCTTCAACTAAAGCATAATCAATATCGGCTCTGAATGTTGATAAAGGAATACGTCCTTCTTTGTAGTGTTCTGAACGTGCCATTTCAGCTCCGTTTAAACGCCCACTAATCTGGATTTTAATTCCTTCTGCGTTCATACGCATAGTAGCAGCAATAGCCATTTTGATAGCACGACGGTAAGAGATACGATTCTCTATTTGACGTGCAATACTTGATCCTACTAAAAATGCGTCTAGTTCAGGTCTTTTAATTTCAAAGATGTTAATCTGAACTTCTTTTCCAGTAATTTTCTTAAGCTCTTCTTTTAACTTGTCTACCTCTTGGCCACCTTTACCGATAATGATACCAGGTCTAGCAGTAGTGATAGTAACGGTTACAAGTTTTAAAGTTCTTTCAATAATTACTCTACTTACACTAGCTTTAGATAAACGCGCGTGAACGTATTTTCTAATCTTATCGTCTTCGGCAAGTTTGTCACCATAATCGTTTCCTCCGTACCAGTTAGATTCCCATCCTCTGATAATTCCTAAGCGATTTCCGATTGGATTTGTCTTTTGTCCCATACTCTATTTAAGCTTGTGTGTTATTGTTAGCGCCAACCACTAATGTAACATGGTTAGAACGTTTTCTTATTCTGTGTGCACGACCTTGAGGTGCTGGACGTAATCTCTTTAACATAGATCCGCCATCTACTCTAATCTCTTTTACGATTAACTCTGCTGTTTCAACATCGGCATCCTCGTTTTTAGATTGCCAGTTAGCGATAGCTGATAATAACAACTTCTCTAAACGGCCTGAGGCTTCTTTATTGTTGAATTTTAAGATATTAAGTGCTTTTTCTACTTTTTCACCTCTTACTAAATCGGCTACTAAACGCATTTTCCTTGGTGACGTAGGACAGTTATTAAGCTTTGCAAAAGCAACTTGCTTTTTAGCTTCCTTAATAGCGTCTGCCATTTGTTTTTTACGACTTCCCATAGCTTACTACTTTTTACCTTTATTTTTAGCACCTGCATGCCCACGGAATGAACGTGTTGGTGAAAATTCTCCTAATTTATGACCTACCATGTTCTCTGTAACATATACTGGTACAAATTGACGGCCATTGTGCACTGCGATAGTTTGACCAACGAAGTCTGGAGTAATCATACTTGCTCTAGACCAAGTTTTGATAACCGTTTTCTTGTTACCATCTACATTGGCAGCTACTTTTCGTTCTAATTTATAATGAACGTAAGGTCCTTTTTTTAATGATCTTGCCATGTCTTATTTCTTTCTACGTTCTACAATATATTTATTACTCGCTTTTGTTTTAGAACGGGTTCTGTAACCTTTAGCAGGTATACCGTTTCTAGAACGAGGGTGTCCACCTGAAGCACGACCTTCACCACCACCCATTGGGTGATCGACAGGGTTCATTCTTACTGGGTTTGTTCTTGGTCTTCTACCTAACCATCGTGTTCTACCTGCTTTACCACCAACTAATAACTGGTGATCAGAGTTAGAAACAACACCTACTGTAGCCATACAAGTTACCAACACTAAACGTGTTTCACCCGACGGTAATTTTACTGTCGCAAATCTACCATCTCTTGCCATTAACTGTGCAAAAGCACCAGCACTACGTGCCATTACTGCACCTTGACTAGGACGTAATTCTAAACAAGAAATAATTGTACCTAATGGAATTTCACTTAATGGCATTGCATTTCCTATTTCAGGAGCGATACCTTCTTTTCCAGAAACAATTGTTTGCCCAACTTGAAGTCCGTTTTGAGCAATAATATAACGCTTCTCACCATCTTGGTAATTTAATAAAGCGATAAAAGCTGTTCTGTTTGGATCGTATTCGATAGACTTAACTTCGGCAGGAATTCCTGCTTTGTCTCTTTTAAAGTCTATAATACGATACTTCTTTTTATGACCACCACCAATATAGCGCATGGTCATTCTTCCTTGACTGTTTCTACCACCAGACCTTTTTTTCGGAGCTAATAAACTTTTCTCCGGCTTATCAGTAGTTATGGCGTCATACCCATTTACTACTCTAAATCGCTGTCCTGGTGTGATTGGTTTTAATTTTCTTACTGACATTCTAATTACATATTAGCGTATAAATCAATCATCTCACCTTCCGCCAGTTGTACAATTGCTTTTTTAACAGCATTTGTTTTACCATGTTGTATACCAGTTTTTGTGTACTTGGTACTACGATCTGGACGGACATTTATAGTACGAACTTTAGCAACAGAAACGCCATAAGCAGCTTCCACTGCTTTTTTAATTTCTACCTTGTTCGCCTTTGTATTCACTGCGAATGTATAACGGTTTCTTAACTCGCTATCAGCTGTCGCTTTTTCTGTGATTATAGGTTTAATTAAGATACTCATCTCGTTTCTTATTTACTTAAGTTAGATTCTATTCCTTCTAAAGCTCCTTCTAAAAACACGACTTGATTTGCATTTAAAATCTTGTACGTGCTCAATTCTGAGCTTGTTATCACTTCAGAGCCTTTTAAATTACGTGATGACAAATACACATTGTTATTTGCTTCACCTAATACAAATAAAGACTTCTTGTTTTGTAAATCTAAAGCTTTTAAAACAGCTGTAAAGTTTTTTGTTTTTGGAGATTCAAAATTAAAATCTTCTAAAACAGTAATTGCTTTTTCACTTGTTTTAATGCTTAAAGCAGATTTACGAGCCAAACGCTTAACGTTTTTGTTAAGTTTAAGACTATAGTTTCTTGGTCTTGGTCCAAACATACGACCACCACCTTTAAACACACCAGACTTGATACTACCTGCACGTGCAGTACCAGTACCTTTTTGCTTCTTAATCTTACGCGTAGATCCAGATATCTCTCCTCTTTCTTTAGATTTGTGAGTACCTTGTCTTTGGTTTGCTAAGTATTGCTTAACATCCAAATATACAGCATGATTATTAGGCTCGATAGCGAACACTTCTTTAGAAAGGTCTACCTTTCTACCTGTGTCTTTTCCGTTTATATCTAAAACAGCTACTTCCATTACTTCTGAATAATTACATAAGCGTTTTTATGTCCAGGCACACACCCTTTCACAACAAGTAAGTTCTTTTCAGCAACCACTTTTAAAACTCTTAAATTTTGAACTTTCACTTTATCGCCTCCCATTCTTCCGGCCATTTTCATGCCTTTGAATACTCTTGCAGGATAAGATGCAGCTCCAATAGAACCTGGCGCTCTTAAACGGTTATGCTGACCGTGAGTCGCTTGACCTACACCACCAAAACCATGACGTTTTACAACACCTTGAAATCCTTTACCTTTTGACGTTCCAGAGATATCAACAAACTCACCTTCTGCAAAGTGATCTACAGTGATAGCATCTCCTAATTTGTACTCCTCATCAAAACCTTTAAATTCAACAACCTTGCGTTTTACAGAAGTACCCGCTTTTTTAGCATGACCTAAGTCTGCTTTTGTAGCGCTTTTTTCTGTCGCGTCATCGAAACCTAACTGAATAGCTTCATAGCCATCAATTTCTTCAGTTCTGACTTGGGTAACGGTACATGGCCCAGCTTCGATAACTGTACATGGAATGTTCTTTCCATTTTCATCGAAGATGCTGGTCATACCGATTTTCTTTCCAATTAACCCAGACATATTTATTAATTTAATTAATTATTATTTGTTATTTAAAACTAAAAAAAGCTGAAAAATACGCTTCAGCTTTGAATTGTATTGTTCCGTTTTTCCTTCGCCCACAGCGGAAGGACATGTTATTCTTAGTACCTCTAAGAATTTTTGTGGCTGCAAAAGTAGCTATTTTTATCCAATAATCAAAACTATAATTATTTATTTTTTAATGATTTACATATTATGACGTCTTAGCTGCAATACACCTAAAATCAATTAATGTTAATCTCTAAAATAGACTTAAAGTATGCTGCAAATATCAGAAGCCTCGTTATTCTCGAAAGTATTTCCATTGTCTTCAAAATTAACCATTGTATCCACAACAATACCACAACCTAAAATATTTCTAAATGTAGAATTTGTAACTTTAAGTTTAGGTATGTTTTGAGCCCCTGCAATCACATTATCTACACCTAAACCTGCACTTATAAAATCTATAATAGGATCACTACCTGCATAGTCTATAATACAATAGTCCATTTCATTAAGTCCACTTTCACTTTGTACAACAAGCCCTTTCCAGTAGCCCTTTTCTTTTCTAAACCCTGTAAACGTTATTGGAGCAACAGCTGTCCCTATAGCAGAAATTATTCCATCATTCTCAACAGAGTTGAAATCTTGATCGAAAAGTAGTTGTGTATTGGCTTCAAACTCGAAAACGGCACCTGGACGCAATGTTAACTTGGCCCTAATTTCTACAGAAGAACTTATATAGTATTTAGAGCCATCTCTAAAACTAGGCCAAATCGCGTCATTTTCTAGGTAATTACAACAGGTCCCTACAATTTCAACGCCATTATACCCATTACCTCCTGTATACATAGAATCTGCATCAAGATTTTCAACTTGTCTTACACCTACTATAACTGCAGCATTAGCATTTCTTTCAAAAATATTAGTATTGAAAGCTCTTAATAAGGAGTTATTCTCTACAATCAGGCCATAACCATCATTAGACCTTATAACAGCATTCGTTAATTTTAAGCTTGAAAAAAAGCCTCCAGACCTTGAATGTAAAACAATAGCGCCTTTCTGATTGCCTTTAATATCAGAATTAAAATCACTACCTGCATATTCTACAATAACATTAGAAAGTTCGTTGCGAACATCATTTGTTTCGATAGTGATGCCTTTCCAATAGCCTGGTGTCTTTTCTAAACCTGTGAAAATAATTTTATGTTCGATATCATTAGCCCCAAACCCTGCTAAGCCTATGGCTGAAATAACACCTTCATGAATGATCCCATCTACATTAAAACCTGCATTGGCTTCAAATGCGATAACAACGCCTGGTGCTATGGTCAATACATCTTGGATAGCAACACATCCTCGTACAATATAATCTACCGCTCCAACTTCGTCTACAATATTTTCTAAAGTCGTTGCGGTTTCAATAGTGTTTTCAATAAGTTGCGGACGCATGGCCTCCTCTTCCGTCTCTGTATCTGTTTCTGTTTCTGTTTCCATCTCTGGCATTGTAACGGCGTCATCATCACCGCCACTGCAAGCGACACCTAATGTCAAAATAGCTATTCCTAATACTGTGAGTTGTTTTAAATTTTTCATTGTGTCTTTAATTTTAAGTCGTCTTTTTATTTTAGTAGAAATGACATTACCACATAGTGGCAACACAGCTCTAGTTTATTTAACACTTAATACTAAAGACATCTTAAAGGTTAACACAGTCTTCCTTTTAATACATAAAAAAAACACATTCGCTTAATGCTCTTTTTAAAATAAACAGTAACGTTTATGTTTTTATTTTATCCTTACCGTTCTTAGAGCATTGACAACAGCATTTCTATTTTTAATACGTTAATCATACGGTGCCATGATTTAAATTGAATAACATACACTTTAAATACTTTAAAGCGTTGTCTATAACAAGCCCATGAATGGCTTGAAAAATAGTTTTGTTCTGGTGTAGCGATTTAAAATGATCTCCTGTAAGATTCATGACAATACGATTCACCTAGTGTATTTTAGAGACTAATCGTATAAATTATAGTCAACTCGATAGAGCTTATAGCTTTTATGCAAGATAAAACAGCACCACAAGATTTAGGACACCACAACTACTAACGTTAAAATTTACTGAATGCACTCAAAAAAAGTGCCACTATGAATTTCTATTTATGAAGATAAACGAATGTCCTATTTATAAACAAAAAAGCTTTTTTCATCTTCTAATTTTCAAAACAGATCATAAAAAAAAGGCTATCTAAAATAGACAGCCTTTTTAATATACATTAATGTTTAATAAACATTACACTTTTATTTCTACTTCAACACCACTTGGCAATTCAAGCTTCATTAACGCATCAATGGTTTTTGATGACGACGAGTAAATATCTAATAATCTCTTGTAAGAGCTTAATTGAAATTGTTCTCTAGATTTCTTGTTTACGTGCGGTGAACGTAATACAGTGAAAATTTTCTTGTGTGTTGGTAACGGAATTGGTCCAGTTACAACAGCACCAGTACTCTTTACTGTTTTTACAATCTTATCAGCAGACTTATCTACTAAGCTATGATCGTAAGACTTTAATTTTATTCTGATTTTTTGACTCATTTTCTTAACTTTTAAGATTGCTCTCCTTTAGCTGCTTTGATCACTTCTTCTGATATGTTAGAAGGTGTTTCAGCATAATGTGAAAATTCCATTGTTGATGTTGCACGACCCGAAGACAATGTTCTTAATGTAGTTACATATCCAAACATTTCAGATAATGGTACAGTAGCTTTTACAGTTTTTGCACCTGCTCTATCTCCCATATCACTTACTTGCCCTCTTCTTCTATTCAAGTCACCTACAATATCTCCCATGTTTTCTTCAGGTGTAATCACCTCAAGCTTCATGATTGGCTCCATTATAACTGCCTTTGCTGCTTTCGCACACGCTTTAAATCCTAATTTAGCGGCTAATTCGAAAGATAATTGATCCGAATCCACATCATGGTAAGATCCATCTTTCAAAGTCACTTTCATAGCATCAATTTCGTATCCTGCTAAAGGCCCATTAACCATTGCCATTTTAAATCCTTTTTCAATAGAAGGGATAAATTCCTTAGGAACGTTACCACCTTTAATGATAGATTCAAACTGTAATCCTACTTGTCCTTCTTCAGCCGGCTCTACTGTAAATACAATATCGGCAAACTTACCACGACCACCAGATTGTTTCTTATAAACTTCTCTATGGTTAGCAGCTTGTGTAATCGCTTCTTTGTACTCTACTTGTGGTTGTCCTTGGTTAACTTCAACCTTAAACTCACGCTTTAAACGGTCTACAATTACATCTAAGTGAAGCTCACCCATACCTGAAATAATAGTTTGTCCTGAAGCTTCGTCTGAACGTACTGTAAATGTAGGATCTTCTTCAGCTAATTTAGCTAAGCCCATTCCTAATTTATCTACATCTGCTTTAGTCTTAGGTTCTACCGCGATACCAATTACTGGATCTGGGAAGTCCATAGATTCTAAGATGATAGGACTCTTTTCTGCTGATAACGTATCACCTGTTTTGATAGATTTAAATCCAACAGCTGCTCCGATATCTCCTGCTTCGATAAAATCGATTGCATTTTGCTTATTCGCATGCATTTGGTAGATACGAGAAATACGTTCTTTTTTACCTGAACGGTTATTCAAGACATAAGATCCTGCATCTAAACGTCCTGAATACGCTCTAAAGAATGCTAAACGCCCTACGAAAGGATCGGTAGCAATTTTAAATGCTAATGCTGCAAATGGTTCTTTAACATCTGGCTTACGTATAATTTCTTCTCCAGAGTTTGGATCTGTACCTACAATACCATCTTTATCTGTTGGTGAAGGTAAATAACGACATACAGCGTCTAATAAGAACTGTACCCCTTTATTTTTAAAGGCAGAACCACAAATCATAGGGATGATAGCCATATCCATTACAGCAGCTCTAAGTGCAGCATGCACTTCTTCTTCTGTAATAGAGTCTTCATCTTCCATGAATTTCTCTAATAGGTTTTCGTCGTAACTTGCAACCTCTTCTATCAACAAAGCTCTGTATTTACGTGCTTCGTCTTTCATATCTTCTGGAATATCGATCACATCAAAAGTTGCCCCTTGTGTTTCGTCATGCCATACGATAGCTCTGTTTTTTACTAAATCGATAATACCTTTAAAATCCATCTCGTCCCCAATGTTCAATACAATAGGTACAGCGTTAGACTTTAACATATCTTTTACTTGTTGACAAACACCTAAAAAGTTAGAGCCTTGACGGTCCATTTTATTAACGAAACCGATACGTGGCACTTTATAGTTGTCTGCAAGTCTCCAGTTTGTTTCCGATTGTGGCTCAACACCATCAACGGCACTAAACAAGAATACTAATCCATCTAATACACGTAAAGAACGGTTTACTTCTACCGTAAAATCTACGTGACCTGGAGTATCAATAATATTGAAGTGGTATCCTTTTGTATCTGGAGTTGCTTCCCCATTTTCTATTGGGAATTTCCATTCACAGGTTGTTGCTGCAGAAGTAATTGTAATACCTCTTTCTTGCTCTTGCTCCATCCAGTCCATTGTCGCAGCACCATCATGTACTTCTCCAATTTTGTGTGAAACTCCTGTATAATACAGAATACGTTCTGTTGTCGTGGTCTTTCCTGCATCAATGTGTGCAGCAATACCAATATTTCTAGTGAATTTTAAATCTCTTGCCATGTCTTAAAATCTAAAGTGAGAGAATGCTTTGTTCGCTTCCGCCATTTTATGCGTATCTACTCTTTTCTTAACCGCTGCGCCTTCTTCTTTAGCTGCTGCTAAAACTTCAGAGGCTAAACGCTGTGCCATAGATTTTTCATTACGCTTTCTTGCATAACCAATTAACCATTTCATGGCTGTTGAAATTTTTCTGTCTGGACGAATTTGCATTGGAATTTGGAATGTTGCTCCACCAACACGACGGCTACGTACTTCTACGTGAGGCATTACATTAGATAATGCATCTTTCCAGATTTCTAATGCCGTTTTCTCTTCGTCAGTTTTCTTTTCTTCTACAATATCAATAGCATCATAGAATACTTTAAAAGCCACAGACTTCTTACCGTCCCACATCATGTTATTCACAAAACGTGTCACCAATTGATCGTTAAATCTTGGATCTGGTAAAAGTGGTCTTTTTTTCGCTGCTCTTTTTCTCATGTCTTCTGTTAAGTTTTGTTATTAGTTTTAGGTTATAAATTACAGAGTACTGTTTTTTAACCTTTAACTTCTAACTTTAATGTTACTTTTTAGGGCGTTTTGCACCGTACTTAGATCTACGTTGGGTTCTTCCAGCAACACCTGCTGTATCTAAAGCCCCACGAACAACGTGATATCTAACACCTGGTAAATCTTTTACCCTTCCACCTCTAACCAATACTATCGAGTGCTCTTGTAGATTGTGACCTTCTCCACCGATGTATGCATTAACCTCGTTACCGTTTGTTAAACGTACCCTTGCTACCTTACGCATTGCTGAGTTTGGTTTTTTAGGAGTCGTCGTGTAAACACGAGTACACACACCACGTCTTTGCGGACAAGAATCTAAAGCAGCCGATTTACTCTTCTTGGTTATTTTGGCTCTTCCTTTTCTTACTAATTGTGAAATTGTTGGCATATATATTACTATAAAAATTTATTATCCTCTTCTTAGAGGGCTGCAAATGTAGAAATTATAATTAATTTTTCAAACCGTAATTCATTAATTTTCAGAAGAATTTAAATTTTTAAAAAGCAGTTATATAATTATCACTGCTTTTTCCGTTAGATTTACACTAAATTTCACTTAAGTCTTAATGCGTAACTCTTTATTTTTTATTGGCGTCACTCTTCTTTTGCTATCATGCCACGCATTTGGACAAGATTTAAAACTCTCAATTACAGGCTTAAACGCTAAAGAAACTAAAACTATAGACTCTATTGGTTATCTTAAAACTCATAATGATTACCGTTCTATAACCACTACAACAGATTCTTTACAACGACAACTGCATAGATTTGGATATATTGAAAGCAAATTACTGGGTATAGAAAAACGTACAGACTCTACGTTTACAGCTCAGATTCATCTCAAAACTAAATTCAATACGATAACAATTTATTACAATGATACTCGAATAGACAAAGCACTTATAAGCGCAGTTTCAGATCAAATTACAGATACTTATTTTACGATTCCCTTATCCACATTAGAATATGCTCTTAATTTTTTAAATTCAGAATTTGCAAATAAAGGCCGTCCTTTTTCGAAACTAAAATTAACAGACGTTAAAAAAAATAGCGCTACGACATTAACAGGCCATTTAACTCTTATCGCCAAAGAAAAACAACGAATTATAAATGCTATAACGGTTAAAGGTTACGAAAAGTTCCCTAAATCGTACCTCAAACACTATCTTAAACTTAAACCAAAGCAACCTTTTAATCTCGCTGTTATTAAAAACAAAACAGCGCAACTGGCCAATCTTAGGTTCGCCAATCAGATAAAACCTGCCGAAGTGCTGTTTAAAAAAGATTCCACAACCTTGTACCTATATATAGGTAAATCTAAAAGCAATACGTTTGATGGTTTTTTAGGTTTTGGGACTAACGAAGACACCAATAGTATTGAATTTGATGGTTTTTTAAATCTAAAATTAACCAACAACCTTAATTTTGGCGAATCGTTCAGTCTATTATATAAGAGCGACGAAAATGACCAAGAAACATTCGATATTAGCGTTGATCTGCCTTATCTCTTCAATACCCCTATTGGCTTAGATTTAAATTTAAGACTTTTTAGAAGAGATTCTTCTTTTAGCACCGTAGATCAAAAAGCAAAGATAAATTACCAAATCAATGCCTTGCACAAAGTGTCTACAGGTATTTCTACAATTGTATCTACAAACTTACAGTCTGAAAATATACTTAGTACCTTAGAAGATTATACCTCTAATTATTTTACGCTAGGTTACGAATTCTTAAAACCTAGTTATTACGACCAATTGTTTCCTGTAAAGTCTAATTTTTACATAGAATCGAATTTTGGAAATAGAAAAACGACGAACACCAAAGTGCAACAAACATTATTACGCCTTAAAGCATTTCACAACTTTAGCTTTGGAAAAAAAAATGGCCTCTATTTAAATGCAGATGCAGGGCAGCTTATCTCTGATACTTTTTTTGAAAACGAATTACTTCGTTTTGGGGGTATTAATTCTATAAGGGGATTTGAAGAAAATAGTTTGTTTGCCTCTTTGTTTGGCGTTTTTAATACTGAATATAGATTTCGAGTTAGCAATTCTATATATATACATTCCATTACTGATGTCGCTTATTTTGAGAATCAAATTTCAGACACTAAAGAAAAACTCTTTGGTTACGGCTTTGGATTTGGGATTCTAACAAAATCGGGGTTATTAAAGTTTAACTACGCTAATGGCAAAAATGAAAACCAACGATTTCAACTCTCCAATTCTAAAATACATGTAAGTTTGATTGCAAATTTCTAACTTTAATTTCCTACAATGCTAATAATCACCGTAAAATCATAAACTTTAGTCCGTTTTTGTTGTTTTGTTAACTTTTATTTAAGAGTTTTGAGATTGACTAACTTAATTCTTTTTGCATGAAAACAAAATTCAATGGAATTTTAACATTGTTATTGCTATTTGTTGCGCATTTTTCTTTTGCACAAGAACAAACAATCTCTGGTAAAATTCTTAGTGAAGATGGTTTACCACTCTCTGGTACAACAATTTTAATTAAAGATTCATTTAAAGGTGTGACAGCAAATTTTGATGGCAATTATACCATTAAAGCAAAACAGGGACAGATACTTGTGTTTAGTTACATAGGTTACATCTCCCAACAGGTACTAATTGAAAACACAGACACCATTAACATCACCCTTCAAACAGATACTTCTGGCCTTGAAGAAGTTGTAGTGGTTGCCTATGGTACGCAAAAAAGAGAAGCCTTAACTGGAGCTATAGGTACTATTAAAGCTGCTTCAATAGAAACACAACAAGTTACATCTCCCTTAAGGGCTTTACAAGGTGTGGTTCCTGGTGTGAATTTAATTACACAGGGCGGACAACCTGGTAACGATCCCCAAATACGCATAAGAGGTTTCTCTAGTTTAAATGCAGATCAAGGCCCTTTAATTATAGTAGATGGCGTGCAATTTAATGGTAATATTAATACCATAAGTCAAGATCAAATAGAATCTATTTCTGTGTTAAAAGACGCTTCAGCAGCTTCCCTCTATGGTTCTAGAGGTGCTAATGGTGTTATTGTAATCACTACAAAAACAGGAAAACGCAATACCAAACCAAAAATTACTTTACGTTCTCAATTTGGTATTTCAAACCCATCTGTAGGCATACAGTCTACAGTAGGTACCGAAGACTATCTTAAGCTCGCATGGCAAGCTCAAAGAAATAGCAACCAATTTTTATTTGGTCAGACAGCAGCAGAAGCTGCAGCCAATGCATCAAATGATTTAATTCCAAGCTTAGGAGGTTATAATCCTTATAATGTTACAAATCCTATTGATGAAAACGGAAATTTAGTGGCTGGTGCAAATTTATTATGGGAAACGGATTGGGAAGACGAAGTATTTAATAATGATGCGTTTAGAATTAACCACAATTTGAGCATTAGTGGGAGTACAAAAAATACAGGTTATTTTTTCTCTCTCGATTATTTAGATCAAGAAGGTCCTGTAATCGTATCCGACTTTGAAAGAATTGCGACGCGATTAAATTTAGAATCACAGATAAACGATTGGATGCGTGTTGGTATTAAAAATAGTTTTTCAAGGTCTGACTCTAATAACCCAGACCAAACTTCAAGTAGTACAACGCAAGCCATTAGTTGGATCTATGGTCTTTCTAGCCTCTACCCCGTATTTGTTAGAGATGAAAATGGTGCATTGATATTAGATGATAACGGTCAAACTATTTTCGATCTTGGTAACGGTAACGGAAGGCCCTTAAGCCAAGCTCTAAACTCTACAAGACCTCCAAGATCTGGAGAACATATACTCGCTTCTATTTTATTGGGAGATGAACAGCGTATTAGTACGAATTATGTTGGTAACGCTTTTGCTGAGATTAAATTATTAAAAGGCCTTTCGTTTAGAACCACATTTTCTTATGAAAACTTTGTACTTGATGCCTTTAGTTTCAACGATGATGAAATTGGAGCTGCTTCTGAAGTGAATGGTAGAGTAATTGAAGACATTACAACAACGACAACTTTCAACACCATTCAAGCTTTTAACTACACTACAAGTTTTGCCAAAAAGCACCATTTAAATATTGATCTTATAACGGAAGCTTTTACAAGAACAGTGGATCGCGTTATGGCTGTTGGCACTGGTTTTTTACCTGGTCAAACGAATTTAGGGGCTGCCACACAACCAGAAGATGTCTCTGGTAATGAAAACTCTGAACGTTTAAATAGTTACCTCTCTAGAATTGCTTATAATTATGACAATAAGTATTTCTTAGAAGTTTCTGGACGAGCAGATGGTTCTAGTCGTTTTAACCCTGATGAACGTTGGGGTAATTTCTATTCTGTAGGTGGAAGTTGGCTTATTTCAAAAGAAACTTTTATGTCTAATCTCAGTGCTATAAGCTATCTTAAATTAAGAGCTTCACATGGTCTGTTAGGTAATAATAGAGTGGGCGCTAATGGAGATAATTTTTTCCCTTCACAATCCGTGTTTCAATCTGGTTTTCCTAACGAAGGTATCCCTGGTGTTATCCTTCAAGGCGCATCCGATGCCAATTTAACTTGGGAATCAACGCGTTCTTCTAACATCGGTATTGATTTTAGCATCTTTAAAAATGCATTATCTGGGACAATCGATTATTACAATAAGGAATCTTTAAATTTAATTTATAACTTCCCTCTTGCAGCTTCAACAGGTGTTGCCACTATACTCACTAATGATGCTAGAGTTAGAAATTACGGTTTAGAAGTTGCACTAAATTCGCAAATTTTTAACAAACCTAATTTTCAATGGAACGTAGGTGTTAACTTTTCTTTAGATCGCAACGAAATTACAGAGTTGCCGCAAGATCAATTTATAAATGGCAATCAGCTTTGGAAAGAAGGGAATTCCATTTTCGATTTCTTTATTAGAGAATGGGCAGGTGTTGATCCTGAAACAGGTTTCGGTACTTGGTTTATAGACGACCTAGATGCACAAGGCAACGTCGTTGGTAGATCAACCACCTTTAACTTCGATAGTGCTACGAGGTATGAAACTGGTAAATCCTCTTTACCCGATATACAAGGTGGTTTTAATTCATTTTTAAAATTCAGACAATTCGATTTAAGCCTCTTGTTTAACTTTAGCTTTGGCGCTCATATCCTTAATACGGATTATGCGCAATTGATCAATAATTTTAAGTTAACTGGTCTTGCAGCACACCCTGATAATTTAAACGCTTGGCAACAACCAGGAGATATTACAGATGTGCCTTTACTTTTGGCTAACAATAATGATAATAACTCTGTATCTACACGCTTCTTACAAAAGAACGACTGGATAAGATTAAGAGCATTGACCTTTGGCTATAATTTACCGTCCAACACGATAAAGGGACTCAGCAAACTCCGTTTATATCTTCAAGCCGATAATATAATCACTTGGTCGACTTTAGATAATCTAGAACCAGAGCAAGCGTTTAATGGTCAAACAAACTCTAGATCTCCACTATTGAAAACCATAACGACCGGACTTTTATTAGAATTCTAAGACATTTATTATTTATGAAGATCATGATACAAAAAATATACGTTAAGATTTTATTTATTTCTATTACTTTAATAGGCCTAGGGTGTTCGAATGATTTTTTAGATGAACCTAAAAACACCAATGGTATTGCCCAAAACGATGCTTTTACCACAAGAGGTAATGTTGATGGTATTATTGCTGGCATGATGAATAACTACAAACGGCAATGGGATGAAGATATTACAGATGATGATACACCTGGAGGCAGTAATTCTATTCCTGATTTGGCTGGTCTTTTCGCCTTGTATTTTGCACGTACTGTAAAAGGTAACGATGTGATACAAGACTTTGGATTTTACGACTTTGATTACGAGCATGATAGAAGAGGCCCTGGAACTGGAAGAGTTCGATTTACATGGTTTTTCAACTACCAGTCTATTAACTATGCCAATGTTCTCATCGAGGGGGTTACAAACAGTACAACGCTTTCTGAGGCCGACAAAAACGAATTTATTGCGGTGGGTAAAGCCATTAGAGCATTTCATTATTTCCAATTGGCTTTAGAATTTGCACCTAATTATAATAATGATAGATCCATTGCGAGGTTTCCATTATATTTATCATCTACGCGTAGTATTGTTGCAGGAAATGCACCTGTAGCTTTAAGCGTTATATACAATCAAATTATTAGAGATCTCAATGAAGCACTACCAGATTTGCCCACTATAGATCAAGCCTTAGGCAAATCTTTCATTCATAAAGCATTTGCCAATGTCTTACTTACCCGTGTACTACAAGTTACTCAAGACGACTGGGATGCTGTATCCAGACATGCCAAAGCGGCTTATGGAGAAGATGCTTCTGCGGCTGTCGTTTCGTCGAACTGGGGCAATGGTTTTAACGATCTTTCAGATCAAGAATGGCTTTGGGGGCATTTTCAAAGCGATACAGAGACCAACTTTTTTTGGTTGGCACCTCATGTATTTACAGACCACTTAACACTTTCTTTTCGAGCAACTTATTTCAATCCTAATTTTGTAAACCAATTTACAGATACCGATGTTAGAAACCTGTTTCAGGATATTGAAAACATTAGTGAAACAATTCCTTGGCGTGAGTTTGTATCAACTAAATTTGCTTTTACCTTTGATGCCGATGCGCCTTTAATGCGAAAATCTGAAATGGTACTTGCAGATGCTGAAGCACAATTCCATTTAGGAAATATTCCTGGGGCTCAAAGCCTTTTGTTTACACTTCAATCTGCGAGAGATCCAGAAGCAACAGCCTCTGGAAATACAGGTCAAGATTTACTAAATGAAATTTTATTAGAACGCAGGAAAGAACTCTACGGTGAAATTGGTGTAGAATGGTTTGATGCCAAACGCTATGCGTTGCCAATAGACAGAGACCCTGTACACCGCATTGAAATTGACGTGCCTGCTAATAGTGAATTGTTTTTTCTTAACATTCCTCAAAGCGAGATTGATGCTAATATAAATATTGAAGATTTAATTAATAATTAATATGTCGCACAGGCCATGCTTTAGTTTCACCTAAAGCAAATGCATAAAAAAGAAAAGCCTTTGAGTTTGAAACTCAAAGGCTTTTCTTTTTTATCATCTAACAAATAAGCTACCGTAAAACCAGCCTCTTTGAAAAATCTACAGATTAATTACATTACAGAAGGCAATATGCATTTGATACGCTTAAAAGGCTTCTTTCCGTGTAAAATGGTAGATTGTATTGTCTTGCTCTACCTTAAAAAATTTGCAGTTCGAATAGTGTACAAATTTAAAAGGCTGTTCGTAATTAAATGCAGCGTTATCTATAAGGTATAACGCATCACAATCGACATGACCATAAGGAGAAACACGTCGAAATCTATAGGTTTCTGCTTCACCTGTTTCATGCAGTTCAAACCAAGCGCCTGCTGCTATTCCAGACAACCACTGTGCGTTTTCATGCAAGCCTTCTACCTCACTAGGCTCTAAACTTCCCACAAAATTGGGGGAATGCTCTTTTAAGGTATCAAAGAAGCAACGGATATTTTCACGACTTTGCGATCCTTTATATATGGAAATCACACCTGTTTCTGAAACTTCATAAGCGTGCTCATCAGTCGCTAATAAAACATTACCAACTGTACTTGGCGTAAACCATTTAGATTTTATTAATTGTTTTCGCTTTTTAGCATTAGTTGTACCTGCGATAACGGCATCTGTTACAAAGCGCGCACAGTTACAAGCCTCATCTTCGAAAGCAGCATATTTAATAAAATGCTGGTCTTGCATATCATCTATATAGGCTCGTGCTTTTATATAATCTATATCTTTAGCTACCGAAGCGACTAATCGCCCTTCGCCATGTGTGAGTTTTGGGTGGGTTGCTAGAAACTTTAATAGTGCTTCTAAATTTATAAGCGTTCCATTTACAATTTCTGCTTTTAAAGGCAGTTCTAACTCATTATCTGTGGTACGCCCTCTTACTCTTCCATAAGGTTCGGGTGTGATGTAACGTCCAAAATCGTGATATTCTAAAATACCCGTCTCTGTATTGATAAGAACCAATGCTGCATGTCCTGCGCGCACATAGTTTTTTTTTCCAATACCTATAAGTCGTAACAAGGGAGAATACCACTCATCGGCTACCATGACAATCGTATCAGGATAGGCCAATGTTAAAATAATACCTGTATTATTCATTAACTATTGAAGACACATTAAATGTTTTTGTAGAAATGACATGATTTTGAATGTTTTCATAACGCATGTCTATAGATTCTTCGTGCTTTTCTATTTGAGTAATACTTGTGGTTTTCACAAAACCTCTATTCATAACTACTCCATAATCTAAATTAGCACCTCCTGCTGTTTTATGAAATTTTAGCAATTCGGGTCCGTTTAATGTTTCTTTAGCTTTAAAACTGTTAAACCACTGTAAACGTTCTTCTCGCATTTTAGCATTGTAAAGTGTAGATGAAGACCAAATTTTAGGTTCTAAAGGCAGTTGTACAAAGTGTTTCTCTGTACCATCCCATACCAATTCATAAAATTTAAGATCTGTACTCCAATCAGCTATAACCATGGTAAATGGTTCGATGTCTTCAAATTCATACGAGGCCACCGTGGTTTCAATATGCGCTGCAACCATAAGCTGTTTTGTAATCACACCGCGACTTAAACGGTACTTAGGCTGACGTTTATGGATTTCAAAACCACCATTTAGCAAACAAACTACACGTTTTCTTTCACTAACACCAACCCATGTCCCACCAGATAATTCATCTTTGGGAAACATCACTTCTACACCATCAAACTCAGAAACATCAGGAATGGAAGCTCCTCTATTAGGTGCTTCATCTCTATTTGATGTTAAAATAAAATCTTTTTCCCCTTTAGGAATAATTGTAACTGTACACATAAAAAAGTAGTCTTCTATGAAAACGGCAACTTACAAAAAATAAATAAAATTATCGGCTTTTACGTCTTAAACAAAACAGTAATGAGGAATCTATTTCAATACGTCTAAAAATCTATTAATTATTGAATTTTAAAGCTTTAAACCTCCTAAGAAAACGTTAATTACTTATTTTTTATGATGATTCCTAAATCACAATAAAGTACTATTGATCAAAATTATATAAATTCTAAAAACGAAAAGTCTCTTAAATAAGGGGTTTAATGACTTTTAAAGATTAAATTGTACTTCATCAGTACAAACGGCTACCAATTTAGAACCTATACAAGTTCGTCGAGTTTCGTTTGCGCAAAGCAGTTATTTATATTTTCTATGAGTTGAAACATTTATTTACTTTTATTAAAATACTTTACAGTCAAATAAATAGTATCAATCGTATATTTTTTGTTTAAAATTTTTGAGACTACATCTTGGTTTTCAAAAAACAATTCTGCCATCTTTTTATGGTTTAAAAATTCGAAGAATTACCTCTAAAACAGACTTCTCTTTTTCTATGGAGCTACTAATTTGGCACCACTTTAGTGTCCTTAAAACGACCTTTTACAAAATGCCTGTAAACAATAAGCTGCCCTAAAAGGCAGCTCTATATCTGTTTATTGTAGCGTATTTACTTTTAATCGCTTATTTGCCTTTGCAAAAGGGTATTCTAACCGCTTTTATGCAGTAACCTCTGGCTTATGCAAACTCACTACAATTAAAACGGCAATACCATTCATCCAATAGTAAGAAGCGTCTAGACCTTTAAATGAAAAAATAAAAGGTGCTATGATAAATACGACTGCCACTAAAAAGTCGACAATTAAATGTATTTTATAAGAGACTACTTTAATCAATCCTAAATGATGATTTGTCAATACCGTTAATATTAAAGCGGCTATTCCTGTAACTACAGATAATTGTAGTGCTAAAGGGTTAGAGCTACCCAAGCCCAGTAGAAAAGGGAGTACTATTAATGCTATGGCTACTGGATAATCTAAAAAGGCGTGTATTCTCTTGGTTACAAATTTCATGATTTCTATATTTTTTAGTGATTTATTTTATTAATTATGTGTTTTACTTAATTTCTCCCAGTTTTTATCGGCTACTTTTGTTAGCTTATTGTGATTGTTTTCTGCCAACCATAATTGTTTTGCATCTAGCTCTACATTGTTTAAATACAGGTAGTATTTGCCGTCTTCTACTATGAATTTATTAGGGTCTACTCTAAATTTTGCGCCTGCGTAAATACCAAAGGCACAGAAGCCTCCAAATTGTGGTTCGTACTTGGCTGGGTTCTTATCGAAGGCAGCCTTTTGTGCTGCAGAGGTAAAATAATAGTTTACTTTATTGTATTCTGACTTAAAGTTTTTGTTGCCTCTCTGTGCTAATCCTAAATCTAAATACGATACGGGGCTATAGCCTTGTAAAGCAATGTTACTGTTGTCAATATTGTTGGCTTTATTGTCTTGAGCAAATGTTAGTGTACTCATTACTAATGCTAATCCTAAAAGTGCTGTTTGTATGAAATGTTTCATGGTCTTGTTTTTTTATGTGTGCTTTAATTCTTTTTTTATGTGTTGTAGTTATTCTGCGTTAAAGTATTCTTCTTGAATCACTTTGCCTTCATCATTCCAGATCCTACGAATGATCTCGTGCCAGTAGATTTTACTGCCGTCTTTCATATCGAAATCGAAGGTAAATTCTGAGGCGGATACATTTCCATCGACTAGAGAGTGGTGATGTGTAATTCCGTTTACTTTGGCAATGGCACCTGCGAAGCCTTCCATTTTGGCAATCATCTCTGCTTTGCCTGTGGTGCCTCCATTTCCGTAATCGGAGGTGTTAGCATTGTCTGCGAAAAATTCTTTTACGGCGTCTACAATCGCTCCTGTTGAAACTACGGCGTCTATACGTTGTACTTGTTCTTTGATAGTCATCTTTTTTGTTTTTTTTGTTTTGTTATTTGTATACTGCAAAGATGCAACAGAACTAAAGCTAAGAGGCTACAAAAAAAGGACTATGAATTGTACTTTTTAAAGGAAGACAGCCAATAGTATGTTTTCGTTGAGTTTAGGGGATTAAAAGAAAAAATAGTTCTCTTATCAGAATAACGGTTTAGCAAAGCACACCTATCCGTTTACCATCTACTTCGCAATTGGCACTTTTATGCATTTAACAATTGGACGTATTTTCTCCATGGGCCTATATCTTAGCCATAGTGTTTTACTGTAACACGAGATATTTAACTTAAATGAACACTATCGTGAATTGTCATGTAACAATTTATTTAACTATGCAAGAGCTCCAATTACGGGAAACACTCATAGATGTATCATCAATCTAAAGGATTTTTAATGGACTGAAAGCTGCTATTCTCCAGATAAGTCTAGGGTTCGTCAATAATGTTTTCGGTTTTAAACCATTATATCATAATTTTTTTCAGTATTCTATTTTATCCCAGAACTATATACCCCTTCCATTTTCATTGGTTTTCCATCAAACTCTAAATCGGGTTCCGAAATGATATTAGTATCTATGTTTAAGAACCCTGTACTATGTAATACATCTTCTATCTCCTTTTTTGTGAATTTATTAAAACCGTGTTGCGTTAATTCTATTTTATTCATAAACGCTTTAGATCTATACCCAATTAAAATTTTACCGTTAGGTTTTAAAACCCTATAAATTTCTTTGGTATTTTCTTTAAGGTTAGTCCAAAAATAAATGGTGTTCGTCGTTGTTATATAATCAATACTATTATCTTCAAAAGGTAAATTCTCTACAGATCCGTTTATAAATGATACTTTTTCGGCTTCAATAAGTGCCTTGTTTAAGATTCTAGCTTCATCAATCATTGTTTGAGAAAAGTCAAGCCCTATATATTTTAGATTGTGAGCTAGACGCAATAAATCTTTAACAAACAAACCGTTTCCCATTCCTATTTCTAAAATCAAACTATTAGATTGAGGACGTAATACTTTATAAGAATTTAAACAGATATGCTTATTCCCTTTATTCATTTGTCGTCCTACTTCTTTTCCATCATCTCCATTAGGTTGTCTTAATTGAGTCGCTAGTTCTGATATAGATAGGTTACTTGTGTCGAATTTTTTAGCCATAATATGATTTAATAATGCAACTCGGTATACTAATACTGTAATTGATGCATGAGGACTCTCAAAAAAGATCGTAAAACAGGATTAACTGTTGATCTAAACACAGAACCAGATATTAATTTTACACAATGCCGCTGTAGTCTTTTTTTATTATAATGTCTTTTAAGATACCTCTAAATTCGACAAAAATTTATTATTCAGGTGAAATTTGAAGATTAAATTTATGTGGGTAATTATAATTTTATTTAGACACTTACTGTATCCCCTAAGTTCGATATAGGAAAAACACTCTTATCTTAAAATAAGAGCAACCGCTTTATAGAGTCAATACCGCCTCATATAATCCCTTAACCTTGCCCTTAAAGACCTGTTGTTTTGGAGGGGGTATAGGTTTCTTTTATAGGCTCTATTCAATTAGAGTTTATAAAAGAAACCTTAAACAGATCCTCGTACTTTAATGTTGATTTTTTGAAACCCCCGACCAATAGTTGATATGCGAAAAAGAGAGGTTTGAAGAAAAAATCACAACGTGTTTTGACCGTATGCTAACGCATTAGGATGTATCTCCTAACGCGTTTATTAAAACAATAGAACCTCTTGAGTTTCTTAATAGTAAAACATTTAATGTCGTTTTCTAATTAAAAAAATGATGTTAGCCATATTATTTTAAACAGTATACTCTTTTTGCATCTTAGGAAATGTAATATTGATCTCTTGATCTAGGCGCTCTTCCGTATACTGAGTACATGGCACTTCAATAGGGAAAAGAGTTTTATTTGATTCGCCACTAATTATAGACTTTATATTTTCTGCTTCAAAATCTATAAACTTGACAATAGGTAAGCTAGTAAACGCATCACTTCTAGATTTTAATTTTATAAGCCAATCTTTTAAGGGCATTTTTTCGATTTTAGAAAAAGACCTGCTAAAAAAATATTCTAGGTCTAAAAAATTAGGATTGCATAAATGAAATATATCTGATACTATATGTTCTTTTAAAGACATTTGTATTAGTGCTTCGGCGATAAAATTCACAGGTAAAACTGAGAACGTAACGCCCTTTGGGTAAGCGCCCAAATTGGAACAAGATTCCAACAACTGCGTAAACCACTGGTTGTTAGGTTTTTTAAAATCACCAACATGACCTGTTATAAGTCCTAATCTATAAATTTGGGCTGGAAAACCATTTTCTATAGCTCTAATTAGCACATCTTCCCCCACCCATTTTGAAGTACTGTAACCTGAAGCGCTATAATGAATTTCATCTTTTCTTGAGTCCTTCTCTTTAGCTGTTTTTTTAAGCCCCGAAGTTGTCGAGAGATAAATCACTTTTTTTAACACCTTGGTCGTTGCTAATTTTATAATTTCTTCGATACCTCCAACATTAACTTTTTTTAATCTTGAATATGAAGAGAAATGATCCATGTGAGTAGCTGCATGATAAATATAATCTAGGGAGGCTTCAAGAAATTTATAGTGTCTATCATTTATTCCTAAATTTATTTTTGATAGATCTCCAATAACGGGCAGTATACGATCTTCGAAACCTTTTACATTAAGGCCAAAATCATTAAGCTGATTCAATATCTTTTGCTTTCCGTTAAATACGGTATCGACTCTTACTAAACAATAAACATTAGACGTTGTACGTCGTAAAAGCTCATGTAGTAAAAAACACCCCACAAAACCAGTTGCCCCAGTTAAAAACACATGTTTTGGAGGATTAGAGTATTTATTAAGTTTTTTAATATTTGACGCATCAATAGCTAAGAAACTTTCTTTTTCTAGACGTACGACTTCACCTAAATATTCTGATTCTGACTTTGATATTGTTATAATCTCTACAAGCTTTCTAATGGTACCATGTAAGAACAATTGCTTAACAGTAACTTCCTTTTTTAATGTGCTTCTTATTACAGATACTAACTTTATTGCCAGAATTGAATTTCCTCCTATCTTAAAAAAATCATCAGTAATTCCTATCTTTTCAAGACCAATTACTTCTTGCCAAATATTACAAAGTTCTTTTTCTAATGTTGTGGAAGGTGCAACGTAAGTCTTTTGAGAGGTAAACTCGACGTCTGGAAATGTTTTTTTGTCTAATTTACCATTAGTCGTTAAAGGGAAATTATCCATTTCTAAAAAACTAGAAGGCATCAAATAACTAGGTAGTAATTTTGATAATGCTATCGTAATGTCGCGTTCCTTTAGTTTACGATCTGCATCTAAAACATAGTATCCTACTATATATTTATCAATCCCTACAGACGTTTCTCTGTTTTTTACTAATACGCAACTCTGTTGGATTCCTGTAATTTTTAAAAGTGCCTGCTCAATCTCTGACAGTTCTATACGGTAACCCCGAATTTTTACCTGGCCATCCTTCCTACCAATATATTCTATGTCTCCATCAGGCAACCATTTTACTAAATCTCCAGTTTTATACAATCGTATGTGCCCTTTTTGTTTATCAACTTCTGTGGCAAATAGATTATTTACAAAACAGTGCTTAGTTAAAGCACTATTATTAAGATAACCACGAGCTAATCCTGATCCTCCAATATAAAGTTCTCCAACTGCTCCTACTGGTACTGGTTTACGGTGCGTATCTAATATGTATACACTTCTATTGTTTATAGGCTTTCCTATAGGCACATTAGCTGCTTTAATTGGAGTATTTAAATTATAGATACATGTAAAAGTAGTACTTTCTGTTGGGCCATAACCGTTCAAAAAATGTTTAGGTTTACGTTTACTTTTTAAAATCTGATTGATTATTTTTCGATCTAAAGCCTCCCCTCCTATTATCAAATAGTTTAAATTCTCACACCACTTAGGGTTTAAAAAATACAAGCTATCAAATAACGTCTTTGTCAACCAAAGAATTGAAATATGATGTGTTTTTATAAATTGTTCAAATTGCTTTACATCTGAAAAAAGTTGTTTTGAATCTTTAGGAATTACTAATGCACTTCCTTTTAACAAAGGCGCCCAAATCTCAAAAGTTGCTGCATCAAAAACTGGAGAAGACAAAAAGGCAAAGGTATCTTCTTGCGTTTGGTTTATAAAGTTATTATGAACTAAACTGATTACAGAATGTTGTTCAATCATAACCCCTTTAGGCACTCCTGTAGTTCCTGAGGTATAAATTACATATGCTAAATCTGTTGACTTGGTATAAACATAAAAATCACTTTTATCTTCTAATCGATATAAACTATTGTCCAAATCAATATACATTAACCGTTCTTCTGGGAGTGCACTCACCTTGTCGGTAAGTTCTTTTTGAGTAAGCACTAAGAAAGCATCTGTATCCTCTAAAATATAGTCGAATCGCTCCTTAGGATAATCGGAATCTATAGGTACATAAGCAGCTCCTGATTTTAAAATACCAATAATACCAATAATCATTTCTAAATTTCTTCTCAGACATAAAGCTATTAAGGTATCGGGAGGTAACTCTTCGTTAGTTCGCGTTAGGTAACGT
This sequence comes from uncultured Flavobacteriaceae bacterium, assembly GCA_947504035.1. GTDB lineage: Bacteria > Bacteroidota > Bacteroidia > Flavobacteriales > Flavobacteriaceae > Jejuia > Jejuia algarum. The sequence goes on from CANNGA010000003.1 coordinate 338,997, forward strand.
TTCCTAATAGATCTCGCCAACTGATTGCTCTTTTCATCTACATCTCTATACGTAAGTTGTTTGTTTTCGAATACCAAAGCAATAGCATTAGGTGTTTTTTTTGCTTGTACCTTAAAAAGTTGGGAAAGTGTTTGCGTGCTTGAAAAGTCTAAAGCTTTCGAATTCCAATTATAAACGATCTCTTGGTAATTTTTTGGCCTTAATATATCTATATCTTTTATCTTTTTCTTGGGGGTGTCAACAAACTGCTCTAACAGATATAAATAATCGTTTACGAAACGTTTTATTGTACTCTTTTTAAATAAACATGTTGCATAATTAAATTGGCAAGTAATCTTATCTTTGCTATCGTCGACAAATACGGACAGGTCATATTGCGCTACGTCATGAGCTACATATCCTTTGTGTGGTCGTAAATATTGATTTAAGTCTTCAGATTCTTCTTCTCGATTATCAAAACTTTGCACACTAAATACGACTTGAAAAATAGGATGATACGATGGGGTTCTTTCGTTTTCAATTGCAGCAACCAAATGTTCAAAAGGAAGGTCTTGATGGTACTGAGCTTCTATTTGGTTTTTATGCACTTGTAAAATGAGATCTTCAAAATTGTGATGATCATTTAGTACCGTTCTGTTCACATAAGGGTTGACAAAAAAACCTATCAAGTCTTTTACTTGTCTATGATGCCTACCTGCCATCATACTACCTGTAACTATATCTTGTTGTCCCGAATATTTATTTAATAGTATATGGAAAACACTTAATAAAAGGCTGTGCATGGTTACACCATGTTTCTTCGTTACAGATTTAATTCGGTCACTAAGAGCCTTACTTAGAGTCGTATTTTGATTAGCGCCTTGGTAATTGGAACTATTTGATCTGGGATAGTCTGTTGGCAGTTCTAATTGTTGATATCCCGATAGTTTATTTTTCCAATACTCTAACTGCTCTTCTAGAACATTATGTGTTAAATATAAGCGTTGCCAAGTAGCAAAATCTTTATATTGCATTTTCAAATCAGGAGGATTAAAACTTGTATCGTTTTGGGTATACGCATTATAATAGCCATCGAGTTCTGATTTGAAAATTTCTGAGGACCATCCATCTGAAGCAATATGGTGAATATTAATTAAAACAACCACTTTTGGGGTACCAGCATTCATAGTATAAAGTTTTACACGAATAGGGTATTCCTTTTTCAAATCAAAAGGGCGATTAATTTCTTCTAAGAGCAGTGTATTTAACGCATTTGGTGTATTTACAGTCTCATTCTTAATCTGTAAGGCGGCTTCATGTATAACTTGAAATCCTTGTCCCATTTCTTCTTCTATCGTACTTCTTAGTATCTTATGTCTCGCTATAACGCATTGAATAGCATAACTAATGGCTTCTTTATCAGCAGGTTCTGAAACTTCAAAAACCATAGGTAGATGATAAGCATTAAACCCATTTTCATACACTTCTAAAAACCACAAACGCTCTTGCGCAAAGCTTAAAGGTGATTTTTTAATACGGTTATCAAACAATTCTTTTGCTTGAACAAAACGTTCTAGTGAAGTAATCTTATTTTGTTTTAAAAAAGCAACTAACTCAGTTCTATTTGTTTTAATAAAATCAATAATTACTGCTTTTGTATTTTGTTTTCTAACATGTAAATTAAGGCTTTCATTATCCATCCAAATGGCTTCATTATTGAATGCTAATGCTATTAAAAAGTTATATATATTTCCCATGTTATGCTTACAATTTAATATTTATAAATTCCTCATTAACAACACTATCATAATTAAGAATTATTTGACGGATCGATTTTAGTTCATACAAGTTGGCGACTCTAACCTCTTTATTTAACGCTATACTTATTTTATGAGACAACTTTATGGCAAGAATTGAATTCCCTCCTATTTTAAAAAAATCATCATTAACGCCAACTCTGTCAATTCCTAATACGTCTTTCCAAATATCACAAAGCTTTTTTTCTAATTCTGTAGTAGGCATATCATAACAATCTATTTCTATGCCGTCTAAATCGAGTAAGGCTTTCTTATCTAATTTCCCATTGACCGTTAAAGGCAAACGCCTGACCGCTATTAACTTTGACGGTATCATATACTCTGGTAATTTATCATGCAACGCACTTATTGTAAATGCATTACCATATTTATTCAAATAAGGGTTATTATATAAATCCTCTGACGGGATCGTTCTTACGTCCTTTTTTCTTTTTATCCCTTCTTCTGTACTATTTGATGTAATAATAACATCATACCGGTACCGACTTAACGCATTAACATAATCCCCTACTCTTTCCTTCACTTCAATATTGATATTATTATATTTACGTTTTAAACCTAGAAAATATTTAGGGCTAATTAACAACGCTTTTTCATTTAAAAAACTCCTATCAACATCCTGATCTTCAAAATCTTGTGATGCAGATCCAAATCTCTCTTTTAGTACAGCCTCTTGTAATTCGTAATTTCTTACGTCCCCTATAAAAAGAGTTCCTCTTGGAGCTAACTTATCAAAACTTTGTTCTAAAACGTCTTCAAAATATTCTATATCTGGAAGATTCTGACTAACAGAATTCATGATTATAGTACTGTAAGTACTTTTACTGGGCAGTTGTGTTATCTGATTTGCAGACAAATGGTATAGGGCGACATTATGAGTAGGTTTTTGAAGCAATCTATTAGTACGATGATGCTCAATTACGGTCTTAGAAAAATCCATCCCTGTAAATTTTTTCACATCACCTAATAAAGAAAACATCAATAAACCTGCCCCCACTCCTATTTCTAATGTATTTGTTAGATCGAAATTTCTTATTACAGCTAATGTCTTATTTTGCCATTCCTCTATCTCTAGTATTGTTACCTCTGAGATATTACTTTTCAAATCGGTAGATTTTACTACGTCTAATGGCATTTCAATCTCTCTTTCACCCCTCCCATCATGAAGCTGTTCTGATTTATCTATTACTGTAGAAGTGTTCCTAAAAGCATAAGTTGTATTAGGAACATAATAACCTACCAAACGTTTATCTAATCCAGATGAAGTTTTTCTTTCTTTAACCAATACAGTACTTTGCTTAATCCACGGCATTTTTAAAAGGTGCTGTTCGATCTCTGACAATTCTATACGGTAACCACGAATTTTCACTTGATTATCCTTCCTACCTATATACTCTAAATGTCCTTCGGGTAACCATTTTACCAAATCTCCCGTTTTATATAATCGTATATAACCTCTTTCCTTATCATCTTCAGAAGCAAATGGATTGTGCACAAAACATTGGTTTGTTAATTCATTATTATTTAGATAACCACGGGCTATACCTGCTCCCCCTATGTAAAGTTCTCCAATTTCACCAACAAGAACTGTTTGCCCTTGTGGATTTAATACATACAGCTTTGTATTTCCTATAGCGCATCCTATATTGGTACTTATGTCTTTATTTCTATAGCGATGTATCGAAGCATATACTGTAGCTTCCGTTGGACCATAAGCATTAAATAACATTCTATCTTCTCGCCAACGCTCAACCAAGTCTGCAGAACAAGAATCTCCTCCAATAAGTAATGTCTTTATACTTTTCAATTTGGTCTGGGTTAAAGTTTCTAATAAAACAGGAGGAATCAATGCTGTAGTTATTTCCTGTTTATCTATAAAGTCACTTAGTAATTCTGCTTCTCGACGTATTTCAGTACTTATAATATAAAGTGTTGCTCCCAGAGATAAACAACTAAAGATTTCCCAAACTGAAGCATCAAAAACATAAGACGCATATTGCAATACACGTGTACTATGCCTTATATCTAATTCGTGCTTTTGCACCATTATTAAATTAACGACACCTGTATGTTCTACCAAAACGCCTTTAGGTGTCCCTGTAGTACCAGAAGTATAAATAACATACGCTAAATCTCTTGAATTGCTATAAACTTCTAGGTCTTCTGTAGCTTCTACACGGTACAAATCATTATCTAAATCTATAGATAACAATTTTTGCTCCGGCAATATATTTACCTTATCTCCAAGTATGTTTTGAGTAAGAATTAAAAAAGTATCTGTATCATTAACAATGTAATCTACTCTATCTTTAGGGTAAGCAGGATCGATAGGAACATAAGCGCCTCCTGCTTTTAAAACGCCCATCATGCCAATAATCATCTCAAAACCTCTTTCTAAATATAAAGCAATTAAGGTATCGGGAGGTAAATCTTTATGGGTTTGAGATTTGTAACGCTTTCTTATAGATCTTGCTAATTGATTACTTTTATAGTTTAATTCTCTATACGTAAGGTGATCGCCCTCAAATATTAATGCTATTGCATCAGGTGTTTTTTCGACTTGATCTTGGAAAAGTTGAAATAGCGTTTTAGCATTAGGGTAATCCATAAGTGCCGTCCCCCAATTGTAATCGATCTCTTGAGAGGTTTTAGAATTTAATTGCATATTTTTATATTTATATATAAATCACTTTTTAAGAAAGACAAAACGACAACTAAAATGACTGATTTTACTTTCTAAACATGACGTATAAACTTAAAAGTATAGCAATTTTTCTTTAGTTTTAAATATGTGTTTTTTTATTTTAACGTCCTATCCTATAGAAAAGAAAGAATTTACTCATCTTATTTTGCAGCTAGCTTATTAATAATCAGCTTTAATACACTATAATTCTTATCGCCCTAAAGCCTAATAACTTTAACACCCTTTTTTTAATTCTTAACATTCCTCTTATTTTTTGAATGTTCACCATCACTCGTGTTTTAGTACAAAGCCTTATTTAGGGCTTGCTGATTTTCTACTTATATTTTTACACCCCTAATGTTTACAATACTTTGTGTGTTTTTTGTTAGACAAA